>NZ_CP045119.1:2919181-4378772 GCF_011492945.1 Rubrobacter tropicus
AGCGAGCCTCGTTCCGCCGCCGGTTACCATCCCGTGGGCTCGGGGGTAAACTGGGGAGATTGACGTGCGCGGCGGGAGGATGGTGTCATGCAGATCCCAGGCAAGAAGATCGTCGAGAAGGCAGAAGAGAAGGGCAACGAGGTCGCGATCCCGAGAACGGAGCGGCTCGGGCTCGTCGACTTCTTCAAGCTGACCTTCAAGGAGGTCGGCGAAGACCACGTCATGGCCTTTGCGGGCAACCTGACGTACAAGGCCCTCTTCGCCCTCTTCCCGTTCTTCACGTTCCTGATCTCGCTGCTTGGCATCTTCAACGCCACGAACCTCGTCGACCAGATGATCGGCTACCTCGAAGGTGTCGCGCCGAGTACGGTAACGGAATTTATCGACAGCCAGCTCACGCCCATAGCCGAGAGCCAGGCCGAGAGCACCTTCACCTTCGCGGCGATCATCTCCATCGCGCTCGCCCTGTGGGGCGTCTCGGGGGCTTTTCGCTCCATCATGGAGGCCATGAACGTGATGTACGAGGTCGAGGAGGACCGCCCGGCCTGGAAGGTGTACGGGATCTCCATCTTTATCTCCCTCGCCGTCGTCGCGCTGATGCTCACCGCCTTCGGCATCGTCATCTTCGGTGGTTCGGTCGGCGGCGGGCTGGCGGAGTTCGTCGGGCTCGGCCCGACGTTTCAGGCGGTATGGAAGATCGCGCAGTGGCCCATCGTCGCGTGCGTCGTGCTCTTCACGTTCGCGATCATCTACTTTTTCGCCCCGGCCGCGAAGCAGCGGTTTAGCTGGATCAGCCCCGGCGCCGTCCTCGCGTTCGTCTTCTGGCTGCTCTTCTCGCTCGCGTTCTCCTTCTACGTCGGTTCGTCCGATTCTTTTAGCGCCACCTACGGATCGTTGGCCAGCATCATCATCCTGATGCTCTACATCTACTACTCGTCCGTCATCATGCTTATAGGCGCGGAGATGAACCAGGTGATCGAGTGGCACATCCCCGGCGGCAAGGACGAGGGGGACAAGGTCCCCGAGGAGGACCGCAAACCGGACGTGAAACGCCTGGCCCGCGCAAACGACCAGGAGGACGAAAACAGCTGAAGTCCGGAAACCTCCTCTCGTCCCGGTGAGGGTCTTCGGCCTCGACTTCACCAGCGCCCCGGGCCGCCGCAAACCCCTGATAGCCCTGCGCTGCGAACTGGTGGATAAAGTCCTGCGCGTCGAGGAAGACGAGACGTTGACGGACTTCGGGCAGTTCGAGGCGTGGCTCGAAACCCCCGGCCCGTGGGTCTGCGGGATGGACTTCCCTTTCGGGCAGCCGAAGGGCCTCGTCGAGGCGCTGGGCTGGCCCGAGGGCTGGAACGGGTACGTCGGGAAGGTCGCCCGGCTCGGCAAGGAGGGGTTCGAGGCTGCGATCAAAGCCGACATGGCCTCGCGGCCCTACGGGAAGAAGTGGCGCTACAGGCTGGCCGACCGGCGCAGCGGCTCCAGCAGCGCGATGATGCTCTTCCGGGTGCCGGTGGGCAAGATGTTCTTCCAGGGCGCCCCCCGCCTGCTCCGCTCCGGCGTGAGCGTCGAACCCTGCCGCCCGAACGGGGGTTCCCGCGTCGCCGTCGAAGCCTACCCCGCCGTCGTCGCCCGCCGCTTCCTGGGCCGCGAACCGTACAAGCGCGACGCCGTGCCGGACACTCCGGAGAGACGGGCGGCGCGGGAGCGGCTCGTCTCCGGCCTCGGGTCGCAGACCCTACGCCGGGCCTACGGCTTCACCGTCGCGGTGGACGAAGTCTGGAGACGGAGGTTCGTAGAAGAACCGGGCGCCGACGCCCTCGACTCGCTCCTGTGCGCCGTCCAGGCCGCGTGGGCCTACACGAGGAGGCACGAGGGCTGGGGCGTGCCCCCCGAGTGCGACCGGAACGAGGGTTGGATCCTGGACCCCGCCCTGCTCGGCTTTTAGGTATCAGGCTTCAGGTATGGCCGACGTGTGCAGGCGGTTCGAGCCGTTGCGCTCCTGGTCATCGACTACACCAGACGCCGCGGCGGCTGACATCTCAAAACCTGTAACCTGATGCCTGCAGCCTGAAACCCCATACTGGGAGACCCATTGCCCTACACGGAGAGACTCGACGACGCACTCGTCTACGCCGCCGGCCTGCACAGGGACCAGACCCGCAAGGGAAGCGGCATCCCCTACGTCACGCACCTGCTCGCCGTGGCGGCCATAGTAGGCGAAAACGGCGGCACGGAGGACGAAGTGATAGCCGCCCTCCTCCACGACGCCCCCGAAGACGCGGGCGGCAAGGCCAGGCTCGAAGATATCAGGATGAGATTCGGGGATTTGGTGGCCGGCATCGTCGCCGGCTGCACCGACACCTACGAGGACCCGAAACCGCCCTGGCGCCGGCGCAAGGAGGAGTACCTGGCCCACCTGGCCGAAGCCCCGGCTCCCGTTCGCCTGGTCTCCGCCGCGGACAAGCTCCACAACGCCCGCTCCGTTCTCGCGGACTATCGGGCCGTTGGGGAGGACCTCTGGGACCGCTTCAACGGCGGCAGGGAAGGAACGCTCTGGTACTACCGCGCCGTGGCGGACACGCTCTCGGGGGCGGGCGGCGGCCCAGTCGTGGACGAGCTGGAACGCGTGGTTGCGGAGATGGAGCGCGCCACGAGGGACCACGGGGTTTCGTAGCGGGGTCCGCCCGGGCCTACGCGGCGATCCGCAAGGCGCGGATGTCCGTCGTGGCCCCCGGACCGTCGGTGGCAGTGGTGCGTATGCGGCGTGGGCGGGTTCGAAACCCGCCCTTACGCTTTGGGCCGGCGGCCGTCTCTCAGATGGCGCTCTGGATGTCTTCCGCGAGCGTCGGGTGGATGTAGACGGCCTCGCGCACGACGGAGAGGGGCTGGTCGGCGTTCATCAGGTCCTCGTAGATGTGGACGAGCTCGCCGCCTTCTGCGGTCAGGACGGCGGCGCCGAGGACGCGGTCGTTCGAGGCGTCGGCGACCACCTTTATGAAACCCTTGTTCTCGCCGAGTTCGAAGGCCTTGCCCTTCTCCCCCTCCATGTCGAAACGGTGGACCTCGACCTCGTGGCCGGCCTCGCGGGCCGCGCGCTCGGTCATGCCAACGCGTCCGAGTTCGGGGTCGGTGAAGACGGCGTACGGCACGACGCGGTCGGTGGTGCGCGAGCCGTCGCCGGCCATCTGGGAGAGGAGCACCCTGTGGTCGTCGTAGGAGGTGTGGGTGAACATCGGACCGCCCCTTATGTCCCCGGCCGCCCAGATGCCTTCTGCGCCCGTCGCCAGCCGCTCGTCGGTCTCGATGAAGCCCCTGCGGTCCGTCTCCACCCCGACGTTCTCCAGGCCGAGGTCGTCGGTGTTCGGGCGGCGTCCGGTCGCGAGGAAGAGGTGCGTGGCCCTGACCTCCGCCGGGTCGCCCCCGTCGAGCGTCAGGGTGAGGCCATCCCCGTCGGTGGCGACGCCCTGGGCGCGCTCGCAGAAGACGAACCGGATACCCTCCTCGGCCAGCAGGCCGCGCATGGCCTCGGAGACGTCCTCGTCCTCGACCGGGGCGACGTGGTCCGAGGAGCCCACGACCACGGTAACGTCGCTCCCCATCCGGCGGTAGAACTGTGCCATCTCCAGGCCGATGTAGCTGCCGCCGACCAGAACGAGGTGCCCCGGCAAGTCCTCCCTGTCCATCCAGTTGCCCGCGTCGATGTAGTCGACGGCATCCAGGCCGTCTATCGGGGGGATCAGGGTGCGGGTCCCGGTGTTCAGGACCACCTGGCCGACGAGGAGGGAGCGGTCCCCGACGCTCACGCGGAAGCCGCCCTGTTCCTTGCCTTCGATCCTGGCGTGGCCCCGGATCAGGGCGGGGTTCTCAGATCCTTGCAGGCCCTTGTCGAGGCCGGCGCGCTTCGTCTCGGCCACACCCCTCGCCCGCCGGAGTACCGCCGGGAAGTCGATGCGAACCTCGGGGATCTCGACCCCGTACTCGGACGCCCGCCTCGCCTGGAACGCCACCTTCGCGGACGCGATGGCGGCCTTCGTCGGGCTGCAGCCGAAGTTTACGCACGACCCGCCGAGGTCCTTTCGCTCCGCGAGCGCGACGGTGCGGTCCTCGCCCGCCAGCTTGTAGGCGAGCGGGATGCCCGCCTGCCCGCCGCCGATGATCAGGACGTCGTAATCCGTTCCGTTCTGCAAGGATTTGCTCCTTCTAGGTTGCGTCGGGTATTGGACGACTCAGGAGATACCCACGCCGGCCATCTCGCAACCGCGCGGCTCCTCATCGTCGTCGGCGTTCATTAGGACCTCGTCGCGGCCGGGGCCGCAGGAGACCTCGTCCCTCCCCGCCTCTCCCACGGATTTCCGGTCCTGCGCGTCAACCAGGTCGTCGCCGGGGCCGCCGTAGAGCTTATCCTTGCCCTCTCCGCCGTAGATCTCGTCGTCCCCCCCCATGCCCCGCACCACATCGTCGCCGCCCCCGGCCCTGATGACGTCGTCGCCCGCCGTGCCGATGAGGATATCGTCGCCGCCGGTCCCCTCCGGCGTCGTTCGTGAGGCGGCCCCGGAGGACGTGGTCTCGCCGTTCGCTTCGCCAGCGCCGTTAGGGCTACCCGCCTGGCCGCAGGCGGACGAGAGGATTAGGCAACCGAAGACGACGCACAGCGCGGGCAGGGAACCTGTACGGGCCAAGGGGGCTCCTACCGGACGACCGCGCCGTCGTCGCGCAGGATCTCCACGGCGTCGGGGTCGGTGTGGAAGACCCGCACCTGCACCGTGGAGGCCGCGAGCAGCAACCCGAGGATGCCGCCCCCGCGCAGGTCCTGCGGGTTGGCCGGCTCGACCCATCCGACCTCCGCGTTCGAGAGGTCGGCGTCCGTGGTGACGAACCGCTGGAGCAGAAGGCTCAACGGCACCCGCAAGAGCAGGGCGGCCACGACGGACCCCACGACCATCAGGTACAGCGGCCAGCCCATGTAGATCCCAACCCCCAAAGAAGCGAAGAAGAGAATGGCCGTCAGCAGGTTAGCCGCCACGATGGTGGTGCCGCAGTTGCGGTGGATCGCCAGCCGCTTCTGCCCGCGCCTGAGCCTCCGCAATGCCTCCCTGGCCGCACTATCCACCTCTTCGAGCGAACGCACACCCTGCACGAAGAAGCCATCGTCGGTCGAAAAGCCGTTCAGCTTGCGGCCCGGCTCCCGCTCCATCATCACCACTATCGTCGCGTGCTCCAGCGCGTGGTTGCGGCGTAAGATCCTGTTCCCGACCACCGCCTTGAGCTGCCTCGGGTAGACGAACAGACTCCCCACCGCCTGCAACGAGAACAAAATAGGCAGCAGAAAGATGAAGAGGACCACGAAAAACGCCACGAGCAGAACCAGTACAAGGGCCACGTACAGCTACTTTCCTCGGTTGGGATACGTCCTGTCAGGGATTATATCTTAGCCGGTCAGCACGCTGCGCCCTACGGGCTCCGCTCTCAGCACGCTTCGCGCCTCTCAGCACGCTTCGGCCTGCTACGCAGCCCTCGCTCTCAGCCCGTCAGCAAGTAGCTGAAGTGCTGACTAGCTGAAGTGCTGACCAGTTGCAATGCTGACCTCCGCGGGACCGTCCAACTCGTGCAGTAGGGCGAGTGCTGCGAGGGCGACGCGTCTGTGGCCCTCCTTGTCCCCCGGCTCGCCCATCGGGAGGTTGTACGGGAACGGGACGTGGGCCACGCGGGGGGCCTTTACGCCGTGTTCCATGGCGAGGGTTACGGTCGGTATGCCCCTGGCCTCTATGGCTTCGCTTACCAGGCCGACGGCCCGGTGGCAGAGTGGTCAGGAGGGGGTTAGCAGGACGGCGTCGGCGCCGTCTTCGACGAGCCTGGCGGCGACCTCGGGGGCCGTTCTTTCGGACAGAGGTTGCGTGTCGTGGATCGCGCCCATAAAGGAGAAGTGGCGGGGGTTGAGGCCGCCTATCAAGCCCTCAGACGCCAGTTCGCGCAGGGTCCACAGGGGGAAGACGGAGTCCAGGTCGGAGCCTTCGTCGGGGCGGTGGTAGGCGTGGGTCCAGGTGAGCTCCCGCGCGCTGGTCGGGATCTCGCGGTAAGAGCAGTCACCCGCGGGGTCGTCTATGTCGAAACGCGGCTGCCCCGGCGGGTGCACGCCGCCGGTCGTCACGAGCGCCAGCCGGCTCTCGCCGAGGGACTTTGTCGAGCAGGCGAACGGGATCACTAGACGTTGAAGCGGATGAGCACGGTGTCGCCGTCTTTGACGACGTAGGCGCGGCCTTCGAGGCGGATGTCGGCCGACTCCTTGGCCTTCGACCAGGAGCCCGCCGCGACGATCCTCTCCCAGTCCCCCACCTCGGCGGCGATGAAGCCCCGCTCCATGTCCGTGTGGATGCGGCCCGCGGCGGTCCGGATCGTGGAGCCCTCCCGCACGGTCCAGGCCCGGCTCTCTTTCTCCCCGGCCGTGAAGAACGTGACGAGCCCGAGCAAACGGTAGGCGGCCCGCACGAACTCCTGAAAGCCCGTGGTCTCCAGCCCTAGCATCTCCAGGTACTCCCGCGCCTCTTCCTCCCCGAGGTCGACCACTTCGGCCTCGAGCTTCGCGGAGAGCCGCACGGTCTCGGCCCCCTCGCGCGCCGCCAGCTTCTCGACCCTCGCGCTGTACGTGTTGCCCTCGGCCACAGACTCCTCGTCCACGTTCGCCACGTAGAGGGTCGGCTTGGCCGTGATGAGCGTGCCCATCGCCTCCTGAAGCGCTTCGGTCTTTGGGTATGAGCGGGCCGGGTTGCCGTCGGAGAGGTGGCCGAGCAGCTTCTCCAACTCGGCGGCCTCGGCCTTGAGCTTGGCGTCGCCCCCCTTCGCGGACCTGCCGACCCGGTCGAGCCTCCGCTCCACGGTGGCGAGGTCGGCGAGCAAAAGCTCCGTGTTTATGGTCTCCGCGTCGCCCTCGGGGTCCACCTTCCCCTCGACGTGGACCACGTCCTCGTCTTCGAAGCACCGGACGACGTGCGCAACGGCGTCGCACTCGCGGATGTGGCCCAGAAACTGGTTGCCCAGGCCCTCGCCCCCGCTAGCACCGCGCACGAGGCCGGCGATGTCCACGAAGTCCACCGTCGCGGGCACCACGCGCCGGCTCCTCATGGTCTCGGCCAGGGCGTCGAGGCGCCCGTCCGGGACCACGGCGACGCCGAGGTTCGGGTCGATGGTCGTGAAAGGGTAGTTCTGCGCCTCGGCACCGGCCTTCGTCAGGCTGTTGAATACGGTGGACTTGCCTACGTTCGGTAGGCCTACGATTCCGACTCTCATGGGGCTAGTGTAACAAACTGTAGCAAGTTCACGGGGCGGTCCCGCGGGTACGGTAAAATCCGGCCCAGAAGATCTATCCGGTTACAAAGTGGAAGGGCTTGCGTTGGACAGGCAGCTGCAGATACAGATCCTCCTGGATCACTACGAGAGGCCGCGCCACCGCGGCGCGCTCCGGGACGCGGACGTCGAGATGCCGGGGGGCAACCCCGGTTGCGGGGACGTGGTCACCGTCTACCTCAAGGGGGAAGAGGACCACGAGCACATCCACGACGTCACCTACGAGGGCGAAGGGTGCACCATCAGCATGGCCGCCTCCAGCATGATCCTGGAGGAGATCCACGACGGCAGCCTCACCATGGACCAGGTACTCGACCTCGACTACAACGAGATGATCGAGAAGCTCGGCCGCCAGATCGTCGCCTCCCGACCAAAGTGCGCAACTTTGGGCCTCGGCACCGTCAAGGCCGCCATCCGCAAGTACCAGAAAGACCGCCGCCTGGAAAAAGCCGGCGTCACGCGACCGGAGGACGAGGGCCTCGTCTTCGGCGACACCGCCGCAGAAGCGGCGAAAGGGAGCTAGTCAGGGCAGCTAGTCAGCACGCCGCTTCGCGGCTCTCAGCCCGTCAGCAAGTCGTCTCTGTTCGACGCACCATCCGTCACCCGAAACGCTGCGTCATGCGCGGCCCGGTCGGGCTCTGCGAGACTGAAAGCTGACTGGCTGAAAGCGAGGGCCGCAAGGCCCGAAGCGTGCTGAGAGCGGAGGCGAAGCCGGAGCGGGCTGACTAGCTCCTCTTCGCCAATGCGCCGGCGACCGTGGCCGCTGCGACGAAGAGGGCGGCCTGGATGACGGCCGAGAGGACGATGCTGAGGAGGAAGAGCGTCCAGGCTTCGTCGGGGGAGATGGAGGTCCCGAGTACTTCGGATAGGGTGGCGGCCATGCGGGGGGAGCCTATGCCGCGGGCCGCTACGAGCGCCCCGGCCGAGGCGCCGACCACGTAGACGGGGGCCGCGACCGCGCCTCCGATGAGGCCGGAGAGGGCGCCCGGACGGTCGGTTTCTGCCCCGGCGGCCCGCCTGCCGCAGGAGTAGCCGACGAAGATCCCGGCGATGATGCCGGCAAGGGAACCCAGCAGCGAGGCGAAGAAGCCGAGCAACCCGCCGATCCCGCCCCAGACCATACCGACGCGTAACGCGCCGCCGCGCTCTTCTTTCTGCTCCATGGCCGCATTCTAGCGGCCCGCGCCGCTCCCGCCCGGCTCAGAGGCTGCGCAAGAGCCCCATCGCGCGGTAGCGACCCACGTGGTTCCACCCGCTGTCGGCCTCACGGTCACGTTCGGGGGCCGGGCCTATGTCCTCGATCAGGCTCCCGCCACAGAAGCACGCCCTGGAGGTCCCGTCGTGGAGCAAAGACGCCACGCTCTCGGCGTCGTATACCGCCGGACATCCGGAACAACGCCACAGAAAAGTAACCGTCTCTTCGTGAGAGATCATAACCACCCCGCCGTTTCCCGCCCGTCGGCTGCAGACTACACCCGATCCCGGGCCACCTGAAGGGAGAAACGTTAAGGACGGGTTAAGAACCTCGCGGCGCCTGGCGCCCGGTCATCGACTTCCTACTCGTGGGCCTCCCGCCAGCTCCACTGCTCGACCTCGCCCGGGCCGGCAACGTAAAGGATCACCTCGACCTTGCGCCTCGTCTCGCCGGAGACGCCTTCGGAGACCACCAGAAAGTAGTCCCGCTCCGGGTAGTCGGAGAGGCCATCCGGCACGGGCTCCGGCGCGTGGTCCCCTTCTCGCTGTTGCCCCTGTTCCGTTGCGGGGATCAGGTACCGGACGGTCACGGTCGCGGAGCCGTGATCGAGGGTTAGCTTCTTGCCGGGCGGGTCGCCGCCCGGTGAGACGTAGGCCCACTCCGCGTTCTCAGAGGCGTCGGCGTCGTAGTGTTCCGGGCTTGCGTCGGAGCGCAGGCGCGCGGCGGCGGCCCGGGCGCCTGCGTCGGCGAGGTCGAACGCCCTCTGGCCGTGGTTGGCGGAGATCGTCGAGAGAAGGTCGCTCCGAACGACGGCCAGGAAACCGGCGGCCAGAACGCCGATGAGGACCACCAGGATCACGGCCAGGCCCAACGCCACCCCCGACTCGTCCGGCCGCGGGCGCCGGATCACACCCCACCCCGATTCCTCAAGGCAACTACCGTCGTGAGCGTCTGTTCTAAAGGCTCCCCTCCGGCCGCCCTTCCGGCGGAGATCTCCAACTCGATGCGCACCAGGGCGACGTCGCTCTCGCTTCCGCTTACTACCGGCCCCCCGTTCGCGTCGAGGTACTCGAAGGTGAGCGCCCTGCCGTCTCCGTCCGCGTCCCTCGCGCCCTCGACCAGCCGGCCGCCGTTTCTGAGGGGATTACCGTCCCCGTCCAGCGTGTAGGAGATCTTCTCGCCCCCTTCCATGGCCCCGGTGGCCGGGTTCAGCGTCCGGCGGTTGCCGTTCAGGTCGTTGCCGAAGGTCAGGCGTTCTGCCGTGAATTCTAGGAGCAGGGTCTCGTTCCCGTTCGGCTTGTCCCGGGGGTACGCCGCGCGGATCTCACGCTCCATCCTCGCCAGCCCGAGACGGGCGGCCTGCGCCGCCTCGGCCCTGTCGCGCCCGGCCCCGAAGATCCTGACGCCCGCGTCGAACATCGCGTAGAGCGCGAAGAGAACGGCGGCCATCATCACCATCGCGACCAGTGCCTCCGCCAGCGTAAACCCTTCCTCCCGCAGGAACCTCCGGCTCACGGCGGCCTCCCGGAGACGAACCCCGTGGTCGAGTATGAGCGGTCGCCCTCCCACTCGACCAGCACGTCCATCCGCATCTGGCCCGTGGGAGAACCCGCCGTCCCGGAGAGTTCCCCGCTCACGAACGCCGTCCGCACCGAGAGGGCGAAGCCATCAACGGTGACGCCCGGCGGCCCCGGCGGGGCGTACCGCTCGACGGCGCTGTCCGCGGCGCCGCCCGGCCTGTGGTACGGGAGCGCCCGCGCCTCTTCCAGCTCAGAGCCCGCGAGGGCGCGGGCGGCGTCGTACTCGCCGGAGGAGGTCGCGGCCCGGTGGCCCGCCTCGAGCACCCCGACCACCGGGACCATGGCGAGGGTGAGCACGACCATCGCCACCGTCACCTCGACGAGCGAGGAGCCGGCCTCGTCCTTCCGCTCAACCGTAGACGATCTCACCGATCCTGATCCTGGCCGTGGGGGCCTGGAAGACCACGCCGCACGACGGACTCCCGTCTTCGGAACTCACCCTCACCGTGCCGCTCTGCCCCGGGCGCAGGGTCCGCACGGTCCCGTTGGAGTTGAACTCCAGGGTCCGCGTCCCTTCTGGCCCGCACCTGCTCGGCGCCACGACGGCGTCGGGGTCGCCGCCCGAGCAGTCCGGATCGAAGGAGAATTCCCCGATCTTCGTGCCCCGGGGCAACCCTTTGGGCGACGGGGGCGTATCGGGGGCCAGGGCCGGCGAGGCGTCGTCTGCGCTGTAGGCGGCCTTGAGCTCGATCAGGCAGTAGTCCGCCCCGGAACAGCCCGCGAGCGGTATCCCATCGGACGCCATCACCAGGCGCCAGTCCGTCAACCCTTGCGTGGCGTTGGAGTGGGCGAGACGCATGTCCGAGGCAAGCTGGTCCGCGGCCGCCTCGACCCGCCAGCGTTCCAGCAGGGCCAGAAAGATAATGACGGCAATCGCCGCCAGAATGCCCGAGATGGCAACGGCCGTCAGGATCTCGGGCAGCGTATAGCCCCGTTCATCACGCCGGAATATTTCGGATCTCACCCCAAGCACGACACCATATTCGGCGCGGGACGGAGAGAGCTTTAGAGCAGATTGCAGGGAGGTTGGACCTCCCTGCAATCGCTGTCAGCTTTCAGCGATCAGCTCCCTTTTCTTTGGCCGATGGCTGACGGCCGATAGCCGACAGCGCGGGTTGCGGTGATTCAATACCACCGCAACCCGCTTTAGTTTTCATAGCGGTTTGCGTTAGGACCGACCCTCGTCGTATCCGTAAGGCTTCGAGGCACCGAGGTTATCAGGGGCGCGCCACGATGCCGCGGGCGATCCCCGACCCTACACCCCCGAAAGCCTCCAGAACCTGAAAGCCTATGCCCAATGGGCTCGATACTCCCGCAAGCCGCTCTCGACCATCAGCTGACCGCTGAAAGCGAAAGCCAAAGGCTTGAGCGAGCTGGAAGCCCTACGCACGCTCTATGAACTCTATGCGATAGCCGTCGGGGTCGCGGACGAAGAAGATGCGGGTGCCGCTGCCCATGGCGTGCGGTTTGCTCTCGAACTCTACGCCACCGGCCTCTTCGAGCCTGTCGGCGAGGGCGTCGAGGTCTTCGACGGCGAAGGCTACGTGGCTGTAGCCGGTACCGAGCTCGTACGGCTCGGTCTGGTCGTGGTTGAGGGTGAGCTCCAACCGGGGCTCGGGGTCGCCGGGGACGGCGAAAAAGGCGTTGGTGGCGTCGTCCCCGATGGGGGTCTTGCGGGCCAACTCCAGGCCGAGCTTGTTGGTGTAGAAGTCGATGCTCTTGTCCAGGTCGAGGACCCTGTAGCAGGTGTGGACGTATCGCACGGGCGCTCCCTTCGGTCGCTGGCTGTCAGCCGTCAGCTTTCAGCCGTCGGCTTTTTGTGGCGGGGTCATTGTAGCCACTGGCGTGGTTCCGATCTTCTGGAGGTCCACTTTGTAGAGGTCGTATCTGTTGCTCGGTTCTTTTGTTGGGGTGAAGCCGTTTAGCCTGTTTAGTGCGGCGTCGAGGGGGGTGTCTTCGTTGACCATCACGTAGTCGACCCGGTGGCGGCGGAGGATCTCGACGCCGGTTCGGATGTCGGTACCGGCGAAGAACTTTCTTACGTCTACGGCACCCTGGGGAACTTCGATCTGGCCCGGCACCCGCTTTTCGAGCCTGGGGAGGGCGTTCAGGACCAGGCCGCCCCTACGGCTCACCACGTTCGCCTCGGGGGAGTAGGCCGGGATTCGGGCGCCCAGGAGGTCGGAGGCGAGGACCACGGTCGGGGTCTTGATCTCGTCCCGGAACCAGGGGTAGATCGGGTCGACGGGATAGAAACCGGAAGCCCGGGAGTCCTCCTTGTGCTCCAGGATGGGCTCAAGGCCCTCGGACGCCGCGGGCACCGCCGCGAGCGCCAGAACGACCACCAGCAGGGGCGGCAGCGCTTGGGCCAGGAGAGGCTGAAACCGCGTATTCTCGGATCGGGCCGCTATCCACCGGATCGCCTCCCAGAGAAGCCAGCCGAAGGCCAGCAGGGTCGCGAGCGGGATCGGCCAGGCGAGGCGCCAGATCTGGCCCGGAAGGACCACGTTGTCGCCGAGAAAGGTCGCCACGGGGGGCGCGTAGACCGCCACGGTCGTGAGTATCATGGTCCCGAGCAACAGTTGCGCCGCGACGCTCTTCTGTACGCGCCAGAGCAGGAACGGGACGCTCGTCAGGAAGGCGACGGCTATAACCGGGTCGAGCAGGAGCGAGGGGTGCATCATGTACGAGCCGTCGGCGAACTCGAAGATGCGGGCCCGCTCGGGGCTCACGAAGATCATGTTCCGGAGCACGTCCGGGTCGCCCGAGTTTATGTCCGAGTCAGCCAGGACGTCGGTGAGCGGCTGGCCGGTCAGGATCGGGACGAGCGCCGCCGGAACGGCCACGACCAGGAGCCCCGCGAGGCCCATGGCCGAGACCCTCGACCAGGCAACCCGGCTGCGCGGGTTGGAGGCCAGGTGCAGCACGCCGAAGCCCGCCATCGAGAGCCCGATGGTTGCGAAGCCTATCGGGTGGACGGCGACCACGGCGCAACAGACGAACGCGAAGCAGGCGAAGTACCGCCACTTCCCCCCCTCCAGAAAGGCCGCCGCGAAGGCGAGCGCTATCGGCAGGAACAGGAACTTCGTCGCGAGCTTGTCCTCTGGCAGGCGCTGCAGGAACTCGCCCCCGAAGGTGAAGCGGGTCTGGCCGAGGTGGACCAGAAAGAAGAGCGAGTAGAGGCAGCCGCAGAAGAGCGCGGCCCTCTCGCTCTTCAGGAGCAGGCGGGCCAGAGCGTAGAACGCGAGCAGCGCCACGACTACCAAGAACGGGTTCAGGTAGGAGAAGACGAGGTCGACCAGATCGATCCCGGAGATTCTCGTCAGGGCCGCCTGCTCGACCAGCCAGCCGTTGATCCTGGCCCGCGAGAGCCCCACTTCGCCGCCGAAGAACGGCTCGGCCGACGCGAGCCCTCCCCCTCCCAGGTACTCCCTGACCCAGGCCAGGTACACCCAGATGTCCCCGTAGGAGCTCGGGGCCGTGATCCTGGCGACGTAGGCCAACACCCCGACCAACGCGAGGAACGGGACCCACATGATCCCACCCGCTCCGGGGCGCTCCACTCCGCCCCGCCCTCTTCCGCCCGCCGGCCAAACCCCCACCCCGTCAGCGCCCCGAAGGCTGCGACGAGCAACGAGACGGCGACCACCGAACCCGTGGCCCACAAATAGGCTCCCAGGCTGGCCTGGACGATAAGCATCGGCACCGCGAGGAGCGCGAAGGCCCCAATGCTGAGGACGAGACCGGCGGGCGCCAGGGCGACGCCCGAGAAGGAATCGTTCAGGAACCAGCGCGCCAGCAAGACGCCCGGCGCCAGGAACAGGATCAACGCGCCGGCCACCATCAGGCCGGGGAACGCGGCGAGGACGTCCCGCAGAAACAGCACCACGACGAAGGCCGCGCCGCCCAAGAGCGCGACGGCGGCCTCGAAGAGACGCAGGCGGAACGAGGCCTTGCCCATTATCCTTCCAGGCCGTCCCGTGGGTCGTTATCCGGGACGATCAAGAGTTCCCCGCCCGACGCCTGTCCACCCCGACCGCGACCGGAGAGCCGATCCCCCGTCCAGAGCCGTCCTCGGCCTGCACGCCGACGTAGGCTTCTGCGGTGCGCGTCCGGATAACGGTCTCGAACCCGTGACGGGGTACGGTGTCCAGGACTTCCAACTCGTCGGGGCTGGGACCCGCGAACACCCGCCAGGAGGTCATCTCCGTGGCACCGTTCCAGCTCGCGTAGAGCATGACTTCGCCCTCGCGCCCGGCCTCCACCGCCACGGAGGGGGCGTCGTCCGGCCGGCCGCTCCACGGCAGCCGGAATGCCCGGTACGACTCGCCCCAGGGCTCGAACCTGGCGTTGAAGATGAGGTCGCCTTCCCCGTCGAACTCAGACAGGTACGGTTCGCTGCCCCAGCCGACGAAGACGTTGCCGTCGGGCAGCGTCTGCATGTTGCCCTGGGTGTCGGCTATGTGGTCGCCGCCCCCGGGGTACTCGCGCACCAGGGTCGCCTTCATGGCCTCCTCGTCGAGTTCCAAGACCATCCCGCGGGAAAGGTCCCCCTCGTCCTTCGGGCCGTAGTTGTCGAAGAGGGTGATCGTGCCGTCGGGCTGGCGTCGGGCGTCGTGCTGGTAGACGAACTCCGTGCCCTCCCCCATCTCGAAGTCGCTCTTCTCGCCGCCCAGGCGCCAGATCACCTCGCCGCTTTTGCGGTCGATCTTGTAGACCGTCGAGGTCCTGCGGGCCGAGATCAGCCAGTTCTCGTCCCGATCGACGTCTATGGAGTTTATGTGGAAGTAGTCGAAGCGGTTGGTCGGGTCGTTTATCGGCTCGTAGAAGGACTCGCCCACGTCGACGTGCTCCAGGCTGTGCCACTCGAAGAGGACCTCGCCGGTCTCTATGTCTATCTCCTGGGCTACGCCGTCCATGACGAGACCGTCCTTCGGTCCGCCGTAAGGGGACAGGTCGTAGGGGGTCTCGGCGTAGATCGTGATGAGGGCCGTGTCCCGCGTGGTGATGAGGAACTCGTGGTGGTCGCCGGGGTAGCCGTTGCCGGCCTTGAAGCGCTTCACTTCCCGGTAGGAGTCGTCGAAGATGACGTACTCGCCGTCCCCGAAGCCCCCGTGAACGCCCCCCCACCAGGTCAGGACGGGCCTGCCCTTGTAGGTCTGGGCCCGGAAATTCATGACGTCCGGCTTACCGGGCGGGGCGGGGCGGAACCACACGGGGTGGCCTTCGTTGTCGAGGATCATGGGCCCGTCCTGGCCCGGCCCCTCTTCGTCCGGGTCCTTTTTCGGGGCGAGAAAGATGTACCCGGGCGAGATCCCACGCCCGCTCTTGAGGACTTCGACAGCGGGCGGATGCAGGTCGGGCCGCGAGCGGAAGGTCCACGCTCCCCCGGGCCTGGGCACGGACGATGCGGTCGCCTGCGGGCCCCCGGTCAATTGGCAGCCCGCCACCCCGGCGAACGCTATGCACGCCAGGCCCGCCGCCGCGGTCCCTAGAAACTGCCGCCTCGTGCTCCTCTCACCCAATAAACCGTTCCTCTCCTGATCTTCCGTACACGCCTTCGGGCGCCGGCGCCGCGCAACTATACGTCAACCTCCGGCGAAACGGGCGCCGGGAGAGTTTACGCTGCCGCGGCGGAGCCTGCGAGCCCCGGTGGGCATATTACCCGTCCTCGCCGGGATTTGGCCCCCGCGGGCTGATAAGCTTGCAAGATGGAGAAGGTCACGGGCGGCCCACCCGAGAGCCCAACCCGCAGGGCGGCCAGGATCGCACGGGTCGGGGCCCGCTACGGCTTCGGCTTCGTGTTCGGCAGCCGCCTCTCCCGCCGAAAGGCCGACACGGGCCGCATCGGCCCCCGGCTCCGCCTCTCCCTGGAGGAACTCGGCCCCACGTTCGCCGAGTTCGGCCGCTTCCTCTCCGCCCGCGGAGACCTGATCCCACCCGACGTCGCGGCCGAGCTGGGCCGCGCCTCCGTCAGGGTGAACCCGATTCCCTTCCCGGAGGTGCGCGCCCTCCTGGAAAGGGAGCTCGAGAACACGCTGGAGCGCCTCTTCTTGCGGTTTGATGAGGTTCCGGCGCGCGTCGGGCCCTTCACCCAGGCTCACCGGGCGATGCTGCCGGGGGAGAGGCCGGCGCTCGTGGTGCTCGACAGGCCCGGCATCCGGCGGGACCTGCTGGCGATGCGCCCGGTGGCGGACGTGACGCGGCGCCGGATCGGCGACAGCCTCCCCCTCGACCCGGCCCTCTCCGTGGCCGAGTTCATAGTCCACGTCAACCACCGCAGGGACATGTACTTCGCCGCCAGAACCTCCCACCGCCTCCGCGAAATGGGCGGCTTCGCCCTCCACGTACCGCAACCCTACAGGGGCTACTCCACGGGCCGCTGCATAACCTTCGAGGCACCGGCCGAGCCGGCGGACCCGGACGAAGCCCAATACGGCGAGGTCGCGGAAGCGCTCGTCCGCCTGGCGCTCTCGGAGGGCATCTTTCTGGCCGACGTCTCGCCGGGCCGCTTCGCCGTGGACGGCCCCACGAACAAGGTCTGGCTCTCGGACCCGACGGAGGTCTTCTCCCTCGACCCCGAGAGGCTGCGCGGGGTGGCCGAGGTGTTCGCGGCCGTCGGGCGCGGGGACGTGGACGGGGTAACGCGCGCCCTGCCGCTCGCCGGGGGGTCGGTCCCCGGCGACGACACCGACCTGCGCCGCGAGTTGCGGGAGACGCTCGGTTCCCTGGGCGGGCCGCTGTGGGAGGAGCATTCGCTCGCCCAGATCCGGGCCCGCGGCCTGGAGGCCCTCCGCCGCGGCGGCGCCAAATTGCACGTAGAGGCGGCGGGGATGGCCCACTCGGTGGCGGCGGCGGAGGGGTTGTCCGGCAAACAGACGCGGGCCGCGGCGGAGGCTGTCGGGGGGCTCGTCTCGCGCTACAGGGACCCGGCCTACGTCATCGCCAGGACGGCGCGCAGGCTGGCCCAGCCCGACGCCTTCGCGGACTACCCGCGCCAGGTCCACGCCCTCCTGAACGAGCTCAAGGATGGTGAGGTCGAGGTGCGCTTCCGCCACGCGGGGCTGGACGACCTGATCGGACGCGTGGACATCCTCGCCAACCGCCTGGTCTTCGCCCTCCTGATAGCCGCCCTTATCATCGGCTCTTCGATGCTAGGCATCTTTGTCGAGGGCGGCCTGCAACTGCTCGGCGTTAGCGTCTTCGGCCTCGTCGGTTTCGTCTTCGCCGCCGTCCTCGGCCTGCTGCTCCTCGTCGGCATTATCCGCTCGGGCAGGCTGTAGTCGGCCAGCACGCTGCTTCGCAGCTTTCAGCATTTCAGCCCGGGGCTACCTGGACGAGAACTTCCAGGTCTGGACGCCGAGGTTCCCGGCGGCGTCGGTGGCCGAGATCTTGACGGCCTTTCCGGCGGAGAGGTTTAGGGCCTTGTAGGTAAAGATGTTGCCCCTGAAGGAATACTTCGTGGCCGGCACCTGCTTCCCGCCGACGGTGAGGCGCAGGTTCTTCTTCGTCAGCACCGAGTTGTCCCTGACCGACGCCTCGATGGTCCTGGCGCTGTTTGCGACCTTCGCCTCGTTCTTTATGGAGAGGGTCCTGACGGTCGGCCTGACGGCGTCGACTTTCCAGCGGTGGATCGCCGGGGTGGCATCGACGTTGCCCGCCCCGTCGACCGCCCGGACGCGCAGGGCGTGGGACCGGCTGCGCAGGTCGATGAGGCTGTCGTCGGCGTCGCAGGACTTGAAGGCCGCCCCGTCCAGGCTGCACTGGAAGGTGGAGCCCGCCTCGCTAGATGAGAACCGGAAGGCCGCGGACGTGCGGTTCACGAGCTTTTTCGGCCCGGAGAGTATGGACGTCTCGGGCGGCGTGGCGTCCGTGATCTCGACGCTCTTGCGGTACTCGGCGGAGCCGCCGTCCTTATCCGTCACCCTGGCGAGGACCTCCCTCTGTCCGGGCTCGGAACCGGAGTCGCAGGTAACTCCGGCGGCGCTCCCCGGCGCCCCGTAACCGGTGCCGTCACCGCAGTCGAAGGCGTAGAGGAGCGCACCCGCATCCTCCCGGCTCGGGTCCGAAGCGTCTTTCAGGGAGACGTCGAAGGTACCGTCCTCTTTGGCGGAGTCGGGGGCGTCCAGGACGGCGGTCGGGGCCACGTTCGAGACTGCGAGGTCGAAGGTCGCGCTCTCCGGATCTTTCCCGCCGGCGATGCGGTCGGCGGTTATGGTAACGGTCTTCTCTGCGGGGCCGTCACCGGGCTCGTAAGACCACGACCAGGTGCCCGCGTCGCCCTCCTCTTGCACGACGGTCCCGACGTCGGCCGAGATCTCCGTGGCGTAGCCGGCGTCGGCGAAGGTCCCGCCGTTGGTGGCGGTTCCACCCTCCTCGACGGCCACCACGGCCTTGTTCAGAGACAGAACCGGGTCCGCCGCCCCCGCCGGCCCCACGAGCGCGCCATACTGGAGAACAAGCGAGGCAACGAAAGCGGCGGCCACCGCGGCAGCGATCCTGGCCAACCCCCGGTTTCGCCCGCCGGCCCCGCCACCACCATACCCAAAGATCCCCACAGACATCGCGTTCCCACCCTCCTACAGACAAAGATCCCACAAAGAGACACGACCGCCGCGCCCCCACGAAACGAAGGTTAGCCTCGGGCGAGCGCGAACAAATCGCGAATAGTAGTTAACTTTGCATACCCCAAAAAGGCTAGATGGCAGCGAGTGGCAGCCAGTCAGCCCGCTCCGGCTATCGCCTCCGCTTGTCAGCACGCTCCCTGCGGTCGCTTTCAGCCCGTCAGCCAAGTCGTCCGGTCTCGTCACGCCTGGTAGCATCCGAACGGGGTCGCGAACGGCGCGGCCCGGTCACGCCGCAGCGGCAAAAAGCTGACGGGCTGAAAGCGAGGACCGCGAAGCAGTCCGACGCGTGCTGAAAGCCGCGAAGCGGCGGGCTGACAAGCGACGAAGGAGCGAGCTTTATGGAACAGACGCGGAGCGAGATCCTGAAGACGATCCCTTACGGTTTCTACATCACGGGCGTCGTCGGGGCTGACGGCGAGGTCAACGGCTTCACGACCTGCTGGGTCTCGCAGGTCTCGTTCGAGCCGCAGCAGGTGATGGTCGCGGTCCGCAAGGACCAGCACAGCCACGAGTTGATGGAGCAGGGCGGGGTCTTCTCCTTGAACTTCCTGGACACGGAGCAGGAAGACCTGGCCCGTCGGTTCACCCGCCCGCTAGAGTCCGAGAACGGCGCGGTCGGCGGCTCCCCTTACAAGACCGGCGAGACAGGCGCCCCCCTCTTCGAAGAGGCCTTCGCCCACCTCGAATGCCGCGTGGTCGGCAAGCTGGAGGCGGGCGACCACACCGTCTACCTCGGCGAGGTCGCCGCCGCGACCCTCGACCGGCCCGCCGACATCCTGACCGACCTCGATACCCCGATGGAGTACGGGGGATAACCGCCCGCTAAAACCCGCGCCCTCCCCCTCCGATAAACGGACGGAGACAACGTGCCAGGAGAGGCGGGGCGGAAGTGGACGGACATCCGGTCGAAAGAAGATCCATCCGGGAGGCCATCGAGGACGAGCGCGGCTTCACGCTCATCGAGCTACTGGTGGTGGTGATCATCATAGGCGTTCTCGCCGCCATCGCCATACCCGCCTACGTCGGCCAGCAAGACAGGGCCAGAGACACGGCCGCCCAGGCTCAACTGCGGACGGCCGCCACCGCCCAACAACTCTTCTACGCGGAAGAAGACGCCTACGCCGCCACCGCCGCGGGCCTAGCCGGTTACGGTTTCAGGCAGGGAGACCAGGTAGTAACCGTCCGGTCCGGGAACGCCTCTTCTTACTGCATGGACGCGCCAGGAGGCGGCGCAAACGTCTTCAAGATTACCGGCGACACCGGAAAGCCCGAACCGGGCGCCTGTTAGAGCTCCTGAACCGACCGTAAGCGACGCCCCGAAGCCGTCGCGTAGCGGGGAGGGACGACTTTGTTACCATAACCGCGGGCCGGCGACGAACTTGGAGGGGGAGCCGCCGGCCCTCTTTTTCGGTTACGCGCAACTATCTCCGAGATTGCGGACTACGACCCCGAGAGGCGAAGCGTGGGCAAGAAACGCCGCACATTACCGCCGCCTCCAGAGACTGCAGGTGAAGCCCGAAGCTGAAAGCTGACCGCTGAAAGCTGACGGCTAACAGCTAATTCACGCCTGCGCCGCGGGCGGCGGGGCTTCCTCCTGGGTTACCGCCGCCGCCTCCTGCAGCGCCACGTCCGCCGCCAGGCGCAACACCCTGGCGCGGACCGCCGTGGCGTCGTTGCCCACGGCGCCGGCCACCTCTTCGAGATCCTCCGCCGCGGACTCCAGGCGTTCGGCCACCCTATCCGCGAACTCTTCGTGCAACACTGGTGAGGTCCCCCTCGAACGCGGCCTTCACCGGCCGCCTCGTCGCTTGCTGGTCTGGCGTCCGACGCCGGCCCCGGCGACGGCCGGCCCTCACCTTAACCGTCCCGGACGAGGTTTCAAGAGCCCGGAAGCACGAAAACGCCGGCCACCGAGGCGGCCGGCGTGGGCGGAGATGCCCTTCCGTCAAGCGGGTCTATCGGTGCGGCAGGCTAGCAGCGCGCCGCGGGAAACGGCTGGTCGAAAGCCCGGCCCCCGATTCTAGGCGGAGTCCCTGTCCGCCAGCATCTCGCGGACCCGCCGCCCGTCGCGGTGGCCCCGGTAGTACGCCAGCCTCTCCCTGTGTCCTCCCCACTCGGCGAGGTTCGAGTTCGAGAGAAACAACTGCGTGGGCCCGAAACGCCCATCTTCCCAGCCGTTCCTGTATGCCGGATCGTCGCTCCTGATGGCGGCGTCCCTGACCACCTGCTCCTGAATCATCTCCGCTCCTTACGCGCGCCTGCCTTACGCCTGCCCTACGAGCAGCATGTAATCACAACGGATTCACAAATGAAAGACCAGATTTAACGAAATTAAATAATTGTTACGTAACCGCCATATGTAGGATCAATCAAAAATGCGCCTCGCTTCTATTGTGCATTTTGCTACTTCCGACGGGAGCGGAGGTACGAGCGGCGGTGCAGGAAGAAGGCGAAGAGGAGTACGCCGAGCAGGACGGGGAAGATGAGACCGGAGAAGAGGGCGGTGCCGGTCCAGAACGCGGTGGCGAGGATGAGGCTGTCGAGGGAGCCTGGGGGTGGCGGGGTTCGAGGGCGTCCGACGGAGAGGAGCAGGGCGGCGGAGACGGCGCCGGAGACGAGCCAGCCGGCGAAGTTGCTGAGTGGGACGCCGTAGTAGGGGCCGCCTTCGGGCCAGATCCAGAACCCGAGCGCGGTGGCGCCGGGGTCGAGTACGGCGTCGATGCCGACGAGGAGGAGGGCGGAGAAGAGGACGCGCGGGGCGATGCGTCCGGGGGACCACGCGGCGGCAACGGCCCCGATCACGAGCGGGACGTACGTGACGGGCAGGAGGTAGGGCACCAGCCCGAAGAGCTTCGGGCCGAGGGCGTCGCCGTAGAAAAAAGTGCCGTATGGAAACCCCGTCGCAACGCCGATGGACTCGATCGCGTAGGCGAAGGCCGAGACCGTGAGGATCGACAGCAACGCCCTTCGAGGGCCGAGGTGGACGAAGAGGGCCACGAAAGACGGGAAGGCTATAAGGGCCGTGGAGACATAGGAGCCGACGCTAGCGCCCGGCACGTCCGGAAAACGGGTGGCGAAGAAGGCGGCGAAGAAGGCGAGGGCCGAGGCGAGGAGCAGCGGTCGCGGGGTCGGGCGGAAGAGGTGTGAAAGCACGCGCTTATCTTAGAGGGTTCGGTGGGTTTGCGCTGGTATATTTGGGCCGTGATCCGGCGTCTAACTCACATCTCGCGGCCCGTGCTCTGGATCAATACTGTGGGACCGGCGACGGTCGGGATGTGGCTGACCGGCAGCCTCTGGAGTTGGGAGGCGCTGCCGGTTCTGATCTGGCTCACTTTGCCCTTCAACCTCCTGATCTACGGCGTCAACGACGTCTTCGACCAGGAGACGGACGCAAAAAATCCCCGGAAGGGCACCCTGGAGGGCGCCCGCATCGTCCCCGAGGAGGCCTCCCTCATAGCCCGCGGCGTCGTCCTGCTGAACGGCCCGTTCTTGTTGTACTTCCTCTTGATACTGCCCGTCGGGGCGACGCTGTGGATGGCGCTCTACGCCCTGATCTTCGTCGGCTACTCCGTCCCGCCGGCCCGGTTCAAGGCGCGGCCCTTCCTCGATTCCGGGAGCAACGCGGCCTACGCCTTCCCGCTGGTCTTCGTGCCGCTGGCTTTCGGGGCGTCTCCCCTCTGGCCCGCGGCCGTCGGCCTGATGGCGTGGAGCGCGGCCAAGCACACCTTCGACGCCGTCCAGGACGTCGACGAGGACCGCGCGGCGGGCATCGATACGACCGCCGTCCGGCTCGGCCCCTCGGGGGTCGTCCTCTGGAGCGGTTCGCTCTGGGCGGCCGCGACCCTGTGCTTCGCGCTCGTGAACCTCCCCGTGGCCCTCGTCAACGCCGCGATCTCCGGGTACCTGCTCTACGGCCTATACAGGAACCCCACGCCGCGGACGGGACACAGGCTCTACCCCATGTCCA
Source organism: Rubrobacter tropicus (assembly GCF_011492945.1). Classification (NCBI taxonomy): domain Bacteria; kingdom Bacillati; phylum Actinomycetota; class Rubrobacteria; order Rubrobacterales; family Rubrobacteraceae; genus Rubrobacter; species Rubrobacter tropicus. The sequence goes on from NZ_CP045119.1 coordinate 2,941,892, forward strand.
TAGCCTTTCCCTACCTGGCCGGGACCGTGGCAGGCGTGCAACTCGTGGGCGCTCTGTCTCTGGGGGCCTACCCGTGAGCCGGGTCGTCGTCGTGGGCGGCGGCCTCGGGGGTCTCGCCGCGGCGGCCCTGCTGGGCCGCGCCGGCCACGCCGTCACGCTTCTCGAAGCGACAGACCGGCTCGGGGGCAAGAGCCGGCGCGTAGAGCTCGACGGACGCCGGGTGGACACGGGCCCGTCCCTGGTCACCTTCCCCGGCGTCTGGGAAGAGCTGCTGCGCCGCTGGGACGCACCGGACGGTCCCGGCGAGGCCGCCGAGGTCGCTTCATTAAAGCTGCGACGGATGCCCGAGGTAGGTCGCTACCACTTCCGGGGCGAGTCGGTCTCGCTGCCGGTAGAGGAGGGCCACCCGTGGCGGGCGGCGTGGGAGCGGTTCGCCCGCACCCACGGCGGCCTCGGTCCCCAGGTAACGAAGCTCCTCACGGCCGACCCCACCGACCGCCGGACACTCCCTGCGCTCGGCGGGCTCCTGCGGGCCTACGGGGCCAGGCTCACGACCCGCTCCTACCTCGACGGGCTCCGGTGGATGCCGGACGGTCTGCGCGAGGTCATAGCCATCCACACCCTCAACGCCGGGGTCTCCCCGGAAAGGACCCCGGCCCTCTACGCGAGCATGCCGGCCGTGATGGCCCACGACGGCGTCTTCGCGCCCGAGGGCGGCGTCTACGAGATCGTCCTCGCCCTGGAGCGTCTCGCCCGCCGGGCCGGGGTCGAGGTGCGAACCGGCGAGCCCGCGCTCTCCATCTCTGCCGGCAAAGTCCTCACCGCCGAGGAAACATATCCGGCGGACGCCGTCGTGGGTGCCCTGGATGCAGGCCGGCTGGAAGGACTGCTCGGGTCCGGCAAGGCTTCCCGGCGCAGGCTCTCGTGCTCGGGGGTGGCGGTGTACGCGGCGCTCAAGGAAGAGTTGCCGGGGTCCGTTCCCCCGCACAGCGTCGTGCTACCCTCCGACCCTGCGGCGCTCCACGCTAGCCTGGAGGCGGGAGGAGAGCCCGGGGAGACTATGGCTTTCGTCAACCATTACGGGGCGGGCGAGGTATATCCGAACGGTGGGGATACGCTCGCGCTTCTGCTCACCGCGCCGGCCAACGGCAGGGAGTACGGGCTGGAAGATCCGTTCGTCGAGAAGGAGATCGGGCGCATCTCGGAGGCCGTCGGGCTGCCGGGCCCGGCCACGGAGTACTTCGGGGAGCACCTCGTTTTGCATCCCAGGTACTTCGGAGGGTGGGGAAGCGTCGGCGGGGCCCTTTACGGGGAGGCGCGGCCTTTCTGGATGAGCGGCCCGTTACACCGGCCGCGGTACAACGAGCGGCGGCGTCCGTGGCTCTGGAGGGTCGGGGCGAGCGTGCATCCGGGGGGCGGGATACCGGCCGTGCTCGGGGGGGCCATGATCTCGACGGGCAGGCTGCTCCGGTTTCTGGCTAAATAGGCCGTGCAAGGCCACCTGTCGCGACGCCGAAGGGACCGGTCGATATGAACCTCGGAGATCAACGCGGCCTGTTCGAGGTGCCGGGGGAGATCTCCTACCTCAACTGCGCCTACATGGGACCCCTTCTGCGCGAGGCGCGCGAGATCGGGGAACGCTCCGTGGGCCGCAAGTCGCGCCCGTGGGAGGTAACGCCGGACGATTTCTTCGAGGATGCCGAAGAGGCCCGCGCGCTCTTCGCCCGGCTCGTCGGCGGCGCCGCCGACGGCGTAGCAATCGTCCCCTCCGTAAGCTACGGGATGGCCGTCGCCACGGCCAACGTCCCGGTAGAGCGGGGAGAGAACGTCCTGATCCTGGAAGACCAGTTCCCCTCCAACGTCTACCCGTGGCGCGAACTGGTCCGCAGGAAGGAGGCGAACCTCGTCGTCGTCCCGCGCCCCGGCGACCACGACTGGACGCGCGCGGTGCTCGAACGGCTGGACGGGCGGACCGCGGTCGTGGCCGTGCCGAACTGCCACTGGACGGACGGGTCGTTGCTCGACCTCGCGGAGATCGGGCGCCGGGCGCGGGAGGTCGGGGCGGCGCTCGTGGTCGATGGCATCCAGTCGGTCGGGGCGCATCCTTTCGACGTCGGGGGGGTGAGGCCGGACTTTCTCGTCGCGTCCTCGTACAAGTGGATGCTCGGGCCGTACGGGGTCGGGTTCATGTACGTGGGCGAGGAGTATCGGGAGGGCGAGCCGGTTGAGCACAACTGGATTAACCGCCGCGGCAGCGAGCAGTTCTCGCGCCTCGTCGAGTACAGGGACGACTTCCAGCCCGGCGCCCGGCGTTACGACGTCGGCGAGCGGAGCAACTTCGTCCTGCTGCCGATGGCTATAACCGCCCTGCGGCAGATACTCCGGTGGGGCGTCGGGAACGTCTCGGAGACCATCGGCGGGCTGACCGACCTCATCGGGGAAGAGGCACGCGGGCTCGGCGTCGGGACGGTCCCGAAGGAGAGGCGGGCGCGGCACATGGTCGGGCTGCAGCTCGGCCCCGACGCCCCCGAAGACCTCGCCGCCCGGCTGGCCGCCGAAAACGTCTTCGTCAGCGTGCGCGGCGACAGCGTCCGCGTCTCTCCGCACCTGTACAACACGGAAAGAGACGTGGAACGCCTCTTCGCGGCGCTCGCGAAGGCCCTGTGATCCCGCATTGCGAAGTATCCAGGTAGGGACGTTTGTCCGGGTCTAAGACGGTTTGCAAAGAGGGTGAACCTGCTTGCGAAGCTATCAGCGGTCGGCTCTCAGCTTTCAGCCAAGAACAAAAAGCAGATAGCTGAGAGCGGAGGCGGAGCCGGAGCGGGCTGATTGCTGATGGCGCGGTTTCAAGAAGCAATCAGCTCCTTGAAACCGCTCTAGTGTTACGGGTTTTCGGCCTCTGTGCAGGTTTGTCCGGCGCAGTTTTCGAGGGCTTTCAGGTCTTGCTTGATCCCTGGCGGCGCGGCGTCGGGGCGGTTCTGAAGCTGGTATGGGTCATGGGCGAGGTCGTAGTATTCTTCTTCGCCGGTTGCGTACCTGACGTAGACGTCGTCTTCGCGGCGCACGCCGGAGTAACCGGGCCTTTTCTGACGCTGGTGGTTGGCGCCCTCGATGAGCAGCGACGAGCGCCAGTCTTCGGGGGCCGTGCCGTCGAGAAACGGGGTGAAACTGCGGCCGTCCATCCACTCGGGCGGGGAGAGCCCGGCCAGATCTAGGACCGTGGGGGCGATGTCCGTGTTCGCCACCAGGCCGTCGAAGGTCTTGTTTTCGGAGACCCCGGGGCCCCTCACCACGAACGGGACCTCGTGCGCCTCGGTGTACGGGGTCCATTTCTCGCCCCTTATGCGGTGAAGGCCCATGTGGTAGCCGTTGTCCGAGGTGAAGATCAGGTACGTATCGTTCAGCCGGCCGGCGCGGGAGAGGGCCGCGACGACGTCGCGGCTCAGGTCTTCGAGCGTGAGCGCCCCCCGCATCCGCGCGCCGTGGTGCCGGTCGAACCGGGCCACCTCGCGTTCTTTCAACGGGGCCTTTTCGCGGATCCAGGCCGGTTTGTCCGAGACGTCGGCCTCGTCGAAGGAGGGCGGCCTCGGCGCCCGCGCCCGCGGGTACGCGTCCTCGTGGCGCTCCGGCGCGACGAGCGGCGTGTGGGTATCCCAGGGGGATATGTGCATGAAGAAGGGTTTCGAAGAACCCCGCTGGTCTCCTATGAACTCCGTGGCCTTGCCGGAGAGCCAGTCCGTACGGTGGCCCTCCATGTCGTTGACCACCCCGTCCTGGAACGCTATGTCCGGGCTCAGGTAGGCCTGCCAGTGGTCCCAGCCGGGCGGCACGTACCCGAGCCACCCGCCGTCCTCCTCGAAACCGTTGAGGTACTTGCCGCCGAACCAGGTCTCGTACCCGTCGTCTCGCAGGACCGTGGCGAGGGTTTCGTCCTCCAGACCGCTCTCCCTGAAAAACTTCGCTCCTCCGCCCGGTTCGTCGTTGCCGTTGTTGATCAGGCCGGTGTTGTGCGAGTACTGGCCGCGGAAGATCGAAGCCCTGGAGGGGCAGCACAGCGAGGTGGTCGCCAGGGCGTTCGTGAAGCTGGTCCCCTCGGGCGTCCAGGCCGAGTCGAGCGTCGAGCGGTGGAAGGCGGCCCGGTCGAGGTCGTCGGCGAGGATTACCACGACGCTCGGCCTTCCGGCCGGTGCCGCGCCCACAGGGTCAGCGGGGTCGGGCTCCGCGGCCCGCCCGGCCTTCGTCTCTTCCCCGCAAGCAACGGGCAGGACGAAGAGCAAGGCCAATACGAAGGCCGCCGCCAACCCACGCGCCGGCCCGCAGCCGTCAATGCATAGAACCTGCTTCAAGACAAGCAAAGCCTACCACGGGGCGCGCAAGGGCCGGGGCTACCCTCCGGCGCCCGCGCATTCGATGCCGGGCCGGGGGAGGAGCCCGTGGCCCGTCGCGGGGCGGCGAACCATCCAAAAGGACGATCCGAATCATCCGTTGGGGGGAGACGGGAAGGGACCGCGTAAAGTAACATGCGTTATCGGACGAGATCCTGGCCGCGCCACAGTGCCCGGCAGACGAGGGAGGAGTTGGGAATGAAGAGGACGACACTGCTGGCGGCCACGATGCTGACGGCGCTCTTGATGGCGGCCGGGACGGCGCTCGCGGCGGAGATGATAGGGTCGCCGGCGAACAACAGAATCGGGGGCACGGAGAACGGGGACGTCATCTCGGCCCGCGGCGGGGACGACACCGTCTTCGGTCGGGGGGGCAACGACGAGGTCTACGGCCAGCCCGGGATGGACGACCTCTCCGGCAACGCGGGCAACGACGACCTGTACGGCGGCAGCGGCAACGACATCCTCCGCGGCGGCGACGGGCAGGACGACGTCTACGGCGGCGACGGCACCGACAGGCTCACCGGCGGCGAAGGCACCGACGAGCTCTCCGGCGGGAACAACAACGACATCATTAACGCCGACGGCGGCGGACTCGACCTCGTCAACTGCGGCCTGGGAACCGACGACCGGGTGCTCGCCGACCCCAACGACGGCGTGAACGGCGACTGCGAGAGGATAAGCAGGAGGTAGCAGGTCTAGAGCTATCAGCTTTCAGCAAGGGCAAGAAGCTGGTGGCTGGTGGAGCAGGGTGTAGAGAGCCGGGGCCTAATGTGGCCCCGGCTCTCTATGTTGCTGGGCCTATGAGCTCTTCCAGCGGCACGGCGTCCGTGAGGCCCGTCCCGGGGTCGACGACGGCGTATTCGGCACCGGCCTCGCGGGCGACGAGGGCGTGCCGGCGGAGGCCTTCGGGGTCTTCGATGGTACCGAGGCTGCCTGGTAGGCCGAGGTGGGAGGCGGCCTCTCTGAAGGCGCGGGCGCCTTCGGGGGATCCGAAGAGGGCGGCCACCAGGATCTCGCCCCCCTCCACCTCGACGGAGATGAGCGGCGCCTCCCCCCCCTCGTCGGAGAAGACGTAGAGGGGGAACGGGATCTCCCTGGCCCTCTCGGCGGCCTTGCGGGCCACGTCTTCGGCGTAGAAGAGCCCGACCCCATCCCCGCTGACGAGCAGCAAGAAGTCCATCCCGGAGAGCGCGAACGCCTCGACTTCCCCCCAGCCCGAGAGCTTCCCGGGCTCCGAACCGGCCAGGCTCTCCATACCGTGCGACGCGGCCCCGGCGGAGAACTCTCCCGCGAGCTCCCTGTCCGAGAACAGGGCGGCGACCCGCGCCTCCTCCCCGCCGACCTCCGTCTGCTGGGCGACGTCTTTGCCGTCCGGGCCGACCAGCTTGAAGAGCGGCGGGCTCGGGAGTTTGTCGAGGGTAAGCTCCCGGCCGGGATCAGCCACCCCTGGCACCTCCTCGTACGAGGTCCCCCGCTGCGCCCCGGGGGAAGAACATCGCAGCCCCCAGGCTGGCGAGGCCGAAGACGAGCAGCACCCAGAACGCCGGCGAGAGCGCGGCCGCCAGGGCCCCCGAGAGCTCCGCGTAGGCCGCTTCGGGGACGCGGGAGCGCACGGCGGGCTGCAGCAGGGCGTTCGGGTCCGAAAGCAACCTTCCGAGGGCGGCGTCGCCGTCCGTGACCCGCCCGACGGCGGCGTCGTAGCGTTCGCCCAGGGAGGCGTTGAGCAGCGCGCCCATCACGGCGACGCCCAGGGACCCTCCGACCGTCCTGAAGAAGACGACCGAGGAGGTCGCGACGCCGCGCCGCCGCCAGGGCACGGCGTTCTGCACGCTCACCAGGTAGCTGGTGCTAGAGAATCCGAGCCCGAGCCCTATGGTAACGACCGCGGTGACGACGTAGGCGAGCGAGGTGCCCCTGTCCATCGGGACGCACAGGGCGGAGCCTGCGGCGATCAGGGCGGACCCGAGCAGGAGCGTCGTGCGGTAGCCGGTCCTGAGCAGCATCCGTCCGCCGACGAACGACCCGACGGGCCAGCCTATGGACAGAGAGGCAACCACGGCCCCGGCCGTTAGGGCCGTGCCGCCGAGCGAGCCCTGCACGAAGAGCGGCACGTAGACGGAGACGCCGAGCAGGACCCCGCCCATCGCCAGGTTCCCGGCCGCCGAAACGGAGAGGATCCTGTCCCGAAAAAGATCCAACGGGACAACGGGGTCGTCGGCCCGCCCCTCGACGAACACGAAGAGGACGAGCGTCGCGGCGCCACCGACGAAAAGTGCCATGGAACCGGCCGAAAGCCCCGTACCGCCGCCACCGAGCAGGGCGAGCAGGACCGCGACGAGCCCGCCGGTCAGCAGCGCGGTGCCGAGGTAGTCCACCTTGCGTGGGCGGCGCTCGAACGACTCGGTAAGGGCGAGGGCGAGGAGGACGGCCGCCACGAGGCCGAAGGGGATGTTTATGTAGAACACCCAGCGCCAGGAGACGAGGTCGGTCAAGAGGCCGCCGACGGCCGGGCCGAGGATCGCGGAGATCCCCCACACAGCCCCGAACAACCCTTGAATGCGCGCCCGCGCCTCGAGCTCGAAGATGTCGCCCACGATGGTGATCGCCACGGGCTGCACGGCGCCCGCCCCGAGCCCCTGCAAAGTCCTGAACGCTATGAGCGCCGCCATGCTCTGCGAGGTTCCCGCGAGCACGCTGCCAAGCAAAAACAGGAAGATCCCGGCCAGGTAAACGGGCTTTCTGCCGTAGGTGTCCGAGAGCTTGCCGAAGACGGGTCCCGTCACGGTCGCGGCCAGCAGGTACGAGGCGAAGGCCCACGGGTAGAGCGAGAGCCCGCCGAGCTCGCCGATGATCGTCGGCATCGCGGTCCCAACAACCGTCGCGTCCAGGGCCGCCAGGAACGTCCCGATAAGCGTGGCGAGCACCACGAGCGTCTTGCGCCGCCTGCTGAACCCCAAGGCTAAGAGTTTTGTTCGGGCGTGATCACGAAAGAGAGATCATAGCATCGGACGCCGGGGGTACAGTGTCATACCTCGTACCCCACCACGGGTTCGAGTTGGCGGAGCTGGGCGCGCGCGAGCAGGTGCTTGAACGCCGCGTCGCGCAGCCGGCACGCCAGGGAGTTCTCCAGTTGGAAGAACCACCGCCCTGCGAGCCGGGAGCTGCGCTGTATCCGGGCGGTCCGCGCCGCGCGCCGACGCTCGTAGAGTCTCAGGGCGTCTTCGGCGGGACCTTGTGCCAGGCACCGGGCGAGCACCACCGCGTCCTCCACGGCCTGGCACGCGCCCTGGCCGAGGTTCGGCGTCATCGGGTGGGCCGCGTCGCCCAGCAGCGTTACCCTACCCTCGCCCCACACCTCCCCGAGGGGCTCCCTGTCGTAGATGTCGGTACGCAGGATCTCTGCCTCCTCCGTGGCCCCGACCGCCTCCGGCGCGGGCCCGTACCAGCCCCGCAGGCGCTCCAGAACGTCCCTCTTGCGCCCCGCTGGGCCGTCCCCCTCGCCCTCGGGCGCGTTCTTGGTCAGGTACCAGTAGAACCGGCCGCGCCCGATGTTCGCGAGCCCGAACTCCGACCCCCGCCCCCAGAGGCCCAGGTCAGCCCCTTCGGGCACGAGCTCGCGGCCCGGCTCGACGACGCCGCGCCAAGCGGTGAACCCGGCGTAGCGGGGCCGGGCTTCGCCGTGCAACTGCGACCGGACGGCGGAGAAGAGGCCGTCGGCCCCCACGAGGAGGTCGCCCCGCTCCTCCCGGCCGTCGGCGAAGTGGGCGATCACCTCCCCGGCGCCGTGCTCGAAGCGGACGAGCCTCGCCCCGGTCCGGACCGTCCCGGCCGGAAGCGCGGAGAGGAGGGCCGCCTGGAGATCCGCCCGGTGAAGAGCGAGGCTCGCGTCGCCGAACCGGCGCATCTCCTCCGCGGAGAACGAAGAGAGCGGAAGCCCGCGCCAGGAGCGGACCTCGCCCCCGATCTCCGCCCCCAGGCCCCGAACGGCCTCGCCGAGGCCGATGCGGTCCAGGGCCTTCACCGCGTTTGCCCAGAGCGAGATACCGGCCCCCACCTCCCCAAGCTCACCCGCGCGCTCGAAGACCCGAACGTCCGACCCCGCGCGGCGGAGGGCGATGGCCGCCGTCAGCCCGCCAATACCACCGCCCACCACGACCGCCCTCAAACCCGCAAGCCTCCTCGATTCGTGCGGAATAAGCATAGGTCAGCGGCAGGAACGCCGCCGTGAACCGTTTACTCAGTAGACCGCGGAGGGTGTCCGGGCCGGGACGCTGTTACCTGATGAGCGAGCGCGGCTTGACGAGCTCGCGAACGGTGGAGACGAGCTCCTCGCCAGAGAAAGGCTTGCGCAGGACGCGCACGCACCCGTGCGTCCGTTCCGCGAGGGCCCTGCCGGCCGGGTCCTTCTTCGCGGCCATAAGGACGACCGGGATCTTGGACGTCTTCGGCATCGCTTTGAGGCAGTGGCAGGCCTCGACGCCGCCGACCTGCGGCATGGAGACGTCCATAACGATGAGGTCGACCCTGCGGCCCAGCGCCTCCTGAAGCGCCCTCTGCCCGTCCGTGGCCACGACCACCCGGAAACCCTCATCGGTAAGGGCCTCCGTGGCGAAATCCAGCACGACGGGGTCGTCGTCGGCGAGCATAATAGTCTGTTTTCCTCTGTCCACGGCGCGTTATTTTACACCCAAAAGGGAGTAGCGGTCAGCCATCAGCCATCGGCTTTCAGCCAGTACTTCTCCGGCCTCATCCCGCCCGTGAGAGAGGCACAGTGCGCGGCGCGTGGCCTTGTGACAACTTTCCTGGAATCGGGGCCCCGCCTGTTAAAATAGGAAGCGAAAACTCCAACCGGAAGCTGACGGCTGACCGCTGAAAGCTGAAAGCTACTAACGAGGTGTTCGTGACGGAGCAGAGATACTTTCGCAAGGGTTTCAAAATGCGCGACGAGGTGCAGCACCTTCTCGACCGCGACTACCGCTCCGAGGCCGTTGACCGGGTGCGCGAGAACGGCAACGTGCTCTCCGTGGACGGGCTCACGATACGCCTGGCCGACGAGTTCGGGTTCTGCTACGGGGTGGACCGGGCGGTCGACTACGCCTTCCAGACCCGCGAGAAGTTCCCGGACAGGCGCATCTTCATAACGGGGGACATGATCCACAACGCCTCCATGAACGACCGCCTGCGCGAGATGGGCATAGAGTTCCTCTCCACCGGCTTCGACGGCCCCACCGAGGAAGCCTTCGACCGCCTCTCCCCCGAGGACGTGGTCCTGCTGCCGGCCTTCGGCGCCCCCATAGACTGGGTCGAGAAGCTCCGCGAGAAAGAGTGCGTCGTGGTCGACACCACCTGCGGCTCGGTCCTCTCCGTCTGGAAGCGCGTCACGCGCTACGCCAAAAAAGAGTTCACGAGCATCATCCACGGCAAGTACTACCACGAGGAGACCAAGGCCACGGCCTCCCAGACCCTCAAGGACGGCGGCAACGGCCGCTACCTCATAGTGCGCAACCTGAAGGAGACCGCCTACGTAACGGAGTTCATCCTGGGCCGGATGACGGCCGCCGAGCTCACGGAGAAGCTCGCCCACGGCATGAGCCCAGGCTTCGACCCCGAGAGGGACTTGCAGCGCGTCGGCGTCGCCAACCAGACGACTATGCTGATGAGCGAGACGCTCGCGGTCGGTGAGGAGCTCAGAAAGGCGATGGCCGAGCGCTACGGCGAGGAGAACATCTCCGAGCACTTCGAGCTCTTCGACACGATCTGCTCCGCCACCCAGGACCGCCAGGACGCGCTCTTCGAGCTTCTGGAGCAGCCGCTCGACGTGATGGTCGTCATCGGGGGGTACAACTCCTCCAACACGAACAACCTCGCGATCATCGCAGACGAGCGGGTACCTAAGAGCTACCACATAGCGAGCGGCGACTGCATCGAGGGCGGCACCATCCGCCACAAACCGGCCCACACCCCCCTCGACGCCCGCGAAGAGGTGGCGGAGACGGGCTGGCTCCCCGAAGGCCCCGTCCGCATCGGCCTCACCGCCGGCGCCTCGACGCCGAACTCCCAGATAGGCCTCGCCATAGGACGCCTCCTCGAAGCGCGCGGCCTCCCGCCCGAAGCAGCGCTTCGCTAGTCAGCACGCGTCGGGCCTTCGGCCCTCGCTCTCAGCCTGTCAGCTTTTCGCCGTGCGAAGCACGACCGGGCCACGCACCGCGCGACGGTTCGGGTGTCGCGAATCGCGACGCCCACAGACGACTGGCTGACGGGCTGAGAGTCCCCGACAGGGGGCATGCTGACGAGGCGCGAAGCGCACGTGCTGCTACACTCCCGTTTCGACCAGTTTGCGGGCTATGTCCGCCAGTTCTTCGCCTTGCGGGGTGTCGGAGGCGAAGGAGTGCATGGAGCCGTCGTCGAAGGTGATCTGGGCGACGTCCGAGGCGGCGGCGCTCTTGCGTGCGTAGCCCCGCAGGGCGACGACGCCGCCCGCCAGGGCGCCGAGGATCAAGAGCCTCCCGAAGAGTTTCTTCACGACCGACCTCCCCCCTGCATAGCCTTCTCGACGTCCCCTTTGGCGTTCCGCATATCGTAGAGTACGAGGCCGACCCGCGCGTCGGGGCCGGTGGTGGCGGCGAGCGCGCCGCCGTCGAGCCGGACGAGGAGGAGGTGCCCATCCTCGGTGTCGACCCTCACCTGCGCGGCGTGATCCTTGCCGTTCCCCTTCGCCGCCCTATCGGCCAGGTTCGACACCGCCGCCAGCATGGCCGCGACCCGTTCCCGGTCCACGCCGGGGGCGTGGGAAGAAGAGAGCAGGGCGCCGTCCTTCGCGAGCACCGCGCACGAGGACATATCCCCCGAGAGAGCCCGAAGGTCCGCCAGGACGCGGTCCAGATCCCCCCCGGAACCGACCTTTTCGCTTTCCGTCACAAGACCTCCATTACCAGCCTACCCGTCGGAGCGCGCATTATAACGGATGCGGGAGAAGGGCCCGCCCCGTCGCTTCACAGCCGTCTCAGAGGATGGTATATTCGTCCTTCCACGGGCGATTAGCTCAGCGGGAGAGCGCTGCCTTCACACGGCAGAGGTCGCTGGTTCGAAACCAGCATCGCCCACTCTCTAAGGCCGATACCTAAGCCAAAAACGCAAACTCCTCGTCAAAGGCGGAGCACCTTGTGCAGCAACCGTGCAGCAACGCGGGCCAGGACAGTCCATCTATGCCCTGAGTTCACCCGTGTCTGGGCCTGACGACCCGCGGCTCTGGGATCCAATATCGGACGTTACGAGGAAGGAACGCACCTACCTCTTGGGCGTGAGCACGGCGGGCATAGTGGTCGTGCGCACGGGCCTGATACCGTCGGAGATCACCACGCTTGGCATCAGGTTTGCGCAGGCTGATCGAGCATCACTGCTGACCGTGCTCGCGCTGGTGGTCCTCTACTTCCTCGCGGCCTTCGGCGTCTACGCGTTCTCCGATTTCCTGGCCTGGCGCAGCGCCTTCGCCGAAGACCTGCGGAGGAAAAACAGAGAGCGGCTACAAGCCAGACGCGACAAGATGGAAGAGGATCTACGTCGCATAGACGCCGACTTGCCCCCGATCTACTTCGACCCTCAGGAGGGACCGGCGATTAAGCGCGGCGACGGCACCCTGAAGGGGGATCTGGAGGCGCAGCTGGAGTACATGCTCCGTTTCTCGGAAGAAGATCTCGAAAGGATGCTCGCGATCAAGTATAGGGTCGCGTTCGCCATGGTCGGCCCCGCCTCAGTCGTCAGGGCCGCCTTCGAGTTCCTGCTGCCCGCACTTGTGGCGCTGTACGCGTTCTCAGTGCTGTGGTTCTAGAGTGACGACAGCGCCTCCTCTAGGGCCTTGGCTGCCTTCTCCTGCATGTCTGGCATGAGGTGCGAGTAGACGTCCAGGGTGATGCTCACCGAGGCGTGCCCGAGCATCTCCGAGACGATCTTCGGGTTGACGTTCTTGGAGAGCAGGAGCGTTGCGCAGGTATGGCGGAGGTCGTGGAAGCGGACCGGTCTGAGCCCCGCCTTCTTCAGGAGCGGCTTCAGCGAACGGTTGCGGAGGTTCGAGGGGTTGATGATGGTCCCGGCCTCCGTGGCAAAGACGAGGCCCCCCGGCCGGTAGAGGGACCCCATCCGCTCCATCTCCTCGAGCTGGCGAGCGAGGTGGCCCCGTAGCGCCTCAACCGCGGCGCCCGTGAGCCTGATGACCCGGCGGCTGTTCTTGGTCTTCGGCTCCCCGGTGGCGTATAGCGGCGTCGTCCTCCTCGAGCTGCACAACCCCGACGCCGACCCGCCCGACGCCGTGGAGGTGGAATACCTGGACGCCGAAGGCGGGCCCGGCCCGTGCGTGGTCTACTCGCCCGACCTCTCGCGGGTCATTTCGCACCACCCCGGCTACAACGCCCCGTGACGCCCCTACATTGGTGTCGCCTCGCGCGTGCGTGCGCGTTTTGGGTCGCATCGGGGCGTGGTGGAGCACCTTTCCGGCGCTGCCTGTAGGATACGTCGGTTGTGTGCCGGGGTGGGCGATATGAGTCTTTCCTTCCTCCGCCCCCTAAAGAGAGGTGTTGAGCATGAGAAGACCGCTGTTCCTGATGCTATCGACGGCCTTGGTGGCGCTGCTCGCGTCTGGTGTGGCGCTGGCGGCCGCGGTCTCGGGAAGTGACGACCGCGACCGCATACTCGGTACCAACCGCCCCGACGCCATCGCGGCCGAAGGTGGTGCCGATCGTGTGAACGGCAAGGGCGGTGACGACACGATCTCTGGCGGCAGCGGCGACGACCAGCTCAACGGCGGCTACGGTGACGACCTTATAGCGGGCGGGAACGGTGACGACACAATATCCAGCGATGCGGGGGTTCTCGGAAATTCCGGCCGTGGCACCTTCGGCAGGGACAGACTGTACGGAGGGGACGGCAACGACGTCATCTCCGCTGGCGGAGATGGCAAGCGGGACCGTAGGATAAGCTGCGGACGGGGTCGTGACGAAGTGTTCGCCGATCGGCGTGATCCGGTCGCGGCCGACTGCGAGAAGGTGCGTATCCGGTAGCACGGAGATCCACTTGAGGGCTCTACGCGCCCCGCCGGGCGGTCAAATCAGCCTCTTCACCTTCTTGCGGGGCCCGCGCTTACCCGTTACGGCCTTGCTGTCCTCGTAGGCCCTCTGGATCTCGCGCTCCACGGTCCACGGCCCGTCCCGCCGCTCCTCGAGCCACGCGAGGAGGTCCGAGCGCGGGTAACGGTAGCCGCCCCGCTCGCGGAGCTTCACCCGCGGGAGCGAAGGGGCGAGGCTGCCGAAGGAACTCGGGGCCAGGCGGAGGAAGTCCGCCGCCTCCTTGGCGTTCATCACCTCCCGGTCCCCGGACTCGCGGACCAGGCGCAGCAGCTCCCGTGCCACGGCGGCGTCGCGCTCTTGCCGGACCTGCTCATCCATTCCCAAAACCTCCGCCGTGGCGCTCGATGGACCGGCGCACCATCTTGAGCATCTCGCGGGCTATGGCGACGTCGGCGGCTAGGACGTTCTTCCGGTCGCTCTCGCTCTCGATCTCAAAGCGGTCCACGACGCGCTCGGCCGTCTCGGCCTCCTCTATGGTGCTCACCCTCCTCCAGGCGCCGTAGACGGCCTCCCTGGTGGCTAGGCCTCCCTGGTGGCTACAGGCAGCCACCTCTCATAGTCCGGGTGCCCGGGCGATATCTCCACCGCCTCGTCCCCGACCGGGCCGGGCGCGCTGGGGTTCACTGGCACGAGCAGGTTCTTGTTCGGGAGCTCGTAGGCGATCACGTCCGCCGCCACCCCTCTTGCCGCTCCGACCCTTTGTCGTCCATGAGGGCAGCCTACACCAGTCGCCGGAGCGCTTCTACGCGAACGGTCTCGCCCGTTAAATCTAGAGGGGATATCGTACCCCTCGGAAAACGGGTCAACCATGCAACCGTCGGAGCGCTTGCGTGATGTTGTCTGGGTTGGGGCTCCCGAAGAATGCCCCGGCCCCTTCGCGCCGGTAAATACTGCATTTGGGGGATGTGTCCAAAGTATCAATACTTCTACGCTTAGCTTATCGGGTTGGAGCAAGGTTCGGTCTTTCGCGCCGGACGCGACAGGGAGGTTGGTATGAGCATTAGTTCCATGATGGATGTCGCTTACCAGCGGCGCCAAGACGTTGAGCCCCGCGGTCGTGGCATAAGTTCGCTCGGCGAAGCTACTGGCGAGAACCCCGAAACCAAAAGCCCGGTCACCACGGCGCTCGAGGCGATAGTCACATACATCCCGACCGAGATCGTGGCCACCTACGTGGCCGTCGTGGCGGTTATTCACCCCACGATCGCCGGCACGACGACCGAGGCGCCCGTTGCCGATTGGATAGTGTTTTTGGCTTTCCTGGTGCTTACCCCGATCACAGCATGGTTGGTCTACGCGGCGAAGTGCCTAAATGCCGGCAAACAGTTGCCCACGGGCGCCGCGTTGCCCCTGTGGGAGATGAGTGCCGCCACGGTGGCCTTCGTAGTGTGGGCGGCAACCCTACCCGAAACTCCTTTAGGCGGGTTCCCCTGGTACACGTCCGGCCTCGCCGCGATACTCCTGCTGATCGTTTCGATGGTTCTGGGGTTGATCGCGCCGCTATTCACACAACGGCCGCTCCCCTAAACGTCTCCAATTGGAAGCGCCGGGGCGGGAGTCTCCGAGGCTCCGCTCATTAGTGAAGTGGGTATGGAAGTTGCGCGAAATGTTCAAAGGCGGATAAGAATACTGGCAAAAAGCTGGGTCAGGCTCAAGTGTGCACCAGCAGCGCGGAGGGGCAAGTGGCGAATAGGGATAGAGGAGACAGGGAATCGCGGCGCGCATTCTCTTGGGCGGCTGTCTCGGCGATAGCTGCGATTATTGCTATAATGGCCGGCTTATACAGCTTCTGGCAGAACACCGAAGTACAAAATGAAGCTGCTGCAGTCAACGCGATGCAAAGTCACTTGGAGCTTTCCATCGACAACACTAAGTATACGGTGGCCCCGGAACTGCCCAATGATTCGTATAAGGATCTTTCGGCCGAACAGAAAGAATACACATGGTATGCGTCTCATGCCCTCCTTACCGCCGAAACTATCTACAATCTAAGGGGGAGAACCAATTGGTGGGGAGAGCAGGATGATTCGTGGACGACAGCGGCCACCGGATTCGTCAAACGGCACGAATCCTATATTCGTTGGGACGCGCGTATGCGCGGAAAGAAGTCGAGTGTATGCACGGAATACGATCCAGATTTTGTGACCTTTATGGAAGAGGAGGCCAACATGGGCGAGAATCTGTGTACCGAGCCTTAGGAGAGCCATCGGCTGGGCGACCAGCCAGCCGGGGGGCAGCTAGAGCTGTCCGTCATGCTCTCGGACGGGCCGCAGGCGGCGCGCTTCGAGTTCGAGGCCGAGGAAGTAAAGCAGGATCCCGAACCGAAGCCTGAGCCCGAGGCCGCGGAGAAGGAAGAGGATCCGGGACCCTCGGTCAGGCCCGGCTACAGCCTGGTGGGGGACCCGAGCGGCAGCCTCTCGGTCGAGGTCCCCTCGTCCTGGAGCTGCGAGACCGGCGAGGACTCCGAGGGCCCGGGGGGCGAAAACAGCTGGTCCTACTACGCCGGGGAGTACCTGTCTGCGTCAATCACGACCGCCAGAAGCCTCGACGCCTGGTACGGTCCGGCCAGCGACAGTAAAGGGTCCGGCGCGTACATGGTCGCGTCCGAGACGCTCGCCAACCAGTACACGGACGACGAGCTGATCTACTCGCTCCTGCACCAGAAAAAGCAGACCAACTGCACCGCAGGGCCCTCCCAGGAAATCGACCATCCCCCGTACTCCGGGAAGGTGCAAACCTGGTTCGACTGCAACGGCCTCGGCACCGACTACTACGTCTTCGCCGCCGCGCCGGAGGGACGGGCGTGCGTGGTCGTCGGGGGCGCCAGGGTCGTCGCGGGTGCCTCGGGGGCGGACCAGGACGCCGTGGAGCATATCGTCGACAGCTTCGAGGTTGACTGCGGGTCCCTGCCTCCCTCCGCGCCTCTCGAATCCGAGGCCACGAACTCGGCCTCAGCATCGGCTTCATCTACGCCTTCGGCGTCCCCCGAGCCGTCCGATCTGAGCTGCGAGGAAATACAAGCCATACTCAACAGCGAGGCCCCGGGCATCGAGGCCCTAACGCCGGAGGAACTCCTAGCCTGCGGCCTGAGCCCGGAGGCGATCGACCCGTGCGAGGGCAACCCGGACCCCAACTGCGGCGAGAACCTCCCAGAAGGTTCTTATCCGAGCATCAACGGGCCCGAGTCACCCGAGCCGTCCTCGCCCGAACCATCCTCGCCCGAACCATCCTCGCCCGAACCGTCGTCTCCCGACCCGTCGTCTCCACCCTCCGCGGGCGGCGACATTGACTGCGACGAAGTCGACGGACCGATCGAGACCCCGCCCGGTGATCCGGACAACCTGGACGGCGACGGGGACGGTTTAGCGTGCGAGTAGACCGGGAGTGAGAAGAACCGGAACACGTCTCGGAACGCTTCAGGCGCCTCCTCTCGCTTTACCGCAGGCCCGACGGCCGGGAGTGGGGCGGCCAGAACTCCCAAACCCAAAAGAGATAGAGGAGGTTTAGCAACGGGCGGCCGAAGCGGAAAAGGAGGCCCAGGAGGCAAGGGAGGCCCAGAAAAGGGCCGAGGAGGAGCGCGAGGCGGCAGAGGCGCGTGCCTAACAAGAGGCCGAAGAACAACAGGCCGAGGAGGAGCGTAGGGCGGGCTATTTTCGCCGTTTCGCCCGTTCCGCCAACGACCGCGCTTCATCCGGATGTCTCTCCACCCACTGCATGACTTTGTATTTCTTCGGGTCAGCCCCGGCTTCCCTGGCGTCTTCCTCCAGGCTTCTCAGTTCGTCCGTGCCCATAGATTTGAGGAAGTAGGGTTGCAACTCTTCCTCTGTGTATTCCGCTTTAGTATCTTCCATCCGCCGCTGCAGACTCTTGGTCATTTGCGCATGCCTGCGCCTCACGGAGGTCATGGACGGGCCCCGCAGCAGTTCCATCCACTGCTGGAAGGCGAACACGCCCCTGCCAAACACGGTGACATTGGTGTTGGCGAGCACGAACTCCAGTATGAACGCGCCCGCGAAGGCAGCTAGGTAGTAAACCGCGCCGGGCATCTTGCCCGTCAGCGTCGGATGCTGGGTCCTTTTAATCAAACTGGACACCTTTACCAGCGACACAAAGAAGCTTTTCAGAAGCTGGTGGAAGGAAACTAACAGGCAAATGATCGCTGCACCCGGCGTGCAGCAACCGTGCATCAACCCGGGTTGATAGCCTGAAAAGCCTGGAAAAGCGTTCCCGCCCGAATCGGCGTAGTTATCGGCATTATGTGAGGTTGGGAAAGCTCCTGAAATCTATCGGAGCGCCTTCACACGGCAGAGGTCGCTGGTTCGAAACCAGCATCGCCCACTCGAGAAGTTCCCGCAGATAGCGGGAAACAAAGGCACCCGACCAGAGAACCAGGTGCTTGTTACTGCAACCGTACTGTACCGGTTGGGGGATACGGTACTTGTTGTGCGTCTAGGGCTTCTTTACGTTCTGCATGTAGGTGGCGAAGGGCTCTTCGTGGTCGGGGTGCCAGCGGGAGAGGGCGGGGCGGTTTTTAATCAGGTCTTCCGCCGCCCATCTTATGCGGCGTTCGTCCATCTCGCGGCTGACGCTGTTGTCCGGACAGAGTATGTAGAAGTCTCCCCTGCTCATGCCCTCCAGCATGAACTCGGCTACTTGATCCGGGGTCCACGCGTCTTCCGGTTTCTCGGTCCTGCCGCGGGCGGTCAGAGAGGTGAAGGTGAAGCCGGGGACGAGCAGGTGCGCGCTCACCCGGCAACCGTCTATCTGCCGGAGTTCGTGGGCGAGTTGCTCGGTCAGCACTTTTACCCCGGCCTTCGACACCGAGTAGGCGGCGTTGCCTGGTGGGGTGGTGATCCCCTCTTTCGACCCCACGTTGACGATGGCGCCCGGCGCGTCCTGCGAGATCATGGCCTCCGTGAATGCCTGTACCCCGTGCACGACCCCCATGAGGTTGACGTCCAGTATACGGTCCCACGCCTCCGGCCCGTCCCACGGCTTCATGCCGCTACTCTCGATCCCGGCATTGTTCACGAGCAACGCGACCTCGCCAAACGCCCCGTAAGCCACGTCCTTCAGACGCCGTACCTCTTCCAGGCTCGACACGTCTACGACCTCCACCCGCAGGTCTTCGGGGCCTGCGACAAGCGGCGCGAGCGTCTCCCGCGCCATCTCCAGCGCCCCGGCGTCCGTGTCGGCCAGGCAGAGCTTCATACCGAGGCTCGCGAGGCGTGCCGCGATGGCGAGGCCGATGCCCTTGGCACCCCCGGTTATTACGGCCGCCCGGCCTTCGAGGTCGGTGATAGCAATAGATTCCTGTGTCGTCATGATCGGGTCCTTTCGTGACTTCTAGAGGCGCCATCTATCCGATGTGATCGTACCGGAGTCCCTGGCTACGTGCCTCGACCTCTGTACGAAACGCCCGTTTCGAGCACGACCTCGGCGCAGATCCCGGCGCCGGCGGTCCAGGTTTGTCCGGGAGAGGCTGGTGGTTCGAAACCGGCATCGCCCACCAACCCTGCTCCTTGCAATCGCATGGTCGGCTGCTAGGATTCTAGAGCCTTTTTTGGGCCCGTAGCTCAGTTGGGAGAGCGCCGCCCTCGCATGGCGGAGGCCACGAGTTCGAGTCTCGTCGGGTCCACTCCGATCTACCGCACCGTTCCGGGGAAGGACGCGGCGATGTGAGGTCGGCTGGCACCACCGGGAGCGAGGCGCGCTTGGGATCCGACCGGAGAAGACTCGACAGGGGGGACCTGGAAGCCCTGCGCCAGGAGTTCGCCCTCGGGGGCCGCGGCGACGACCTCGACGACGACCTCCACCAGGTCCGACGCGGCGCCAGGCTCGGCATCGACCTCGAAGACTGGGCGAACACCCGAAAGGTCCCACTCGTCTACGCGAGGGCGTTGCGCCGGTTTATCGAACAGGGCTAGAAAACAGGTTTCAGGCTTTAGGTTTCAGGGATGGTGGAGAACGCCGTCGCGACCCCGTCACCCCTCAACAAAGACGGCGCGCGACTTCGAACCCCGGGTCGCGCACCGCGTCCCTGATGCCTGCAGCCTGAAACCTCCCTTTCAACCCAGCATGCCGAAAGCAACCCACGTCCCCCCTCCCCCGACCAGCGCGCCGAGCGCAAGCTCCAGCAACGTGTGCCGTTCGAGCTCGAGCCGCGCCCAGAACACGGCGGGCAGGAGCAGGAAGGCCGGCAGGGCCCAGGGGCCGAAGACGAACGCCAGGCAGACCGCGGTTCCGGCCACGCCCGCCGCGTGGAGGGAGATGTTTATAAGCGGCGTCAGCAGGGTGAAGAGCGCGGTTGCTATCGCGTAGGAGAGAAGGGCCGCTGTTAGCGCCGCGGGTCCTCCCAGCAGGAGGACTACCAGGAAGGCTGCGGCGTGCAGGACCGCGACCACGCGCAGGGGACCGACCCGCTCGGCGCGCGGGATGCTGCGCGGGTCGCTAACTTTTCCCGAGCGGGTAAGGAAGGCGAGGTAAACGAGAGAGAGCCCGCTCGTGAGAAGGACGCACAGCAGGGCCCAGAGCAGGCCTTCAGTGCCGGCCGCCTCCGCGCCGACGGCGAAGAAGAGCGGGACCGCCAGCAGGGGCAGGCGGGTTACGGCTGAGACGAGGTGGGCGATCCTGTCGGGGCGCAAAGCCGGTGGATTGTACAATGCCGGTCGTGACCCGTGCGCGCGACATCATCGAGGCCGTCGAACGGGTAGCGCCGCCCTCCCTGGCTGAGGACTGGGACAACTGCGGGCTGCAGGTCGGGAACGTAGACGCCGGGGTAAATCGGGTCCTGGTCGCGCTGACGCCGCTCCCCGAGGTCTTCGAGGAGGCCGCCGAGGTCGGGGCGGACTTCTTGCTCTTTCACCACCCCCTGATCTTCTCCCCGCTAAAGAGCGTGGATACGAAGTCTTATCCGGGAAACCTGCTGGCCAGGGCCATAAACGAAGGCCGGACCGTCTACGCCGCCCATACGAGCTACGATGCGGCCCCGGACGGCGTCTCCGTTGTCCTGGCAGAGACACTCGGCCTGCGCGGTCCGTTCGGGATCGTCTCCCCAAGAGGCGCCCTGCGCAAGTTGGTAGTCTTCGTGCCGGAGGGGCACGAGGACGCAGTGGCCGAGGCGCTCTCGGGGGCCGGGGCCGGCGTGATCGGGGACTACACCCAATGCACTTTTCGGACGCCCGGTACCGGCACCTTTCTCCCGGGTGAGGGTAGCGACCCGTACCTGGGAGAGAAGGGCACGCTTCAGAGGGAGGCCGAGATCCGGGTCGAGACGGTGGTCCCCGCCCACCTGGCGCGCGCCGCCGCGGAGGCGGCGACAGCCGCGCACCCCTACGAGGAGGTGCCGATAGACACCTACCCCGTCGAGGGCTTCCCGCAGGGCTGCGGTTACGGGAGGATCGGGGACCTCCCTGAGCCCCTGACGGCGGAAGGCCTGAGCCGGCGCGTCTCGGCCGCTCTGGGCTCCCCCGCCCGCCCGGTGTCGGACCCCGCCCCGGAACGCGAGGTCGGGCGCGTGGCCGTGCTGGGAGGGTCGGGCGGCTCGTTTATCGGGGAGGTCGCGGCCTCGGGCGCCGGGGCATACGTGACGGGCGACCTCGACTACCACGACGCGTTGCTCGCCGAATCGCTGGGCCTCGCCGCGATCGACGCGGGTCACGCCGCCACGGAGCTCCCGTCCCTGAAACCTCTCGCCCGACGGCTCGCGGAGATGGTTGATGTGCCGGTCTCGGTAAGCCGCATCAGGCGCTGAGGGAAGCACGCCCCCTTCGGGGACTCTCAGCGCGCTTCGGTCTGCTTCGCAGACCTCGCTTTCAGCTTGTCAGCTTTTTCTGCGGTTCGAAACTGGAATCCGTGGTGCCGGAAGCCTTGGACGGGTTCACGGGCGGCATCGGCTACTTCGTATCGGTCTGCGGGGGGTTCCAATCAGCCCTTCGATATGAGCTCGTCGAGTTCGTCTTTTGTGGGGAGGGCTCGCATGGCGCCGAAGTCCGTGCAGGCGAGGGCGCCGGCCGCGCAGCCTCGGAGCGTCGCCTCGCGGACGCGTTCTTCTTCGTCCAGGGGGCCGTCAGAGAGGTGGACCAGGGTGGCGGCGAGAAAGGCGTCACCGGCGCCGGTCGCGTCGATGATCTCCCCGACGTCGAAGGTCGGGACCTCCCCGCTAAAGTCGCGGGTCGCGTAGTAGGCGCCGTCCGGGCCTTTGCTGATCAGGACCAGCAGGACGCCGCGGTCGAGCAGCGTCTTCGTGGCCTCTTCGGCGTCGTCCGTGCCGAGAAGCGGCTCGAGCTCGCCGTCGCCGAGCTTCACGATGGTGGATAAGTCCAGCAACGGGTCGACGGCCTCGCGGGCGGCCTCGCGGCCCTCCCACAGGTGCTCGCGGAAGTTGACGTCGAATGCGACCGGGACGTCGTGTTCGCGGGCCAGCTCGGCGATGCGGCGGGTGGCGGAGCGGACGGGCTCCCGGATCAGGGGTATGCTCCCGAAGTTCACGAAGGAGGCGCCGGAGACGAGGTCTTCGGTTATGTCCTCGGGCGATAGAAGCTCGTCCGCCGCGGGGCTGGAACGGTAGAAGGTGAACTCCCTGTCCCCGTCTTCGCTTATCTCGACGAAGGCGAGCGAGGTGCGGGTCGGCTGCTTCTGGCGCCGGACGCCGGCCGTTTCGACGCCTTCGGACTCGAGCGCCCGCAGGATGAAGTCCCCGAAAAGGTCCTGGCCCACGCCGCCGACGAAGGCGGCCTCAGCCCCGAGCCTGGAGGCGGCGACCGCGACGTTCGCCGGCGCCCCGCCGGGCCGGGCGACGAAGCCGAGCTCGACATCCGACAGCTCCTCCCCCCTGTAGATGTCCGAGACTACCTCGCCGAGCGTAACTATCTTCCCCAAAGCTCTCCCCCGAATCCTCCGCCAACGCGGTTAGACTTCCACCTCGCCGAGGCCCCGGATCTCCCCGTCCGAGTGCCCCGCCTCCCGCAACGGCCCGACGACGTCCTTCTCCAGATCGGGAACGTAACAAACCACCACGCTCGCCTCCCCGTCGGGGACGACCCCGACCTCCCCGATCGCGGCCGGCAGGATGCAACTCTCGGCCCGCCCGAGCGACCCGACCCCGCCCCCGTACCGGAGCTGCACGCTGCCCTCCCCAACGTTCGAGAGGATGAGAGAGCGATCCGGACGGGACGGCGCGCTGTGGGCCTCCCGGAGCGTCCAACGCTCCAGGGCGAAGTGCGGCCCGGCGCAGCAGAAAACCCTCCGGTTCGTCCCGTCCTCCAGCGCGAGGCCGGGGTTCGGGCGGGGCATGAAGTCCGTCTTCAGCTCGTCCAGGGTGGCTTCGATGTTGGCGTTCCACTGGTCTTCGTCCAGGCGGTTGCCGTATAGGTCTTCGGGCATGACGAACTGGCCGAGGTCGGAGGTCTGCTGGACCTCGCAGATCAGGGTCCCGGGGCCGAAGGTGTGGAGGATCCCGCCAGGCACGTACACCGTGTCGCCGGTCCGGATGCCGTACCGCGGCATCACGGCGTCGTAGTCCTGGCGTTTGAAGGCGTCGAAGAGGTCGTCCCTGGAGAAGCCTTCTTTTATGCCGGCCAGGATCGAAGCGCCGGGCTCGGCCCAGAGGATGTGCCAGGCCTCGCTCTTGCCGTGCGGCTCGCCGTGTTTGGTCCTCGCTGTCTCGTCGTCCGGGTGGAGGTGGACGGGGAGCATGTGCGAGGCGTCGAGGAACTTGAACAGGATCGGGAAGTGCGGCCCGCGCCAGCCCTGTCCCACGAGTTCGTCCGGGAACTCCCCGGCCAGGTCATGGAGGGTCCTGCCGGCGTAGGGGCCGTTCGTAACGGTCCCCGTGGTGTCGCGGTAGTCGCTGATCTCCCACGTCTCCGCGACCACGCCGTCGGGCAGGTTCTCCTTGCCGAGCTTCTCCGGTATGAGCCGCTCCCCGAAGGAATACTCGCGCACGTGGTAGGTCAGCTTTATGGGGTAGGATTCCATCTCTCCCTTTCCGCCACGCTCTCACTTCCCCGATGTTTCCATTCTACAGGGGCGCGACCGGCGGTTCTTCTAGAACGGTGCCGATGCCGGCACACCCGGGATCGAGCCAAAAAGAAAAGTCGCGCCCCGGGGCGTGGCCCCGGAGGCGTCCAGATCGAGACGGTCGGCCCGGCGACACCCTTGCGCTTGACGCAGGCGTGGCATGGGGCTAGTGTGTGATCTATTACCGGTAAAGGGGTGCCGGTAAGGGTGAGGGACAGTGGAATACTGGTTGCCGTCGCACGTCGCGTTGGCGTGATCGGGAGGAGTTCGGGATGGATCGTTGGGTCGTCCGGGTCGCCGGGCTAGCCGTCGTCGTGGCCCTGGTCTACGGTTGCGGGGGTGGCGGCGGTCTGCTGACGCTGGATCGCATAGGCAGGGAAGACGCCCCGAACACGATGACGGTGCAGCTAAACAACAGCTACACGCACCAGTCCTCCACGCCGAGCTGGGCGGACGGGTTCGAGAGGCTCTTCACCAGGTTCGCCGAGGACCACCCGGACTGGCGGTTGGACCTGAAGATCGTCCCGGACGAGCAAAGCACCCAGGCGCAGGCGCGCCTCCTGGAGCAGGCCAGGGCCGGGCGGGCGCCCGACTGCGCGAACGTGGACTCCTTCGTGGTCGCGCAGTTCATCGAGCAGGACGCCCTGCAGCCCATGGACGAGCACTTCGAGCAGAACGATATAGACGGCCTCTTTCCCTTCGTCAAGGACGTGGTCGTCGGGGACGACGGCAGGCTGTACGCGTACTGGTGGGCGACGGACCTGAGGCTCCTGTACCGCAGGACCGACCTCGTCCCCGAGGCCCCGAGGACCTGGGACGAGCTCATCCAGGCCGCCAAGGAGGCCGAGCAGAAGGACCAGAAGGTGGACGGCTACCTCTTCAACGGCGGGCGTTGGGAGGGGACCGTCTTCGACAACCTGGCCCACTTCTGGAGCCAGGGCGGCGAGCTGGTCGACGATCAGGGCAGGCCCATCTTCAACGAGGGACAGAACCGCGAGTACATGCTCAACACCGTAAAGTTCCTCAAGGAGACCGTGGATTCCGGCGCCTCGCCCAAGCGGGTGGCCACCATAAAGGACTACAGCGAGTTCGAGTCCGCGGCGCAGGCCGGGACGGTCGCGATGTTCCAGGGCGGGGACTTCCAGTACCCGCCGCTCAAGGAGACGCTGCCCCCCGAGGAGTTCAAGAAGTGGGAGGTCTCCTTTATCCCGACTATGAACCGGAACGATCCCCAGAGGACCGGCACCGGCGGCTGGACGATGGGCGCCTTCTCAGACGATCCGAAGAAGGTGGAGATGTGCGCCGAGTTCACCAAGGAGGTCTTCGTCGGCGCGGGGAACCAGGTCACGGGCCAGTTGCCGACCAACCCGGAGATCTTCAACACCGAAGACAGGTTCCAGGACCCGATCTACGACACCTTCCGCGAGGGGCTGAAGGAGGGCGAGGCCAGGCCCGGCGTCCCCGTCTACCCTGAGATCTCCAACCAGCTCCAGATCGCCATCGGCACCGTCCTGACCGGCGAGGCGACGCCCGAAGAGGCCCTCGATAACGCCGCGGAGGCCTCGATGAACGCCTACGAGCAACAGAGCAACTAGGGACTGGCCGGGAGCAGGCATGACGCCAGCTACCAAGAGAAGGTTCTCGCCGCGGGGGCTTATGGGCGAGAACCGCCCGACGCTCTGGTTGGCGCCGCTCCTCGCCGTCG
Organism: Rubrobacter tropicus; assembly: GCF_011492945.1. Classification (NCBI taxonomy): domain Bacteria; kingdom Bacillati; phylum Actinomycetota; class Rubrobacteria; order Rubrobacterales; family Rubrobacteraceae; genus Rubrobacter; species Rubrobacter tropicus. Next base: position 2,967,124 of record NZ_CP045119.1, read on the forward strand.
TCACGCTCTTCTACCTGTACCCGGCCTTCGAGGTGCTCCGCTACAGCATCACCAACGCCTCGCTCCTCGATCCGGACTACGAGTACACGCTGGAGACCTTCACGCGGGTCCTTGGCGACCCGGTCCTGTACAAGGTGTTGCGCACCACGGCGATCTTCGTCGTCGCCAGCATAGTGTTGCAGCTTCTCTTCGGGCTCGTGATAGCGGTCGCCGTCAACCGGGCGAGCAAGCGGCGCCTGCCCGGCATGGTCTTTATGCGCTCTTTGGTCCTCTCGGCGTGGGTGATGCCGGGCGTCGTCATCGGCATCGTGTGGGCGATCATCCTCAACGACGCCGACTACGGGCTCGCCAACCTGCTCCTCGGCACGGTCGGCCTCGGCAGCGTGCCGTGGCTCTCGACGCCGAACACCGCGTTGATGTCGGTGATCATCGCCAACGTCTGGCGGGGGACTGCTTTCAGCATGATCCTGCAGTACGCCGGTCTCCAGTCCATCCCGGAGGAGCTGTACGAGGCGGCCGAGGTGGACGGTGCCGGCACACTCCAGTCGTTCTGGTACATCACGCTACCGCAGCTACGGCCCATACTCATGATCAACATAATCCTAATCACCATCTTTACCCTGAACACGTTCGATATGATCCTGCCGCTCACCGGCGGCGGGCCAGGCCAGGCGACGGAGGTACTCGTCCTTAGGACCTACAACGTCATCTTCCAGAACTTCAGCCTCGCCGGCGGCTCTGTGCTCGCCGTGGCGATGCTCGCCATAGCCATGGCCCTCACCCTTATCTACCAGCGCCTCCTGCGCTCGGAGGGGTCGCTGTGAAAAGCCGCAAAGCCCAGAACCGCCTCGGCGACGCCATGACCTACCTGGTCTTCCTCTTCGCGCTGCTCTTCTTCGGCGGGCCGCTTCTGTGGCTGCTCTCGCTCTCGATAAGGACGCAGCAGGAGATCTTCATAACCTCCCTGCGCCTGATTCCCGAGGACCCAACCTTCGAGAACTACACCGAGGTGCTCTACACCGCCCAGTTCTCCGTCTTCCTTATCAACTCGCTCAAGCTCGCCCTCGCCGGGAGCATAGGGGCGCTGGTGGTTTCGGCGCCCGCGGCGTACGCCTTCTCCCGCCTGACCTTCCGCGGCAACAAGCTCTTCCTCGTCGGGGTGCTCGGGCTGCAGATGATCTCGCCGCTCGTGGTCGTCATCCCGCTCTACCGCTACTTCGACCGGCTGAACCTGGTCGACTCGCACTTCAGCACCGCGATGGTCTACATCGCCATCCTGATACCGCTCGCGACCTGGATGCTCAAGGGCTTCTTCGACGGCGTCCCCCCCGCCCTCGACGAGGCGGCGATGGTGGACGGCTGCACCCGCTTCGGCGCGTTCCGGCGGGTAACGCTGCCCCTGATCCTGCCGGGCCTCACCTCCACGTTCGTCCTGACCGCCATCCTGGCCTGGGGCGAGTTCGTAGTGCCCTACGTGCTCCTCAGCGAACCATCCCTCTTCCCCATCTCCATCGGCATCTTGAATTTCCAGGGCAACTACGCGTCCAACTCCACGAACGTCCTCGCCGCGGGCGGAGTGCTGGCGATGCTGCCCGCCATCGCCACCTTCGTCATCCTGCAACGCTTTATAGTTCGCGCCCTGACCTCGGGGGCCATTAAAGGCTAGAGGCTTCAGGCATCAGGTTTCGGGTAGCCGGCGAGGGTCCGTTGGCGTTGCCGGGGGGGATTGTTGGGGAGGATCTGTTTTTTGGCGGGTTTGGGGGAGGCTCTTTGATAGTTCACATGATCGGCAACGCGCATATCGACCCGGTCTGGCTGTGGCGCTGGCAGGCGGGGGTGGACGAGGCGCTCGCCTCTTTCCGCTCGGCGGCCGACCGCTGCGACGAGTACCCGGAGTTCGTCTACACCCGCGGGGAGGCGTGGCTCTTCGAGCAGGTCGAGAAGATAGACCCGGAGTTATTCGAGCGGGTATGGCGCCACGTAAAGGAAGGACGCTGGCACATCACAGGCGGCCAGTACCTCCAGCCGGACCTCAACGCGCCGACGGAGATCGGGTTGCGGCGTCAGATCCTGCGCGGCCGGCGCTACTTCGAGCAATGTTTCGGCGTGAGCCCGAAAGTCGGCTACAACGTGGACTCCTTCGGCCACCCGGCTACTCTGCCGGACATACTCGCGGACTTCGGGTACGAGGGGTACGTCTTCCACCGTCCGGCGGCGCACCAGGTCGAGCTTCCGGCGCAGACGTTCCGGTGGCGGGGGAGCGGCGGCGGGGAGGTGATCGGGTTCAGGATAGCGCCAGCCTACGTAACCCGGACCGACGACCTGTACGGCCAGATCACCATAGCCCTCGACGCCGCGGACCGGAACCTCGGACATACTATGTGCTTCTACGGCGTCGGCAACCACGGCGGCGGCCCGACGAAGGGCAACATCGAGTACATCCTAAAAAATCGGCACTCCTTCCCAGACGCCGAGCTTCGCTTCTCCACACCCCAGGCCTTCTTCGACGCGATATCCGACCGTCGCGAAGACCTGCCGGTCGTTACCGAGGAACTCCAGCGCACCTTCCCCGGCTGCTACAGCGTGATGCACGACGTAAAACAGGAGCAACGCCTCGGCGAGCACCTACTCGACCAGTCGGAGCGGATCGTTGAGAACCTGGTCGAAGACGAAAACGAGAAGCGGGACCTTCTCGGCCGGATCGACGTGGCCTGGGACGACCTGCTCTTCACTGCATTCCACGACATTCTGGCTGGGACGAGCATACCGGCGGCCTGGAGGTCGGTGCGGGCGATGCAGGGGCGGGCCAGGATCGTCGGCGAGGAGGTGGCCGTGGAGGCCACGCGCCGGTGGGCCCGGCGCGCGCTGCCGCCGGTAAACCAGCAGCAGATCGTGGTCCTGAACCCGGACGAAGGGCCGTGGGAGGGCCTGGTCGAGCACGAGCCTTACCTGGACTTCGACGCCTGGGGGAACCGCTGGTTGAGCGATACCGGAGGAGGCCCTGTGGACTTCCAGCTCATCCAGCCCGAAGCCGGGGCGCACGTGGAGCGCATGATCTTCCCCGCCTCGATCCCGGCCCGCGGCCACGCCCAGATCCTGGTCCGCGACGACGAACCGCCAGCCCTCTGGAAACCCCTAACCGACCTCGAAGCCTCTCCCGACCACATCTCCAACGCCCACCTGCGGGCGGATCTAGACAACTCGGGCATACGAGCCTTGACGGTGGACGGACGAAACCCGCTCGGCGGGGGCGGCATGAGGCTGCACCTGCGCGAAGACCACACGGACACCTGGACCTTCCACACAAACCGCTTCGACGGGCCGGTATCGGGGGTCTTCGAGGGCGAGGGATGGGTCGTCGAGGAATCTGGCCCCTTGAGGGCCCGCGTCCGCCTCGACGGTACTCTGGGTGGGTCGCGGGTCCGCTGGACGCTCACCCTGCACCGCGACGACGCGCGGCTGCGGGTCGGGATCGAGGTCAACTTCAACGAGCGCTTCGAGCTACTGCAGATGCCGGTGCATCTCGCAGACCCGCCCGCACGCCGCACGGACGGCCTGGCCGGCGGGCAGGTGGACCGCGCCCCCGGACCGACGGAGTGGCCGGTGCAGGGATGGTCCAGGGTGGACGTGGCGGGCGGGCAACTCGCGCTCGTGACCGCCGACGCCTACAGCCTGAGCGGGGACGGCGACCTGTGGCAGTGGACTCTCTTGCGCAGCCCCAGGATGGCGTGGGGCGGCGGGGAGCCGCTCGTCTACGGCGGCCGCGACTGGCACACGGACCAGGGGCCGCACGCCTTCGAGTTCGTGCTCCTCACCGGGGAAAGCCTGGACGAGATCGCGCTGCGCGCCACGGCGCGCCAGCAGGCGCAGCCCCCGATCTTATTCGACCGGTACGAGGGCATGGACCGCCCGCCGTGGGGCAACAGCCCGCCACGTGGCCTGTGGCTCGAAGCGGAGGAGCGGGCCTTCGCCGACGGTAGACTTCCCGAACTGAAAGACAGCTTCGAGGCGGGCGCGGCAAGGCCCCTCTTCGAGAAGACCGAGCAAGATAGGGAAGGATGAACAGCTTGCGCGTACTCCTCACCGGCGCCACCGGTTACATCGCGGGTCAGCTCCTGCCGGCCTTGCGAGAAGGCCACGATCTGCGCCTGATCGACGTCCGGGATACCGATGGTTCGGGAAATAGGATCGAGGGCATCGAAATTCTCGACCTCCTCTCCGCGGACGAAGCGGAGCTCGCCCCCCTCTTCTCCGGCGTGGACGCGGTCGTTCACTGCGGCCACTCCAAGCCCGAGGGTGAGTCTCCCCGGGCCCAATACGAGGGCGAGCGGCGCAACCTGGACATGATGCAGCGCGTCTACCAGCTCTCCCTGGACAACGGCGTCCGGCGGGTGGTCGCCGCCAGCACCAACCAGGCCGCGAAGTGGTACGAAAATCCATACTACGCGGGCCTCAAGGACCGCGTGGGCCCGGAGGACTACCCGCGCCCCGATTCGTTCTACGGCTGGGCCAAGGCTGCCTGGGAGCCGCTCGGGTTCCTGTACGCCTGCGGCAGCCTGGGACGCAAGCTAGAAGTCGTCCAGATCCGGATAGTCGTCCCCCGCGAGATCGACGCGTCCATCTTCGAGGATGCGCCACCCGAACGCTACGTCCGCGAGCTGGCCGGCTACATAAGCGAGCGGGACATGCAGCAGCTCTTCCTCAAGTCCATCGAGACGCCTAACATAGAGGACGAGCACGGCGTCCCGTTCCACATCTTCTACGGCGTCTCGAACAACGCCCGCCGGTTCTGGAGCATAACCAACGCCCGCAAGGTCATCGGCTACGAGCCGCAAGACGACTCCGAGGTCCGCTTCGCGGACGACATCGCCCGCCTGCTACACGGCAAGACCGGCGCGTAGAAATCCTCGAAAAGCAGGATGCTATCAGACGATCACAGACCTCATGGATCTCCCTGACATACTACCCCTTCCCCATCTTCGGGCGACACTTACGATCCTCCCGCAACAACACCCATGCAAGGCGTACCCAATATCTCGACCAACGCGAGCAAAGCTGAAAGCTGACGGCTGAAAGCCAATAGCTCGGTTCGCTATCCGAACCGCTAACGCCGGGCCAGGTAGATCCCGAGCAGGATCACGGCCCCGCCGATTATCTTGTTCCATCCCAACGTCTCGCCGAAAAAGACGACCCCCGAGGTGACGCCGACCAGGGTGATGAGGTACTGGTAGACGAGAACCCTGTTGGCCCCGACGCGGCTGATACCCCTCTGCCACGCGGCGAAGGCGAAGGCCGTGGCGAACACGGCCGCGTAACCCACGGCCAAAAGCGGCCAGACCCCGACTTCCCCCCATCTCATACCGACGAGTTGCGGCGACGAGAGCAGCAGGAGCATGGGGGTTCCGAAGAGTACCGGGTACGTTGCCACCGCAAGCGGCGAGTGGCGCTCCAGAAGCGGCATGGAGAGCACGGCGTAAGCCCCGACGCACACCGCCGCCATCAGGACGAGGCCGTCGCCCAAAAGGTTCGTGTTTCCCGATCCCAGCCCTTCCGAGACGATGGCGGCGACCCCGGCGACGGAGAGGCCCACGCCGAGGACGTTCCTCGTCGTCGGCCGTTCGAGGCCGAGCAGGGAGCCGAGCAGGAGCCCCCAGACGGGGGCCGTGGCGAAGATCAGGCCCGTGCTGGCCGCGCCGGCGAGGCTGACCCCGAAGGTGAACCCGGTCTGGGCGGTCGCCACCCCGAAGCACCCGAGCGCGGCCATGGGCAGCAGATCCTTTTTCGAGAGCCGGCTCTTCGGCTCGAGGAGGCGCAGCACGCAGTAAAGCAGCCCTCCCCCACCGCGAAACGTATGCCCACGAGCACGAGCGGCGGGATGGAATCCGCGGCGTACTTGGTCGCGGCGAAGTTGAGGCCCAGAAGACGGCGGCGAAGACCAGCGCGACCTCGGTGACGACGGCCCCGCGGTCCATCCCTGGGGCTTCGGAGTCCAAGCGGGCTACTGGTCTTCTTTTTTGCCCGGCTTTTTGGCCCAGGCGCGGAACTCGCGGAGCACGTCCTGGAGGTGGTCGGCGGAGGTCTTGGACTGGGGCCGGCGCAGGACGGTGTCGAGGGTCTTTCCCACCTTCTCGCCGGCCCTGTAGCGGCTGGACCTAAGGAGGGCCTGGATGCCGTCGTCGAGCTGGCGCATCCAGGTCGTCAGGCGCTCCGCGTCGACGAGGGGCTGGTTGGCGGAGATCCTGGCGAGCCTCTCCTCCGTCCTGGCCGTCCTGCGCTGCAGCTCCGCGTACCGCCGCTCCAGAAGCCCGTTCTCGTGGCGTAAAGTGTTGTGTTCCCGGAGCAACTCCTCGTAGCGCTGCTCGGACTTTTGCAACAGCGGCGAGCGCTCCTCGAACGCGAGCTGCTCGTTGTAGCGGCGCTGGAGGTCCTCGTACTTGGCGAGCAACAGCCGGTTGCGCTCCTCGGCCGACGCGGGTTCGGGGGCCTCGCGGTTCGGGGCGTTCCGTAGTGGCACGCGGGCGCCGGCCTTCTTCAGGGCGCTCCTGGTCGCTTCGAGGTAGGCGCGACCGTGTTCGAGGTCGGGCTCGAGGTAGGTGCCCTCGCCCACTCGTTCCAGGCGTTGACGAAGACCAGCTGCTCTTCGGGGTCGTAGGCGGAGGCGGTCTTGCGGACCACGCCTTCGAGCCAGGCCCCGTAGAGCTCGGGGGTGGAGTTACGGATCATGCGGGCCCCGGTCGCCTTCCAGCGGGCCGTGTTGTCCCAGTGGGGTACGACGCAGGGGAACCGTTTGTGGTCGGGCCATGGGCGTTCGAGGTGGTTCGCGACGAGCTGGCGGTACTCGAAGATCTGGTTCTTCTCGTAGACCTCGCCGGGCTCCCTGACGCGCTGGATCATGGTCTCCACCGCGTGCGGCCAGAACTCCACCGACGCGTCGCAGCCGAACTCGGCCGGGTCCCTGAAGTCCCCGAAGGAATCGACCTTGCAGATGAAGGGCTCGGCCACCCCGGCCTTGCTCGCCTCCTCCCGCCACAACGCGAAGGTCCGCTTCGGGTCGGGGATGGAGGCGGTCCAGTAGATCAGGAACAGGGGGCGTCCGTTTACCTTTATGTACCGCTCGTCCTGGAACGCTTCGAGGAGGTAGCGGATGTGCTCCCTGTCGTCCTCCTCGCTGTAGTCCATCTCCTGGAGGCGGCCCTCCAGGCTGTGGTCCCGCTTCCAGGTCCAGCGGTGGTTGGCCCAGCACAGGCAGAACGGAAAGTCGGGCTCGCCGGTCCTCAAGACCTCCTCGAACGGGCGCTCAAGCAGCCGCCGGCCGTCGAACCAGTAGTGGTAGTAGACGAAGCCGTGCAGGCCGTGCGCCCGGGCCAGGTCCGCCTGGGCCTGGCGCACCTCGGGCAGCCTCAGGTCGTAGAAGCCGAGGTCGGCCGGGAGGCGGGGCTGGTAGTGGCCGGGGAACAGCGGCCTGGCGCGGACGACGTTCGCCCACTCCGTGTAGCCCTCGCCCCAGAAGGCGTTGTTCTCCGGGGTCGGGTGGAACTGCGGCAAGTAGAAGGCGAGCAGCCGCGGCGAGACCCCGCGCGCCGATCCCTCCGCCGGTCTCTGCGCCGGTCCGTCCATCTACGAATTCCCTCTCTTCTTGCCTAACGGGGACACAGCGCGCAAGTGTATCAGCACGTGCCCTTCGGGCACTTTCAGCCCGCTCCGGCTTCGCCTCCGCTCTCAGCGCGCTTCGGCCTGCTACGAGCAGGCCTCGCTTTCAGCTTGTCGGCTTTTTGGCGCTTCGGCGAACTGCTCTATACTCTCATGCGGTCTAACAGGACGCTTCTGACACACCGATGGAGGTAATCCGATGCGCGGTTCGGACGTGGATCTTCCCGCCAAAGCCTGGGACCCGGTCTGCGTGACCGGCATGCACGGCTCCGGCGGGCCGATGGTGGCCCAACTGCTGTACCGGCTCGGCCTCGACCTCGGCGACGCGCCGCTGGTAGCAGGCCCGGCCGACCCCGAGACGCCCTGGAGCAGCGAGGCCTTCGTCCGCGTCAACGAAGGCATCCTCAGGGCCCGGGGCGGCGATTGGGACGTGCCCCCCGCGCCGGGACGGGGGCAGGAAGAGGGGATCGGGGCCTTGCGGCGAGAGGCGGAGAGCCTTATCGGGGGGTTCTGGGGACGGGAGCCTTGGGGCTGGGAGGACCCGAGGAGCAGCCTGACGCTTCCCTTCTGGTTGGATCTCGTGCCGGAGATGAAGGTCGTGGTGTGCGTCCGGAACCCCCTGGAGGCCGCCGACGCGCTGCGCGAGCAGGGCGTAACGTCGCTCGCCTTCGGCCTCAACCTGTGGAAGGCGTACAACGAGCGGCTGCTCGAAGCCCTCCCCGAAGGAAGGTACGTCGTGACCCACCACGACGCCTACCTCTACAGGCCGCAGGCCGAGATCCGGCGGGTCCTCGACTCCCTCGGCATGACCGCCTCCGACCAGCTCATCTCCCTCGTCCGCTCGAGGGTGGTGCGGCGGTCCCGCTACCGCTTCTTCTCGCTGGAAGAGCTCGAAAGCTTCGACCGCACCGGCCGCCTGAAGGAGCTCTACCTGCAAACGTGCGACGCGGCCGAATGGAACCCCGACCCCACCTCCTCCCCCGTCTTGGCACGATAACTACCCGCGCCATCAGCTATCAGCCCGCTGCGGCCTGCTCCGCAGGCCTCCGCTCTCAGCGGTCAGCTCTTTTTGCCCTTGCTGATAGCCCCGATCTCAGGAGTAGCCGAAGTCTTTCAGGTTTACGCCGATAAGTTCAGAGGTGATCGCGTTGCTCTCGACGTAGCGGTCGCCGACCTCCTGGTCCACGAAGTCCCGCCAGCGGGCCTCGTGCTTTTTGAGCAGGTCCGCCGGCGCCACCTCGTCGAAGCGCCTGCACGCTTTGTGGAGGGTTTTGTTGATCCCCGGGCGCTCGAAGAGCGGCGCCGGGTTGAGGGCGTCCCTGACGAGGAAGCGGTTGGCCCTGCGCTTCAGCGCGAGCGAGAGGGCCGAGGGTGAGATGTTCGACCGGCTCGACGGCGGTTCCGCGTCGGGCAGCCCCAGGAGGCCCGTTATGTTGCCCAGAAATTCCGCGGGCCGCGTTCGGAGAAGTTCGTACGGCTGCGCGAGGACGTTCTCGGCGCCGAAGAGGCTCTTGTAGTAGCCGATCAGGTGCTGGTACTCGAAGAAGTCGTAGCGGAAGACCGGAACGCGCCCCTCGCCCGACACGGCGTTCAGAAACTGCCAGAAAGACGCGGCCCCGCCCCACCTGAGGTACTGCTTGTAGACGGACAGGATCATGCTCCGCTGCTCGCGGATCGTGACGAGGATCCGGGCGTCGGGGAACGCGGCGGCCAGGCGGTCGGCGGTGGCCTTGCTGTCGTGCCCGCCGGCGTAGGGACTACCCGAGAGGCGTTCGTGGGAGAAGACCGGGACGAGGCCCCGCTCCCCGGCCTCCTTCATGCTCCGCCGAAACCTCAGGCGCACGCGCGAGGGGTCGAAGCCGAAGGAGTTTATCCCCACGAACCAGAACCGCACGGGCAGGGGCCCGGCGACGAGGGAGAACCCGATCTCCTCGTCGATGAACACGTTCTTCTGTAGCCAGGTGGTGCCGGTCTTGTGGTAGCCGATATGCACGAGCGGCCGCACGGGCCAGCCGGTCTCTCCGGGATGCGTGGGTCGGTCAGGGTCCGTCATCAGGCCGGGATTCTAAACTAGCGGAAGCCGACGAACCAGGGGACCGGGGCCCGGACCGTTCCGCGAAGCCTTCGACCTCCGGGAGCACGGGGCGCCAGAGGCCTGTCAGGGGGTCGACGCGGCCGAGGCCGACGGTGCCCGCTCGCCTGCCCTCATCGACTATCCTGGCCTTCGCCTCTTCCGGCAATCTCTCGTACTCGACCTCGGGCACTCTGCGCGTTACGAGGTGGTCGTAGAGGATCTCGCGCAGCTGGTTTTGACCGACTTCGGGCGTGGGGTTGAGCGTGAAGTACAGGTCTTCCCAGCCCGTCGCCACGAGCGGCACGTCGAAGAGCTGGGGCTGCTCGAAGCCCACGAAGAAGCTCAGGTCCGGCACCGGCACCCCGTAGTACGCCTCGATGAGCGTTCCGCGGTCGGGCACCTCTGCGTTCTTTCGGAACGATTCGACGGCCAGGCCGGCTATGTTCTGGTAGGGGCCGTCCGCGAAGAGGCCGAAGAGCAGGAGCGGCCCCTCCCCTTCAGCGGTGGCGGCCATGATCTCGTCGCACGCCTCGACCATCGGGCGGTACTCGGGCGCGGCAAGCGCCCGCCGGTAGTCGCCGTAGAAGCGCACCCGGACCCCGCGCCGGAACAGCTCCTGGTAGACCTCGTCCGTCCCTATGCGGAGCAGCCCACCCAGCGCGTGACGGGCGTACTCCTCGCCGCGCCTGAGGTTCAACTCCCCGAAGCTCGGGGCGAGGATCGCGGCGACGCCGTGGTCGAGGACCATCCGGTAAAACTCCGCCTGACGGCGCACGAGCGTGGAAAGGTAGTCCTCGCGGCGCGCGCCCCTGTGGCCGAGGAACCACCGCCGCGTCCCGTTGAACGGCCACCCGGCGACCAGGGGCCCTGGGTGGTCGGCAACCCACCCGGCCACGCGCTCCGTGGGCCAATCGAGAAACTCCGGCAGGCCCGAAGGCGGGCTAGGCATCTCTCCACTCCAAACTTTCTACCTCGGTTCCGGCGGGTCTCCCTGACCGGCCAAGACTAGATGGCGTCCGGGGCGAATACAAGCGTCTATCGGGCACTGTTTCAGACGCGCGGGTACAATCCTGCCACTGGGCTACGGGCAAGAGGGGGCCAGTCACCCATGACGGAGCAGTACAGGCGAGAGCTCGGGCTCAGCCCTAACGACAACGGAGATCGGGGCGTGGTACCCGAAGACGAACGCCGGGCCGTTGCGCGGCTGATCGAGCGCGGCCTCTCCCGGCCCCTGCAGGCGACGGACTACGACACGTCCTGGGCCCTTCGCCTCTCGAACGCCAACGGCACCCCCGCGTACCCGCGCCTGCTCGGGCCGCTGCTGGACCGCCAGCGCGAAGACGGGAGCTGGGGGGGTCAGATACACCACGGCCACGACCGCCTGCTCACCACGCTCGCGGTCGTAATAGCCATATCCGGCCTTGCCGACCCCAGGGCCGAGGAGTCCCGCGACGCGGGCGTGCTCTACCTCCGCCGGCATTCCGAAGACCTCGACCCCGAAACCGACAGAACCATAGGGTTCGAGCTGATCTTCCCCGCCCTCCTCGAGGAGGCGGCCGAGATCGGCCTGGACCTGCCCCTCGCCGCCCCGCGGCATCTCGAACGGGAACGCGAGGCAAAGCTGAATCTCCTGCCGAAGGACGGCATCTTAACCTCCCACACGACCGCCCTGTTCTCCCTGGAGGCCTTCCGCCCGAACCTGGACGTGGAAGAAGCCGCGGGGCTCTTGCTAGACAACGGGTCGATGGCGAACTCACCGTCGGCCACGGCCTGCCTTCTGGGCCAGATCCCCGACTGGCGGGACAGGCTGCCGCGGAGCGCGGCCTACCTGGACGCCCTCCTCGCGCCCCCGGCCTCCGGCCTCCCCGCCGCCCACCCGTGCGACGTGTTCGTCCGGGCCTGGACTTTGTATTACATGCAACACGGCGGCCTCTTCGAGGCAAACAGGGACCTGCTCGAACCGTACCTGGAGCATCTCTGGGGCAGCGTCTGGCCGAAGGGCGTCGGGTTCGCCTCGACGAGCGGTTTCGTGGACTCGGACGACACCGCCATGACGATGCTGGTCCTGCACCGCGCGGGTTACGAGGTGGACGGAAGCCTGCTGCTCGCCTTCGAAGAAGACCGCTGGTTCTCGGTGCACAAGCACGAGAGCAACCCTTCGGTAAGCGCGAACCTGCACATCCTGGAGGCGTCGCCGGTAATCCCCGAGAAAGACCGGGGGCGCGTGAGGGAGAAGATCCTGGCCCACCTCTTCGCCATCCGGCGGGGTGGCGCCTACTGGCGGGACAAGTGGCACGCCTCGGTCTACTATCCGACCACCAGGGCACTCGCCATCCTCTCCCGGTACGAGCGGTCGCGGCTTGAGCCGACCGTGGAGTGGCTACTCGCCAACCAGCGTTCGGACGGCTCGTGGGGCGAACATATGCCGACGACCGAGGAGACGTCGCTGGTGCTGCTCTCTTTGCTCCAGTACCACAGGACCGCGCGGCCCGTCCCCAAGGAACCGATGCGCCGGGCGGCGGCCTACCTTTTAGCCGCGGACGGGCCTACGGATCGGGGTTTCCCCGAGTTGTGGATAGGCAAGTCCCTCTACGCGCCGATCTTCGTCATCGAGGCCGTCAGGCTCTCCGCGCTTACGCTCTACAAAGACACCTTCGGAGAAGCGTAATGGGCTGGCTGCTCAAAGTAGGCAGCCAGGACCCAGACCTGCGCCAGAAAGGCCGCATACTCGCGATCATCCTCTGGGGAATGGTGATCACCGCGATCGGCCTCGCCGTGTTCAACCTGGTCAGGCAAGAGTTCGTCTACAACTTCTCCAACGCCCTTTCCATAGCGATACTCCTTCTCCTGCTGCTGGCGAACCGGCTCGGGTACGTGCTGCCGGCCGGGATGGTCGCGATGCTGATCATGACCATCGGCCCGTTCGTCTTGTTCGACAAGAGCGCGACCGAGGCGACCTACGTCATCCTGGCTTTCCCGATCTTTATAGCGGGCTTCCTGATAGCCCCCTGGGCCAGCCTCGCGGTCGTCGCCGTGATAGGCGCGATCTACGTGGTAACCGGGGTGGCGGCCCTGATCTCCTACATCCCGCTCCTGGTCTTCTTTATCTTCGCCGTGATCGTCTACCTCTTCGCCCAGAGCGTCCGCCAGGCCGAGTTCAAGTACCGCTCGATCTTCGAGAACGCGACCGACGGTATCTACCAGTCCACGCCCGACGGACGCCTCACCACGGTCAACCCGGCGATGGCCCGCATCTTCGGCTACGACTCGCCGGACGAGATGATCCAGGCCGTCTCCCACATCGGCCGCGAACTCTACGCGGACCCGTCGGAGCGCCAGAAGACCCTCAACCGGGTCGCGGAGGAGGGCACGGTCTCTAACGTGGAGAGCGTGGGGAGGCGCAGGGGCGGCGAGGAGGTCTGGCTCTCCTGGAGCGCCCGCGCGATCCGGGGCGCCGACGGCCGGATCGAGGGCTACGAGGGAACGGTCGAGGACATAACGGAGCGGAAGCGCGCCGAGGCCGAGCTGCGCAACGCCCAGACCGCGGCCGAGGCGGCGAACCGGGCCAAGAGCGAGTTTCTGGCGAACATGTCCCACGAGATCCGCACCCCCATGAACGGCGTCATAGGCATGACGGGTCTCCTCCTCGATACCGACCTCACGCCCGAACAACAGGGCTACGCAAGGACCGTCCGCTCTTCGGGCGAGGTGCTTCTGGCCCTCCTCGACGACATCCTCGACTTCTCCAAGATCGAAGCCGGCGAGACCCGCATAGAGCGCCTGGACTTCGGCCCGCACGAGGTAGTAAACGAGGCGGTCGCCCCCTTCGAACGCAAGGCCAAGGAGAAGGGCCTCGTGTTTAGCTACCGGATCTCCGAGGACGTCCCGGCCCTGCTCGAAGGCGACCCCCTGCGCATCAGGCAGGTACTAACGAACCTGCTCGACAACGCCCTGAAGTTTACGCACGAGGGCGGGGTCTCCCTGAAGGTCGAGAGGACAGACACCGCGGACGACGCGGCGACTATCCGCTTCGAGGTCTCGGACACCGGAATCGGCATGACCGAGGAGCAGAGGGGCAGACTCTTCCGCTCGTTCTCCCAGGCTGACGCCTCGACGACGCGGCGCTACGGGGGCACGGGCCTGGGCCTCGCCATAAGCAAGCGCCTGGTCGAGCTCATGGGGGGCGAGATAGGCGTACAGAGCGAGCCCGGCGCCGGCAGCACCTTCCACTTCTCGCTGCCCCTCGGTCTTTTGGAGGAGGCGGTCTCGCCGCGTCCCGTCACCAAGACGGTGCCCCCACCGGAACAGAACGGCCTCACGAACCACGAGGGCCAGCGCCTGCTCGTTGCCGAGGACACGATGGTGAACCAGATCGTCGCGGTCGAGCTCCTCAAGAGGCGCGGTTACGAGGTGGACGTGGTGGAGAACGGGTCGGAGGCCGTCGAGGCCGCCGCCCGGACCCGGTACGCGGCGATCCTCATGGACATCCAGATGCCGGGCATGGACGGCTACGAGGCGACGGCGGAGATCCGGCGCAAAGAGCCCCGGGCCGCAGGACCCCATCGTCGCGATCACGGCCCACGCCCTCCACGGCGACCGCGAGAAGGCCATCGAGGCCGGCATGGACGACTATATCTCCAAGCCCATCAGGCCGGAGGAACTCGACCGGATACTCGACACCTGGCTCTCCCCCACCCCCACGCCCACCGGTCACCACCGCACGAAGCCCCCTCCCCTCCACGGCCCGAAGGTTCCCTCGACGGGGAGATCCTCGCCGACCTGCGCACCATCCAACGCGAGGGCGGGGGCGAGATCGTCACCGAACTCCTGCGGGCTTTCTTCGACGAGACCCCACCCCTCATGGAGACGCTCCACGGGGCCGCCAGAGAAGCCGACGCCCCCACCCTCAAACGCGCCGCCCACGCCATTAACGGGATCGCCCGGGCCGTCGGCGCGAGACGGATGTCCGAAATCTGCATGGAACTCGAAAACCTCGCCGACGAGGGAGACTTCTCCCGTATACCCGACCAACTGGAAGAGTTGGAGAGCGAACAGAGCCGGGTCAACGCCCTCCTCGCAAAGGGACTGGCTTAGAGGTTTCAGGCATCAGGTTTCAGGTATCAGGGGATTCGGAGAATGCTTCCTGCGTTTCCGACGCTCATGGTCGAGACTGAACCGCCTCTTCCATGCGTATCAAGACGCACACACGTACAAGAACCCATGTCAGTCCAACACCCACCTGAAACCTGATGCCTGATGTTTACCCGTATTCGGGCAACGGTCCTCCGGCATCCCTCAGCACGTAGCCTTCGTACATCCTTTTGACGACGTCGGGGTTGTTGGCGGCTATGTTCCGGTTCATCTTTGGATCTTTCTCGAGGTCGAAGAGCTTGGCGTCGGAGCCGTCGTCGGCGGAGAACATGGCGTAGCGGTCGTCGCGGGCCCAGACGTGGTCGTGGTAGCCGAGGGTGAAGTGGGGGCGCGGCTCGGGCTCGCCGCCGCTGAAGAAGGTGGTCAGGTTCTGGCCGGTCATCTGTTCCGGGGGTTCGATGCCGAGGTGGCCGAGGATAGTCGGGGCGACGTCGTGGGTGGAGGCGAAGTAGTCGCTGGTCTGGCCGGCGGAGCGGCCTTCTGGGTGCCGGATCATGAACGGCACGTCCGTCGTCTCCGGGTAGAGGGCGTAGTGGGGCTTGCCGACGAGGCCGTGCTCGCCCAGGATCATGCCGTGGTCCGATAGCAGCAGAACGAGCGTGTCCTCGAAGAGGTTCAGCTCCTCCATCTTGTCCATGAACCGCCCGAGCCAGCGGTCCATCATCGTCAGCTCGCCGGCGTAAAGGGCGTTCATCCGGTCGAGCTGCGCCTCCGTCAGGTAGTCGCTCGGGCCGTAGACCGGCGCGTAGGGCTCGGGACCGTCGTGCCCCTCGGAGTACATGTTGGTGTACTTCTCCGGCGGGTCCCAGGGGGCGTGCGGGTCGTAGACGTCGATCGTCAGGAAGAAAGGTCCGACGTCCCTGGCCGACTCCAGGAACTCGGAGGCGCGGTTGAAGACCCGCGGGGCGAACCAGTCTTCCTCGTCGCGGCGGTCGGCCGTGTTGGCGAAGTACTGGGCGAAGTACTGCTCGCCGCCCGTTCCGGAGTCGGGGTTGGCTATAAAGGCGCCGTTCAGCCTCTCGGGGGGGCAGGTCCATATCGGGCGGTACTTGTCCGTGGTCTGGCCGCGGAAGAAGTCCCAGACGTCGAATCCCCGGTGCATGTTGTAGGCGGGCTTGTACTGCTGGAGGTTGTCCGAGACGAAGAGGTTGAGGTAGCCGTTCTGCTTGAGGACCTCGGCCAGGGTTACCTGATCCAGGGGAATAGGCTGCCACCCCCGAAGTGAGATGTTCTCCCCCTCCGGCGGGTCCCAGTTCCTAAAAGGCCAGGTGCGCGTTCCGGTATGGATGGCCCTCCTGGCGCAGATGGTGGGCGTCGACTCGGGATAGGCCCGCGTAAACCGCAGGCTCTCCCCCGCCAAAGCGTCAAGGTTCGGCGTCCGTATCCAGCCGTTGCCGTAGGCCCCGATGTGGTCCTTACGCAAGGTGTCGACGACGATCAGGACGACGTTCTGCCCCCCGTCGACGCCGCCTGGTCTCCGCGGCGGTTCCCTCTGCACGCCCTGCTCCGTGCTGCAGGCGTTCGCGCCGAGCAGGGCCATCCCGGCCGTGCCGACCCCCGCCGCTTTCAGGAAGTCTCGTCTGGTAAACGTGCGCCGCAGGGCTACCCCTTTCAGATCTCGGAGAGTCTTCGACGCACGCGAGGATATCAGAACGGGCGGGGAAGGGACCGAGAGGCCCCGCCCCCGGAACGGACGCGCTCGCCGGTTAGAAAAGGAACTTCTTCCCGCGATCGGCCGACGCCGAGATCCTCTCGTAGAAAACCCTGTCGACACCCGGCCCGCAACCCGCGGAGTCCGGCAGGTCGTCTTCGCCACGTGGTGGCTGCGTCCTCGGGTGCGGCCCTTGCATCCTGACATTCGCCGGGCGGCTCACGACGAGCTTCGCCGTAGGTGGGATCTAACAGGTCACATCGTCTTCTTGAACGTGAGCAGGAGCTTTTGGGCGCGGGAGGGCTCCCCGGCGAACTCTTCGCCCGTCAGGGGGGAGTTCAAGAACTCGCTGTAGCCGGGGATGGACTGGGTCTCCGGCGAGTGGAGGTCGCGGAAGCCCATCGACCAGTCGGGGAATTGCCGCGATTCGGTGAAGCCTTGCTGCAGGGTGATCTCACCCTTGTGACGGGGATCTGCCGCGATCTTGTCGTATAGCGCGCGGACGGCCCCCTCTTCTCCTTCGAGGACCTGCATGAAGTTGCCGTCCTTGTAGAGCAGCATCCCCGTGATCCCGGCCCGCGCGTTGTTGTCGCGGCTCGTCGCCAGAAGATCGGCCAGGTCCGACCGCGAAAAGGGCCTGGCGGCGGAGCTCACGTAAACGAGAAAGAACAACGACACCCCCAAAGAACGCTCATCGAGAGGGCGGTTTGAACAGGTCCGAGTACGCGCCGAGCGATTGCTGGACCACCTGCTGGAAGGCTTGCTGCTGGGCTTGCGCCTGCTCCATCCACTGCCGCGACATCTGCTGGAACGTCTGCTGCTGTTTCTGGGCCAGATCCATCCACTGCTCGGAGGCCTGCTGGAAGGCCTGCCCCGTCGCATTCTGCCCCTCCCGCTGCGGCTGCTGGGAGACGTAGAAAGGCGGAGTATTCAGCAGTTGGACGTAGCTGCTCATCTGCTCCTGCATCAGCTGCTGAAAGGTCTGCTGCTGCCTCAGGAGCTGGTCGCCCATGGACTGCATGGAGGCCATCCACCTGCGGGCCACCTCCTCCGCCGCCTGCTCTCCCCTGCTCACGCTATCGCTCACTTGCCCTTCCTTGTCGTTTGGCGTTCCGTGCCACGAGACTACGATATTCCCATCCCGGGACGACCCCGAAACCAAGAGGTTGACCCTGATCCGCCCACGCCCTGTAGGGCTTCAGGAGATGGCCGAGTGAAAGGGCGGGCCCGGCAGGATTCGAACCTGAGACACACGGCAGCGGAAACCTTCTGCGCTATCTCGTGATTGATCCGTACCCTTACCCCCCGCCCGAAAGCGTCCGTCTTACAGTAGGTTAGCTGGTCACCTCGCCGGTTTGCGCGGAGGAGGCGCCGGCTCTCTCTCGCAGGTCGGCTTCGATCTTCTCCAGAGTGCGACCCTTGGTCTCAGGCATAAGGAAGTACACGAAGGCGAGCGCGCCGATGGAGATAACGCCATAGCCCCAGAACACGGTGGTCTCCCCGACGGCGCTTATAAGGGGCAGGAACGTGAGCGAGACTAGGAGGTTGGAGCTCCAGTGCAGGATGGTGCACACGCTCATGGCCGAGCCGCGAACCTTCAGCGGGAATATCTCCGGCAACACCACCCAGAGCACCACGCCGAAGCTGACCGCGAAGGATGCTATATACAGGATCAAGCCGGCGAACGTAACATAGGCGACCGCTCCCGCGAGGCCCGGCAGCAGGTAACCGAAGCCCAGAATCGCCAGGCTGAGAATTATGCCGGTGAGCCCGACCAGGAGGAGCGGCTTGCGCCCCACCCGGTCTATGATCAGGAGCGACACGGCGGTGAAGATCACGTTCACGATACCGACTCCCAGCGTGGCCAGGATGGAGACCGAGGCGTCGAGACCCGTGGCCTCCATGATGGTCGGGGCGTAGTAGATAATGGTGTTAATGCCCACCAACTGCTGGAGCATGGCAAGCCCTATACCGACGACCAGCATCGGCCGGATCCAGGGCTTCGCCAGCTCGCCGAAGCCGGCTTCCTCGCGGCGCTCGGCCTCCTCCATCTCCTCCATCTCGGTGTTTATCTCTTCCTCGGAATCGCGGGCGCGCTGGAGGACTGCGCGGGCTTCATCGTAGCGATGCTGGCCGACGAGCCAGCGAGGGCTGTCAGGGAGCAGCAGCATCCCGACGCCCAAGACCACCGCCGGAACGGCCCCCAGGCCAAGCATCCAGCGCCACGCCTCGGCCCCGGCCAGCGCGTAGCTGACCAGGTAGGCCAACACGATGCCGAGGGTGATCGCCAACTGGAAGAGCGCCGCCAGGGTACCGCGGATCGGAGGCGGGGCGATCTCGGCGATGTACATCGGCACGATAACGGTGGACGCCCCGACGGCGAGTCCCAGCACGACCCGCGCGGCGATCAAGATCTCCACGTTCGGCGCGAACGCCGAGCCGAGCGCCCCTGCTATGAAAACGAGGGCACCCACTATTGCCATCTTGCGCCGCCCGAAGCGGTCGGCCAGGGGTCCGGTCCCCCCGGCACCGATTATCGTACCGACCAGGATCGCGCTTACCACCACGCTTTGCAGGAAAGGCGAAAGTCCGAGGTCCTCCCGGATGAACAACAGCGCGCCCGAGATGATGCCCGTGTCAAAGCCGAAGAGTAGCCCACCGAGCGCGGCGACCCCCGCGGCGATGTACACGAACCTGTTGTAACCTGCCAACGAAGAGAACATTACGAAGAGTCCCCCATTCCTGTTACCCATTCGGCCCGACTTTATTGCATTCCCCGTGCAAGTGATCGCGTGGCTTCCTATCAGGATAGGAGTATTTCACATACTCGGGTGTACCGCTCGGCAGGTTGAGAGCCTTGCGCAGTTGCGATGGGGTACGACGTCCTACTAGTGGTTCCTCCTGATCCCGCCACCGGCCCACCTTGCCTTGGACTGCCTGGCACCGCACATGAAACTCGGGCAGAGGGAGCAGGGCGATGAGCGCAACGGGGAACGAGGGTAGGGAATCCAGCAGGGAATTAAGTCGCATAGTCAACTTCAGCGACGGGGTCTTCGCCATCGTCATCACCTTGCTCGTTCTGAGCATACAGGTCCCCGAGATACCGTCGGCATTGGTTGCCCAGGGGCTTCCGAGCCGCTTACTCGCCTTGGGACCGAAGGTTCTCAGCTACGTGATGAGCTTCCTGGTGGTGGCCGTCTACTGGATGGCCCATCACAGGGTCGGCCGATAAGGGCTACGACCCAACGCCGCTGTGGCTGAACTTCGTGTTCCTGATGACCATCTCGTTCCCGCGGTTCCCGACCTCGCTGCTCGGCGAGTGCGGGGACCAGCAGCTCCCGGTGGTGCTCGGTGGCAAGCCTGCTGCTGACGCTGATCTCGTGGTACGCCACGAACAGGAGCCACCTAACGGGCCCGGATCTGGACGAGAGGGCCGTAAGGCAGGGGCGGGTACAGGGGTTGGCGGTGCCGGCGGTCTTCCTGCTCTCCATCGCCGTCTCGTTTTTCAGCGTGGCAGCGGCCATGTACTCCTGGCTACTCCTGCTGGTAGTCGGTCCCCTCCTCCGGCGAATATGGTCTCGTTAGACCAGTCACCACGATGACCAGGAGCGGAAAGGTCCAGAAGCCGTTGCCAGTCTCCCGAAGAAACGAATCGTCCATCTCTAGGCCGGGCGACTATCACACGCTCGACGCCTACTACCGGGGCGAGTACACGGCAGGCATGGCGGGTGAGTAGGGCTTTTCGCACCGCGCGGGTCCTCGTAGGTTAAGATCAGACCCACGACCCAGAAGCGAGAACGAAGGAGTCGAGGACCGAGATGAGCGAGCGACCGTCCTTCTGGCAGCGCATCTTCGGCCGCGAGGGGGGCACTTCCCTCTCCCAGAGGCAGCAGCGGGTTCTCGAGTACATCATCGAGCGCATGGACAAGGGTGGCGCGCCTCTGCAGGAGGTGCTCCAGGAAGACTACGTGCTCCGCAACTGCTCCAGGACAGAGGTCCGACAGATCTTGAGCAACCCGGCGTTCGTCCAGGCCGCGAGGGAACGGCTCGGGGAGTCTTTCAGGTCGGAGGAGTTCAGGATCTAGGCGCCCGTCGACGCCCGGCCCCGCCCCGATGGAACAGGCCCACAAGCGGGGGTAATACCTCTACAGGAATATTCCATGGCCGTTTCCCCAAAAGGGGAACGTTTTCGGGTTTAGCGCGAAGCATCGTTCTGGCAACTACTTCTTCAACCAGTCCGCCATCGAAGCGAGAGAACCCCCAGAGAAAGGAAGCCGAATATCGGGGCCTGCTCAGTCGTTTTGGTGTGCCACCGATACGGGCTAGTGGCAGTTTCGGAGGGCGGGCCCGGCAGGATTCGAACCTGTGGCACACGGCCCCGGAAACCTTCCGCGCTACCTACGGATGGAGCGAAGAGCCCATTCCTATGCGGTTCCTCAAGCATCGTCCGTGCGCCATTTCGTCGGTATTTGCTGTCAACTACTGTCGGAAAGACCGTCGAGGTTGCCCCGGTGCGCGACACCCCGGTACGCGGAGTTCAGGAACTCTAATGCCCCCTCGGGGGGCAGCGGCCTGGAGAAGTGGTAGCCCTGGCCGAAGTCGCAGCCCATCTCCCTTAGCAGCGTCTCCTGCACATCAACCTCCACGCCCTCGGCCACCACCTCCATCCCTAAGATGTGGGCCAGGTCGACGACCGTCTGCACGATGGCCGTGTCCTCCGCCTCCAGCCCGAGGCCCTTCGTGAAGGACTTGTCCACCTTGAGGATGTCCGCCGGCAGGCGCTTCAGGTAGGAGAGGGAGGAGTAGCCGCTGCCGAAGTCGTCCAGCGAGACGCGCACCCCAAGGGCCTTGATCCGATCCAGGGCGGCGGTGTTGGCATCCATGGCACCAATGTAGACGGTCTCGGTGATGTCCAGCCCAAGCGACGAGGCGGAGAGGCCGCTTTCTTCGAGGGCCCGCCGTATCACGTCCTGCAGGTCGGGACGCCTCAACTGCCTGCCGGAGAGGTTCACCGACACGGCCAGCGGGGGGGTGCGGGGTAGCTCCCTCTGCCACACTACGGCCCGGCGGCAGGCCTCCTCTAGCACCAGCTCGCCCATGGGCACCACCAGCCCGCTCTCCTCGGCCACCGGCACGAACTCGTCCGGGTCCAGCAGGCCCCGCTCCGGGTGGTCCCACCTCACCAGCGCCTCCATCCCCCACAGCTCCCCGGTCTGGAGGTTGACTATGGGCTGGTAGTGGACGGCGAACTCATCCTCCTCCACGGCCCGCCTCAGGTCGTTCTCGAGCTCCAGACGCCCCAACGCCCGTTGATGCATTGCCGGGTCGAACATCTCGTATCCCCCGCCCGCCTCCTTGGCCCGGTACATGGCCGTGTCGGCGTCCCTGAGGAGGTCCTCCGGGGTCTTGGTGCGGGCGTCTCCCATAGCTATTCCTGTGCTGACCCGGGCGTAGAGCTCCCGCCCGTCCAGCCGAAACGGGCTCCTGAACCCGTCTGCGATCCTCTCGGCGACCCGCACCGCCTCGTCGGCGGCCTCCACGTCCTGCAGCAGCACGACGAACTCGTCGCCCCCGAAGCGGGCCAGGGTGTCCTCCGGCCTGAGGCTCCTCCCGAGACGCTGGGCGACGACCGTGAGGAGCAGGTCCCCGGCATCGTGGCCCAGGGAGTCGTTGACGCCCTTGAAGTTGTCCAGGTCCATGAACAGCACCGCCACCTTGAGGCCCTTTTGCCTCCTGGTCTTGCCGAGCGCGTGACCGAGGCGGTCCACGAAAAGGCCGCGGTTGGGCAGGCCGGTGAGGGGGTCGTGGAGCGCCTGGTGCCTCAGGCGGTCCTCCAGGGCCCTGCGCTCGGTGACCTCCTGGAACTGGGAGACGAAGTGGTGCGGGTTGCCGTCGGCGTCCCGCACGAGCGAGACGTTGAGCATCGCCCACACCACCCGCCCGTCCGAGCGGACGTAGCGCTTCTCCAGGGTGTACTTCGAGCCCCCCTCCTCGAAGAGCCGCTCCATGCGGGCCCGGCTCTTCTCCAGGTCCTCGGGGTGGGTCACGTCGGGGTGGTCATGGAGAGCAGCTCCTCCTCGGAGTAGCCGAGCATCTCGCAGAGGGCGGGGTTGACCCTGAGGTAGCGCCTGTCGGCCTCGGGAGAGGAGGAAGGCAGGCCAACGAGGGCCACGCCGATGGGGGCGTCCTCGAAGGTGCCCCTGAAGCGCTCCTCGCTCTCCCTGAGCGCCCGCTCGGCGTCCTTGCGCTCGGTGATGTCGGTGAGGATGCCCTGCACGAACAGGGGCTCGCCCCCCTCGCCCCGCACGAGGACGGTCTCCTCCCTCACCCACACCGCCCTCCCGTCCTTGGCCAGCAGCCGGTACTCCTCGTCGACCGGCTCGCCGTCCCTGTCGAAGCGCTCGTCGGAGCGGAGGACCCGCTCCCGGTCTTCCGGGTGCAGGCGCTCGCGCCACAGCCTGCCGGCCATCCACTCCTCCGGGGCGTAGCCGAGCATTCCCTCCACCTGGGGGCTCACGTAGACGGGCTCCTCCGAACCCTCGGCCCGATCCACGAAGGTGACGGCGGGGATGCGCTCGACGAGCGTGCGGTAACGCTCCTCGGCCTCCCGCAGGGCCTCCTCGGCCGCCTTGCGCTCGGTGACGTCCCGCACGGCGGTGACGCGCACGCTGCGGCCCCGGTAGGAGTAAGCCCTCCCCCGGACCTCGAGGTCGATGCGCGTGCCGTCCTTCCTGACCCCTACGAGATCGTAGGGGTCCTCGGAACCCGAGGCGATCTTCCGGCGCGCCAGGTCCCGGTGCTCGGGGACCACGAACTCCAGCGCGGATCTGCCGACCGGCTCCGCCAGGGCGTACCCGAACATTTCGGTCAGCGCGCGGTTGGCTTCCAAGATCACGCCCCCGTCGGCTATGAGGAGGCCCTCGAAGGCCGCGTCGGCCAGGCCCCGGAGCCGCTCCTCGGCTTCCCTGAGCCTTTCCTCCGCCTCCCTGTGCTCGGTGATGTCGTACACGAGCCCCTCCAGGGCGACCACCTCGCCGCCCTCACCGTAGACGCCCTGCCCGTACTCGCGCACGTGCCTGATCCGGCCGTCACTGCGGCGGATGGCGTACCTCAGCTCGAAGCCGCGGCCTTCGGCGATCGCCTCCTGGACCCCGTCCCAGACCCTCTGGCGGTCCTCCTCGACTATGAGGTCGCCTAGCTGGACCTTGCCCCCGACAAGCAGGTCCTCGGGCGGGTAGCCGGTCAGTTCCAGGGCGTAGTCGCTGGCGTACTCGTTGGGCCAGCCGGGCTCGTTGAGGCAGCGGTAGGCGTAGGCGTGGGCGTTGGAGATCACCGACGCCAGGCGCCGCTCGCCCTCCCTTGCAGCCTCCTCGGCCTCCCTACGCCCCGTGACGTCCCTGACGTTTACGACGATCCCGCGCACCTGCGGGTCGTCGAGCAGGTAAGTGCCCACGCTCTCCACCCACCTCCACGAGCCGTCGGCGTGCCGGAAGCGGTACTCCGCCACGTTGCTAACCACGCTCTCCTCGGCGAGGGCCCTCTCGGTCGCCTCCAGCACGCGGGGCAGGTCGTCGGGGTGGACGTGGTCCAGCACGTTCATGGTGCCCACCGTCTCCGCGGAATCGTAGCCGAGAACCTTCTCGAAGGCGGGGCTGGCGTAGCGCAGCGTGCCGTCCGGGTCCACGACCTTTACGATCTCCGAGGCGTTCTTTAGTGCGGAGCGCAGCCACAACACGTCTTCTCCCGGCCGCCCCCCGTTGGCATGCGTGGGTTCGTGATCGCCGCTCCGGGCACCGCTATGCAGCTCGTTCCGGTCGTGATCCGAGGGATCCACGTCCTCCTCCCGCTTCCGTCCCCGATAACGGGGACGAGTATACCGTCCCATGATCGCGGAGCGCTACCCACGCGATTCGGGCAACCCTTGGCGGGTTTTAAGCACGAGCTGGACCTGCGATCGGCCCAAGGTGGGGACTGCAATCAACCGCCGGGGGGACCAGCGGGGTTGCCACGAGCTACAGGCTTGAAAGGTACACGCTCGACCATACTGCTCGGAACCCCTCGGTGGCACAAGAAACACGGACCCGGAAACCGTGCCGACGGCCCCCCATCTCCCCTCGACGCCGATAAATAGGCCCTTTCCTTCCCATCGAGTTTGAACGATACTTACGGTGATTGGCTGCCGCAACTGTCAGAATCACTGTCAGCGTGGGCTGGCTCATCGGGGAGGATTCGACGCTACGGGGGTGATGCCGTGGGGAGAGTTGGGGGCAAGCAGGCAAGGTGGTGTGGTCGCTGTCAGCGGCTGCTGAACGCCCCTCAGCATGCCGAGAACGGCGCGGGCTACCACCCACCGTGCCCCCGGCAGGCGGAAGCAAGGCTCAGAACGGCCCTGAGAGGTTGTGTTAGAGGAGGTTGATCGGTGGAGAGTCAACACGAGAGGCTGAACGCCCTTTACTCCGAGGCTACCCAGGTGCTCCTGGACTGCACGGGCAACCTGGAGGCTGCTGAGGAGTTGGTGGATGGCATTCCCGACAGGCGCGCGGCCCTGGAGAGGCGTCTCGCCCCGTTGCTGAAGCGCCGCGACGAAGCGTACGAAGAGCTTGAGCGCGTGAGACTGAAACGTTACTCCGAAGACGACTACGACTACGTGAGCCCGGAGGAGAGGGTGGCCGAAGACACTTATCAGCGGGCGCGCTCGGACGCCTACCACGCCAGCATGGGAACTGGGGGCGACGACTTCGACTTGGAGAATCGCAAGGCGGTCGCCCGCCAGTTGGCGTCGCTGGTGCGCGAGGACTCCGAGCGCAGGCTGGAGGCCATAGCCAAGCGCGGCGGAGATCCCGAGCTTAGAAAGTACGTCGCCGGGTGCAAGGACGAGGTTTTCAGGTCCACCTACCGCCTCATGCGCAGGTTCGCGGAGGCGAGAAGCCTTCTGCACGAGGAAGTGAGGACGACCCGTGCCGAGGCCAATAACATCTTCGACCGGCTCAAGAACCCTCCGGTCGAACAGTAACTAGCAGGCCGTAGGCAAAAGGCCCGGCGCGGGGAGAATGGGAGAACGCGCTGGGCGTCTCGCCCACACTACTGCACGAGCCTCGCGTCCACAACGACAGTTTTCGCTCACCGTCACGATAATGGGTTACTCTTCTGTTTGAGTATGCATCGCTGTAGCAGAGTCATACAAGAAAGTCTCGGCAGGTAGTTTGAGGCCCCTTGAAACGAACTATCGAGGATGCCGCTTTCGAAGCAGGTTGGAGGCCCGTTGGGCGGTGTTCTTCGATGCCCTCGGGATCAACTGGTGGTACGAGCCGGAAGGGTTCGCTCTCCGGTTCGATTACGAGAATTTTGCCGCCGAGTGGGACATGGCGGAAGACGAGCTTCTGGAGTGGCGCGTTCCCCAAACTTTCGAGCATCTTGATGGTAAGGAGTACTGGTACTTGCCTGACTTCTACCTCCCGGAATTGAACTTTTGGGTCGAGATCAAAGGCCCCAACCCGACCAGGGAGGAGATAGAAAGGGCATTCATTCTCAGCAGTATGGCTAGCGATGCGGGAAGGACGAAGATGCGAGAGGCGGAAACGGAAGCCGAGCGGTCGAGCGCCTTCGAAGACTTTCTGCAACAGGGCGTGTTCATAATCTATGGGGACATCCCTTGGCCGTTCCCTCGGGAGGGGAACATTTTTGGGTTCGGTGCTAGGCATCATTCGGGCAGCGACTTTTTCGACGAGCCCATTCCGTATTCCTACGGAGCGGAAGAGTTTGAAAGGAAGGAAAACGAGTTTCGGGGCCTGCTCATGGGACAACGCAAGTTGTGCTGGCAGGAGTGCCCATTGTGCTCGAAGGTTGGCGTGGGGGTGCTCGGCGAGCCCTACTGCAGGTCTTGCCACGACCGCGTGGCAGGGCACATATGGACTCATCTCACGGAGTACCGGGGCGTGAGCGATGCGGGGAGAACTGAAGCGACCAAGGGCTTGCTGAACTCCGGGTTCTTCGCGTCGGGGCACAAGTCACCGAAACTACGGGAAGCTTACAGCGCGGCAAGATCGGCTCGGTTCGAGCACGGGCAATCCCCTGAGTAGTTAACCTGCGCATTTCCTACACGTTCTGATCATCGCGCCGTGCATCCGAACCTCCCAGAAAGCATACTCTACGCAGTTCGGTGAATAGGGGGAGATAGGTGCCGCAGTTCTTGGGCAGGGCGCAGGATTGGTTCGTGGCACGCGGCAGGGGACAGAAGGCCGGCATCATCGTGCTCGCCTTCATCGTTGTACTCGTCGCCAGCCGCGTGTTGGCCAGTATGGCCATGCTGGCGTTCTTCGCTGGCGTGGTCGTCATGATCGTCCAGTTGTTTCGCCGGAGGCCGGTCAAGAAGTCGGCCGTAGCCGCCGTCGGGTCGCTGGCTATGGTGATCTTGTTCTCCAGCATCGCCGGGGCAATCTACGGCCCTCAGAACTGGCAGGGCGGCCGGGCGGAGACGGCCGAGAAGCGGGCGGCGGAGCCATCACCGCCGCAGCCCGAGAAGACGCAGCCGGAGAAGGCGCAGCCCCCACCACCGAAGGAACCGGCCGAGAAGCCCGAGGCGAACAGACAGCCGGAACCAGACCCTACAGAGCATCTAGTAACTGCCGTCGAGTACCACCAGTTGGGCGCATCGGAAGATGACTCATCGGAAGGTGACTACCTTGATGAGCACATCCTGAAAGGTGGACTCAAAGACTGTATCGACGCCAAGTACAAGGACATGTACGGCGGAGATGCGTGGGGTGAAGTCATACGAGGGTACAGAACTGAGGCTGACTCTCCCTACGGGATGGATGCACCTGAAGTGCTGATGATAGAAGAGGGCGCAGGCTGTACCGTCCAAGAAGGTATTGACCAGCTAGGAAACTGGACTGACTGGGAATGGCGACAGGCAAACAAACATTTCAAGGACGGACTCTAGGATCCCCCTTGCTCTTGTCTGACGCCCTATGCCTCCCAGAATTCGGCGCGGATGACCTCATCGCGCATACGGAAGATGGGCCGTATCGTGCGGCCCATTCTCACACGCCGACGCAGGCACGGCAGGTTCCCCGGTACACCTCCTTCACCAGCGCCCGGCGCACGGCAAGCTCGCGCGGGTTCATAAACCCGTCGCACTCGTCGCAGCGGACCGTGACGGGGCCGGGGACGATCCAGACCCGCTGGGCGAGGAGTGCATAGCAGGGGTCGCACACCGGGAAGGTCTCCAGCGCTGAGATGATGACCGACGAGGCTGCCAGTGGCAAGATCGTCATTACCGAAGTTTGCATGTTTTGTACAAAAGTGTCAAAATATGCCGAAGACCGGCATCGGGATCGAGAACGACAGCGAATCAATCCTGATGACAATTATCACTGCGGCGATGAAGGAGACGATGGCGATGGCCGAGCGAATTACGGCAAGCGAGGCGAGGAAGGACTTCAGGGGTACCCTCAACCGGGTGGTGCGTAACAACGAGCGTTTGGTCGTCACGCGGCACCACGACGACGAGGTTGCCATGATCCCCATCGAGGATCTGCGCCGTTTCGAGATGCTGGAGCGTCAGATGGAGGACGCCATAGACGCCGAGGCCGCCCGGTGGATTCTTGCCGATCCCGACGAGGGTCGCGAGTCCTGGGAGGACGTAAAGAAGGATCTCGGCCTCTAGGGCTTGGCTTACCGGGTAGAGCTCTCCACTTCAGCGGGAAGGGAGCTACGGAAGCTCAGGAAGCGCATCCAGCCCAAGTTGATGAAGGGCATCGGCGAGCGTATCAGCGCCCTGGCCGAGAACCCAAGACCGTTTGGAGTGGAGAAGGTCGAAGGATACGACGACCTCTGGCGCGTCCGTTCCGGGGATTACAGAATCGTCTACACCGTCGAAGACGACGTGCTGCTCGTAGTCGTCGTGAAGATCGGGCACCGCAGGGAGGTGTATCGGGGGCTCTGAGTAGAAGCGGCGGGCCCGGCAGGATTCGAACCTGCGACACACGGCCCCGGAAACCGTTGCTCTATCCCCTGAGCTACGGGCCCGCGTAATGAGAACCGCCAACGGATACTACCCCACAGGACCTGCCGCTTCAATCGGGGTTTCGGGACGTTTGCAATCGTGCGTGCGATGTATAAACTACGCCGCACCCTATATGTACGCGGTGATCTCTGACATCCACGGGAACTACGAGGCGCTGGAGGCCGTCCTCCGGGATATGCCCGGCGACATCGAGACGGTCTACTGCCTGGGGGACGTCATAGGTTACGGGGCGAGCCCCAACGAGTGCTGCGACGCGGTCAGGAAGCTCGGGATGCCGACGATCACGGGCAACCACGACCTCGCCGTGACGGACCTCTCGACCGACCTGAACTGGTTCAACCCCGTGGCCGCGGCCGCCGTGTTGTGGACGCGCGAGCGACTCAGCGAGGAGAACGCCGAGTTTTTGCGCTCCCGCCCGCGCATGATGCAGACGCGCGGGGCACTCTTCGTACACGGCTCGGTCAGGGACCCTGACGAGTACATCATCAACAGCATCTCGGCCGAGGAGAACCTGGAGGTGCTCGCCCGGGAGTACCCGAACGTGCCCGTCTGCTTCTACGGCCACACGCACGTGAAGGCCGTGGCGCCCTCGCCGAACGGGGCGATGAACGGGGGGCACACGCTCGACCTCCGCTCTGGCGGGCCCTATCTGGTCAACCCGGGCTCGGTGGGGCAGCCGCGGGACGGGGATACGTTCGCCTCGTACGTGCTCGCCGACGAGGGCAGGATCGTCTACCGCTTCGTCGAGTACGATATAGCGCAGGCGCAGACCAGGATCCGGGCCGCAGGCCTCCCTGATATGCTCGCCGACCGCCTCGCCGTCGGCCGCTAGGGAGCCCGGGGGCGTGCAACCCGCCTTCCCGAAACTCTTCACCGTAGAAGAGGCCAACGACCTCATCCCGAAGCTCATGGAACTGCTTGAAGACGTCTCCGTCCACCGGGACGCCATGCGCGAGAAGGCGCCGCACATGGAACCCATCCTGCGCGCGGCCGGCTCGAACGGGGGCGGCAAGGTCGGCGCCGAGTACGGCGTGGAGGCGTACCGGCTCTACCTGGCGATAGAGGCCATCAGGGAGGAAGGCGTCTTGCTGAAGGATCTCGATACCGGGCTGCTGGACTTTCCGCACGAGCGGGAAGGGCGGGTGGTCTTCCTCTGCTGGCACCCGCCCGAAGAGAGCGTCGGGTTCTGGCACGAGATCGAGGCCGGCTACCCGGGCCGCCAGCCACTCTAGAGCCCGTGAAGATCGTGCTGCAGAGGGTCAAACGCGCCTCCGTCACGGTCGGGGGCGAAGAGGTCTCGAGTATAGGCCCGGGCCTGCTCCTCCTCGTCGGCGTCGCCAACGGGGACGCCGAGGACGAGGCGAACTGGCTCGCGAAGAAGGTCTCGGGCCTGCGCGTAATGGCCGACGACGAAGGCAAGATGAACCGCGGCGTGATCGAAGCCGAAGGCGAAGTCCTCGCCGTCTCCCAGTTCACCCTCCTCGGCGACGCGAGAAAAGGCCGCCGCCCGAGCTTCGTCGAAGCCGCGCCGCCGGAAGCCGCACAGCCCCTCTTCGACCATTTCTGCGAGAAGCTGCGCGAGTCAGGCGTCAAGTCCGTGAAGACCGGACGCTTCGCGGCGATGATGGACGTGGCGCTCGTGAACGACGGGCCGGTGACCGTTCTGCTGGAAAGGTAGGTATCAGGCCTCGGGCATCAGGTTTCAGCCTGGTTGGACGAACGTGGGGGTTGGAGATTGGGAACCACGCGTCTGCTGAACTCGGGGGTCATCTGCGCGAGGCAACGACCGGTGGTCGGGTCTGGCCGCCCTGGAGGACGGCACCGTTGGCCGGCGGTAGACCTCGAATGTTTCGTGTCTCAGAAGCCCGACTCCCTCCTAAAGCGGTCTGCAAGGAGGTTGGGCCTCTTTGCAAGGCTGTCAGCTTTCAGCTCTCAGCAAGAACAAAAAGCTGATAGCCGAGAGCGGAGGCGAAGCCGGAGCGGGCTGACAGCTGATCGCGCGGATCGTGGAGGCGATGCCTCCACGATCCGCTTTAGCGAGGGTCTTGTGCCTGCTTCGGCAGCTCCCTGACCGGCATGATCGCGAGGTCGTGCACCCGCCAGTCGAGGTCCAGGACTTCCTCGAGGGCTTCCTCTATCTTCTCCGTGAGGTTGGAGGGGTCCGAGGGGACGACGAAGGCCTCGCCGAAGTAGACCTGGCCCTCTTCGCGCATGCGCACCTCGGCGCCTGCGACCCAGGGGAGCTCGTTCAGTTTCGCGGCGACCTTGTCGCGCAGGGGGTCGGTGTCGTCGTGGGCCACGGTGGTCGGCGTCTGGTCCATAAGGTCGTTGACGGCGTGGCGGAGGTTCGAGAGGCCGTCCTTGGTGATGTCCAGGGAGATAAGGGCGGCCGCGGCCGCATCGGCCCACCAGATGCCGAACCCGATCCCAACGACGCCCACCATCGCCGCCGCCGCGGTTAGCCAGTCGGCCTTGTTCATATCCGCGTCGGCGTAGAGGACCTTGTTGTGAAGGTCCTGGGCCAGCGGCATCTTGGCGCGCCCGAGAAAGACCGCCGGCAGGCCGCTCCAGAGCAGGGCGGGCAGCATCAGCCAACCGAGCCAGAAGGTCTGGCCGAAGAGGGTCACGGCGCCTATGGTCGGGTGCTCGGCGGCGATGAGCTTTACCACGGACTCGACGAGAAGGTAGCCCCCCATGGCGAACAGCGCGAGGGCGGCGCAGAGGTGGCCGATGGAGACCAAGCGGTGAAAACCGTAGGGGAAACGCCCGGTCGGGGCCCGCGAGTTGTAGCGCGCGGAGACGAGGAAGGCTATCGGGGGGATGAGGCTGAGCAAATCCTCGAACCAGGCGGTCTTCATGGCCTGGGAGGAGCCGAGCACGAGCGCGAGAAGCCCAACCGCCGAGACGAGGTACGCGATGGTGAGCCACTCGAGCCTGCGGGCCCTGCGAAGCGTCTCCCGACGCTCCGGCGGTAGCTCGCGGTCCCTCGCCGCCCTCACCCGGACGCTCCCTGCCGTAACAGCCTCTCCGCGTCCCCGCGGTGAGCCTGGAGAAAGCGCTCCAGCCTGAGCAGCCAGCCGTTCTCGCCCAGCGGGACCGCCACCACGTGCCTCTCCTCCGGCAGATCCAGGCCGGTCGGCTCGAAACCCCAAGCCTCAAGCTGCCACCCGTAGGCCGCGACGGGCAGGCCCGCCTCGGAAGGATCGTCTACCCGCACGGGGACAGCCCCCTGCTCCTTGAGGTGCGCGGCGTTCGCGTCCACCTCCCCGACGGCAACCTCGAGGCCGGCGAGGTCTTCCGGTTCCTCTTCCCCCGGAGGTACCCCGACGACGGGCCGCGTGACGAGGTACGGGCGTGTGATCCCGGCCTCCTTCTGCTCCCGGATGCCCGGAGACTCGTCGGTGAAGCCGCCGACCACGACGTCCACCTCACCCTGCCTCGCCGCCTGCAAGAGCTCGGGCGTGGTGCCCCGCACGTGGACGGTCTCGGCCCGCAGTTCCCCGGCGAAGTCCTCGATCAACTCCACCTCCACCCCGGAAGGCTCACCGTTTGCCCTGGTCCACGGCTCGTTGGCGACGACGCCCACGCGCATCTGCCCGCCCCGCACCCGCTCCAGCGTGCCCATCGGGTCCCTCGGGAAACCGCAGCCGCCGGACGAGATGGCGACGAGCGCCGCTAGACAGATCCAACCTGCAAGCACGAACCCGCGCATGACTGCATTGCACTCTCCAATACGGCCCACAGAACGACCGGGACGCGCCCGGCCCCGGGCTACGGAACGGCCTGTCCCAGCCGATCCCTGGACCTTCTCCAGTCGCTGTACCCCCCCCCGTGGCGGGAGACTTCGCCGTCCCGGACCTCCAGGGTCGTGTCCGAGATGCGGTCGAGAAAGTAGCGGTCGTGGGAGACGAAGACCACGGTGCCTGGGAAGCGTTCGAGCTCGGATTCGAGGACTTCCAGGGAGGCTATGTCGAGGTGGTTGGTCGGCTTGTCGAGGATCAGGAAGTTCGGCTCGCGGAGCATCAGGAGGAGGAACTCGAGGCGGGTTCGCTCGCCGCCGCTGAGGGAGTCGACGGGGGAGCGGGCCTGCTCGTAGCGGAAGAGGAAACGGCCGAGGAGGCTCACCGCGTCGCCCTCGTAGATGGGTTTGGTGTCGCGCACCAGGCTCAAGGGGGTGGCGCCCGGGGCCGGGGCGTGGTCCTGGGCGAGGTAGCCCGGGGTTATGGAGGGGCCGATCCAACGCGCCCCCTCGGTCGGCGCCAGTCGTCCTGCCAGGACCTTCGCCAGCACGCTTTTTCCGGCGCCGTTCGGGCCGACGACGCCGACGCGCTCGCCGCGCGAGACGGTCAAATCGGTCCCGATCAGGACGGGTTCGTCCCCGAAGGCCACCGCCACGTCCCGAAGCTCGACGACCTTCTGGCCGCCGCGGACGCCCTCGCGGAAGCTGAGGCCGATCCTGCGCCGCTCCAGCACCGGCTTCTCGACCTTGTCCATGCTCTCGATCTGCCTCTGCTTGACCCGCGCCTGCCTCGCGTGACGCTCGTCTTCGGTGTTGTGCGCCCACTGCTTGAAACGCTGGATGGCCGCCTCCAGGCGGGCTATCTCTTTCTGCTGGGTGACGTAGAGCTGCTGCTGGCGCTTCTGCTCCAGCTCCCGGGCCAGGGCGTAGGCCGAGTAGTTGCCGGGCCAGAGCCTCGTCTTCCCGTTCTCCAGCTCGGCTATCCCGTTCGCCGTCTCGTCGAGCAGGTAACGGTCGTGGGAGACGACGACGACCGCGCCGGGGAACGACCGGACGATAGCCTCGAGCCGCTCCCTGCGTCCCGCGTCGAGGTGGGCCTCGGGCTCGTCGAGGAGCAGCACGTCCGGCCGCTTCGCGAGGCAGGCGGCAAGCACGGCGAGCTTGCGCTGCCCCCCGCTCAACTCGCGCATCGGCCTGTCCGCGTCTTCCCTGACGAAGCCGAGGTCCGCCAGATAGCCGCGGGCCTCGCCGTCGAACCCGTTGCCGCCGAGCTCCGTGAAGCGCTCCAGCAGGCGGCCGTGGCGCTCAAGTACCCGCTCCATCTTGCGCATGTCGGCGGTTACCTCCGGCGCCCCGAGGCGTTCCTCGCAGGCTTTCAGTTCCTCCCTCACCCGCGCGAGCTCCGGCCGGGCGGCCCGGATGACTTCGAGCGGCGTCCGGTCCTCCGCCGCGACGCGCTGGGGGAGGAAGGCGGCGCGCAAGCCCCTGCGGCGGACGACCTCTCCCCCGTCGGGCTCCTCCAGGCCCGCGAGGAGGCGCAGCAGCGTGGATTTGCCGGCGCCGTTGCCGCCGACGAGCCCGATCCTGGCCCCCTCCGGGACGGAAATCTCGAGGCCGCGCAACACGGCCCGCCCGCCGTAGAACTTGTCCACGGACCGAACCCCGACCAGGGTCAAGAATGCCTCCCCTCAGGTGTCCGCGGCACGTCCATCCGGCGAATGATGCCGCCCCGCCGCCCCCCACGCATCACCCTTTTGGACGACTTATCTTCGGCCACCCGCGACCGTCCCCTCGACGTACACGGTCGCGGGCCGCGTGTACCCCTCGCGCCCCACGCGTTCCCGCAGCGCTTCGCGGCGCCTCCTCCAGCCTTGCGCGACCTCGGGGGGCAATCCGGGTAGATCGGCCGGCTCGGGTTCCGCGAGGACCACCTTGTCCAGGTGCCGGATCCGGAACGGCCGGGAGACCCGCCACCAGACGTCGGAGAGGACCCCTTCGTGCAGGGCGACGATCCGCCCCGGCGCCCCTATGCCAATGAGGCTCTCGCCGGAAGACGCGAGGGCCAGGTCGGCGTCGAGCTTCTCGTCTTCGAGCTGCGCGGCGGGGACGGTGTCCACGAAGTCCTCCGTCGCGACCCTGCCCCCCGGCCTCACGACGGACGCGAGCGCAAGCAGCGCCTCCTCGGCGGTCCTCTCCGACACGTCGAGTTCGTGGAAGAGGCCGGCCGAGTAGACGAGGTCGAAGGAGCCGGGGCCGAACGGCGGCCGGAAGACGTCTCCGGCGACGAGCCGAACCGGGGCCGGCAGGTCGGCGTCCGCGAGGTTCTCCCTCGTCGCTTCCACGCGTTCCTCGTCCGCGTCCAGGGCTGTGACGGAGCCGTGTTCCCCGACGCGCTGGCTGAGGCCCTCGACCCAGAGCAGCGAGGAGCCGCCGGCGTAGAGGACTTCGAGGCCGCTGACGTCGCCGAGCCCGTCGAGCCCGCGGTCGGAGAAGGAGACGAGGTCGTCCTCGAACTCCTCCCGCTCTTCGGGGGTTAATGGATCTTGCCGGTATAATCCCTCCGTCATGAAGGTAATTGTCGCAAGCAATCTCGTTAAGTACCACGGCGGGGACGTGAAGGTCCTCTCCGGCGCGACCCTGTCCATAGAGGCCGGGGAGAAGGTGGGCCTCGTCGGGCGCAACGGCGCCGGCAAGACGACGCTACTGGAGATACTCGCCGGAAACTCCCGCCCCGATGAGGGCTCCGTCGAGTACCCGGGCGAGGCGAAGGTCGGGATGACCGCCCAGAAGCTCTACGCGGGCGAGCGCGGCGGGCGTTCGATAGAGGAAGAGATCATCTCAGCCTTCGAGCCGATCATGCGCCGCGAGGAGGAGCTGGAGGACCTCGGCGCCCAGCTCTCCGAAAATCCCTCCGACGCCCTGATGGAGCGTTACGGGCGGCTGCAGAGCGAGTTCGAGCGGGACGGCGGCTACGAGTACCGGGCGAAGGCGGCCTCGACGCTGTCCTCCCTCGGGTTCGCGCCGGAGGATTGGAAGCGCCCGGTGGGGTCTTTCTCCGGCGGCGAGCAGAGCCGGGTGGCGCTCGCGCGGCTGCTGCTGGAAGAGCCGGACCTGATCCTGCTAGACG
Organism: Rubrobacter tropicus; assembly: GCF_011492945.1. Taxonomy (NCBI): domain Bacteria; kingdom Bacillati; phylum Actinomycetota; class Rubrobacteria; order Rubrobacterales; family Rubrobacteraceae; genus Rubrobacter; species Rubrobacter tropicus. The sequence goes on from NZ_CP045119.1 coordinate 3,002,544, forward strand.
AGCCGACGAACCACCTCGACCTCCAGGCTATAGAGTGGCTGGAAGGCTTCGTAAAGAACGCCAGGAGCGCTGTCCTCGTGGTCTCCCACGACCGCTACTTCCTGGACGCCGTCTCGGGCTCTATCCTGGAACTCGAAGACGGCGCCATAAACCGCTACACCGGCAACTACAGCCGCTACGTCGAGGAGAAGAAGGCCCGCGCCGAGCAGCTCTCCCGCCGGGCGAAAGCAAACGCGGACCGCCGCGCCCAACTGGAGCGCTTCGTCGAGAAGAACCGCGCCAAGGCCACCAAGGCCGCCCAGGCCCGCAGCAAGCAGAAGCTGCTGGACCGCATGGAGAAGATAGAGGACCCGAAGAGCCGGGCCAAGAACGTCAAGATGGACCTCGGCGGCGAGACCCGCCGCGCCGGCCGCGTCGTGATGGAGATGGAGGGCGTCCGCTACGCCCACGACGACTCGGACAAACCCCTGCTCGACGACCTCGACCTGATCGTGGAGCGCGGAGAGCGCGTCGCGCTGCTCGGCCCGAACGGCACCGGAAAGAGCACCATAATGCGCCTCGCCACGGGCGAGCTTCGCCCCGAGGGCGGCCTCGTAAGGCTCGGCAACAACGTCTCCCCCGCCTACCAGGACCAGCAACTGGCCCGCCTCGACGACCGCAAGACCGTCCTGCAGGAGGCGATGGCCGCGACGGGCCTCGACGCCCCCGACGCCCGCGACCTCCTCGGCGCCTTCCTGTTCTCTGGGGGCGACGTCTTCAAGAAGGTCTCGGCCCTCTCGGGCGGCGAGCGGAACCGTCTTAGCCTCGCCGAGATAGTAGTGAGCGGCGCCAACCTCCTCCTGCTCGACGAGCCGACGAACAACCTCGACATCCCGGCCCGCGAGGCCCTCGAAGAGGCCCTCCTCGAATACCGCGGAACCATGTTCTTTATCTCCCACGACCGCTACTTTCTCCGCAAACTAGCCACCCGCGTCGTCGAGCTAGAAGACAAGAAGCTGACCAACTACCTCGGCGGCTACGACTACTACCGCGCCCACCGCCGCCTCGACGAGGGAACCAACAAAAACGGCAAACGCCGCCCCCGCCGCCGCGTCCGCCCCGGCCAGAGCAAAGAAGAGAGCATCCTGGCCAGCCGCCTGGTCGCCGTGGAAGGCGAAATAGACGCCACCGAGCGCCGCCTCTCACGCCTCGAAAAAGAACTCGCAACCTCAGAACTCTACTCTGACGGCAAACGCTCCCGCGAAGTAGTAACCGAGCACCGCCAGCTGAAAGGTGTCCTCGACGGCTTATACGCCGATTGGGGGGAGTTGCTCGAAGAGGCAGAGGAAGTAGGGTTGTAGGTTTCAGGCATCAGACTTTAGGTTTTCTGGGGTCCACGGCACCCCGTTGCGACCACGTGGGGTCGTTCGCGTGGTGGCGCCTACGCGAAGAGTACCGACAACCAGGTACTCGCTGATACCTGTAGCCTATCTTTTCGCCAGGTACACGCCGGCGACAATGACGGCGGCGCCTATCAGTTGCTGGGGGCCGAAGCTCTCGCCGAGGACTACTATGCCGGTGCTGACCCCGACGAGGGTGATGAGGTACTGGTAGATGAGGACGCGGTTGGCCCCGACGCGGGAGACGCCCCAGCCCCAGGCGGCGAAGCCGAAGGCCGAGGAGAAGAGCATGGAGTACGCGGCGGCGGCCAGGGTCGTCGAGTCCACGGCGGCGAGGTCGAGGGGCCGGGGGTCGAAGAGGGATAGCGGGAAGGCGATGAGGCCGCCGAGGATCATGGCGTAGGCTGCGAGCGTGATCGGGGGGTAGCGCTCCAGGAGTCCTATGGAGAGGACCGTGTATGAACCCCAGAAGACGGCGGCCGCGAGTATCAGCGCGTCGCCGGCGAGGCTCGTGCCCGCAAACTCCAGGCCGCCGTAGACTATGAAGCCTACCCCGACGAGCGAGAGGCCGATGCCGAGGACGCCGGCGAGCCGCGGTCGCTCGATGCCCAGGGCGAAGCCGAGGAGCATCCCCCACACGGGGCTCGTCGAGTAGACGAGGGCCGTGTTGGCCGCGGTCGTCAGGCTGACGCCTATGGTGAAGACGGTCTGGGTGAGCGTTATGCCGACGACGCCGAGGCCAAGGATGGGGAGTACGTCTTTGCGCCGCAGCCGGTTCCCGGGTTCGGCAAAGCGGGAGATAGCGAACAATATGAGCCCGGCAAGTGTAAAGCGGGCGGCGGCGAAGAGGACGGGCGGCACATCCGCCACGACGAGCTTCACGGCCGTGAAGTTCGTCGCGAAGAAGAAGACCGTGAGGAGCAGGGACGCCTCGACGAGCGCGGGGCTCCGGCGTCCCTCTTTTCCCTTCGTCTCCGTAACCGTTCCGGCGGTCTAGCGGACGAAGTCCGCGTCCGCGTCGAGGCCCTTGATGTAGGCCGCGATCACGCGGGCGCAGTTCTCCACGTCGGACAGGTCGACCACCTCGTTCGGGGAGTGCATGTAGCGGTTCGGGCACGAGACCAGGCCCGTCGCGATGCCCGCCCGCTGGAACTGTATGGCGTCCGCGTCGGTGCCCGTCGAGCGGGAGTCGGCCTGGAGGGTGTAGGGGATCTCCTCTGCCTCCGCCGCGGCGATGAGACCGTCCGAGACGAGCGGACTCAAGTTCGAGGCCCGCGCGATGACGGGGCCGGAGCCGAGGTCGTGATCGCCGTTCTCGTTCTTGGAGACGCCGGGGGTGTCGGTCGCGTGGGTGACGTCCACCGCGATGGCGGCGTGCGGGTCGAGGCCGAACGCGGCGCCCCGCGCCCCGTAGAGCCCGATCTCCTCCTGCACGCAGGCGACCGCCACGACTTCGGCGTTCACGTTCCCCTCTTCCGACAGGAGACGAAGCGCCTCCAGCACCACGAACGCGCCCATGCGGTTGTCCACGGAGCGGGATGCGATGCGGCCGTTCGGAAACTCGACGAGATCCTGGTCTAGAACTCCCGCGTCGCCGACGCGGACCCTCTCCTTCGCCTCGTCGGCGTCTTTGGCGCCTATGTCGATCCAGAGGCTCTTGATCTCGGAGACCTTCTTGCGCTCCTCGGCCTCCATGACGTGGATTGCCTTCTTGCCGATCACACCAACGACCTCGCCCGTCTTGGTCTGAAGCCGCACGCGCTGGCCTACGAGGACCTGCGGGTCCCAGCCGCCCACGCCCGTGAACCGGATCAGGCCCTTATCGTCGATGTGGGTGACCATCAGCCCGATCTCGTCGACGTGCCCGGCGAGCATGACCCGAGGCCCCCCGCCGGCCCCTATCGTGGCGAGCGAGTTCCCCATCCGGTCCCCCCGAACATCGGCGAACTTCCGCGCCTCCTCCCGCCAGACCTCGGCCGCAGCCCTCTCGTAGCCGCTCGGCCCGGGCGTCGAAAGCAGCCTCTTGAAGAACTCATAGGATGCGTCTCTCATGCGGTCCTCTCTAAAAAGTGGTCTAGATACGTGACACCGCCGAATACTCTATCAGCCGCGGGCCGCCGGGTCGGTAACTTTGGAGCGGACTGCGGGGGCATCGCCCCTGCAATGCGCGCTGTCAGCTTTCAGCACGCTCCGGCCTGCTACGAGCAGGCCTCCGCTCTCAGCCTTCAGCTCTTTTGCTCTGGCTGATGGCTGACAGCTGATGGCTGACAGCCTTACAGCCCTCTGCTAACCGCTCTTGCCGGTGATCCGGAACTCCAGAACGCCGTCCCCGGCCAATTCGCGGTCCTTCCCGACCTCCCTGTACGGCACCGCGACATCGAACGGTTCGGTGAGCGGGAACGGGTCGAGATTAACCGAGTCCCCGCTCCGCCACGAAAGCTCGTACCTCGTCCCGTCGAGCCGGAACCCGTCGGGGGTGGGGGGAGGGTTGCCCCCTTCACCAGGCCCATAGAGGAACAGAAACAACGAGAGCCCGTCGCAAAGCCGCAAGAACCGGAAGTTGCGCTCCAGGTTCTCCGACTCCTCCCCGGACATACCCTCACGAAGGCGCTCCTGCCGCGCCGCCTCCCTCTCCCGAAACTCGACCTCCACCGGCTTCTCGGACTTCAGCAAGAACCGGGCGTAGTGCATGCTGCAGAGACAGCCCGCGTAGGCGTCGCCGCTTTCGACCAGGTCGATCCCACGTAGCTGCGCGGACAACTTCGGCCCGGGCGGATAATCCAGAAAAGAATAAGGACGCCCCGACGCCTCGTTCCAGAGCACCTCCCGGTCGGGTTCGCGCCACGCCACGTCGTGGTTCTCCACGGCGTACAACGTAGATTCGCGGGGAGACGGGCCCCTCACCCACCGCCGGGCAAACTCCCCCGAGACGAGCGCATGTTCGTGCTGCTCGACGAGAACAAAAGAATCGGCCAACTCGCGAACGATCACACGCCAAGCTTAACAGCTTGGCAGCACGTTGCGCCCTTCAAGCTCCGCTTGTCAGCCCGGCGCTACGCGCCTCGTCAGCACGCATCGGGCCTTACGGCCCTCGCTTTCAGCTAGTCAGCCAGTCGTCTGTACTCGGTACTCCTCCCGAAACCCTAAACGCTTCGCCGGACGCTGGCCGGTCGGGATTTGCGCGGCAAGAAGCTGACGGGCTGAGAGCGAGACCTGCTCGTAGCAGGCCGAAGCGTGCCGAGAGCGGAGGCCTTAGGCCGAAGCGTGCTGAAAGCCCGCGAAGCGGGCGTGCTACTACGCTACCGGTCTGCGGTCGATAGCTTGCGGTGCGAGCAACGTCGGGTCTTCGAGGAAGGCTTCTTGCGCCCCGTCGAAGAGGTCGGCCGGGACGGTTACGAGGGAGAGGGCGAAGCCGCCGGCGAAGGCGGCCTGCCACTCTTCGGCCAGCCTCTCGGGAAGGCCCATGCGGAGGACCTTCTTCTCCAGCTGCGGGCGGCGATGGTAAATGACGAGGCCGACGATGGCGGCGAGGGTCATAACGGTCTGGACCGCGAGACCGGTTGGGAGGTGGACGGCGCCCATCAGGACGCTCACGGCCGTCACGCCGAGGTAGGTGCTGAAGAGCTCGAACCACTGGGTCCGGGAGAGCCCGGATTCTACGGTGCTCACGCGCGCGCCAGGCAGGGTTACGCCGACCAGCGGCTCGTCGCGGCGGCGGGTGAGCACCAGGTGCGCCTCGCCCGAAACGCCCAGGCCTTCGAGCCTCTCGTCCAGGGCCTTCAGGGAACGCAGGTCCGGGGCGACGGCCCCGATAGTGTAGTAGCGCGGTACGGGCATGGGATGTTTCTACCGCGCCGCCGGGACGACGCCGGTAAGCCGGTTCACGCCAGGGAGCCGGCCACGGTGAGGACCAGGATCGCGGTAACGACGCCGATGGCGACGCCCGCGAGCACGTCCACGGGGAAGTGAACGCCGAGGTAGACGCGGGAGAAGACTACGAGAGAGCCGGCCAGAAGCAGGACCGGGGCGAAGGCGGGGTAGACGACCGAGAGCGTAAGGGCGCCGGCGGCGGCGGTGGCGGAGTGGCCCGAGGGAAAAGAACTGGAGGACGGCGTCTTTACGAGGGGGGCGATCCCCGTGTCCCAGATAAAGGGACGGGCGCGGTCGAAGAAGTACTTCGCACCCTCCGCCAGCGTCCACGAGCCGGCGACCGCGGCCCAGGGGATCAGGAGGTTCGGGAGCCGGAACCCGGTGAAGACGAAGGCGGCTGCGGCGAAAGAACCCCAGATAAACCCGGCGGTGCCGACGAGGGTAAAGAAGCGCAGCACGGCCGTCAGCGGCGGCCACTTGAGGCCGAAGATAGCCCGGAAAGCCGCCCTGTCCAGGTCCCTGATCCCTCGTGCCAGGCCCTTCAAAATCCCCCGTCGGTAATCTTCTACGTCCGGCGGACATTGTAGACGACGCGGCCGGGCTCTCCTACCGGGCTGGTTTTCTCAAGTAGAATGGGAGGGAATACGAGAACGCGAATTTTATAGCGAGGAGCAAGGCACATGAGGAAAGAGCTAATACAGGAAGCCATACAAGAGGCCGAAAAAGAAGAGGCGAACCTGGTGATCTGGGACCGCCGCGACACCTTCACGGTCGAGCCTGACGACGTGAAGGAGATCGAGTCGAACGAAGACCACCTGCGCGTCAAGATGCAGGACGGCAAGGCGACGGTCTTCGTCGAGTACGATTCGATCTACAAGCTGGTCGTGGACAAGGAGCGCGCCGGCAGGGGACGCTCGGGCTCCCGCGCCGGCTTCGGCGCCACGGGGTAGCGTTTCAGCTTGTCAGCACGTCAGCGTTTCAGCCTGTCAGCGCGCCGGCTTTCCGGGCGGATCGTCCGGAAAGCCGGCATGGCTTATAGTTCGACGGTATGACCGACGCCCGGCCCAAGCGCCTGAACGAGATGGACGATTTGCGGGACATGGGGCGCTTTCCGGTTCCCGTCTACGTCGGCGCCACGTCGAATATTTTGTTGACGATCTGCCTGACGTATTTGCTGAGGGGGCGTTACGAAAGCCCCCTGATGTTGCCGGCATGGGCGGTCGGCATCATCTCCGCGAACTTGATGCCCGTGATAGTGCTCCGCTCGCGGATGGACGATGGGACGAGCTTTCCCGAGATCGAAGAGATGGATTTCTTCGGCGACCAGCACAAGTTTTCGAGCTGGGTGTACGCCGTGGCCTCGGGGAACATGCTTTTCTGGATCTTGCTCGCATGGAGCGTCTTCTCGCGCCGACGGGACCGCAAGACGCTCGTCGGGGTGCTCGTCCTCGCGTTCGTGTGTACGTTTTTTCCGGCGTGGGTCAGGTTGTTCCGCGGGCGTTAAAGCGGATCGCGGTGGCATCGAGCCACCGCGATCCGCGCGGTCAGCTTGTCAGCCCTGCGAAGAGGCTGGGCCCGTGGCGAACGGGCCACGAGTTACGTAGGTTTTCAGGTTCCAAGGCTTTTAGGCTTTCAGGGGCGGAGGGTCGGGGCTCCCTCTTCGTTTCGAGACGCACCCCTCAGGACCTCAAAACCTCACCAGCACCAAGGTTCAGTCCTTATGCAACCCGCCTTAGGGACGTATTCCAAACCCGCCCCACGGACGGGGCGCGGTTTTACGTTTCGATGGTTCGGACGCCGTTCTGGTCGGCGATGACGGCGGCGCGGGCGAGGCCTATGAACAGGCCGCATTCCAGGGCGCCGGGGATGTTCTTTATTGCGGCTTCTAAAGTTGGTGGGTCCTGTATCGGGCCGAAGGCGCAGTCGGCGGTGTAGTGTCCTCCGTCGGTGACGAAGGGGCGCCCGGGCTCTGCGCGGTCCATCCTTAGCCTGGGTTCGCAGCCCAAAGAGGCGAGGGCTTCGAAGGTGGCCTCCCAGCCGAAGGGGTCGACCTCGACGGGGAGCGGGCCGCGGGTGCCTAGAGTGTCTACGGCCTTCGAGCCGTCGGCCACGAGAACGAGGCCGTCGAGGGAGGCCGCGGCGACTATCTTCTCTCGCAGGAGGGCGCCGCCGAGGCCCTTGATGGTGGCGAGGCGGGGTCCTATCTCATCGGCCCCGTCGAGCGTGAGCGTGGGGCGTGCCTCCGAGAGGCCGACGAGCGGGATGCCCGCCTCCCTGGCGAGGGCCGCCGTGCCCTCGGAGGTCGGCACGCCGCGCACGCCCCGGAGCTCGCCGGCGGCCAGCTTCTCGCCGATCCGCTGTACCACGAAAGCGGAGGTGGTGCCCGAACCCAGGCCGAGCGTAGCACCACTTTCGACGAAACGATCCACGGCCGCGTTGGCGGCCTCCCGCTTCAGCCGGTCGGTGGGCTCCACGGGGTCCCTACGTGTCTTCCGGGCGGGTGTCCACGGTCAGCTCGACCTCGCGCTCCCCCTCGTTCGGGGTGACGACGGTAAGCGAGATACTGTCGCCCGGGTCGCTGGCGTTGACGGCCTCGATCACGTCGTCCGAGGCGACGACCTTCTCTCCCTCGACGGCCGTGATCACATCCCCCTCGACCGGCACGTCGGGGACGCCCTCGATCTCTTCCCTCCCGCCGCCGCTTATGCCCGCGTCCTCGGCCGGCCCCCCGCTCGTCACGCCGCTCACGAGAGCGCCGTTGGGCGGGAGCCCGTACCTATCGTTCAACTCCTCGAGCGAGAGGCCGGTGACGGCGGCGATCTCGTCTATCCCGTATTGGAACATCTGGACCCCTATAAAGCCGTGGACGACCTCGCCCGTGGTTATGAGCTCCTCGACGGCGTCTTTGGCGGTGTTTATGGGCACGGCGAACCCGACACCCTGGGCCACGCCCTCGGAGCCGGCGGAGGCGACCTGGGAGTTGATCCCGATAACGGTCCCCCTGGCGTCGAGCAGGGGCCCTCCGGAGTTGCCCGAGCTTATGGCCGCGTCGGTCTGGATGGCGTTGTCTATCGTGTACTCGTTGGGGGCCGTGATCGGCCGCCCAAGCCCGCTGACTATCCCGGTCGTCACGCTGATGCCGACGTTGAGCGGGTTGCCGATGGCTACGACGGGCTCCCCGACGCCAAGCGCTTCCGAGTCCCCGAGCGTCAGGGGCTCGAGCAGGCTCCGCGGCGCCTCTACCCGGATCACGGCGACGTCCGTGGACGGGTCCTCCCCCACGACCTCGGCCGTCTTCCTGGCACCGTCCGCAAACCGCACCGAGATGTTCTCGGCCCCGTCCACGACGTGCTGGTTGGTAACGATGTGCCCCGTCTCGTCGAGCACGAACCCGGATCCACCCCCGGGCCCCATCTGCGAGGAGGTCACGTCCACGCTCACGACCCCCGGCGCATCCTGCCGGTAAACGTCGCCGACCGAGAGCCCTTCACCGCCGATAGGGGCCGTCCCGGAAGGCTCGCTCGGCGCCGGCGCCTGCTTTATGGTGACGTTCCCCGTGTCGTCGCTACCACCCCCGGCGCCCCCGTCCAGGCTGCTCCAGAGGCCGATGATCAGGAACAGCGCCGTGACGAGCCCCCCGATGATCGCGGATACCAACGCTGTCAATGCGGTTTTCAGGACAGTTCCCTTCCGTGATTCACGCGGCCACGAAGTCCAAACTGCTTATCTTCCACTCGTCGCCCACCCGGACGAGACTGGCCGTTCCGGTGCGCCTGTCGATCCGATCCGAATGATAGGCGACGGTGCTGGCAGATACGGTAGCAGTATTATCGTTGGCCTCCGTCGTCGTGGGGCCTTCCGTAAACTCGATTCTCTCCAACGTATCGAAAGTCCCGGCGAAGGTGGCCTGCGAAGGCCACGTACTCTGCCGATAAGCGTCGGTCAGAAGCTGCGAGGACCTCTGGTAATCTCCGTCGGCGGCCGTCTGGTAGAAATCTTCCACCGTCTGAGCCGCGGCCTCCTCGGGAGATTCTCCACCAGATTGCTGCCCGTCCTGCCCTGAGCCGTTTCCCGAAGGCGCGGGCGTCTGGTTCGAGTCGCCGGTGTTCTGGGTAGTCGGCTGCGGCGTGTTCCCGGCGGCGGCGCCGTTTTCCTGAGACCCCTGGTTCTCGTTGCCGCCGTTGCCCGCGTTCGCCCCCCCGGCGTTCGCCTGTTGGTTCTGCTGGGCGTCGTTCTGTCCGGTGTTCTGTCCGCCGGGGAGAAGGTTTGGCAGGGCGAGGGCCCCGATCACGCCGAGCACGGCCACGACCGCCAGCGCGGCGAGGACGGCGCCCATCCGGCCCCGGCGTTGGGTTCGTCCCCCCAAGGAGGCGACCGTCGGGGCCTCGCGCGGCCGTTCGCGTTCCGGTTCCCCGGGCTCGGCCGGGGTCGTAGGGGGATGGGAGCCACGGTCGGGCGGCCGAGGCGAAGCGTTTGAGGGCCTCTTCCGTGCTCGGGCGGTCGTCCGCGTTCTTGGCGAGGCAGGCCAGGATCAGGGCCTGCAACTCCTCCCCCACGCCGGCCCCGCGTCCGTCCATCGGCGGCGGCGGCTTGGAGACGTGCTGGCTGGCCACCTCTATGGGCGTCCCCGTGAAGGGCGGCTCGCCCGTCGCCGCCTGGTAGAGCGTGGCCCCCAGCGAGTAGACGTCGCTCTTGGGCGTCACCTTGTACCCCTGGAGCTGCTCGGGCGAGGAGTAGAGCGCGGTGCCGAGGTAAGCACCCGTCCTCGTCGCCTGCGTGGTGTCCAGGGCGCGCGCGATCCCGAAGTCCGAGACCTTGGCCCTACCTTTCTCGTCCAGCAGGATGTTGTGCGGCTTTATGTCCCGGTGGACGACGCCCCGCCCGTGCGCGTGCGCCAGCCCCGCGCAGACCTCCTCGCCGAACCCGGCGAGCTCCGCGGCTGGCAAAGGCCCGCGCTCGTCTATGCGCTCCTTCAGGTCCCCGCCCGAGAGGTACTCCATAACTATGTAAGAGACCTCGTCGCCGTCGAGATCCCCCTCCCCCGCGTCGTAGACCTGCACGATGTTCGGGTGCGAAAGACGCGCGGCCGTGCGACCCTCGCGCCGGAAGCGCGCCGCGATGTCCGTCTCCCCGTGCATGGGCTTCAAAACCTTCACCGCAACCGGGCGGTCGAGAACCTCGTCCCGGCCGAGAAAGACGCGCGCCATGCCACCGGAGCCTACCTCGCGCTCGAGTACGAACCTGTCAGCAAGCCTCCTCACGCGCGTGATTATACGCTCCGGCTACGCCTTCGCAGCACGCTTGCTCCCTTCGGTCGCGCTTGTCAGCCTGTCAGCTTTTGGCCGCCCAAAGCCCCACCGGGCAGCGCGATGCGCGACGGTTCGAGTATCGCGAAACGTAACGCACCCAGACGACTGGCTGAGAGCCTCCGAAGGAGGCGCGCTGAGAGCGAGGCCCGCGGAGGCGAAGCCGGAGCGGGCTGACAGGCTCTACTAGGCAGGCGTGGTCCGCTCGTCTTCGAGGCGGTCCAGCTTCCACTCCCCGTCTTCCACGACGCACACCCAGGTGCCCGAGAGGACCTCGGAACCCCACGTGTGGTCCAGCCTCGCCTCGAACGATACCCGCGCCTCGTCGCCGGACGCGGTGGCGGCCGGCAGCGTAACGTATTCCATGTATTCGAACGTGTAGAGGTCCTCCTGCTCGGCCCACTCCTGGGGGGAACCTATTTCGTCTTGCAGGCGACCGGAGAGGGCGGCCCACGTGGCGTCGACCCTCTGGAAGGACTGGTCCACGTACATGTCGAAGACGGCGCTCTCGGCCTCCGCCAACGGCGGCGCGGGGCCGGGGTCTTGCGTCTCGCCGCCCGCGTCGTCGCCGGACGACCCGCCTGCGGAGTCCTGGCCCGACTGGTTCTTAACCGGCTCCTGCTCGGGGGCCGCTACCTGTTTCTGTTCGCCTGCGCCGCCGCTCGCGGGCTCCGTCGTTGGGGCGCTGGGGTCGAGCATCGCCCAGGCCGCCGCGCCGGCGAGGAGCAGGAGCAGGACGGCCCCGATCAGGAGCGCCGCCGTCGTCCTCTGGCGCGAGCCGGATCTGAAGGTCCGCGTTGGGAGGCTCACGGTCTCGTCCGGCGGGCCTTCCACGCCGCGGGAACCCCTGCTCTCCAGCCTGCGCCTGACGGCCTCGAAGCCCGAGAGCCCGGCCGACCTCGCGGTCCCGACGGCGCGGGAGAACCCCGCGGCCCCGGCGGGTTTCCTCGCCTTGGCCGGTTCCGGCTGCGCGGCACCCGCGCCGATGCCCCTCTGGAAGAGCTTCTCGTGGACGCGAACCGCGTCCGGGCGTTCTTCGGGGTTTTTGGCGAGGCAGGTCAGGATCAGGGCCTCCAGGCCGCCGCCGATGCGGGCGCCGCGCTCGCGCGGGGGAGTGGGCTCCTTTAGGACCTGCTGGTTCGCCACCTCTATCGGGGCGCCGGAGAACGGCGGCTCCCCCGTCGCGGCGTGGTAGAGCGTGGCGCCCAGAGAATAGACGTCGCTCTTGGGCGTGACCTTGTGTCCCTGGAGCTGCTCTGGGGAAGAGTAGGCGGCGGTTCCGAGGTAGGAGCCCGCGCGCGACTCCTCGGTCGTCTCGAAGGCGCGGGCGATCCCGAAGTCTGCCAGCTTCGGGTTGCCGCGCTCGTCCAGGAGCACGTTCCGGGGCTTGACGTCGCGGTGGATCACGCCGCGCTCGTGGGCGTGGGATAAGGCCGCGGCCACGTCCGCGCCGACCCGCGAGAGCATCCCCTCGGGCAAGGAGCCCCGCCGGTCCATCAGCGCCTTCAAGTCCCCGCCGGGCGCGTACTCCATCACTATGTACGAGACCTGCCGCCCGTCCAGCAGGTCCTCGCCCGCGTCGTAGACCTGGATGATGTTGGGGTGGGAGAGCCTTGCCGCGGTGCGGCCTTCCTTACGAAAAAGGGCGCCCGTCTCCTCGTCGTCGAGGTCTGGGTGCAGGATCTTGACTGCTACCGGACGGTCGAGCACCTCGTCGCGGCCCAAGAATACGGCGGACATCCCCCCGGACCCGAGCTCCCGCACCAGGACGAACCTGTCGCCGACGCGGCGCACGGCGCTCCCCGGACCGGACGGGACTAGATGACCTCCCGGCCCATCGCGCCGGCGAAGGGCGAGAGCTCCTCCTTCAGGCCAAGCAGCGCCTCGACCGGCAGCGCCTGCTCCCCGTCGCAGAGCGCCTCCTGCGGGTCGTGGTGGCTCTCGACCATCAGGCCGTCGGCCTCGGCGGCGACCGAGGCCTTGCTCAAAGGCACCACCAGGTCGCGCCGGCCCGCGGCGTGGGACGGGTCCACGATCACGGGCAGGTCCGTGAGCCTCTTCGCCACGATCACGGCCGACAGGTCGAGCGTGAAGCGGGTCGCCGTCTCGAACGTGCGGATGCCCCGCTCGCAGAGCACCACGTTGTCCCCGCCCTCAGCGGTGACGTACTCGGCGGCCAATATCCACTCCTGCACCGTCGCCGAGAGCCCGCGCTTGAGAAGCACCCCGTGGTCGGTGCCGGCGATGGCGGCGCCAATTCGCTTCAAGAGGGAGAAGTTAGCCATGTTCCTGGCGCCGATCTGCAAGACCTGGGCGTGCTCCATCACGAGCTCGATGTCGTACGGGTCCATGACCTCGGTGACGACCTTCAGGCCCAGCTCCCCGGCGACTTCGGACATGATCTTCAGCCCCTCCTCGCCGAGACCCTGGAAGGAGTAGGGGGAGGTGCGGGGTTTAAAGGCGCCGCCGCGGACGTACTCGAAGCCGGCCTCCTTCACGGCCTTCGCGGAGGCGACGAACTGGTCGTAGCTCTCGACCGTGCAGGGGCCGGCGATCACCCGGAAGGTGTTCGGCCGGATCATGCCGTTCTGGGTCTTTACGTCCGTCTTTACGGTCTGAGAAACGTCCATGCCTACCTCTGAAACTCCCCGCGTTGTATCTCAAGGTCGCGGATGCGGTGCAGGATCAGCTCGAAGATCTCGCGCATGGACGAGTCGTAGATGGGACCGGGGTTCTGCTCCACGACCCTCCGCAGGATCTCTTCCTCGCGCTTCGGGTCGAAGATCGGGACACCGGCCTCGAACTTTATCCGGGCGAGGTCCTGCACGATCTGCGCCCGCTCGCTGAGGGCCCGGATCAGCTCGAGGTCCACCTCGTCGACCCGCTCCCGAAGCTCTTGAATCTTCGCCTGTCTCTCCGCTTCCGTCATAGGGGTGGGATTGTAGCAGCGCAGGCTTCAGGTTACAGGCGTCAGGCATCAGAAAGTTTCGGGCAACCGATTCTCGATCTGCAACCCGGGGGCCTGTTGAAAGAACGCAACAAGAAGCCTAGTCTTTAGCGGCTGGGATCCGTCCACCACAATCCGAAAGCTGAAGCCTGAAACCTGATGCCTCCAACCTTTAGATCCGAACTCGATTCGCTCAAGACCTACGTCCCCCCGAAGTCCTGGCGGATGGCCGCCGAGGGTCGGGCCGACGACTACGCGAAGCTGACCTCCAACGAGCTCGCCTTCGGTCCGCTCCCCGAGGCCGAAGCCGCCCTCACCGGGGCGCTGCCCCGCGCCAACCGCTACCCGGACAGCCACGTCTCCCGGCTCCGGCAGGTCATCGCGGAAGCGAACGCGGGGGTCGAGACGACCAACGTGATGGTCGGCAACGGGTCGAGCGAGGTCCTGCTGAACGCGCTCCAGCTCCTGCCCGCTGGTGGCGAGGTCGTCTTCCCGTGGCCCTCGTTCAGCCTCTACCCGATGCTCTGCGCCGTGCTTGGCATGACGCCGCGTCCGATCCCCCTGGAAGAAGACAACGGGTTGCCGGCCGAGGGGATACTCTCGGCGGTGACGCAAGAGACGCGCGCCGTGATCCTGTGCAATCCCAACAACCCTAGCGGCACTTACTTGAAGCTGGACGAAGTGAAGAGCCTGGCCGAGGAGTTGCCCGAGGATGTTCTCCTGATCCTGGACGAGGCGTACGTCGAGTTCGTGGATGACCCGCTTTACAAGGACTCTCACGCGCTCGCCCTCGAAAACGAGAACGTCGTAGTGGCGCGGACTTTCTCCAAGGCGCACGGGCTCGCGGGGCTCAGGGTGGGGTACGGGATCGCGCCCGAGAGGCTCGCCGACTACGCGGAGCGGGTCAGGTTCCCCGTCTCCGTGAACCTGGCCGCCCAGGTCGCCGCCACGGCCTCGATGCTCGCGAGGGAGAAGGTCGGGGCTCGGGCGGAGTTCGTGATCCGGGATCGCGGCAGGCTACAGCGGGCGTTCGAGGCCGCGAACCTCGACTTCATCCCCTCGCAGGGCAACTTCGTTATGGTCCGGTTCGGGGCGGACGAGTTCGAGAAGTCGGGCATCCTCGTCAGGGAGGGAGCCGCCCTCGGATATCCCGGGTGGAGCCGGGTGACGGTCGGCAACAAGGAGGAGAACGACCGCGTGATCGGGGCGATCTCCTGACCCGCGCGCTCGGCATCGTTGGGGTTGGCCTCGTCGGCGGCTCCGTCGGCCTCGCGGCCCGAGGGGCCGGCTGGGAGGTCGTCGGCGTGGACCGGCCTGAGGTTCTCGAAAGGGCAGTGGATCTGGGAGCCATAGATCGCCCCTCCACCCTCAAGGAGGTCCGGGGCACGGACCTCGTCGTGCTGGCGGCCCCGATCTCGAAGGTGACGGCCCTGATCTCGGACCTCGCCCCCACCGACGCCCTCGTCACCGACGTCGCCAGCGCGAAGAACGCCATAGTGCGCGAAGCGGAGGCGAACTCCCTGCGTTTCGTCGGCGGGCACCCGATGGCCGGGAGCCAGCTCGCCGGCGTCGCCAACGCGAAGCCCGACCTCTTCCACGGCGCCCGCTATTTCCTGACGACCACGCAAAACACGGACCCCAACGATTACAGGGAAGTCTCGAACTTCGTGCGCGAGCTCGGCGCGGTGCCCACCGCCGTCGACCCCGAGAAGCACGACCTCCTGATGGCGGCCCTCTCCCACCTGCCGCACCTCATGGCGGCGGCCCTCCTGAAGGTCGCCTCGGACATCTCGCCCGAGGCCCTCTCCTTCGCCGGGCCGTCCTTCCGGGACCTGACGCGGGTGGGGGCGTCCAACCCCGGGCTGTGGTCGGACATCCTGGCCGAGAACGCGCCGGCTCTGGGCGAGGCCCTGGCCCACTTCGCGGGGGCGATGGCGCAGCTGGGGAGCGAGATCCAGGACAGAAAGGCCATCGAGAACCGCTTCCTGGCGGCCCGCGAGGCCTACGACGCCCTGGGCGGCATCCTGGTCGAGAAAAGCGGCGAGAACGCGGACGTCGCCATACCGGTCGAGAACCGCCCCGGCGTCTTCGCCGAAGTAACCACCCTCATGGGCTCAAACGGCATAAACATCCACGACCTCTACGTCAGGCACTCGAACACGGAGAGGGCCGCCCTGGTACTGACGCTGGACGCGAAAGCGGCGCCGGCGGCGCGCGCGCTGTTGAGAGAGGCCGGCTTCGGGGCGGAGATCCAGAGCTAGAGCGGTCACGTTGTTTGGCCGGAGCAGGGCCGCTGACGGCCGTCGGCCCTTCCAAACGCTTCAACCTCATCGCGAAACGCTCTAGAATGCTGACCGCAGAGAGTCGACTCAGGCGCACGGGGGGAGAGACGATGCCTTTGACGGACCACCAGAAGGCGCTGGTACGCTCGACGTGGGCGCAGGTGCTCCCGATCTCCGACGAGGCCGCGCGGCTTTTCTACGGCAGGCTCTTCGAGATAGATCCCTCGACCAGGCCCCTGTTCGCCTCGGCGAACATGCCGGAGCAGGGCAAGAAGCTGATGCAGACGATAGACGTGGCGGTTGCCAGCCTCGACGACCTGGACCGCATAAGGCCCGCCGTCGAGGACCTGGGGCGCCGTCACGTCGACTACGGGGTGGCGGAGGAACATTACGCCACGGTGGGAGCGGCGCTGCTGTGGACCCTGGACCGGGGCCTGGGCGACGGCTTTACCCCCGAGGCCGAGGCGGCGTGGACCGAGACCTACGGGATCCTCTCCGGCATCATGAAGGAAGCCTCCGCGCGCGCCTGAAGACCCGGCGCCCCGTACCATCCGCTCAAACCCGGCGCGCCATCTCCTCGTAGAGGGCGTCGCACTCGCCCCCCAGGACGCCGCCCTCTACCTTGAAACCACCGAAGGAGGCGCGGGCCGAAACCTCCCCGCAGCGCAGGTCCACGTGCGGAAGGCCGAGCCCCTTCAAGGTACCTATCGAGGTGCCGTATAGAACGCTCGGGATGCCGGACCAGAGGATCGCGCCCGCGCACATCGGGCAAGGCTCCGCGGTCGTGTAGAGGACGAGGTCGAACGGGTCTACGCCAGGCCTTCTATCGAACAGGTCCATGATCGCCGCCGTCTCGCCGTGCAGGACGGGGCTTCTATCCGCGTCGTTGAGGCCTTCGGCCAGGATCTCGCCGCTCCCCGCGTCCGCGATTACGCACCCGAACGGCGCGTCCGGGTTGCCGCGCGCGACCTCTATTGCCCGCCTCATGTACCGTTCGTGGTCCAAGCCGTCTCCTTATTCCTGCGCGAAGATCTCGGGCAGGGACAGCTTCCAGCCGGGCACCACGTCGGCCCCGTCCACGACGTCGCCGGCGTCGGCCGTGAGGACGCGTATGTCCTCTCGGGAGCGGTAGACCGTGATGGCGCGCCTCTCCGGGTGCGCCACGAGGACCATCCGGCACCCGGCCTCCAGCCAGTCGAGCGCCTTGTCCAGCACTTCGGAGCTCCTGTCGTTCGGGGAGACCACCTCGACGACGAGGTCCGGGGCGCCGGATCTGAAACCGCTGATCCGCCCGGCCGCCTCCACACGTTCCTGGCCCACGAATGCCGCATCGGGCGCGCGCACGGTGTCGGGGTCGGAAGAGATCTTGAACCCGGTCTCTGCCGTATACGTCCGGCCGAGCTTGTTGGCCTTGACGTGGTTCCTGAGCTCTGCGGCTATCTCTAAAGCCAGGTACCCGTGCTCATCTCCGGCCGGCGTCGTCTCCCTCAACTCCCCCCTCACCAGCTCGCGGCGCGTGCCGTCGTCCGGCATGTTCAGGAGCTCTTCGGCCGTGACGGTCTTCGTCTGCACGGTCATACGTCAACCTCGCCTCTCTGGTGGCCCTTCGCCACGTGGTTCTTCGTATGATACGCGCCGCGTTCCGCCCTCGAAACCGGCTACCGGCCGAGCAGGTGCCTGAGCGCGCCTTCGAGCTGCGGGTAACGGAACGCGTAGCCCGTCGCCTTCAGCTTTGCGGGCTCCATGCGCTGGCTCGCGAGCAGCAGGGCGTCGGCCACCTCGCCGAGCAGGATCCGGACGGCCGGAGCCGGAAGCGGCAGAACCGTGGGCCGTCCGAGGACCTTACCGAGGACCTTCGTGTACCCGGCGTTGGTCATCGGGTTGGGCGAGCCGACGTTTATGGGGCCCTCGACCGCTTCGTTCGTGAGGGCGTGGACGATGGAGCCTACGACGTCGTCGAGGGCGACCCAGCTCACCCACTGAGTGCCGCTTCCTATCTTCCCTCCCCCGCCGAGCTTGAAAATGGGTAGCGTCGTCCCGAGAGCCCCGCCTTCCGGGCTGAGCACGACGCCCAGGCGCGGGTGGACGACCCGGATGCCCGCCCGCCGCGCCGGTTCGGCCGCCGCTTCCCACTCCCGGCACACCCCGGCCAGAAAGCTCGTGCCCGACGGGCTCTCTTCGGTCAGGACCTCGTCGCCCCGGTCGCCGTAGTACCCGACGGCCGAGGTCGAGACCATTACCCCCGGCGGGGTCGCGAGGGCGGCTAGCTTCTCGGCGAGCAGGCGCGTCCCCTTTATCCTGCTATCGACGATGCGTTGCTTTTTCTGGGGGGTCCAGCGTCCCTCGGCTATGCTCTCGCCGGCGAGGTGGACGACGGCTTCGGTCCCTTCGAGGTCGCCGTCGATGGTGCCGGCCTCGGGGTCCCACCGGACGTCGTAAGCGGTCTTGGGGGAGCGGGTCAGGCGGGTAACATTGTGGCCTCCGGCCTCCAGTTCGGGGATGAGTGCCGACCCTATGAGGCCCGTCGCGCCGCTGATCAGGACGTTCATCTCTCTCCTCCGCCTAGCCGCCATCCCGTCCTATGTTAGCGTGCCCCCACGTCCCGCGGCGTGTCCGCTCTTCCACGCGCCTTACTGACCCTTCTTTCCGCGCCTGAAGTGGCGCAGGACGAGGAAGAGGGCGATGCCCGCGGCCCCGACGACGAGTACGACGTTGGAGTAAGAGCCGATCCAACCCTGAACCACCTGCCAGTTGGCCCCGAGGGCCACCCCGGCGCCTATGAGAAACCCGTTCCAAACCGCCGACCCGACGGTCGTAAGCACCACGAACCGCACCAGCGGCATCTTCGCCGTGCCGGCCGGTATGGAGACGATGCTCCGCGCGACGGGTACGACGCGGGCCCCGAGCACGACCCAATCGCCGTAGTGCCCGAACCAACCTTCCGCCTTCTGCAGTCTTTGCTCGTCGACCCGCAACCACTTCCCGTAGCGCAGCACGAGCCTGCGCCCGCCCCAACGCCCCAGCCCGTAGAGCACGACGGCCCCCGCAACGCTCCCGAAGGTGGCGGCGGCCAAAGCACCCCACAGGTTCAGGTCCCCCCTGCCAACCAGGAACCCCGCCAGCGGCAAAACCACCTCCGAAGGTATCGGCGGGAACAGGTTCTCGGCTATAAGGAGCAGGGCGAGCCCCACGTAACCGAGCGCCCCGATCACATCCAGAACCAACTGACCTACGTCGCCAAGCACGAACCCTCCACACGAAACACAACGGCCCCGCCGCACGGGCCGCCCCAGACACTAACACCGTATACCCGCAAACGAACGAAAGGTTTCATCGCGCATGAGAAAACCAACCCGCAAACCAACGCGCCTCAATATGAATCGCCCCTCCCCTTGACATCCCTTTGTCATCCACTTACCATCCATGTGGATGTTATACAGAGTATCGGAGAGTCTGAGGGCGTATTGGGATGAGCGAGACGGAGAAGATCACGATCAACCTCGGCCTGGTGGACCTTGGTCAGGTGGACCTGCTGGTGCAGGAGGGTTTCTACTCGAACCGGACGGACTTTATCCGCACGGCGATACGCAACCAGCTCTCCACGCACGCCGAGGTGGTGCGGCAGACGGTCGCCCGCAAGACGCTGGTGCTCGGGCTGGAGAACTACACCAGGCGGGACCTCGAAGCGGTCCGCGACGCCGGGGAGACGCTCGAGATCAAGGTCCTCGGGCTGGCGAGCATCGCAGACGACGTCAGCCCGGAGCTGGCGCTAGAGACCATCGACTCGCTGGTCGTGCTGGGGGCGCTCAGGGCGAGCCCGGCCGTAAAGTCGGCGCTGGCAGGCAGGATCCAATCCCCATAACCGGAAGGAGCAATTCTTTATGAACGAGAGCATACAGGCCCGCATGGCCGAGGCCACGCGCCTGACGCAGGAGGGACGCCTGGACGAGGCGACCTCGATCATCCAGGGCGCCCTCGGAAACGGCCTCCCGACGATGCCGACCAACCTCGGGACCGTGCCCAATTTCGGGATGGGCGGGACGAACGGACCCATAGACGTGACCTCCCAGCTCCTGAAAAGCGCCCCGCAGGGACCGGCGCCCCACCGGGGGACCGGCCCGAACCTGCGCTCCCGCGGCGTCAGGCATCCCTCCCACGGGACCACGGTCAAGGACGCCGGAAGCACGGCCGGCGGGCAGTTCGACGCGCGGTCGTACAGCGGCGCGGCCGGGGGGCGGTCCTACAAGCTCTACGTGCCGACAGGCTACTCCGGGGAGGCGGTGCCGCTGGTGGTGATGCTCCACGGGTGCACCCAGGACCCCGACGACTTCGCGGCCGGCACCCGCATGAACGCCCTGGCCGAGGAGCACACCTTCCTCGTGGCGTATCCCGCGCAGACCAACAGCGCCAACATGCAGAAGTGCTGGAACTGGTTCCAGGCCGCAGACCAGCAGCGCGGTCGCGGGGAGCCAGCCATCATCGCCGGGATCACGCAGCAGGTAATGGACGACTACGCGGTCGACGAAGGCCGGGTCTACGTCGCCGGGATGTCGGCCGGCGGGGCGATGGCCGCCATCATGGGCGCCACCTACCCCGACCTCTACGCCGCCGTCGGCGTCCACTCCGGGCTCGCCCCCGGCTCCGCCCACGACATGCCGTCGGCATTCTCCGCGATGCGCCAGGGCAACCCCGGCGCCCCGATGCCGCAGGCCCCCTCGAACGGACAGACGAAGGTCGTGCCGACCATAGTCTTCCACGGCGACAGGGACGGCACCGTCCACCCGCGCAACGGCGACCGCCTGCTCGCCCACCTCACGGCCGGCGACGGCTCCTCCCTCAAGGTCTCGACCCGCCAGGGCAAAAAACCGGAAGGCCACGCCTTCACCCGCATCTCCTACAAGGACGCCGAAGACCGCCCCGTGGTCGAGCGCTGGTCCGTCCACGGCCTCGCCCACGCGTGGTCCGGCGGGGGCCACCCCGGCTCCTACACGGACCCCAAAGGCCCCGACGCCTCGGCCGAGATGGTCCGCTTCTTCAAGCAACACGCGCGCAAGTAGGGAAGCTGTCAGCTTTCAGCCGTCAGCTATCAGCAAAGACCTTGTCGCGGGGACTTCCGTCTTTTCGGAAGTCCCCGCGACGGTTGCTCCCACACCAGGCGCCGAAGATGTCACCCGCTCCCGTCACACCAACAAAAAGCTGAAAGCCGAAGGCTGACGGCTGAAAGCTCTAGGCCGACCGCTCTAACGCGGCCGGCGGATCTCGCAGCCGGTAAAGCTGTCCTGGCCGGCGTCGAAGACCACGAGGTCGCGGGGACCGTTGCCGCAGGAGATCACGTCGCGCATCCCGTCGACGGCTTCGATGCGGTCGCTGCCCGTCCCGCCCGAGAGCCTGTCGTTACCGGTGTTGCCGATCACGACGTCTTCGCCGTCCGAGCCGTTAACCGTGTCGTTGCCCCTGCCGCCCGAGAGCCTGTCGTCGCCGCCGTCGCCGTTGATCGAGTCGGCGCCGGCGTTGCCGCGCACGAGGTCCCCGCCCTTGAGGCTGTAGATCGAGTCGCGCACCGGGCTGCCGAACATGGTATCCGGCCCGTCGCTGCCGACGCACCTGCCGCCGTTGCAGGCGAGCGTCGCCGCCAGCGCCGTACCCCCCGCCACGAGCAAAGCCGCCGTCACGACAGTCAACACGAGAATCGTGCGCCTCATTCCCTCTCCCTCTCCCCGCCGATACGTCCCGGTTACGTCATCCGTAGCATACCGGCAACGTCAGGCCCGTGCATCGGGGCCGCCGCGCTCCAGGCTCCGGCGGGAGGCACCGCCGTTCGGCGCGGTGAGCCGGGGCTTCTCTTCCTCCTTCTTGTCGTCCTCGGAGGCCATGCCGGCGGCGCCGGCGAGGGCGCCGACGGTTCCGGCGAGGTCCTGTATCTCGGATGGGACCACGAAGAGCTTGCTGGCGGGGCCTTTGGCCATCTCGGGGAGGGCCTTGAGGTAGAGGTAGCGGAGAGATTCGGGGGAGAGGGAGCTGCTCTCCAGGCGCTCAAAGAGGGCTCCCGTCATCTCGATCTGGGCGGCCTGGACGTTGCGGTAGGCCGCGGCCTCCCCCTCGGCGCGCAGCACCGCGGCCCGCTGGTCGCCCTCGGCGCGCAGGATCGCGGACTCCTTCTCGCCCTCGGACTTCAGGATCGCCGCCCGCTTGTCGCCCTCCGCGGTCAGGATGGCCGCGCGGCGGGTGCGTTCGGCCTGCATCTGCTTCTCCATCGCCTGCTGGATGTCTCTTGGGGGCGTGATCTCCTTCAGCTCGACCCTCGTCACCCGGATGCCCCACTTCTCCGTGACCTCGTCGAGGATCGTGCGGAGCTTGCCGTTGATCTCGTCCCGCGACGTGAGGGTTTTGTCCAGGATGAGGTTGCCTATGACGTTGCGGAGCGTCGTCTGCGTGATCTGCTCCAGCGCCAGGTGGAAGTTTGCGACCTCGTACTCGGAGGCCCGGGCGTCGACGACCTGGTAGTAGACGACCGTCGAGATCTGCATCCCCACGTTGTCGTTGGTTATGACCGCCTGGGGCTGGAACGCGATCACCTGCTCCCGAAGGTCGGTCTTGGGCAGCATCCTGTCGACCACGGGCACCACGAAGGTCAGCCCGCTCTCGGCGGTGCGGTGGTACCTGCCCAGCCGCTGCACTATCGCAACGCGGCTCTGGGGGATGATCCTGATGCTCCTCGCCGCCACCAGAAAGACGACGAACGCAAGTATTCCCAGCACTATTAGTCCCGTCACGGCCCTTCTCCTTCGGTCTCGACCGGCTCGACCAGCGCGGTTAGCCCGTCGGTGCCGAGCACCCGAACCTTCGCGCCCTTCCCTATCCCGCCCCCCGAATACATGGCCCGCGCCGTCCAGAACTCGCCGCTCCCGACCCGCACGGTCCCCTTTCCTCCCGCCTCTATCGGCTCCGTGACGACCGCGCTCGCGCCCGTGATGCCCCGGTGCCCGGCGTACTGCTCCCCACCCCTCAAGGAGAGCCGGTTCAACAGCGCGGGCCGCAGCACCACCATACTAAGGACGGAGGCGACGACGAACCCCACGGCCTGGGCAACGGGCCCGAGCCCGGCGAAGGCCATGACGAGCGCCGCGACCGCCCCGATCGAGAAGAAAAGCAAGAAGAAAGATACGGAGAGAAGCTCCCCGACAAAGGCAAGCCCGGCCAGCACGGC
This sequence comes from Rubrobacter tropicus, assembly GCF_011492945.1. NCBI lineage: Bacteria > Bacillati > Actinomycetota > Rubrobacteria > Rubrobacterales > Rubrobacteraceae > Rubrobacter > Rubrobacter tropicus. The sequence continues at coordinate 3,025,535 of NZ_CP045119.1, forward strand.
CCAAAAGATAACGTCCAGATCCAGACTCATATCTCCTTCCTGACGCAATTCTACACCACCCCGTCCGCCGACCGCGCCTTCATCCCTACAATATGGCCATGCCAGACGGTGACTTTAGCCGGGACGTACGACGCTACCTTCGAAGCCTGCCGAGCTTCTCGTACCACGGCGTCGAGTTCCTGGCCCGGGGCGAGTACAGCCTCAACTACCTGGTGCGGGGCCCGAACCTGGTGGCCCGGCTCGTAACGGGCACCCAAATGGGACTTCCGCTGGAGGAGCAGGCCCCCTACGAGCACCACGCCCTGACCCTCCTATCCCCCTCGGGCGTTACCCCGAAGCCCTACCACGTCGACCCGAACCCGAAGAACCTCCCCTACCCCCTGATCCTGGAAGAGTTCCTCCCCGGCCGCCCCCTGGACTACGCCACCGACATCCCCGCCGCCGCCCGCTGCGTCGCGGCCGTCCACGCCCTCGGCGTCCCGCAAGGACACCGCCTCCAGATCCACCCCGACCCCGCGCCCGCCATCCTGGAAGAGTGCCGCCGCCTCGCGGAACCCTACTTGGACTGGAGCGGCGCCCCAGAAGGGAGCAAGGTCGCCCTGTTGGGAGGCTTCAGACGCATACAAGGTCTTCTGGAAAGAAAGGGCCTCTTCACGGGAGACGACCTCGCCGTCGTCAACTACGATTTGAATACCCACAACTTCGTCGTCGAGGACGGTGGGGCGAAGCTGCTGGACTGGGAGAAGGCGCGCGTTGCGCCCCGCACCCAGGACCTCGCCCACTTCCTCCTCCCCACGACGAGCCTCTGGCGCGACGACACAGCGACGCTTCTCACCAAAGAGCAGGAACGGGAGTTCGTGGAGGCTTACCTGGAACAAAATCCCGTCGCGGACGTCGGGCGTTTCCACGAGCAGCTCGTGACGATGAAGACCATCGTCTCTCTGCGGGCGGTCTCGTGGTGCGCGTGGGCGTTGCAGGAGACGGCGCGGGCCGGGAGGCCCATCGCCAACGAGGAGACCCTCGACCGGAGCCGGGCCTACCTGGAGCCGGCGTTCATGGAGGACCTCTTCGGCCCTTGACGCGGGCCGTCACGCCGGGGTTCGGGCGGCCCGCAAGTAAGACGGAACAATCCCTGGCCGGCGCCGTGCTACGATCCCCGCGATCCGTCCTTGAAGAGAGGAAGCGATGCCACCAACCCGCGTAGTCCTCGACTGCGACACGGCAAACGAGGTGGACGACCAGTTCGCAATAGCGCACGCCCTCGGCCTGCCGGAAGGCGTCTTCGACGTGCGCGGCGTAGTCTCCGTACACAACACCACCGCCCACGGCCCGGGCTCGCGGGACATGTACCAGGACGAGGCCGAGCGGGTGGTCGGCCTGTGCGGGCGCGGCGTGCCGTGCATCACGGGGGCGGACCGGCCCATGACCAGCCGCGGCGAGCCCGTGCCGAGCGCGGGCCTGGAGTTCCTGATCGAGGAGGCAAGGCGAGGCCCCCTCACCGTGATCGCAACAGGACCCGCCACAGACGTCGCCTCGTTGCTGGTCTCCGGGCCGGATCTCCGGGAGAACGTCCGCGTCGTGTGGCTCGGGGGGTTCGGGGGCGCCGAGACCTACGGCCGGCACAAGTTCCACGAGCTGAACGGCCGGGCCGACATGGCGGCGTGGCGGGTCCTGTTCGAGGAAGACGTCGACCTGCTGCACGTCCCGGGCTGGCCCGCGCCCGCGAAGATCTTGGTTCAGGCGACGAAGTTCGCGCAAGAGGTGCGCTCCCTCGGGAACCCGGCCGCCTCGTACCTGGCCGAGATCCTGGAGCTGTGGGTGGCCGAGTACGGCGGCCCCGTGGACCCCAAGGGCGAGAAGATCCTCTGGGACGTGGCCTGCGTCGCGGCCGTGGCGGACCCGAAATCCGTGACGGTCGAACGCCGCGTCCTGCCCACGCTGGACGCCGCCGCGGCCCACGACTACGCGCTGCCGGGCCGCGAAGTGGATACGGTGGTAGATCTGGACGAGGGGCGTGTGATCTCGGGCCTGATGCGGGCGCTCGGGCGGCTGTCGGACGGTCCGCGGGCCTGATCCAGCCGCTTTCAAGAGGCGTATACCCGGACGCGTAGGGCCATCGTAGTGACACGTCTGCAAACGAGGTAAGCCAAGGTTGGACATGCCCGGCTCGAAGAGGATAAAACCCCTGGTCATCGCCCTGCTCTGCCTCGCGGCGCTCGCCGGCTGCGGCGGGACCGGGGGCGCGAACTCCCCCTCCGGCGAGGACCGCCCTTTTTCGGAACTGGAGAGGGCGGCCCGCGGCACCGAGGTCAACCTCGCCATATACGGCGGGGACGAGGCCATAAACGCCTACGTCGACGATTACGTCATCCCGCAGTTGAAAGAGAGACACGGAATAGAATTTACGCGCACGCCCCTTGGAGACACTGCCGACGCGGTCAACAAGCTGCTCAACGAGAAGCAGGCGGGAAAAGACGAGGGGACCATAGACCTCGTCTGGATCAACGGCGAGAACTTCGCCACGGGCGCCGACGCCGACCTCTGGTTCGGCCCGTGGGCCGAGGAACTCCCGAACGCCAGGTACGTAGACTGGAAAAGTCCCTCCATTAACCGGGACTTCGGCCACCCCGTGGAGGGTAGGGAGGCGCCCTGGGGCAAGGCCCAGTTCGTCATGATCTACGACTCGGCGAAGGTCGACGACCCACCGAAGACGATGGAAGAACTCAAATCCTGGACCGAAGAGAACCCCGGCCGCTTCTCCTACCCCGCCCCGCCCGACTTCACGGGCAACGCCTTCGTCGAGCAGGCCTTCTACGACGTGACGGGACGGGTCGAAGCCTACCAGAAACCTTTCGACGAGGAGGTCTTCGAGAGGGAGTCCCCAAAGCTTTACGACTTCCTGAAGGACATGGAGCCGAACCTCTGGCGCGAGGGCGAGACCTACCCCGCGACCTCGGCGAAGCTGGACGAACTCTACGGGAACGGCGAGACCTGGCTCACGATGAGCTACAACCCGCTCCTCGCCCAGCGCCAGGTGGACAAGGGCCTCTTCCCGAAGAGCACCCGCTCCTACCTGCTCGAAGGTGGCACCCTCAACAACACCCACTACCTCGCCATCCCTTTCAACGGCCCGAACAAGGCGGGGGCGCAGGTGGTAACGAACTTCCTGCAGGGCCCCGGGGCCCAGAGCGAGAAGCAGGACCCGAGAGGATGGGGCGACCTGACCGCCCTCAGCCTCGACCGGCTGCCGGAAGGGGCGCGCGAGGGGTTCGCGGAACCCGAGGGGGCGGCGACGCTGCCGACCCGGGTGCTGCAGGAGAACCGGGTACCCGAGGCAGGAACCGAGTGGCTCCTGCGGCTCGAAGAGGGGTGGCAGGAACGGGTTTTGGAGGACTAGGGGTTGGGCGGCCGGCTAAAGATAGCGTTGCTTTTGGCCCCGGCGCTGGCCGTGATCGGGGTCCTCTTCGCCGGCGGGCTCGTCGCCGCCTTCGCGCAGTCCTTGGGCTACCTGCCGGCCATCGGCATGACGGAGCTTTCGCTGGTCGCGTACCGGGAGATCCTCTCCGACGAGGGCTTCTTCGACTCGCTGGTCCTCACCCTGTACGTCTCCGGGGTCTCGACGGGCGTCTCGACGGTGCTGGCCGTGTTGGCCGCGCTCGCGCTCAGGGCGTCGGGCGGGCGGGTCTCGGCGGTGGTGTTTCAGTTGCCGATCACGATCCCCCACCTCGTCGCCGCCGTGGGCATCGCCCTCGTCGTCGGTCAGACGGGTCTTGGCGCGAGGCTGGCGGCCCTTCTCGGCCTCGTCGGCGAGCCGGGCGACTTCCCGGCCCTGCTCTACGACAAGTATTCCGTGGGCATCATCCTCACCTACGTGTGGAAGGAGGTGCCGTTTATAGCGCTCGTGGTGCTCGCCTCGCTCAGGGGTGTTGCCTCTGAGCTGGAGGACGTTGCCCGGACCCTGGGGGCGGGGGCGTGGCAGCGGTTCTGGTACGTGGTCTTTCCGGTGATCTCGCCCTCCGTGGTGGCGGCGAGCCTGCTCGTCTTCGCCTTCACCTTCGGGGCCTTCGAGGTGCCTTACCTGCTCGGTAAGTCGTACCCGACGATACTGCCCGTCATGGCCTACAACGAGTACAGGGAGATAGACCTGGCGGCGCGGCCTACGGCCATGGCGATCAACGTGCTCATAGCCCTCGTAACGGGGACGGTCGCGGCCCTGTACCTGCGGCTCGCCAGGGATCTCGGACGCCGTGGGTAAGAAGGGAAACAACCCGTGGCCCGCGGTCGCCTCGACGGTCGCCACGGCGGTCGTCGCGGCGCTCGTAGCGTTGCCTTTCTTGCCGCTTGTACTGTGGGCCTTCGCGGGGGAGTGGCGGTTTCCGGATCTGCTGCCGACGGAGTGGTCGTTGCGCGGGATGGAGCACCTCTTCGAGCCCGGCGGCGGGGTGCTCGGGGCGGCGTTCAGCGGCCTCCTCATAGGAGCGGCGACGGCTGTGGCTTCGGTCGCCGTCGGCCTGCCCGCCGGGATGGCGATTGGCGGCTACGAGTGGCGTTTCAAGGGGGGTGTGATCTTTTTCATCCTGCTCCCCATCCTCGTCCCCCCCCTCGCCTCGACGATGGGCGTGCACGTCACGTTTATCCGGCTCGGGCTCGCCGACACACTGGCCGGCGTCTTTCTCGTCCATCTTGTCCCGACGGTGCCTTACACGGCCCTGCTCCTGGCAGGCGTCTTCGCCGAGCGGACCGGGGAGTTGGAAGAGGCGGCGAGGACTCTGGGCGCGAGCCCGTGGCAGGCTTTTTTGCGGGTTACGCTGCCAGCGGTCTTGCCCGGGGTGGCCGTGGCCGGGCTCTTCGCGTTCCTGATCTCCTGGGGGCAGTACGTGTTGACGGTACTGATCGGGGGCGGCACCGTCGTCACGCTTCCGATGCTCCTCTTCTCCGCGGCCTCGGGCAACGACCCCGTAGTAACCTCGGCCCTCGCCCTGGCCTTCGCCCTCCCCGCGGTCCTGGCCCTCGTCCTGGCCCTGCGCGTCCTGAAACCGGGGCGGGGCACGAGCCTCGTCGGCCCGGGCAAGGTCTCGTGAGCGCCCGCCTGGAACTGGATAACGTCTCCCACCGCTACGGCGGGGACGCGCCCGCGCTCGAGACCCTGAGCCTCGCGGTCGAGCCGGGGGAGCTGGTCGCCCTCCTCGGCCCCTCCGGCTGCGGCAAGACAACGGCCCTCAAGGTCGTCGCCGGCCTGCTGCGACCGGAGTCGGGCGATGTGCGGGTGGACGGGCAGTCGGTGGTCGGCACCCCGCCCGAGAGGCGCGAGGCGGCGATGGTCTTCCAGAAGCCCCTCCTCTTCCCGCACATGAGCGTCGCCCGGAACGTCGGGTTCGGCCTGAGGATGCGCGGCGCGCGCAGGGACGACGCCGAACGGAAGGCCCATGAGGCCCTCAGGCGCGTGCGGATGGAGAGCTTCGCGGACCGTTCGCCGGAGGAGCTCTCGGGCGGGCAGCAGCAGAGGGTCGCGCTCGCGCGCGCCCTCGTCACCGGACCGCGGCTCCTGCTCCTCGACGAGCCCTTCAGCGCGCTCGACGCCAACCTCAGGGAGGAGATGCGGGACCTGATCCTCGGGCTCCAGCGCGAGGGCGGCCACACCACCGTCTTCGTCACGCACGACCAGGAGGAGGCCGTCGTCCTCGCCGACCGCATAGCCCTCATCTTCGGGGGCAAACTCCAGATGTACGACGAGCCGCAGGCCTTCTACGGCCGTCCCGCCACCCGCGAGGTGGCCCGCTTCTTCGGCGCGACGAACTTCATCCGAGGCCACGCCGAGAACGGCTCCATCCGGACCTCGCTGGGCGACCTCGAGCTCGAAAAGCCCGCCCCACCCGGCGCCGCCACGCTGACGATCCGCCCCGAGGCCGTCCGCCTGGAAGAAGGACAAAACTCCTTCCAGGCCAGGATCGTCTCCGCCTCGTACCTCGGCACCCAGGTCCACTACGAGCTGCGGGCCGCGGGCACTACCCTGCGGGCCGCGCTGCCCCCCCACGTCCGCCTCGCGGTGGGCGAGGAGGTAACGGCGCGGTTGCCTGCAGAGTCGTTGTGGGTGTTGGAAGAGCCGTCGGCTGTAAGCTATCAGCCTTCAGCCGAGGGCCCTTGACGACGCATCTCGCTCCCACCTACGTCAGCCTGAGGACATCCGCGCAGTTTCCGTCTTCACGTCCTGGCCCCGGGCCCACCCGCGCGCCCCAAAGCTGAAAGCTGACGGCTGATAGCTTATAGCTAGAACATCGCGTCCGCGACGATCCGACGATGGTCGAAGGCCAGCTCGACGGAATCGGGGTCGAGGACCGAGACCTCGGCCGCGTCCGAGGCCGCGACGAGGTCCCCGCCAACGACGCGGGCCAAAAAGGCCACGCTCACGTTGTGGCCGCGGGGGTCGCGTTCGGGGTCGGAGTAGACGCCGACCAGGCGCGAGATCTCCACCGCAAGCCCCGTCTCCTCCGCGGTCTCCCTGACGGCGGCCGCCTCGACCGTCTCGCCGACCTCGACGAAGCCGCCGGGCAGGGCCCACTCTCCCTCGAACGGGTCGCCGCCGCGACGTACGAGCACGACTCCCTCCTCCGAGGGGATTATTACGTCCACCATCAGCTTCGGCGTCTCGGGTCCCGCCAACGGTCTCACCTCCAGGGCCTGTTGCGACCCGCGATAGTTTAGGGGTATTTCCCGTCCAGGCCGAGCACGTCCCCACGTCCGAGGGAGCGCTCGGAGCTCTGGCACGGGCCGTTTATGACCGGGCCCATGGTGAGGTTCGGGTGGTAATCCTCCACAACGTGGCCGAGGCCGAAGGTGTGTCCCCGTTCGTGGGTCATCACGCCCTCTATGTCGTAGCGTCCCCTGCACGAGCGCGAGTTCGGGTTCGTGGTCCAGTGGTGGCCGACCTTGCTCAGCTTCACGTCGGAGCTGGTGACGACGTCGTAACCGGCTTTGGCGCGGGTATGGACGCAGGCGGCGGCGAGGTTGCCGGGGTTGGATAGAGCGCCGAAGGAGACGACGCTCAGGCCGTCGTCCGTCTCGCACGCGCCCCCGCCCACGCCGGCGTGCCGGGCCGTGTAGCCCTTGTAGGCGACGCCGGCCGGGACCCTGTCGCCGAGTCGGCAGCCGTTCAGGGTGTCGGCGACGTTGCCGCTGGCCTGCCTGATGGCGCTAATGGCGGCCCTGCGCGGGACGTCCCTGGGCGTCGTCCGCCAGTTGATGCGGTAGACGTGCGTGCCCTCCACGCGCCAGCCGTTCTCGTCGAAGCCGGCGTCCCCGCACTCACCCACGCCCTTCGTCGTGAACGCGGGGGGCCCGGCGCCCGTCCCGGCCGACTCGCTGCCGACGTGGTCCAGCTCGATCGCGCCGTCCTCCAGGCGGCGCACCCCGAACTCCTGGGCCCCGCGTTCCGTCAGGAGCTCGACGTGAACGCCCTCGCCGGGGGGAGGCACGGCGGCACCCGCCATCCCGTCTTCTATCACCCTGCCCGCGACCGGGCACCTGTTCTGGTCGATCGTTCGGGGAAGGGCGCGGGCGTCGATCGCCTGTTTGCCGGGCTCGCAGGCTTCAAGCACGCGCGGGTCCGTCTGCGCCGCGGGCGTCCTTGCGAAAGTCGCCACAACCAGGACCGCGAATGCCAGTGCCATACCGGATGCGAACAACCGTTTCATAGGTCGGTACTCCCCCTCGTTCCACTGCCCGACGCGCCGGCCCGGAACCCTCCTGGGCGGCGCGGGACGCATGATACAGGCTACATGTTCTCCACGAAAGGGCAATCACACACAACATGGTGTGGTTTCATTGCGCGTGGACGGTCCCGGCGCGGAACGAAAGGGGCCGGAGACGGTATGCTTTGCGAGGGGGGTGACTCAGGACCGGCCATGAAGATCTTGTGCATAAGCGACCAGGTCGAGCAGGTGCTGCACGGGCCGAGCCTCAACTCCTACGCGCGGGGGGTCGAGGCCGTGATCTCCTGCGGCGACCTCCCCTTCGACTACCTGGAGTACATCATCACCTTTCTCGGCGCCCCGGTCTACTACGTCCTCGGCAACCACGACCCCGCCCCCGACGGCCCCGAGTATCCGGGCGGCTGCGTACCGCTTGACGGCAGGGTGGTCGAGGTGGGGAGGGGCGAGGAGAAGGTGACCTTCGCCGGGCTCTCCGGCTCTCCGCTGTACTCGGGCGGCCCGAACCAGTACACGGAGGGTCAGATGGGCCGCCGGGCGTGGGGGCTGTCGGCCAGGATCCGTTGCAGGCAACTCCTCGGCCGCCCGGCCCCGACGGTCTTCGTTACCCATTCCCCGCCGTTGGGTCTCGGGGACAGGGAGGACCCGGCCCACGTGGGCTTCGAGCCCTTCCTGGGTTTAATCGACCGCCACAAACCCCCGCTGTGGCTGCACGGCCACGTCCACCTCTACGGCCCCGACCAGCAGAGGGTCACCAGCCGGGGAGAGACGAAGGTGTTGAACGTTTTCGGCCACCGTATTTTGGAGGTATAGGGTATTTGGTCAGCCTGAGCCTTGTTGGCGGGACCGGCCGGTTGTAGGCTGGAGCGGTGGTCGGCCACATGGATCTTAACGAACAGTCTGACAGGGACTTCTCCAGGGCGCGCAGGAAGGCTTTCCTGAGGCGTGTCGGCGCCTACCTGCGCAGGGACCCCGGGTCGAACCAGCTCCTCTCCTTCGACGAGGTTAGGGGGGCGCTCGGGGCGATACAGCAGGTCCACATAGGCCTTCGCGAGGTGCCGGTCTCGAAGATCGTCGGCAGCGTCGGGCGCCACAGGGACTTCGACCGGGCCTTCCTGCCGTCAAAGCCGGACCTCGGCACGCGCTGGAAGCGGATAGACCAGCTCATGCACCAGGACCAGGGCCTGCCCCCGGTCAGCCTCTTCAAGATAGGGGACGCCTACTTCGTCAACGACGGCAACCACAGGGTCTCGGTCGCCAGGCAGCAGGGCATCGAGACGCTCGACGCCGACGTCATCGAGCTGCGCAGCAGGGTTCCGGTCGATTCCGCGCTCACTGCCGGAGACATCCTGCACATGCTCGAGCACCGCCACCTTCTGGAGCGGCTGCCGATCGACCGGGTGTTGCCGGAGATAAAGATCCGGTTCTCCGACGCGGCGGACTACCGCAGGCTGGGAAACTACATAGAGGCGCACGGGTTCAGGATCTCGCAGCTCTGGCGGCGCTACGTCACGGCCGAGGAAGTCTTGCGCGACTGGTACGAGTACAGCTACAGGCCGATCATGGAGATGATCCGGGAGGACCGCGTCCTGGAGGCCTTCCCCGGCCGCACCGAGCTCGACCTGTACCTCTGGATAGTCAAGCACCGCGAGCACCTCGCACTGGAGGCAAGGGACGAGAAGATCTCACCCGAGGCCGCCAAGGACGACATCCTGAAGCAGGGCCGCCGCCGGCGCCGTCCCCCGCTCCCCGGCGGCCCGTCCTGAGCGCGGGCGGTTCGGGGGGCAACCCCTTAGGCGTCGTCGCGGTGATCTGGAACCCTATCCGCGCACTGCGGGGGGTCGCAGAGAGGCGCTCGGCCCTCCCCGGCTTTGTCGTGGTGGCCGTCTACGCGGCTTTGGGCCTCGTCGTAAGCACGGTTTTCGTCCTGAGCGGCGCGACGCGCCGGCAACTGGAGCGGGGCTTCGAGCAGCCGCCGGGGCAGCCCGCCCTGCCGCCCGAGGTCATCGAGCCGGCGGCAAGGGCGGCCGAGATCGGCATCCCCGTAATCGCCCTCGTCTCGCCTTTTGTGGGCTGGATCTTCGTCTCCTCTCTGATGCAGCTCGCGACGCGCCTCTTCGGGGGCACCGGACCGTTCTCCTCGATGCTCGGCGTGGTCGGGGTGGCGCAGGCGCCTTTCTTTGTCAGCTCGATCTCGAACGCCCTCCTTGGCGGGTTGCGGGCGTGGATGGGCGTGGGGACGCCGGCGGGGGTCGCGATCGGCTACCTCGTCTCCCTGATCGGGCTGGCCTGCTTTATGTGGTACGTGGTCCTGGTCGTGATCGGGGCCTCCCAGGCAAGCGGCGTCGGCTACGGGGAATCCGCCGGCTCGTGCGCCTTATCGTGCGCCGGGCTCGCGGCTCTTATAATTCTTTTGGTAGTGGTCGTGGGCATCGGCATCTTCGCCGTCGCGGGCGCCGCCGCGCAGTAGGGCAAAACGAGATGGAAAGGGTCTGACTTGGACTCGGAGAGCAGCGCGCGCAGGGAAGAACCGCGGGGTCGGGCCGGTGGGAACGGCGGCGGTCGCAGGCGGCGCAAGTGGCCCTGGATCGTCGGCGGGCTCGTGGTGTTGGGCCTGTTCGGCCTCGCCGCTATAGCCGTGGCCCTGATCGTCGCCCTCGGCGCCTCGGGAGGGGTCGCCGGCGGGACGGCCCCGGCGGTCTACGACGAAGAGTACGTCTCGGGCGAGGGGTCGAGCAAGATCGCCGCGATCCCCGTCGAGGGCGTCATCGCCGCCGCCGACAGCAGCCTCGGCGGCGTGCAGCCGACCGTGACGCCCGAGGGCCTCTCCGACGCCCTGCGGCAGGCGGCCGACGACCCGAACGTGAAGGCCGTGGTGCTCGAAGTAAACTCGCCCGGCGGCGGGGTCACGGCCAGCGACGAGATGCACCAGAGCATCCTCGACTTTAAGGAGAGAACGGGGAAGCCCGTCGTCATCGCGATGGGCGACACGGCCGCCTCCGGCGGCTACTACATCTCGACCGCCGCCGACGAGATCGTGGCTAACGAGACGACGCTCACGGGCTCCTTAGGCGTCATCTTCCAGCTCAATAACTTTACGGAGCTGGCCGACAAGTACGGCTACGAGCAGGTGGTCATTAAGAGCGGCGAGTTCAAGGACATCGGCAACTCCTTCAGGGAGATGACGCCGGAGGAGCGCGAGATCTTCCAGTCCCTCGTGGACGAGTCCTACGCCGAGTTCGTGGACGTGATCTCGACCGGCCGCGACATCCCGGAGGACCGCGTGCGCGAGATCGCCGACGGCCGCATCTACTCGGGCGAGCGGGCAAGGGAACTCGGCCTCGTCGACTCCTTCGGCGGCCTGGACGAAGCCGCCACAAACGCCGCCGAACTGGCGAACGCGGGCGAGACGACCGTGGTCCGCTACATCCAGACCCCCACCCTCACGGACACCCTGCTCTCCGGCTTCGCCCCCCAACCCACCGAGGCCGAACGCCTGCTGAACGAGGCGGGCATCACCCTGGAGCCGAAGCCCTACTACCTCTACCTCCCCGGCGCCTGAAAAGCTATCAGCCGTCAGCTATCAGCGATCAGCCAAAGACGAAGGGCTGATCGCTGATAGAGCGGTTCCGGTCTGGCGCTTTAGCGGGACACGAGACGCTTGGCGCCCCAGAAGTTCTTGAGGTAGCGCTCCTTGCTCTCGACGACCTTCCCGAAGTAGCTCGAAGCGTGGATGATGTTCCCGTTGCCCGAGTAGATCGCGACGTGGTCCGTGTAATGGTCCCTGAGGTCACGGTCCTTGTTGAGGTCGTGGAAGACGAGGTCGCCGGGCCGCATCAGCGACTTGTTGCGGAACTCGAATCCCCTGTCCGTGTACCACTGGTAGACGGGCGAATCCGGCAACGCTATCCCGTGGGCCAGGAGCACGTTGCGCGTCAGGCAAGAGCAGTCTTCGCGAGACATCGCCCGACGGCAGGGGGCGTGGTCGTAGTCGTAGGGCCTGCCGATGTGGCGGCGGGCCGTGCTTACGATGGCGCTACCCTTCGCGGCCTTGCCCGAAGCGGTTGGCCCGGTGGTCTTCGACTGGTCCACCGGGGAGCCGACGCTGACCATCTGGGCGTTCTTTCCCACGAGGACGTTCTTGGAGATCATCACGGCGTCCGCGACGGCGTCTCCTTTTTTGCCGGGGGACACGAGCACCGAGTAACGGTCGCCGGCGGCCATCCGAAAAGCGCCGACCCGCACCCACGCGGAGCCGTCCACCGCCTGGTCTGTCTCCTCCCAGCGCACGCCTGCCGGGGTCGAGACGCCGATCCGAACGGTCTTTGCCGCGTTGGCGGGCCAGCGCGCGTAGAGCGTGTAGTAGCCGGCGGTCGGGACCTTCACCTTGAACCTGGCATCGGAGTTCTGGCGCCCGGTGGCCCCGTGGAGGCTCCCGCCGTGCGCCCCGGTTGCCTTTTCACGCTTCCAGCCGGGGGCCGAGAAACGACCGCGGGTGGTGTCGTCCACCACCTGACTGTAGGGGTCCTTGGCGACGGTGTTGGCGACGCGGTCTTCGAGGCCCGCGGCATCGGGCTCGTCCACGTCCGCGGGCGGAGGAGGCGGCTGGACCGAAGCCTCCGCGGCCGGCTCAGCAGGCGGAGCATCCTCGGAAACGTCCGCATCTGGCTGATCCGGCGCGGCGTACTGGTCCACCGACTGGGCCTCGGCCGAGAGCGTGGCGAGAGAGACTAACGACATGGCCGCGAATACAGCGCAGGCAACGAAAATAAGGCGACGCATGTTCCCCCTCCCAAGTTCTCACGGGCGTCAGCGCGCATTGTAACCCCCCCACGACACAAAAGCGACGTTTTGGGAAACTTTCTTTGAGAACCGTTACGTAGGCGTTTAGTTTCGTTCAAGAGGCAGGACGGGACAAACCTCGTCACAGTATCTGGAGCGCATGGGCGGATCACAACCGCCGGTACGGAACGCCGCTAAGCATCGGTACCCCAAAAGCCACTTTCGGCCCGCCACCGCTTGACGCCCCACCGGCCACTGCTAATATCTGACTGTGGTCAGAGACATCGCCAGCGACGACGTGGCGCTTATCCGCCGCTTCAACCGGACCGTGACCGAACGGATCGGCGCGCTCGAGGAGTCGTTTTTGGGGCGTGATCGCCCGCTCGGGGCCTCGCGTTTGCTGTGGGAGATCGGGGACAACGGCGCGGACCTGCACGAACTGCGCGACCGGCTCGGGCTCGACTCGGGTTACGCCAGCCGCCTCGTGAGACGGCTGGAGAACGAGGGCCTCGTCGTCGTCGAGGTAGATCCTGCCGACGGGCGGCGGAGACGGCTCCGCCGGACCGCCGCGGGGCTCACGGAGGTCCAAGAGCTCGACCGTCTCTCCGACCTGGCCGCCGCCGCGTTCTTCGACGGGGTGCCGACCGGCCACCGTGGGCGGCTGCTGGCGGCCATCGCCGAGGTCGAACGGTCGCTGCGGGCGACGCTGGTGGGCATCGGCGTCGAAGACCCCCGCCACCCCGACGTCGTGCGCTGCTTCACCCGCTACGCGAACGAGCTCGATGCCAGGTTTTCCGGGGGCTTCGATGCCGGTAAGAGCATCTCGGCCGACCCGGAGGAGCTGACCCCACCTGCCGGCTACTGCGTGGTGGCCCGGCTGCGGGGTCGGGCTATCGGATGCGGCGCGTTAAAGCTTCACGGCGCGGAGCCCGCCGAACTCAAGAGGATGTGGGTCGATCCGGATTCGCGCGGGCTCGGCGTCGGTCGACGCCTGCTAGAAAGCCTGGAGGCGCTGGCTCGCGAGAACGGAGCGAGGGTATTGCACCTGGAGACCAACAGTGCCCTCGGAGAGGCGATCGAGTTGTACCGCAGAGCCGGGTTCGTGGAGGTTGCCCCGTTTAACGACGAGCCCCACGCCCACCACTGGTTCGAGAAGGCGCTGTCCTAAAGCGGTCAGCGATCAGGCCGCTCCGGCTTCGCCTCCGCTCTCAGCTATCAGCTCTACTGCTCCTGGCTGAGAGCTGACGGCTAAGCCACGGCTGGTTCCCGAACCGGCGTGCCAAGCCTCGTTAGTCGGCTTATGCGTCCCGGACTTTATGGCGCGGTTCGGGCGGGACGCCTCTGGAGGGCGCCCCGTCCAAGAAGGAAGGTTCCCGCCGGTCTTACCGTCAGGCGCCGCTCTCCGTCGGACGTTTCACGGCCTCGGCGGTCCCGGGCTCCGAGAGGAAGCGGGCGATCTCCACCTTGTTCTCGGTGAAGAACCTCACCCCGTCCTTGCCCGTGGCGTGCAGATCCCCGTAGAACGAGTCCTTTATCCCGTTGAACGGGAAGAACGCCATCGGCGCCGCGACCCCTACGTTCACCCCCAGCATCCCCGCCTCGACGTTCTCGCGCCAGTAGCGCACCGCCGCCCCGTTCTCCGTGTAGATCGAGCAGGCGTTGCCGAACGGCGAGCCGTTCGTGAAATCCACCGCCTCCTTTAGGCTCCCCACCCTCACCACCGAGAGGACGGGGCCGAAGATCTCCTCCCGGGCCACCCGCATCTCGCCGGTGACCTCGTCCAGGATGGTCGGGCCGAAGAAGAAGCCCTCCTCCCTGGGCGGCTCGCGGCCGTCGAGGACGACCGATGCCCCCTCCTCCTCGGCGGAGTCCACGTAGGAGCGGACCTTGTCTCTGTGGGAGTCGCGGATCACGGGGGTAAGCTCGGAGCCCTCCTCGTAGCCGGGCCCCACCTTCATCGCCGCGGCGGCCTCCCGGATCCTGCCGACCACCTCGTCCGCCACATCGCCGACGGCCACCAGCACGCTCCCGGCCAGGCACCGCTCGCCTGCATTGCCGTAGGCGCTGGAGACTATGTTCGGCACGGCCTTCTCGAGAACGGCGTCTGGCATCACGATCATGGAGTTCTTGGCGCCGGCCAGCGCCTGAACCCGCTTTCCGTGGGCGGCGCCGTGGCGGTAGACGTGCTCGGCGACGGGCTGGCTTCCCACGAAGGAGACGGCCTCGATACCCGGGTGCTCCAGGATGCCGTTCACCGCGTCGCGGGCGCCGTTGACGATATTGAAGACGCCCTCGGGCAGGCCGGCTTCGGCGAGCAGCTCGCCGAGCCTGATGGCCGACAGCGGCGTCCTTTCGGAGGGCTTGAGGATGTAGGCGTTGCCAGCCGCTATCGCCACGGGGAGCGTCCACAGCGGGACCATGCAAGGGAAGTTGAAGGGCGTGATCGCGGCGACCACCCCGAGCGGGAACCGGTGGGAGACGTTGTCTATGCCCCTCGCCACGTCCCTGACGGACTCTCCCATAAGCAGGCTAGGCATCCCGCAGGCGAACTCGACGACCTCTATGCCCCGGCGGACCTCGCCTCCGGCGTCCTTGGCGTCCTTGCCGTTCTCAAGGGTCACGAGGTCCCGCAACTCCTCGAAGTGCTCCTCCAGCAGCATCTTGTAGCGGAAGAAGACGCGGGCCCTTTCGATGACGGGCGTGGAAGACCAGCCGGGGAAGGCCGCCTTGGCCGCCTCGACGGCCCGGTCCACGTCCTCTTTCGTAGATAGGGGGGTCTCTCCGATGACCTTGCCCGTGGCCGGGTCGTAGACGGGTTCGGTCTCGCGGCCGTTACCGTTTTCCCAGGAACCCCCGATCAGGTTCCGCACCTCGTAGCTTTTCTCGGATATTTGCACCGCGCCTCCTTTACCTGGACTGGACGCCTCGCCGGCTACTCGCCGCCCTTGCGGAACGTCTCAAGGTTCTTCTGGTAGAGGGCGAACGGGGCGCTCATGAGGCTCGCGTAGCTCTCGGTCGCCTCCGTAAGCATCTTCTGGAAGGCCTCCATCTGCTGCTGGGAGCCCTCGACCATCCCGCGGGCGATGGCCTGGTTGCTCTCCACCTGGCTGCGGAGCTCCCCCGTCACCTTCTCGAAGAAGCCCTGCGTGAGCTCCGTGTTCTTTTCCTGGAGCGTGGTCACCTTCTCCACCACCTCTTTGTACGACTCCATGCTCTCGGCCAGCGCTTTGTTGGTGCGCGCCTGGGCCTCCAGGGACTCGTCCACCACCTTGACGTAGGACTCCATCGCGCGGGTGAGCGCCTGGTTCGTCTCGGCCTGGCTCTGCAAGAGCCCCGTGAGGCTCTCGACCCAGTCCTGGGCGAGCCCGACGTTCCTCTGCTGGGCCTCCACCGCGCTCTGCACCACCGTCCGGTACGACTCCCCGAAAGCACCCGCCAGTTCCCCGGCCGCCCCTTGCTTGTCTTTCTCGGACACGCCTTCCTCCTTCTCGCCGTTCTATGCTCGCATTCTAAAGCAAATGGAGTACCGGCTTCTCGGCTCTCCGCGCCCGGCGGTCGTTTGTAGTGGGGTCTGGGCGGGCAATTACGGGTGCGGTGCATTCGTCTATGGAAGGATATTTCATGCGAGCGATGGTTACGCCACGTTTTGGTGGTCCCGAGCTTTTCGAGGAGAGGGAAGTGGAGAGGCCGCAGGCCGGGCCCGGGGAGGTTCTGGTCAGGGTGGCCGTGGCGGGGACCAACCCGGTGGACGCAAAGCTCAGGGCGGACGGGTCTTTCGCGGGGATCGAGCCCCCTGTGGTGCTCGGCTCGGACGTCTCCGGGGTCGTCGAGGAGGTCGGTCCGGGCGTCCGGGACCTGGCGTCCGGGGACGAGGTCTATTACACGCCGGAGATCTTCGGCCCCGGCTCCAACGGCGGATACGCCGAGTACCACCTCGCCGGGGCTGACATCGTGGCGAAGAAGCCGGGGGCAATCTCCCACGCGGAGGCTGCGGCGGTCCCGCTCGCCGGGGGCACCGCCTACGAGGCGCTCGTGAGGAGGCTCGCCGTGCGGGTCGGGGAGACCGTCCTCATCCACGGCGGGGCCGGGGGCGTGGGCTCCTTCGCCGTTCAGATCGCCCGCTCGGCCGGCGCCCGCGTCATCGCCACCGCCGGCCCTGACAACCAGGAGGTCCTGAAAGAGCTCGGCGCGCACGTCCCCGTCGACTACACCCGGGGCAACGTGGCCGAGACCGCCCTCGAGGAGACGGGCGGGGCCGGCGTGGACGCCGTCCTCGATTGCGTCGGCGGCGGGACGGTCGTCGAGAGCATCCCGGCGACGAAGCCCTTCGGGCGGCTGGCGACCATCCTCGGGGCGCAGGGCGACCTGACGCCGCTCTACGTGAACAACCAGACCCTCCACGGCGTCCTGCTCATGCGCGAGCGGGCGCGGCTGGACGAGTTGTCGCTGATGCTGGAGCGGGGTCAGATCAAACCGCTCGTGGACGACGTGCTCGACCTGAACCGGGTCGGCGAGGCCCACGAAAGGCTGGACTCCGGCCACGGCCGCGGCAAGGTGGTGCTGCGCGTCTCCGGCGACTAGGCTGGATCGCGGCCTCCAGCTCTCGGGGTTTTTTGGCTGGAGGCCGCGAGAACCCCGTGAACGTGGCAGACGCGCCGTGGCATCCGCGAAGTAATGCGGCCGAAGCGGAATACGTTCGCCGCGGCGGTGCGATGCGAGGGGTGTTGGTCGTTGCAGGGGTACGTGAGGGCGACTAACATCAAGATCATGGATACCAAGCGCGCGGTACAGAAGGAAATGCTCGCCCGTCGACTGGAGGAGGCGAGGGGCCGGACCCGGTTCCTGCTCGGGACCGTCTCGGACGAGGACCTGGCGGTCCAGCACGACCCCATAATGAGCCCCCTGATCTGGGACTACGGACACATCGGCAACTACGAGGAGCTCTGGCTGCTTGAGAAGGCCTTCGGCAGGGGCCTCTCGGACAGAGACCTCTACGACATGTACGACGCCTCGCTGCACCCGCGCGAGGAACGCCCCTCCCTGAACCTCCTCGACCGCGCCGACGCCGGCCTGTACCTCGACGCCGTCCGCGGGGCCGCGCTCGATGCGCTCGAAGAAGCCGACCTCGAAGGCGAAGACCCGCTCCTCAGGGACGGCTTCGTCTACAACATGATCCTTCAACACGAGTACCAGCACAACGAGACCATGCTCCAGACCCTACAGCTCTCGGGCAGCCGCTACCGGCCGGACGAACCGGCGAAGCTCCCCGCCGGCGATCCGGCGGCGGAGGGTGAGATGGTCCGCGTCCCCGGCGGCCCGTTCGTCATGGGCACAGACGACCGGGCGCTGGCCCTGGACAACGAGCGCGGCGCCCACGAGGTAGACGTCCCCGGCTTTCACCTGGACAAGACCCCCGTGACCAACCGCGCCTACCTGGAATTCGTCGAAGACGGCGGTTACGAAAACGAGAACCTCTGGGACCCCAAGGGATGGGCCTGGGTTCAGTCGGAGGGCATCACCGCGCCGAAGCACTGGTACCAGCCGGATCCCCATTCCTGGTGGACGGTGTGCTTCGGCTTTGACGAGCCGCTGCGGATGGACGCCCCGGTCGTTCACGTCTCCTGGTTCGAGGCCGACGCGTACGCCCGGTGGGCGGGCAAGCGCCTCCCGACGGAGGCGGAATGGGAGAAAGCGGCCTCCTGGGACCCCGAGACGGGTACCGGGAGGCCGTTCCCGTGGGGCCACGAACCCTGGTCCCCGAACAAGGCCAACCTCGACCAGCTCGCCCTCCGCCCGGCCCCCGTCGGCTCCCACCCCGCGGGCGCCAGCCCCTGCGGCGCTTTGGGCATGATAGGCGACGTCTGGGAGTGGACCGCGAGCGAGTTCTCCCCGTACCCAAACTTCCAGAGCTTCCCCTACAAGGAATACTCCGAGATCTTCTTCGACGACGGCTACAAGATCCTCCGCGGCGGCTCCTGGGCCACCCGCCCCGGCGCCGTCCGCAACACCTTCAGAAACTGGGACTTCCCGATTCGCCGACAGCTCTTTGTAGGATTTCGCTGTGCGAAATCCTAGCTATCAGCCGTCAGCTTTCAGCGATCAGCCTCAGGCCCTCGGTTCGCCACCCCGCGCGTCGACCGTAGCGCTTCGGGTAGATCGGAAATCCTCTCGTCGTCCCGCGACCATAGCGCGGACCGTAGGGAAGCCGAAGGCTGACCGCTGAAAGCTGAAAGCTAAAATGTGCCGCCTCGTCGCCTACCTGGGCGAAGCCGAGACCACCCTTTCTTCCCTGGTGCTCGAGCCCGAGCACTCCCTGCTGGTGCAGAGCTACGCGCCGCGGGAGATGATGAGCGGGGTGGTGAACGCGGACGGGTTCGGGGTGGGCTGGTACGCGCCGTGGAGCGGGGAGGAGCCGGCCGTGTACCGTTCGGGGGCGCCGCTTTGGGCGGACAGGAGCTTCGCGGGGATGGCGGCGAAGATCCGGTCTTCGGCCGTCTTCGCGGCCGTCCGGAGCGCGACGCCGGGGCTGCCGGCGGAGGAGAGCGGGGTGCCGCCGTTTTCCTCCGGGGCTTTCGCCTTCATGCACAACGGCGCCATCGAGGGTTTCAGGCGCGGGCCCATGCGGCTGTTGCGCGACTCTTTAAGCGACGAGACCTACGCGGGCCTGCTCGGGGTGGCAGACTCGGAGACGGTCTTCGCCGTCGCCCTGGACGTGCTCGGGGAGGGCGCGGGCCTCGCGGAGGCCCTGGAGGAGACCGTCCGGCGCGTCTCGGGCGTTTGCGAGAAGCTCGGGAGGCGCGCGACCCTCAACTTCGCCCTGACGGACGGGCGGGGGATGGCGTTCAGCCGGCACTCGACCGAAGGCCCGGGCAACTCGCTGTACGTGCTGGAAGACGGGGCCGGTTTCCCCGGCGGGGTGGTCTTCGCCTCCGAGCGCCTCGACGGGGACGCCCGCTGGCGCGAGGTCCCGGACCGTCACCTGATCGAGGTGGACGGGGAACGCGGGGTAAGGCTGCGACCGCTGGTGTCCTGAAGACGAAAACGAAAGGGAATGCGTGATGCGAGAAGGTACCGTGGAGGTGATCTCGCTCGATAAGGGCGGGGAGGACGCCGGGCAGATGGCCCGCGACGTGGGCTCCGGCCTGTCGACGACCCCGAAGGACCTCTCTCCGTGGCCCAAGTACTTCTACGACGCCGAGGGCTCGCGGCTCTTCGAGGAGATCACGGCGCAGCCCGAGTACTACCAGACGGGGGCGGAGCTCTCGATCCTCAAGAGCCGCTCGGAGGAGATCCTCGCCCGCACCCGCTGCCGGGAGCTCGTCGAGCTCGGCTCCGGTTCGGCGAGCAAGACCCGCGCCCTGATAGACGCCATGATCGACGCGAACGGCGCGGACGGCCCGCCTCCCCGCTACGTGCCCCTGGACGTGAGCGAGAGCGCGCTCAGGGAGAGCGGCGAAAGGCTAGTCGCGGAGTACCCGGGGCTCGAGATCCAGGGCTTCGTCGGGGACTTCGACCTCTCCCTGGGGCGCCTGCTCGGGCGGCCGTCGGACCGGAACCGCCTCGTCGCCTTTCTCGGCGGCACCGTCGGCAACTTCACGCCACAGAAGCGGCGGAAGTTCCTCGGCGCCTTGCGGGCCGGGCTGCGCGAGGGGGACCGGGCCCTGATCGGGCTGGACCTCGTCAAGGACGCCCGGACGCTCGAGGCCGCCTACAACGACGCCGCCGGCGTGACCGCCCGGTTCAACAGGAACATGATCCGGGTCATCAACAACCGCCTCGGCGCCGGCCTCGACCCCGACCTCTTCTCCCACCGCGCCGTCTACGACGCCGATCTGGAACGCATCGAGATGTGGCTCTACTCGGAGGCCGAGCAGAAGGTCCAGACCCCGGACCTCGAAGCCCGATTCGAGGGCGGGGAGGGCGTCCGTACCGAGATCAGCGCGAAGTTCACCCCGGAATCCGCCGCCCGAACCTTCGAGCAATCCGGCCTGGAGCTACTGGACATCTACACCGACGACAGAGACCTCTTCGCCCTGGCACTCGGCGGTCCGGCGTAGAAAGGCTTTCAGCCATCAGCTGTCAGCTGGTCGTCTTGACCCGAAGCGTCTGTTCGGAGGAGGTTCTTTAGAATCGGATCTCCATGCGAAAGCGTCGCCACGGCCCAACAAACCATCTCTCTGGCGAAAAGCCCTGCTGGCTGAAAGCTGACCGCTGACAGCGCGGCTTGCGGAGCAAGCCGCTACAGCGCCGACTCCATCCAGCGCGGGAACCTGGACCAGAAGACCCGCTGCCCGAGATCCCAAACCCGCACGAACGGGCGGCGCACGAGGGCGTCGAGGCGCAGGGTAACTACCGTCCCCCCTCCCCCCTCCTCGGCCCAGAACTGGAGCCGGGTCGGGCGCGCGAGGCGCGGGCTGAGGGCGTAGGAGCCGTAGAAGTATTTGAGGTCCCTGTAGGCGGGCTCGTCTCCGGGCCCGCGCACCCGCCCGATGACGCCTGCCGCGTTCAGGAACGGGCCGTGGTGGGCGTTGAGCACGCCGGGCTCGAAGCCGCCGTCCACGAACTCGACCCCGAAGGGCCACACCTGACCTTCGACGAACGTCGCCGGGTCGTTCAGCCAGGCCCAGACGGGGCCGATGGAATGATCCACGACGAACGTTTTCCGGTAAGCGTGCTCCACGAAGCCCTCTGGGGCGCCCGTGGGCACCGCGACGTTCTCAGGCCCGATCTCCGGGTCAAACCTCATAAGACCTTCACCTTCGCGGCCATGTCCGTAACCCCACCGTACCCGTTCTTCTCGTAGAGATCTTTGGCCGGGATTCCGAGCCCCGTAAAAAGGAAGACGCTCCCGACGCCCACCTCCCGCAAACGGTCCTCCAGGCGCGTGGGTGGTCTGCCGCCGACGACACACACGGAGCCCTCGAAACCCGGGGAGCGGTAGATCTTCACCAGCCTCTCCCGGGCCGTTCGCGTGCCCCACGGCTCCGAGGCGAACACCGAAGCGTACGGCGCGTCGCATCCGTCCAAGAAATCCTCACGGAAAAACCCGATCTCCTCAGGCGTCATGCCCACAGACTACAGGATGGACCGCTGATGCGGCGCGCCGATACTAGAACGCATACCGCACCCGACAATAAGGCATCTTCTCCGAAAGGAGCGCGCGGAACTCCCGCAACAGGCCCCGCTTGAGGTTCCGCTCGTAGCGCAAGACGCGACTGCCGCTCGCCTGCGAGATCTTGTGCTCCTGGACGTCCGGCCGCCACAGGATCTTCTCGCCCTCCGGGTGCTAGCCCAGGTTGACCTCGTGAAGTTCCCCAGTGTGCGTGAGGAATATGACCTCGGCCGCCAACTGCGTCTTCGCCGCCGGGGAGAGCGCGGCGTCGAGCATCCCGAAAAGCTCGGCGTAATCGTCGAGCCAGCCGTCCTTGAAGATCACGGGCCCGAAGTTCACGTTCACCTCGTAACCCGCCTCCACGAAGTCGTTTATGGCCGAGATGCGCCGCCCGACCGGCGAGGTCCGAACGTCCACGAGCTTCGCGGTCTCCGGCGGCATCAGCGAGAACCTCAGGCGCGTCTTGCGCTGCGGATCGTAGTCCAGCAGCTCCCGATTCACGAACTTGGTCGCGAACGTCGCCTTCGCGTTGGGAAGCTCGCGAAAGAGGCCAACCGCATCCCTGACGTTGTCCGAGACGGCGGCGTCGACCGAGAGGTCGCTGTTGGTCCCGAGCTCGTAGACCCAGAGGCCCTCATCGGCCTGCGTCCCCTCGAACTTGAAGCCCTGCTTCGCCGCGTGCCGCTCGACGGCGCCCAGGATCTCCCCGCTGTTCACGAAGGTCGTTATGGGGTTGGCGTAGCCCTTCCGGCGGCCTACGTAACAATAGCTGCAGGCCATCGCGCAGCCGTTTGCCTGCGACGGGGCTATAAAGTCCGCGCTGCGATAGAAGGAACGGATACCGAGCCCCTTCTTGACGCCCAGCACGAGCACGCTCTTCTTGTTCCGGGTCCAGTCGCCGACGCCGCCGGCGTCCCCGTGGAGCGCGGGTATGTTCCAGTGCGAGGGCACCTCCACCCGTTCGGCATCGGGGAAGCGGGCCAGGATCTCGCCCCCCGCGCGTAGTCGGCGACGTTCGGCTCGTGGTAGATCTTCTCCACCCCCAACAGCCCGTTCGCGACCCTAGACGCCCCGCTCTTCGCCGTATCTCTCACACAAGAGTTCTACGGCAACCCGCAGCACCAGACAGTAACCCGTAACACCCGAAAGCCCCCACCGCATTGGCGACGGGGGCCCGTAGACTCACGAACTGCTTGAAGGCTATAGCGGTTTGCAAAGAGGTTGGGCCTCTTCGCAGGGCTCTCAGCCTTCAGCAAGGGCAAAAAGCTGATGGCTGAGAGCGGAGGCGAAGCCGCAGCGGGCTGACAAGCTGACCGCGCGGATCGCGGGGGCGATGCCCCCGCGATCCGCTTTAAGACCTGATGCTTGAAACCTACTCGTCGCGTCCGTGGACTTCGGCGGGCGGGCTCGTCGCCTCGACGGCGGTGAAGCTCTCCAGGATGTTGTAGGTGTGGGAGGCGCCCTTCGGGACGAGCCAGGAGTCGCCGGGCTCCAGCAGAACCATCTGGCCTTCGAGGTGCAGTTCGGCGCGGCCGGAGATCACGTACCCGACGGTCTCGTAGTCGCGGCTGGCCTCGGGCTTGGGATCCGAGGGCTCCTCGCCGTCCCACAGGCGCATCGAGACGGACTTGCCGTCGGCGAGGTACTTCTGGCCCATTCCGCCTTTGGGCGAGGTCTTCGAGCTTACTTTCTTGACGCTCTTGTCTGCGGTCATGATCCTCCGATAATCTCGAATGGTGTCTGCCGACTTTACCTCTCCGGCGTCCTGGCTAAACGCCGGAACCGGCGGCTGTCGAGCACGGGGGGCAGAGGCCGCGCAGGAGCACGGTCTTGCTTTCCACGACGAACTTCTCCGTGGCGGAGATCCTGATACCGTCGACGCCCTCGACGGGCACGTCGTAGAGCCGGTCGCAGCCCCGGCAGCGGAAATGGTGGTGGTCGGGGTCGGGGTTCGGGTCGTAGAGTACAGCGCCCCGGCTCTCGACGGCCTGGAGCATCCCGGCCTCCACGAAAGCCGCGAGCGTGTTGTAGACGGTGGCCCGCGAGAGCTCCGGCAGCCCGCGCCTCGCCCTGGCGAACACCTCGTCGGCGGCCAGGTGCCCGTCCTCACCGCTCCCGAAGGCCGACCACACGGCGCGGCGCTGCGGGGTGACCCGTAGCCCGGCCTCCCGCATCTTCGCCTCCGCGTGTCCGTCTTCTCGTATCATGGCCCTTCCGGGAAAAGTACTTTAAACGCGCTTAACTTGCACATTGGTACGCATCCGGTCCGGTGCCGGATGTTCGGGTCTGGCCGCGTGCCCCTGTACGCGAAGGCCGGCGCGGGAGTATCTCCCGCGCCGGCCTCCGGCCGATCGGTTGTTCCCGGGGTATTAGAGGCGCTTGGCGATCTCCGCGATGTCCTCCTCGTTGACGCCGGGGGCGTACAGCGGCGGGGCCGGGGTGAGGTCCGGCACCGGACCGCCCTCGGGGATGTCGTCGACGACCTCCCGCGGCTCGCCCGTGTCCACCTGCAT
The DNA here is from genome assembly GCF_011492945.1 of Rubrobacter tropicus. Classification (NCBI taxonomy): domain Bacteria; kingdom Bacillati; phylum Actinomycetota; class Rubrobacteria; order Rubrobacterales; family Rubrobacteraceae; genus Rubrobacter; species Rubrobacter tropicus. The sequence goes on from NZ_CP045119.1 coordinate 3,049,648, forward strand.
CCCGTTCCAGATCTCCCCAAGCTCGTTGTAGTCTTTGGGGCTGAACTTGTAGAGGAAGCGGTGGTAGCCCTTGTCCATGAACTTTTTGGCGTGCGGGAAGTTGTCGCTCCGGATCTCCGGCACGGGCAAGAGCTTGGTGATGTCTGCGCCCGAGAGGTCGGAGAGCGCCTTGGCGTAGGCCTCCTGGTGGACGCCGCCGCGCACGATGAGGTAGCCGATCATCTCGCGGGCCACGGGGTTCTGGGTCGCCTCGTAGACCCGGATCTTACCCATCCTGGCGCCGGACTCGAGGAAGAAGTTGTGCAACAGGTCGAGCTTCAGGTTGCCCGAGTTGAAGACGTTCTCGCCCGTCCAGGCCTTACCCGCAGCCCCGCCCGGTATGGTGCCGAGCCCGAAGTTCAGGAAGTGGTCGGGGTTACCCGTCATGCCGCTGAAGTTGAGGGGCGGCGCGACGCCGTCGGTCGAGGCCTCGGTCTGGTCGAGCAGCAGGTTGATGGTGTTGGCGACGAGCTCGATGTGGCCCATCTCCTCGGCGGCGATGTTGGCGACGAGGTCGTAGTAGGGGCGGATCTTGCTCTTGCCCCTCATGTTGAAAGACTGGTACGTGTAGTTCATGAGCGTGCTCATCTCACCGAACTTGCCGCCCATGAGCTCCTGCACGATACCGGCCGATTCCGGATCCGCCTGCTCCGGCTTCGGCAACTCTATCTGCAACTTGTCGATGCGTAGAAACATCTTCCTCCTGTTCTGCGCTCCTCTTGCTGACGCCCCCCATCTTGCCCAGATTAGAAAGTGTCTAAACAGATACAGAATCTAATAACGTTCAACGGTCAGCGGTCAGTTTTCAGCTTTCGGTTTCTGTACGGTCGGAGCGTCACGACGGCGCAAACCCTCACCCGGCAAAGCCTGCCCGGGAAGAAGCGAGGAGGGAACGAACTAAAGCGGTTTGCACAAGGATGGAGCCCGTTGTGAACAGGCGACGTGTTGCGGAGGTTTTGAGGTTCTCAGGTTTTCAGGTAATCGCTGAAGCCTGAAACCTGAAGCCTTTACAATCGGGATCCGCCTTTCCGCAAGCCGCTGTAGGGGTGGGTCACGAAGCCCCGGGCAAGCCTCACCCCCCACCCCTAAAAGCCTTGGAACCGCAAAACCTTCCGAACTTCCAGGTTCATCTCTTATGCAAGCCGCTCTAAGGCCCGGAGACGACTAGCTAAAAGCTGAGAGCGAAGGCGAAGCCGGAGCGCGCTGATAGCTGACAGCTACAACTGCGGCCCGGCGTTTCTGACCTCGTCGGTGACGCTTCCCTCGAACTTGGTGAAGTTCTCGCGGAACAGGTCGGCGAGCTTCTTGGCCTGCTCGTCGTAGGCGTCTTTGTCCGGCCAGGTGCCCCTGGGGTCGAGGACCTCCGTTGGGACGCCGGGCACTTCCACGGGGACGTTCAGGCCGAAGACGGAGTGCTGCCTCGTTTCGGCGCCGTCGAGGCGGCCTTCGATCACGGCCCGGACCATCTCGCGGGTCGCCGACAGGTCTATGCGTTCCCCCACCCCGTAGGCCCCGCCGGACCAGCCGGTGTTTATGAGGTAGCAGCGGGCGCCGTGCTCCCTGAGGCGCTCGGAGAGCATGGTCGCGTAGGTGGTGGCGGGAAGCGGCAGGAAGGGCGCCCCGAAGCACGCCGAGAAGGTCGCCTCGACCTCCGAGTCCATGTCGGCCTCGGTGCCCGCCAGCTTCGCCGTGTAACCGGAGAGGAAGTAGTAGGCGGCCTGCTCGGGGGAGAGGGCGCTTATCGGGGGGAGCACGCCGAAGGCGTCGGCGGTGAGGAACAGGACGGCCTTGGGGTGGGCGCCCTTGCCGTCAGGGACGGCGCCTTCTATGTACTCCAGGGGGTAGGCGACGCGGGTGTTCTCCGTTATCGAGGCGTCCGTGAAGTCGACGGCCCGCGTCCTGCGGTCCATGGCCACGTTCTCTAGCACGGCGCCGAAGCGGATGGCGCCCCAGATCTGGGGCTCCTTCTCGGGGGAGAGGTCTATGGTCTTGGCGTAGCAGCCGCCCTCGAAGTTGAAGACGCCCGAGTCGGACCAGCCGTGCTCGTCGTCCCCGATCAGGCGCCGCTCCGGGTCGGCGGACAGGGTGGTCTTGCCCGTCCCGGAGAGGCCGAAGAACAGGGCCACGTCGTCTTCTTCGCCCACGTTGGCCGAGCAGTGCATCGGCATCACGTTGTGTTCGGTCGGCAGCACGAAGTTCAGGGCGGTAAAGATGCTCTTCTTGATCTCCCCGGCGTAGCGCGTCCCGCACACGAGGACGACGCGACGGGAGAAGTCCAGCCCGACGAAGGTCTCGGACTCCGTGCCGTCCTCCTCGGGCTCCATGAGGAGGCCCGGCATCGAGATGACGGTCCACTCCGGCTCGAAGCGGTCGAGCTCGCCTTTGTCGGGCCGGCGGAAGAGCTGCCTCGCAAAAAGCGCCTGCCAGGCGTGCTCGGTGACCACCTGCACGTTCAGGGAGTAGCGTTCGTCGGCGCCCGCGTGGGCGTCAACCACGAACACCTCCTCGAGGTTCTCGACGTACCCCGCCGCCTTCTCCAGGAGCCTCCCGAACGCCTCGGAGGAGAACGGCTTGTTTACCGCCCCCCAGTCCACGGCGTCGCGGGTGAGGTCGTCCTCGACTATGAAGCGGTCCTTGGGAGAACGGCCCGTGCGTTTGCCCGTGCGGACGACGAGGGCGCCGGAGGGCTCGCATATCATGCCCTCACGCCTCCTCACGGACGCCTCCACGAGGCGGGCGGGCGGCAGGTTCTCGTGGACCGCGCCGAGGTTCTCCACGCCGAAACGTTCCAGCGACTCCTTGCGTACCGCCAGATCCATATCTTCCCCTTCGCAAGCTCCGATTCAGCGCGGCGAACGGGCGCCGCGACGCACGCCGGATTCTAACAAAGCCCCCTTTCCCGCGCCGCCGCAGAAGGTGCAGTCAACGGACCGTTTTCGTGAGCGGGGGCCGGGGTAGGTATGATGTGATCGTCTACAGGAAGATTCTTTCCGGGAGGTAAGTGGTGACGCAGCAGATAGATCAGAGGACAGCCGGCTCGGAGGAATGGCGCGCGCTGGCCCAGCAGTTGCGCGCTGACAGCATCCGTTCGAGCACCGGCGCGGGCTCGGGCCACCCGACCTCGTCGATGTCGGCGGCCGACCTCATGAGCGTGCTGATGAGCAAGTACCTGCGCTACGATTTCGATGAACCGGAGAACCCGGGCAACGACCACCTGATCTTCTCCAAGGGCCACGCCTCCCCCCTCCTCTACTCCATGTACAAGGCCGCCGGCGCCATCACGGACGAGGAACTCATGACCTTTCGCGAGTTCGGCAGCCGCCTCCAGGGCCACCCGACCCCCGTTCTCCCCTGGGTGGACGTGGCAACCGGCTCCCTGGGCCAGGGCCTCCCCATTGGCATCGGCGTGGCGCTCGCCGGCAAGTACCTCGACGAGGAGCCCTACCGCGTGTGGGTACTCTGTGGCGACTCGGAGATGGCGGAGGGCTCGATGTGGGAGGCCTTCCAGCACGCCTCCTTCTACAAGCTGGACAACCTCGTCGCCATCCTCGACATGAACCGCCTCGGCCAGACCCGCGAGACCATGGACGGCTGGAACGGCGACCATTACGCCAGCCGCGCCCGCGCCTTCGGCTGGCACGCCATCGAAGTCGACGGCCACGACCCCGAGGCCATAGACAACGCCTACTCCGAAGCCCTCGGCAACGACGGCCCGACCCTCATCGTCGCGAAGACGAAGAAGGGCTACGGCGTCTCCTTTCTCGAGGACGTCGACGGCATGCACGGCAAGCCGGTAACGCCGGACCGGGAAGAGGCGGCCCTCGAAGAGCTCGGCGGCACCAACGACCTGCGCGTCGACGTCCACAAGCCCGATGGCACGGCCTCCACGGGCGGCGGCTCGACCGGCGAGGCCGATCTTCCGACGTGGGAACTCGGCGACGAGGAGGCGACCCGGGGCGCCTACGGGGCCGCCCTCAAGGCCGTCGGCGGGGCCAGGGACGACGTGGTGGCCCTCGACGGCGAAGTCAGCAACTCCACCCACTCGCAGGAGTTCGCAGAGGAGTACCCGGAAAGGTACTTCGAGATGTTCATAGCCGAGCAGCAGATGGTCGCCGCGGCGGTAGGGATGAGCGTTCGCCGCTACGTGCCCTTCGCCTCCTCCTTCGCGGCCTTCTTCTCCCGGGCCTACGACTTTATCCGGATGGCCGCCATAAGCGGCGCCGACCTCAGGCTCTCGGGCTCCCACGCCGGCGTCTCCATCGGCGAGGACGGTCCTTCGCAGATGGCCCTCGAAGACATAGCCATGATGCGGGCCGTCCACGGCTCGACCGTCCTGCAGCCCTCCGACGCGAACCAGACGGCGAAGCTCGTCGCCCAGATGGCCGACACCAGCGGCATAAGCTTCATGCGGACCCTCCGCCCGAAGACGCCCGTGATCTACTCAGCCGAGGAGGACTTCCCGATCGGCGGCAGCAAGACGATCGCCTCATCCGATGACGACGAGGTCACGATCATAGGCTCCGGCATCACCGTCCACGAGGCGATAAAGGCCGCGGACGCCCTGGCGGGCGAGAACATCTCCGTGCGCATCGTCGACTGCTACTCCATAAAGCCGATAGACGCAGCAGGAATCCAGGCCGCCGTCCGCGCGACGGGCAACAGGGTCGTCGTGGCCGAGGACCACTGGCCCGAGGGCGGCGTCGGCGAGGCCGTCCTCTCGGCCCTGGCCGAAGACGGCGGCGAGCCCGTCGAGTTCAGGCACCTGGCCGTCACCAAGATGCCCGGCTCGGGCAAGTCCGAGGAGCTTCTGAGTTCTCACGGCATCGACGCCGAGCACATAGCCCGGGCGGTGCGCGAACTGGTGGGGTAGCTTTCAGCTTTTAGCTGTCAGTGGTCAGCCTTTGGGGAGGGGCCCGGTGAGATCCACCGGGCCCCTTTCCTGATCCTGGCAAAGCGTGTCCTCTCTCTACAACGTCGTGGCGTTACGAGGTTCTTGAACTTGCCTGCGCCGTTGCGTTGACTCCCGGGCGGCAGCATAATGCCGCGAGGACAGGCGGCTGAAAGCTGAAGGCTGAGAGCTGACAGCTCCAGGAGTTGCAATGGCCCGGACGACGATTACGTTGCTCGGCGCGCCGCGCGTGGAGCACGATGGTTTGCCGGTCGAGGTGGACACGCGCAAGGCGACGGCGCTCGTGGCCTACCTGGCCGTCTCGGGGCGACGCCACACGCGCGACGCGCTGGCGGGCCTGCTCTGGCCCGAGTACAACCAGGCCCGCTCCCGCGCCGCCCTGCGCCGGACCCTATCATCGCTGAAAGGCGCCAGGTCGGAGGGCTGGCTGCTCGTGGACAGGGAGGGCGTGGACCTCGCTCGCGACGGCATCCTGGTGGACGTGGACCGCTTCCGCGGTCTGCTGTCCGGGTGCCGGGACCACGGCCACCCGGATTCGGAAGTCTGCCCGGAATGCCTGCCGTTGTTGGGGGAGGCGGTGGCGCTGCACCGGGACGACTTCATGGCCGGTTTCGGCCTGCGTGATAGCGTGGCCTTCGACGACTGGCAATTCTTCCAGGCCGAGAGCCTGCGGCGCGAGCTGGCCGGCGCGCTGGAGAGGCTCGCGCGCGGTCTCGCGGCCAGGGAGGAGTGGGAGTCGGCCATCTCCCACGCCAGGCGCTGGCTGGCCCTGGATCCCCTCCACGAACCGGCGCACCGGCTGCTTCTCGAGCTCTATGCGTGGTCGGGCCAGCGGGCCGCGGCCCTGCGACAGTACAGGGAATGCGTGAAAGTTCTCGGCAAAGAGTTGGGCGTCGCGCCGCTCGAAGAGACCACCCTGCTCTACCGGGCAGTTCAGGAGAACGATTTGCCGGCACCGCCGGTCCTTTCAGAGCCGGGCCGGGCAAGCTCGCGGGAGAAGCAGGCTCCGTCCCCCGTCGAGATTAAGGCCGCCGCCTCCCCCCCGGATAACCCGCTCGTCGGCCGAGACCGGGAGTGGGACGCGTTGATCCGATCTTACGGGGAGATCGAGCGGGGGGGCCGGCTCGTGATGCTCGAAGGGGAAGCCGGCATCGGCAAGACCCGGCTCTCCGGGGAATTCACGGCCCACGTCGAAGGAGAGGGCGCGTCCGTCGTCGCGGCGCGTTGCTACCCGGGAGAGACGAACTTCGCCTACGGGCCGTTCGTGGAAGCCCTCTGCGCCGCGCTCGGACGGGAGGGTACGGGGCGATTGAAAGGTCTGGCGGAGGGGCCGTTGGGCGAGGCGGCGCGTCTGATGCCGGACCTTGCCGGGCTGCTGCCGGAGGCGCGGCCCCTTCCGCCGCTCGACACGCCGGGGGCCAGGAGCCGCTTCTACGAGGGGGTGATCCAGGTACTGCTCGCGGTACTCGGCGGCCCTTCCCCTGGCGTCCTGTTTCTCGACGACGTGCACTGGGCCGACGAGGCCTCCCTCGGCCTGCTCACCTACCTGGTGCGCCGGCTCGAAGACAGGCCGCTCCTCGTGCTCGTAACCTGGCGCCCGGAGGAGGTACCCGAACATCACCTGCGCGGGCTTCTCGCCGAAGCGAGGAGGTCGGGCGTGGGGACGACCCTGACCCTTGGGAGGCTGGACCCCGCCTCCGTCCGGGAGCTCGTCGCGCGCAGGCTGGGGGACGCCGCGGAAGACATGGGACAGTTGGTGTCGCGCCTCGGCGGGGAGACAGAGGGCCTGCCGCTCTTCCTGGCCGAGTACCTGACGAGCGTGGCGGAGGGCGAGCTGCGCGCAGGCGACGCTGCTTGGGCGATGCCGGGCGGGGTTCAGGACCTGCTCGAGGGCCGCCTGAGGACGGTCGGCGAGACGGCCGCGCAGGTGCTCGCCGCGGCCGCCGTCGTCGGGCGGTCGTTCGACTTCGACACGGTGCGGGAGGCGAGCGGGCGGGGCGAAGAAGAGACCCTCGCGTCCCTCGAAGAGCTGGTATCGCGGGGCCTGATCCGGGAAAAAAGAGACGCCCCCTCCGACGGCCCGACCTACGACTTCGACCACGACAAGCTCAGGACGCTGGTCTACGAGGGGACCGGCCTGGCCCGCAGGCGCCTCCTCCACCGCCGCGCCGCCGCGGCGCTGGCCGGGCCAGCCAAAAGACGTGAACCCGGACCCCTCGCAGACCAGATAGCCCGCCACCACCGGCTCGCCGGCCAGGACGCCGAAGCGGCCGCGTACCACAGGCTCGCGGGAGACCACGCGCGCGGCCTGTACGCCAACGGCGAGGCACTGGCCCACTACGAGGAGGCGCTCGCCCTCGGCTACCCCGACGCGGCCGCGTTGCACGAGGTCGTGGGAGACCTCAGGACCCGTCGCGGCGAATACGGCGCGGCGCTCGAAGCCTACGAGCTTGCCGCGGCGTCCAGCGAGACCGGGGACACGGCCGGTCTGGAGCACAAGATCGGCGCCGTCCACGCCCGGAGGGGGGACCGGGATCTCGCCCGCAGCCACTACGAATCCGCCCTGGAATCCCTCACGAAAGCGGACACCGGAACCCCGGGCAAGCTCGCCCGGCTCTACGCCGACCTGAGCCTGCTCTCCCACCAGCAGGACGAGCCGGAGAGGGCAACGAGGTTCGCCCACCAGGCGCTCGAGCTGGCCCAAGAAGCCGGGGACGCGCGGGCCCGCGCCCAGGCCCACAACATGCTCGGCATCCTGGCCGGCGACGGGGAAGCGGCCCTCCGGCACCTCGGGGAGAGCCTGGACCTCGCGGAGGCGCTCGGTGACCCGGAGTCCGAGGTGGCGGCCCTCAACAACCTGGCCCTCGCCCTGGGAGCCAGGGGGGAGATCGGGGAGGCGTTAGAGACGGCCGGGACCGCCCTGGAGCTGTGCGTCAGGCTCGGGGACAGGCACAGAGAGGCGGCGCTCCGCAACAACCTCGCCGACCTGCTACACGCTGCGGGCCGCGAAGAAGAGTCCATGGCGCAACTCAAACAGGCCGTCGAGATCTTCGTCGAGGTCGGCGAAGGAGACGGGCTGCAGCCCGAGATCTGGAAGCTCGTCGAATGGTAGCGGACCAGCCATCGGCTTTTTTGCTCTTGCTGAGGGCTGACCGCTCTAAAACCCGTGATCGGAGTTAAAGACCTGGTGCTCGCGCGTCACGGCGGCGGCCCCGTTGGTAGACCTGGCCCGGGTACCGGCGGCTTCGGGGCGGAGGGGCTCGAACTCGGCCAGGACGTAGCGGGCGCGGGCGTCGCCATACTCGATTACCGTGGGACCGCCGGGGCGGGCCCCGGCGAAGAGCCCGACCATGCCGACGAAGAGAAGCGTCAGGGCGAGCAGGATCACACCGGACCCGACGGCCTGGTAACCGGTATGGGCCGCCTCGCCCAGCCCGGGGACGTAGATCGTCAGGTTCAACAGGTCTGAGAACGTCATGAACATCCCGCCAACGACGGCCGCCAACCCCGCCCACCGCATCGTCCCCAGACCCTTCATCCTCTCTCTCTTCCCTGATCGCCGTCTGCACCCCCACCCTACCCCGCAACCGCTACGAGCCCGTTACGAAAGGCGTTACGCAGGCGCCGGCGCACGTATCTTTTCCTTATCCCGTCAACGAACAGGGCCAGATAAACCGAAAAGCCAAGAGCTGAAAGCTGACGGCTGATAGCTGACAGCTATCCCGCGCTGTGCTCCCACTCCGCCGCGCCCGGATGTCCGAAGTCTCGGCCTTCTGGCGAGGCATGGTCGAGTTCGCGGACGATCCGGCGGGCGGCGAGGCCGACTATGGACGTGAAGGTCGGGTAGGCGAGCTCCAGGTCGGCGAGCTGCTCGACCGGCATGCCGGCGCGCATCGCCGCCGCCGCGAGCTGGACGACCTCGACGGCCTGCTCCCCCACGATGTGCGCGCCGAGGACCCGGCGCGTGGAGCGGGAGACGACGAGCTTGCAGGAGCCTTCCGGGAGGCCGTCGATGACGCCCCGGTCGAGGTCCGCGTAGGGCACGACCGCGACGGCGCAGCCCGCCTCTCCGAACTCCTCGCGAGCCCGGTCCTCTGTTAGCCCAACGCCGGCGTACTCCGGGTCGGTGAAACCGCCGTGCGGCACTATGGCGTGCCTGTAACCGCGGTCGGAGCCGAGGGCCGCGTTCTCGGCGGCCAGCGCCCCCTCGTACGTTGCGCTCTGGACCAGCATCATGCGTCCCGTGACGTCCCCGGCCGCGAAGACGTGCGGGGCGCTCGTCCTGAGCGCGTCGTCAACCGGCACGTAGCCGCGCTCCGCCCGCACGCCCGCGGCGTCCAGGTTCAATGCCTGCACGTTGCCGGGCCAGCCCACGGCGAGCACGACCGCTTCGGTATCCAGTTCACGGCCTTCATCCCCCTGTCGGTAGAAGAGACGAAGGTTCCCGCCCGCTTTCTCGATGCGTTCGATCCCGCCGATGCCGGTCAGGACCTCGATCCCACGCCGCCCGAACGCCTCCGCCACCCCGCGAGATACGGCCTCGTCTTCCCCGCCAAGGATACGCGGCGCGACGTCGAGCAGCCGCACCCGGGCTCCGAACGCCGCGAAGACCGAGGCGAGCTGGCAGCCGGTCGCCGCCGCGCCGACCACGGCCACGGAAGAAGGCAGGCCCTTCATCGTCCAGACGTCGCTGTGGGTCAGGGCGTGCTCGCCACCGGGGAACCCTATCCTGCGCGCGCGGCCGCCGGCGCAGAGGACGAACTTCTCTCCCCGCAGCTCTTGCGCGCCGTCCAGCGCGAGCGTGTGCGGGTCCGAGAACCGGGCCTCGCCCGCGCGTTCGAAGACGCGAACGCCGGCCGACTCCAGGCGGGCCTTGATCTGCTTTTTCTCCTGGACCTCGTAGACGATGCGTTGGGTGCGGTTCAAGAGCCTGGCGAAATCCACGCGCGGCGCTTCGCCGATCAGGCCGTAGTCGGCGAACTGTTCGGCGTCGCGCGCGAGGCGGGCCGCGTGGGCCAGCACGCGGGTAGGCACGCAACCGTCGTTGGTGCAGGTGCCGCCCAGGTTCCCGCGCTCGACCAGGGCCACGGAAGAACCCAGCTCCCTGGCCCGGAGGGCGGCGGTGACGCCCGCCGGGCCACCCCCGATCACGACCACCCCGTAGCCGTCGCCCGGCGTCATGCGGCCTCGACGGTCATCGGCAGGCCGCCCCGCGGCCTGAGCGTGGCGAGCGCCTGGGCCTCGACGGGTCTGCCGGGTATGGGCCGCAGCCGGCAACGCCCGAGGATGGTCGCTAGCACCAGCTGGGCTTCGACGAGGGCCATGCTCTGCCCGATGCACTGGCGCGGTCCGCCGCCGAACGGGAAATAGGCGAAGCGCGGGCGTTTGTCGTGCCGTCCCGGTGCGAAACGCTCGGGGTCGAACTCGTCTGGGCGATCCCAGTAGTCCGGGTGGCGGTGGAGGACGTAGGGGCTGAGCGTCACGAAGGATTTGGCCGGGATACGGTGGCCGAGGATATCGTCTTCGGCGATGGCCTGGCGGTTCGTGATCCAGGCCGGCGGGTAGAGCCTCAGGGTCTCGTCCACCACCATCTTCGTGTACGCGAGTTTCGGCAGATCCTCCAGGGCCGGCACCCTGCGGTCCGCGCCGAGAGCTTCGTACAGCTCGGCGCGCAAGCGCTCTTCTGCTTCGGGGTTCGCCGCGAGCAGGTAGAAGGTCCACGAGAGCGCGTTGGCCGTCGTTTCGTGGCCGGCGAGGAAGAGGGTTATGACCTCGTCGCGCAGCTGCTTGTCGTTCATGGCCTCGCCCGTCTCCTCGTCGCGCGTCCCCATCAGGAGGGCGAGCAGGTCTTCCTCGTCCCCGCCGCCCCGGCGGCGCTCGGCGATGATCGAGTACACGGCCCGGTCCACGGTGCGCAGCGCGGCCCGGAAGCGCCTGTTGCGCGGGGTGGGCACGCGGTGCGGCGGGTAGAAGGGCACCTCGAAGCGGTAGCCCGTGTCCTCGACCAGCGTGCTTATGGCCCGGCCTATGACCTCGGGCTCCTCACCGACGTGGGCGTGGAAGAGGGCGCCGGTCACCACGTCGAGCGTGAGCCGCGCCATCTCCGCCTGAACGTCGAGCGGCTTGCCCGTCCCGAGCGCGGGCCGCCAGCGCTCCAGCATGGCGAGGGTCTCTCCGGTCATCAGCCCGCCGAAAGAGGCCACGCTCTTGCGGTGGAAGACCGGCTGGATGAGGCGCCGCTGCCTGAGCCACAGCGCGCCCTCGCTGGTGAGCAGGCCCTCCCCCACCACCGGCTTGAAAAAGTTCAAGGTAAGTGCGCCTTTGCCGTAGTTGCGGTTGTTCTCCTGCAAGACGCGCCGGACGCCTTCGGGGTGGTTGATCTGGTACCAGGTCAGGTGGGCCGTGCGGTAGCGGGCAACGTCGCCGTAGCGCGTCAGGCTTTGGACAAAGCCGAGCTTGTCGCGCTGGAAGTCGCGCATGCTGCCCAGGATCGGGTTCCCCCGCGGTCCCGGCGTCCGGCCGGCGTATCCCCTGCCGTTGCTGATCGTCGCGCTCATGGTCCTCCAGTCCGAGGGCCCCGGCCCGGCGCCGTCGGGTCGAAGCCCTCTGCTGGCCCGCCCGTTCTCGCCGTGCGTCCGTACTGTGGGCCGCCCTCTCGTGGCGCGAGGGTGGGTTCGCGCAGCCACAGGGAGACGAAGGCGGGCTGCATCGTCTCCCTGACCACCCCGGCGAGGTCGTCGCCCAAAGAGTCGAGGTCGGTCTCTTCGCGCAACCTCGCCGAGAGGGACTCCAGGATTCTCCCGGCGTCGTACTTCTTGCGGTAGAAGGCGCGGTCTATGAGGTTCTGGATGCCCCGGCGCAGGGGGCTGAACATGGCCGCGATGGCGAGCGTCGAGGCCACCACCGCGAGCGACGACTCCTGTCCGGTCGTGGCGCGAAGGGCGTACTGCAGGACGACCACGCCCCCGAAGTACAGCGCGGCCAGCGTCACGGTCAGGACGGCGTAGACGAGGGTGCGGTTGATGATCCTGTCTATGTCGTAGAGCCGGTATCTTAGGACGGCGATGCCCACCGCGACGGGGAGACCCAAGGGCGGGACGGTCCAAAGCAGCGTATCGGGCGGCACGAGCCCCGCGAGGGCGAGCGAGAACCAGAACACGAACAGGAAGACCATCACGGCGACCGCGTAGGCGAACCACTTTATCTGCTGGCGCTCCTCGTCCCTCGATCGGCGAAAACGCACGACCACCGCCGACCCGCCCACCAGGAGCGTCAGCGGCAGCACGAGGTACAGGACCTCCTTGAGTAAGCTCATGATCGGGAGGTCCAACCCAAGCGGGTTGGGCACGAACGCCAGGCGCACGTCGTCCGACGCCGGCGAGAGCCAGACGACGACCGTGAAGTACAGGGCGAAGACGACGGCCCCCCACAGGGCCGGGCGCCAGCGCGGGGACGGCAGCCTCCCGGTGGGGAACAGCAAGAGCAAGAACAAGACGACGATCAGCCACCCCATACCGCGCATCCACCCGCCGAACCACCCGACCCACGCCCCTGCGGGGAGCGTGCCGGGGGCGGTGATCAGGGCGTAGACGGCGTACTCCAGCGCCAGTTCTCCCAGAATCCAGCAAAGGGCCCCGAGGCAGAAGATCCACCCGATGGGGTTCTCGGGCCGGCGCGAGGCCACGAGCGCCCCGACCGAGGAGAACGCGAAGATCACGAGCACCATAAGGCCCGTGTTGCGCGCCGAAGACGGCTCGCTGAGCGAGGCCATAGAGAGCGTGGGCGCCGCGGAAAGCACGGTCAGGGCCCAAAGCCCCCACGCCGTCCGCCCGGCCATACGTCCGCTCATTCCCGAGCCTCTTCGGCGGCGCCGCGCCCCCCGGCCGAGGGTCTCAGCCAGAGGAAGGCGCGCTCGGGCTGCACCGTCTCGCGCACGACCTCGAGCAACTCGGGCGCCAGCCGGTCCAGGTCGGTCTCGTCGCGCAGCACCGCGGAGAACGCCTGGAGGGTCTTCTCAGCGTCGTACTTTTTGCGGTAGAAGCGGCGGTCTATAAAGCTTTGCACCCGCCTACGGAGCGGTCCGAAGAGCGCGGCGATCAGGAGCGTCGAGGCGACGACCGCGAGCTGGTTGCCTTCTCCCGTCAACGGCGAGAGCAGCCTCTGCAACCCCACCACGCTCCCGAAGTAGACGGCCGCCAGGGAAGCGGTAAGGGTCCCGTAGACGAGGGTCCGGTTTATGACGAGGTCTATGTCGTAGAGGCGGTAGCGCAGCACCGCTATCCCGATGGCCGTGGGCAGGCCGATGAGCAGCCATCCGAGCACCAGTCCGCCGACGATACCAGGCAAGAAATCCGCGAACGGGAAGGCAAGAACGGGCGCGGTGGCGAACAAGAACCACTTCATCTGCTGGCGTTCGACACCGCCTGAACGACGTACGCGTACAACCACGGCCGCGACCGCCCCGACACACCCGACGGCGAGGGGAACGCCCAGCGCGCCGATAACGAGCGGCATATCCTCGACGTGGGCCAGGCCCTCGATCCCGATGGGGTTTTCGATTCGGTAGTCGATGTCCTGGCCGGTCAACGTGTCGACGAACATTCCGAGAACGATTATGACCAGGGCTCCGGCGCCCGAGATCACCGCGACCGGCAGCCAGCGGCGGGAGGGCAGGCGCCCGTCGGGGAAGTAGAGGGGCAGGTAGATGAAGGCGAGCATTATGAACAAGAACCAGTACCAGCCGTTTACCCACGCGCCGAAGACGGCGAGCGGGTCGGGCCGACCGGTGGTGGTCATCACGTAGGCCGCGTACGTCTCGAGCGCCGAGGCAGGGACCACCAGCGAGGTCACGCTCAAGATCCAGCCGATAAGGTTTCCGGGCCGCCGGGCGACCAGCAGGGCGCCCACTACCGCGAACATCCCGAACCCGACGATCATGATCGCATCTTCCACCGGGTTTCCGCCGCCCGGGCCGATGCGGCGGTCCAGCCAACGGTTCACGGCGATGCCCGCGACGTAGAGGACGAGCACCATCCCCGCCGCCAGCCGCGCCAGAAGCACCCTTCGTCCTGACGGGGCCGCGCTCACGGCCCGCCCCCCGGCTCCCGCCGCCACAGGCCCGCGTGCTCGGGCTGCATCGTCTCCCTGACCACCGAGACGAGGTCCTCGCTCAAGGCGTCGAGGTCGGTCTCGTCGCGCAGCCTCGCGGAGAACGCCTCGACGGTCCTGGCCGCGTCGTACTTTTTGCGGTAGAACCGGCGATCTATGAAGGCCTGGATGCGCCGCCGCAAGGGGTTGAACATGGCCGCGATCGCCAGCGTGGAGACGACTACCGCCAGCTGAGATCCGCCCCCGGTCAGCACGCGAAAGGCGTACTGCAAGGAGACCACGCCGCCGAGGTAGACGGCCGCCAGGGAAGCGGTTAGCGGACCGTAGACGAGGGCGCGGTTGATAACGAGGTCCATGTCGTAGAGGCGGTACCTGAGGATCGCGACGCCCACGGCCACCGGCAGGCTCACGAACCCGACCATGCTGAGCACGAAGCTGCTCCCATCCAACCACCGCGCGCCGGTCGCGTCCGAGACGGCGGCGGTCAGGACGGCGCCGCCGAGCAAGACCACGGTGACGAAGGCGAACAATTTCATCTGCTGGCGCTCGACCCCTCGCGAGCGGCGGAAGCGCACCACCACGGACGCGACCGACCCGATGCCCGCGACGAGAAAAAGGCCGTTGAGCACGCCGAATATCTTGAGGTCCTCGGCCCTGCCAAGGCCCTCGATCCCTACCGGGTTCTCGATCCCGTAACCGGGAGCCTCGTTTACGGGAATGGTCTCCACGAGCGCGTTCAGGAGGACGTTGCCCGCGGTCGTGACCCCCGCGAGCACGGCGACCGGGAGCCAGCGGCGGGAGAGCAGGCGCCCGTCTGGGAAGAGCATGGGGAGGTAGATCAGGCCCAAAGCGAGCATCAAATACCAGAACCAGTTGAAGGTCCACGCGCCGAGGACGGCGAGCCAGTCGGGCCGTCCGTAGGTGACCATCACGTACGTGGCGTACGCGCCGCCGGCGAGAAAGATCGCCAGCATGAGCGCGACAACGGCCAGGATCCAACCGATAGGGTTCGTCGGCCGCTTCGCCACCAACACGGCGCCGACCACGGCGAAGGCGCCGAACCCGATGTCGAACGCCACGGTCTCCACGTTCTCTGCCGGGTTCTCGCTCCAGAACCCGGCGCTGCTGGTGAGCAGGCCGTACGCGCAGATGCCCGCAACGTACAGGGGAACGGTCAGCCACGCCACCACCCTCGCCAAGGGCGGGGTGCGTCCCGTCTCGGCGGAGGGGTGGGCCTCAGTGCTCATCTCGCCTTCTCGCGCCCTGCGTCCACCGGTTCAAGCATCCACAGCGAGACGTGGGACGGTCGCATCGTCTTCCGCGCGACCTCTGTCAGATCGCCGGACAGATCATCGAAGAAATTCCCGAACAACCCCGAGCCCCCGACGACCGAAGACAAGCCGGTAAGAACGCCGGCGGCGAACGTGGCCGCGGGGTGACCGCCGAGAGCACGGGCAAATGCCGCGGAAGGCCGGCCGCCCGCCGGAGAGCCTGAATCGTCCCGTTTCCCGACTTTCGTCGCGGCCTTCATACTGCCCTTACGTCTTCAGGTAGCGCAGGGCCGAGCGGGCGGCCATGAAGCCGCACAGCCCGTGCACGGCGCCACCCGGCGGTGTCGAGGACGAGCAGATGTAGAGTCCGTTCGCCGGGGTCGAGTAAGGGTTGGCGCGCAACGCCGGCCTTCCGAACAGTTGCCGGACGTCCATGTAGCCGCCGTTTATGTCCCCCCCGACGAGGTTGGCGTTCCACCCTTCGAGGTCGGCCGGGCCCCAGGCGTTGCGGGCAAGGACGCGGTTCCCGAAACCCGGGGCGAAGCGCTCTATCTGGGCCTCTATCCTCTGCGTCATGTCGAAGGTCGAGCCGTTTGGTACGTGGCAGTAGGCCCATGCGGTGTGCTTGCCCTCGGGCGCGCGGGTATCGTCGAAGAGGCTCTGCTGGGCGAGAAGGACGAAAGGCCTCTCGGGGTGCTCACCGTGCGAGACGGCGGCCTCGCCGGCCGAGATGTCCTCAAGCGTCCCGCCGAGGTGGACGGTGCCTGCCCGCAGGCATTCTTCGGCGCTCCACGGGATCGGCCCGTCGAGCGCGAGGTCCACCTTGAAGACGCCCGGGCCGTAGCGGTAGCGCTTGAGGGCATCCCTGTATCTTTCGGTGAAGTGAACGCCCGCGATATCGAGGAGCTGGCGCGGCGTGACGTCGAAGAGGACCGTCCGGGTTCTCGGGACTTCATCCACCGAGCGGACCCTGACGCCGGTGAAGATCTCACCCCCTAAAGACAGCAGGTAGGAGGCGAGGGCGTCGGCTATGCTCTGCGAGCCCCCCTTCGGCAAGGGCCATCCGAAGGCGTGCCCCAAAGTTCCGAGCACGATCCCGAAGAGGGCGCTCGGCCGTTTCTCCATCGGCAGGAACGAATGGGCCGCGTTGCCCGCGAAGAGCCCGCGGGCCCTCTCCCCTCGAAGACAGCCTCCGCGAGCCCCTGGCCGAACCCAGCGAGCGCAACCCGGCGGACGCCAGGGCGAGCGGGTGACGGGGAAGGCTCGTCGATCCGGAGAGCGTGGCCTGTATCCGCCGGGCGTCGTCGGCCAGGGGGTCATCAGGTTCCGGTAGGCCCCGGCGTCGGACCCGAGCGTGGCGGCGGTCATCTCCGTCGAGCGTTCGAGGGTGGCGGCGGTCCCGTCGTCGAAGGGGTGGGCGAGCGGGGCGGGGGGGTGGATCCACTCCAGGCCGTGCTCTTCGAGGGGGAGCGTGGAGAAGAACGGCGAGGCGTAGCCGAGGGGGTGGATGGCCGAGCCGAGGTCGTGGACGAAGCCTGGGAGCGTGATCTCGTCCGAGCGGGTCCCGCCCCCGATCCTGTCCTCGGCCTCGAGCACGGCCACGGAACGGCCGCGCCGGGCGAGCTCCACGGCGGCGGCGAGGCCGTTCGGCCCCGCGCCGACGACGACCGCGTCGTAGGTGCTCCCGCTCATGGCCCACATTCTATCCGTGCCCGGCCTCTCCCCGCCGCCGATCCGTTCACCTCCGCGATCTGGCGCGGCGCCAGCGCAGGGGGGCTGCCATCGTGTAGATCATCGACCGGGCCCCCGCGTTGTGCCAGAGGTTCCGTATCTCCGACCACTGGACCTTCGGGTCGACGCAGGTCTTCTCGAGGCTCACGGGCTCGTTCACGCCGAAGTGGGCCGAGAGCGACTTCAGGACATGTGTCCAGATACGCTCCTGCTCCGTGGCGCCGACCACGCGGAAGCCGATCTCGTAGATTGGATCGTTGGCGCGGGCCAGGGACTGCACCTGGGCCACCGTCGTGCCGTCCTCGTCGGCGTAGGCCGAGAAGGTATTCCAGCCCGACTCGGGGTGGCCTTCCGGGGTCATGACCGTGAAGGACTCGTCGTCGGCGTAGATCACACGCACCCCCGTGTGGACGGGCATGCCGCCGACGGACGCGCTTATAAATAGCACCTCGCCAGGAGCCACACCAGCCATCGAGGGGTAGAACCGGCTGTTGGGCGGCTGGAGCTCGGGGAAGCGCTCCTTCCACACCCGCACGACCTCCTCAGGCGTGGAGGCGACGCCGGCCAGGCGGACCCTGTAGGTCTTCTGCCAGAGCTGGCCGAAGCCCTGCAGCGCGCCGACCTCCCGACGCCCCTGGACGTTCACGTTAGAGGCCCCTTCCGGCACGGCGGAGACCTCCAGCTTGTCGACCCTCTTCGCCCAGAAAGCCGCGTCGCGCGGTTCCGGTGGGGGTTGACGCTCCTGGCCCTGCTCTTCGCTTTGTGGGGTTCGATCGGTCATCGGGTTCCTCCCTTCGTCTGGTCCTGGGTTCTCGGAGTCCTGCTCGTGCCCGTGGCCCGACGCTTTATCCAGCGCAGCGGGGCGGCCGCGGCGTGCAGCGCCGAGATGAGGAGGGCGTTGTGGCGGACGTTCGTGTAGCGCCGCCACTGGCGCTTCGGGTCCACGCAGATTATGCGGGTCTCGACCCGGCCTTCGGCCCCGAAGTGGACCGCTACTCTTCCGAGGGTCCTTTGCCAGGTCGTGTCCTCTAACTTGTGCAATCCCAGGGGCATCATGAGCTCGTAGATCGGATCGTTGGCCCGGATGAGGAGCTGGGCCTGGGCAACCGTCGTGCCGTCCCCGTCGGGGTAGGAGCTGAAGGTGATCCAACCAGAGAAAGGGTGTCCCTCGGGGGTCATGTAGGTGAAAGACTCGGCGTCGGCGTAGAGGACGACGACGCCGCTCAGGCCGCCTAGCAGCGCCACGGCACCCGGCACGAGGCCGCCGTCCGGCACCCGAAAGCCCTCGCCGAAGCCGGAGATCTCCGGGAACCTCTCCTTGAGGGTCTCGACCACCTCGGCCGGCGGGACCGGGACGCCCTCCAGGCGGGTCTTGTAGGTCTTCTGCCACATCTTGCCGAAGCCCTGCAGCGGCCCGACCATCCGGCGGCCCTCGACGTTCGGCGCGGTCCCCGACGTTTCGGGGACCCGGATCGTCTCGCTGTACCGCGCCCAGTGGGCCGCGTCGCGGGGCCGTTGCTCCGTCATCTCGCTCCTCCCTTCGGTCATCGCCGGCTGGTCGGCCTGTCAGCTTTCCCGATTCGCTGACCGGCTTTTCATACGTTCGTGGCTTCGACGGCTTCCTCTTCCGTCTCGTGGATGCCTATGGCGTCGTCGAGGCGTGTGATCTGGAAGATGCTTCTGTAGTGTTCGCTGAGGCCGTAGGTCAGGAGACGCTGCTTCTCGCGGTTGACGCGGATGAGGAGCGTGACCAGGAGGCCTATGCCCGAACTGTTCATGTACTCGAGGCCCTCGAAGTTCAGGATGATCGCGCGGACCCTCCCGTCGCTCGCCTGGTTGTAGGCGTCCATGAGAACACCCTCGGCGAAAGCGGTAAGCTCGCCCTTGATGTCGATGATGCTCGCGTTGTCATCGACCCTGCGAACGTCCATCGTGACCTGTGCCTGGGGCATTTGCTCCTCCCTTCGGTCGTCGCGGCTTTCAGCCATCAGCTTTCAGCCGTCGGCTTTTTCATTGGGTTGGTTACTCTGGACCGTCAGCTTTCGGCTTCCTGGTTCTGGCTGATAGCTGACTGCTGGTGGCTAAAAGCTCCAATCGCGCTCTCTTCGTCAGGGAAGACGCCCATAAAGTCCGAGAGGCGGGTTATGTTGAAGATCTCGACGTAGTGTTCGCTCAGGCCGTATGCCGACAGGGCGCGCTTCGCTGCGCGCGCGCTGGCGAGCAGGCCGACGATCAGGGCGATACCCGTGGAGTTGATGTAGTCCACCTCTTCGAAGTTCAGGAAGATGGCGCCGGGGTTATCCTTCTCGGCTTCCGCGTATGCGGCGTCCAGGGTCTCCTGGGCGAAGCCGTCGATCTCGCCCCGCAGGTCGAGCACGGCCCCCCGGGGTTCCCGGCGCACCTCGGCCTCAAAGTGCTTTACGGCCATCTCTCTCCTCCTCTCGCGCGTTCAGGTGCAGGACCAGCTCCACCGTGTGGTGGCGCTCGTCGCCGGTCACCTTCATCTCGTCGACCATGCTCTTGATGAGGAAGAGCCCCCAACCCCGCGGCGTCTGCGCGCCTTCGAGCTTCGCTCCGAGGTCGGGGGTCTGGGGGTCGAAGGCGGCGGGGCCGGCCCCCTCGTCCGTGATCCTGACGCAGAGCTCGGCGTCGGTGGCCGAGACTTCTATGAGGACGGGGGCCTCTTCCCTGTAGCGGTTGCCGTGCTCCATCGCGTTCATGGTCGCCTCGGCGACGGCTGTCTTGAGCCGCTCCAGGGTCCTGTCCGGCAGGCCGAGCCCCTCGACGGTGCCGGCGACCTCCTCCATCGCCCGGCGCTCGTTGCCGGGCTCGCTCGGCACGCTCAGCTCGGCGAGCGTCCGGCGGGCGCCGTTTCTGGGTGCGGTCACGACTCCTCCGGTCTGTCCAGGGTCACGAGCGTAATGTCGTCTTCCTGCTCCCAGCCCTCGCCGGTAAAGCGTGCAAGCTCCGAAAGAAGGAAGCTTATGAGGGAGGAGCCGCCCGAGCGGTGGGCGCCGACGAGACCCTGCAGGCGCGGGAAGCCAAACATCTCGCGCCGGCGGTCGTGGGCCTCGACGAGCCCGTCGCTGTAGAACAGGACGCTCTCGCCCCTGCCCAGCAACATCTCCTTCTCCTCGTAGCCCATCCCGGGCATCAGGCCGAGCGGCATCCCCCTCGCCCTCAGCTCCTCGGCCCCCTCCCCGCGCCCGGCACGGCGCCTGTAGGGCAGGTCGTGGCCCGCGTTGGCGTAGACGACGCGCCCGGACTCCGGGTCGAGGATCGCGTACAGGCAGGTGACGAACATGTTTGGCGGTATGTCCTGGACCAGCACGTCGTTCACGCGCTGGAGGACCTGCCCGGGGGAGAGCAGTCGCTGGGCGGCGGCGCGGAGCATCGTGCGCGTCGTGGCCATCACCAGTGCCGCCGGGACGCCCTTGTCCGTCACGTCGCCTACGACGAGGCCGAGGCGGCCGTCCTCGAGCGTCAGGAAGTCGTAGAAGTCGCCGCCGACCTCGCGGGCCGGCTGGTAGTAGGCGGCCACCTCGTAGCCGGGGAGTTCCGGCAGGGCTTTTGGCAGCAGGGTCTGTTGGATCAGGCGGGCGACCTTGAGCTCCTGCTCGATGCGCTCGCGCTCTTTTGCCTCCTGCTGCTGCTGGCGGACGAGCTGGGCGACCCTCACAGCGGGGGCTGTCTGGGTCGCGAGATCCGAGAGCAGCTTCCGGTCGTCGGCCGAGTACTCCTGCTGGGAGAGCCGCGGGCCGAGGTTCAGCAGCCCTATTAGCTCCCCCTGGCTCACGAGCGGCACCAGCAGCTTGACGCCGGCCTCCCTCATCTCCGCGAGCGCCGGGGAGTCGAGGTCGAGCTTGTCTACCTCGACCACCCCCGAGACGCCGGCGAGGTAGGCCAGGATCGGGTCGTTCGGCGCGATATCCAGCTCCGGCGCGGCCTGCCGCGGCGCCTCCGCGACGGCGTCCGTCTCCCCGGACGCCCCGCGCCCGTCGCGCCTGAAAAGGTCCCGCCAGAACCCCGTCTTGTTCGTCGTCTGTACCGTCATCTCGCCTCCTTGTCCGGCATCTTAAAGGCCGACCGTCTCCCCACCGTTACGAGAAGCGTTACGGGTCCCCTCCCCCGTGATTTTTTCCGCATCTCACCTCTCCTCTCCCCGGCCCCGGGCCATCGGACGCAGCCACAGGCGGGCGTGCGCCGGTCGCATCGTCTCCTGGACCACCCCGACGAGGTCTTCGCCGAGCCTCTCCAGGTCGGTCTCCTCGCGCAGCCTGGCGCCGAAGCTCTCAAGAGTCTTCCGCGCGTCGTACTTTTTCCGGTAGAACAGGCCGTCTATGAAGGCCTGGATACCCCGCTTCAAGGGGCTGAACAGCGCGGCGATGGCGAGGGTGGAGGCCACGACAACCACCTGCGAGCTTCCCCCGGTCAGCGCGCGAAGCGCGTACTGCAGGGTGGCCACGCTCCCGAAGTAGACCAGCGCCAGCGACGCGGTCAGGGCTCCGTAGACGAGGGTGCGGTTTATAAGGGCGTCCACGTCGTAGAGCCGGTGGCGCAGGATCGCGACCCCGATCGATGCGTAGAGGCAGAGCAGGGGCAGAACCTCGACCACGGCGTCCCACGCACCGGGCGGATCGTAGAAGAACTGGGTGAGATACAGGAGCACGAGCACCACGGCGGCGTAGGCGAACCATTTGATCTGCTGCCGCTCGACCCCGCCCGCGCGCCGGAACCTGAAGATTAGGGAGAGCGCCGCCGCAGGAATGGCGGCGAGGACTACGAGAGCTCCACCGTGGCCGAGGATGGCGATGACTCGCCCGGCGACGCCCCCGACGCCGAGCGGGTTCTCGATCGGCACGAAGCCGCTCCTGCCCGGGATGAAAGGGCCGGCGATCAGGGCCAGGCCCCCGAGCACGAGAACGGTCCACACCAGGAACCTCCACCGCGGCGACGGCGTCCGTCCCGAGGGGAACAGCACCATCAGGAGCGGGGTCAGGATCAGCCACACCATCCACCCGACCCCCGCGACCGCGGTCCCCATCGTCCTGGGAAACGGCAACGCTCCGGGTTGGGCCACCAGCGCGTAGGCCGCGTAGGCCTGCGCGAACAGCAGGAGCGACAGCGCCCACCCGAGCGAGATCCACAACCACCCGTACGGGTTTCTCGGGCGGCGCGTGGCGACGAAACACCCGAGGACGGAGGCCCCGATGACCGCGGCACAGGAGATGACCTGTCCCCGCCAGGAGATCCAACCCGCCGGCAAAGGCGTACTCCAGCCGAGAGACACGAGGGCCATGGCCGATGCCGGCAGGATCAGGGCGAGCCCGAAAGACACCCACGCCAGCCTGCTCAGGGCTCGATCCGTCACCCGTCACCACCTCTTCCCTCACGCCCGTCCGGGGCCGGCGCCAGCCAGAGGGAGACGCGCTCGGGCTGGACCGTCTCCCGTACGACGCCGGCCAGGCCCCCGGCCAGCGCCTCAAGCTCCGTCTCACCCTTCAGCCTCGTCGAAAACGCCTCCAGCGTCTTGGCCGCGTCGTACTTTTTGCGGTAGAAGCGCCTGTCTATGAGAGCCTGGATGCGGCGCCGCAACGGCCCGAAAAGGGCGGCGATGACCAGCGTGGAGGCGACGATGGCGAACTGCGACTCCCCGCCGCCAAGGGCACGAAACAGGTACTGGAGCAAGACCGCGCTGCCGACGTAGACGGTCACAAGCGTGCCCGTCAACGCCGCGTAGACGAGGGTGCGGTTGATGATCAGGTCTATGTCGTAGAGCCGGTACCTGAGGATGGCGATCCCGGCGGCGATGGGTATCGAGGGCACGACGAGCACACCCAGCGTATTGGTGACGGCTTCGAAGGACGGATTCGAGTCGGGTATGCCTTCTATCAGGAACGTCCAGAACAGCGTGATGGCGGCGGCGTAGGCGAACCACTTGATCTGCTGCCGCTCGACCCCGCCCGCGCGCCGGAAGCGGACGAATAGAGAGGCCACAGCGGCCAGCCCGGCGACGAGCATCATCGGAAACGCGACGTATTCTACGAGAACGTCGAGGGCCCGCTCCGGGCCCCCCTCCTCGCCCGTCGGGGGCGTCAGCAACGCCGGGCCCCTCTCGGGCCAGAGAATGACCGCGGCAAGCGCGGCGATCACGGCCACGGAGGCGCCGCCGATCCAACCCGCCCACCACCAGCGGCGCGACGGCGGGCGGCCGTCGGGGAACAGCAGGGGCAGGAACACGAGGACCAGGCCGAGACCAGGGGCCCAGGTCCAGTTGCCGACCCAGGACATCGGCGCCCCGAAGGGAACCGAACCGGGCCGCGTGAGGAGCGCGTAGGTGGCGTACTCGTACCCGAAGTTCGCCAACCCCTGAAAGAGGCCGACGGCGCAGAAGATCCAACCTATAGCGTTCCCGGGCCGGTGCGAGACGATAAGCGCCCCGACGACGGAGAAGGCCGCGGTCAGAACCGCCACGGTGAGTATGCCCTCCTGGACGAGGATCTCGTCCAGGGTGCGCCCGTTGAGGACGGCCAGGATAAGGCTCCCTGAGGCGAAGCCAACGCATAGCAGGCAGACGGACAGGGCCAGCCCCGAGGAGGCGCGTGTACCCGCCCTGCGCCGTCCGCCCCCCACCCGTTCTCCCGGCTGCCGGTCCAAACGCTAGCTCCTTCTTGGATCTCCCGACGATCGTTCCGTAGCCCGGCCCAGTAAACGATCACACCGGGCCACGCCCGCCGCATCGCCCAAATGGGCTACCTTTGCCCGACCCGGCGCCGTTTGCCTTCGGGTTTGCCTTCGGGACGCCGTCACACCCGCAGCATAAGGTCGCCCCGTCTCCGAACCGTTACGGGGAACGTTACGGTTCCGTCGATCCATAAAGCCACTTCAGAAAGACCGCCTTCGGTGCTACCCTTTGCCGGATCACACAGGAAACGGGGCGAGACTCTTGCGCGAGATAGAAGCAGCCACGGTGACGAAAGCGGTGCGCGACCTCTGCATCGAGGCGAACACCGAACTGCCCGAAAGCCACCTGAAGGCCCTCCGCCGCGCGCACGAAGCGGAAGAGTCACCCCTCGGGCGCGAGGTCATAGAACGGCTCCTCCAGAACGCCGAGGTCGCCAAGGAGAGGTGCGTCGCCTTCTGCCAGGACACCGGCTACGCGGTCTTCTTCGTCGAGGCGGGAGACAGAGTACGGGTAAAGGACGGCACCCTCGGCGGGGCCATAGACGAGGGCGTCAGGCGGGGCTACAAGGAGGGCTACCTCAGGAAATCAATAGTACGCAGCCCCATAGACCGAACCAACACCGGCGACAACACCCCGGCGGTCGTCTACCACGAACCCGTACCGGGAGACAGGCTCAAGCTGACCATGCTCGTCAAGGGGGCAGGCTGCGACAACATGAGCGCCCTGAAGATGCTGACCCCCGCAGACGGCGTCGAGGCCATGAAGGATTTCGTGGTCGAGACCATCGAGAAGGCGGGCCCGAACGCGAGCCCTCCCGTCACGGTAGGCGTGGGCATAGGCGGGCCCTTCGAGAAGGCGGCCCTGCTCGCCAAGAAGGCGCTGACCCGTCCGTCGGGCGAGCCGAACCCGGACCCGGAGCTGGCGGAACTCGAAGAAGAGTTGCTCGACAGGATCAACGCCACGGGCATAGGCCCGGCCGGCTACGGCGGCACCCAGACGGCCCTCGCCGTCCACGTCGAGAGCTTCCCCACCCACATCGCCGCCTTCCCCGTAGCCGTCAACCTGGACTGCCACTCCCACCGCACCGCCTCCGTCCAGCTATGAGCAAAGAACCTATCCACATCCGGACCCCGCTGACGAGGGAGACCAACGAGTCCCTCCAGACCGGCGACGTCGTCCTGCTCTCCGGCGTCCTGTTCACGGCCCGCGACGCGGCCCACGCGAGAATAAAAAAAGCCATCGAGAACGACGAACCACTGCCTTTCGACCCCGAAGGCCAGGTCGTCTACTTCACAGGCCCGGCGCCGGCGAGGCCCGGGCACGCGCTCGGACCGGCGGGGCCGACGACGGCCTCCAGGATGGACCCTTACTCCCCGCTCCTGATCGAGCGCGGGCTGAAGGGCATGGTCGGCAAGGGCCTCCGCTCCGAAGCGGTCCTGTCCTCCATGCGGGAGCACGGCTGCCTGTACTTCGGGGCCGTCGAAGGCACGGCGGCGCTCCTGGCAGACCGGGTGAAGGAGGCCGAGGTCGTCGCCTACGAGGACCTGGGGGCCGAGGCGGTCAGGCGGCTCGTGGTGGAAGACTTTCCCGTGGTCGTGGTCAACGACCTGCGCGGTGGGGATCTGTACCGGGAGGGCAGGGAGCGGTGGCGCAGGCGTAGGGCCAGGTAACAGCCGGGGTTTCCGTTAGGCCCCCGGGGAACACCGCGGGCCATAATCGTTCACGGACATGCATCGGATGGTGCATACTGAAGTCGTCCTGCGCGGGAAGTTGGTGGGTAAAGCGAGATGGGCAGTCTGCTCGCCGAACTTGCGAGATGGGTTATGGACGTCGTCCACTCTTTCGGGCACGTCGGCGTGTTCGTGGTGGTCTTGATGGGAAGCCTATACCTGCCCGTTCCGACGGAGTTGACCCTCCCGCTCTTCGGGTTCCTGGTGGGGCAGGGACGTCTCACGTTCGTTCCCGTGGTGCTGACGGCGACGGCGGCCAGGGTGTGCGCCGCGCTGGTCTTCTACTCTTTAGGGCTCCGAATCGGCGAGGCGCGCCTGCGGCGTCTGATCGGGCGGGCCGAGCGGACCAAGCTCGTGTTCGGGTCCGACCTCGACAAGGCGAGCGCGGCCTTCCAGCGCCACGGCGGAGCGGCGATCCTGATCGGCCACCTCATCCCCGGCGTGGGCGCCCTGATCTCGGTGCCCGCCGGCCTGAAGCGCATGCCCGTCCGGTGGCGATTCCTCGCCTTCACCCTGATCGGGTGCACCCTCTGGACCGCGACGCTGGTCGGCCTCGGCTGGACGCTCGGCAAGCGGTGGAGGGTGGTGGAAGTCTACGCCTCTTTCGTCGGGCTGGCGTTGCTGGCCGCCCTCGTCCTCGGGGTCCTGTGGTTTTTGTGGCGGCGGTGGAGGCTGCGGGGATGAGCGGCGACGGGCCGGCGGCCCCGTGGCGGCCGTGAGGGGCTTCCTATCGGATTTGAGGGACATCGTCGGGCCCGGCTTTCTGGCGCGGGTGCTCATCAAGGTGCGGGAGAACGACCTGCTGGGGCTCGCCGGACAGTTGACGTACTTCTTCCTGCTCTCCTTCTTCCCGTTCCTCATCTTCCTGGTGGCGCTCGCCGGGATCGTGCTCGACGACCCCGAGGCGGCGGTGAGGCGCCTGATCGGCGAGTCCGCGGGCTTCCTGCCCCGGGAGGCCGCCGAGCTTATCATCGCCTACCTGGACAGGACCCTGCGCGGCACGGGCTCCGGCGTCCTCGTCTTCGGCATCGTCACGACGCTCTGGATGGGCTCCGCGGCCTCGATCTCCATCACAAAGGCCGCCAATCGCGCCTACGGCCTCGCCGAAACGCGTCCCTTCTGGAAGCTGCGCGGCACCTCCATCCTGCTGGCTTTGGGTTTCACGCTCCTGATGGCGACGCTCTCGCTCGTCGCCTTCGGGGTGGAGACGTTCGTAAGGGCGCTCGGAGGGTCCTCGGGGTCCCTCCTGTCCGTCTGGGGCATCGCGCGCTGGGTAGTCGCCTTCGCGGTCGTAACCACCGCCCTGAGCGTCCTCTACTACCTGGCCCCCGACGCCCGCGTGCCCTTCAAGTGGATCACGCCCGGCGGGTTCGCCGCGACGGTCCTCATGTTCGCCGCGAGCGCGGCGCTTAGCTTCTACGCCTCGAGGCTCGGCAACTACGACCGGATCTACGGCCAACTGGGGGCGGTCATAGTCTTCATGCTCTGGCTCTACGCCATGGGCCTCATGGTGCTCGTCGGCGTCGAAATCAACGCCGTCCTCGCCCGCCGGGCCGAAGAGAAGAAAGGCGTCGAGCTGGTCCACAAAGAAGATTGAAGGAGCGGGGTGGATCGGGGACTTACGCCGGTCCTTCGGCCCGGTCTTGCTCGACCAGGCGCCGCACCTTCTCGACGTACTGGTCCGGCTTCGCTTTGCGCTCCAGGCCCCCACTCGACATGTAGCGGACCTTGCCGTAGACCTCGCGCTCGGTCCAGCCGCGGTCGTGCTGGCCGAAGACCCAGGCAACGTTGGCGAAGGAGTTGGGGTCGCGGCCGTCGAGGAAGTACTTGTTGTTGAGATACAGGGTGGTCCTGTAGGCGTGCTCGGGTGTGTTGGACCACTCCAGGATCTTCTTCCCCCAGTACATGCGCATGTAGTTGTGCATGTACCCCGTGTGGACCATCTCCTTCATGGCCGCGTTCCAGTACTCGTCGTGCGTCTCGGCGTTCTCTAGCTGCTTCGCCGTGTAGCTGTGCTCCCTATTGTCCTTCTTGTGGTTTTCGAGCGTCTCTTTCGCCCAGCCGGGCAGGTTCGCGTACGAGTCGTAGTCGTCGTTGTAGAAGACGAAGTTGAACGTCAGCTCGCGGCGCACGATGAGCTCTTCGAGGAACGAGTCGGTGTTCTTGCCGCCGCTCGCGTTCTTGGCCTCCAACGCCAGCCAGATCGGGGAGATGTGCCCGAAGTGCAGGTACTTGCTCATGTGCGAGACGTAATCGGTCTGGGGCTGGTTGCGGTTGGCGTCGTAGTCGGGGAGGCTCTTCTTCAAGAAGCGGCGGAAGATCTTCTTCGCCTCGGAGTTCCCGCCCCTGTAGAGGTGGCTCAGACGGCTCGCGTCCCGGTCCAGGTCCATCCCGTCCAAAATCCCGTCGATGTCCGACAGGTCGAGCCCGTCCTCTTGCATGTTGGAGGACTGCTTTTGGACCTTCGTGGGGTTCAGTTCCACGAGAAAGTCGTCCAGGTACTCGTGAATCTTGGGCCTCAAGGTCCGCGCGGCGTGCTCCTGCTTGCCCGAGGCCAGCTCGACGGGCACGACCACGTCCGTCTCGACCTGCACGAGGGGGCACCCCGCCTCCCCCGCCGCCCTCTCGCGCCACCTCTTCTGGGGGCGCATGTAGCCGCGGTCGGTGACGATGAGGGAGGCGTTTTCCCCTGCCTCCAGGGCCACTTCGTCGGGAGATCCCTTGCGGACCACGAACTTTATGCCGCGCCTGCCCAACGCCTCTTCCACGTCGGCGAGCCCCTCCAGCATGAAGGCGTAGTGCCTGAGGTTCGCCTCTGGATAGTCGTCGGTCAGGCCGAACACCACGAGCAGGCGCTGGTCCAGGTCGTTGGCCCGCTGCACCGCGTACTCGAGGGCGTGGTTGTGGTCGGCCCGCTGGGAAGACTGCATCCAGTACAGGACGTAATCCCCGTCCCGCGCTGCCTCTTCGTTCAGGTTCTGAATTCGCTCTTCCCGGACCTGACTCGTCGCCAAGGCTGCACCCCCCGATCTCTACCGCTCGTCCCCACGAGGATAGAGAAGACCCCCGAAGCCGACCGGATGAGAAATTACTGTTTGGCAACCCGAGAGACCGGCGCAAAGGACAACGCCCGCCGCGGGAAGCGACGGACGCCCGAGAAGCCGAAAGCTGATAGCTTACGGCTGATAGCCCAAAAAGCTACTTCTGGCCGGTCTCCGGGTCGAAGCGGAGGGCGGCGGAGTTTATGCAGTAGCGCAGGCCCGTCGGCTGCGGCCCGTCCTCGAAGACGTGGCCCTGGTGGGCGCCGCAGGTGGCGCAATGCACCTCGGTCCGGCGCATGAAGAGCATGCGGTCCTCCTCGGTCTCGACGTTGTCCGCGTCCACGGGCTCCCAGAAGCTCGGCCAGCCGGTCCCGGAGTCGTACTTGCTCTCAGAGGAGAAGAGGGGCGTCCCGCACGCGACGCAGCGGTAGATGCCCTCCTCCTTGTTGTCGTTGTACTCCCCACTGAACGGGCGCTCAGTCCCCTTCATGCGGGTGACCCTGTACTGCTCCGAGGTCAGCTCGTCCTGCCACTCTTCTTCGGTCTTTTGGATCTTTTTCGTAGAATCTGTCATGGACAGATTCTAGCACGCTCCGGCCTTCGGCCTCCGCTCGTCAGCGCGGCGCTGCGCGCCTTTCAGCACGCTCCCTGCGGTCGCTCTCAGCTTGTCAGCCAGAAAGCTGAAGTGCTGACAGGCTGAAATGCTGACAGGCTGACTTTTCGCTCACGCCCTGTCCGAAGCGGGCCCGTCTAGGCCGAGGATGCGGTCTATGGAGATGGGTCCGGGGCCCGCGAAGAGGATTACGAGGAAACCGGCGATAAGGGCCAGGTCGAGCTCGTACCCGACGCCGGGCTGGTCGGCCGGCGCGATGAGCCCCACGTCCAGCTTGACCAGCAGGATCGCGACGGTGAGGTTGATCGTCAGGAGCAGGGCGGCCAGGCGGGAGAAGAGCCCGAGGATGAGCAGGATGCCCCCGACGAGCTCCACGAACGTCACGACGTAGGCCATTAGCGTCGGCGCGGGTACGCCGAGTTGCTGGAGGAATGCACCGAAGTTCGCCGGCCCTCCCACGAGCTTCTGGAAGCCGTGGACGGCCATGATGGTGCCCACGATTATTCGCACGACGAGCGGGGCCAAACCCGCGAGCCCCGCGAAGGGCGACAACGCCAGCGTTCTCATCCAGTCCTCCCCTTCAGTAGTGTTCCGGGCACGCCTCCGCGGCTGAACCCCTCTGCCCCTTCTTACGCGAAGGAGGCTGGATCGGATGTTTCGGAGCGGCGGAGCCGGGTAGTTATGTTCGGCAAGCCCGGCGGCCCACAGAGTGAAAAATCTTTGTAATTTCCCCCTCCTAAGCCGTCGGGTTTTTAGCTTTCAGCCGTCAGCTCTCAGCTTCTCGTGGCGAGGGCCCGTTCGTGGGCTTCGAGGTCTTTCTGTCCGAAGAGGACGAAGCGGATCAGGCGCACGTTGCGGAGATCTCCCGCTTCGTCCCGGACGGTACGAAGGGCGACCTCGGCGGCTTCTTCGACGGGGTATCCGAAGATGCCGGTAGAGATGGCGGGAAAGGCGACCGAGGCGGCACCGTTCTCGTCGGCGAGGGCGAGGGAGTTGCGGTAGCAGGCGGCCAGAAGCTCTTCCTCGGGGCGGTCCTGGCCGTAGACGGGGCCCAGAGCGTGGATCACGAACCCGTTCGGCAGGCCGTGACCGCCCGTGATGACGGCCTCGCCGGGGCGTATCGGGCCGAGCGGGCGCGCCTCGGCGGCGAGCCCCGGCCCGGCGGCGCGGTGGATGGCGCCGGCCACGCCTCCCCCGGTCTCCAGGCGGGCGTTGGCCGCGTTGACCACGGCGTCGACGTCGGGCTGCTCCGTTATATCCCCGAGCACGCATTCGACGGTCACGGAACCGAACTTCCGCTTCATGCGCGCGCCCTGGAGTAAGCGAGACGGCCGCCGCGCCAGACGGCCTCGACGGAGAGGTCGGGGGCGAGCACGGTCACGTCTGCGTCGTAGCCGGGGACGAGGCGGCCCTTGCGGCGGCCCTCGCCGAGGAGCCTCGCGGGTGAGGTCGAGGCCATGCGGGCCGCCTCGGGGATCGTGCAGCCTGTGAAGGCGAGGATGTTGCGGAAGGCCTCCTCCATCGTAAGTACGCTGCCGGCTATGGCGCCGCTGCCGAGCTTCGGGACGCCGCCGTTGGAGTAGACGGTGCGGGTAGCGAGGCGGTATTCGCCAGCAGGGGCGCCGGCGGCGGCGATGGCGTCCGTCACCAGGTGGAGCCGGTCGGGGCCCAGCATGCGGAAGGCGAGGCCCACCATCTCCGGGTGGACGTGGTGACCGTCGGCGATGATGCCGCAGGAGACCCTCGGGTGGGCGAAGGCCGCTCCCGGCAGGCCGGGTTCGCGGTGGTGCATCGGGCTCGACGCGTTGAAGAGGTGGGTGACGCCGCCGACCCTCCCGTCGAAAGCGCCGTAGGCAAGTTCGAAGCGGGCGTCCGAATGGCCGGCGGAGACTACCGCCCCGCGCCCGGCGGCCTGGTCGATCAGATCTACCGCCCCCCGAAGTTCGGGGGCGAGCGTGACCATCCGGACGGGCCCGAGGTCGAGCAGCCGGGCGAGCAGGGCCGGGTCGGGCGGCACGACGTGGGCGGCGGCGTGTGCGCCCCTCTTCTGCAGGTTCAAAAACGGTCCTTCGAGGTGAACGCCGAGCACCTCCGCGCCCCCGTCGGAACCGCCCGTGTCCCGCCCGATGGCCGGCAACGCCTCCTCGTAAAGGGCCTCGGGGGAGGAGATCACGGTCGGCAGGTAGGCTGTGGTCCCGGTAGAGAGCAGGGCCCGGGAGAGCTCGGCGAGGCGCGTAGGCTCCGAGGCGACGTCCACGCCGAAGGCCCCGTTCACCTGGAGGTCCACGAAGCCGGGCAGGATCAGGGCGTCCGGGTACTCGTACACCTCGTCGGCGTCTTCGGCGAGGGTCCCCTCCCGGTCCACGTCCGCTACGGCCCCGTCGCCGAAGAGCACGGTGCCCTCGGGCCAGACCTCGTAGTCCGTCACCACCGGCCCCCGCAACGCGACGAGCGTCATCTCTCTCTCCCTTTCATCTCCCCACATCTTCAGTCCCAGCGCCCCGCGAATCAAGTGGAGCCCTCACGGCGCGTCCCGGACGCGCGTCCGGGACGCGCCAGAGAAAGTAGATGCCGCCGACCATGATCAGGGCGAGGGCCCCTATCGAGACCCTGTACGCGACGGCCCTCCCCGAACACGAAGAGCAGGGCCGACGTGAGCGCCGGCCCGAAGACCGCCGAGACTTTTCCGGCGAGCGAGAAGAGCCCGAAGAATTCCCGAGCTTCTCCGGGGCGAGAGCGCCACGAGCATCACGCGCCCCACGGTCCACATCCCGCCGAGCGCAACACCCACCACGGGCCCGGCCAGAAAGAGCATCCAGGCCCCGAGCGCCCCCGCGGCAAGCACGATGGCTACCAACCACAACACAAGCACCACCAGCAGCGTCTTTTTCGGCCCGTTCCTGTCGCACAGGAACCCGAAGACGGCCGAGCCGACCACGGCGAAGACCGTCGAGAAGAGCAAGAGGCGCGTCACCTGCGCGGTGTCCATCCCGAAGACCACCCGCCCGTAGAGCGCCATGTTTGCTATGGCGGTGTTGGCCGCGTCGGTGTAAAGGACGGTCGCGACGATGAACGTGCCCACCCCCGCGTAGGCGCGCAGGTTCCTCAAAGTCCCGACCACGTCCCTGTATGCCGCGCCGATGGAGACCGGCCGCCTGGCCCGCACGGCCGGGTCGGGCACGAGAAAGAAGGCCGGCAGGCTGAACGCGAGGTACAGGAAGGCGGTGGGAAGGAAGGCGTTCGAGTTCGCGCCTCTCCCGGTCTCCAGCCAGCCGCCGAAGACCCCGAGCGCCCGGCTCAGGGCCTCGCCGTTCTCGACGAAGAACGTCAGCACGACGAGGGCGAGGATGGTGCCGACGTACCCCGCCGCCGTCCCGTAGCCGCTGATACGCCCCTCCCCCCTTCCGGCGGAGACCGCGGGCAACAGCGCGTTGTAGAAGACGAGCGCCGACTGGTACGCAACGTCCGCCGCCACGAAGACCGCGATCCCGACGACCACCCCTCCCGCCACGTCCAGCGCCGCCGTAAACGCCACGGCGGCCACGGTCAGCGCGGCGAGGTAAGGCACCCTTCGTTGCCTGAAGTCGGCGACGGCCCCGAGCACCGGCGCCGAAAGGACCACCAGAAGGGCCGATACGGCCGTCGCGGCGTTGACCAGGCCCGCCGCGGAGAGAAAGGCCCCGCTTCCTACCCTCTCCTCAACCCAGAGCGGGAAGAATAGGGTGAGCACGGTGACGGAGAAGATGGTGTTGGCGAAGTCGTAGAGCACCCACGCCCACACCGCGGTTTTGGAGGCTACGAGCATCGGGCTTCAGGTTTCAGGTATCTTCGCACTCCACCTCTCCCCGATGACCGTTCCGCGGTGGCAGTATAGAGGTGTCGGACGCTCCCCGACGCCGCGCCCGTACCGCCGCGACTCGTCCAGGTCCTTGTGCGTGCTTGTTACTCATCGTAAGATCCGCGACTCCGGCCCAAAAGAGATGGCGGCCGGGTCCGGTCTCACCGGGCGGGCTCGGGGCCGGTGGGCGCTACCTGCCTGGTGGCTGGTTGCACTCGCAGCTCGGCGGGGTTCCCGTGGGGCACGTTCGCGGTGAACGCTCTGGGCTCCTTGCCGATCGGTCTGGTCTTCGGCCTCGCCCAGCGCGGCGCCCTCCCCCGCTTCAGCATTTCAGCCTGTCAGCCAGGTCGTCTGTGAGCGATACGTTCTCCGGCAACCCAAACGCTGCGTCACGCGCTGCCCGGTAGGGCCGCGAGCGGCAGGAAGCTGACTGGCTGAGAGCGAGGACTGCGAAGCAGTCCGATGCGTGCTGAAAGCGGAGGCGAAGCCGGAGCGGGCCGACGAGCCGCGAAGCGGCGGGCTATCCCAGCGCGACGTCGAGGGTCATCATGACGGCGAAGCCGACCATCAGGGACATGGCGGCGATGTCGGGGCTGCCGCGTTTGGCCTCGGGGATCAGCTCCTCGGCGACCACGAAGATCATGGCCCCGGCGGCGAAGGCGAGGGCGTAGGGCAAAACGGGCTGGGCCAGGAGCACGACCGAGGCCCCGATAACCGCGGCCACGGGTTCGACCACGCCCGAGAGCTGCCCGTAGAAGAAGCTTTTGCCCCGGCTCATCCCCTCGCGCCTGAGGGGCATGGAGACCGCGGTGCCCTCCGGAAAATTCTGCAGCCCGATGCCGATGGCGAGCGCTATGGCTCCCCCAGGGTGGCGCCCGGCACGCCCTGCGTGAGGCCCAGCCCCACCGCCCGAAGCTCACCCCACGGCCAGCCCCTCCGGGATGTTGTGGAGCGTTATCGCCGAGACGAGCAACACGCTCCGCCGCCAACTGGTGTGAGGACCCTCGGCCTCGGAGATCTTCATCCCAGGATGCAGGTGCGGCAGGGCCTTGTCCAGGAGCCGAAGGAAGACTCCACCGGCGAGGAACCCGATGATCGGCGGCACCCACACGGGCAGGGCCCCCCCCTCGGAGAGGTCTATGGCCGGCGCCAGTAGCGACCAGAAGCTGGCCGCGATCATGACGCCCGCCGCGAACCCGAGCATCGCATCCAACAACTTACGCGGTACTTTCTTCGTCCCGAAAACGAGCGCCGCACCCGCCGCCGTCATCCCCCACGTGAACAGGGTGGCCAGCAACGCCTGCAATACGGGCGGCAGATCCGCGAACACGCCCATCACGGGCCACCCCCCGTCCCGGCGCGACCGGACGGAACGTTCTCGATCCTATGTGTCGAATTGCTGTCGCTGTAATCGGCCGTCATATCCCCCAGGAAGTTGTTTAGTTCCACTTAAAACGAAACTCTACCCGGACTAAACCCGGGTTTCAATATAGCACGGCGCCTTCGGCGCCTCTCAGCACGCTGCGCCCTTCGGGCTACGCTTTCAGCACGCTCCCTCCGGTCGCTCTCAGCCGGTCAGCAAAACTTTTGCTGACCGGCTGAAACGCTGACAGGCTGCGGTTCGCGAAGCGAACCGCATCAGACGCTGACGAGAAGGGCGGTCGCGTACATGATCGCGACGCCCGCCGTGAGCCCGCCGAGGTTGGACGCCGAGAGCGCCGGCTTCCTGGACCTCTCGGAGTCTTTGAGAAGGAGCCGCGAGACTTCGTAGATGACCTGGAGTATGGCGCCGGCGCCGACGGCCAGGAACAGGGCCGCGGCCAGCGGCGAGTAGGCGAAGCCGGCGATCCAAGTCCCGAGGATGGCGGGCCCGCCGCCGAGCAACGCCAGCCCGATAAAGTGCGACAGGGAAGGCCTCTCCTTGAGGATCGGCGCGGCGATCCCGATCCCCTCGGTGATGTTGTGCAGCGTGAAGCCGATGACGAGGAAGGTGCCGAGGGCAACCTCGCCCAGCGCGAAAGCCGCCCCAATAGCCAATCCCTCGCCGAGGTTGTGCAGCCCGATCCCGCCCGCTATCCGGTAGGAGGTCGAGAGCCGGCTGCTCTCCCCGCCCCCGCGGCGGAAGAGCCGGCCGGAGCCGAGGAGCCCGAGAAGGGTGAGTGCCGTTACGGAGAGCACCATCGGGACCCCCGAGAAGAAACCGGGGAGGGTCCCGGCTGTCTCCACGGCGTCGAGCAGGGTGTCGAGCACCAGCCAGAACAGGAGCCCCACGGTAAGCGCGAGCACGAAGTTCATCCCCGACGATCCGAGCCGCCGCAGGAACGGGTACCACAGGAGGCCGAGGGAGACCGGAACGACGCCGACGTAGAAGCCGATCAGCGCGTAGCGCCAGAACGCGTCGCCCGTGAGGCCCGGCGTCAGGACCGCCAGCGGGACCTCCGCCTCGAAGGTGGTGCCGGTGGCGGAGATCATGCCTATCCCGTAGGCCTCGCCTTCGACCCACGTGTACGGGATGGTTATCTCGGCCGAACCGCGCGGCGGCACGGTGTTGCCTGGCGTCATCTCGAAGTCCCACAACGCCTCGTTGACCGTTACCTGCTCTACCGTGACCGGGTCGGGGCCGCCGTTGGTGACGTGGACCACGATCTCGTTCTCCGTCGGCAGGGCGACCCGCGTGGCGGTCAGGTCCTCGACGGGCGGCACGTCCTCGCGCCCGATGCCGGCGCCGTTTAGCGTGATCAGGGCGAGCAGCACGCCGAGGCCCAACAGCGGCAACAACCCGAGCAACACCCAGACCGGCCCGCGCCCTTTGTTTGTCTTCCCCACCGTCTACTCCTCAACCTCGAAGAGGCCCATCCAGCCGAGCTCGGCGAACTCGCTGACGTGGGCGTGGAACATGAACCGTCCGGGGAAGCCGTAGCGGAGTTCCATGATCCCGCGCTCCCCCTGCGCCAACATCTTGGTGTCCGTGAACTCAGACGGCTCCAGCTTCGTGCCCGTCGGATAGTAGTCGAAGAAGTTGGCGTGGGTGTGGAAGCTGTTTATAAAGTCGAACTCGAGCGCGTTGACCACGTAGATCCTGACGAGCTCGTCTTTTTTTATCTTTACGGGATGCTTCTGGTGGTGGAACGCGACGGTGTTGACCGCGTAAACCTCGTTGGCGCCGTCGAAGTTGGTGTCGAAGCCGTTTAGCACCATCACCATCTCGTCTGCCTCGGGACGCCCCTCTTTCGGATCTATGATGAAAGCACCGTACAACCCCTTCTCGATGTGCTTCTTGAGCGGCATGGTGTGGCAGTGGTAGAGGTGGCAGCCAAAGGGCTCGGCGTCGAACTCGTAGACGAACTCCTGCCCGGGGCCGACCATCTCGAACACCCCGTCCATGTTGGCCGGATGGAAGCCGTGGAAGTGGATGGTGTGCGGGTGGGCCCCCCGGTTCTTGAAGACGACCCGCAGGCGGTCCCCCTCCGTGGCCCTGAGCGTCGGCCCCGGAACCTGCCCGTTGTAGGCCCAGGCCGGGTACATCACGCCCGGGGCGACCTCTATATCGACCTCCTCGGCCGAGATCTCCCACTCCCTGACGGTCCTACCGCCCTCGCGGCGCTCCTGGCCGTAGTCGAAGTGGCGCAGGAACTTCATGGGATCGAACCTCGAAAGATCCACGTCCCCCGCCGTCCCGTTGCCGCCGTGGGACATCCCCGTCATTTCCGACCCCATCGCGTGCCCGGAGTGGTCCTGGCCCAGAGCCCGGCCAGCGTGCGCCCCCAGCAACCCGCCAGAGACACCCACAGCCCCCGCGACACCCGCGGCCCTCAGAAAGTCACGCCTCGAAACCGCGCCCTCTACCCTTCTCATCCGCCCTGCCCTCGATCCCAGATCACGCCTGCACAGAATTTTTAGTCTCGTCTAAATTAGCTGTGACTAATAATAAAATACGGGGATTCAAAACGCAAGGCTCGTGCTTTGGGATAGAATCACGTTTCGATGACTTATGGGGCCACCAAAACCTCCGTGCTCTCCGCGTCCGTTGGGGATTACCTCAAGGCCGTGTGGAGCCTTGGGGGTGCGGGGGCGGCTTCCACCAAGGAGATCTCGGTCCATCTTTCGGTTGCGCCGGCGTCTGTGACGAGCATGTTGGGCCGGTTGCAGGAGATGGGGTTGGTCAGGTACGAGCGGTATCGGGGGGCTTCGCTCACGGAGTTGGGGAGGGCCGAGGCGTTGCGGCTCGTCAGGCGGCACCGGCTGATCGAGACTTTTTTGTTGGAGCATCTCGGGTACGACTGGCAGGAGGTACACGAGGAGGCCGAAAGGCTGGAGCACGCCGTCTCGGACGGGTTCACGGAGAGGCTGGCTGAGCTTCTGGGGCATCCGGATCGGGACCCGCACGGCGACCCCATACCGACGCCCGAAGGCGCTTTGGCGGTGGACGATTCGTCCCCGTTGCGGGAGGCTGAGGCCGGGGGGTGGGTCCGCATCTACAAGGTCAGCGACGAGAGCACCGAGGCCCTAGACTACCTCGGGGAGCGCGGCCTCGTCCCCGGGCGTCTCCTGCACATTGAGGAGACGAGAGAGTTGGACGGCGTCGTGACCGTCAGGGACGAGGACGGGGGGACGTACGCCTTGGGAGATTCGCTCGCGCGGTCCGTCTTCATCCGGCGCGAGCCCCGTTTGTCGGCCTGACCTCGCCGCTTCTCACGCGCTGAACCCTGCCTCTACCGCCCGGGAGGCGGTTCCTGCTTACGCCTCCTCAAACCTTCCCACGAACCGTCCGCGAACCAGCCGCCGTCGACCGAAAGAGTGTGGCCGTTGACGAAACCGCTCTGCGCGGGGTCTGCCAGGAACGCGACCGCGCGGGCCACGTCCTCGGGCGTGGCGAAGCGGGCCATGGGGACGCGGCCTTCGATGTCCGCGTCCGTGTAGCCGCCGCCGGCCTGATCCTCATCATCCATCTCCGTCTTTACCCATCCAGGACAGACCGCGTTCACGCGAACGCCCCGCCCGCCCCACTCGGAGGCGAGCGTTCGGGTCAGGCCGATGAGGCCGTGCTTGCTCGCGTTGTACGCCGCCCTGTCCCCCACGCCGAGCAGCCCGGCCACGGATGCGACATTTACGATGCGGCCGGAGCCTCGATCCAGCATCGCCTTTCCGAACTCGCGGCACGTCAGGAACGGGCCGGTCAGGTTCACGGCCAGGGTACGGTTCCAGTCCGCGAGCGTCGTCTCCTCTGCCGGGACGATGGTGCTGATGCCCGCGTTGTTTACCAGGACGTCGACTCGGCCAAACTCGTCCATCGTGGTCTCGACCATCCGCCCGACCGCCGCCTCGTCCGAGACGTCGCCGGGGATGGAGAGGGCATCGGCGCCGGCGAACCGGAGTTCGCTGACCGTTTCGTCCGGCGCGTTCAGGTCGTTGGCGGCAACCCGGTAGCCGCGTTCGGCTAGCTCGGAGCAGATCCTGCGTCCGATGCCGCGGGCTGCTCCGGTTACGACGGCGACCGCTACTCTATGCTCCAATAAACGCTCCTTCTACTTGACGGCCCGAACCTCGATTCGCGAAGGGAAGCAGAGGGCGACACATCCTGCTTCCCTCCTCTATCGTCCTCCGTCCCGCGACCGAAAACCGTCGTCAGGTTTCGGCCCCTCATGCCACACCACCGCGCTTCCGCGCAGCTTCTCCAGCCTGGACCAGTGCTCGTCTATGGCGTTGCGGCCCTTCTTCGTCGCGGTGACGAACGTGTTTGGCGTCTTGCCGACGAACTGTTTGCGGATCTTGACCATCTCCGCGTTCTCCAGCTTGGAGAGGTGGCTAGAGAGGTTCCCCTTCGTCAGCCCGGTCAGGCGTTGCAAGAACAAGAAGTCCGCGCCGTTGGAGGCGGCGAGGGCCGTCATGACGGCAAGGCGGGCGGGCTCGTGGATCAGGCGGTCCAGGCCCGCCAGTTCCTCAAACGGCTCCGGCATCGGCCTCCTCCTTCGGTGCTCTCTTGAAGGTACGGACCAACAGCAGGTGGTCGAGCAAGAGCCCGACCGAGACAGAGAGACCCAGTCCGATTATGAACAGTCCTGGCGCAACGGCTCCAAAGGCGGAGAGCAAGCCCGTAGCCACCGCGAGCGCCGCGATGATGGGCCAGTACGCCGTACTTCCGTGGCGTTTTTCGCGCGGCCAGAACGCGCCGAGCACGTAAGCGGCGCCCACGATTCCTCCGACGGCAAGCACGAGAGATCCATCCAACCACATTTGCACGGAATCCATCGCGAAGACCAGGGCGACGAGCGCGGCCCAGAACACGTAATCCGTCGGACGCACTCGCGACCGCACGCGGCCGAACCTCCGCTCGTATAGACGACCCACTATCGACTCCGCGAAGAAAGCCGGGTAGATCACGACGACCGCCATAGCCATCGCCAGGAGATCTTTGTCGAGTTGGACGAGAAGGCCAAACGCCGTGACGCACAGGGCCAGCGGAAGACGCCGCAACCCCTGCAACCGCTCGTAGTTCTCCGTGACGAACCTGATCCTCCCCAAATCCTCCACCCCACTACCTCCAGCTTAAGTTTGTATTACAAACCTAGTTGCAATATAGACTGGTTGCCGGCACTTGTCAAGGAAGATGCGATAGCTGACGGCATCTCTTGCAGGCGACCCGCAAGAGGTTCGGGAGAGGGGGTGAGCAGTTACTGGTCGACGGGCGTCTTCGGTTTTTCCCCGGAGAGAACGGCGACGACGTTCTCGGCGGCGAGGACGGCCATCCCGTCGCGGGTCTCCCGGGAGCCGCTGCCGATGTGCGGGGCGAGCACGGCGTTTTCGAGTTCGAGTAGCTTCGGGTGGACCTTGGGTTCCTCTTCGTAGACGTCGAGGCCCGCGGCGAAGATGCGGCCTTCGGCGAGGGCGTCGGCCAGGGCTTCTTCGTCCACGACGGGGCCGCGGGAGGTGTTGACGAGTACGGCCGTGGGTTTCATCTTGCCGAGCTCTTCGGCGCCGATCAGGTGCCTGGTCTCGTCGGTCAGGGGGGTGTGGATGGAGACGAAGTCGGCTGTTTGGAGCAGCTCTTCGAGGTCCGTGTAGCGGGCGTCGAGCTCGTTTTCGGCGTCTTCTTTGCGGGAGCGGTTGTGGTAGATGATGTCCATGCCGAAGCCCTTGCCGCGACGGGCGACGGCCTGCCCGATGCGGCCCATGCCTACGATGCCGAGCTTCTTGCCCCACACGTCGACGCCGACGAAGAGCTTCGGCCCCCACCAGTGCCACTCGCCGGCGCGTAGGGTTCGTTCGGACTCGCCGAGGCGGCGGGCCGCGGCGAGGAGGAGCATAAAGGCCGTGTCGGCGGTCGTCTCGTCGAGGACGCCGGGGGTGTTGGTGACGGCTATGCCGCGCTCTTTGGCGGCGGCGACGTCTATGTTGTCGTAGCCGACAGCCATGTTGGCGATGACCTTGAGGCCTTCGCCTGCGGCGTCCATGAACTCGGCGTCGATCTTCTCCGTGACGTTGGAGAGGACACCGGCGACTCCTTCAGCGGCTTCGAGCAGTTCTTCGCGTTCGGGAGGGGCTTCCGAGAGGACGGTCAGGTCGAAACCTTCGAGGGGGCGGAGCCCGGCGGCCGGGATCTCCCGCGTTACGAGAACTTTATCCGGCACAGGCTCTGTCCCTCCCTACTCCTGCAACGGCCTGCGGAAACGTCGCTTCCACGTCACGGCCGTCCAACAACCCCGAAAGCTGAACGCTGATGGCTGAAAGCCGACAGCGCGGTTCGCAAAGCGAACCGCTACTCGTCCTCCTTGAGGAACTGCCGGAGCACGGTGTGCAGGATGCCGCCGTTCCTGAGGTACTCGACCTCTACCGGAGAATCCACGCGGGCCTTGACCTTGAACTCCTTTGTCTCGCCGTCGTCGGAGGTTGCCTTGACGGTCAATTCCTTACCGGGTTCGAGGTCGGCGAGGCCGCCAATGTCGAAGGACTCGTGGCCCGTGAGGCCTATAGAGTCAGCGTTCTCGCCTTCGGCGTACTGGACGGGGAGGACACCCATGCCTATGAGGTTGGAGCGGTGGATGCGCTCGAAGCTCTCGGCTATGACGGCCTTCACGCCGAGCAGGAAGGAGCCCTTGGCGGCCCAGTCGCGCGAGGAGCCCGAGCCGTACTCCTTGCCGGCGAGGACTATCAGGGGGACGCCCTCTTCGGCGTACTGGAGGCTCGCCTCGTAGATCGTGGTCTCCCCGCCGTCGGGCAGGTGGACGGTGTAGCCGCCCTCCTTCTCGACCAGCTGGTTGCGCAGGCGGATGTTGCCGAAGGTGCCCCGCACCATGACCTCGTGGTTGCCGCGGCGGGAACCAAACGAGTTGAAGTTCCGCGGGTCGACGCCCTTCTCTATGAGGTACTTGCCCGCTGGCATCTTGGACGGTATGGCCCCAGCGGGCGAGATGTGGTCGGTCGTAACGGAGTCGCCGACCCGGACGAGCACGCGGGCCCCCTCGATGTCTTCGACGTCCGCGGCGTCTGGGTCGAGGTCCTTGAAGAAGCTAGGCTCCTGGATATACGTCGAGTCGGGGTCCCACTCGTAGAGGTCGCCCTCGGGGACGTCTACCCCGTTCCACTGCTCGTTGCCCGTGTAGACGTCCGCGTACTGCTCGCGGTAGATGCTCGGGTCGAGCGCGTTCTCGATCTCGCGGGCGACCTCCTCCTGCGAGGGCCAGATGTCCTTCAAGTAGACCGGGTTACCGTCGGAGTCCTCCCCGAGCGGGTCCTGCGAGAGGTCTATATCGACCGTCCCGGCCAGGGCGTAGGCGACGACGAGCGGCGGGGATGCCAGGTAGTTTGCCCGAACGTCGGGGTTGATGCGCCCCTCGAAGTTACGGTTGCCCGAGAGGACCGCCGCGACGACGAGGTCGTTCTCCTCGACGGCGGAGGAGATCTCCTCCGCCAGCGGCCCGGAGTTGCCGATGCAGGTGGTGCAGCCGTAACCCACGACGTCGAAGCGGAGCTTCTCCAGGGGATCCAGCAGTCCCGAGGTCTGGAGGTACTCGGTGACCACCTTCGAGCCGGGCGCGAGGCTCGTCTTTACGTGCGGCTGGACCTTGAGGCCCTTCTCGACGGCCTTCTTGGCGAGAAGCCCCGCGCCCATCATGACCGAAGGATTAGAGGTATTGGTGCAGGACGTGATCGCCGCTATGACGGCCGACCCGTGCTTGAGGTACATCTCCTCGCCGTCCACCGTGACGGTGATGGAACCTGAGGGCTCGGCCTCGGGCTCGTCGCCCTCAGGCTCCGCGCCAGAGGTGGGGTCTCCCCCGCCCTCGTTGGTCGCGTCGGCCGACCCGGAGGGCGTGTCGCTGGCCTCCATCGACTCGGTATCGTCGGAGGTGTGGCTCGGGCCGGTTCGTATGTCCGGGTTCGGGGTGTCGCTGGCCGGGAAGGACTCCTCGTCGGCGTGGTTGTACGCGTCGTCCCCATGGCCGTTCGCGGAGCCGTTGACCAGCGCGTGATCGTGGCCGACCATGTCGGCCAAAGCCTGGCGGAACGAGGGCTGCATGTCGTCCAGGGCAACCCGGTCCTGCGGGCGCCGCGGTCCGGCGAGGCTCGCCTCGACCGTTGAAAGGTCGAGCTCCAGCACCTCGGTGAAGCGCGGCTCCGGCGTCTCGTCCGTGCGCCACAGGCCCTGCTCCTTGTGGTAAGCCTCGACGAGCTCGACGAGTTCCTCGTCGCGCCCGGTTCCCCGCAGGTACTTGAGCGTCTCGTCGTCGACCGGGAAGAACGTGCAGGTAGCCCCGAACTCGGGGGACATGTTGGCGATGGTCGCGCGGTCCGGCAAAGAGAGCCTGGAGAGGCCGTCTCCGTAGAACTCGACGAACTTGCCGACGACGCCGTGGGCGCGGAGCATCTGGGTCACGGT
The DNA here is from genome assembly GCF_011492945.1 of Rubrobacter tropicus. Taxonomy (NCBI): domain Bacteria; kingdom Bacillati; phylum Actinomycetota; class Rubrobacteria; order Rubrobacterales; family Rubrobacteraceae; genus Rubrobacter; species Rubrobacter tropicus. Next base: position 3,092,490 of record NZ_CP045119.1, read on the forward strand.
GAGGACCAGGTCCGTCGCCGTGACGCCTTCTTGCAAGGCATCCGTCAGCTTGAAGCCTATGACCTCGGGGACGAGCATGTAGTAGGGCTGGCCGAGGGTTACCGCCTCGGCCTCGATGCCGCCGACGCCCCAGCCGAGGACGCCGAGGCCGTTGATCATGGTGGTGTGGCTGTCGGTCCCGACGAGCGTATCGGGCATTGCCACGCCGTCCTTGACGATCACGCCCTTGGCCAGATACTCCAGGTTGACCTGGTGGATGATGCCGGTCGCGGGCGGAACGACGGAGAAGTTGTCGAAGGCCTGCTGGCCCCACTTCAAGAACTCGTAGCGCTCGCGGTTGCGCTCGAACTCGCGCTCGGCGTTGAACTGCAGCGCCGCGGCGTTGCCGAAGGCGTCGACCTGGACCGAGTGGTCTATGACGAGGTCCACGGGGACCAGCGGGTTGATCTTCTTCGGGTCTCCCCCGACGCCCTGCATCGCGCTCCGCATCGCCGCCAGGTCCACGATGGCCGGAACCCCGGTAAAGTCCTGCATCACTACTCGGGCCGGCAGGTAAGCCAGCTCCCCACCGACGGACTCCGGCCAGTTGGCCAGCGCCTCGACGTCCTCGTTCGAGACGAACTTGCCGCCGGCGTTTCTGAGCAGCGACTCGAGCATCACCCGGATCGAGAATGGGAGGGAGAAGACGTCCCCCTCCACCTGCTCGTCCAGCTTCTTCAGGCTGTAGTAGGCGACTTCGCCTGAGCCGGCGTCCAGGCTGCTGCGCGCGCCGTAAGAATCTTCCGCCATGTTATTCGACCCCTTCTCTGGAGGTTCCGCCCTACTTTGGGGTGATTATAGATGATCGGAGGGCGCGGTCCCGGCCCGCTCAGGCGAGGACGAGACCGTCGACGACCTCCGCCATCTTCTCGAAGTCCCGGTCGTCGTGGAGCAGCACCAGGTCGTGCTCGATGGCGACGCGGGCGATGAGGCAGTCTACGGCCGAACGGACGGTCACCCCCGCGCGATGACAGTCGAAGTACATACGCGCGGCTTCCTGGTAGGTCCCGATGGGATACCGGGGATGATAGAAGGTCTGGGAGAACAGGTATTCCGTGAGATAGTCGAACTTCGCCGGAGAGGACGCTCCCTGCAACACTTCTTGAAAGATAACGCCGGTGATCCCGAACGGTCGACCACTCTCAGATATCTCTGCGAAACGCCGCGTGACATCGTTTTCTTTGTCGCGCATGTAGCTTATCCATACCGAGGTATCTACGAGATACAGGGTCAGCGGCCTTCTCGAAGCGCCTTGTAGTCGTAGTCAGGGCGTATCAGGTTCTTCCCCCGCAACTCCCGAATATCCTTGCGCTTGTAGTTGTCTACGAACTCGCGCAAGGCCCGGTCCACCAACTCCCGCTTGGTCTTCGCGTCCGAGTGCCGGAACGCCTCCTCCACCAACTCGTCGTCGAGGACTATGTTCGTGCGCATGTTTATACACCTCCTGATGTGTATTGCGCTTCGCGTCTGGTGGATCGTCAAGCGGAGACGCTCAGCGAGGGACGAGTTCGTAGAGGAACCGGCCACCGCCGGCCGGCTCCGCCTCGAAGCCGGCCGCCCTGAAGCGTTCGTAGTCCACCCTGCCGTGATCGAGGACGTAGACGGACCCGCGAGCTGCTGCCTTTCGCGCCGCCTCGACGCCGGTGGTGTCGTCGGTTTCGTAGCGGTGGGCCGACTGCGCCGCGGTCAGGTCGTCGGGCCAGACGAGGTCGGTGCGGCGGTTCCAGGAGGTGCAAAAAGGATCGACGAGGGTCAGGTCCTGCCGACGTTCCTCGACGAGGACCATGTACCAGAGGGGGCTGCGGTGGTGCAGGATCGTCGCGTTCCGATCCGCGTTCCTGACCACCGCTTCGATGGCACGGCGTCCCTCGTAGGCGCCGCTCCTGTCCGCCCCGCCATAGGCGATCCAGGCGCCCAGTAGGGGCATGGCGAGGACGGCGGCGGAGAGCGCGACCGGCAGGAGCCTGGCGGGAAGGTCCGTCAGGTTCTCGAGCGGGCGAAACAGGAGGCCCAGGCCGGCGGAGGCGCAGACGGCGAGGACGAGGAGGCCGGGGATCAGGAACGCAGAGAAGTCCTCGATGCCGAGCCAGCGGTAGGCGAGACCGTGGAGGAATGAGCCGAAGAAGACCAGTCCGAGGAGGGCCGCCACGGCCCGGTCCCGGAACAAAAAGTACAGCGCCCCGAACACCCCTAGCGCCAGGAAGGCCAGCGGGAACTGGACGAAGACCTCCCGCGAGAAAGAGGCGAGCTTCGCGGCCGGCCCCTCGAGGGCAAGCGCGGAGGGGACGCACTCCCTGCCGGCTTCGGAGGACTCCGCGAGGAAGCTTCCTCCCGTTACCAGCTCGAGGAAGCGGCCCGGGATGGAGGGATCGGCCTCGTTCAGGGGCGCGCCCATGGCGGCCCGTACCGGAAGGTAGACCAGGGGCAACAGGCCGAGCGCGAAAGCACCGAGGCCCCTCGGCAAGGCGCCCCCCCGCAGGAGGACGGTCCTGTCCGCCAGGGCCACGAAGAGGAGGCCGGCCGGGATCAGCATCGCGCTCGAAAGGTGGTGGGTGAGCGAGAGTCCCGCGACGGACGCGGCGGCGAGCAAGACCCGGTCGTCCCGCCGCTCCCGCCACAGCAGCAGCAGGAAGAGGACGAGGGCCACGAAGAGGGCGTTCAGGGTGTAGACCTCGGCGATCACGGCCTGAGACCAGAACGCCCCCGAGAGCCCGAAGGCCAGAGCGCCCGCCGCCGACGCCACGACCCTGCGGCACAGCGCCAGGCACGCCGCGTAGACCGCGGACACCGCGAGTACGCCATACGCGGCCGAAGCGAGGTTGACCCTGTAGGCGACGTCCCCGAAGGGCAGGTAGGTGAAGAGGTGCGTCAGCATCATGTAGGTCGGGTAGCCGGTCGGGTGCCCGACGCCGAGCACCGGAACCGCGGCCTGCAGCATCGGGGAATCCAACGTGTAAGGCGTATCGTAAGGCAGCACCGTGGGCGCGAGCGAGACGACGTAGAAGACGCCCGCGACCAGCGCTACCGCCACACCCCAAACCACGGCCCATCTGGGGGGGATCTTCTCTCTGTCGGCGGAACCCGGTGCCATGGCGGGACCAGCATACTACGCCCGGATTTTCGGAAGGCCCGACCCTGAAAACCCACGCCATCGAAAACAAGCAGCCTCTACTTCAATCCAGCCGAAAGCCGACGGCTATAATCCCCCCGTGGCGAAGCGGGGGTACACGCGGGACACGATCCGGGGCGGGGCGAGCGACTGGGACGTCTCGCGCCCGTTTTCGAGCTACCTCCGCCTCCTATCGACGCTCCTCGTGCACCCGATCCGTTTCTTCGGGCTGCTCCCGAAGGTCCCCGACGTAAGGGCCCCGGCGCTCTTCCTCGCCTTCTCGGGCCTCCCGGCGGCGGTCGTCTGGTTCTTTTTCGCGGGGCTTTACCCGGCGCTCGTCGCGCTCGTCCTGCCGCTGCCGCTCTCCGTCCTGCTCGCCGGTCCGTATCATCTGGCGGCGTCCGGCGGACGATACGGGTTCGGGGTGACCTGGCGGGTGGTGGCCTATCCGCTCGGGTTCGCCCTGCCGTTCCTGGCCGTGCCCCTCGTCAGGTGGGCGGCGGTGGCGTGGGCCGCCGCGCTGCTAATGCCGCTCGGGGTGGTAAAGGCGCAAGAAGTGCCGGTCTGGCGGGCCGTCGTCTGCGCCCTCGTAGTAGCCCTCCTGGCCGTAGCAGCCTACCCGGCCTAGCGCAGCCGGGTTCGCCCGCCTGGCTGAAAGCTGAAAGCTGACTGCTGATAGCTAAGTCTCCGGCGGGTTTTCGGCGTCCCCGACGAACTCCAGGGCGACGACGTCGGCCTCGACAAAGCCCAGGGACTTGTAGAAGTCGCGGGCCGCGACGTTTGCGTTGGTGGCGACGAGCTCTATGATGGAGGCGTCGTTCTCGGCGGCGACCTCTTGCGTCCGCGCCATCAGCAACTTTCCGACGCCGTTCCGGCGATGTCCTTCGGAGACTACCAGCATCGGGACTTCGACGACGGCATCGCCGTGGGCGAGGTCGGGTTTGATCCAGAGGCTAACCACCCCCGCCACCTCGTCTTCGGCCTCAGCGACGAAGACCCGCGCCCGCGGCTCCTCGATGAGCTCCCCGAGTCGCGTCCGAACCGCGCTCTCGTCGGGTATCGCGTCCCCAACGGCCCCGGCGAGCTCGCGGGCCAGGGCGTGGATCTCCGCCGCGTCCTCCTCCGTCGCCTCTCTCAACTCGTACCCGGCTCCCATGCGCCTCCCGACCTCGTCGTGTGGGCGGTTACTTACCCCGCGCAGCCCTGCGGGGAACTGACGCTCCCCGGACCTGTCGAACGCGGCCGCAGCGGGCATACTGGTGGCGAGCGGTTCGCAAGCCGAACCGCGCTAACAGCTTTCGGCCATCAGCGAGGGCGGTCGAGGACCGGCTGGTCTGCAAAGGAGGGACATGGGAAGAAGGGCGATAATCGTCGTTCTGGACGGACTCGGCGCGGGCAACGCGCCGGACGCCGCGGACTTCGGCGACGAGGGCGCGAATACGCTTGCCAACACCGCCAAGGCTGTCGGCGGCCTCGATGCCCCGAACCTGCAGGCCCTCGGCCTCGGCAACGTCGAGCCCATCGAGGGCATACCCCGGGCGCACCGTCCCCGGGCCTCGCACGGGCTCATGGTCGAGCTCTCGGCGGCGAAGGCGACGCTCGCCGGGCACTGGGAGATGATGGGGCTGGTGCTCGACGACCCGCTGCCGACCTACCCCGACGGTTTCCCCGAAGACGTACTCGCCAGGTTCGAGGACGAGACCGGGCGGGGGGTTATAGGGAACAGGCCGGCTTCGGGGACGGAGATCATAGAGGAGTTGGGGGCGGCGCAAGATAAGACGGGAGCCTGGATCCTGTACACCTCGGCCGACTCCGTCTTCCAGGTCGCCGCGAACACGGACATCATCCCCCTCGAAGAACTCTACGATGCCTGCCGGAAGGCCCACAAGATGCTCATAGGCGAGGGAAAGATAATGGTCGAGCGCGTCATCGCCCGCCCTTTCCACGGGAGTTCCGGCTCCTACGAGCGGGAGAACGAGAACCGCCACGACTACGGCATCACCCCGCCGTCCGAGACGTACATGGACCTCATAAAAAACGCGGGCCACGAGGTCGTCGCGGTCGGCAAGATCCGGGACATCTTCGACGGCAAGGGCATCACCGACCACCTGCCCGGCCAGCCCGACGACGATGCGAAAGTGAATGCCATCCTCGAATCCCTCGACCGCATCGAGTCTGGCCTCGTCTTCGCCAACCTCGTAGACTTCGACGCCAAATACGGCCACCGCCGCGACCCGCGAGGCATGGCCGAAAACATAAAGCGCTTCGACGACCGCCTGCCCGGGCTGCTCGACGCGCTAACCGGCGAGGACCTTCTCATCATCACCGCCGACCACGGCAACGACCCCACTTTCAGGGGGACGGACCACACCCGCGAGCGGGTGCCGTTGCTCGTGGTCGGCGCCGGTGAGCCGCGCGACCTCGGGGTTCGGACCGGATTCTCAGATGTCGGGGCTTCCGTGGGCGCGTGGGTTGGGGTGGAGAAGCGCGGGCTTCCGGGAGAGAGCTTCGCGTAATCTGCAAGAAGCCCCGACAAAGATCTTCTAGCGTTCGGGTGCGTCGAACTCGAAGATCCAGGGACCCTCGATCTGCTTTCCATCCTCGTCTTTCGCCTGCAGGGCCTTTTCGGATTGCGGGTACCCGAAGATCTCCGTCACCTTCACCGTCGAGCGTCCCTCCACCGGATCTTCTATCGTGAGCGACCAGCAGTCGCCCTTGAGCGGATCGACCGGTAGGGGCTCTTCGACCTGGAACCCCGTCGGGGCCGTGCTCGGACGCCACCCGTAGTCGTCGTTCGGGGGCTCGAAGCAGACGACCGCCTGCGGCTTGCCGCCAGAGTTCAGCACACGCTCCAGGGTCAACGTAACTCCATTGACGGTCTCCTTCTGGCCGATCTCGATTACGGGGACGGATCGAACGGGTATCTCGAAATCGAACGTCAACGGTCCGATGGGTGGCCTTGGCTCTGACCGATAGCCCTTCTCCGCCTCGGCCATGGAGCTGGGCACCGCCATCTCCTCGAGAAAGACGTCGAAACGGAAGCTGTGTTTGTGCCCGGCGTTCAGCCCTTTCGGAACCTCAAAGACCGCCGTTTGAGCCTTCGGGGCTCTTAGCTCCTTCTGGCCTGCGCCAGGGCTGGCCACCATCGAGACGCCGTCGATAGAACCGAAGTACCTGCCGTCTTGGTCCGTGAGCTCGGAACGGCGGTCCGGCGCCGAGGGAACGTCCTCGTCTTCCTTGCTCACGAAGATAGGCTCTAGCGTGGCGGGGTTGCCGGCGTTGCGCCTGTCTTCTTCGAGGTCGCGCACGCTGAAACCAAGCACGACGAAGTCTGTGTCCGCATAGGCCCATTCCAGGGTGACGCTCGCACCGTCGCGTTTGACGGTTTGATTCACGTTCTCGGCAAGGGAGAGGTTCTCGTCGCCGGGCAACGCCTCCCGGAAGAGTTCGGTACTTACTCCCGTCGCTTGAAGGTCGTTCTCCTGATCCGGGCTTCCACGGCCTGCTTTCTCGGAGCCGGACTCGACGGTTCCTGGCAGTCCCCGCTGGTAGAACTCACTTGCCGGACCGACGGCGGCGTAGACGCCCACACCCAGAATCAACACGGAGACGGCCGCGAGCACCCAGCCGAGCGGCGTGTTCGGCACGAACTGCGGAATAAAGGAACGCCTGCGAGCATCCGCATCGGCCAGCGCCTGGCCTGCCGGCTCCGTAACGAGCCGCTCTCCTGTCACACGCTCCTTGACCGACGGCCACAGGTCCGTCGTGTCAGGAACTCCGGCCTCGGCGCAGCCGCGCAGGGCCTTTTCGAGTCTTTTTCTCTGGTTAGCCACGGTCACCGCCTCCTTCCGTAGCGTCTTTCGATAAGATCGGCTCCTCGCAGAACTGTGGGCGCAGGAGGTTCGAGAGCTTTCGCCTGGCCGCGTGCAGGCGCCACTTGATCGTTCCCGGCGGGGAGTTCTCGCTTCCGGCGATCTCGGCCTCGCTCATGCCGAGGTAGTAGCGCTGGACTATCGCGGCCCGCTGGGCCGGCGGGAGCTTCTCGAGGGCGGTCCAGACCCGTCGGCGCTCCTCGGATTCTTCGAGCAGTCTGTGCGGGCTCGTGCCGGGATCTTCCAGCACGACGTCGGGAGAGCCCCCCTCGTAGCGGACCGTCCTCTCCCGGCGGGAGGCGGCCTTGATGGCGCCGTTGACCACGATCTTTATGAACCACGGGCCGAAGGGGCGGCCCCCGTCGAAACCCTTGATCTTCTCGTACGACTTCACGAAGGCGCTTTGCACCACGTCTTCGGCGAGGGGGCGGTCGCGGCAGATCAGGTACGCCGCCCGCACGGCCCGCACCTGGTGCGCCCTCACGAGGTATTCGAGCCCGCCGGGATCACCATCTTTGAGGCGCTCTATGGCTCTTCGCTCGTCCACTCTCACCTCACCGGTCGGCTTCCGTAGGACCCTCTACCTCTCTTATCCTCCCGGGGACGAAAAGGTTTGGTTGGAGGCTTCGGTTTTTTGGGTATCGGGTTTTGGGGTGGTTATGCTTTCAGGTCGAAGTCGGCGAGGACGGGGTAGTGGTCGCTCGGGTAGAGGCCCGCCTCTTCGTCGGCGTCGCGTGGGATCTGGTGCGAGCGCACGGTTACGCGGTCGTCCGGGTCTTTGACGAGGATCCAATCGATGCGGCCGAAGGGCTTGTCCGTGTCGCTGGGCTTGAAACTAGAGCCCTTGAAGGCGTGGAAGGTGTAGGCATCTTTGCCGTCCTCGTTGCCGGCGGCGAGGAAGGTGTCGGTGAAGCCCTCGCCCATGAAGACCTCGTAGGGGGCGGAGCCCGGCTTGCAGTTGAAGTCTCCCGTGACGATGGTAGGCGGGTGGCCGTGGTTCGCCAGGGTCTCCTGGGTCTGGCCGACTATGAGGCGGTTGCCCTCGACGCGGGCGTGTTCGCTGAGGTGGTCGAGGTGGGTGTTGGCGTGGAGGAAGGCCACGCCCGTATCAAGGCAGCGCAGGACGGCCCAGTTGGCGGAGCGGACCACCTCGTTTCCCCAGCTCGCGGAGGACTCGTCGGGCGTGTCGCTCAGCCAGAAGCCGCCCGAGTCGAGCTCCTCGAACCTCTCGGCGTCGTAGAAGATGGCGGCGAACTCCTCCACCCGGTCCGTGCCGTAGGCTGGGCCCATGATGCGTTCGTAGCCGGACAATTTCTCTTTGTAGACGGCGAGGTTCGGGGCGTGGACTTCCTGGAAGCCGATCACGCCCGGCCCGTACCGCTTTATGGTTTTTACGTTGAGGTCGGAGCGGCCTTCCCAGGCGTTGATCCCATCCCTGTGCGACGCCCCCCTCACGTTGAAGCTCATCACCCTAACGGGGCAACCGGCCAAGATCCCTCCTCTCCGCGTTGCCGCGAATTCTAACCGGAGACGGCCCCCGAAACCTCCCCAGGGGAAGAAACGACCCGCGGGGGGTACATACCCCCCACGGGACCAGGCGAGAGGAGGCGTTTTTGAGAGTCGCGGTTTTAACGAGCGGGGGCGTCGCCCCCGGGATGAACGCGGCGGTGCGGGCGGCGGCGCAGGCGGCGTTCGCGCGGGGCTGGGAGGCCGTGGTGGTCGAGGACGGGTACTACGGGCTCTTGGAGGGGAACTCAGGCCCATCGAACGCGAGGAACTCTGGGGCCTCGTCCAGCAGGGCGGCACGGCCCTCGGCACGGGCCGCTCCTCACAGTTCGAGGAGGAAGAGGAGGGCAAGGAGAAAGCCCTGGGGCGGCTCCGGGAAGCGGGCGTCGGGGGGATGGTCGTGATCGGGGGCGGCGGCAGCCTCTCGGGCGGCCTGGAACTCCACGAACGCGGCCTCCCGACCGTCGGCGTCCCGGCGACCATAGACAACGACATCCCCGGCACGGAGCTCTCCGTCGGCGTGGACACCGCCCTGAACACCGCCGTCACCGTCATAGACCGAATAAAGGACACGGCCACCGCACAACGCCGGGCGATGGTCGTAGAGGTGCTCGGCCGCGACTCCGGCTACCTCGCCGTCATGAGCGCCATAGCCGGCGGCGCCGACGCGACCATGGTCCCCGAGTTCGAGGCGAAGCCCCAGGAACTACTCGACCTGCTCAACGAGTCCTACGAGAAGGGAAAGCCCCGCTTCACGGTGGTGGTGGCGGAGGGCGCCTCGCCGACCGCCGGGGAGTTCTGCGACTTCGTCAACGAGGCGGGCGGCGGCTACCAGGCCGACCTGACGACCCTCGGGCACATCCAGTCCGGCGGCACCCCGACGGCCTTCGACCGCATCCTCGCCGCCCGCCTCGGCGCCGCCGCCGTGGGCGCGTTGGCCGACGACGCATCCGGGGTCATGGTAGGGCTCTCGGGGGATGAGATCCGACGCGTCCCACTCGAAGAGGTGGCCGGCGAGAAACGCAAACTCGACCCGGGGCTGTACCGCCTCGCCGGGGTGCTCTCCGCGTTGCCTGAATAGCTTGTCAGCATCTCAGCCTGTCAGCCGGGCTTGGGTCCGGCCCCGGCTAGAATGGCGGAGAGCTTGGGAAGGAGTGTGTGATGAGCCTGGTGCTCGAAGCTATCGAGACGAAGAAGGCCGGCGGGGAGTTGTCGGATGACGTTATCCGGGGCGTTGTGGCGGGGTACACCGAAGGCTCCGTGCCGGATTACCAGATGTCCGCGTTGTTGATGGCGGTCTTTCTGCGGGGGATGGGCTACGGGGAGACGCTCGCTTTGACCAGGGCCATGGCCGAGTCGGGGGAGGCTTACTCGTTCCCGGATTGCGTGGACAAGCACTCGACGGGCGGGGTCGGGGACAAGATCAGCCTGATCTCCCTCCCCATAGTCGCCGCCTGCGGGGCCCCGGTCGCCAAGCTCTCGGGGCGAGGCCTCGGCACGACGGGCGGTACCATAGACAAGCTGGAATCCATACCCGGTTTCTCGGTGGACCTCTCCGAAACCCGGTTCCGCCGCCAGGTAGAGGAGGTGGGCCTCGCCATCATCGAGGCCGGAGACTTGGCGCCCGCCGACAAGGCCATCTACGCCCTGCGCGACACGACCGGGACCGTGGACTCCCTCCCCCTGATAGGCTCCTCCATCGTCTCGAAAAAAGCGGCCACCGGCGCGGGCCACCTCCTCTACGACGTGAAGCAGGGCTCGGGTGCGTTCATGAAGACCCCGGACGACGCCCGCGAGCTCGCCGGCCTCCTCGTCCGCCTCAGCGAATCCCTCGGCATCCGCGCCTCCGCCGTCGTAACCGGCATGGACACTCCCCTGGGCGGCGCCATCGGCAACGCCCTCGAAGTCCGCGAGAGCGCCGCCTTCCTGCGCGGAGACCCCGTCCCGAAGGACCTCGCCGACGAAGCCCGCTTCGTGGCCGCCAGGCTACTCCAACTCAAAGGGATCGAGAACCCGGAGGCGTCAGTCGAGAAAGCACTCTCTTCGGGCGCCGCCTACGAGAGGTTGGAGCGCTTCGCCCGGGCCCAGGGCGCCGCCCCCAACGCCCTCGAAAACCTCCCAACAGCGCGGACCACCCGGGAAGTCCCCGCCCCCCGCACGGGTTACGTGTCCGGTCTCGCCGCCATAGGCGTGGGCCGAGCCGCGCTGGCCCTTGGCGCCGGCCGCCAGAAGAAGACAGATGAAATAGATCCGGCAGCCGGCGTCGAACTCCTGGCAAAACCGGGCGACCCGATCGAAAAAGGAGCCCCCATAGCCCGCCTCCACGGCGACCGCGAAGCGGAGAGGGCCGAGGGGCTGATCCTCGAAGCGATAGAGATCTCCGACGAGCCCCCGCACCCGGCCCCTGCTATTCTTGAGCACTTCAGCTAGTCAGCACGCCGCCTCCGGCGGCTCTCAGCACTTCGGCCCTTGCTGACAGGCTGAGATGCTGACCAGCTGCGACGACCGAAGGGAGGAGCCCATGAGCCCTGTTCATGTGCGCGCGGAGCCTGGAGATTTTGCCGAGAACGTTCTTCTACCGGGGGACCCGCTTCGGGCGAAGTACGTAGCCGAGAACTTTTTCGAGGGCGCGAGGCAGGTGACGGGCGAGAGGGGGATGCTCGGTTTTACCGGCACCTACAAAGGAAAGCCGGTCTCGGTCCAGACCACGGGCATGGGGTGTCCCAGCGCATCCATAGTGACGGAGGAGTTGATCCAGCTCGGGGCCAGGAACCTGCTCAGGGTCGGGACCTGCGGAGGGTACGACCCGGACCTGCGGCTGGGGGATCTGATAGTGGCCACGTCGGCCACCGCCCAGGACGGGACGGTCTCCTCCATAACCCAGGGGGTCTCCTACGCCCCGGCCGCCCACTTCGACATAGTCCACGCCGCATACCACGCCGCGGAGAACGCCGGCAGGCGCACCTCCGTCGGGCCCATCGTCTCCTCCGACCTCTTCTACGACCCGACGGAGAAGCCCGCCGAGCTCTGGGCAAACCTCGGGGTGCTCGCCGTCGAGATGGAGGCGGCGGCGATCTTCACGCTCGCGGCGATGCGGGGCGTGCGGGCCGGGTGCCTGCTGACGGTGTCTGACACCATAGGCGCCGAGGTGGTCAGGATAAGCGACGAAGAGCTTCGAAACGCCGTGGACAACATGATGGCCCTGGCGCTCGACACACTAAACGCCTTAAACTAGGAACCTTCCCGGAGCGGCACGAGGGGGGCCGGCATCCCGCACCAGAGGTTTAGGGAGAAGAATTGACGATCCTGAACGAATCGGGGATACCGGACGTCTTGCCGCCCCTCCACGCCGTGAACGGCCTGGCGGAGAGGCTTCCGGGTGCCCAGGTGATCGTCGCCGGCACCCGGGCCGAAGCCCACCTGGTTCGCTCCCTCTCCCCCGCTCCTCCTAACGGCCGCGTGGTCTTCGCCGCCCTCGACCCCGAAGACCCGCCCCGCCAGGGCCAGGTCGCTGGCCTGATCGAGGATTCCATCCACCCCGGCACGGGGTTCGTGCTCCTGGTCTGCGGCCGCGCGGCCTCTTACCTCGGCGTGGACGCGGCTTTCGAGGCCCGTCTCGCGTCCCGCAAGCTGGACCTGCCGGTCGAGGCGGTGTACCCGGACGCCCCGTACCCAACGCCGGGAGCCCTCTCGACAGACCTCGAAGACCACGTCCTCGCCGCCCTCGTCGGCCTGTGCCCGAAGCGCAGGACCTCCGAGCTTTTGGAGGCGGCCTCGCCGGCCAAGCGCGGCGGCCTCTTCGGTCTGCGGGGCAGGGCCAGGGAGGAGGCCACGGGGCAGGCCCATCCCGTGGTGCTTCTCGGGGCCGCCCTGTCGCCCGGCTCCGTCGCCGGGCTCGTCGCGGAGCTCGCCAGAAGCGGGGTCGAGGTCTCGGGGGTCGTGCCCGATGCCGAAGGCCTGCCCCCGGTGGGCGAGGGGACGGTCGTCGGGGTGCTCGACCCGAACCTCGCCGTGGCCGCGGGCGCCGCGCGGGACCGCGGCGCCAGGGTGGTCAGGACGCTGCTGCCCATCGGGGTCGACGGGACGGCCAGGTTCTTGCAGGACGTGGCGGCCGAGGCGGGGGCCGGGTCGAGCGAGGTCATGCGGGCGCGGTCGGTGTGGGAGGAGCTGGGGGCCCTTCGCAACCGCGTGAGGGGGAAGAGGATCTTCTTCGCCGGAGACACGGGCTTCGAGGTCCCGCTCGCCCGTTTTCTGGCCGACGCCGGGGCGGTCGTGCTGGAGGTCGGCGCCCCACGGCTCGACCGGAGGTTTCTGGCCGAGGAGCTTCAGGCCCTGGGCTCCGGGGTGGACGTGGTCGTCTCCCCCGACTGGCTGGGCCAGATGAAGCGTATCGAGGAGGCGAGGCCGGACGTCGTGATCGCGAGCCCCGGGCTGCACGCGCCGCTCGTCGCCCGCGGCCACCTGTGCCGCTCCCCGCGGGACTTCGTCGGGGCCGGCCTCCACGGTTACGAAGGCGCACGACGCATCCTGGAGCTCCTGTCGGGCACCTTCGACCGGGCCGAGGCCCTCGACGCCTTGAGCCTGTGAAAGCGGTTTGCGGAAGCATCGAGCCCATCGCGAACAGGTTCTCAGGTTCTCGGGTTCTCGGGGGTGGAGGATCGAGGCTTCCATGGGATTTCGTGAAGCACCCCTCAAAACCTCCATACCTCCATACCTCAGAGCCTTGTGGACACCGAGGTTCGGTCTTTCTCCAAGCCGCTGTGAACGGCGAGGTCCCGTGAGGCTCCTCGGGGGCGTCTACGAGGGACCCGGAAGCCACGGCATCCTGCGGCTGGCGGCGAGCATGAGTGGCGTTCACGCGGTATTGCGGGCAGGTCCGGGCGAGGCGTACTTTCCGGCGCTCTACGCGGATCGGGAGAGGGACGGGCGAACCGCGCCGGTCACGTTGAGCCCCCTGCACGAGGGACGCAGGGAGTCGTACGCGCCGGGGGATCTGGCCCGGGACATCTCCGGCGTCGCGCGGCGGCATCCGGGGGCGGAGGCCATGATCCTGGCCCGCTCGGAGGCCGCCCTGCTCTCCGGGGAGCCCGTCCCGGAGGTCGAGATCCCGGACGCCGGAGGTCGCCCGGTCGCCCAGATCACCTGCTCGTGGCAGACGCCCGGTATGGGCGAGATGGAGGCGGCAGAGCTGGCGCTGGAGGACCTCGTCCGGGCGCACGCCCGCCCGGGGCTGGAGCGCACCCAGCACCCCACGGTCAACCTCTTCGGGCCGCCGGTCTTCGGGCCGGGTGCTGCGGCGGAGTACGACGAGGCCGAGCGGCTCCTGAACGGAGTAGGCGTCGAGGTCAACGCGCGGGTGCCGCTCGGGGCGACGGTCGAGGACCTCCGCCGGCTCCCCCGCGCCTGGGCGAACGTGCTCCTCTACCGGGAAGTCGGCGAGTCCGCGACGCTTTATCTTCAGGACGAGCACGGCGTCGGCAGGGTGACGACGCCCATGATCGGGGCCGCGGGCACGGGCGCGGCGCTCAGAACCGCGGGCGAGCTGTGCGAGCTGGACCCGAAGTTCGTCGAGCGGACGGTCTGGTCCGAGCTCTCCCGGACCTCGAAGCTGCCCTGGTACGCGAGGCTGGAGAGGCCGGAGACCTTCGCGGGCCGCAAGGTGGCCATCTTCGGGGACTTCTCGTACCCTTTGGGTCTCGGCTACGCCCTGGCGCGGGAGGTCGGGCTGGACGTCGTCGCCTGCGGCACCTACCTCACCCACCTGGAGCGGGATTTTCTCTTCCACGCCCAGACCTTCACGGAGGGCGGGTTCGTCGAGGACGACCCCGAAGAGGTAGCCGGCAGGCTAGAGTCGGCCCACCCCGACCTGATCGTCGGCACCGAACTCGAGGCGCAGGCCGCCGACGCCCTGAACGTCCCGTTCCTCCCGCTCTGCTACCCGACCGGCGACCGCCCCTTCGTCGAGAAGCCCCTCATGGGCTACGCGGGCTCAAGCGTCCTGGCCGACAGGCTCGACGAGGCCCTGGGTGGGCCGCACCCCCCACCGAGGGGCAGGCGCCGGAACCGGCGGCGCGCCTGACCCGATACGGGCCGGTATAATCCGGGGCCGTGGGCATCCGAGACTTTATCCAGTACCTGACGGAACATCGGGAGCGGCTCAACGACGGGAGGGAGCTCTCGGAGGCCGAGCGCGAGGAGGTCTTGCGCGAAGCCGAAATCATGGTCGGCATGATGGACGCGGCCCTCAGGGAGCTCGATTCGGTCATTAAGAACCGGCGCGTCAACCTCCCCGAGGAGCACGCCCTCAGGTTCGCCCAGGACGTCTTCCGCCACCTCCGCGAAGAGGAGGAGAGGGTGAAGGCCGAGGTCCGCGAGGCGGGCGTTTGAGCCGCCCGTGACGGGGCTTTACGAGGATCTCGCCGACTGGTGGCCCGTCATCTCGCCGCCTTCCGAGTACGTCGAAGAGGCGGCGCTCTACGTGGGCATGATCCAGAACGCGGCGCGCGAGGCGGGCAGCCCCCCGGTCCGAAGGGTGCTCGAGCTCGGCAGCGGGGGCGGCAACAACGCCTCGCACATGAAGCGCCACTTCGGCATAACCCTCGTCGAGCCGGCGGACGGGATGCGCCGGATCAGCCACGCCCTCAACCCCGAGTGCGAGCACGTAAAGGGCGACATGCGCGCGGTGCGGCTCGGCCGAACTTTCGACGCGGTCTTCGTCCACGACGCGATCATGTACATGACGACCGAGGACGACCTGCGCTCGGCCCTCGCCACCGTGGCGGCCCACCTGGCGCCCGGCGGCGTGGCCCTCGTGGCGCCCGACGTGACGGCCGAGACGTTCTCCGAGACGACCGAGCACGGCGGCGGCGAGGCCGCGGACGGCCGGCGGGCGCGCTACCTGGAGTGGACGCTGCCGCCCGAGCCGGGCGAGAACACCTTCGAAGTACACTACGCGTTCCTCCTGCGCGAACCGGACGGGACCGTAAGCTCGGCGCACGACATACACCACGAAGGTCTGTTCCCACGCGGGACGTGGCTGCGCCTCTTCGGCGAGGTCGGCATGACCGCCTCGCTCGCGCCTCGAACAATCGAAGGTAAAGAGTACGACGCCTTCCTGGCGGTTCGCGAGACACCCTGAAGTTAGAGCCTGTCAGCCGGTCAGCACGCTTCGGGCCTGCGGCCCTCGCTCTCAGCCTGTCAGCTTTCTTCCGCTGGCGGCCAAACCGGGCGGCGCAATTCGCGACGGTACGTGCAAAGCTCGGCGTCACGGGTTCAGAGAACTGGCTGACAGGCTGACTAGCTGAAACCCTGACAAGCTCTCAGCCTCCCGAAACTGACGGGACAGCCGCTTCGTATAGACTCAGAGACGAGCGACGCGCCCGGGCCGGATCCTGCGGGCGCCCATAGGAGGTACGAAAGCCTTGAATCTCAGAAAGAGGACGCCCTATCTTCTCCTGCTCGCGGCGGTCGCGACGACGGTCCTGCTCGTTGGCTGTTCGGAGGATGGTCAGGGGTCGGGCCGGAGCGTCGCGGCGGCCCAGGCCCCCAGGGAGGAGACACCGACGACATCCGGGATACCGGAGGACGAGCCGGTGGCGCAGGTGGCGGCCGCCGTCGGGCCCAGCGTCGTGCAGATCAACGTCGAGGTCTCCCAGCAGACGCCCCTGGGCACGCAGCAGGGCGAGGGGCTGGGGAGCGGTGTGATCTACCGCGAAGACGGCTACATCATCACCAACGACCACGTGGTCAGGGGGGCCTCCGGTATCGAGGTCGCCTTCGCCGACGGCGAGACGGCCCCGGCCGAGCTTGTCGGCGCCGACCCGACGAGCGAGATCGCGGTCCTCAAAGTGAACCGTAACGACCTGCCGGCCGCACCGTTCAAGACGGACGAGCCGCCCATCGTGGGCCAGCTCGCCGTCGCCATCGGCAGCCCGGCCGGCTTCGAGGCGACCGTGACCTCGGGCATCGTAAGCGCCGTCGGGCGCGAGTTCCCGGCCGAGTTGACGGGCGGCGGAAACGCGGCGAGCGCGCTCTCCGACCTGATCCAGACCGACGCCGCCATCTCCCCGGGCAACTCCGGCGGCGCCCTTGTCGACCGCGACGGCAACATCATAGGCATCAACGTCGCCTACCTCCCGCCCGCGGAGAGGGGGGCCGTGAACCTCGGGTTCGCCGTCCCCGCCGACACGGCCGTCTCCGTCGCCGACCAGCTCATAGAGACGGGCGAGGTGACCACCCCGTACCTGGGCGTAGGCACGGCCGACCTCACCCCCGAGATCGCCGAGCGCTTCGACCTCCCCGTGGACTCGGGCGCGCTGGTCCAGACGGTCGAACCGGGCAGCGGCGCCGAGGCGGCCGGGGTGCGCGAGAACGACGTCATCACGGCCCTCGAAGGGACCAGCGTGGCCAGCTACGGCGACCTGTTCGGCGCCCTGCGCGACTACCAGCCGGGAGACACGGTCGGCCTGACCGTCGTCCGTAACGGTAACGAGAGGACCCTGGACGTAACCCTCGGCGAACGCCCGGAGAACCCGTGAGGGGCCCGTGGGCGCGCAGGGCCGCCGAGACCTTCGCCGTCCTCGCCATCGGCGACGCGGTAATAGAACTGGTCTCGCCCAGGGAGCACTCGCTCCTCTGGGAGGCCGGCCCCGAGGGTAGCCGCCGGATCGCCCGCTTTTTCGCCGAGAACCCGAACCTCATGCGCCTTCTCGGCGCGGGCCAACTGGCCTTCGGGCTCTGGCTGGCGCTGCGCCAGTACCGCGAAGGGTGGCCTCCCACCGGGTAAACTACCGGCATGGGCCACGACCACTCCCACGCGGGACACGCGCACTCCCACGGCGCTGGGGCAGGCAAGCGCGCGCTGACGTTCGTCTTCATGTTGACGACGGCGTTCCTGGTACTGGAGGTCGCCGGCGGGTTCCTGACCGGCTCGCTCGCGCTGCTGGCCGACGCCGGGCACATGGCCTCGGACGCCGTCTCCTTGGGGTTGGCGCTCTTCGCCGTCTGGCTCGCGGAGCGGCCGGCGACCCCGAAGAGGAGCTTCGGGTACAAGCGGGCCGAGATCCTGGCGGCCCTCGCCAACGGGGTGACGCTGGTCGCGGTCTCCGTCTGGATCTTCGTGGAGGCCTTCCGGCGCTTGCAGGACCCCGAGCCCATCCTCGGCGGCTGGATGATGGCCGTGGCCGTCGTCGGCCTCGTCGTCAACGTCGCCGGCGCCTTTGTGCTCTCCCGCTCGGGCGGCGAGAGCCTCAACGTCGAGGGCGCTTTGCGCCACGTCCTGGCCGACCTTCTCGGGTCCGTAGGCGTCATCGTCGCGGCCGGTATCATCCTGCTCACCGGCTGGCGCTACGCCGACCCGCTCGTGAGCGCCGTGATCGGGGCCCTGGTTCTGGCGAGCTCCTGGAAGCTTCTCCGGGACTCGACCAACATCCTCCTCGAAGCGACCCCGAAGGGCGTGGACGCGGAACAGGTGGGCCGCAGGATGGCCTCGACCCCGGGCGTGGAAGAGGTCCACGACCTCCACATCTGGACCATAACCTCCGGATTCCCCGCGCTCGCCGCCCACGTGCTCGTCGGACGGGACGAGAACTGCCACGCCCGCCGCCGCGACCTCGAAGCCGTCCTGGCCCGCGACTTCGGCATCGAGCACACCACCCTCCAGGTAGACCACGCCGGCGACCACCACGCCTCCCTCCAGGCCCTCCGCTTCCCGGCCCGGAAGGATTAGCCCCGGGCCGTGGGCCGTTTCGAGCGGCTGAAGCGGTGGGCAAAGAAGCTCAAGGCCGAGCTGTACGCGCTTTATCTGGCTTACAGAGATCCCAGGACGCCCCTCCACGCCAGGATCTTCGCGGCCGTGGTCGTGGCGTACGCGTTCAGCCCTATAGACCTGATCCCGGACCCGATCCCGGTCCTCGGCTACCTGGACGACCTGATCCTGGTCCCCCTGGGCATCGCCCTGGCAGTCCGTATGATCCCACCCGCCGTCCTGACGGAGTGCCGATCAAGAGCCCGCGAAGCCGCGCTCAAGGCGAACCCCAAAAGCACCGCGGCCGCCATCGTCGTCGTGGGAATCTGGCTGCTCCTGGCAGCACTGGCCGTCTACCTCACCGCAAGGTTCGTAGGTCTCTAACGCCCCGGTCAAGAAGTACCAACCACCACGCAGGCGCCACAGGCTGCCGCGAAAGTCAGGGTGCTGGAAGCCGACGGCTGAAAGCTGACGGCTATGCTAACCTCTACCCGCCGGGAAGCTAAAAAGAGGCAGACGATTGGGTAACAAGAGAAGTGGTCAGGTCAGGACGGCGTCCTCCTCGGACGGTTCGAGGAGGACCTACATCATCGTCGGCGCGGTAGTTCTGGCCTTCATCGCCGGGTTCATAGCGCTGGTCGTGATCGACTCGCGCCAGCAGTCGGCGAGCACGCCCCCCGGCGAGGTCGAGACCTACGACGTGGGGCCCGCCAACCAGCACACCGACGGGAACGTGGACTACGACCAGACCCCGCCGACCGGCGGCGAGCACAACCCCGTCTGGCAGAACGAGGGGTTCTACGACGCGCCCGTCAGGGACGAGAACGCGGTGCACACTTTGGAGCACGGGGCGGTCTGGATCACCTACGACCCCAACCTCCCGCAGGACCAGAAGGACCAGATCCGCGAACTCGTCGAGGGCCAGACCTGCATGCTCGCGAGCCCCCACCCCGACCTGCCGGCCCCCGTCGTCGCCTCGGCCTGGGGCAAGCAACTGACCCTGGAGAGCGCCGACAGCCCGGACCTCGAAAGGTTCGTCCGGGCCTACCGCCAGGGCCCGCAGACCCAGGAGCCAGGCGCCACCTGCTCCGGCGGCACCGGCGACACCGTCTAGGGATGCCCTCCAAGAGATCCCAGAACACGGGGCCCCTGCTCTTCGCCCTCGCCGCGGCCGTGGTGCTCCTCGTGGCCCTGTCGCTCTGGCTCTACCTCTCGGGTCAACAGCCGGAAGACGGCTCGGCGGAGGCCGGGTTCGCGAGGGACATGTCCGTGCACCACGCGCAGGCCGTCGAGATGGCCGAGATCGTGCGGGACAAGACCGCGAGCGAAGAGGTGCGGCTCATGGCCGCCGACATGGCTCTCGCGCAGCAAGGTCAGATCGGGCGCATGCAAGGCTGGCTCGACGCCTGGGGCCTCTCCCCCACCGGCACGCAACCCGCGATGTCGTGGATGGGCCACCCGACTGAGGGCAGGATGCCGGGCATGGCCTCGCCCGAAGAGATAGAGCGCCTGCAGAACGCGTCCCCCGAAGAAGCCGACAAGCTCTTTTTCCGGCTCATGATCCCGCACCATCAGGCCGCCGTCCCGATGGCCGAGGCCGCCATGGAGCGGACCGACCGGCCCGAAGTGGACAACCTCGCCGGCGCCATCGTCGCGGCGCAAGAAGGCGAGATAGAGATAATGAAAGACATGCTGAGAGAGCGCGGCGCCAACGCCCCGTTAGGCTCCCACGACGACGGACACTCCCACTGAAGCGATTTGCCTGCGGCAAGTCGCGCTGTCAGCTTTCGGCCATCAGCCCGCTGCGCCCTGACGGGCTACGCTCTCAGCACGCCTCGGGTCTTGCGGCCCTCGCTCTCAGCCCATCAGCAAAAAGCCGAAATGCTGACCGGCTGAAAGCTGACGGCCGAAAGCTGACGGCTGAAAGCTGAGGCGAAGCCGAAGCGGGCTGATCGCTGATTGCTCTAATCGCGGCGCACGACGCCCTGGCGCCAGGCGTAGACGGCGGCCTGGGTACGGTCGACGAGGTGCAGCTTGCCGAGGATGTTCGAGACGTGGCTCTTGACGGTCTTCTCGCTCACGTACAGGCGGCCTGCTATCTGGGCGTTGCTCATGCCGTCGGCTATGAGCTTTAGGACTTCGAGTTCCCTGTCGGAGAGCTCGTGGAAGACGTTGGGCTCGTCGCGGCGGGCGCCGTGGAGCTCGCGCACGACGCGGGCCGCGACGCGCGGATGTAGGATGGTCTCCCCGGCGGCGGCCTTGCGGACGGCGTCCGCGAGCTCTTCCGGTCCTATCTCCTTGAGCACGTAGGAGAGGGCGCCCGCCCTGATGGCCGGGAAGACGTGCTCGTCGTCGTGGTAGCTGGTGAGCATGACGACGTTGGTGCGCGGCGAGGAGGCGGTCAGCCGCCGCGTAGCCTCCACGCCGTCCATGCCGGGCATGATCAGGTCCATCAGGGCGACGTCGGGCGCGTGCTGGGCGGCTAGCTTCACCGCCTCTTCCCCGCCCCCCGCCTCGGCGACGACGGTTATGTCGTCCTGCGTCTCCAGAAACGCCCTCACGCCCTGGCGCACGAGCGCGTGGTCGTCCACCAGCAGGACCGTTATGGGCTCGCTCACGATCTTCTCTCTTTCTTTGATGGGTCCTCGAACGGACAGACAGCCGTTACGCGCGTCCCTTTGCCCGGAGCACTGTCTACGGTGATGCGGCCGCCGAGCTTTACGAGCCGCTCGCGCATGCTCTGGAGGCCGAATCCCCCGCCGGAGCCTTGTGAAGGGTCGAAGCCCCGCCCGTTGTCGGAGACGAGAAGGGTTAGCTCTCTCGCCGTGTAGGAGAGGTCTACCTCCGCCCTCCCGGCTCCGCTGTGGCGGGCGACGTTCGCCAGAGACTCCTGGGCGACGCGGAAGAGGGCCTGCTCCACTTCGAGCGGCGCCTCCCGCTCGCCGCGGACGCGGAACTCCGCCGGGATCTCGGCCCCCTCGGACCAGCGGGTCGCGTAGTCGCGCAGGGCGCCCGTGAGGCCCTTTCCTTCCAGGGCGGCGGGCCGCATCTCGGCTATCAGGATGTTGAGTTCCTTCTGGGCCTGGCGGACCAGGTCGTCGGCCTGGCCGAGGTGGGACTCGGCCGATTCGGTGTCTTTCCGGATTAAGGCCCGGGCGGCGGCTATCTGGAGCGAAGTGGCGAAGACCTGCTGCTTTACGGAGTCGTGCAGATCGCGCGCGAAGCGGTTGCGGGCCTCTAGAGTGGCGAGCTCCCCGCGGGCCTGCAGCAGGTTCTCGAGGTCCGCGGCCATCTGGTTGAGCTCGCGCGAGAGTTGGCCGAGCTCGTCCTTGGAGCGGTCTTTGGCGGTCACGGAGAAGTCGCCGCGGCTCCAGGCTCGCGCGGCGTGGGCGAGCCTGCCTATGCGGCGCGTGATCCCCCACGCCGTAAAGAAGCCGAAGATGAGGCCCAGAAGGCCGGCCGGTATCAGCAGCAGCACGGCCCCGGCGCCCACCGTGATGAGCAACGCCCCGGCGACGCTTGGCATCCTGAACGCGCCGACGAGCACACCGTTCACGCGGCCGTCATCGCCTTCGACGGGGACGGCCATGAGCAGCCTGCCGGAGGGCCGGCGGTCCGACAACGCATCCGAGCTCTCCTCGCCCCGCAGGGCGGCGTTCAGGATCGGCTCCAGCCCCTCAACGCGCCCGGCATCGAAGCGCTCCCCTTCCGGGAACGCCGGAATCGTCGGGTCGGAGACGAGAAGTTTCCCATCCTCGTCAACCACGAACACGACGCCCCGGTCTATGCCGGCGCCGACGTCGGAAGTGCCGTTCTCCAATCGGCTGCCCGCCGGACCCGGCGGTTCCGGCGTCGTCTGGGAGATAAGGTCCAACTCCTCACGCAGGCCCCGGACGTCGGGCGTCTTCCCGTCGAGGTGCGGCTCGAGCCTCGGCGCGAAGTTGTCCCTCGCGATGGTTACGATCGACCTCGGCAACAGCTCGGAGCTCAGGAAGGCCGTGAGGCCGCTGGCGATGAACAACTCTACGGCGAGCAGCGTCACGACGGCGACCAGCGTGTAACTCAACGCCAACTTCCAGCGCAGCCGCCGCAGCGAGAAGATACCCATCTTCATGTTTACCCGCTCTCCATCGTGCGTGAAGTTTAGTCCCGCACGCGACACAGCACATCGGTCCAGAGCCCCAGCCACCGTACGTCCCGGGGACTACGCGCCGCATCGGTCGGGCAGGGATCTTCTTCCAGGCGCCACGTTCCGCCGCCAAGCGCCGTTCCCGAAATCTCCGTACGATCCATCGCGCGATCATACTTTCGGGTCCGGGAATCATCACCCTGGGCGATGCGCACTCGATCCGAAACCGCCACGATGCCCTGGTGGTTCGAAACGATGACAGCCCGGGCCCCGAGACGGACCACCAGGACGCGGGGCCGGGATCGCCCCGCAAGCGGGGCGCCTTCTTCTGGATAGCGCTGGCCTGCTTGCCGGCCACCGTAACCTTCGGGGCGCTGGACGGAGATCTCTTGCACGTCGGGACTTTCTCGGCCCTGGGGCTGTACCTCATCCTTCAGCAGACGGGCTCGCGGGGGCGGTCGGCGGCGTGGAGGTGGGCGCACGACGCCAGCGCAGTGGCCTTCTCGACGTTGGCGCTGCTCCTGTTCCTCAGGAATTTCGGCCTCGTGTGACGGACCGGCAGTAACCGAAGACGCGCTGGCGGTCGTCGGCGCTTACGGCGTCGTGCCCCGGGAGCGGAAACCGGACCTCTTCTGCCAGGTTTCGCCGCGGTCGCACGCCGCGCGATCGTTGACCTGTCTGGCTTGAACCGGGTCCAGTTTCCCGAACCATCCGGGCAGGATGGTTCTTCGGCCGTATTCAGGATCGTCCCAGGGACCGATGACGGTCCCGGCGCGCAGGGGCATCATTTCGGGTGTTGAAGAAGGTTCCCAGGAAAGGGGCAAGTCATGACAGGGGTAACTTATGGTGCATCGGTCCGGCCTGACACGCGGGTGATCGGCCGGAGGGTGCTGGCGACGATAATAGACGTGGTGTTGCTCGGCCTCCTGGCGAGCCTGTTCACCGCGCCGGGCGCCCTGATCGACGGCTGGGGCAACGGGCAGTTCTCTGACGCCGCCTCGGGCGTGCTCTTCTCCTTCGGGGGCCTCGCCGCCCTGCTCGTCTATTTCGCGTACTTCACGATCATGGAGGGCCGCTACGGCCAGACTCTGGGCAAGATGGCCCTCGGCATCAAGGTCATCCGCGAGAGCGACGGCCGGGCGCCGGGAACCCGGGCGGCCGTCCTGCGCACCCTCTTGAGGATCGTGGACGGCATCGGTTCCTACCTCGTCGCCTTCGTGGTCGCCCTGGTCTCGGACAAGAACCAGCGCCTCGGCGACATGGTCGCGAAGACGCTGGTGGTCCGCGCGTAACCCGAGCCGTCAGCCCGCTGCGGCCTGCTCCGCAGGCCTCCGCTCTCAGCGGTCGGCTTCCTGGTTTTGCTGAAAGCTGACCGCTGATGGCTGACGGCTTTGCGGAGGCTTCGAGCCCTCTGCAAACCGCTCTCTAGTAGTTTGCGGGCCGCGGCTAAGCCCGCTCGTCTTCCTCGGCCAGGCGGATCCAGCCGACGACGCTCCAGGGGTAGAAGTAACGCGAGGACTGGCTCTGGTCGTGGTGGCGCGTTACGAGCATCACCACGCCCCGCTCGTTGACGTCCTCCAGGTACACGGGTGCTGCGGCCCGCAGATCGCTCGAAAGGGACTCCGTGGTCTCCAGCATGACCTGCTGCCCGATCCAGGCTTCCGGGATCTTGCCCCCGGATGCGCCGGTTTTCTCTCTGTTCATCACAGCCGACTCCTCTGCTCGCCCTCGTAACCTAACTCGTACCTTACCGCCCTTTCGCGAGCGGCGAACCCCACAAAGACCCATCCCCGCGCCGCCCCACTAGAAACCGGGCTACACCACGAAAGCTCCGCTCGACCTTAGCCACGTCTGCTACAATACCGTTCGTGACGTTGCACCTCGAACAGGAGGTAGGGACCGATGAAGAGGAAAGCAGACTAACCAGCCGCGGACGCCGGCGCTGTGGGACGACCGGGGTCCGTAGCACGGGCCGGTGATCGCCGCCTCCTGACAGGAGCGGCTTCGCCGGCCCGAATACTTTAGGCATCAGGCATCAGGTTTCAGGCTATGGGGAAAAGCTGCTCGTCTGCCGACCAGAGGCCTGCGGGTGAGGCGGATCGACTGTTGCGGCGCAACTAAGGGGGCGACCCCCGATAGAGATCGCCCCGCAAAACCTGAAGCCTGATGCCCGGAACCTACTCCGCGTAGCGGAGTGCCTCCGCAGGATAGACCTTGCTCGCCTGGCGGGCGGGGAGGAAGGTCGTGAGCAGGGAGGCTGCGTAGGCGAGGCCGACGATCACGCCGAGCGTCGTCCACGGCACGGTGTACTGGACGCCCGCGAACTGCTCGGCGAAGGAGTCGACGATGCCGACCGAGAGCGCGGCGCCCAGTGCCACGCCGAGCCCGATGCCGAGCAGGGCCACGAAGGACGACTCGATGAGGAAGGCGAGACGTACCTGGCCGCGCTGGAAGCCGAGGGCCCTGAGCATCCCGATCTGCTGGCGCCTCTCGACCACCGAGCGAGCTGCTATGACACCGAGAGCAGCTATGCCGACGAGGAGACCCAAGCCCATGAAGCCCATCAGCAGGTTGTTGAAGAGTCCCTGGGAGGCGGAACCGTCCCGGATCTCCCTCTCCACCGACACGGCCTGCAGCCCGTTCTCGGCGAACGCTTTTTCGAGGTCCTTCACCACGGCCCCTGCGTCGGCCCCGTCCGCCAGCCGGAACTGGTAGCCCTGGGCCGGCAACGGCGAGCCCGCGAGATCATCGAGGGTGGCCTTCGAGGTCAGCATGCCGGAGGCGAAGAAGGCCGAGTCTTCGAGGACCCCGATCACGCGCAGGTCCCTCGTCCGCCCGGATTGCGAATCCTCGACCGTCACGAAGAGGTCGTCCGGGAGCGTAGCGTCCTCCCCGTAGAAGCCGGAGAGCTCCAGAGATGGCGGCGGACCGGCGAACGTGGTGTCGGAGCGGGTGGGCGCCAGCTCGGCGGAGATGACCGCGGTGTTCTCCTCTTCCCTAAGCGCGGTCCACACCTCTTCGCTGGTGTCGTACTCCTTTGCGGTCGTCTTGAAGTCGTAGCCGACGTTCTCGGTGTAGCCCGCGTCCACGCCCTGCACGAAGAATCCTTCAGGCTCGCGGTCCGTGCCCCTCTGCTTCGCGTCCACGGGCAACCCGGTCTGGGTGCCCACGGCCGTTATGTCTCCCTCGTCGACGCCCTCGGCGTCCTTCAGGGCGTCGTTCATGTTGGCTATGGGGACAGCGTAGCCCGCGTCGGCGCGGATATCGAAGCCGCCGGAGAGGCGGTCGGTGTCCTCGAAGATGGAGCTGAAGGCCGCCGTAATGAAGCTCATGGTGACTATCGTGAAGACCACGAGGGAGAACATGGCAAGGATCATGCCCGTGCGAAAGCGGCTCTGCATCGGGTAGGAGACGGCGGCGCGCAGGACGGGGGGCATGCCCCGGATCCAGCCGAACAGGGCGACGATGGCGCCCAGGAGCAGCTCGGAATTGTAGATCACGACCCAGACGCCGGCCAGGACGATCATCGCCCCCGAGATAAAGAACAGGTCTATCCCCTCGGTCATCCCTTCCGGGGCGAGCGAGACGGGCGCGAGCCAGAGCGCGAGCAGGAGTATCCCGGCGGCGGTGAACGCAACCCGCTCCGGGACCCGCAAGATCCGGGCGACGAGCGCCGCTCCCACCACTACGAGCGAGAGACCCAGCATGTACAGGCCCATCTGCTCGGCCTGGAGCCCCTGGAGGATCAGGAGCGCGCCCGCGACCGGGGTGAAGAGGGCGAGCAGCACCCCCTTGACGCTGCGGCCCTTCCTGTCCGGTTCGGGGATGTCCCGGATCGCGCGGACCACGTTCAGGCGGCTGACGCGCCAGGAGGAGACGAGGACCACGGCGAAGGTCAGGACCATGCCGAGGCAGAAGGCTATGACGACGTTCTGGGGGCTGGTGGCGAATTGGATCTCGAACCCGGAGCCGGCGAAGGCCTCCCCGATGACGCGCACCATCAACCACCCGACCCCGACGCCGAGCAAGCTGCCTATGGCGCTCGCGATCACGGCGTACAGGGCGCCCTCGAAGGCGAACATGCGCATCAGGTGCCCGCGGCGCATCCCGACGGCCCGCGCTATGCCGAGTTCGTGCTTGCGCTCGGCGGCAAGCATCACGAAGATCAGGAATATGAGTAAGACCCCGGCCGCCACGGAGAACTGCCCGAAGAGCAAGAAGACGCTGGTGAACGTCTCGCCGTTGGTGTCGGCATCCTCTATGGCGTCCTTCTTGACGGGCTCAGCCTTGAGGTCGTTCTCCCGCAAGACCGGCCCCAGGGCGTCGACGGTGTCTTTGGTCCCGAGGGCGCCCTCGACGGCCGGTCCGTCGTGGGTAACGAGGACGGAGTTGATGCGCCCCTCCTCCCCGACCCGTTCTTGCAACCTCTGAAGCGGCATCACCATCGAGGACGAGGACGACGGATTGGCGCCTTTCTCGTAGATTCCGGCCACAGTCAACTCCGCGGGCCTGGGGGCGGGCGCCGCGGAGGCCAGGGCGGCGGCCGCGGCCGCGTTCGTCCCGGCGGCCGGTTCGGCCTCGGGGGCCGGGGCGAGGGTCGTTTGGACAACGTCCCCCTTCCCCACGTCGAGGCCGTCTGCGGCGTCGGCGCTAAGGTACACCTCGTTTTTGCCGAGGTCATCTACCCCGAGCGTCTCGCCCGAGCCGGTGGTCAGCCGGTCGAATCCCCGCATGGAGCCCTCCTCGATGCCGAGCACGCTCACGGTCGGCTCGCTGAGGTCGGTGCCCTTGGCGGTGACGGGGACGGTCTCTCTGGCCAAAGGGGCGACGCCGGCGACTCGGTCCTCGCCGGAGAGGCGTTCGCGCGCGTCGTCGGCGACGCCCTGGTCAAAGTAGCTGGCGCGCTCGGCGGTCGTCTCGCCGAAGGGTTGTCCTCCCGAGGAGTCCTGACTTTCGGCCCGAACCTCCACGTCCACCTGGCCCAGGTTTTCGAGGGCCTGGAGGCGTAAAGAGTTGGTCAGGGTGTCGCCGGTGGTGAACGAGGCGGAGAAGAGCATGGTCGCGAGCATCAGGCCGAGGATGACGAGGCCGGTCTGGGCGCGGCGGCGGGGCAGGTTGCGGGCGGCCATCCTGAAGGAGACGCGGTTGCGCAGGGCGCTCAGCACGAGCAGGACGAGGCCGACGCCGAAGACGGCGAGCAGGATCCACATGAGTTGGGTCGTCGGGATGCCGAAGAGTTCTTCCATGCTACTCGCCCTCCCCGCGCGGGCTGCCGTTTTGCTCGTCGCTCGTGATGTTGCCGTCGCGCATAAGGATCGTGCGGTGGGCGCGGGCGGCGACCGCCGCGTCGTGGGTGACGAGGACGAAGGTCTGGCGCTGCTCGCCGTTCAGACGAACCAGGAGGTCCATTATCCCCTTGCTCGTCTCCGAGTCCAGCGCCCCCGTCGGCTCGTCGGCCCATACTATCGCCGGGTTGTTGACGAGGGAGCGGGCGACGGTGACGCGCTGCTGCTGGCCGCCGCTCATCTCGGCCGGCCTTTTGTCTGCCTGATCCGAAAGGCCCACCATCTCCAGGGCGTCGAGCGCCCAGCGGCGGGCCTTCTTGGGCTTCTTGCCGGCGACGAGGAGGGGGAGCTCTATGTTTTCGATGGCGGAGAGGACCGGGATCAGGTTGTAAGACTGGAAGATGAACCCCATCCTCTCGGCCCGAAACCGCGTCCGCCTCTTGTCCGACATCCCCCCGATGGCCTCGCCGTCGATGCGCACGTCGCCGTCCGAGAGCTCGTCGAGGCCCGAGAGCACGTTCAGGAGCGTCGTCTTGCCGCACCCGGACGGCCCCATGATGGCGACCATCTCCCCGCGCCGGATGCCGAGGTCCACGCCCCGGAGCGCCCGCACCCGCAGGCCGCCGGCCTCGTAGACCTTCTGGACACCGGTGGCCTCGATCATCAACTCGTCAACCACGGAACCTCCCGGCTCTTCCGAACTCGCCCTCTTCCCGACAAGCATCCCGGCCTCCCACGTCGCCTATACTCTACGCAAAGACCCTAAGGCGGTTTCCGCACGCCCGCATCGGCCGGAAGGTTGAATCGGTCTAGGCCTCCGGATCTACACCCGTCTCATCCTCGCTACGACGCAACCTTACGGCCTGCCCGAGGGGCAAGGTCAAGCCGGCGTGCCGGCGGTAGAATGGCTGGGTCCGATGCTCCGCACCGTTACCGCCACGCGATACGTCACGCCCCTGCGCGAGGGGGGCTCGCTGCCGGCCATCGTCGAGGCCGACGACCTCGGCACCTACGTCCTCAAGTTCCGGGGCGCGGGGCAGGGACGAAAGGCGCTGATCGCGGAGCTCGTCTCCGGTGAGATCGGGCGCGCTCTGGGCCTTCCGGTGCCGGAGATAGTCCTCGTGAACATACATCCCGACCTTGGCCGGGCGGAGCCAGATCCCGAGATACAGGACCTCCTGCGCGCCAGCCCGGGCCTGAACCTGGCCCTCGACTACCTGCCCGGCTCCCTGGGCTTCGACCCGCTCGTGGAGCCGCCTGGGCCGGATCTCGCCTCCCGCATCCTGTGGTTCGACGCCCTCGTCCAGAACGTGGACCGCACCCCGCGCAACACTAACCTGCTCGTCTGGCACCGCAGGCTCTGGCTGATAGACCACGGCGCCTCCCTGTACTTCCACCACAACTGGCCCGGCCGGGGTGGCCCGTCCCTGGAGGCCGTCAGCCGGCGCCCCTTCGCGGCGGCCCGCGACCACGTCCTCTTGCCCTTCGCCTCGGCACTCGCGGAGGCGGATGCCGCGTTGGCTCCCCGGCTTACGAAAGGGGTTTTGGATGAGGTAGTGGGAAAGATCCCGGACGAGTGGCTCGCCAGGGAGGCCGGCTTCGACGGACCGGACGCGGTGCGCTCGGCCTACGTCTCTTACCTCACCTCACGCCTGCGGGAGCCCCGCGTGTGGGCCCACGCGCTCGAAGAGGCAAGGAGGGAAACCCTTGCCTAGCCCCTTCGAGTACGTCCTCCTGCGCGTGGTTCCCCGGGTGGAACGCGGGGAGTTCATAAACGCGGGCGTGGTCCTCTACTGCCAGGAGAAACGCTTCCTCGACGCCCGCCTCCACCTAGACCCCGAACGCCTGCGCAACCTGGACCCCAACCTCGACCCCGAAGCCGTTCGCGCCCACCTGGAGGCCGCGCGCCGCGTCTGCGCCGGCGGACGGGAGGCCGGGGCCGTCGGGCTCCTGCCTCCCGTCCAGCGCTTCGGGTGGCTCGCCGCGCCCCGCAGCACCGTCGTCCAGCCCTCCCCAGTCCATACCGGCCTCGCCGAAGACCCAAAGGAGGCCCTGGAGCATCTGCTGGAGGTCATGGTCCGCCCGCCCGGATAGCGCGGGCCGGTCAGCCGGGCTTCAGGAAAGCGGCCGCGCGGTCGTTGACGCGGGCGAAAGTCTCATTCGACGGGACGTGGCGGCCCGGCAGAGTCTCGGCCTCCAGGTTCGAGATGATCTCCCTGGCCCGGGGGATCGTCCTCTCGGCGGGGAAGAACAGGTCGTCTTGGGCGGCGAAGAGCAGCGTCGGGCTCCCGTACCCGGAGAGCTCTTCCTTCGTGGCGGCCCGCGGCAACTGCCTGTCGAGTCTTACGTGCCTGTAGACGGCCCCGAGTTGGCGCACGTACGGTTCCTCGGGCTCGGTCAGGATCGGGCACGCGGCCCGGAGCAGCCTCTCCGGGTTGGGGGAGGCGCGGTAGAGGAGCATCGGCAGTGCCACCTGGCGGAGCATCGGCCGGATCGGGCCGGCGGCGACGCCGGCGGGCGAGACGAGGACCGCCCGGTCGATGCGCCCGGGCGCCAGGCCCGCCAACCTCAAGATGAGCCCCGCGCCGTAGGAGATCCCGACGAACGAGGCCAGCCCGAGGCCGAGCCCGTCGAGCACGTCCACCAGCCAGCGGGCGTGCCCGTCGCCCCTGGCGGACGGCCGGGACTGGGCGCTGCGGCCCGGCTGGCCGATGATGTCGGGCGCGTAGAGCCGGTACTCGTTCGCGAGCGGCAGGAACCACGCGAGGCAGAGCGGGTTCAGGAAGTTGCCGCCCTGCAGGACCACCAGGGGCGGCGCATCCTCGGGACCGGCAACGATAACGTGCGTCAGACCGGCGACCGTACCGATCGTCCGCGTCTCGCACCCGGGGCCGAGACGGGCGAGCGCCTCGTCGTAGAGGGACATCAGCTCCGCCTCGCCTTCGGGGCTCCGGTAGATGGACCTCACGCGTTCGAACCGGCGGGACGTTCTTTGACTATCAGGCCCATGGCCACCGTGTCCGCGTAGCTGCCGTCCCCGAACTTTATGTCCCTGGGGTAACGGCCCTCTACGGCGAAACCGTGTGTTTCGTAGAGCCGGACCGCGCCCCCGTTCGTGGAGAAGACGTACAACCCGAGCTTCTCTATCTCGGGGTGACTCCGCGCCCAGGCGACGAGGGCCGCGAGCAACGTTCCGGCCACGCCACGCCGCCTGTGGACCGCGTGTACCCACAAAGAGTCGAGGTCGGCGAAGTGCCTGGTACGCCGGTACGTCTCCGCGGAAGCCCTGACCATGCCGACCACCTCACCCCCCGTCGTCGCGACGAGGCACAGGTTGCCGGCCGCCTCCCGGTCCTCCTCGATGCACTCCCGCTCCCCGGCCTCCGTGAGGTCGAACTCCGAAGGCTCCCTGACAGTGTAGGCCCCCTCTTCCACGACGGAGCGAAGAAGCTCCAGCGTCGCGGGGGCGTCGTCCGCGATGGCCGACCGGATGGTCAGCGAGCCGCCGTCTCGCAGGGTATGGGTCTTCGCCTCGATCTCCAGAGACTTCTACCCGCGGTCCCGTTCGAGAAGCACCATCATGATGACGCCGGCGAGGATCAGGTCCTCCTCCTTTTCGGAGAAGTCTTCGAGCTTTTCGAGCCTGAAGCTGCTCTCGAAGACGGAGCGCTGCTTCGCCACGCGCAGCGCGGGGTGCCGCGCAGGTCCACGATGTAGGCGGGGTTGAAGAACAGGCCGCCCAAGGCGTCCCCGAACGGGATCGCCTCCATGAGCCCGTCGAGCACCTTTACCCAGGGGTTCTCCTCGTGGATGGACCCGATGCCGCTGCCGGATGCGTTCGTAAGAACGTATGTGCTCTTCCAGAGCGAGCGCATCCCCTCCTGGCGGACGGCCCCGATCGGCGTCCCGTCCGAGAGCGCCACGGAGTAGCTGGCGCCGAAGTCCATCATCCTGTCTGCCTTTATGCGGAAGAGGAGCTTTCTCTGGTCGTCGTCCGCGTAGACGCCGATGTCCTCCTTTAACCTGAACTTCTTCTTGCGGACGTAGGCCACGAGCCTCCCGCCGGCGTCGGTGACGCTCACGCGGGTGCCGATGGTGGCTATCTTGAACCTCAGGTCCAGCGGGTAGTTCATCACGCGCCGATCCCCTCCTCCGGGTAACGCCGCTTCTCCCCAGGGGCGCGGCGCAACAACCTTACCACCCCGCTCGTGCGGACGACGTCCTGTCGCCGCAGCTCGCGCAGGAACGCGAGGAGCTCGGGGTCCTCATCCCTCATCGCCTGCAGGATGTGCGCGTCGTAAGATTCGGCGCTCTCGAGCACGTCCAGCAGAAAGTCCGTCAACTCCCCATCCCTGGTCCTCTCCGCGGGACCAGGCTTCGCGTCTTTCCGCGGCCCTTCTCTTCCAGCGTGTAGCATGGTCTTCTCCTTCCCTACCGTTACATGATAACCATACGCACGGAACCGGCGAAAGGCTTCAAAGCATGGGACGGAAGCTAGAGCTTCCGTCCCATGCGCTGTCGGCTTTCAGCCCGCTTCGGCTTCGCCTTCGCTCTCAGCATTCAGCTTTTTGTTTTTGGCTGAGAGCTGACGGCTGATGGCTGATGGCTCTCCCTAACGGTTCTCGATCAGGTCGGCCACTATCGGGTAGCGGTACTCGCCTTCCTTGCTGACCTTGTAGGCGGCGTAGCCCATGTGCGCGAAGGGTACGACGGTTAGGATCAGCATGGCCGGGATCAGCAGGAACCCGACGAGCACGAACGTGAGCCCGATCGTCAACGTCCAGCCGATGCCGAGGATCGCGAGCCACGCCCCCTGGTAAGCGGCCGACTGGAGCGCGTTGAACGCGACCTTCGACGAGCGGTCCTTGTAGACCAGCCACACGATTAGCGCCGCCACCGGTCCCAGGAAGAGCGTGAAGATGTTCAGGAAGGCGCTGAGGTGCGAGAGCACCGACCACGTCTTCTCTTCCTTGGGGCCCAGCACCGCTGTCCCGCTTCCGGGATGGTCCGCGCCACCGGGGACCTCCCCGATAGGCGTCTGCCCGACGGGCTCTTGCTCCGCGGCCCCCGGCTCTCCGGTGACCCCGTAATTCTGTTCCCTTGACTCCATGGCGGTTCCTCTCTGTAGTTTGCCAGCCTGTGCCATTAAGGTACGACCGGCCTCGCCGGCCGGCATCGGCCGCCGGACCGAAAAGCCGTAGGCCGCCGGGCGGAGGTCGGGCGCGGCTGTGCTAGGATCAAAGCCCTCGTGGGAGTCTCGAAGAACAGCGCGGCCGGCCGCACCCGGAGCCTTCTCCCGGCCCTGGCAACCGCCCTCTTGGTCTTCGGGGCGGATCAGGGGATAAAGGCGATCGTCGAAAACTCCATGAGGGTCGGGGAGAGCATCCCGCTCGTACCCGGGTTCCTAAGCCTCACGCACATAAAGAACGACGGCGGCGCCTTCGGCATCCTGGGCGGGAGCCAGCTCTTGCTCCTCGTGGGAAGCGCCGTTGCGGTGGTCGTCGTGCTCTGGATGCTCCTCTCGGGGCCGGGCTCCCGGGCAACCACCTACGGCTGCGGCCTCATCCTGGGCGGCGCCGCAGGCAACCTCCTCGACCGCCTGACCGCCGGCGAGGTCACCGACTACGTCCACTTCTCATTCTGGTACATCTTCAACGCCGCCGACGCCGCGATAACGGTCGGCGTCGGGCTCCTGTTGCTCTCGGCGTTTCGTTCGGAGCCCGGTCGGCGGCCTGCGGATTAGCGCCGGGCGGGTTCGAAACCCGCCCCTACGGGGTTTGTGGGCCGAACAGCCGTTTTGGTCTTCGGTGCGGGCGTGGCTCAGGTGATTCGGCCGATGACGTCGTGTACGAAGCGCACGGTTTCGGAGTGGGTCGGTTCGTCGTCGGTCCCCTCCTCCGGGGCGCCGCTTCGCCAGCTCCAGGCGCGCCGGATCAGGGGCGCACATTGCGGCAGACACTCCTGCGCCCAAGACGCCGCCATCTTCTTCGAGGCCTGCTCTCCGTGCGCGCACGCGTACAGCGCCCTGCACATCGTGACGATGGCGTAGGACCGTGCGCCGGGAGTGCGCATCCCGTGGACCCAATCCGCCCAGTCCCCGCTCTGTTTCCTTACCGCCTCGACGAACTCGGCCTTCGAGGTCGCCGGGATCAGGTCCCCCGGCGGCGGGCCGAAGAGCGCAACGCCGGCCTCCCTGACCATGTGCCAGTTGATCAACCAGTCCCTGCCCGCCTCTTTCAGGTGAAAAGGCTCACCCGGGCTGATGACCGCGATCTCGCTCGTCTCGGTCTTGAACTTCCTGAGCGCCATGACGGACACGTACGCCACCTCGATGCGATTTTCCCAGGCGGGATAGTCCTCGACGATCCGCCCATGCATATCGTCCAACCTGTCGAACGCTTCTCCTTCGACACCGGAGGAGACGACCGCGAGCAGGTCGATGTCGCTTCTCTCCGGTTCGAAGTCTCCGGCAGCAAGCGACCCGTATAGATAAAGGCCAACGAGAGAACCGGTCGACGCCCGCCGAATCTCACCGGCCAGACAGTCCAGCATTTCTTCGGTCCCGGCATCCGGCGCAATCCTCACGCCCAAAGTCTAACCATCCTACATCAAGCTGACAGGCTGAAAGCGAGGGCCGAAGGCCCGACGCGTGCGAGGAGCGCTCTGACTCGACGCCCCGCAGTTGCTGGAACAGAGCGAGGGTTATAGCCTCTGAACCTGAGAGCCGCTTGAGGGACTCGTAGCGCCGCCCTCTCGGATCGAGGCTGGCGTAGGCGTCGTCGATGAGGCAGAACAAGACGGTCATGGCCTCTTCCGTTCGGGTGAATCTGTGAGTACGGTGTTTTTGGGTCATCTAATGCTCCAGATCTCGCCCTGGCCAGGTTACACATATTATTACTCCCGTGGCAAAATATTGGTGCCTGTAAAGGGCTAGATGCGACGTCTGTTTGTGGGGAGATCGGTAGGAAAACTAGGGCATGATCGCGAACCCGAACCAACGGGTCAGCCACTATAGAGACAGGCGGTAGACGGTGCACGATTCCGATCACGAAGGTCTGCTGCGAACCCGGGACGGAGGGGAGCAGCGGGTCACGCCCCTGGAGCTGTTCTTCGATCTGGTCTACGTGTTCGCCATAACGCAGCTCTCCCACCGGCTGCTGGATCACCTGAGCCTGAGAGGCGTGCTGGAGACGTTGATGCTGTTGCTGGTGGTGTGGGGGGTGTGGGTCTACACAGCCTGGTTCACCAACTGGTTCGATCCTAATAGGTTGGCGGTACGCTTGGTGCTAATCGCCGTGATGCTCGCCAGCTTGGTGATGTCGGTTGCGATCCCTGAAGCCTTCGGAGAGCGCGGGCTGATGTTTGCCCTAGCCTACGTGGCGATCCAGGTGGGGCGTACCGCGTTCACGTTCATCGCCCTGAGAAAGTCTTTGGGTAGGTCTCATCCGCTGAGCACGAACTTCCAGCGAGTACTGTCTTGGCTTGTGGCGTCCGGGGTGCTGTGGATCATCGGTGGCCTGCTGGGTACTGAGGCGCGCTACGGGGTGTGGCTGCTCGCCCTGGCTGTGGACTACACCGGCCCCGTGGTCGGTTACTACATACCAGGTTTAGGACGTTCCCGGACTGGAGAGTGGACCATCGAGGGCGGACACTTCGCCGAGCGCTGCCAGTTGTTCCTCATCATCGCCCTTGGGGAGTCTATCCTGGTGACCGGCACCACCTTCGCCGAGATCGAAGCTTCCGCGGTCGCGGTGTTGGCGTTTGT
Organism: Rubrobacter tropicus; assembly: GCF_011492945.1. Taxonomy (NCBI): domain Bacteria; kingdom Bacillati; phylum Actinomycetota; class Rubrobacteria; order Rubrobacterales; family Rubrobacteraceae; genus Rubrobacter; species Rubrobacter tropicus. The sequence continues at coordinate 3,127,940 of NZ_CP045119.1, forward strand.
GGTGGCCTTCCTTGGCAGCGTGGCGCTGTGGTGGATCTACTTCGCTCACAGTGCCGAGGCGGCTCGCCAGGTCTTTGCTTCCTCCGAGGACCCGGGCCGGATGGGGCGCTCGGCCTACACCTACTTCCACCTGCCCATGATAGCCGGGGTCATCGCCATCGCCGCCGCCGACGAACTCACCGTTGCGCATCCTGGCGAGCCCGGAACGCTCGCCTCTATCACACTTACTCTCGGAGGAACGGCGCTGTTTCTGGCCGGGCAGGCGTTCTTCAAGTGGGCCGTGTTCGGGCTGTTGCCTTGGTCGCGCGCGGTCGCGATCGCTGCGCTGGCTGGGCTGATGCCCGTGGGCTTCGCGCTACCGACGCTCGCGCTCAGCGGCGCAGCAGTCCTAACCGTGGTAGCCCTTGCGGCGTGGGATGCCCTAGCTTATCAAGGACACGTGAGTTCACTACGACGGTCCACCAAATAAGTACAGGTCGTTCGCTACCATCGAGCGCAGGAGGGATTCCAAAAGCAAAGAGCGAGTTTCCTGCCGTTAGGGTAACCGATATGTCAACGCCTCTACGGCGAGATCTGTGATGCCCCCTTGGTCCGGGCTTCAGATGACCTCCTTTTTATCTCAACCACGCAACACGCATCTAGTGCCCCGGCTATCTCGGCTTACCGGTCCATGAGGCGCCCGTACACGGCCCTGTACTTGCGGATGGCCTGGCGCAGATCCTCCGTGGACTGCTCTTCCGAAGCTTCATCCGAACTCCGGCCCGACCGGGCCACCACGTCGGCCCTCATGCGGCGGGCCTCCCTGTAGTCGTCTGCGACGTCGGGGTGCATGGCGGCGAGGCTCTTCTCGGTCTCCTCGTCGCTTTGGGAGGCGTCGGAGATGAAGCGGCGCTCCTGGAGGATGTCCGATACGGTTCGGTCGGCCATCTCTATGGACCGCTCGGGGTTGTCCACGAAGACCCGCTCGACCTCGTTCCACTGGCCCTCGAAGTGCTCCCGCCGCTCGTCCGAGAGCGGCTCCACGCGCCGCTCCACGCTCCCGCGCCGCCGCCTGAGCTCCCTGTCCGCCTCCTCCTCCGAGCCCCTCTCGCGGGCCGTCCGCTCGTACTCCGAGCCGAACTCCTCGCGGCTGCGCTCTCTTTGCTGCTCCTGCCGCCTCGCCCGGCTGCGCCGCGATATGAAGAAGATGACCAGAAGGACTATCACTATCAGCAGGACTACCGCGCCCGCAACCACCAACAACTCCGTCGTCCCCACGAGCCAGCTCCTTTTCTAGATCCCTGTGCCCTCTTATTCCCTCAAATGAAACGCGCGTAACGTGGCCCGGCGGCCAACATGGTTTCCCATCCGGCCCTCGATGGCATAAACTTTATAGTGGCGGCGACGCCGCCCAGCTAGCGAGAGGAGCGACGCATGACCGAGCGTGACCGGCGTGAAGGCACCGGGGAGACCAGGGACAACGTCAGGGACGACCTGGACGAGGCCTCGAAGGGCCGCCGAAAGGACGCCACCCCCGGCGCCGTCGAGGAAGAAGAGGCCACGGGCGGCGGCGGGGTCAAGGACAACGTCACCGACGACCAGAGAAAGACCCAGAAGGACTGACGCGTTCTGCGTCTGGATTTTAGGGCCGGGCCGCTTCCGCCCGGCCTTCTCTCTGACCTAGCGAGCCTCGCAAAGAGGCTCAACCTCTTTGCGAGGCTGTCAGCTTTCAGCCAAGAGCAAGAAGCTGACGGCTGAGAGCGGAGGCGAAGCCGCAGCGGGCTGATCGCTGACCGCGTGGTCTTCGGAAGCTATAGCTTCCGAAGACCGTGCTAGCGCACCCGTGGCCGGCTGGAGTCCGTGCGGGAGCGGTTGAAGAGGCGGTCGAGAAAGTGGTCGGCCACGTAGGCGCCGGCGGCGCCGCCGAGGACGCCCAGTATTATGTCGAAGATCGTGTCTGGCAGGGCGTTGTAGATGCTGGCCCCCATCAGGGCCAGCAGCATTTCGATTACCTCCCACCCGCCCGCGCCGAGCAGGCCTATGACCGAGCCCGTTACGATGGCGTGGCGGGGCGTGTCGAAGAACTCGTCGTCGCCCCCGTTGCGGTAGATGATCTCCGCGACCACCGCCACGAGCACGAACGGGGTGAGGAAGTGCGCGATCTCGTCGTAGAGCGGTATAGGCTCGAAGATCTTGAACATAAAGCCAGCCCCGTTCAACGCGATGCAGACCAGAATCAACAAAATTACCCATCTACGCGGCATACTCATCCCTTTCCGGTTGCATCGGTCCCCCGTCCGGCCTATACCCCCGGAAGCCCGTACTGAAAAACGCCCTCCGGTACTTCGTGGCAGTGGCGGCAGCGGGCCTCGTAGCTCTCCTCGGCCCCGACGAGGATTATCGGGGCCGAGGCCGGGGCCGGGCGACCGTCTATGAGGCGCTGGGAGCGGGCTGCGTCCCGGCCGCAGCGGGCGCAGATCGCGCGGAGCTTGACGATCTCGTCGGCCTCGGCCAGTAGCTCGGGCATCGGTCCGAAGGGCTCGCCGCGGAAGTCCATGTCGAGGCCGGCCACGATGACGTCGTAGCCGCCGTCGGCGAGCTCCCGGCAGGCCTCGACGATGCCGGCGTCGAAGAACTGGGCCTCCTCGATGGATACGACGTCCGTCGCGGGGTCTACCTTTCCGAGCAGTTCCTCGCTCGATGTGACGGGGGTCGCCTCGTGGGGGATGCCGTTGTGGGACCGGATCTCCTCGTGCTCGGAGCGGGTCTCCAGGGCGTGCTTGAAGACCTGCACCCGGCGGCGGGCGTAGAGGGCGCGGCGGGAGAGCCGGATCAACTCCTCCGTCTTGCCCGAGAACATGGAGCCCGAGATCACGGTCAAGGAGCCGCCCCGGAGCGCCGGGTCCTCTTCTAAGGGTCTGAAAGTCTGCATCATACCCGCCTATTTTACTTGCCCGGAACGCGATTTCCCGGCCGGTTCTCGCCGCCCTGGTCCGCTTGTAGAGGACGAAGGCAAGCACGCCGACGACCACGAGCGCCGACGTGAAGAGGAAGAGCCCACGTACTCGGGCGCCTGACGCCCGAGGTAGGAGTAGAGGAGGGTCTGGGGAAAGATGCCCAAAGCCGTGGCGAGGATGAAGCTTCGGAACCGCATCCGGGTGAGGCCGGCGGCGTAGCTGACGGCGTCGAAGCCGACGCCGGGCAAGAGCCTCCCGACGAAGACCGCGTACAGGCCCCAGCGGGCGAACCAGCGGTCGGCGGACTCGAGGCCCGTTCTGCCCACGAGCACCTCCACGGGCACCCGGCCGAAGGCACGCGAGATGCCGAAGCACACGGCGGCCGCAAGGACGTGGCCAAAGAGGGAGAGCGTCCAGCCCCAGAAGACCCCGAAAGCCAGACCGTTGGCGAAGGTGATGAGAAATGAAGGCACGGGCGCCGCGAGCGCCTGCAGGACCATCAAAAAGCATGAGGCGACCGGCGCCCAGACCCCGAAAGAGACTATGTAGTCCCGCAGGCCCACGATGTCGCCCCGGCCCAGGATGGCGAGCGCCCGGTTGGTCTCGGCCCTGAAGCCCTCCACCAACAAGTACAGCAGCCCGAAGGCCGCCGCGGCGGTCAGCACCAGGCAGAACCGCAGCCACCGGACCGTCCGTCCATCCATCCTCGCAGGTAGCGCCATACCCTGTGATCGTTCCCGCCTGTCCGCCGGTTCATCCCGCGGCACGAGCCGGGCCCTCTACCCCCTCTCCGCACGGGCGAGATCCAACGTGTTCCGGGCCATCCGGATCGAGGCCGCATCCACCATCTGACCGTCCACGCTGACCGCGCCCGAGCCCGCGGCGTCCGCCTCCTCGTAGGCCTCGACCACCTTCTCGGCCCACGCCGTCTCCCGTTCCGTGGGCGAAAAGATCTCGTTGACCACGGGCACCTGTGCCGGGTGGATGCACCACTTCCCGTCGAAGCCGAGGGACCTGGCGACGCGGCACGCCTCCCTGAGCCCCTCCTCGTCGCGGTGGTCGGCAACGGGCCCGTCCACGGCCCTAAGTCCCGCCGCCCGCGCCGCCACGACGATGCGCTGCATGACGTACCCGAAGCGATGCCCGGGATATGCCTCGTCCCACTCGTCCCTGGTCCCAATGCTCGTCTGGGGCATCCCGAGGCTCGCCGCGAAATCCCCGGGGCCGAAATGGAGGGCTCGCAGCCGATCCGTCGAACCGGCTATGGCGTCGATATTCGTCAGGCCCTCCGCGGTCTCTATCTGGGCTTCGAGCTTGATCCCGCCCGGTTCCAGCCCTACTTCGAGCTCTACCCCGTCGAGCAGGACGGCGACGGCATAGAGGTCTTCGGGGCGGTTCACCTTGGGAACCAGGATGGCGCCCAGCGCACCACCCGCCCCTTCGGACACCCCGATCACGTCCCGGTAAAACCACCGCGTATCGAGTGCGTTGACCCTGAACAATGTCGGCCTACCCTGCCAGTCCAATTCCTCCATGGCCCTGACGACGTCCCGACGGGCCTCCGCTTTCCTGGCCGGCGCCACGGCGTCCTCGAGGTCCAGAAAGACGGCGTCGGCGTCCGAGGCGAGCGCCTTCTCGACCATCTTCCGGTTCGAGGCCGGGACCGCCAACAAAGAACGAGCCGCATCCATCTACCGAACCTCCCTTTCTGAAGCGACCGTGGGCCATTCTCGCACACCTCTTCGGCCGGAAATGTCTCCCGTTGTACTTGACAAGGCCTCCTTCGCGTTCTTTTATCGGGTGTGTTGGATACGCGAGACAACCCGAGAGGGAGGGGCCGCGTGTGGGCCGCTCCCTGAAGCTTGGCCTGGACTTTCTGTTCGGGCTCATCATCCCGATCGTCATACTTTCGCGCTTCAGTGATGATCTCGGGAACATAACGGCCTACGTCGTCTCGGCGCTCGTTCCGGTGACGTGGGTGGCGGTCGACCTCTTCTTCATTACGAAGCGGTTCAACTTTATAACGAGCTTTCTGGGCCTGAACGCCGTCGTGCGCGGCGTTTTGGCGTTCTGGTTCGTGGACGGGGCTGCGTACGCGTTCAAGGACTCGGTGCCGAGTTTGTTGTGGGTGGTAGTCTTCGGGGCCTCGCTCCTTTTCGGGCGGCCCCTGATCTCGGCCTTCCTAGAACAGACGTTCGACCCCCGAACCCCGAAACAGGAACGCTCCCTCAAAGACCTCTTCGACGAGGGCCCGGTACGCCGCGCCCTCTGGTTGGGGACGCTGGCAATGGTCCTCATCTCGGTGGTGACGGGCGCGGCCAACTTTCTCTTGAACCTCAGGATCGTCACGGCCGGGTTCGGCACGCAGGCCTTCAACACGCAGGTCGCCGAGTCGAACGCGATCGCCCGCTTCGCCATCGCCATCCCAGAAGCGCTCGCCCTCATGGTCGTCGTGGGCCTCGCCCTGAGGGTGGTCTACGCCCGTCTGCCCGGGGACCCGGGCGAAAAAGACTTCTGGGAGCTGATGGAGCTCCGACCGGCCCGCGAAAAGGATTGAGGAGGCTGCAGGTTTCAGGCATCAGGCTTCAGGTTCTTGCTGAAGCCTGAAAGCGGAGGCCGAAGGCCGGAGCGAACTGAAGCCCGATGCCTATCTACGAAGCAACGTCTCCACGCTCTCGCCCCGGATCGAGGCGTCGAGGACCTCCATCGGGTGGGCCATCGGGAGGCCATCGTGGCCCATCTTTTTGAGGCTGGCCTGGATCTGGAGCATGCAGCCTGGGTTGGAGGTGACGATCATCTCGGCCCCGGTCTTCAGGATGTTGTTCGCCTTGCGTTCTCCTAACTCGGCGGCCGGTTCGGGCTCGACCATGTTGTAGATGCCGGCCGATCCGCAGCAGATCTCGGCCTCCCGGATCTCCTTGACGCTCATGCCAGGGATCTGCTTGAGGGTCTGCCTGGGCTGCTTTCTTATCCCCTGCGCGTGCGCCAGGTGGCAGGCGTCGTGGTAAGCTGCCGTCACCGCGAACGGGCTCCTCTCCGCCACGGCTCCGATCTCCTGTATGAACTCCGAGACGTCCCGCACCTTCTCGGAGAAAGCTTTCGCCCTGGCGGCGTACTCCGGGTCGTCGCGAAGCAGGTGCCCGTACTCTTTCATCGTGGAGCCGCAGCCTGCCGCGTTGACCACTACGTTGTCCAGGTTCAGGCCCTCGAAGGTGTCTATGGTCTTTCGGGCGAAGTTCAGGGACTCTTCTTCGCGTCCGGCGTGCGTCGAGAGGGCGCCGCAGCAGCCCTGGTCCTTGGGGGCGACCACCTCGCAGCCCTCGGCGGCGAGGACGCGGACGGTGGCGGAGTTGACCTGGGAGAAGAAGACCTGCTGCACGCAACCGGTCAGGACCCCGACGCGACGGCGGCGTTCGCCGACGGGCTCGGTCAGTTCGGGGACTTTTTGCTCCTTTTGGAGCTCGGGCATGAGGGCTTCCATGGCGCGCATACGGGCCGGGATCCGGCTCATGACGCCGCTCTTGCGGAGCTTGTCGCCGATGCCGAAGCGCTGGTAGAGGCGCAAGGGTCCCGCGGCGAGGCGGAGGCGTTTCTTGTAGGGGAAGAGCTGGAAGATCATCTCCCGGAAAGCCTTGTCCTCCGGCGCCCGCTCGTAGCGCCGCTCGACCTGCCCACGCGTCGCCTCGATGAGCTTGTCGTACTGGACGCCCGACGGGCACGCCGTCACGCACGCCATGCACCCGAGGCACAGGTCGTAGTGGCGGACGGTCTGGTCGTTCATGGGCTCTTCCGTAAGCCCCTTGTTCATGAGGTAGATGCGCCCGCGGGGAGAGTCCATCTCCTCGCCGAAGAGGACGTAGGTCGGGCAGGTGGGCAGGCAGAAGCCGCAGTGGACGCAGTCGTCTATGAGGTCCTTGTCGGGCGGGTGGTGGGCGTCGAAGGCGGGGAAGCTCACCTTGCCGGTCTCGCGCCGGCCGGCGCCTACGGTCGCCTCGGCGGCAAGCGAGCTCGCATCGCCGATACCCTGGCCGACGTCCTCGGGGCTGCCGGCGCCTATGGCCCCGGCCATCGCCTGGTTGGCGGTCGTGCCCCCGGGATCGCGGCGCTCGGTGGCGTCGGTCGCGGAGTAGCGGTCGTCCCCGCCGTTGCGTTCGGTCACTATAGGCCTCCCACGAACCTGCCGGGGTTCATCGTGTACCCCGGGTCGAACTTCTCTTTTACCCGCCTGAGCAGGCCGCCGTAGTCGCCGGCCGGCCCCCAGACGTCGGCCTTCTGCTTGAGGGAGAGGGGCGCCGAGACGACCACGAGGCTGCCGCCCGAACGGGTCCGGATCTCCCGCACCTCTCCCACGACCTCCACCAAAGCGCCTTCCTCGCCCGAAAGCCCGGCAAACGTGACGCCGGTCCCGGCGTGCCCCGTGAAGCGGGCGGTTACGTCCCGCCGCCCCGCGGCGTCGAGGACGGATTCGAGGACGGCCGCGAGCTCGGCCGGGGGGGCCGTTATCTTGACGAACACCTCGTCGCCGACGGGCGAGGGGTCTAGCGGGCCGAGGTTGTCCGCCTCTTCGTCTTCCAGGGTCCGTACCCCGCCGAACGGTTCGAGCAGGAACCTGGCCCGCTCCTCCTTCGCCCCGATCCCGCCGGGGATGCTCTCGAGCAGGACGGAGACCAGCCTCGTCTCCCCGCCCCAGTGAAGCTCTATCGCCGTCGCCTCGACTTGGGAGTGGACGATGGCCTGGGCCGCGTCCCGGGCGGCCTGCGGAGTCTCCACCTCGACGGCAACCGTGCGGGCCGAGTCGGGGCGCGGGTGGAGGCGGAAGTTGCAGTCGGCGATCACGCCCAGCGTGCCCAAAGACCCTGTAAAGAGCTTGCCGAGGTCGTAGCCGGCCACGTTCTTGACGACCTTGCCGCCCGCCTTGGCGACCGTCCCGTCGGCCAGGACCACCGTCACGCCGATTATGAGGTCGCGCACGGTCCCGTACCTGAAACGCCTGGGCCCGGAAGAGTTGGTGGCGACCACGCCCCCGACCGTCGCGCCCGCCTCGGGCGGGTCGAGGGCGAGCATCTGGTTCGCTTCGGCGAGTTTTTGCTGGAGGGCTTCGAGCTTCACGCCGGCCTGGACGCGCACCACCTGGTCCCCGGGTACGTGCTCTATGATCTCGTCCATCCTGGCCGTGCTCAGGACGATGTCCACAGACCGCGGCGGCGCCCCGAGGCCCGTCTTCGTGCCCCCGCCCCGCGGGCAGACGACGAGGCCGTTGGCGCTCGCCAGCTTCATGACGGCGCTGATCTCATCGACCGAGCCGGGCTCGACGACCAGCGAAGGTGCCGTGCCTTCTATCGCGTCCTCGGCGGTCGCCTCGCGGACGTTGCCCTTGCCGACTATGTTCTGCAGGTCCTCGGTGTACGTCTTCTCTGTCTGCATTAGAAGTTCTCCGCGAGGCCGGCTTTTTGGATCGGGTGCATGTGGAAGGGGCCCGGGCGTTCGCCGCAGAGGCGGGGGGTCGGGAAGATCTTGCCGGGGTTGCAGATCTGGTGCGGGTCGAACGCGCACCGAAGAAGTTGCATGACGTTCATGTCGTCAGAGGTGAACATCTTTGGCATGTACTTCTTCTTGTCCTCCCCGATGCCGTGCTCGCCCGTTAGCGAGCCGCCGTGCTCCAGGCAGGTGAAGACTATGTCGCCCGCCAGGCTCTCCGCCCGCTCGGCCTCGCCCTCGACGTCGTTGTCGTAGAGCACCAGGGGATGGAGGTTGCCGTCGCCGGCGTGGAAGACGTTTGCGACGCGCAGGCCGTACTCCTCGCTGAGGGCCGAGATCTTTTTCAGGACCGTCCCGAGTTCCGTGCGCGGCACGACGCCGTCCTGGACGTAATAATCGTTGGAGATAGAGCCCATGGCCCCGAAGGCGGCCTTGCGTCCCTTCCAGAAGAGCGCCCGCTCCTCGTCGTCCTCCGCCACCCGGATCTCCGAGGCGCTGTTCGCCTCGCAGGTCTCTATCACCTTGTCGAACTGGCTGGCGACCTCGGCCTCGGGCCCGTCGAGCTCCACGATCAGGATCGCGCCGGCCTCGGGGAAACCGGGGGCCACGGTGGTCTCGACGGCTTCTATGGTGAGGGCGTCCATCATCTCTATGGCGGCCGGCACGATGCCGGCGCCGATGATCCCGGAGACCGCGCCGCCCGCCTCTTCCGTGTCCTTGAAGGCCGCGAGCAGCGTCCTGACAGACTCCGGCTTGCGGACGATACGGAGCGTGATCTTGGTTGCTATCCCTAAAGTACCCTCGGACCCGACGAACGCCCCGAGAAGCTCGTAGCCGGGGGCGTCCGGAGCCTTCCCGCCGCCGATGTGGACGACGGAGCCGTCGGCGAGGACGACCTCGGCGCCCGTGACGTGGTTCGTCGTGAAGCCGTACTTGAGACAGTGGACGCCGCCGGAGTTCTCCGCCAGATTGCCGCCTATGGAGGAGACTATCTGGCTCGCCGGGTCGGGCGCGTAGTAGTAGCCGTCGTCCGCGACCTCCTGGCTCACCCAGATGTTTATGACGCCGGGCTCGACGACCACCCTCTGGTTCGGGATGTCCACTTCGAGGATCTTGCGCATCCTGGCCATGACTATGAGGACGCCGGCCTCGACGGGCAGCGCCCCGCCCGAGAGCCCGGTCCCCGAGCCGCGCGCCACGAAGGGTATGCCCTCTTCGTAGCAGAGCCTGACGACGTTCTGTACCTGCTCGGCCGACTCCGGCAGCACGACCAGGTCGGGGATGACGCGGTAGTTCATGAGGCCGTCGCACTCGTAGGTGCGGAGCTGCTCGCGTTCGTGTATGACGCCGTCGGGGCCGAGGATCTCCTGCATCGCCCCGATGAGCCGGCTGCGTTCCATTCCTGCCTCCTCTACGAGGTGCTAGGAGCCCCCGTTCCCTATCTCGTGTCCCGACGAGTCTTCTATGAGGGTCAGGAGCGCCGAGTGGTCCCGGTCGCCCCGCCCCTTCGCCTTCAAAGTTTCGAGCATCTGATCCACCACGGCCGTTACCGGTAGCGCCACCCCGTACTCCCTGCCAGCCGCGAGAGCTATCCCCAGATCCTTGTGGTGCAATTCTATCCTAAAGCCCGGGTCGAAGGAATGCCCGAGCATCTTCTCCCGCTTGGCCTCGATGACCTTGTTCCCGGCCAACCCGCCGCCCAGAACGTCCAGTATCTTCCCCGGCTCCACCCCGGCCTTCGACCCGAGCACGAGCGCCTCGCTGACCGCCTCGATGGTCAGCGCGACGACGATCTGGTTGGCCGCCTTGACGACCTGCCCGGTCCCGCTTCCCCCTACGTGCGTGATGGTCTTGCCCATCGCCTCGAAGAGCGGCCCCGCCCGCTCGAAGTCCTCCTCGCTTCCCCCGACCATGATCGAGAGCGTCCCGTCTATCGCCCCCACATCCCCCCCAGAGACCGGCGCGTCCAGCATAGAGGCGCCCTTCTCCTCGGCCTTCGCCGCAAGACCCTTGGTAACCACCGGCGAGATGGTGCTCATGTCCACGATCAGGGCGCCCTCTCTGACGCCTTCGAGCACGCCGTCGGGCCCAGTCAGGACCTCCTCGACCTGCGGAGAATCCGGGAGCATGGTGATTATTACGTCCGACTGCTCGGCCACCTCGCGCGGGCTGGCGGCGACAATCGCCTTGTCCCCGGCCAGATCTTCCGCCTTCTCACGGGTGCGGTTGTACAGGACGAGGTCGTGCCCGGCCTCGATCAGGTTCCGCGCCATCGGTTTGCCCATGATTCCGAGCCCTACGAAGCCCACTTTTTCGGCCACGGTCCTCCCTCCGTCTCGTCGGCCCCTACAGCTTCAGGTCGGCCGCGGCGCCCCCGGCGCCGCGCAAATCCCGTGGTATCCAACCGAGGCTCTCCCCGGTGGTCTCCGTGGTCGGGTTGTACTCAAGGCCGACGTAACCATCGTAGCCGAGGCTCTCCAGCTCCGCGAGGACGTAAGGATAGTGGATCTCACCCGTCCCGGGCTCCCCGCGGCCCGGAGAGTCCGCTACCTGCACGTGTCCGACGTAATCTAAGTACCGGCGCAGGTTGGCGACGAGGTTCCCCTCCATCCGCTGCATGTGATAGAAGTCGTGCTGTATCTTGACGTTGGGCCGCCCCACGCCCTCCACGAACCTCACCGCCTGTTCCGTCGTGTGGAGCAGGTACGGCCCGTTCTCGAAGGTGTTGACGGCCTCCACCATCACCGTTACGCCGGCCACATCGGCCTCCCCGGCGGCGAACGCGACGTTTTCGCGGGCGAGCGCGAGCTGCTCCTCGCGCCCCGGGTCCGCCTTCTCGTGCCCGGCCAGCACGTTTATCCTCTCGCACCCCAAAGACCGCGCGAGCTCCAGCGCGACCGGCACGTTCTCCCTGAACCGGTCGGTCCGGTCGGGATCGCTGACGAGCCCCCTGTCCCCGCCAGGCATGTCCCCGGCGTCGAAGTTGAACAGCGCCACCGCGAGGCCCGCGTCCTTCACGGCACGCTCGACGTCGCCGAGGTCAGCCTCGTAACCGGGCCACCAGAACTCCACGGCCGAAAACCCGGCCTCCGACGCCAGCCCGAAGCGGTCGAGCAACGGGACCTCCTTGAACAAGATGGACAGGTTCGCGCTGAACCTCACCCTCGCTCCCCTCCTAACTCTCTAGCCTTACCCTCCACGACGCCTCTAGCATAGCCGCACGGGCCGGCTAAAGGAATCGCTTCGCGTCACGACGTTTCGGCCCACATGGAGCCAGGGGTTTCGGGGGTGTTGTTATCCGGCCGCCGGCGATTCTTGACACGTCGCCGCGGGCCCGGGGATACTTCCCGGTTGACCTGACCATAGGCAGCGACGCGGGGTGCCCGGAAGCCGGGGTCTCCCGCACGGCGTCCGGGGATGCGAGCGGAGGTACGGGTGGAGTTCATCCAGCCCACGAGTTGGCGCGAGGCGCTCGAAGCGAAGGCCGCCCTTCCGGGGGCTGTCCCGATCCGGGGTGGCACCGACGTCATGGTCGAGTTGAACTTCGCCCGCAGCCGGCCTCAGGCGATACTCGACCTCTCCCGCGTGGAGGAGCTGGAGGAGTGGGGAATCGAAGACGGGCTCTTACGGGTGGGCGCAGGGGTGAATTACACGCGCATCGTCGAGGAGATCGGGGATCGTCTGCCGGGGCTCGCGATGGCCTCAAGGACGGTGGGTTCGCCCCAGATCCGGAACAGGGGCACCGTCGGCGGCAACCTCGGCACCGCATCCCCCGCGGGCGACGCCCTGCCGCCCCTTTACGCATCGGACGCCGAGGTCGAGGTTGCGTCTATGGACGGAAGCCGACGGGTGCCCGTCGCGGATTTTATCTCCGGCCCGAAACAGAACGCGCTGTCCGACAACGAGTTGATCTCCGCTTTCTACATCGCCAATGCCGACGGCCCGCAGCAGTACTCCAAGATCGGGACGAGGAACGCGATGGTAATTGCCGTCTGCGCCTTCGCCCTGGCCCTCCACCCTGAACAAAGAAAGGTCGGGACGTGCGTAGGCTCCGCCGGCCCTACCCCCATCCGGGTCGAAGGAGCCGAGGATTTCATAGGGGGCGTGCTGGAGGAGGGGGATCTCTGGCAGTCGCGGGGCGCCATCCCGGACGCCGCCCTCCGGCGCTTCGGGGAACTGGTCGCCGGCGCGGCCCGGCCCATAGACGACGTGCGGGGGACGGCGGAGTACCGGCGGCACTCGGCCGGGGTGCTGGCTCGGCGCACGCTCGGGTGGGCGTGGGAGGAGTACCGGGGGGTGAGAGGTGCGGCTTAGGCTCCGGGTCAACGGGGAGGCCAGGGAGGCGGAGGACGTCTGGGAGGGCGAAAGCCTGCTGTACGTGCTACGCGAGCGCCTGGAGCTGCCCGGTTCGAAGAACGCCTGCGAACAGGGCGAATGCGGATCGTGCTCGGTCTACCTGGACGGCTCTCTGGTCTGCTCGTGCCTGGTCCTGGCGGGGCAGGCGGAAGGGCGCGAGGTCGTGACCGTCGAGGGGATATCCGAAGGTGACGGGCTGCATCCCGTGCAGGAGGCGTTCGTCGAGGCGGGGGCGGTTCAGTGCGGGTTTTGCACGCCGGGGTTCGTCGTGGCGACGCACGACCTGTTGCGCCGGGTGCCGGAACCAGGCGACGCGGAGGTCCGGGAGGCGCTGGCCGGGAACCTCTGCCGGTGCACGGGCTACGAGAAGATCCTGGCCGCCGTCCGCCTGGCCGCGCGGAGGATGGCGAAATGAAAGCCGGGGTCGGTACGCCTCTGGCGCCGGTCCGCCCGGTGGCGCCGGTGCAGAGGCCAGGCAAGATCGGCGAGGAGAGCGCGCGCATCGACGGCATCCCGAAGGTCACGGGCGAGTACGAGTACGCCTCCGACCTGTGGATGGACGGGATGCTCCACGGCGCGACGCTCAGGAGCCCGCACCCGCACGCAAAGATCGTCCGGATCGACACCGTGGAGGCGGAGGAGCTGGCCGGCGTCTACGCGGTCCTTACGCACGAGGACGTGCCGGGACGCAAGGTGTACGGGATGGAGATCCCCGACCAGCCCGTTCTGGCTTGGGAGAAGGTCCGCTACCAGGGAGAGCCCGTCGCCGTCGTGGCCGCCGACCACCCCGAGACGGCGAGGCGGGCCCTGGAGAGGATCCGGGTGGATTACGACGTCCTCGCCCCCGTGACGAGCGCCGAAGAGGCGCTGGCCGAGGAAGCGCCGAAGCTCCACCTCTCGGGGAACCTGCTCAGGCGCGTCAAGGTCCTTCACGGCGAACCGGCGGATGCCGCCGCCGACGTGGTCGTTACGGGGGAGTACGAGATCGGGATGCAGGACCAGGCCTTTCTGGGCCCCGAGGCGGGCCTCGCCGTGCCAGACGGACTGGGTGGCGTGGACCTGTATATCTCGACCCAGTGGTTACACATCGACAGGGACCAGGTGGCGGAGTCCCTGGGGCTTGCGCCGGATCGGGTCAGGCTCACCCTCTCCGGCGTGGGCGGCGCCTTCGGCGGCCGCGAAGACCTCTCGATGCAGGTCCACTCCTGCATGCTCGCCCTCGAAACCGGCCGCCCGGTGCGGATGGTCTACAACCGCGAGGAGTCTTTCTACGGCCACGTCCACCGCCACCCGGCCAGGATGCGCTACGAACACGGCGCCACCCGCGACGGGAAACTCCTCTACGTCAAGGCGAACCTTGTCTTCGACGGCGGCGCCTACGCCTCGAGCTCCAACGCCGTCTGCCTCAACGCGGCGACCTTCGCCTGCGGCCCCTACGACGTGCCGCGCGCCGAGATAGAGAGCCTCATGCTCTACACCAACAACCCGCCCTGCGGAGCCATGCGCGGCTTCGGCGCCGTCCAGGCCTGCTTCGCCCACGAGTCCCAGATGGACAAGCTCGCCGAAAAGCTCGGCATGCACCCGCTCGAGTTGCGGCTCAAGAACGCGATCGAGCCGGGGATGCGCTTCCCGTTCGGCCAGGAGGTGCCGCCGCCCGCGCCCGTGCGCGAGATCCTGGAGAAGGTAAAGAACATTCCGATGCCCGCAGAGCAGGACCTCGTTGGCCGCGACCTGCGCGAGCTCCCCGGCGGCGTCTCGAACGTGACGCATGGAGAAGACGTGAAGCGGGGCGTCGGTTACGCGGTCGGCTTCAAGAACATCGGCTTCTCGGCCGGCTTCGACGATTACTCTACGGCCCGGGTCACGCTCTCCGTGGAGGATGGTGAACCACTGGTGCGGGTCCACACGGCGGCGGCAGAGGTCGGGCAGGGGCTCGTTACCTTGCAGGCCCAGATCGCGCGCACCGAGCTCGGCGTCGAACGCGTCGCCGTAGAACCGGCCGACACCAGGGTAGGCTCCGCGGGCTCCACCTCCGCCTCCAGGCAATCCTACGTCACCGGCGCGGCCGTCAAGGGCGCCTGCGAGGCGATCCGCGAACGCCTCTTCGAACGCGTGCGGGAGGAGTTCGGCGGGAACGAAAATCTCACTCTTGACGGCAACGAGGTTCTGTCCAGCGGACGGGTCATAGTCTCTTTGGGCGACCTGATCGGGGCCGAAGAGTTCGAGGAGACCCTGGAGTACCACCACAAAGAGACGCACCCGCTGAACGAGAACGGTCAGGGGGACGCCCACTTGCAGTTCGCTTTCGCGGCCCACAGGGCGGTCGTCGAGGTGGATACGGAGTTGGGTCTCGTGCGGGTCGTGGAGATAGCGACGGCCCAGGACGTCGGGAAGGTTATGAACCCGCAGGCGCTCGAAGGCCAGATCGAGGGCGGCATAGCGCAAGGACTGGGCCTGGCCTTGCTGGAGGAGATCCAGGTAAAAAGGGGCAAGGTCCTGAACGCCTCTTTTACGGACTACCTCCTCCCCACCATCCTGGACATGCCCCCCGTAAAGATGGAGATACTGGAGTTGTCCGACCCCGAGGCCCCCTACGGCCTCAAGGGCGTCGGCGAACCGCCCACGATCTCCTCGACCCCCGCCATCGTCGCCGCCCTCCGCGACGCCACAGGCCGGCCCCTCACGCGCATCCCGGCCAAACCGGAGCAGATCGCCGGCATCACCGACAGGCCCCCGGCCGAACCCCCGCACCCCGGCAGCGCCGGCTACGCCGAGATAGGCCGCCTGGACGAGAGACGGGAGCACTAGTGCCGGGCTACGAGAGGGCCGAGTTGACCGCCGAACTGAAGGTCCTGCCCTCCGGCGAAGACGAAGCTCGGGCGCAGATCGAGGCCGCCAGGACGGCCGCCGGCGAGACGGGCCTGGCCCGCGAAGCCGGGCCGGAGACTATGATACTCGCCGGGGGACGTAAAGAGGTGCTCGCAGCGGCAACACGCGTCGTCGAGGCAGCACTCGATGCCGGGGCCCGCGGCGCCGAGGTAGTGGTGGAGGCCGAAGCGGAAGCCGGAAGGTTCGACCAGGCCTGAACCCTTTGCAACCGTCGTATCTCCTCAAAGTTCGGCCTTCAACGAGAGACACGAAGCTAACCAAACCTAGCCAATAATATGCTGGCGCCAGTGTGCGATCGGCTCCGCAATAAAATCGGCGCCGAACGTCGTGGCGGGTGATTCTTTGTGCCCTTGCTTGCCCTTCGATGCCGTTTCGGACGGCGCGGCTACTCTCGCCCTTTTCCCGCGCCCGCGCGGGGTGCCGGGGCGCTCACCGGGGAGCGAGCGGGAGGCGCCCGAGCACCTCCGCCTCCAGCGACGGATACACCAGCTCCTTCGAGACGATGAACTCCCCGACCTCGACCGTGGCGTCGGCGCTCGTGTCTTCGAGCATCGCAAGGAGCTTCTCCGGATCGGAGAGCGCGCCGCGATAGCGACACAGGGTAGTATGCACCAAATCCGCCTTGTTGCGGGTCTCGGGGGGCAGGCGGAGGCGTTCGCGGATCATGTCGCGGATGCGGTTCACCGGTTCGCTGGGCCGGGCGAGGGCGATCACCGCGGAGTCGGTGGCTACGACGTGTTCGTAGGTGATCCGAAACCCCGCGCGTTGGGCCGCGATACGTCTCAGCTCGGCCATCCACTCCTCCCCGTGGCGCTTCCAGAGTGAGTCTTTGTCCACCCTATAGCTCGCGTGCACGGCCACCAGCCAAGCGAGGCTCACGTGAAGGGTCTTCTCGGGACACACCAGCAGGTTGGGCTCCGCCTGGCAGAGGCTCTGCTGTATTTTCTCGAGTGATGACTTGGTACGGGTATCCAGTTCGATCTGGACGTTGTACCCCCGAGAAGGCCGCGCCCACAGCTCACTGGCTCGCACCTCGTTGCGCGCGACCTTTTCTCGGTGCGCCTCCCGTAGTTCCATGGCTCGCTGCTCGTCCGGGCTATGCAAAAACAACGCTCCCCTCCAACTACGGCTAAAGCGACATCCGGCTCCTCCCGCCGATCGTCTGCCTATGCGGGAAGAATGCCATGCTCGGCGGCCAGACGGAAGCGGAGGACCTCGCCCCTTGATCGTGCCTCGAACCTGCCCACCCGACCGCACGCTGGCGTCACCCTATTTTCGGGCGGGTTCGAGCCAACTGCCGTACGCCGGGGCACTATCACGTCCGCGGGACGAATGGCCGGTGTTGCGGTTTTTTGCATTTTTTTGGCAGATTGTGCTAATGTGGTCTTCGTAGGGGTTTGTACAAGGGGATCGGGGCGCGGGGAGTCCCGGGGGAGGTAGCCTATGGCTGCTGACGAGAGTGGCGTGATGCTGAAGTCCGTGGCGGACGAAGATCCGTACCACCTGACGCCGGATGGAATAAAAGAGCCGCCGAAGGGTTGGGGGCCGAGCCTGCGTTATCTGGGACCGGGGCTAATTCTCAGCGCCTCCATCGTCGGGTCGGGGGAGTTGATCGCGACCACGGCGCTCGGTTCGCAGGCCGGTTTTGCCATCCTCTGGATGGTCATCTTCAGCACGCTCGTCAAGGTAGCCGTGCAGGTGGAGCTCGCCCGGTGGACGATCTCGACCGGCCAGCCCGCGCTTACGGGCTACAACAAGGTGCCGCCGAAGATCGGGCCCATCGGGTGGGTCAACGTCCTCTGGGTGATCATGGCCCTCTCGAAGGTCTTGCAGATAGGCGGCATCGTCGGCGGGGTTGCGATAGCCTTCAGCGTGCTCTTCCCGATAGGCGGGGACCCGCTCGGGTTCACCTCCACGCTCATCTGGACGGTCATCGTTGCCGTCGGCAGCATCGCGATGCTCTACTCGAACAACTACAGCCTCATCGAACGCGGGGCCGTTCTGCTAGTGGTCGCGTTCTCGTTCATAACCATCATCCTCGCCGCGGGGCTGCCCTTCACGCCGTTCGCCTACAGCGCCGGGGACATCCTGGGCGGCCTCGCCTTCGCCATACCAGCGGGAGCCCTGGGCGCCGCGCTCGCCATGTTCGGGATCACGGGCGTTGGGGCCGACGAGATCACCTTCTACACCTACTGGTGCTGCGAGAAGGGGTACGCCCGGTGGGTGGGCCCGAACGACGGCAGCGAGGACTGGGAGCGCCGGGCGAAGGGTTGGATCCGCGTCATGTACAAGGACGCTTTCGTCTCCTGGGTGATCTACACCTCGGGCACGCTGGCCTTCTTCATCATGGGTGCTGCGGTCCTGAACCCCCAGGGCCTCGTCCCGGAGGGCAACGAGATGATCACGACCCTCTCCCGCATCTACACGGACGTCCTCGGCGAGTGGGCGAGCATCCTCTTTCTCGTCGGCGCGATCGCGGTGCTCGGCTCGACCCTCTGGGCCGCGATACCGAGCTGGTCGCGCATGTACACGAACCTGCTCGCGACCGTCGGTGTCCTCGACTGGCAGGACACGCAGACCAGGCTGCGTTGGATCCGCATCTTCACCGTTGCCCTCCCGATAATCTGGGGCGCGGCCTACCTGTTCATCCAGTCGCCGGTGCTGATGGTCCAGATCGGCGGCGTCGCGACGGGGATCTTCCTCCTGGCGGCGGTGGCGGCCGTCTGGTACCTGCGCCGCACCGAGATAGACCCCAGGCTCTACGGTGGCACCCCGTTCAACACGGTCCTGGTAATCAGCAGCATAGCCATCGTCCTGCTCGGCGTATACTCGGCCCTGAGCGTGCTCGGGCTCACCCCGAGCTAGGACGGGGCCGGGAGGCTCGACCGGGAGGAAGATGCCAGGGAAGCTCTCCGTCGGGGAGATCAACCGCATGGACCTGGAAGAGTTCGTCTCCGGGCTCGGGCCCGTCTTCGAACGCTCGCCCTGGGTGGCGGAGGGGGCCTGGGAGAAGCGTCCATTCGAAGACCTCGACGGTCTGCACGGGGCGTTGGTATCCGTGGTCGACGACGCGCCGGAGGATCGGCGCGTCGCCCTGATCCGGGCCCACCCGGATCTCGCCGGGAAGGCCGCGCTCGCCGGCGAGCTGACGAGCGAGTCCGCCAGCGAGCAGGCGTCCGCCAATCTGGACAGGCTCTCGCCCGGGGAGTACGAGAGGTTCCACCGGCTGAACATCGCCTACCGGGAAAAGTTCGACTTCCCCTACGTGGTCTGCGTGCGGGACAACACGAAGGAGACGATCTTCGCCGGCGCGGAGAAGCGCCTGGCGAACACGCGCGAGGAGGAGATCGAAGCCGCGCTGGGTGAGATCTCCAGGATCTCACGCCTCAGGCTGGAAGACCTGGTGGAAAAGCCATGAGCGGGCCAGAAATCGTCCTCGGTCAGAACAACTACGGCAAGTCCGAGATACGCCTCTTCAAGGTGAAGCGGGACACCGACGTCCACGAAGTGTGGGACCTGGACGTCAGGGTCTCGCTCGAAGGGGACTTCGACGCCGCCCACTACGAGGGCGACAACTCCAGGCTCCTCGCGACGGACACGATGCGCAACACGGTCTACGCGCTCGCCAGGGACCACCTCACCGGGAGCATAGAGAAGTTCGGCCGCGCTCTGGTCGACCACTTCCTCGAAGCAGGCCCGACCGTGACGGCTTGCCGCGTCGAGATCACGCAGTTCCGGTGGCGCAGGATCGAGGTAAACGGCCAACCCCACGACCATTCTTTCGTCCGCGAACGCGGCGAGCGAAAGGCGCAAGTGTGGGGCGACATCGGCGGGGAGCGCAGGGTCGAAGCGGGAATCGACGACGTCTACGTCCTCAAGACCACGAACTCGGGCTGGGAGGGCTTCTACCGCGAGCGCTTCACGACCCTGCCGGAAACAAACGACCGCGTTCTCGCCACCGTGGTCACCGCGAAATGGGAGTACGACACCATCGACGCGGACTTCGACCGGGTGTGGAACGGCGTGCTGCGGAGTATCCTCGAGACGCTGACCGACCATTACAGCCCCTCGGTGCAGAACACGCTCTACCGCATGGGGAAGGCGGTATTGGAGGAATTTCCGGAGATAGAGAGGATCTGGTACTCGTTCCCGAACGTCCACCACATCGTCTACGACCTGGACCGCTTCGGGATCGAGAACGACGGTGAGATCCTGCACGCCACCCACGACCCGTACGGCCAGATCGAAGGCTGGGTGGAGCGGCGCGCGTGAGCGGCCTCCTGACGACCCACGTCCTCGACACCGCGAGAGGCATCCCGGCGGCGGACGTGTCCCTGGAACTCTACGCCATGGAAGGCGAGGACCGCAGGCTACTAAAGACGGCAAGAACCAACGCAGACGGCCGGACGAACGGGCCTTTGCTCTCCAGCGAAGAGCTTACGGTCGGGAGCTACGAGCTCGTCTTCGACGTCGGTGGGTACTTCGCCGGTGAGATGGACCTGCCCGACCCGCCGTTCCTGGATCTCATCCCGGTTCGGTTCGGCGTCTCCGACCCAGACGCGCACTACCACGTCCCACTCCTCGTCTCCCCCTGGTCCTACGGCACGTACAGGGGAAGTTGAACCAGAGCAAGCACCGGACTATCGTCCGTTTGATGTGCAGGACACGACCGGAGGAGAGTAAAAACTTTGAGCGACGTAAAGATAACCGCGGGGCCTTACGAGTTTCTGGCGCGGTGGGAGCGGGAGAGGTGTCCGAGGACGGTGGAGGCGTTCGAGAGGTTGTTGCCTTACCGGCAGAAGATCATACACGTGCGTTGGAGCGGGGAGTCGTGTTGGATCCCCCTGGGAGACTACGACCTCGGGGTCCCGTGGGAGGACGCGACGAGCGTGCCGCAGGCGGGGGAGATCCTGTTCTACCCCGGCGGCTACTCGGAGACGGAGATCCTGTTCCCCTATTACGGCACCGTCTTCAGGAGCAAGCTCGGCGAGCTTGCCGCCAACCACCTCATGACGGTCACGCAAGGGCACGAGAACCTGCGCCCTTTGGGCGAACTTTGCCTGTGGGAAGGCGCCCAGGACATCCTCTTCGAGGAGGCGTGAAGTGGAGGCTTCGGGCATCGAGCTTCAGGTTTCAGGAATAGGGGCTGGTCATTAGGAACGGCATTGACTGGTGCGAACCCCTCCACGACTGTGGCCCCGAAGCAGAGACTGTAAGCGGGCTCCCGGCGGCGGCCACCAGCATAGATTAGAGTGGCGGTATGGAGAACGAACTTAGAGAGATCCTGGACGCCGGGCTCGCCGCGGCGGACCCTGGCGACGCCGTTCTGCGCTCGGTGAGCCTGGAAGACGATGCCGTGCTCGCGGGCGGCGAGCGCTTCGAAGCCAGCAGGGTATTCGTCGTGGCGGCCGGCAAGGCGGCCGGGGCGATGGCGCGGGCCGCGGAGGAGCTGTTCGGGGGCCGCATCGAGGCCGGGCTCGTGGTTACCAAGGACGGCCACGACGCCGGGCCGGAGGGTTTCGAGGTCGTCTTCGCCTCCCACCCCGAGCCCGACGAGAGGGGTGTGGAGGCGGCGAGGAAGGTCCAGGAGCTGGCGGAGTCCTTGGAAGAAGGCGACCTGCTCGTCGCCCTGATCTCCGGCGGGGCCTCGGCGCTGCTCGCGGACCCGGCGCCGCCCATCGAGATCGGGGACCTGAAGAAGCTCACGCAGGACCTCCTCAAAAGCGGGGCCGACATAGCGGAGATCAACACCGTCCGCAAGCACGTCTCGGTCCTGAAGGGCGGCGGCCTCGCCCGCCTAGCCGCGCCCGCGAAGACCCTCGCCCTCCTCCTCTCGGACGTCGTCGGAGACGCGCCCTCGTCTATAGCCAGTGGCCCCACCGCACCCGACACCACGACCCTCGATGAGACCCGATCCGTGCTGCGGCGCTACGGCATAGAGCCGCCGCGGAGCATGGCGAAACATCTGGAGCAGGCCGAGGAGACGCCGAAGCCGGGGGATTCCATCTTCGAGGGTGTGACGAACGTCGTGTGCGGCGGCGGCCGGCACGCGGTCGAGGCGGCGGCCGGTAAGGCCCGCGACCTCGGCTACGAACCGCTCGTGCTCTCGACCACCGTGACAGGCGATGCGCGCGCCATCGCCTCGGTCTACGCGGCCGTCGCGCGGGAGGCGCTCGAGAGCGGCAACCCCGCCCCTCCCCCCTGCGCCATCCTCTCCGGCGGCGAGGCGACGGTGGTCGTCCGGGGAGGCGGGACGGGCGGGCCGAACCAGGAGTTCGCCCTCACGCTGGCGATCGAACTAGACGGCGTGGACGGATGGGCGGCCTTCGCGGCCGACACCGACGGCAACGACGGCCCGACCGACGCCGCGGGCGGGATCGTAAGCGGCGGGACGGCCGCGAAGATCCGGGACGCCGGCGTGGACCCCGTCCGGGCGCTGGAAGAGAACGACGCCCGCGCGGCGCTCGAGGCCGGCGGGGCGTTGCTCGTGACGGGCCCGACCGGCACCAACGTAAACGACCTTCGGGTTGCGCTCGTCTCCGGATAGCGCCGGACAGCACCACGGCCGGGGTACCGGGCCGCACCCGCCGGCCGACCTTCCGCGTGTGTCGTTTTGCTATTGGCGCGTTTCGCGCTTGGGACCAGTGTGGTACCCGTGGGGTGTAGAGGTCGAGGACCCGGGCTGCGGGGTGGTCCGCCCGGCGAACCGACGGGGATCTCCTACGCCGAGCACGTGATGGGGCCGCGGTCCACCTTCGTGCTGCGCGGGATTGCGCGGGGACGTCGAAGGTGCCATGCTGCCGGGGTGCCGCGGAAGCCCGGCGGCACGGGAAGTGGCGTTGGGAGAATTCGTCCGGGAGGTATGGGGTCTTGTTCGAGCAGCTTTACGAGCCGGTAGGCAACCTTGCGGTTTCGACCATAATCGCCGCCATACCCATCATCGTGCTGTTCGTGCTTCTGGCTGGCCTGCGGATTGCGGCCCAGTGGGCCGCGCTCATCACCCTGGCGGTCGCGCTCGTCATCGCCGTGTTCGTCTACCAGATGCCATTCGGGTTGGCGATCAACGCTACGCTGCTAGGGATTTGCTTCGGCCTCTTCCCCATCGTCTGGATCGTCATAAACGCCATCTTTATCTACAACGTCATAGTAGACACGGGCCTCTTCAACACGATTCGGGACTCGCTGGCGGGCGTGAGCAACGACCGGCGCATACAGGTGGTCCTTATAGCCTTCGTCTTCGGGGCGCTATTGGAGGCGACGGCCGGTTTCGGGACGCCCGTGGCGATCACGGCCTCCCTCATGGCCGGGCTCGGGTTCGAGGCGCTCTACGCGGCGGCGCTGGCGCTCCTGGCGAACACCGCGCCCGTCGCCTTCGGCGGGTTCGGCATCCCCATAATCACGGGAGCGTCCGTCGCCGGTCTCGACGTCCTGGAGCTCTCGCAGATGGTGGGCCGCCAGACGCCGGTG
Source organism: Rubrobacter tropicus (assembly GCF_011492945.1). Lineage (NCBI taxonomy): Bacteria > Bacillati > Actinomycetota > Rubrobacteria > Rubrobacterales > Rubrobacteraceae > Rubrobacter > Rubrobacter tropicus. Next base: position 3,151,066 of record NZ_CP045119.1, read on the forward strand.
CTCGCCATCATCATCCCCGGCATGCTCGTAACCGTGATGGCCGGCTTCCGCAGGATGCTGGAGGTCTGGCCGGTCGTCGTGGTAAGCGGGGTGGCCTTCGCGGGCACGCAGTTCGTCGTCTCGAACGTCCTCGGGCCCGAGCTCGCCGACCTGCTGGCGGCCATAGTCACGGTCGTCGCCGTCATAGGGCTGCTCTCGTTCTGGCGCCCCTCTACCGAGTGGCACTTCGAGAACGAGCCGGCCGCTTCTGAGAGGGAGTCCTACGAGACGCCGCCGCTCGGGCGCACGCTCTACGCGTGGTCGCCGTTCATCATCATCGTGGCGCTGTTTTTGATCGTCCAGATCCCACCCATAAAAGCGGCCGTCGGGTCCATCCAGACGTCCATAAACTTTCCGACCGCCGAGGTCAGCGAGACGACCGGGGCACCGACCATCCCCTGGCCAGGGCTCAACGAGCAGATAGAGCAGCAGCCCCCGGTAGTCCCCGAGGCGGCCCCCTACTCCGCCACGTTCTCGACCAACTGGCTGTCCGCGGCGGGCACCATCATCCTCATTGCCGACATCATAGCCCTCGCCTTCTTGAGGGTGAGTCCTGGCAGGGCTTTACGGATCTACGGCCAGTCCCTCAACCAGCTCAAGTGGGCCATACTCACGATAGCCTCGATCCTCGGCCTCGCGTACCTGCTCAACTACTCGGGCATGACCTTCACATTGGGCCTCGCGTTCGCCTCGACGGGCTTCCTGTACGTGTTCTTCGCCTCTTTTATAGGGTGGCTCGGGGTGGCGCTGACCGGCTCTGACACGTCGTCCAACGCGTTGTTCGCGAACCTGCAGAAGGTGACGGCGCAGCAGATCGGGGTGAGCCCCAACCTGACCGTCGGCGCCAACTCCTCGGGTGGTGTGCTCGGGAAGATGATCTCACCCCAGAACCTCGCCGTCGGCACGAGCGCCACGGGCCTTCAGGGCAGGGAGGGAGACCTTCTCCGTCTGGTCCTGAAGTGGTCGATCGGCCTGACCATAGTCATGTCGATCCTGGTCGTCCTGCAGGCGACGGTGCTCAACTTCATGGTCCCGTAGCGGTTCGCCACGCGAACCGCGCTGTCAGCTATCAGCTTTTTTTGCTGATAGCTGACGGCCAGCACTAGCCCTCGCCCGCCCGTTCGAGGATGCGGCGCAGGGTGGCCGTCTCTTCGGCGTCGAGCCGAACGGCCCCGCGCTCGGCGCCCTCGGACGGTTGCCGGGAGTCGACGCCGACCAGGACGGAGGCTATGGAGGCTATAAAGTAGGAGAAGATGCCCACAGCGTAGAGCATGAGCGCGAAGCCGAGGACGCGCCCGCCTGCGGTGACCGGGTAGATCTCGCTCCCCACGGTCGTGACGAGGGCCCCCGACCACCACAGGGCGTCGCCGAAGTCCTCTATGGTGGCAGCCGGCGCCCCGGCCTCGAGCAGGAGGCCGGCCGCCGCGCCGAGCAGGATCACGATAACCGAGACGAGGGCGAGCTGCCCGAGCCTGCGACGCCTCAAGAACGTCAGGGCGCCCCCGGAGCCCCTGCCCCCGAAGACCGCGAGCCTGAAGAGCGGCAGGGCGCGGGCCGCCCTTAGCACGCCCAGCACCTTCAGGAACCTCAAGAACGGGACCAGAAGGACCAAAACGTCGAGCCAGTTGCGCCGCAGGTAGGCGCGCTTGACCGGCGCCAGGGCGAACTTGACCGCGAACTCGACGAGGAACAACCCCCACAGGGACCAGCCGAGGACCGCCAGCCTCCCCCGCCACGGGCCGCCGACCTCTCCGCTCAGCTCGATCACGGCGAGCAGGACCATAAGTACCGAGGCGAGGGCCAGGGGCACGTCCAGGTAGCGGTCCAGCCGCCTCCGCAAATCCTCCCGCAGGCCGGGGTTCTCCCGCAGCCGGCCCGCCTCGACTCTCTTGGCGCCCATCAAGCCCCCTCTTCTCTGGTTCGGAAACTAGAAGCGGTCCACGCAAGGATAAACCCTTCGCGGATCGAGCCGCCGGTCGTGGGCGGGAACCGCAGAGCACGAGGCCTTTGATACCGGGTTGCAGAAGGACCGGGCCGGGAGGTTCGTTAAGCATCGAGGATCGGTCGTCTTGCAAGCCGCCGTAGAAGCCTCCAGGACCTCGAAACCTCCGTAACTCGCAGCCCGTTCGCGATGGGCTCCATCCTTCCGCAAACCGCTGTGGAAGAAGCTTTAGAAAGCCGCCAGTAGGATCGCCGCGTAGAGTCCGGCCCCGAGGACGAAGGCCCAGAACCGGCTCTCGCGCTCCTCGGGCAACTCCTCCTTCAGGACGTTCATCACCACGCCGCCCGCCAGGAAGGCGAACAGGACCGCGATCGCGGCCTCCGAGACCTCGAAGAGGAGCCCCGCGGCCCACCCCGCGAGGACGGCGGCCGCCAGTACCCAGCGTCCGGTCCGGTCGTAGGCGCCCTTGTGGTCCTCGCGCAGCCCGAAATCGTTGACCACGAAATGGACGCCCATCGCGAGAGCGAAGAGGACGAGACTCCAGAGCCCCGGCTGCTCCCGGTGGAGCATCAGGTAGCCGATCAGGAGGTTGTAGAGGGCGAAGGAGGAGACGTGCAGCCAGAACACGCCCGCCCCTGTGGCATCCCCCTTGCCCGCCCGCCGCCTCCTTCCGCGCGACAGCTTCGCGGCCCGTTCGAGCCCGTAGAACGACACGAGCCCCACCATCGCCACGAGGTAGACGTGGTACTCCAGGAAGGAGAAGTTCTCCCCCGCGGCCCGGCGGATGGTCTCCTGTTCCTCGGCGAGATCCGGCAGGAGGTGGACGAAGACGTAGGCCACCGAGACGCCGCCGGCCGCAGAAAGCCAGCCGCTGCGCGGCGAAACCTCCAGGAAGCGCATCCTCCCGGAGAAGAGATGCGCGGCGACGAGGCCGGCCACGAGCATGAGGGAGAGGAGCGGGATCACGCCGGTTCCGCCCTCATTGCTTGACCCCCCATGCCGGTACCGGCACGCCGGCGGCCCGGTTGATGGGCCAGCCGACGGCCGTGAGCACGACGACACCGGCCATGAGCGCCGCCATCTCGGAGGGTGTTTGCAGGAAGCCGAGGCTCACTATGAGCGTGGTGGCACCGGTCGGGGGATGGGAGGCGCTCAGGAGCAGGAGGACCGCCCCGGTAAGGGCCACCGAGAAGGCGCCCGCGCCGATGCGGGCCGGGGTGGCGTCCTCGACCAGGATGCTCGGGTTGTCGAGAAGGCCGAAGAGGCCCAGGGATAGAAAGCCTGCCAGGATCGCCACGGCGTGCCCGATCAGGGCGTTGCGCGGGCTGGAGGTCGCCGCCATCGGCCGCTCGAAAAAGAGCAGCGCGGTCGGGCCCAGGCTCGGGAACAGGAGGGGCTGCTTCGCCAGGTAGGCCGCCAAACCGCTGATCGCGAGCGCCAGACCGCAGGCGAAAAAGGCGTAGATCGCCTCCCCCACCCGGCCCCCGAACCTTTCGACCAGCCGCGCGCGCAGGCCGTGGTGTTCCCCGCCGGGCACTACGGCGCCACGATCAGGGCCTGGGGGGCGGCCTGCTTCATCCTGGTCTCTAGCCATTTGATCTGGGTGGCCGTCTGGCCCTCGCAGGAGTTGACCACCTCCAAAAGCTCCCGGTCCCCGACGCCCTGGGCGGCCTGCCCGATCATGGTCCACGCGATGTCGCAGGCGTTCGCCATCAGGAAGAGGTCGTGGAGGTCCCGGATCAGGCCGATCCCCCCCTCCCTGGTGCCGTCGAAGAACTGGTGGTATAGCCGGTCCGGCTCCGTCGGCCTGTCCTCGCCGTAGCGCTTCACGAAGGGTTCGAGCTTCTCCACGTGGGCCTCGCACTGCGCGGCCAGCGTGTTGCCCGTGTGGAAGATGTCCACCTCCGCGGCGTGGCCCTCGCCGACCTTGCGGAACCCCGCCGCCAGGTTCTGCTCGGACTGGTGCAGGTACCCCAGGTAGTTTGCCAGGTGCACGCTATCTCCCACCCCTCGTCGTCTCGTGAACGCGGCCGTCTCCTGCGGGTTTCGAGGCCGTGTTCGTCGGCGCCGGGGCGGGCGAGCCGTCCGAGTCGGCGACCTTCGTCACCCTCACCGCGCCGGCCTTGAAGAGCGGCTGCTTGGAGACGGGGTCCCACTCGGTTATGGTCAGCTCGTTCGCGGCCCGGGCGTGGCCGTCGGGGGCGTCTCCCCCCTCCTGGTCGAAGTAGCCGTAGTGGAAGGGCGCGAAGACGACGCCGCCCCGGATGTCGCTCACGCGCGCCCTCGCCTCGATCCGGCCGCGCGGGGATTCCACGCGAACGGTGTCCCCCTCGGAGACGCCGAGTTCCCGGGCGTCTTCGGGTGAGACCTCGACCCACGCCTCGGGGGCTGCGTTCTGGAGCTGGGGCGCCCGGGCGGTCTTTGTGCGGGTGTGGAAGTGGAAGATCGTACGCCCCGTGTTGAGCCGGAAGGGGTACTCCCCGCCAGGCTCCTCGTGCGGCGGCGTGTACGCGGCGGCCTTGAGGAAGGCCCTCCCCTCCGGGGCCGTGGCGCGGTGGTCGGCCTCGGAGTTCACGGCGCCCATGAGGAGGTCGTGACCGTAGGTCTCGCAGTCCTCCGTGCGGGTGTTGAAGTCCGCGTCCCCGTAGAGACGCTCGGTGCCGTCGGGGTGCTCCCCGTTGCAGGGCCACTGAATCCCGGAGCCGCCCCTGAGCTTCTCGTAAGTCAGGCCCGTGTAGTCGCAGGGGCGACCTCGCGTGCACTCTTTCCAGGCCTCGAAGGCCTCCTCGGGGTGCTCCCACTTTATGAGGGGGCGCCCGTCCCTGTCGCGGAAGTCCATGCGTTTGGCGTACTCCAGAAAGATGTCGAGGTCGTGCTTCGTCTCTCCGGGCGGCCCGACGGCCGCCTCCGAGAGGTGGACCGTGCGGTCGGTGTTGGTGTAGGTGCCCGTCTTCTCGCCCCAGGTCGCCGCGGGCAGGACCACGTCGGCGAGCTGGGCCGTCTCGGTCAGGAAGATGTCCTGGACGACGACGAAGAGGTCCTCGCTTCCGAGGATGCTTCTGATGCGGCGCAGCTCCGGGAGGGAGACCGCCGGGTTCGTGCAGCTTATCCAGAGGAAGTTTATCGAGCCCTGCTCGGCGTAGCGCCAGATCTGCATCGCGTGCGTCGGCGGGGCCCAGTGCGGGATCTTCATCCCGTCCACGTTCCACAGGTCGGCCAGCTCCTGGACGTGTTCCTTGTTGTCCCAGTTCCTGAACGCGGGCAGGTCCCCGTTGGCCCCCGTCTCGCGGGTGTTCTGGGCGGTGGGCTGGCCGTTGAACTGCAGCACGCCGCAGCCGGGCCTACCCAGCATCCCGCGCAGCAGGTGGATGTTGTTGATCCCGCAGGCCGCGGCCGTCGCCTGGTGGCTCTGGTAGACGCCCTGGAGCGCCGTCGAGAGCAGCCGCCGGGAAGTCCCGAGTATGCGCGCCGCCTCCCGAATCTCCTCTGTTTCGACCCCGCACACCCCCGCCGCCCACTCGGGCGTGCAGCCCGCGACCGTGCTCTTGAGCTCCTCGAAGCCGAAGGTGTGGGCTTCCACGTACTCCCCGTCGTACCAGCCGTTCTTTATGATCTCGTACAGAAAGGCGTTGAGGAGGGCCACGTTGGTGCCGGGTTTGATCGGCAGATGAACGGTGGCCTTCTCGGCGACGGGCGTCGGCCTCGGGTCGACCACTACGAGGTCTGGCGGGTTCGGGCCCTCCAGGCGGTCGAGTACGCGCATCCAGGTGACGGCCTGCGTCTCGGCCATGTTGTGTCCGAAGAGCATGATGGCCTCGGCGTGGTCTATGTCCGCGTAGGAGCCGGGCTGGCCGTCGCTCCCGAAGCTCTCCTTCAGCGCCTGCCCGGCCGTGGCCGTGCACAGCCGCGTGTTGCCGTCCATGTGGGGCGTCCCGAGGCCGGCCTTGCCGATGACGCCCAAAGTGTAGTACTCCTCCAGAAAGAGCTGGCCCGTGGTGTAGAAGCCGAAGGCGAGCGGGCCCTTCTCCTCCAGAAGCCTCTTCGACTCCCCGACGATGCGATCGAAGGCTTCGTCCCAGCTCGCCTCGACGAGCTCGCCGTTCTCGCGAACGAGCGGTCTTTTCAGCCGGTCATCGGAGTTGTTGGCCTGCCAGCCGAAGAGGTCCTTGGGGTCGAGGCGTCCCTTGTTGACGCGGTCCACCGGGCGTCCCCGCACGCCGACGATGCGGCCGTCTTTTACGGCGATGTCCAGGGCGTCGCCGTTGGAGTGGAGGATGGAGGCCGTCTGGACCCAGGCGTCCACGTCCTCCTCGCCCACCCCGTCTTCGAGGAACCGGTCCACCCTCGTCGGCCAGTCTTCGTCCCTTCCGAACGGCGTGCGTTCGCCCCAGGGGTTCGCTATGCGGTCGGTCAAGCCTTGCCTCCTGTGTCGGGATCTCGCGGTTTATCCGTCGCCTTCGTGCCGCGATGCTTCGCGGTTGGGTATACGGTTCCCGTGGGTTCCCGTTTCCGAAACCGGCCAATGATCGGACCGCAGAAGCGCGGATGGGGGCGTCTAAAGCGGTTTGCAAAGAGGTTGGGCCTCTTCGCAGGGCTATCGGCTTTCAGCGGTCGGCTTTCAGCGGTCGGCTTTCAGCAAGGGCAAAAAAGGCTGATAGCCGAGAGCGTAGGCGAAGCCGGAGCGGGCTGACAAGCTGACCGCGCGGATCGCGGTGGCTCAATGCCACCGCGATCCGCTTTAGGATTGCCCGCCCGGGCGGGGCGTTTGCGCGGCGCGGGCGTTGGCCACGACGAGGCCCGTGTCGTCCGGGGCTTCGAGGACGTTCCGAACGGTGAGCTCCACGGTTCTCCATTCGCCCGACCTCTCGCGCAGGCGCGGGTGCGTGGCGAACGAGGCGCCTGGGTCGTCCATTACGTCCGAGATCAGGGCCCGGACGCGGGGAAGGTCGTCTTCGTGGACGAGCCCGAGCACGTCTTTCCAGAACATCTCTTCCGCGGAGTACCCGAGGAATTCGTCGCCCCGGCCGTCAAGCCGGCGCAGGCCACGCGCGGCGAAGACGAAGACGTGGCCGGAGGCAGCAAGGGTTCCGCCGGAGGAACTCTCCAGCAACCCGCCCGCGGTCCCCTCCATCCTCACCCGCACACCCCGCGGGTGGCGGCTCCTTCGTAGGCTTTCAAGAAGGATTCGATCTCCCTCTGGTAAGACCGCATGAAGTCGGCCAAAAACTCGATGTACGCCTTGCCCGGCTCCGTCAGCCCGTACCTCCGGCGCGAGAGCAAGTACCCCAGATGCTCGTGCTCGGAAAAGATTAGCCCTTCCTCCTCCGCCCGCCGCAGGGTCCTGTAGATCTCACCCGGCCGCACGGAGCCGAACCCGAGGTCCGAGACCCTGCCCATCAACTCGTAGCCCCGCAGGTCTTCCCCGCGCATGCAGAGCAGGAGGAAGGGCATGAGCCACTCCCGAACGTCGGCGTCCCGAACGGTCTCTACGGTCACGCCGAAGCCCGTCCGGCGGCCGGGCCTTCTCCGAGGGCGATGCTCGAAAGTGTCATGCCCGTGCTCCTGACCCGGTAAGCGAAGCCGAAAACCAGAACTACCCGCCAGGGGTGATCGTGGTCCGCCACCGGGAATTGCCCCGCCCGAAGTCCCACCGAAACGGCCTCCAACCGTCGATAACGACCTCCTTTATAGCGCCTCGGAACGCCCCCAGATAGACCCGGAGGGACGCCCGTACTCAAAATGGCCCGAAAGGTGTAAGGGTGCCGGGCCTCTGGTGAGGCTGATCCTGCTATTCGGCCGGGATCGGGGTCTCCCGCAGGACTCACAGCGGTTTGCGGAAGGACCGACCCTCGCCAACCACGGGACGCCGAGGCTTTTAGGAGTGCGCCCCGAGGCCGCGGGCGAGCCCCGACCTCCCGCCCCTAAAAACCTGAGAACCCGAGAACCCGGATGCCTGCTCGCGCTAGGCCCGATACCCCCGCAAACCGCCCTCAGACGCCGTGAGAGACTACGGCCTTCATTGGGATCTCCATCCTATAAACGAGGCGCGGGGGAACTACCTTTATCCCCGCGCCTCTCAGCAAGCCTTGCTTTACGGCTGGAGCAGGATCTTGATGGCGCCGTCCTGCTTGTTCTGGAAGGTCTCGTACGCCTGCGGCGCGGCGTCGAGGGGCATCTTGTGGGTGGCGAAGTCCTCGACGCCCAGAGGGTCGGAGGGGTCTACGAGGAGCGGCATGATGGTGTCGGTCCACGCCTTCACGTTGGCCTGGCCCATGCGGATCTGGATCTGCTTGTCGAAGAGCTGCAGCATGTTTATGGGATCGGCAGTCCCGCCGTAGACGCCGCTTATGGAGAGCGTGCCGCCCCGGCGCACGGTCTCGATGCACTGGTTGAGGGCCGTGAGCCGGTCGACCCCGCCCTTCTGCATCGCGGTCTGGGCCGCCGAATCCGGCAGCAGACCCACGAGCGCCTGGGCCATCTTGCCCCCGCCGGACCCGTGCGCCTCCATGCCGACGGCGTCTATGACCGAGTCGGGCCCGCGGCCGTCGGTGATCTCCCGGATCGAGCCCGCTATGTCGTCGTGGTCGCGCAGGTCGAGCACCTCGGCCCCGTACCGCTTCGCCATCTCCAGCCGCTCCGGCACGAGGTCGACGCCTATGACCCTGAACCCCTTGTGCCTGGCGATGCGGGCGCACATCTGTCCGATGGGCCCGAGCCCGAAGATCGCCACGCTGCCACCATCGGGCACACCCGCGTACTCGACGGCCTGCCAGCTCGTGGGCAGGACGTCCGAGAGGTAGACGAAGCGCTCGTCGGACATCCCGGCGCCCTCTTCGGGAACCTTGATGGGGACGAACTGCGCCTGCGGGACGCGCAGAAATTCCGCCTGACCGCCCGGCACCTGCCCGTAGAGCTTGGTGTAGCCGAAGAACTTGGCGCCCGTGCCGTACTCGTGGACCTGCGTGGTCTCGCACTGCGAGTAGAGCCTCTGGTCGCACATGAAGCAGTGGCCGCAAGAGATGTTGAAAGGCAGGACTACCCGGTCGCCGGGGGCTACGTTCGTGATCTCGGGCCCGACCTCCTCGACGATGCCCATGGGCTCGTGGCCGAGGATGTCCCCCTCGTCGATAAAGGGCCCGAGCACGTTGTAGAGGTGCAGGTCAGAGCCGCAGATGTTGGTGGTAGTGATCCTGACTATCGCGTCGTTGGGCTCCTGTATCCTCGGGTCCGGCACGTTGTCCACCCGAACGTCCTGCTTGCCGTGCCAAGTAAGCGCCTTCATCTAGTCAAGCCTCCCTGTTGCCTGTCCGTGCCCCGGCGCACGCGGCGCCGGATGCGTTCATAAAACAAGCTTTCGGCCGCCAACCATAAGCTGACGGCCGAAAGCTGAAAGCCGACCGCTCTCTACGCGCTGCGGGCCTGGTCCGCGTGCTTGCCCTCGCCTATCTCTTCGACGACCTTGGCGCAGAACGCCGGCAAATCGTTGGGGTTGCGGCTCGTGACGAGCCCCTGGTCGGTGACGACCTCCTCGTCCACCCAGTTGCCGCCGGCGTTGCGGATGTCGGTCTGGAGGGTCGGGTAGGAGGTGAGGGTGCGGCCCTTCACCACGTCAGCCTCGACCAGCGTCCAGGGACCGTGGCAGATCACGCCTACCGGCTTGGCCTGCTCGAAGAACCCGCGCACGAACTGGACCACGTTCGCGTCGCCGCGCAGATTGTCCGCGCCCACGGTGCCGCCCGGCACGATCAGGGCGTCGTACTCGTCGGGGGAGACGTCGGTGACGGCCTTGTCGACCGCGAAGGTGTCCCCCATCTCGGTGTCGTTGTTCATGGCCTGGGCCTCGCCCGCCTGAATGCCGACCACCTCGACCGTCGCCCCCTCGGCCTCTACGGCTTCTTTGGGCTGGACGAACTCGACCTGCTCGCTCCCGATGGGCGCTATGAGAATAGCCACCTTGCGTCCCTGCAATTCGTTAGCCACGAACCCTCCTTCTCTTACGCTGCGTGCTTGCTGGGGGATCATCGTCCCCTGCGATTAAGTACCCGCATCCATGCCCACAAAACACGGCCCGTCCCCAAGCTGGTCAGCATTTCAGCTCGTCAGCACTTCGGCTTTTTGCTGACAGGCTGGCAAGCTGGGGCGCAAGCCGGCCTAACCGTAGCTGCCGCTCCGTGTCTCGCCGTCGAAGACCACAGCGTAGTCGTCCCGGCCGTGCCGGTCCTCTGTGGGGTTCGTCAGGCTGTCGCAGGCGCCTGCGGCGTGGCGCTGCTGGGCCGGGTGGGTACGTTTTCCGGGGTCACCAGGAGGAGGAGGCGCCTTCGTCGGCCCCGGGGCCGACCGCGGTCTGCCTGTCTGGGACGATCCAGAGCGTCACCCGCTCGGTCTTTATGTCGTCGGGGTCGTAGTCCTGGCCGTTGTACTTCTGGGAGAGCTGATCTATGTGGGCCCTGGCCTCGGGCCCCGTCACCGACTCCACGACCCGACCCCGCACTTCGGCGTATCGGTAGGGGTCCTCCTCGTCGCGGATCGTGAGCGTTAGCCTCGGGTCGCGCCGAACGTTCTTGTACTTCTGGCGGTGGACCTCGGTGTTGACGAAGAGACGCTCCCCGTCGGTGTGGACCCAGATGATGTGGTTCTGCAGGTTGCCGTCGGGCATGGTGGTGCTGATCGCCGCGTAGTTGGCCCCCCGCGCCAACTCAACCGTCGTCGGGTGCAACTCGGGACCGTCCTGTGTGGCCGCCACTCGATCCTCCTCTCGTTATCCATCCCCCACCGTTACCCGAAAGGAGCCTTTCGAAAAGTCAGCGCAGTGGAGAACGGCCCGAAATATGCGGGCGGGCGACATCCGGACTCCGCACCCGGCCGCCGCCCACATTCCCTGAAGCCTCCCCTATCCCGAGACCTTCGAAAGCTCCGCGTACTCGTCGTCCGTGAGCCCGATGGAGGCCGCGGCGACGTTCTCTTCGAGGTGGCCCACCGAGGAGGTGCCCGGGATCGGGAGCATCACCGGCGAGCGGCGGAGCAACCAGGCGAGCGCGATCTGCCCCGGGGTGGCGTCGTGGTTGGAGGCGATCTCGTCCACGGGGCCACCCGGCCGCGAGAGGGAACCCGAGGCGAGCGGGAACCAGGGAATAAAGGCGATCCCGTCAGCCTCGCACGCTTCGAGCACCGCTTCGGAACCCCGATCCGTGAGGTTGTAGCGGTTCTGCACGGAAGAGATCGGGAGGACCTCCTGCGCCCGCCGCAAGTCGTCGACGCCGATCTCCGACAGCCCGACGTGGCGAACCTTGCCCTCGTCTCTGAGGTCGGACATCGTGCCGAGCGACTCCTCAGCCGGCACGTCTGGATCTACGCGGTGGAGCTGGTAGAGGTCTATCGTCTCCAGCCTGAGCCGCCTGAGGCTGCCCTCGATTGCCTCCCTGATGTGCTCGGGGCGGCCGTTCGGCCTCCAGTCGCCGGGGCCGGGACGCACGAGGCCCGCCTTCGTGGCGATGACCATGTCCTCCGGGTAGGGCGCGAGCGTCTCGCCGATAAGGCGCTCGGAGACGTCGGGGCCGTAGGAGTCTGCGGTGTCTATGAGGTTGATGCCGAGCTCCACACAGCGCCGGAGGACGGCCTTCGCCTCCTCGGGGTCCTCTGGCTCGCCCCAGATGCCTTCGCCCGTGATCCTCATCGCCCCGTAGCCGAGACGGTTCACTTCGAGGTCTCCGCCGAGGGCGAAGGTGCCGGCGTCGGCCGCGTTTTGCGTCGTATCCCGTTCGGTCATGTTAGGCCTCCTGTTTGCTCTCGGTCGGCGCAACGGTGGTCCACCGGGAATCCCGGTTGGGCTCCGGCGCTTGTTCTACTCTCTCGGATCTGGCTCCGGTCCAGGCAAGAGTGGACGGACGCCCCCGCAAGGGCGTCCCTGCTCATCCGCTTACCCGGATGGACCCCTGGCGTAAACGGGCTCCGGACCCCTCAGCGCAGGGTGAGGCTGCGGCGCTCGTGGTCGACGGCGACCTCCAGGACGGGGATCAGGACGAGCCTCTGACCGAAGATGCCCACCCTCACCCTGACGTACTGCGGGTCGCCGTTCCCGTTGCCGAACACTCTGTCTACACGCCCGACCTCCTGTCCGAGGGGGTCGAGTAGCCCGTAGTCCTTGCAGTATTCCAACCCCACGGACCGGTCACCGCCGAGCTTCGTCCCCGCCATCGGCTCCTTCTCCAAAATCACCTCTCAAAAAATCGTACTGTCCTCGGGAATCCCCGGCCGGGTCCTATGGTTCCCTACGAGGCCGCGGCGGCCCGAAACCCGATAGCGCCGTCCCGGTAGGAAGCCAGGAAACGCACGAAACGCGACCGGCTCATGGTCGTGGACGTCGGCGCGGGGCCGGCGTCGAGCTCCTGCAACGGGTCCAGGGCCACGGAATCGAAACCGGACCACCGGCCCAACAGGAGCGTCCGCAGCCGCTCGGCCGGGAGCCGCCGTACCCGTAGCCCGTCCCCGCCGCTGAGGCCCAGGTAGAGGAGCGCCTCCTCTTGGAAGCCGAAGACCGGCAACGTCTCGCCGGTGCCGGCCGCCCCGATGGTCGGCGGCGCAGCCGGATCGTCCCGTTCCTCGCAGACCACCCAGAACTCGTGGACACCCCCGGATCTCGAAACCATCGCTTCCTCCTTCGACGAACCGGGAGACCCTGCGCGCTCCCGGACTCGTATTCTTGTACTTGTCATCCCCGAAACCCTGCATCGTTCGGGCCATTTTCCGCGCGGCAGGGCGGCTCTTGTGCCGTGGATCACCGTCCGTGGCCCTCGATCCGGGGTATCTGTTGCATATGGATCACGCCCACAGACGAACGGAGCGGGCGAAAGACCGCGGCCCGGACGGGACGGCGCCGGCCTTCGCCGCGTTCGTCCTCCGGCATGCCGGGTGCGGCCGGGGCGCGTCCGAATCCAGGCTGGACGGCGACACGCTGGCGTGCTGGTGCCCGCCGTGCGGGGAATTGATGGTCTTCGCCCCGGAGGGTCGCGAGGACGGAGAAGGGCGGAAGAAGATCGTTCCTTCCGGCCGTGCCGACCAGGGTTTCGGCGACGCGAGGCCGGCGCAGCGGAGGAAGGCGCGGTGAGCACGGTCAGCGTGGTGATACCGGCTTTGAACGAGGAGCGTCTCCTGGGCGGCCTCCTCTCCGACCTCGCCGCCCAGACGAGGCCGCCGGACGAGGTGATCGTCGTCGACGCGGGCTCCGGGGACGGCACGGTCTCCGTGGCCAAACGCTTCCCGTTCGTCGAGGTTCTGCACAGCTCGCCCCCCGTGGCCGTCGGCAGGAACGCGGGTGGCCGGCGGGCAGGCGGGGGCGTCTTGGTCTTCCTCGACGCCGACGCCAGGCTTTCGCAGGGGTTCCTGGAGCGTTTCCTCGCGGCCTTCGAGGGCCGCGGGTACGACATAGCCTGTCCGCAATACTATCCGCACGACTCGACGTGGGCGGTGGAGAGATTCCACGACCTCTTCAACCTCACGACGCGGGCCTTCCAGAAGATCCTTCCGTCCGGGGCGGGGACGTGCATCGCCGTGCGGGGCCCGCTCTTCCGCGAGGGTTCCGGGTTCGATCCGGCCTACAAGTTCGACGACATAGAGCTGATCCGGCGCCTCGCCAGGGGACGGCACTTCGGCATAATAGAGGAGACGGTCTTCTTATCCGACCGCCGCTACAGGGAGGGTGGCGTCGTCCGCACGATGGCCCAGTACTCTTTCATGGCCCTCGTCTTCGCCCTCGGCCGCTTCGAGTGGGCTGACGCCGTAGACTACGAGATCGGCCGCCACGATCAGCCGTAAGGCCGAATTTGGACTTCGGGTCTTGAGGCCGTAGCCGAGGCCGGCCAACGGCGCGAAGAAGCGCCGATCTCCCGGAAGGCATCGGGCGGCGAACGCCGGCTACCGGCCAGCCCCTAAAGCGGTTTGCAAAGAGGTTGGGCCTCTTCGCGGGGCTATCAGCTTTCAGCCGTCAGCTTTCAGCAAAACCAAAAAGCTGACCGCTGAGAGCGGAGGCGAAGCCGGAGCGCGCTGATCGCTGACGGCGCGGATCGTGGAGGCGATGCCTCCACGATCCGCTTTAGGATCTGAAACGGAACCCCGATGCCCACAGCCTAGCCCTCCGTCATCACGCGCCGGATCTTGGTCGCCTGTTCCCGCGACTTTCGGGCCCGGGCTTGGAAGCGTTCGGAGGCGCGGGGTTGGCCACCGCTTTGGGCGCGGGCGGCGAGTTTTTCGGCCATCTCCGCGGCCTCTTCGAGGGCGTTGAGGGCGGCGTAGAGGGCCTCCTCCAGCGCCCCGTTCTTGCCTTCGAGCACGGCCTCGGCGGTGTAGGCATGGCCGACCCGGCAGCGGAAGCGAGTAAGGGGGCCGTCCTCGATGCCGTAGAGCGGGCCCGAGCACTCCGGGCAGGTGAAGCCGGAGAGTTTCCCGGGGTGGCGCCCGCCCTCGATGACCGAGGGCTCCAGGCCGGAGATCTTCGCCTCCAGCACCAGGTCTTCGGGCGCGGTATAGGCCCCGACCTTTTCGGCCGGCCCGCGGACGAGGCGGGCCAGCAGGGGCGCCATCTCACCGACCGGCGCGCAGTAGTCGACGTCGACGTGGCGCAGGGCGCTCTCGGGCATCGGCCGGAAGAGGGCGTCGTCCGGGTCCTGCACGACCGCGACGCCGCCCATGCGCTTTATCGCCACGAGCCCCGCCGTCCCGTCGTCGTCGGCGCCCGTGAGCACGACGCCGACCGCCCGCGGGCCGTACGCGAGCGCCGCCGTCCGAAAGAGCGGGTCGACGGCGGGCCGGTGGCCGTTCTCTTTCGGCCCGCGCGCGAGGCGCACGCGCCCGTCCTCGACGAGCAGGTGGAGCCCCGGCGGCGCGACGTAGACGCGGCCCCCCTCCAACCGGTCGCCGTCCTCGGGGTGGAAGGCCTCGAGCGGCCCCGCCCGGCCCAGGATGCGCGGCAGCGCGCTCGGCGCCTCTTGCGGGAAGTGGAGCACGACGAGCACCGCCGCGGGCAGGTCGGCGGGCAGGCCCCCGACCAGCGTCGAGAGCGCCTCGACCCCGCCGGACGATGCGCCTATTGTTATCACGTCGTGTCCCGCCAGAACCTCCCTCCGCGACGCGGAGTATAGTAAGTCTACGCCCGCGCGGGGGACCGTGGGCCTGTCGAGGAGTGTAGAATACACCAAATTATGTAGACGCCAGGCTTGTCGGCCAGCGTACCATGCATAAAATTGTGCAACCAGCGTGACCGGATCGGGCGTCCGATAGGGAGGGAGAGATCTTGGCGGAGGCCCAAAGAAACCCGAACCTCGTCGTCGTCGGCTCGTCGGCCGGCGGGATAGAGGCGCTCTCGACGCTGGTCTCCACCCTTCCCGAGGGTTTCACCTCGCCGGTCGTAATAGCCCAGCACCTGGACCCCGCCCGCGAGAGCCGGCTGCGGGAGATCCTCGCCCGCAGGAGCAGCCTGCCCGTGCGTACCGTGGTCGACCACGACCACCTGGAGGCGGGGGTGGTTTACGTGATCCCCTCGGACCGTCACGTCAACGTAACGCCGTCCGAGATAGACCTGCGGGTGGACACCAAGGGGCGGCCCAAGCCCTCGGTTGACATGCTCATGAGCAGTGCCGCCGAGGTCTTCGGAGAGGGCCTCGTCGCCGTGGTCCTGACCGGGATGGGCTCGGACGGGGCCGAGGGGGCAAGGGCCGTCCGCCAGGCCGGGGGAACGGTGGTCGTCCAGGACCCCGAGACCGCCGAGTTCGGCGCGATGCCGGGCTCCCTCGCACCCAACACCGTGGACATCGTCGCGGACCTCGAACGGATCGGCCCGATCCTGGGCGAGCTTCTCGCGGGCGTTCCCGTACGCGAAGAGCGGGTGCGCGAGGAAGAAGAACAATCCTTGCAGGACTTTCTCGAAGGGCTCAAGGAGCGCCACGGCGTGGACTTCACGAGCTACAAGACCTCGACCATCCTGCGGCGCCTCAAGCGGCGCATGGTCGCCACACACACGGGGACCATAGAAGACTACGCCTCCTACCTCGACGACCACCCCGAGGAGCTCCCGCAGCTCGTCAACACGCTCCTCATAAAGGTTACTCAGTTCTTCCGCGATCCCGAGCTCTTCGCACACCTGCGCGAGAAGGTGCTCCCCGCGCTCATAGAGGAGGCCGGGAGAGAGAACCGGCAGCTCAGGGTCTGGTCCGCCGGCTGCGCCACGGGCGAGGAGGCCTACACTCTAGCCATCATCCTGTCGGAGCTGCTCGGCCCGGAGGCCGCGCTCGCGGACGTGCGCATCTTCGCGACGGACATCGACGGGGCGGCCGTGGACTTCGCCCGCCGCGGGGTCTACCCGGCCGGCGCCCTCTCGGGGCTCAGCGAGGAACAGAAGGTGCGCTACTTTCTGGAAGAAGACGGGCGCTACGAGGTAAAGAAGCCGGTGCGCGGCATGATCGTCTTCGGCGAGCACGACCTGGCGCGCCGCTCGCCCTTCCCGCGCATAGACCTCGTGGTGAGCCGCAACGTCCTGATCTACTTCACCACCGAGCTGCAGCGGCGGGCCCTGGAGCTTTTCGCCTACTCTTTGCGCGACGGGGGCTGCCTGGTCCTCGGCAAGGCCGAGACGACCTCGCCCCTCTCCGAGTTCTTCGCGGCCCAGCAGGACCGCCCGCATAAGGTCTACCGCCGCAGGGGCAAACGCTTCCTGATGCCGAGCACGACCCCCACGCCGCCGCCGCGCTCCCGGCTCTCGCGCGCGGCGACGGCCGGCGGGTTCTCGGCCGATCTCAGGAACGCGGAGCCCAAAGTCCGCACCTCGGACGGGGGCCTCATAAACCGCCTGCCGGTCGGCGTGGTGGTGGTAGACCGGCGCTACGACATCCGGGACCTCAACGCCGCCGCCCGCGACCTCCTCTCCGTCCGAGGGCCCGCCATCGGGGAGGACCTGCTTCACGCCGTCCACGGGATGCCCTACGCCGAGGTGCGGGGCGCCATAGACTCGGCTTTCAGGGACGGCGTCTCTATCACGGGGGAGTTCTCCGTGGAGGACGCGACCTCGGGCGAGCCCCGCTACCTCCAGCTCGCCTGCCACCCCCACCGCGGCAAGGACAACAAGGGCCTCGCCGAGACCGTCGCCATAGTCGTCAACGACGTCACGGACATCGGACGGGAGCGGCGCGAGCTCGACGAGAGGCTTAAAAAGGCGGAGGCCGAGAGGTCGCGCCTGGAAGCACAGAACGGCCGCCTGATCGAATTCAACCGCAGGCTGGAGGAGGCGAACGGCGAGCTGACGAACCTCAACGACGAGATGCAGGCCTCCTACGAGGACACCCTGCTCGCCGCCGAGGAGGCCCAGGCCGCCACCGAGGAGGTCGAGACCCTCAACGAGGAGTTGCAGGCGACCAACGAGGAGCTTGAGACCCTCAACGAGGAGCTCCAGGCGACCATCGAGGAGCTGAACACGACCAACGACGACCTCCAGGCCCGCACGGCCGAGCTGCAGGACCTCGCCCGCGTGCGCGAGGAGGAGCGGCGTTCCTCCGAGGCGTCGCGCCGGCGCCTGGAGGCCATCCTCTCGGCGATGAGCGACGCGGTGCTCGCCGTGGGCTCCGGGCAGAAGGTCCTCTTCAGCAACGACGTCTTCACCAGGACCTTCGGCGACGGCCAGCCGGGCGACCCCGACGGGGGCCGCAAGCTGGGTTTCGCGGTGCCGCTGACCGAGAGCGGGGGGAAGATGCCGACCGAGGAGATGCCCCAGAGGCGGGCCGCGCAGCGAGTCGTTCGACATGCGCTTCGCCGTGGCGGAGGAAGGCGGCCCGCTGCGACACTTCGAGGTCAGGGGCAGGCCCCTTGACGGCGGCGACGGCGGCGGGGTGCTCCTGATCCGGGAAGCCCGGCAGGATTCGGAGTCGCCGCGGTGAGGTTCCGTCACGCGACGGGTGGCCTGCCGCGCGACCACCGGGACGTGGAGATAGAGCGCCTCAGGGCCCAGCTAGCCGAGGCGCGTACCCGGGAGGTCAGGGTCAGGGCCGAGGAGCGGGAGCGCTTCTCCCAGCTCTCGGCCGCCAGCAGGCGCTTCGCCCACTCCATGCGCTCCAGGATGGACGAGAAGCAGCGCCAGCAGCGCCGCCTGGACGCCCAGTACGCCGTCAGCCGCGTTTTGGAGGAGGCGGGCGACCTCGTCGAGGCCGGGCCCGGGATCTTCCGGGCCCTCGGGGCGGGCCTCGGGTGGGACGCGGGCGTGCTCTGGATCATCGAGAGCGGCGCCCTGCGCTGCGCCGGGATTTGGCGGCCGGGCGAGGTACCAGGCGGCTTCGAGGAGGCGTGCGGGGAATCGCGCCTCCGGCTCGGGGACGGCCTGCCGGGTCGCGTCTGGCGGCGGGAGGAGGCCTGCTGGGTCGAGGACGTGCTCGAAGACGAGGGCTACCCCATCAGGGAGGCGGCGGCCGAAGCGGACCTCAGGTGCGCCCTGGGGTTCCCGATCCAGGACGGCGGGCGCCTCGCGGGCGTCTTCGAGCTGCTAAAGAAGGATACCTCGCCCGTCGACGAGGACCTGCTGCGGGTGACCTACCTCGCTGGGCACCAGATCGGCCAGTTCGTCGAGCGCCGGAGGGCCGAGGAGGAGCGCGACCTGGCCCTCTCCCGCGAGCGGGAGGCCCGCCAGAGGATCGGCGGCATCTTGGAGAGCATCAACGACGCGTTCTTCGCCCTGGACCACGAGCTCAGGTTCACCTACCTCAACGACCGGGCCGAGGCGTTCTTCGGCAAACCCCGCCGCGAGCTGCTGGGACGCGACGCGTCCGGGGTGTTGCCCGAGGGCGAAGGCTCAGGGTCCTACGAGGGCATCGCGGAGGCCCTGCGCACGGGCGAGCCCGCCGGTTTCGAGGTTCTCACGCCGGTCACGGGGGCCTGGATCTCCGCGCGCGTCTACCCGAACTCCGACGGGGTCTCGGTCTTTTTCGAGGACATCAGCGAACGCAAGCGGTCGGAGGAGAAGCTGCGCGAGAGCGAGGAGCGATTCCGTCTCATGGCCGACGCCGTCCCGCAGATCGTCTGGCTGACCGACCCCGACGGGCGGGTCGAGTTCTACAACCGCCAATTCACCGCCTACACCGGCGTGCCCTACGAACCCGCGACCGCGGCGGAAGTCGTCGCGGACCACGTCCACCCCGACGACGTGGCCGCAACGCTCGAGGCATTCGGGGAGGTGCTGCGGACGGGCGGGACCTTGCTCGTCGAGCACCGCATCCGCTCAAAGGAGGGCGATTACCGCTGGTTCCTCGTGCGGGCCGAGCCGTACCATGACCCGCGGACCGGGGAGATCATACGCTGGTTCGGCGCCTCGGTGGACATCCACGACCGCAAGGTCGCCGAGGCCGCGCTCAGGAGCAACGAGGAGCGGTGGCGCGCGCTCGTGGACAAGGGCTCGGACGTCATCACCATAAGCGACGGCGACGGGACCGTCCGGTTCGCGACCCCCTCGATCGAGACCGTCTGCGGACACACGGTCGAGGAGTTCGTCGGCTCGAACCCGTTCGAGCTCGGCCGCATCCACCCGGACGACCTGGAACGGTGCAAGGAGGCCATGAGGGGGCTGGCAGACAACCCCGGCCGCAGCGTCGCCATCGAGCACCGCTACCTCCACAAGACGAAGGGGTGGCGCTGGCTTGAGGGGACGTTCACCGGGCTCTTCCACGACCCGGCCATCGGCGGCCTCGTGGCGAACTTCCGCGACGTCACGGAGCGCAAGGAGGCCGAGGAGGCGCTGCGCGAGAGCGAGGAGAAGTACCGCACCCTCTTCGGCTCGATAGATGAGGGCTTTATCGTCGTCGAGTTGGCCTTCGACGCGAAGGGAAGGCCTGCCGATTACCGCGTCCTGGAGACCAACGAGGCCTTCGAGCGGCAGACCGGTCTCGTCGACGCGGCGGGCAAGACCGCGCTCCGGCTCGCCCCGAACCTCGAGCTTTCGTGGATCGGCACCTACGGCGAGGTCGCGCTGACGGGCGAGCCGGTGCGCTTCGAGAGCTACGCCAAATCGCTCGACCGCTGGTGGAGCGTCTACGCCTCGCGCGTCGGCGGGGACGGCAGCAGCACGGTCTCCGTCGTTTTCGACGACATCACCGAACGCAAACGCCGTGAGGCGCACGCCGCCTTCCTGGCAGAAGTGCAGGACGCGTTCGCCCTCCCCTCGTCAGCCGACGAGATCATGCAGGCCGTCGGCGCGAAGGTCGGAGCTTACCTGAACGTAACCACCTGCAACTTCCTCGACGTCGACGAAGGGCGGGGAGAGCTGACGGTCAGCCACAGCTGGGAAAAGACGGACGTATCGGGCCTGATTCGGACGTTTCGCACGGAGGATTTCTTGACCGAGGAATTCGGACGGGCGAGTCGCGCCGGGGAGACGACCGTCGTGCGCGACACGCAGACGGACCCGCGCACCGACGCCCGCGCCTACGCCGAGCTCGACCTCGGCGCGTTCGTCGGCGTTCCTTTTCACCGCGATGGCGAATGGAGGTTCTTCCTCTCCGTCACCGACTCCCGGCCACGCGACTGGCGCGAAGACGAAGTCGAACTCTTTCGAGAGCTCTCGAACCGCGTCTTTCCGCGCCTCGAACGGGCCCGCGCGGAGGAGGCCCTGAAGGAGAACGACGATTGGCTCAGGCTCGCCCAGAGGTACGCCGGGTCGGGGACGTGGGAGTGGGAGTTGCGCACGGGCGAGATCCGCTGGTCGGGCGAGCACCGCGAGCTCTTCGGCTTCGACCCCTCTGACGAGCCCGTGGACCGCGAGGACTGGTGGGCCGCCGTCCACCCGGAGGACTTGCCCCGCATCGAGGAGGCCGGGCGGCGGTGCCTGGAGGAGGACGAGGAGTGGCCCGAGATCGACTACCGCATCTTCCGCAACGGGGAGATCCGCTGGATCGCCGCCAGGGGCCAGACCGAGAGGGACGAGGAGGGCAGGGCGGTCCGTATCCTCGGGATCTCCGTGGACGCCACGGGGCGCAAGGAGGCCGAGGAGGAGCGCGACCGGCTGCTGGCCCGGCAGTGGGTGGCGACCGCCGAGACCGCCGAGAGGGAGCGCATCAGCCGCGAGCTCCACGACCGCGTAGCCCACTCGATGGGCGTCGCCCACCAGAGCCTCCAGCTCCACGACGTCCTCGCACAGAAGAACGCAGACAGGGCCAGGGCCAAACTGGACCTCGCGAAGGAGATGACCAAGGCGTCGCTAGAGTCGACTAGGAACCTCTCCGCCGAGCTCAGGCGCCTGGACGCCGAGGATGGCCTGGAGGCCGAGCTCAGGTACCTCCTTGACGTCGCCGTGCCGCCAGGCATCCGGGCCGGCATCCGCGTGGAGGGCAACGAGGCGGACGTCCCCGGGCACGTCCGCGGCCAGCTCTTCCTGGTGCTGCGCGAGGCGGTTCGTAACGCCGTGGCACACTCGGGCTGCCATTCGCTCTCCGTCGGGCTCGACATAGGACCGAAAAAGGTGGTGGGAAGCGTGCAGGACGATGGGCGTGGCTTCGATACGACGGACGGCAACGGGGGCGTGGGCCTGCGGTCCATGAGGGAGCGGACCGCGCTGCTCGACGGCGGCTTCGAGCTTGACTGCCGGCCCGGAATGGGGACGCGGGTCGAGGTCTCCATCCCGCTGGCATGGGGGCAATGATGGAGAACGGGACCATAAAGATCCTGCTCGTGGACGACCACACGATGTTCCGCCAGGGGCTCAAGGAGATGCTCTCCACCGACGAGAAGATGCGGATCGTCGGGGAGGCCTCCGACGGGTCGGAGGCCGTCGCTCTGGCGGACGAAGAGGGGCCCGACGTGGTCATCCTCGACGTCGAGATGCCCGGCATAAGCGCGGCCGAGACGATGGAGGGCCTGCTCGGGCTCTCCCCCGCCCCGAAGGTGCTCATCGTCTCCATGTACGACAGCCCGCGCCTGGTGCGCGACCTGCTCGGGCGCGGCGCGAGCGGCTACCTCGTCAAAAGCGCCTCCATGGAAGAGCTCCTGACAGCCGTGCGCCGGGCCGCCGACGGCCCCCAAGGCCGGCGGGAGGAGAACGTGATCCTGGCCGTCCCCCGCGCCGTCCTGGAGAGGGTGAAGGGCGGCGACGAAGAGGGGCTCTCGGGCAGGGAGCAGGAGATACTCCTCCTCGCCGCCCGCGGCCTCTCCAACCGCCTAATAGCCGCCTCGCTCCACATCTCGGAAGCAACCGTCAAACGCCACCTCGCCAACGTCTACGAGAAGATGGGCGTAGGCTCCCGTGGCGAAGCCTCCCAGAAGGCCATGCGGGAGGGTTGGATCACCGCGGGCGACCTGACCCGCAACGACGGCTGAAAAGCTCGTCACAGCGGCTTTCACACCTTCTTGGCCACGGGACAGGCACGGCGGTCGTCCGTGGGGTAAAGACGCTTGTGGGTGTAAGGTTTAGAGGTATCAGGGGACCTATTACGCGGCGTGTAGCCCGGCACCACGACCGCGGTCGGCCCCACCCAAAGAGAACCGTGTCCGCGGCAACCTAAAGCGGATCGCCCCGCAAAGAGGCCCAACCTCTTTGCAAACCGCTTTAAAAGCCCCGGGCCGAAGCGAGCTACCGGAGGTGCCTCAGGGCCTTGCCGACAAAGTCAGGCAGTTTCCGGGACTTCGGCACGTGGGCCGGCGGGTTGGGGTCGGTGCCCATCCCGTCCATGCGGCTCACCCAGAGCTCGCGCACGAGCACCTGCACGACGGCCACCAGCGGGACGGCCAAAAAGACACCCACGATGCCAAAGAGCGTGCCCATCGTGAGGATGGCGAAGACGACGAGGGCCGGGTGGAGATCCACGGCCCGGCTCATCAGAATCGGCTGCAGGATGTTGCCCTCGATCTGCTGGATGATGATGAAGGCCAGGATCACGTACACGGCATCGAACGGGTCTCCCGAAACGAGCGCCAGGAGTAGGGGCAACACCACGGAGATCGTGGCGCCCACGTAGGGCACGAAGGAGACCAGGCCGCTAAAGATGCCCAGAAGTAGGGCGAACGGCACGTCTATGATCCAGAGCGAGACGGCCCAGAACACGGCGATAAAGCTCATGGCGGCGAGCTGGCCGATGAACCACCGCTGGACCGTGTGGTACAGCTCGTGCAGGATCTCCCGGGTCCTCTGCCGCCACCCGGCGGGGAAGAGCGAGACGAAGCCGGAGACCCACGGCTCGGGCCGGATGACGAGGTAGACGGTAGCGATGAGAACCACCAACCCCAGCGAGACGGCCGTGGCGACGGTCAGCCCCACGCCGGCCGCCGTCGAGACCGCGCTCCCGGTGAGCGCCTGGCGCCCGATCTCGGGCAGGCTCCCCCCGTCGAGGCTGATCCTGGCGCCCAGGCCGAAGAAGCCCTGCACCCTGTTGAACAGGGCCAAGGTCTCCTCCAGAAGCACCGGGAAGTCTTCCGCGAGCTCCCTGGACTGCTCCTCGACGACGGGGACGACCGCCAGGCCAAAGAGCCACACCGCCCCGGCCAGCGTCGCGATAACGGCCAGCATCCCCCAGGCCCGCGGCAGGCCCCGCCGGTGGAGGTAGTTGACCGGGGCGCTGAGTATGATGGATAGGAGTATCGTCAGCAAAAAGGCGAGCACGACCCCGGTGATCCGGTAAAAGAAGTACCCCCCCAGGAGCAGCGCGAAGACGAGCATGATGCCCCCGTATACCGTCCTCCCCGAAGAGGCGGGTCGCTCCATCTCGCTAATCCTCCAGACAACCCGATGGCGCCACCGGGGTCCCTACAGTATCTCCGATCCGGCCCCGGCCCACACCGCCGCCCTAGAGGGCCGGCATCGGTGTGACGCGACTGAGGGAGAGCCCGGACTCGTAGGCCAGTATGGTCCCGGAGTGCTTGGACTGCGCCCGCCTGAGCGCCACCGACGACCACCCTTCGACGGCCTCTTCGAGCGCGGCCGTCTTGACGACGAGCTGCTTGGCGTCGACGAGGCCGGCGAGCCTCTCCTGCTGCTCCAGCGCCGTCTCCAGCCCGACCTGCTTGACCCAGTCGAACGAGGCCCACACCGTCCGTCCCTCCCCCACGCCCTCCTCGATGAGCCGGCCGAGCTGGTCCTCTCGTCCTCCCAGGGGGTTCTCTTCCGGCCTCATGAGGAGCCGTCGCTCACGCTGCAGGCGCCCGGCTTCCAGACCGTTCTCCTCGAACCGGGCGATCAACTCCTCCGCCGGGCTGTCCTCCCCGCCATGAAACTTCACCAGCAGCCCGTCCCGGGCCTCGCCGACCCGGAAGAACGCGGCGTCCAGACGGTGCAGAAGTTCGAGGTTCTGGGCGATGGCGAGCACGTTGTCGGGAACCCGCAAAAAGGAGCCCAACTGCCCGACGAGCGTGGTCGGACGCTCCTTCTCCCTGAGAAAGTCATCCAGAGCATCCCGCCGCACGCGCCAGTGCTTGCCGACCTTCAGGCACGGCAGCCTCCCCTCCCGACACCAGCGCCAGATCGTGCTCTCCTTTACCCCGAGAACCCCCGCCACCTCTTCCGCGCCCAGTAACTCGATTCCCCGCCCGCTCTCCTGAGATACCGCCAATTCTCAAATCCTTCCCCGACACCCGACCACGCGCCCATTGTGCCCTACGACACCCTCCGCGGCGTGATCGTTACACCTTTAGATGCATTTTTACCGTATTTTGGTCTTGTTTAGTTGACTATACCTTAGTTTGACGTATGTTGATGTACGTAAAGGCAACGATTCGCCGCGGAGTGGCCGGGGCGACAGAGAGGAGAAGCATGACCGAGCAGCATGCGGCACCCAGGGTTCACACGCGTGAGCGGGACGGGGATCTGAGGGGTGCGGACACCCGGAAGGGCACGGAGACCAAGCCGTCCTTCAAGACCACCGAGTTGATCGTGTACGTGCTGGCGGTTGCCGGCGTGCTGATCGCCTCCGCGATCGTCGACAACAGCTTCGGCGCGGACCCGGCGTGGCGGTACGTCACGTACCTGACGGTCGGCTACATGATCAGCCGCGGCCTGGCGAAGGCCGGCTCCAGGTACCCCCAGGACGACTAAAGTTCGGGCGGCGATCTTGGAATCGGGCGGGGCCGGGGTATCTGATCCCGGCCCCGCCCTTTCTCGGCCGCCGGGGGCGAACGACGGGCTGCGGAAAGGGAGGCGAGTTTAGATGATACGGGTTCCTGGTGGGTGCCTGTTCTGGGTGCTGATCAGCATCGTCCTGAGCGTGGGCCTGACGGTCCTCGCGAACCTCGTCTTGGTCCTGTTTTGAACCGGGGGGCGTTAACGAGGTGTTTGTTGGTGGCAGTGGGTAGCGACTGAGAGGAGAAAGACCGTGGAGAGTAGCGAGACCGCGCAGAAGGCGAAGCAGCAGGGGCAGCAGTTGACCCGGCAGGCCCGGCAGCAGGCCGGGGAGCTTGCGACCCGGGGCGGCGAGCAGGTCAAGTCCCAGCTCGCGAGCCAGAAGCACGAGGCTTCGCAGAGGCTGACGCCCATACAGGTGGCGCTCAGGGAGACCGCCCAGCAGCTGCGCAAGCAGGGCCAGGCGCCGGTCGCCCAGTACGCGGACAAGGCCTCGGATCAGGTCGAGCGGGTCTCCGGCTACCTCCGGGAGACCGAGGTCGACGAGATGGTCGACGAGGCGCGCGGTTTCGCGCGCAGCAGGCCGGCCCTCTTTCTCGGCGGCGCCCTGGCGCTCGGTTTTCTCGGCGCCCGCTTCCTGAAGAGCTCCTCCCAGGAGGCCTCCAACGGCCAGCCGGTCGCGGCGCTCCCCCCCGCCGAGGCCGCCCCCCCGACGGCGAGGCGCACCCCGACGGCCGGCGGGTCCGTGGACGGGGCGGACCGTCCCGTGTCCCCCCGGGGAATCTAGGAGGCTTCGGTGCAGGGTAGGAACGGTAGGGACGACCGCACGCTCGGGGAGCTCTTCTCCGAGCTGGCGCGGGAGACCTCCACGCTCGTCCGCCAGGAGGTGAACCTCGCCAAGACCGAGATGGGTCAGAAGGCCTCGCGGGTCGGCAAGGACGTGGGCTTTCTGGCGGCCGGGGGCGTCTTGGCCTACGCGGGGCTGCTGGCGATCCTCGCCGGGTTGATCGTGCTGCTCGGACAGGTCATCCCCATGTGGCTCTCGGCCCTCCTGGTCGGGCTCGTGGTGGCGGCCGTCGGCTACTTCCTGATCAAGAAGGGTCTGGACGCCCTCAAGAGGGAAGACCTGGCACCGCGGCAGACGATAGAGACGCTAAAGGAGGACCAGCAATGGATCAAAGACCAGGCGAAGTAGTGCGGCGGGACCCTCTCGGGGGCGGCACCCCGGGGTTCGACCCGGCCACCGACGCCTTCGATCCCGACGCGGTGAGAGACCCAGCGCTCGGCGGGGCGGACGTAGATCGGGTCGAAGTGGATCAAGTCGAGGTGGACCGGGTCGAGGTGACCAAGGTCGAGATCGAGCGCACCAGGGCCGACATGAGCGAGACGGTGGACGCCATCCAGGAGAGGCTCTCCCCGCAGAACCTCAAGGAGCAGGCGAAGGACAAGGTTAAGGAGGCAACCGTGGGTAGAGCCAGGGAAGCAAGGTCCGGCGTGGTCGAGACCGTCAGGGCCAACCCGCTGCCGGCGGCGCTGACGGGCATCGGCCTCGGCTGGCTACTGATGAGCGCGCGCCGGCAGAGCCCGCAGCCGCGCTACCGGGACGACGTCTACCGTTACCGTACCCCCACCAACGAGTACGCCCGCGAGGTCGACGAGTACCCGCTTCATGAGGGCGAAGCGGCGGACGGCTCCTCGGCGGGCGAGTCCCTCGGGCGCGCCAGGGACAAGGTCGGGGAGACCGCCACCCAGGCCCAGGACAAGGCGCAGGACGTCGCCGGTCGTGCCCAGGACAAGGCGGGGGATCTCGGCAGCCGGGCGCGAGACGGGGCGAGCCGGCTGGGCAGCCAGGCCAGGCAGCAGGCCGGGCGGGCAGGCGGAGGGTTCCAGCGGATGCTCAACGAGAACCCCCTGACCGTCGGCGCGCTTGCCGTCGGCGCCGGCGCGGCGATAGGGCTCGCCATTCCCGAGACCTCCAAAGAGCACGAGGTCATGGGCGAGGCCCGCGACACCGTCGTGGAAAAAGCCCAGGAGAAGGCCCAGGAGGCCCAGCAGAGGGTCCAGCGGGTCGCAGAGGAGGCCCAGGGCGCGGCCCAACAAGAGGCCGAGAACCAGGGTCTGAAGTAGAACGAACCCCAGGATAGCGAGCGGGCGCGGCCGGTTTCGGCCGCGCCCGCTCTTCTTTAGAGGGGAGGGCGGATGATACGTTGGGGAAGGGGCAACCGCGGCGGCTGTTGCGTGGTGATACCCATAGGTTGCCTCACGTCGGTGGGGCTGGTGCTGCTGTTCGCGGGTCTTGCCGTCGCAAGGATGCTGTAGAGGCGTCGGACCGGGGCGGGAAGTTCCCGCCTTCTCCGAAACGGGTACGAGGTTCCATGAAGTGAGCCAACGAGAGGAGCGCGAATGACCGAAAGAGGCATAGACAGGATGGAGCAGGCGCCGGAAGAGGCCAGGCAGCAGTGGCTCGGCATGCTGCAAACGCTCGCCGAGCAGATCCAACGCCAGCAGCAGACCTCGCAGCAGATGACCCAGGAGATGATGGAGACCTACATGCAACTCCTGCAAACCCCGGGCTCCTACCTCTCCGGCCAGGCCGAGCAGCAGCAACAGACCCTCCAGCAGACGGCCCAGCAGTGGATGGAGCAGGCCCAGCAGCAACGGCAGACCTTCCAGCAGCAGGCCCAGCAACAGCAGCAGGCCTTCCAGCAGATGACCCAGGAGGTGATGAGCACCTACGCGCAGCTCTTCAACATCCCCCTCTCCTACGCCCAGAAGGGCCTGCGGGACACGGGGTTCCCGATCCAAAACTACGACGACCTGAACGCGGACGATATCATCAGGCGTACCTCCGGCCTCTCCGCCGAAGAGCTTCGGGTGGTCCGCGACTACGAGGAGCGCAACAAGAACCGCGAGACGGTGCTGGAGCAGCTCGACCGCAGGATAAGGTCGGGTTCCTAACCGGCCGGTCCCGCAGGGGACCCGAAGAAGGTGACCACGCGCGAAGGGAGCCGGCGCGGGGATCGCGATCCCCGCGCCGGCTCCCGCGGTCCGGGCCGTCTTACGGATGGCGTAAAAGAGCGACCTTCGGGTACGTGCCCGTTGGCCGGGCCCTCGAAGGGCACGACTACCGATTGAGAGGCGACCCATGGACGAGACGAACCTGAACCAGTTCAAAGAGGTGACCCCCAGCGGCACCTTCACCCTGCAGAACTCGTCGCTGCTCAAGGTCCGGCTGGACGGGAACTCCGTGCAGGCGAAGCTGGGCTCGATGGTCGCCTACCAGGGCGGGGTGCGCTTCGACCACAAGGGCGGGGGCCTCGGTCGGTTCTTCAAGAAGGCCCTCACAGGTGAAGGCGTCGACCTGATGGTCGCCGGGGGGACCGGGGACCTCTTTCTGGCGCACAACGCCCGCAAGATCATGATCCTCGAGCTCGAAGGCGAGACGATGACGGTCAACGGGGACAATATCCTCGCGTTCGAGGAGGGCGTGGACTGGGACACCGTCCCGCTGGCGGGGGCCGGGAGGCTCGCCGGCGGGGCGTTCAACGTGGTGCTGCAAGGCACCGGCAAGGTGGCCGTCACGGCCCAGGGAGATCCGGTCCTGCTCGACACGAGCACCCCCACCTCCGCGGACCCCGACTCGGCCATAGCGTGGAGCGGCGGGGTGCACACCCGCGTCAAGAGCGACGTCTCCTTCAACACCTTCCTCGGGCGCGACTCGGGAGAGACGTTCCAGATCGCCTTCGAGGGCCCTGGCTGGGTCCTGATACAGCCCTCCGAAGGCCCCACGGTGCCCCCGCACACCCACGCCAGGCAGGGCTGACCCGTCGCTTCGCCGGAGGGCCGCGCCGGAGCAGAGATGAAAAAAACACGCGACACCACCACGGCGGCCGTCATCATCGGAAACCCCAACTCGGGTAGCGCGGGCGACGAGGGCTATCTCGAGGGTTTCGCCGACACCCTGCGCGCCGGCGGCCTCACGGTCGAGGTGCTGAACACGGAGCGCCCGGACCACGCCACCGAGCTCGCCGCCGCGGCCGGCGACCGACTCGTGATCGCCGCCGCGGCCGGCGACCGACTCGTGATCGCCGCCGGGGGCGACGGGACGGTGAACGAGGTCCTGAACGGCCTCTCGGCGGGCGCCACTTTGGGCATCCTGCCGCTCGGCACGGCGAACGTGCTCGCGCGGGAGCTCGGGCTGCCGCTGGAGCCGCAGGGGGCCTGCGAGAGGATCCTGACCGGCTCGGCCTCCCGGATGGACGTCGGGGTGGCGACGGACGACGACGGGGCCGAGCGACGCTTCGCCTGCATGGCCGGCATCGGCTTCGACGCCGACGTCGTGCGCGAGGTGGGCCCGCGCCTGAAACGCTACCTCAGGTCGCTCGCCTTCCCGCTCGTCGCGCTGAAGGTGTTCTTCCGGGGCGACAGGCCCCAACTGCACATCAAGGACGGCGACACCACCCACGTGGTCCAGTACGCCGTCGTCGCCAACGGCCAGTACTACGGGGGAGACTTCGAAACGGCGGAGGACGCCTCGCTGAGGAGCGGGGAACTCCAGGTCGTCCTCGTCGAGAAGGTGGGGCACCTGATGCGCCCCGACGTCCTGGCCCACGTACTGGCCAAGAAGCCCCTGGACCGCACCATGAAGTCGTTCGCCTCGGGCCGGGTCGTGGCCGAGTCCCCCTCCGGTGGACGGGTCCCGGTGCAGATAGACGGCGAAGTCTGGGGCCGCCTGCCCATGTCCTTCCGGATCGAACCGGCCGCCGTGGCCGTGATCCGTTAGAGCAGTCGCCCCGGCGAAGAGCGCCCAGCTTGGACGACGCTGGACACATCAAGACACATAAGTTACTAATATACGGTACACTACGAGCACGCTAGACACGCTTGCACGCACGGTTGCACGCACGGGTCGATTCCCTTCCCCGGCACGGGGAGGCGCTCGGGTTGCGTTTCTGCAGAAGGAGAGAGACGGCGAAGATGGCGATGTCGCAGGAAGAGCAGGTACGTCTGCTCTCGATGGTGGACATCCTCGAGCCGCTTTCGCCCGAAGAGTTGGAAGAGTTGGCCCGACGAGCACCGGACACATACCTCGACGAGGGAGAGATCCTCTACACCCCCCAGGAGACGGGCGAGAAGCTGTTCATACTCAAGAAGGGCAGGGTGCAAGTCTACGAGATGAACCCCGAAGGGTCGGAGATCACGCTCTCCGTGGTGGAGAGCGGGGCCGTGTTCGGGGAGATGACCCTGACCGGCCAGAGCTTCCGGGGGGTGTACGTCAGGGCGCTCGCGCCCTCGTACGTGTGTTCGCTCGGGTTGCCGGACTTCGAGGGCCTGGTGATGAGGAACCCGCAGGTAGGCCTGAGGCTCGTGAGGGTGCTCGCCGGGAGGCTGCGCCAGTCCGAGCTTCGCATGGCGGACCTAGTCCACAAAGAAGTCCCCGCCCGCCTCGCCACCCTGATCCTGACGCTCGTGGAGAGCGAGGGGCTGGTAAGCGGCGAGAGCTACAGGATAGCCACCCGCTACACCCACGAGCAGCTCGGCACCATGATCGGGGCGAAGCGCGTGGCGGTGAGCCGGGCCTTCTCCCACCTCAAGGAAGCCAGGGCCGTCGAGTTCAAGAACCGCTACATCCACATCACCGACATGGAAAAGCTCCGGGAGGTCTCCACGGCCGGCTAGAGGGCCGCTAGCTCCACCCTCTGGCCTCGCGCAAGACGGGACGCCTGCCCGCCGGCGGGGGCTCACCCGGGCGAAAACTACCGAACTCGCCAACGTAAGTGTGTTTTGTATCACAGGATACGGCGATCTCGTCCCCCCTATATATTGTGGTGGCGGGTGAAAAGTGACGCCCATCAAGAGATGGGCTGGGAAGGGGAAACTCAACCTTCGGGTCGGCGCTTTGCCGTGCCGGGCCCCTGCCACGGCGGGGCCCGACCCGGGGGTGGTTCCCGGCGGAAAGCATGCAAACTCGGGAGTCTGGAGGTCCGGTGATCCGCAACGAGGCAAGACGCGACCCCTACAGAACGCTCGTGGAGGCGGCCATCAAGGTCCAGGAACGGAACGTGAGGGTCACCGTGGACATGCTCGACATGCTAACCGGTCAGGCCGGGGCGACCCGCGCCTTCCTGGAGCACTTGAGGGAGCAACAGGAGGCCTTCTGGGCGCTGGCCGAGGGATCGTTCAAGACCTGCCTGGGCCTCCCCCACGACGGGGCCCCGGAAGGAGAAGCCCCCTCCACCGGCCACCGTGATTCGGGGTTGCCCGTGGAGGACTTCGACCGTCTCGGCGTCGAGGAGCTGGGCCGCAAGCTGGAGGGGCTCTGCGCGCGGGACGTCGAGAGGCTCAAAGACCACGAGAGGCGCACGGGGAACCGCCGCGCCGTGATGGAGCGCCTGGACCGCGCGCTCGTCTAGGGACCGCGGGACGCTTAAGAAAGGAGAGGCAGGGATGCGTTCGGATGAGGCCGTGGTGGGCAAGAAGGTGCGGGTACTTCCTCAACACCGGCGGGAACAGTTTCGGGGGCATCGGGCACGATCCGTCAAAGGTACGGCGCCCCGGATTACCTGGCCCTGGACGTGGAGTTCGGGGACGGGAGATCCGTGCTCTTCTGGCACTACGAACTCGAGGAGATGAATGACGCGTCGACCCTCGACCGCCGCTAGCGGCAGGGTCTCGGCCAGGGGAGGGGGTCCCGAACGCGGGCCCGCGTCTCCGACAAGCGAGGAGAGGTTCGTATCGTGTACTGGTTGATAGTGGCGCGGGAAGGCTTCCGCATGCGCGTGTGCACCGTCCGGGGCGAGGACGCTATGCCGGTCTTCAGCCGGGAGGGAGATGCCGCCTCGTTTCTGCGGGTCGCGGGCCTGGAGGACGGTTGGTGGGCCAGGGAGACCAGCCTCGGCGAGCTCGTCTCCCTGCTTCTGGGTCCCTACGCGGGCGTCTCGAGGATCTTGCTCGACCCCCCAGCCGGGGACGCCGGACCGCCGGAAGGCGCCGCGGGCGTGGAGCGTAGGGCTTTCGTGGATCACCTGATGCGGGACTCCCGGGCCGGTGCGG
This sequence comes from Rubrobacter tropicus, assembly GCF_011492945.1. Taxonomy (NCBI): domain Bacteria; kingdom Bacillati; phylum Actinomycetota; class Rubrobacteria; order Rubrobacterales; family Rubrobacteraceae; genus Rubrobacter; species Rubrobacter tropicus. The sequence goes on from NZ_CP045119.1 coordinate 3,183,165, forward strand.
CGGAGGTGGGCGCGGGCCGCTAACCGGGTGCTCCGTCGGGCGGTTCGGGCGATGAGGCCCGGGGCGGCGGCATAGGCTATCATTCGGCCGAAACCGAGAGGCGAGGAGGCCGTTTGACCCGCACCCGTAGGCACGCCGTTACCGCCCGGGGCCCGCGAACGTGCGCGTAGCCCTCTTTATAACCTGCTTCAACGACACGCTCTTTCCAGAGACGGGCAGGGCCACCGTCGGGGTGCTGGAGCGGCTCGGTCACGAGGTCGAGTTCCCCATGGAGCAGACCTGTTGCGGGCAGATGCACTTCAACACCGGGTACCAGAGGGAGGCTATTCCGCTGGTCCGTCGCTTCGTCGAGGTCTTCGAGCCCTACGACGCCGTCGTCGCCCCCTCGGGCTCGTGCGTGGGCATGGTCCGCGACCTCTACCCGATGGCCGCCGACCTCGCCGAAGACGCCGACCTGGCGCGCCGGGTAGCCGACCTCGCCCCCAGGGTGTTCGAGCTCTCCGAGTTCCTCGTAAAGAAGACGGGCGTCACGGACGTCGGGGCCTACTACCCGCACCGGGTCACCTACCATCCGACCTGCCACTCCCTGCGGATGCTCAAGGTCGGGGATGCGCCGCTGGAGTTGTTGAGGAACGTGCGGGGAATGGAGCTCGTCGAGCTCGGCGAGGCGGAACAGTGCTGCGGGTTCGGGGGGACGTTCGCGGTAAAGAACGCCGAGACCTCGGCGGCCATGCTCGGGGACAAGATCCGGCGCGTCCTGGATACGGAGTCCGAGGTCTGCACCGCCGGGGACAACTCCTGCCTCATGCACATCGGCGGCGGCCTCAGGCGCCTGCAGGCGGGGATAAACACGGTCCACCTGGCCGAGATACTCGCTTCCACGGAGGAGAGATGACCATCAAACCGCCAGACGCCTTCTCCCCCGGCGAGACCCCGACCTTCGAGGCCTCGGCGAAGACGAGCCTCGCCGACTCCCAGCTACGCCGCAACCTCGGCAAGGCGACCCAGACCATCCGCCGCAAGAGGGCGGCGGTCGTCGAGGAGATGCCCGACTGGGAGGAGCTGCGCGAGGCGGGCCGCGCCCTCAAGGAGCGCACCCTGCGCCACCTCGACGCGTACCTCCTGCAGCTGGAGGAGTCGGTGACGAAAGCGGGCGGCGTCGTCCACTGGGCGCGCGACGCCGACGAGGCGAACCGTATTATCTCCGGCATAGTCAGGGAGAAAGGCGCGAACGAGGTCGTAAAGGTCAAGTCGATAGCCACCGACGAGACCAAGCTCAACGAGCACCTGGAGTCGGAGGGCATCCACGCGTTCGAGACGGACCTCGCGGAGCTCATCATCCAGCTCGCCGGGGAGACCTCGTCCCACATACTGGTGCCGGCGATCCACAAGAACCGGGCGGAGATCCGGGAGCTGTTCCTGCGCGAACTCGACGTCGAAGAACTCTCAGACGAGCCGAAAGACCTCGCGAACGCGGCCCGCCTCTACCTGCGCAAGAAGTTCCTGAACGCGAAGGTCGGCATCTCGGGGGCCAATTTCGCCGTCGCGGAGACGGGCACCGTCGCCGTCGTCGAGTCCGAGGGCAACGGCAGGATGTGTACGACGCTGCCGCCGGTCCTGGTCACCCTGATGGGGGTCGAGAAGATCGTACCCGCGTGGCGGGACTTCGAGGTCTTCATGCAGCTCCTCCCCCGCTCCTCGACGGCCGAACGGATGAACCCCTACACCTCGTTCTGGACCGGGGTATCCGAGGGGGACGGCCCCGAAGAGTTCCACCTGGTCTTGCTCGACAACGGGCGGACCGACGTCTTGGCGGACGAGATCGGGCGCCAGACCCTCAACTGCATCCGGTGCTCGGCGTGCCTGAACGTCTGCCCCGTCTACGAGCGGACCGGCGGCCACGCCTACAACTCCGTCTACCCCGGTCCTATCGGGGCGATCCTGACGCCCCAGCTCGTCGGGATCGGCAAGCCGGGGTCTGACTCCCTGCCCTACGCGTCCTCGTTGTGCGGGGCCTGCTACCAGGTGTGCCCCGTCAAGATCAACATCCCCGAGGTCCTCATCCACCTGCGTGGCAGGGTGGTCCGCCACAAGCAGGACAGGGGCGGCCTGCGCGAGAGGCTCGATCCGGAGAACGCGGCGATGCGGGCGATGGCGAAGGCCTTCTCGGACCCCGAGCTCTACGAGAACGCCCAGAGGCTCGCCAGGGTGGGACAGTGGCCGCTCGTCCGCGGCGGCAAGATCGGCAGCCTCCCGGGGCGTCTCGCCGGCTGGACGAAGGTGCGCGACCTGAAGCCCGTCCCGAAGCAATCCTTCCGGGAGTGGTGGAAGGAGGAGCGGGGCTAGTGGCGAGCGCGAAAGAGACGATCCTGTGGCGCGTCCGACGCGCCACCCGCGACGTGCCGGAAGACGAGAGGCCCGAAGACGTCGCGGTCGCACGCGGCTACCGCAAGGAGGGGGAAGACGCGCGGGCCGAGGTCGTCGACCGCTTCGCCGCCCACGTCGCCGAGTACGAGGCGACCGTTCACCGGGTGGCGGAGGACGACCTGCCGGGCGTCGTGGAGAAGATCCTGGCCGGCCGCGGCATACAGCGGCTAGTCGTCCCCCCGAAACTGCCGCAGTCCTGGGTGCCCGATGGCGTCGAGGTCTTGCGGGACGCGGCCAGGCCTCGCCTCACCAACGAGGAGCTAGACGGCGCGGACGGCGTGCTGACCGGCTGCGCGCTAGGTATCGCCCAGACGGGCACCATCGCGCTCGACGCCGGGCCGGGGCAGGGCCGCCGGGCGCTCACCCTGCTGCCGGACTACCACCTGTGCGTGGTGCGCGAGGAGCAGGTGGTGGACCTCGTGCCCGAGGCGTTCGCGAAGCTGGAAGAGGCCGTCGGGGTCGAAGGCAGGGCCGTCACCTTCATCTCCGGTCCCTCCGCGACCTCGGACATCGAGTTGAACCGCGTAGAGGGCGTGCACGGGCCGCGGGTGCTAGAGGTCCTGATCGTCGGATGAGAGAAGGATAACGTGAGCTTTTACGCCCTCAACCTGTTCGACCTGGCGGACAACGACTCGTACCTGCGATACTCGCGCCGCTCGCCCGCGGCGGTCGCGAAGCACGACGGGCGCGTGGTCGCCCTGGGGCTGCTGGACGAGGCGCTCGAGAAGGAGCCCGACGTCGAGCCGCGGAGCGCCATGATCCTGGTCGAGTGGGCCTCGCGCGAGTCGTTTCGCTCTTTTCTGGAGGACCCGGAGCTCGCCGACCTACACCCGCTGCGCGAAGACGGGACGCGCAACTACCTGTGGTGGACCTACGAGAGCCTCGACGACCTCAGGCCGTTGTTCGCGGCCGGGGACCGTTAGGGACGTTTTTTCGGGGGCGGGTTTGAGACCCGCCCCCGACGGGCGGGGGCGGAAGAGGCCGGGTTGTTTTTGGTTTGTTCCTTCTCCTGGGACTCGGTTTGCCTGGCGCCTTCTATACCTTCCGGGTGGGCCGTGAGGCCGCCGCCGCGGACGGTGGCGCCTATTATTAGGCCGGCGCTGACGAGGACTATGTTCTTGATGATGTACTGGCCTTCGAGGGTGGGGGCGTAGGGGAAGGCGGTGAAGACCTCGCCGGGGAAGAGGAAGAGCGGGGAGGCCGCGCCGACCATCTGGAAGGCGAGGAGGAGCAGGGTGAGGCGCATGAGCCGGCCGGAGATCAGGCCGAGCCCGATGGCGCATTCGAGCGTCGCGAGCAACACCAGGCTGACGCTTCCGGGCAGGAGGCCGAGGGTGAGCACGTCTATGGTGTCGACGGCCAGCGTCTGGGCGGGGCTGAGGCCGGGGAAGAACTTGAGCAGGCCGAACCAGAGGAAGACTACGCCCAGAGCGACGCGCAGGATGACGACGCCGTGGCGGGCCATCCAGTGCGTGATCCCGACGTCCACCGACTCTAGCGGGCCAGGCAACGTTCTCATCGCGCAAACCTCCGTAAGGGCTCGACCGCTGGCACAAGTATCGTACGCGCCGGCGGACCCGTCGGATGACGGTTTCGCACCATTGCGTCGGCTTTGTGAGCTTTCTAACGCCCGGCTCGCGTGGTAGTTTAAGTTCATGGAGAATAACGAGATCCGGGTCCGGTACGCGCCGAGCCCGACGGGGATGCTGCACGTCGGCGGGGTCAGGACCGCCCTCTTCAACTGGCTCTTCGCCCGCAAGAACGGCGGCACGTTCGTCCTGCGGATAGAAGACACCGACCTGGCCCGCTCGACCGAAGCGTCCGTGGACCAGCTGGAGCGCTCCCTGCGTTGGATCGGCCTGGACTGGGACGAGGGCCCGGGCATCGGCGGCCCGCATCCCCCGTACCGCCAGACCGAACGCTTCGACCTCTACCGCGAGGCGGCCAAAAAGCTGCTCGACTCGGGCGCGGCCTACTACGACTTCGCCACCTCAGAAGAGCTGGCCGAGATGCGGGAGCGGGCCAGGGCCGAGAAGCGTCAGCCGATCTACACCGGCGGCGAGTACAGGGAGATGGACCCCGCCGAAGCGAGGAAGAAGATCGAAGCAGGGGAGCCCTACACCGTTCGGTTCAAGACCCCGCGCGAGGGGCAGACCGTCGTCGAGGACATGATCCGGGGCCCCGTCACGTTCGAGAACTCGAACCTCGAAGACTTCGTCCTCATGAAGTCCACGGATACCCCGACCTACAACTTCGCGGCGGCGGTCGATGACGCGGAGATGAGGATCAGCCACGTCATCCGGGGCGACGACCACCTCTCCAACACGCCGCGCCAGATTCTGATCCTCGAAGCCCTCGGCAACACCCTGCCCGGCTTCGCCCACGTCCCGATGGTCCTCGGCCCGGACAAGAAGAAACTGTCCAAGCGCCACGGCTCGGCCCACGTCGAGGAGTTCGCGGCCCAGGGCTACCTGCCGGACGCCCTCTTCAACTACCTGGCCCTGCTCGGCGCCGGCTACGCGGCGGACGAGGAGATCTTCTCCCGCGACGAACTGGCTGAACGCTTCCGCGTAGACCGCGTGAGCGGCAACCCGGCGGTCTTCGACGAGAACAAGCTCCGCTCCATAAACGCCGTCTACATCCGCCGCATGAGCCCGTCCGACCTCGCGGACATGGCGACCCCAATGCTCGTCGAGTCCGGTGCAGCGACGCAAGAAGAGCTGGAAGCGGACAGGCCGCGCCTGGAGAACATAATGGACCTCCTCAAGGAGCGCATCGCCCTCACCACCGACATCCCCGACGCCGTCGGCTACTTCTACGGCGGGACCCTCGACTACGACGAGGCCGAGTTCGAGAAGCAGTTCGGCAAGGACTTCGTCCGCGAGAACTTCCCCGAGCTCGCCGAACGCCTCAAGGCGCTGCCGGAGTGGACCGAGGAGTCCATAGAAGAAGCCGTGCGCGGCCTCGCCGCGGAGAAGGAGAAGGGCGCGCGGCACCTCATCCACCCCCTGCGCTTCGCCACGACCGGCCGCACCGTGAGCGCCGGCCTCTTCGAGACGATGCTGCTGCTCGGCCGCGAGCGCAGCCTGGCGCGGATCGAAGACGCCGCGCAGAAGATGCAGCGGCTCTCGGTGGGCTAGTCAGCGTCTCAGCCTGTCAGCACTTCAGCTTTTTCTCTTGCTGACAGGCTGAGAGCCGCCGCGGGCGGCGTGCTGACCGGCTGACCGGCCGAAACCGCTTTGACGTAGCCCCTCTCTTCCGATAAACTCTGCCGGCTTCTAAGCACGGCCCCATCGTCTAGAGGCCAAGGACATCGCCCTCTCACGGCGAAAACCCGGGTTCGAATCCCGGTGGGGTCACTCTTTCCGGTTCGCGTTCGGGCGGGCCTTCTGCGTACCTTATCGGTTTTTGACCCACCGTTGGGATCGGGGGAATTCCAGGATCGTCACCACGCGGGCATCTGTTTGCGAAGGGTACGACGTCGCGACGTCGTACCCCGTGTAATCGGCGCTGACTTTGGTTCCCTTCTGGAGATCGGCACCGGACGCCCTCGCTCTTTGGGTGTTTTGTTTTTCCCGGAAGATGTCGGTCTTTCCCGTGATATCGAAGTACATCTTTTCGCAGCCGGGCTCGAGCGGTCCCCTGTCTCCTCCGCAGTCTGCGTCGGGATCTTCTTCGACAAGTATCCAACTACCCGGGCTATTTGGCACCTGGAAAGAACCCTCGCCTCGCTCCGTTATGACGCCGGTCAAGATTTGCCGGGCGTCCTGCTTGACCGTGGGTTCTTGTAGCATGGCACTGCTCTGCTCCGTCGTGCCCTTCGGCCTGTCGTCGTTGGCTCCTCGCGCCCGCGTGTTTTGACCATCTCGGACGCAGGCAGACGTCGCGACGAATATGAGCATTAGCATCGCCAGGCCAACCTTCGAGGTTTTGGGGATCAAGTCACTCATCCTGGTGTAGGGTACGCTGGAGATTCGGAGTAGATTCCTGTCAGCTTCATGCCAAAAACAGAAACGCAAAGGCGGCCCCCACAGCCGTCCCCGCGAGCGTCTGCGACGGGGTATGCGCGGTGAGCTTGAGGCGGGACCAGACCACGAGCGGTAGCGCGAACAGGAAAAGCAACCCCAGAGGACCGAGCAGGAGAAGCCCCGCAACGGCCGCGTGGCCGGCGACGGCGCAGTGGGCGCTTGCCTTCCAGACGAGGGTGATGGCGGCGACGGCGGCGCTGGCGAGGCCCATCGAGAGGGTCAGGAGGAAGAGGTCGCGCGGGGCGTCGAGTAGCGCGAGCGCGACCAGGAGCGCCACAAACGCCGAGAGCAGGACCAGCGCGGGTATCAGGCGTTCGGCCCTGGCCGAGATCCAGAAGTCCCCGACCCGCCTGCGGCGGCGCATCAGGAACACGTACCCGGCGACGACGGCCGCCGCGAGGAGTTCGAGCGCCACGTAGAGGACAGCTCTTCCGGTTCCGGCCTCGGCTAAGGCCACGAGGGCGTAGAGCGCGGTGAAGATGAAGAAGGGGTTGAGGAGGTTGGTGGCGGCCCGGGCTAGGGTGGGGGTGTGTTTATCCATGGTGGGTAGAATAGGGCGCGTGCAACGCCCGCGCACACCCGAGGTTCCGGACGAGGAGACGATCGCGCTGTGGTACGAGATCGGCCGCGCGCACTCGGAGGCCGGGGGCGGCGGGCGTCTGGCCTGGAAGCTCGGGCTTACGGTGGTCTGCGTGGTGGCGGCGCTGGTGCTGCTGTCCGCGCCGGTCTTCGGGACGGCGTGGGCCGGGCCTTTCGCCCCCGTGGTGCCGATCGTGGTCGGGGCGTCGATCGGCGGCGGGGCGTTCGCGTGGAAGCGGTTGCGGCTGCGGGGGAGGATCGAGGCGCCCCGGCGGTTGCTGGCCGAGAAGGGGCTGGACGCCTCGCGCCCGGCGCGGGACGGTCTTGGCGCGTACTACGACGCGCAACTCGTGCTGCTGAGGTGCGAGTACGAGTTTCTGCTGGGCCGCGGCGCGGCCAAGTCCGCGCGGCTCTTCGAGGAGTCGTTCGGGTTCGCGCCGGAGGACGCGTTCGAGGCCGGGCCGTTGAGCGTGTTGCCAGACACGGAAGAGATGAGAAAGCTCAGAGAGGGGTGGGAGACCAGGATCTCCTCCCGCGTCCGACGCGGCGCGCAGCCGCCGGTCCTGGGCCTGCGGGAGGACGCGGCGTATCGCGTCTTTCCGCGGGAGATGACCGTGCCGGCGGAGTTGGCGACGCGGCGGGCGTACCTGGAGATCTCGAACAAGCTGCTCGTGGAGCGTTACGGGAGGGAACCCGGCGCCGTGCCGGAACCGTTGCGGCGCAGGGCGGGGCGGGACCTGCGGGAGTACGGGGCGCTGGTCAGGAAGTCAGGGCGACGGCCGTGACCCAGACGAGCGCGCTCCCGACAGGCACGAAACCGACTAGCGCCGCGATGACGGCCGTAAGAAAAGAAGCCTCGTAGACCTCCTTGATGGCGATGCCCATAAGGACCAGCAGCGCGTAAGGCACGGCTATGGAGCCCAGGATCGGGACCCACGCCAGCGCGAAGGCCGCGTAGGAATAGGCCAGGAGCCTGTACACTTGCGAGAACTCGGCGACCTTGCCGACGAACGTCCTGATCGAGAGCAGGTAGACCCCGGCCGCGACTCCCACGCCGGCCGGGGAGAGCAGCGCGAAGAGGAGCCCCTCGACGACCGCGGCCCTGAGGTCGCTGGCGCTTATCCCCCCGGAGACCGCGTTGGAGACGAGGGCGACCGCCGCGGCGAGAACGGCGAAGACGGAGCCGACGAGCAGCGTGAACAGGACGGGTTCCTTCAGGGGCCCATCGGCCCGGAAGTTCGAGAAAAAGACCCTGGGAGAGAAGAGGACGGCCCGAACCGTCGCGAGGGCGCTGGCGACGGGACGGTTTAGGCTGAACTCCGGGGCTTTGGAATTCTGCATGGGTCGAAGTATACCTTCCGGCGGGGAAATTCTTGCCAAACCGCCGCCCGAAAACTAGACTAGGGTTCTTCGCAACAGCGGTGGCGGAAAGATGAGGCGAGGGATGTTCAAGCTCGGGGTGGCGGTGGTCCTTGTGGTCGAGGTCGTTGGTTTTTTGCTGCTCACGCTGGTAACCCCGGCGGTTCCGGCCTGGGTACTCGTTCTCCTCCTCCCTTTGACCGTCGGCATCGCGCTCGTCGTTCGCCGCGAACTAGACAGCCCGGCCCACAGGCTCAGGCGCCTCTCGCCCGAGGCGATCACGGGCCACAGGCCCCGCCGCCCGGCCGCGGAGTCTCCCGAAACCCTCTCCCGCTCCATCGCCGAGCGGGCGGGCGAGATCCGGCGCGCCCTCACCGAGCTCCCCGCCGACGAGACCCGCGTCGAGATGTGCGCCCTCGGCTACCGCGCCTGCGCCAACGACATGATCACGCTGACCCACCTCATCAATGAAGCCCTCCCGAACGCCCCCCTCCTCCGCCGCCTCAAGCTCCGCCGCGCCCGCAAGAGGGCCATAGACGCCCTCGCCGAAGCCCGCGAAGCGATACCGTCCGAAGCGCTAAGGGCATCGCGACAGGAACAGCAGTAGAGCTGTCAGCCATCAGCCTTCAGCTATCAGCCTTTTAAGACCCTAGGCGCTGCGCTACGCGATCCAGGATATGCGGGAACCGCTTCGGCTCGACTGGGCTAAGCCCGGCATGTCCCTGCTGAAAGCTGACAGCCAAAAGCTGACAGCTGAGAGCTACCAGCTAAACCGCTACTATTTCGCGGACTTCCGGCACTTCGCGCCGGATCAGGCTCTCTATGGCGTAGGCGAAGTCTAGTTGGGAGAGGGGGCAGCCTTTGCAGGCGCCTAGCATCTGGATGCTGACGGTGCCGGTCTTCTCGTCGCAGGCGACTATACGGGCGTCTCCGCCGTCGGCTTTCAGGGCGGGGCGCACTTTGTCCAGGGCTTCCTGGATCCGGCTCCGCATGTCGCGCTTTTCCTGCATCCCGCGAAGATTATATACGAGCGATCCGACGTGTCTGTGACGGGCGGTAGTAGAATGTAGCGCCTTGCAGGGTTTGTCTTTACGGGAGGAAGAGCATGACGGACGATGGACGGAACCTGCTCGTGATCGGGGCGCCCGAGCACGACGCTTACGCCTACCACCTCTCCGGGTTCATGGCGCCGGATGACGTGATCTGCCTCCGCATAGACGGCGAGACGCACCTCGCGGTCTCCTCCCTGGAGTACGGCCGCGCGAAGAAGGCCGCCCCCGTGGACGAACTGCTCTCCTACGAGGAACTGGAGATCCCCAAACTGGCCCGCGAGCTGAAGAGCGGCTCGAAAGCCTACGCCCGGGCGATCCGGAACCTCCTGGAGAGGCTCGGCGCCCCCGACCCGACCCTGCACGTCCCCCCCACCATGGCCGTCGTCTACGCCGACGCCCTTCGCGAGAGCGGCCTCACGCTCGTCCCGGACGGCAAGCTCTTCGACGGCCTGCGCCGCGCCAAGTCGCCGGAGGAGGTGGACCACGTCGAGAAGGCCCAGAGGGCGGTCGAGGAGACCTGCGAACACGCCGTCGGCATCCTGAGGGATGCGGAGGTTGGCGAAGACGGCGTGCTTCTCTGGCGCGGCGAGGCCCTGACGAGCGAGACTCTACGCTCCGAGATAAACGTGGAGCTTCTGCGCCGCAACTGCCTCGGCGACGGCACGATAGCCGCAGGCGGCTCACAGGCCGCAGACCCACACGAGAGGGGCAGCGGCCCCTTGAAGGCCGGCGAGGCGATCATCCTGGACATCTTCCCGATGGACCTTTCGAGCCGCTACTACGCCGACATGACCCGCACCTTCGTCAAGGGCGAGCCGGGCGCGGAACTCCGAAAGATGTACGAAGCCGTCCTGGAGAGCCAGGAGGCCGCCCTCGCCATGATCGGGCCGGGCGTCGACGGCAAGGACGTCCACGAGAAGGTGTCCGAAATCTTGCACGACGCCGGCTACAAGACGCAGGTCCACGACCGCGAAGAAGGCAAACCGCTCACCGAGGGCTTCTTCCACGGCACGGGGCACGGCGTCGGCCTGGAGATCCACGAAGCCCCCCGCCTCGGCGTAACCGGACAGAAGCTCATCCCGGGCGACATAGTCTCCGTAGAACCAGGCCTCTACTACCCCGAGGTCGGCGGCGTCCGCATCGAAGACCTCGTCCTCGTCACCGAGGACGGCAGCCGCAACCTGACCCGCTTCCCGAAACAGTTTGTTGTTTAGGTTTTAGGCTTCAGATTCGAAACGGACACTTGTCCTTGTGGAGCATTCGGAGCCTGTTTTGGAGCCGGGTGTGGCCCCGAATCGGTAGGTTCTTTCGGGGAGGGGACGTCGGGGGAGCGTCTTGCTGGGCGAATGCCTGGGGGAGTACGGACCCGGGGTTCTTGTGTCCAGCGAGGAGCCGAAGGCTTGTGAGCCGTCGTCACGCTCCACTCGGAGGGTTGGAGCGCGAAGGCCAGCCGGCTACCTGAGGGCACACAAATCCACGGTACACCGTGCCCTAAAGCGGTGGGCGGAAGAAGGGCCGGAAGGGCTCGAAGACAGGCGCCCGGCTCGGCCCCCCGGGGTGCGCAAGGTGACCCTGCGGGTAATGGAGGCGGTGAGGCGACTGCAGCAGAACCCCGATCTCGGCGAGTTCCGCGTACACGCCGCCCTGGCGCAGATAGGCATACAACTGAGTCCGAAGACCTGCGGGCGCATCCTTGCCCTGAACCGCGAGCTCTACGACCTGGAGAAGCCGAAGGGTCCGGCCAAGGAGAAGAAGGAGATGCCCTTCGTCGCGCGCCTTGCCCCGAACGCGGGACCTCGCCTCCTACCTCAGCGTGCTCTACGCCGCGGTGGAGCGCTACGGCTCGCCCGAGGCGCTGGTGACCGACGGCGGCGGTATCTTCCGGCAGGCGCTGTTCGCATACACGAGGCCTGGGGTTAGCTTCTCGGCCTACCTGTTCTCAGAACTTCGCGGTGCCCGGATAGGGGCCGAGGCAGTACCGCACGCGGGCGGTCCTTCGGACGGCGTCCCTAGGTTTCCGCGGGCCTGGTCCGCCCCGCGATGATCGCCAGCGCGACGGCCGCCAGGAGCATGGGCGCCACGATGGCGAACGCGGGACCTATGCCGACCCGGTCGGCCAGCGCCCCCAGCGCGAACGGGGCGAGGAAGACCGCGCCGCCACCGCCGAGCGAGAGCCTGGCCGCGGCGGCGTCGGCGTTGCCGGGGGCCGCGGCCAGGGCCGCCGAGACCCCGAGCGGGTAGATGCTGCCGATACCGAGTCCGGTAATGAATAGTCCGGCCAGGGCGGGGGTGGTCCCCCCGGAGAGCCAGAACACGGGGAAGCCCACGAGGGCCACGCAGAGGGTCGCGACCAGGAGCGTCGTCGGGGGGACGGCGCGCGCCAGCCGGCTGCCCAGGAGGCGCCCGACGAGCATGGCGACCAAGAACAGGGTGAGGGCCGCCGCCGCCCCGGGGCGGGTGAGGCCGGCGCTGTCGTCGAGGAAGTCCGCCCCCCAGTACCCGACGCACCACTCGGAGGCCACGCCCAAAGAGACGAGGGCCCAAAAAGCCCAGTAGCGGGACGATAACGTCCGCGACCCGGCCCCCGAGGCGGCGCCCTTCTCGACGACGGTGGCGCGCTCGGGGCGTGCCCGTGACCGGGAGAAGGAGAGGGCCGCCAAGAGGATTAGCGCCACCACGGGGGCCCCTAGCGCGGCGCGCCAGCCGAGGCCCGCCGCCGCGAACGCCCCGACGAGCAGAGGGGCGGAGATGGCGCAGGCGCTGGCCGCGACGTTGGATTCGGAGAGGGCGACCGCGGACCACTCGCCGTGCCTGTCGGAGAGCAGCGCCTCGGAAGCGACGAGCAGCAGGGCGCCGCAGAGGCCCATGACGAACGTGGCGGGGACGGTGGCCCAGGCGCCGGGGCTCAGGACGAGCAGCAGGGTGCCCAAGGCTATGCCGGCAGCCCCGCCCCAGAGCCCGGTCCACCTGCCCCAACGTTGCAGCAGCCGGTCGCCTAGGACCCCGACGAGCAAGCCGCCCAGCGCGAAGGCGCTGAAGTGCAGGCCCGCGGCGGCGTATCCCAGGTCCTGCTCCTCCCGGAGGAAGGGCATGATCGGTCCGAGTACGGTCTCCGTGAAGGCGAAGTAGCCCACCAGCCCGTAGGTCGTCCAGGTGATCGGGTCGCGGACGAAGCCGCCCTGCATACGCTCATTGGCCTTCGGCTCCTCGCGCACTTACCCCCTTCATCGGCCGGACCGGCGCGAGCATAGCACGCACCCCGGAGGGCGTCCACGCCACTAGTTTAGCGGCATCCCCTGAGGATCTCCGGCGGACCCAGCCGCGCTACTCAGCCAAGTGCGGGTAGGGGCCGGCCGAGGCCCGCGCGAAGGCCTCCTCGAACTCTCTGGCCTTGCCGGGCACGACGTCCGGCAGGGCGACTTCGAGGATCATCGCGGGTCTTCGCGCTCGCCCTGGCGGGAGTTGTAGACCTCGCCTCCCAGTTCGGCGTACTCTTGAAGGACCGAGACCGCTTCCCCGCGCAAGACGTCTCGCCGGACGGAGATGCCGCGGTCTTCAAGGGAGCCCGCCCACGCGGACATCTTGGCGCCCTCGTCGAAGCCGACGGCGCGGGCGTCCTCGTCGCGGGCGCCGCAGACGAGTCCCCTCACGCCCGACCAGGGGGTCGCCCCGAGGCACATCGCGCAGGGCTCGGTCGTGGCGACCAGCTCGTAGGCGGGCAGGCTCTCGGCGCCTAGATCGAAGGTTCCGACGACCTTCTGGGCGACCATGATCGCCACCATCTCCGCGTGGAAGACCGAGCATCCGGAGCCGACGACGAGGTTCACGCCCGGCGCGAGCAGCCGCCCGGTCTCCCTCTCGAAGACGGCGGCCCCGAACGGCCCCCCGGTCCCGTTGCGCACGTTCGACCGCGAGAGCTCTACCGCGAAGCGCATCCTGTCCTCGATCGACGCAAAGGTGGGGTTTGTGTCCGAGACGAGCTCATCCACCCAGCCGGGGAGACGAAGGGTTACGTCGGGAAACCTGCTGTCGCCGGTCCTCTCCATGAGACGCGCATGATAGCAAGCCCCCGGAGGGATGCTAGAGTGAGAGAGAACCGAGAGACGGAAGGAGCGGGTTTGGAGAGCAGACGGATCGTGGATCACATCTCCTTCTCGGAGGAGAAGATGCGGAAGAACGCCCTCTTCGACTCTCCCCACCTCTTCTACGACGCCTACTGCCTCCTGCCGGGCCAGGCCCAGAAGGTCCACTCCCACGACGGCTCGGACAAGGTCTACTTCGTCATGAGGGGCACGGGGCGCTTCACCGTCGGCGACGAGGAGGAAGACCTCACCGAAGGCAACGCCGTCATCGCCCGCGCCGGCACCCCCCACGGCGTCCGAAACGACTCGGAAGACCAGTTGATACTCCTCGTCACGATGGCCCCGAGGCCGACTTAGGGATGCCTGCCAGGGAAGCACCGCAGCCGCCCTACGTGCTCCTCTTCGAGGAGGCGGCCCCCGGCCTCGAGCCACTCCTCATCTCCATAGACGACCGCCCCTCGCTGCCCCTGTTCGACTCCGCGTTAAAGGCTCAGGCCTTCCTCGACTCCACGGACTTCGGCCCCGACTGGAGACCCGTGGAAGTCTCGGGGGCCGGCCTGCTCGTCGCGCTGGAGACCGTCAGGGACAGGGCAGCTTACGTCGCCCTGAGCCCGCCGCCCGCAGGTGTTGGCGGCATGAAGGTCGAGATGGGGCGTTTGGAAGAACTTATAGAAGCGCTCCAGACGGGCCGGGACGAGACGGATCTGTTCGGACTGAATTAGAGCTGTCAGCTACCGGCTATCAGCCGTCAGCTTTCGAGTCCTCCGATGGCAGACGGCGAGGTTTTTCAGGGTGGCCTCCGGGAATCTGGTGTCCCCGTAACCCGCGTCAACGAGTGTCGACACGCTCCGACTTACGTCCTCTGCCGCGCCAATCAGGCTGACAGCTGACAGCTTTACAACCCGGTCGCGGCCCCTTCGCCGCGCGGGTCAGCGCCGCCCGTGAACCTTTCGGGCTTGCCTTGTGCATCGTACTCGATGGTGAGGCCGTGGGCGTTGCCGAAGCCGAGTTCGTCCACGTAGACGTCGTGGCCGAGGGCTTCCAGATCGCCCTGGACGGCGGCCGGTATCCCCGGCTCGACGCCGAGCAGGTCGGGGATGACGAAGCTGAAACGGGGGGCCGAGATGGCCTCCTGGACGTCCATGTCGAAGGCTTCCATGTTCGTGATCATCTGCGTCGTGGTCTGCGGGATGGTGCGCCCGCCCGGCGTGCCGAGGGCGATGACGGGCCTGCCGTCGCGCAGGACTATCGTCGGGCAGAGGGCGTAGAGGGTCTGGCGGCCGGGATAGACGTCGAAGACGTTGCCCTGGGGCTCGAAGCGGCTCCAGGCGAGCTGGTCGTTGAGCCACAGCCCCGTTCCTTCGGGCATGAGCTTGCTCCCGAAGACGTTGCCTAAAGTCTGGGTCGAGGAGACCACGTTGCCCTCCCCGTCGGCGACGACGAAGTGGGTCGTGTGCCCGACGCTCGCCTGGGCGCTGGCCGAGGCCGAAGAGCCGTCGGCCGTCGGGACGTAGCCGGTCGGGGAGCAGCTCGTGGCCGAGTCGAAGGTCACGGGCGGCTCGTAGGGGGCGACGCCGGAGAAGTCCACGGTGGCGGCCTGCCGGGCGAGGTAGCCCTCCGACAGTAACCTGTCGAGCGGCGGGTCGTCGGCGTAGCGGCTGGTCTGGGAGAAGGCGCCCTTGGAGATCTCGGTGAGCGCGTGGACGTAGGGGGAAGTGTTCTGGCCGAGGGAGACGGGGTCGAGCTCTTCCATCGTCCCGAGACGGACGAGGGAGCCCCACGCGGTCGCCGGCGGGCCGGCCGTGACCACCCTGTCGCCCCGGTAGTCCGCGCCTATGGTCTCCCGCCACCGGGCCCTGTTCTCCCTCAAATCTTCTTGGGTCAGAGAGCTGCCGTTCTCCCGCGCTTCGGCGACCATCGCGCGTCCCAACTCGCCGCCGTAGACGGCGCCGGCGCCGTTCTTTGCTATGGTCCTCATGGAGCCTGCCAGGTCGTCCTGGACCAGGCGGTCGCCGGTCTGCAAGGGGGCGCCGTCTCTGCCGTAGATCTCCTGCGCGTACGCGGGGAAAGCGGGGTACTCCGAGCCGATCCAACCCGCCGTCTCCCCCCCGATGACGAACCCGTCCTCGGCGTAGCCGATGGCAGGCTCGAAGAGCCTGGACCACTCCTCCTCCCCGTACTCCTCCCACATCAGCTCCCACGCGTTGAGGTTGCCCGGCGTGGAGACGACCGGCCCGCCGCAGCGGTTCTCCTGGTAACCCGGCGCCGGCGGTCGGAACATGGAGGGGTCCAGAGACTCGGGCGTCCTGCTTCCCGTCTCCAGGAAGCGGGTCTCCCCCTTCTCGGCATCGTAGACGACCGTGGCGCCGTACCCGCCGACGCCGCTCATCATCGGCTCGACGACGTTGAGGGCGGCGCCGACGGCGACGGCCGCGTCGAAGGCGTTGCCGCCGCCTTCCAGGACCTCGACGCCAGCCCGCGCGGCCAGCGGGTGCGCCGCGCTCACCATCCCGTTCGTCCCGACTGCGGCCCGCGTCGCCGTGCTCGTCGTCGCCGGCCCATCCCGCAACTCCGGCCCCGGAGGCCGCTTCCTGGCCTCATCCTCCTTCGCGGCGTCGCTACCGCCCGCGGCCGTAGTCTCGCCGGCGCTTTCTTCGACCGTGGACTCCTCCGTGACCGTCCCACCGGCGGTCGCCGGCCCTCGGCCCGCTTCCTCGCCGGAACGGTCTTGCTCCGGCGAGGGTTGGGTCCCACAGGAACAGAGAACGAAAACGAACAGCGCGAAGAGGAGCCTCTTCACCCCCGCCGCGCCCTGCTCAACTATCCCCTGAAACCGGATACCTGAAGCCTGAAACCTCTAGGCCTTCAGCCTTTCGAGGTGCTCCCGGCGGAACTTCGCGACCTTCGGGGCGATGATGACCTGGCAGTAGGGCTGGTAGCCGTTGCTGGCGAAATAGTTCTGGTGGTAGTCCTCGGCCACGTAGAACTCCTCGAACGGCACGACCTCGGTCACGATGGGATCTTCCCAGATCCCCTGCGCCCCGAGTTCGGAGATGACGGCCTCGGCGGCCTCCCGCTGCTCCTCGTCGTGGTAGAAGACCGCGGAACGGTACTGCGTCCCGACGTCGGCGCCCTGACGGTTCAGCGTCGTCGGGTCGTGGGTGGCGAAGAAGACCTCCAGGATCTCCCGGTAGGAGATCACCTCCGGGTCGAACGTGACCTGCACGACCTCGGCGTGCCCCGTCGTCTCGCTGCACACCTGCCGGTAAGTCGGGTTCGGGACGTGCCCGCCCGAATACCCGGACTCGACCTTCTCGACGCCCCGCACCTCGAGGTACACGGCCTCCGTACACCAGAAGCACCCGCCCCCGAGCGTCGCAATCTCCGTGCGCCCCGCGCCACCGTTGGATTCCGCCATCATTCCTCTTTCCGTATACTTCCTGCGATTCCGGTATACCGCATCCGGGGCCAGGGTGCAGAGGAAGCCTCCACAACCCGACCCAACCGCACGCCAAAAGCCGAAAGCTGAAGGCTTATAGCTGAAAGCGCGGCTCGCGAACCGCTAATCGTCCGTTTCGCCCTCGAAGACGCAGAATGCGACGCCGAGGGAGTCGTGGGCGGCCGCGATAGCCCAAACCGTTCGATAAAGCCGCGAGGTCCGGAGCGGAGTCTAGCTTCGAGTTAGTGCCCGGCGTCTCGCGGGGAGTTGGAAGGGCGGGTCGTTTCGGGGGACGGGAGGCCGCGTGGTTTGGCCGGCCCATCCTCGGCGTTCGCGAGGTCCTTCGGCCCGACCTCGCGCCGGTCGGCGAAGCGCAGGGCGTAGGTAAGGTGCCCCTCCCTGGCGCGGACTTCGACGTGGCCGCCGGCGGCCAGCTTCGTCAGCATCTTCTCCGCCTCCGCGACGCTCAAGGTCGTCTCCAAAGCGGCGCGGGCGGCGGTGATCTCCTCGTTGCGCTCCAGCGCGCGGAGCAGCTCTTTCTCCCCGCCATCCCGGGCCGGGCGTACCTCCGGCGCGCCTTGCGGCCTCCCGCCGCGCGGCGTGAGGAAGAACAGCACGAAAAACAGCGGGATCAGAGGGACGAACGGGAAATACGGGCCGGCCGACGCAAGCGCCAGGAATCCCGCAAGGATCAGGACCGGCGCGAACCCCAGCGGGAACCTCCCAGGCGGACGCCGGAAATGGACAGCCCTACGCCCCACCGGTTTCATACCATACATTCCGTACACTCTAACGCCTCCGTCCCGCTCTACTGGCCCCTCCTAGAGAAGAACGGGCGGCTCTTCCCCGCGGCGGGGGGCGTGGCCCATGGCTCCCCGGGGCGGCCCGGCGCATCCTCGCGCCGACGGGCCCCAGGCACCCTCGAACCGGCGCTTCATTCCCGACATCCTGCCGAGGGCGAACGCCGCCAGCAACGCGAGCGCGAGGAAAGGCGGCGGAACGGGCGAATTGTAGAGTCGCCCGTGCATCCGGGGTCCGCCTCGACCGTACCCTGCGTGCCGGTGGCCCATCGTTCCCTTCCTCACGGCTGGCTCCTCTCCGTTCCGTGGACGTTGTTTGATCCAACAAACTCACCCTAAGAGGCTTCGGTTCGAGCCGTCTCAAGCCGGGCTCAAGGTTCCGTCATGGGCGTCAAGATAGGGTCAAGCGGGGCGATGCGGGGTCGGGGAGCGGTTAGACTTGTCCTGGAGAACCATGACGATCCGGGCGCTCATAGTCGAGGACGAGCAGAACCTTGTGGGGCTCTTGCGCCTGCACCTCGAGAGGGAGGGCTTCGAGGTGCACGAGGCCCTCGACGGCCGGGCGGCGCTCGAGGTCGCCCGCCGGGTGGCCCCCGACGTGGTAGTCCTCGACTGGATGCTCCCCGGCCTCGGCGGCATGGAGGTGCTGCGGGAGCTCAGGGGCTCCTCAGACGCCTACGTCATAATGCTCACCGCGCGGAGCGACGAGGTGGACAGGGTGGTGGGCCTCTCTACCGGCGCCGACGATTACCTTACAAAGCCCTTCTCCCCGGCGGAGCTCGTCGCCCGCATCCGGGCGATGCTCCGCAGGCCGCGCGGCGGCGCGACCGGGCAACAGGACGCCCCTTTGGGGTTCGGCGCGCTGACGGTGGACACGGCGCGGCGCGAAGCGAGGCTCGACGGCGAAGCGGTGGCCCTCACGGCGATGGAGTTCGACCTGCTCGCGACGCTGGCCTCGGAGCCCGGAATCGTGTTCGGCCGGGACCGGCTCCTGGAGAAACTCTGGGGCGGGAGCTACTTCGGCAGCGACCACGTCATCGACGTCCACGTAGCCAACGTGCGCAAAAAGCTCGGGGACGACCCGCAAGACCCCCGCTACGTCCAGACCGTGCGCGGCGTCGGCTACAGGTTCCGTGCCCCGTGAGACGGTCCAGGCGGGGCGGGGGCCTCGGCGCGAGGCTCTTCGTCTCGCACTTCCTGGTCGCCGCGGTGGTGGCGCTGACGGTGCTCACGGCCGTCCTGCTGGTGGCGCCGCTCTTCCTCGGAGACGTGACGGGCGGGGCGGGCAGGAGCCCGGGCCAGGCGCTCCTGCTCTCCCTGCTCGTTGCCGGCCTCGCCGCCGGTGCGACGGCCGCGGCGGCGAGCCTGCTCGTCTCGCGCAGGATCGTGGACTCCTTGCGCTACGTGCTCGACGCCACCCGCCGCGTTGCGGCCGGTAGCTACGGGGAGCGCGTGCCGGCCGGGGACGCGGACGACGAGATCTCCGAGCTCTCAGAAGGCTTCAACGCCATGGCGCGGGCGCTCGAAGAGGCCGAGAGGCGGCGGGTCGAGGTGATCTCCGACGTCTCCCACGAGCTCCGCACCCCCCTCTCCACCCTCCGGGGCTACCTAGAAAGCCTCATGGGCGGGACCGTCGAGCCATCGGAGAAGACCTTCTCCCTGCTGTACGCGGAGACCATGCGCATGGAGCGCCTCGTCAGGGACCTCCGCCAGCTCTCCCGCGCGGAGGCGGGCCAGCTCGCCCTGGACATAGCCCCCGTCTCCCCGGGGGAGGTGGCGGATCGGGCGTCGGGGAGGATGCGCCCGCTGTTCGACGAGAAGGGCGTCGAGTTGGGCACCAGGAAAATCGGGGAGCCCCCGCCCGTCCTGGCCGACGCCGACAGGGTGATACAGGTTCTGACGAACCTTCTGGACAACGCCCTGAGGCACACGCCTCCGGGGGGACGGGTCACGGTCGAGGTCGGGACCGGGGCAGGCGTAATCGAGTTCGGGGTGGCGGATACCGGAGAGGGCATACCGGCCGAGCACCTGCCCCGCGTCTTCGAGCGGTTCTACCGGGCAGACAGGTCGCGCTCGCGGGAGGGCGGCGGCTCCGGTGTGGGCCTGTCCATCTCGAGGGCGCTGGTCGGCGCGATGGGTGGTGAGATCCGGGCCGAGAGCCCCGGAGCCGGGCGCGGGGCGACCTTCCGCTTCACGCTGCCCGCGGCGGGCCGGGGTCGGGGGAGCTTGACCGGATCTTGACGCCCGTTACGGGATCTTGACCCGGCCAAGAGAACGGGGCCGGGGGCCCGCCGTAAGCTGAAGCCACCGAACCCGAAAAGGAGGCGACGAGAGAGATGGAGACCATCGCGCAGGCGTTCTTGCACGGTCCGCCCGGGGGCTTTGACGGGCCCGGCCCGTTCATCTTCCCCTTCATATTCCTGTTCTGGATCCTGATCCTGGGCTCCCTTGCCTGGGCCGCGTTCCGCCTGGTCCCGCGGTGGCGCGAGGGTGGCGGCGGCTGGACCGGTGGCCGCAGGGACCCGGCGGAGGAGATCCTGCGCGAGCGTTTCGCCAGGGGCGAGACGAGCGCAGAGGAGTACGTGCGGGCCATGAGGACCCTCCGCGGGGACGGGCCGGCCGACTACGAAGACTACGTGCGCGAGGCCGAGGAGAGGCCCGACCCGAACCGCGAGCCCGGTACGTAGGTAAGATCCAACCGCCATGCAAACCCTGACAGAAACCCTGAGCGCGGGCCTCCTCCTGGTCCAGTCCGGTCGCGACTGGGGCGGAGGCCCCCCCTGGGCCGACGGAGACCACGGGATGTCCTGGGGACCGTGGGTGCTGTTTCCATTCCTCTTCTGGGTCGGGCTGCTGGCGCTCGTCGCCTGGATCGTAACGCGCCTCTTCCCGAGCCGGCGCGGCGGAACCGGGCCCGCGAGCAGGGACCCGGCCGAGGAGATCCTGCGCGAACGCCTCGCCCGCGGCGAGATCACCACAGACGAATACCTGAGATCCCTGCAGATACTCCGCGGCGAAATACCAAACAACCTCGGCAGCCCGGACGAAGATCAAGAGACGAAGTAAAGGCCCGGCTGACCGTCCGGAACGATCTCTCCGGAGATCAGCCGTCAGCTATCAGCTTTCAGCAAGAGCAAGAAAGCCGACCGCTGAGAGCGGAGGCCGAAGCGGGCCGACAGCTAACAGCGCGGTTCGCTCCGCGAACCGCTTCACAGCCTCTCGAAGCGGGCCTGGAAGAAGCGGAGGTGCTTGGGCTCGTGGACCATCCGGAGGCCGCGGACGTTCTCTCTGTTGTTCCAGACTTCGAGGACGGACTCGACGGTTACGTCGCAGTGGGCCTGGGTGTAGACGCGGCGGGGGAAGGTGAGGCGGACGAGCTCCAGGCTCGGGTAGTTGTGCTCGCCGGTCTCCCTGTTACGGCCGGCGGAGACGACGCCGCGCTCCATCGCCCGGACCCCCGAGTCGAGGTAGAGCTCGGCGGCCAGGGTTTGGGCCGGGAAGTGGTCCTGGGGCATCTCGGGGAAGAAGCCTTTCGCGTCGAGGAAGACGGCGTGGCCCCCTACCGGACGGACTATCGGGATGCCGGCCTCGGCGAGCTTCTCGCCCACGTACTCGACCTGTCCTATGCGGGAGTGGAGGTAGTCCTCGTCGACCATCTCCACTATCCCGCGGGCCATCGCCTCCAGGTCGCGGCCGGCGAGGCCGCCGTAGGTGTGGAGGCCCTCGTAGACGACCACTAGGGCGCGGGCCTCCTCGAAGAGCTCCTCGTCAAAGGTTGCGAGAAAGCCGCCGATGTTGGTGAGGAGGTCCTTCTTCGCGCTCACGGTCGCCGCGTCTGATAGGGAGCAGGTCTCGTGCAGGATCTCCGCGACGGTCCTGCCCTCGTGGCCGGCCTCCCGATGCTTGACGAAGTACGCGTTCTCGACCGCGCGCGTCGCGTCCAGGACTACCTTTATACCGTGCGACCTCGTCAACTCCCGCACGGCGCGGAGGTTCTCGAGCGAGATCGGCTGCCCCCCCGCCATGTTTACCGTCGCCGCGACGCTGACGTAGGGGACCTTCTCGGCCCCGACCTCTTCGATGAGCGACCCCAGCTTGCCGAGGTCCACGTTCCCCTTGAACGGGTGCTCGCTCTTCGGGTCGTGGGCCTCGTCGATGATGACGTCGACGAAGGTGCCGCCGGCGCGTTCCTGGTGCTCGCGGGTGGTCGTGAAGTACATGTTGTTGGGGACGTGGTCGCCCGGCTCTATCCAGACCTGGGAGAGGATGTGCTCCGCCCCGCGCCCCTGGTGGGTCGGGACGAGGTAGGGGTAGCCGTAGTATTCGGCCACGGCCCTCTCCAGGTTGTAGAAGTTCACCGAGCCGGCGTAGGCCTCGTCGCCCAGCATCATGCCGGCCCACTGGTCCTGGCTCATGGCGTTCGTGCCCGAGTCCGTCAGCAGGTCTATGTAGACGTCCTCGGAGCGCAGGAGGAACGTGTTGAAGCCGGCCTCTTCGATGGCGCGTCTTCGCTCTTCACGAGTCGTCGTTTTCAGGGGTTCCACTACCTTGATCTTGTACGGCTCGGCCCACGAACGACGGCCGTTCTTCGCCACGATGGCTCCTCTCCGCCCCGGACAATGGATCAACGCAACCTACCCCGGCCGGCGGTCAGGGGCAAGCCGTGTTGCCAAACGGGACGAAATGGGCAAAGATCTACCCATGATCAAGAGCCTCAAAGGCCACTGGGAAGAGTTCAAGGAGAGCAAGCCGGGCGAGCGCTTCAAGGACCGCTACCACCGCCGGCAGCAAGAACCGGGCCACATCGTCAAGAGGGTGGTGCTGGTGATCTTCGGCGCCATCCTGGCGGTCGGCAGCCTCGTTACCGCCCCGTTGCCCGGCCCCGGCTTCGCTACCGTCTTTCTCGGGCTTGCGATCCTGGCCGGCGAGCTCCTCCCCGCGGCCCGCCTCCTCGACTGGTCGGAGGTCCGCCTCAGGCTTCTCTGGCAGTTCGTCACGGACGTCTGGCGGACGAGCCTCTTCGGCAAGATCTCCCTCGTCGTGATCGCCGCGATCCTCGCCTCCGGCTTTGCCTACTTCGTCTACCTGCTGCTGTTCGCCTAACCCCGATCAGTCCAGCACGTAACCGGCGAGGACGCTCTGGACGTCGTAGATGTTCAGCTGCTTGTTGAAGCGCTTCTGGATGGGCATCGGGCTGCCCGAGATCCAGACCTTCAGCTCCGCGTCCAGGTCGAAGTGCCCGGCGGTCTCGACGCTGAAGTGGGTGATGCTCCTGTAGGGCAGCGAATGGTACTCGACCTTGCTGCCGGTAAGACCCTGCCTGTCCACGAGTATCAGGCGCTTGTTCGTGAAGACGAAGAGGTCCCGGATCAACTGGTAAGCCTTCTCGATCCGCTCGCCCGCGGCAAGCACCCGCGCAAAATCCCCTTCTATCTTCGCCGGATCTACCTCCGACGCGTTCCCCATCAACCCGTCCAACAACCCCATATACCCTCCCGTCGACCGTTCTCTTACGCGATCCTACGCCGGCGACCGGGGCGCGGGCTACGCTTCTCCCTCACCCCGCGTTAACTTTGCATTAAATGCTTTAGAACTCGTCGCGGCGTTGGTATCTTTGCAGAAGTAGACGCACCACGCACGAGACCTGACGGAGTGAAGGACGTGGACAGAGAGCGGGGTAGGGTGGGCGCTGAGGTCACGCGGCGGACCTTTCTGCGGGCTGCGGGCGCGGGGGCGGCCTGGGTCGCGCTGGTCGGTACGCTCGGCTGCGAGCCGGGTGAGCGGGAGGAGCGGGCCGGCGCCTCGCCCCTGAAGCCTGGGGAGTCTTCCGTTCGCGGCCTGCAGCCCGCGCGTTCTGGGCCGGCACACGTCTTCCGCTCGCGCCCCGACCTCGACCCGCCGGCCGTGACGGTAGGCACGCCCGCAAACGGCACCGCTCCGGGGTACGTCTTCGTAGCGCCGAAGAAGGGGCCGGGGCGGGACGGGCCCATGATCCTGGACAACAACGGCGACCCCGTGTGGTTCCGTCCCATGCGGGAAGAGCAGGACGCCATGGACTGCAAGGTTCAGGAGTACAGGGGCGCGCCCGTGCTGACCTGGTGGGAGGGCGTCCACCTCGGGTACGGGCAGGGGGAGTACGTGATCTGCGACGCGGGGTACCGCGAGCTCGCCCGCGTCCGCGCCGGCAACGACCTCGACGGGGACCACCACGAGTTTCTCATCACCAAGAACGACACGGCCCTAATCACCATCTACGCCGAGGTGCCTTACGACCTCTCCCCCCTCGGCGGCCCCGAGGGTGGCACGGTCGCCGAAGGCGTGATCCAGGA
Organism: Rubrobacter tropicus; assembly: GCF_011492945.1. Taxonomy (NCBI): domain Bacteria; kingdom Bacillati; phylum Actinomycetota; class Rubrobacteria; order Rubrobacterales; family Rubrobacteraceae; genus Rubrobacter; species Rubrobacter tropicus. Next base: position 3,207,260 of record NZ_CP045119.1, read on the forward strand.
GCTGGACATCGAGACCGGCGAGGTCCTCTTCGAGTGGCGCAGCCTGGAGCACGTCCCCGTAGAGGAGACCCACGGCGATCTGCCGGACGACCCGGCCAACGCCTTCGACTACTTCCACATAAACTCCATAGACGTGGACGAAGACGACAACCTGCTCGTCTCGGCCCGCAGGACGTTCACCGTGTACAAGATCGACCGCAAGACGGGCGAGGTGATCTGGCGCCTCGGCGGCAAGAAGAGCGACTTCGAGATGGGCGACGGCACTAAAACCCTCTACCAGCACGACGCCCGCCGCCAGCCCGACGGCACCATCACCCTCTTCGACAACGGCGGCATGTACGTGAGCGAGGAGTCGAGGGTAGTGGGTATTCGGACGGACGAGGGCGATATGACGGCCACCGTTGCCAGGGAGTACACCCACCCTGACGGCGTCCTCTCCCTCACCCAGGGCAACGCGCAGAGGCTCCCGAACGGCAACGTGTTCGTCGGCTGGGGCAGCGAGCCCGTCTTCTCAGAGTTCGACGAGGACGGCGGGCTCCTTTTCAGCGCCAGCCTCCCGGCGGAGGTCGAGTCCTACCGCGCCTTCCGCCACCCCTGGACCGGCCGTCCCGACACCCTCCCCGACCTGATAGCCACCCCCGCCCACGACGGCGGCGTAACGCTCCACGCGAGCTGGAACGGCGCCACCGAGGTCAAGACCTGGGAAGTCCTCGCTGGCCCGGCCACGGACGAGCTCGAACCCGTGGGTTCAGTTCCCCGCACCGGCTTCGAGACCGCCATCGCCCTCCGCACGGGCGACGCACTCGTCGCCGTTCGCGCCCTGGACGGCTCGGGGCAGGCGCTCGGCACGTCGAGGGCCATAAACATCCGGGGCTAGGGTTAAGACATAGCAGCCGGCGCCTGTGCCGTAGGAAAGACGTGCCGCGGGTGGGTCCTTCGGGGTCTCAGTCTCGGGAACGGGAGACGGTGCGGACCCACGCTACGAGCGCCAGTTGCAGCGGGAGGCGCAGCCACAGGAGCGCCGTCCACCACGAGGGTTTGCCCGCGGCGCGGGCGTCCAACAGCATCTGCACGTTGGCTGGGAGGACCGAGATCAGCAACAGGATCAGGCCGATCCCGGCCGCGGTACGGGTGCGCTTCGGAAAGAGTCCCAGCCCGCCCAGAACCTCGCAGGCACCGCTCAGGTAGACGAGTTCGCGGTGGAGCGGCAGGTATGGCGGCATGATCTTCTCGTAAGCCGCGGGGGCCGCGTAGTGCAGCAGCCCGGCCACGACGAAGACCAGCCCCGTCGAAGCGCGCGAAAACGACGAGCCCACGTTCGTATGTCCCTTCTGGATTGCCGTCCGGCCAGCACGTAAGACTACCCCAGACGCACCGCGCCGCGGTGGACGCGCCAGGCGGCACAGGTGCTACTTGGGACGGGGCGCGCGCTCCCGTAGACTTACCGCATCTTTCGGCACCGGCTCTCGGAGGGAGTTTTTTGGCCGCCAAACCGGAACTTCCGATCATCCCCTTCGCATCGCGGGAAGCCTGGGAGACCTGGCTCGACGGGCAGCACGCCGTCTCGGAAGGGCTGTGGCTCAAGATCGCCAGGAAGGGCTCCGGCATCGAGACGGTCACCTTCGCGGAGGCGCTCGACGTGGCCCTGTGCTACGGCTGGATCGACAGCCAGAGAAGCGGCTTCGACGGGCAGTACTTCTTGCAGCGTTTCACCCCCCGCAAACCGAGGAGCAAGTGGTCGAAGGTGAACCGCGGCAAGGTCGCGAAGCTCATCGAGGCGGGCAGGATGAAGCCGGCCGGCCTGCGGGAGGTCGAGCGGGCCAGGGCAGACGGCCGGTGGGACGCCGCGTACGAGCCGCAGAGCACCATGACGGTGCCCGACGACCTGAGGCTGGAGCTGGAGAAGAGCGAGGAGGCCCGCGAGTTCTTCGAGACGCTCAACAGCGCCAACAGGTACGCGATCCTGCACAGAATCCAGGACGCCAAGAAGCCCGAGACCAGGGCGAGGCGCATCGCCAAGTTCGTGGCGATGCTGGCGGAGCGAAAGAAACTCTATCCCTGAAGCCGCAACCCCGGCACGGGTCGGGTAGTCGTCTGCGCCTTATGCGGTAGAATCACGGCCTGAAGGCCCGCGCCGCGCGGCCTTTTTTGTTGCTCGAACCCCCCAGACGCGCTTCGGAGAGCCGTGTGCCTGGAGGACTTTGTCAGGAGAACGCGTGGACTACCGCAACATCGCCATCATCTCGCACGTCGACCACGGCAAGACCACGCTCGTCGACGCCTTGCTGCGCCAGACGCTGGAGCTCGGGCATGGGCAGGAGATCGCCGAGCGCGCCATGGACTCGAACGTGCTGGAGAAGGAACGCGGCATCACCATCCTGGCCAAGAACACGGCCGTGGAGTACGGGGGCGTCAAGATCAACATAGTCGACACCCCCGGCCACACAGACTTTGGCGGCGAGGTCGAGCGCGTCCTCGGCATGGTAGACGGATGTTTGTTGCTGGTGGACGCGGCCGAAGGCCCCATGCCCCAGACCCGCTTCGTCCTGCGCAAGGCGATAGAGCTCGGCCTCAAGCCCATAGTCGTCATAAACAAGATAGACCGTCAGGACGCCCGCCCGGAAGAGGTAGTCGACCTCACCTTCGACCTGATGGCCGACCTCGGCGCCTCCGACGAGCAGCTCGACTTCCCGATCCTCTACGCTGTGGCTCGGGAGGGCAAGGCGTTCAAGGACATGGACGCCCCCCGCGACGACATGCAGGAGCTCTTCGAGACCGTGCTCGGGGAGATACCGGCGCCCGGCACGGACCTCGAGGCGCCGTTCCAGATGCTCGTCACGAACCTGGACTACTCGGACTACCTCGGCCGCATCGTGATCGGCCGCGTCCAGCGCGGCGAGGTCCGAAAGGGCGAGTTCGTCAACCTCGTCCACAAGGACGGCACGCGGACGAAGACCCGCGTCGTCCAGCCCTTCACCCACCTCGGCCTGCAGCGCATCGAGTCCGAGAGGGTCGGCGCCGGGGACATAGTTGCGCTCTCCGGCATCGAGGACGCGCAGATAGGCGAGACCGTCGCCGACCTCGCGGACCCGGAGGCGCTCCCGATCATCACGGTGGACGAGCCGACCGTCAGCATGACCTTCGGCCCGAACACCTCCCCCTTCGCGGGCAAGGAGGGCCGCTACGTAACCAGCCGCCACCTCCGCGACCGCCTGATGCGCGAGGTCCAGACCAACGTTTCCTTGCGCGTCGAAGAACTCAGCCCCGAGGAGTTCGAGGTCTCCGGGCGCGGCGAGCTCCACCTCTCCATCCTGCTCGAGACCATGCGCCGCGAGGGCTACGAGGTCCAGGTCGGCTCGCCCCGGGTCATAGTGCGCGAGATAGAGGGCAAGAAGCACGAGCCGTTCGAACACCTGGTCCTCGACGTGCCCGAGCGGTTCTCCTCGACCATCATCGGAACGCTCTCCGGCCGCAAGGGCCAGCTCGTCGACGTGGAGCCGCAGGGTTCCCGCACCCGCATAGAGTTCAAGATACCGGCGAGGGCCCTCTTCGGCTTCCGAACCCAGTTCCTCTCCATGACGCAAGGAGAGGGCATCATGAGCCACGTTTTCGACGGCTACGCCCCGTGGGCCGGCGACCTCAAGACCCGCACCAACGGCAGCATGGTCGCGATAGAGGCCGGCACGGCCTACGCCTACTCCATCTGGAAGCTCCAGGAGCGCGGCGTCTTCTTCATCCAGCCCGCCACGGACGTCTACGTAGGCATGGTAGTCGGCTCTTACAGCCGCGAGAACGACCTCAACGTCAACGTCTGCAAGAACAAGAAGCTGACCAACGTCCGCTCCGCCGGCGCCGACGACGCCCTCAACCTGACACCTGTCCGCAAGCTGACGCTAGAGGACGCTCTAGAGTACATCGGTGAGGACGAGCTCGTGGAGATCACGCCGGAGTCCATCCGCCTGCGCAAAAAGGTCCTCGAGCCCGGGATGCGCAAGTAGCCCCGACCCGCCCGACGGGGTTGGCGGATCCGGTGAACCAGTCCTTATCCGACCCCGTTTCGGCGATGGTCGGGGTGGGTACGCTTGCAGCCGCCGACGGAGCGCACCCGAGTTTCGTCAGCGGATTTCAGAAGGACAGTTGTACGCTTCGTATCAGAAAGGTTTCAGGATATGACCGGAATAGAGGACAAAGTAGTAGTCATAACGGGTGGCAGCAGCGGTCTCGGCGAGGCGACCGCGAAGCTGCTCGCGGAGCGTGGGGCGAAGGTGATGCTCGGTGCTCGGCGCGAGAAGAACCTGGAGAGGATCGTCTCGGAGATAAAGGACGGCGGCGGCGCGGCGGCCTACAGGGTCACGGACGTGACGAGCCGGGATCAGGTCGAGAACCTGGTCGCGGGCGCGGTCGAGGAGTTCGGCCGGGTCGACGTTCTGGTCAACAACGCCGGACTGATGCCGCTCTCGCCGCTCGACGCCCTCAAAGTCGACGAGTGGGACCAGATGGTTGACGTGAACATCAAGGGCGTCCTGTACGGCATCGCGGCAGCGCTCCCCAGGATGAGGGAACAGCACGACGGCCAGATCATCAACCTCTCCTCGGTGGCAGGGCACGTCGTGTTCGAGAACTCCGCCGTCTACAGCGGCACCAAGTACGCCGTGTGGGCCATCTCCGAGGGGCTCAGGAAAGAGGCCGGGGATGAGATACGGGTAACCACCATCTCGCCCGGCGCGGTGCAGAGCGAGCTTACGGACAAGATCACCCACGAAGAGTCGGCACAGAACGCCAGCGCGTTCGACGAGATAGCCATAGACGCCGACGCCGTCGCCCGCGCCATAGCCTACGCCATGGAGCAGCCGAAGGACGTGGACACCAACGAGATCGTCCTTCGACCCACCGCCCAGCCCCTGTAGCCCGAACTACCCTGTCGGCCTCCGGGTCATCTTTCATACGGCACCGTGAGCCTGGAGGCCATCGGGAAGTGACGCCGGTTGAAGGTTACGAGGTCAGCGCCGTTCTCCTCCAAGGTCGCCGGTGCTGTTCGGTTAGATAGATGTGCATCCGCTCCATGACACCCCCGATGTATACGGGCGACGTGTAACGCGATTTGAGGTCGGGGATCAGAATCTCCGGCGTAGAGAGTGGGCGGCTAGCCTGCCTGCACCGGTTCGTAGTGAAGTACGAGAAGCCGGCTCTCGCTCAGGGCGAGCGAAGCGTAAGAACGACCTTCGTCGTCGGAGAACTCGACCTCGAAAACGTCTGGAGCCAGGGCTTCGAAGACCGTGCCGACCTGCCATCGGTAGAGGCCGCGTTCGGGAAGATCTTCAATGAGGGTTACTACGTCTAAAACGTTTGCCGCGTCGCTCATCCTTCTGAATTTGTTTGATGGATCGCAGCCCCCGCGATTCGATACCTTACCCGGCCTGCTCGAGCCTCTCCGAGATCCACTGGTTCAGGCTCTTGCCCTCCTGCCGGGCGCGCGTGTACGCCTGGCGGTGAAGCTGCGGCGACACTCGGAGCATCAACCGTCCGGAGAAAGGCCTGTCGGGCTCTTCACCGCGCTCCTCGCAGAACTCCAGGTAATCGTCAACGGAATCCCGAAAAGCTTCCTCCAGTTCCTCGACGCTAGTACCCTGAAAAGTGACGACGTCTCGTAGGTCGACCACCTCACCGTGGAAAAGACCCGCCTCATCGTCGAACTCGACCTGCCCCGTGTAACCTTTGTATTGCAGCATTTCTCTACTCTCCCGGCTCATAGCCAGCTTCTACCAGGAACCTCCGTACCGACATGAGCGCACCCTTGTCGGTCTCCTTCTGCGGGTGCGGACGATGGAAGACTGCCCGAATCCCTCCCAGGTACACACGCACCCGCGAACCTCGTCCCTCGCTGACCTCGGCTCCCAACGCCCTAAACAGCCTTTCTACATCTGCCCAGGCTACGTTCGGGCGCACCGGAACCTCGAAGACGGCCTGGAGCGTCTTGTGGTGTTTACTACTGAGGTTCATAGTATCACTTTACGACACTATAATCGAGCAGGTCAACCGACCTGCTGGAGCAAGCAGCCGAATCAATCCGCTGACAGCTCGATGTCGAGCAGGAGCCGTACGCGCTCGAACTCCCTCTCCAGCAGAGCGAGCAGGTCCGGGGCGCGCGTGAGGTCGCCGGAGTCGCCTAGCCTTTCGAGTTGGAGGCAGAGTGAACCCATGCGGCCCGCTCCGACGGAGCGGCAGGTGCCGTTGAGGGCGTGCGCGGTCTGCCAGAAGGCTTGGGGCTCTCCCCGCTCGGCGGTGGCGTGCAGGGCGGCGAGGTAGGACGGCGCCTCGTTCAGGAAGGTCCCGACGAGCCTGGCCACGATCTCGCCCCCGCCTTCCTGCTGGATCAGGCGCAGGCTCTCCAGCACGGTGCGGTCCAGCGAGCCGCCCGAGTCCGCGTCGGCGTCCGGGGCTCGACCGGGGACTTCGCGTGGACCCGGCGTCCGGGCTACCCAGCGTTTGAGCACCCTGTCGAGCTCTTCGGGCCTGATGGGCTTCGAGAGGTGGTCGTCCATGCCGGCCTCGATGGCCTTCTCGCGGTCGCCCTGCAGGGCGTGGGCGGTCATGGCTATTATCGGGATGCGGCGTTCCCCGGCCTCGCGCTTGCGGATCTCGCGGGTCGCCTCGTAGCCGTCCATCTTCGGCATCTGAACGTCCATGAGCACGGCAGCGTAGGGACCCTTGGAGAAGACCGCCTCGACAGCCTCCTCCCCGTCGGAGACAACGCTCGCGCCGTAGCCCCGCCTCTTCAGCAACTCCACGGCGACCAACTGGTTCGTCAGCGTGTCCTCGGCGACGAGGACGTTGGCAGCGGACCGGTCGGCTTCCGTCGCCCCGGCATCCTGTCCGGCCGGCGGCGACGGGTCCGCGGGCGCGGGAACGGACGGTATCGGGGTCGTCGCCGCGCCAGGCCTCTCGGTCAGGGGCAGGGTGAAGGAAAAGGTGCTGCCCGCGCCGGGTTCGCTCTCCACGTCCATCTCGCCGCCCATCATGCCGACGAGCTGGGCGCTGATCGCCAGCCCCAGGCCCGTGCCGCCGTAGCGCCGCGTCGTCGAGGCGTCGGCCTGGGAGAAGGGCCGGAACAGCCGCGCTCGCTGCTCGTCGGTGATCCCTATCCCGGTGTCGGCCACTTCGAAGCGAACCGTGGCCGCGTCTCCCCGCCCCTCCGCGCGCCCGACCCGCAGGGAGACGCGGCCATTCTCCGTAAACTTGACGGCGTTGGAGAGCAGATTGGTCAGGACCTGCCTGATACGGAACGGGTCGCCGCCAACGCGGGCGGGCACGTCGCTTGCGACAGAGCTCGTGAGTTCGAGCCCCTTCTCCCTGGCCCGTTCGTCGAACACCGCGACCGTCTCCCCCACGAGCGCCGGCAGGTCGAAGTCCACGGTCTCCACGCGGACCTTGCCGGCCTCTATCTTCGAGAAGTCCAGGATGTCGTCGAGCAGGGCGAGCAGCACGTCGCCGGAGGAGCGCGCAATCTCGACGTACCTGCGCTGCTGGGGCGACAGCTCCGTGCCGAGGAGCAGCTCGGTCATGCCTATGACGCCGTTCATGGGGGTGCGTATCTCGTGGGACATGTTCGCCAGGAACTCGCTCTTGGCCTTGTTGGCCGCGTCGGCCTCCTCTTTGGCCCGGCGCAACTCCTCCTCGAACCGCCTTCGCCCGGTGACGTCGTGGACGGTGCCGAGCATCCGAGAGGGCTCGCCCTCCTCGTCCCTTACGACCTCGCCCCGGCGGTGCACCCAGCGCACCGTCCCGTCCGGCCAGACCACCCGATGCTCCAGGTCGTAGGGCTCGTTGTCGCGGAGCGCCCCGGTCACGGCCCGCCTCACCGTCGCCCTGTCGTCGGGGTGGACCGCTTCTATCATCCTCTCGAAGCTCGGCACGAACGCGCCTGGCTCGAAGCCGTAGATCCTGAAGACCTCGTCCGACCACGAGGTCACGCCGGCCTTTATGTCCCAGTCCCAGCTGCCCAGTTGCGCCACGCGCTGCGCCTCGGCCAGGACGGCCTCGCTCCGCCTCAGGGCCTCCTCGGCTCGCTTGCGCTCGGTGATGTCGACCATGAACCCCTGCCAGTAGCGGGCCCCGGTCGCCTCGTCCTCGAAAAGGACCGCCTCGTTGCGCACCCAGACCGTCCGGCCATCCCGGTGCAGCACGCGGTACTCCGTCGCGAAGACCTCCCCGGGCTCGCCGACCTGCCCGCCCGTCTCCTCTTCTTCGGACCGCATCGGCCCGCGGTCCTCGGGGTGGACCATGCGCCACCTCAGGTCCGGGTCCCCGCACTCCTCTGGCGTGTAACCCGTGAGACGCTCTATCTGGGGGCTCATGTACATCGCCGAATCGGGGCTGCCGATCTCCTGTATGTAGGTGACGGCCGGCATCCGCTCCACGAGCGAGCGGTACCGCTCCTCGGCCTCCCTTATCCTCTGCTCCGAACGTTTTCGTTCCGTGATGTCGCGGGCGACGTAGAGGACCCGGTCGGCGCTGATGGGTGAGACCGTGCCGGCGAACCAGACCTCCCGGCCCCCGATCTCCAGGGTGTACTCCGTGTTTACCGGCCTCCCCTCCTCCAGCGCCCGCCGGATGTGCCCCAGAAACGCGTCGGCCAGATCCTCATCGAAGACCTCCCGAATCGAACGGCCGATCAGGTCCTCGGAGGGCTTGTAGAGCAGCGATGGGTTGGTCGGGGCGATCCTGAGGTAGCGCCCCTCGGCGTCGAGCACCATGATGAGATCGCTCATCGCCGCGAAGAGCGCCCGCAGCTCGGCCTCGGAGGCTCTCAGGGTCTCCTCCGATCGCCGGCGCTCGGTGACGTCCATCATGGAGCCGACGACCCTTACCGGCTCTCCCCCGGCCCCGCGCACGACGTACCCCCGGTCCACGACGGTCGCGTAGGCGCCGTCGGCGCGCCTGAAGCGGTACTCGTCAGACCAGGTCTCCCCCGTGCCCCCGAGAACCTCCTCGATGCCGGACACGACCCGACCCCTGTCTTCGGGGTGAATGTGGTCCTCCCACCACGCGCCGTCGGTCACGATCCCGACGGGGTAGCCGAACATCTTCTCGACGGCCCCGTTCCAGGTCTGCCGGTCGGCCGGGAGATCTGAGTCCCAGATCGCCTCGTTGGTGGCCCGGGCGACCAGCCGGTAGCGCTCCTCGCTCTCGCGCAGCGCCTCCTCGGTGTGCTCGCGGTCGGTGGCGTCCCGCACGATGGCGAGCACGAAGCGGCCCTCCGCCGCCCCGCTCGTGACCTCCATGGGGCTCAGGGTCAACTCGACCCTGATCTCCTCGCCGCCCTTTCGCACGGCGGGCAACGCGAGAACCGCGTTCGAGTCCACGTATCGCCCGTGGCCCGTATCGCGGTACCCCGCCATGCCGGCCCGGTGGAGCTCCTTGAGCCGGCCGGGGACGAGCTCCTCGACGCTCATCCCGAGGGCCTCGGCGGCCGAGTAGCCGAAGATCTCCCGCGCGGCCGGGTTCCAGAGGACCACCCCGCCGGTGTCGGCGTCCGCGACGATCACGGCGTCGCGGACGCTCTCGAAGAGGCGCCCCATCCCGAGATCACGCGGCGTCAGCAAGTCTTTTCCGTCCGAACGGGCCACGATCCTTCGCTCCCCGACGCTGGTTCCCGCGCCAATTGTGCCACCAGGGGAGTTTACGGCATCTTGGGCCGGGAGGGTATCTCGGGGTACGGCCCTCCGGGGCGCTACGCCTCCGTCATCTTCCGCGCGTCCAGAAGGTCGTCGAGCTGCTCTTCGGAGAGGTCGGTCCTCTCGCGGGCGACCTCGCGGATGGTCTTGCCCGTCTTGTAGGCCTCCTTGGAGAGGTCGGCGGCCTTGTCGTAGCCGATCTCGGGCGCGAGGGCCGTTGCGAGCATGAGGCCCTGCTCGACGAGCGCGGGACCCCGGTCCGTGGCCCGAAGGCCCACGACTAGCTGGTCCGTAAAGTTGTCCGCGGTGCTCGCCAGCAGCTCTATGGACTGGAGGAGGTTGTGGGCTATGACGGGGAGCATGACGTTCAGCTCGAAGTTGCCGCTGGCGCCGGCGAGGGCTACGGTGGCGTCGTTGCCGACCACCTGGGCGCTTACCATCGCCGCGCTCTCGGCTATGACGGGGTTGACCTTGCCCGGCATGATGGAGGATCCGGGCTGTACCTCGGGGAGGGCTATCTCGGCGAGGTTGGCCCGTGGACCCGCACCCAGGAAGCGGACGTCGTTGGCTATTTTCAAGAGGCTCACGGCCACGGTCTTCAGGGCGCCGCTGGCGAAGACGGCGGCGTCCATGGCGCTCTGGGCCTGGAAGTGGTTCTCGGTCTCCCGGATCTCGACGCCGAAGCGGTCGCTCAGGCGCTGGCATACCCGGCCAGCGAAATCGGGGTGGGTGTTCACGCCGGTCCCGACGGCGGTGCCGCCCAAAGCCACTTCGGCGAGGTCTTCGCGGGCTTTTTCTATCCTCCGGATGCCGCGGTCGATCTGGCCCGCGTAGCCGAGAAACTCCTGGCCGAGACGTATCGGGGTGGCGTCCTGGAGGTGCGTCCTGCCGGTCTTGACCACGCCGTCGAACTCGACGGCCTTGTCGCCCAAAGCGCCGCGCAGTTTGTGGAGCGCGGGCAGGAGGTCGCGCTCGATAGAGACGAGGGCCGCGAGGTGGATGGCCGTCGGGATGACGTCGTTTGAGGACTGGCCCCGGTTGACGTGGTCGTTGGGGTGGACCGGGTCCTTGGAGCCGAGCTCCCCGCCCAGAGTCTGAACGGCCCGGTTGGAGATCACCTCGTTGGCGTTCATGTTGGTCGAGGTGCCGGAACCGGTCTGGAATACGTCGAGCACGAAGTCCTTGTCGAGGGTTCCTTCGACTACCTCTTGGGCAGCGGCGACTATGGCGTTCTTGAGGTTCTCGTCGAGGCCGCCGAGCTCGTGGTTGACGTTGGCGGCTTCGAGCTTGATGGCGCCGAGGGCCTCGATGAACCGCCTCGGGAAGCGGATGCCGCTTATGGGGAAGTTGTCCAGGGCCCTCCGGGTCTGGGCGCCGAAGAGGGCGTCGCGGGGGACCTCCACCTCGCCCATCGAGTCGCGTTCTACGCGGTGCGGGGTGTCGTGCGAACTCTCTTGCCTGCTCATGTGAGTCCTCCTGTCGAAGCCGGTACGCTCGCGTCATATAATCTCTGTGTAACTTTGCCGGTCGCATTATACGAGAGGTGGTCTTTTGGATTCTCTACGGTACGCGCTGAAGGAGTGGGCTGTAACCGTCGAGGCGCTGGAACGGGGAGCCACGGCCCTCGTGGTCCGAAAGGGCGGCATCCGGGAGAAGGCCTTCGCCGTGCCGAAGACCCGCTTCTTGCTGCTGCCCGGCTACGAGCACCAGCGGCCGGAACTCGTGAAGCCGGAGTACAGGCACGTACTCGACGAGATACCGGACCTCACGGACGACGGGCCTTTACGCTTCTCGTCGTTCGCCGAGGTCCATGGGGCGTACGAGATCTCCGAGGCCGAAGACCTCGAAAGGCTCAACGGGCAGCACATGTGGACGCACGAGTACGCCGAGAGCCGCTTCAAGTGGCGCCCGAAGAAACCGCTGACGGTGCTGGTCCTGAGGACATACGTGCTGCCCGAGACCGTGGAGTTGCCTTTCCGCGAGGGCTACGGCGGGTGCAAGTCCTGGATCGAGCTCGAAGATTCCGTCTCTATCGGAGGGGCGCGTCCGGCGCTTTCGGACGAGGATTTTGATGGCCTGACCTCGCAGGCGCTCGGGGTTTTGCGGGGGCTCGAGCCGGCCCCGGTGGGTTCGTAGGGAGTCGGTTTTGGGTTCCGCCGCCGTCCCGGTCGTTCTGATCTTCTTGATAGTCGTCTTTAGCGGCGTGACGATCTACTCGGCCAACAGGGATCTGGCCAGGGCGAAGGCGTGGGGCGACCTCGCGCGGCGGTTCCTGCCCTTCGTCGTGCTGGCGTTCATGGCCATGAGCCTCTACTTCGTGCGGGCCTTCGCGGAAGGCTCGGTGGTGTTCGTGTGGATGGTCGTCTTCGGCATCCTGATAGTCGCCTCCAGCCTCTTCTCGGTCCCGGCCCTGGAGCGCCGCGCCAACGGCGTCTTCCGCCGCGGCGACTACGCCCTGGCGGCCGAGCTCTACGGGAAGCTGGTGGAGGAGAGGCCGCTCGCCCGCAACCACGCCTTCTGGGGCGCGGCCCTCGGCGCCTCGGAGCGGTTCGACGAGTCGATCAACGCCTCCACGAAGGCCGTGGACATCGACCCCGAGTACGGCCTCGCCTACTACAACCGCGCCCTCGTCCTGCGCCGCATGGGCAAGAAGGGCCGGGCCGTCAAGGATTTAAACAGGGCGCTCGAGGTCGACATGCCGCGGCGGTTCCGGTCGGCGGCGAAGAAGATACTCCAGGAGCTTCAATGAGGCTCCTCTACCCGACGCTCGGCGCCCTCGCGATACTCGCGGTCTTTACCGCCCTGATCTGGCGCCAGAACCGCGACCTTTTGCGCATCGGCGCCTACAGGGAGTTCTTCCTGCGCATGATCCCACCCCTCTCGACCGGCGTCTTCGTCGCGGGCCTCCCCTTCGTGATGGACCTCGCCACGGTCGAAAATTACCTGCCCGTACTCCTCGTCTACCTCGGCGGCGCCGCCGTCCTCACGGCCCTGATGACCCGCGCCGTAACCCCGGAAGAACGCCGCGCCGGGACCGCCTTTCGCAACGGCGACTACGAGCAGGCGGCCCGCCTCTACGACGACCTGACGGGCCGCCGCCCCCTCCCCCGCTACTACTCGGCCCTGGCCGCAAGCCTCGACGCCTCGGGCAACCCGGAGGCCGCCCTCGAAGCCGCCGACCAGGCCATAAAGCAAGACCCCAAACTGGGCATCGCCTACTACAACCGCGCCTCCGCCCTCGCCGCCACGGGCGAGCGGGCAAAGGCCCGCGGCGACCTGCAGAGGGTCTTCCAGGTGGACTCTGGCCGCGCCTTGAGACGGGCCGCTGGGGAGGCGATGGAGAGCCTGGAGAAAGGCTAACGCCTTTCTCCGCTGTCAGCTTTCAGCGGTCAGCAAGAACGTTGGTGACGGACCCGACGCGGGAAAGACACCAGTTCGCGCCGCCTCTCGCGTATCGGTCATCGTCAGCGCACAGACGTCTCGGAAACCGGCAGGCTGAGAGCTGACAGCTATTCCACCTTCTCCTGCACGTTCTCCTCCACCGCCTTCACCTCGATCTTGCCCTCCCTCACCCTGGTCTCGTAGCCGGATTGGGGGAAGACGGCGGGGCCGTCTATTACCTTGCCGTTGCACAGGTCGAAGCGGGACTTGTGCCGGGGGCAGACCACGGTGTCGCCCTCGCGGTCGCCCTGTTCGAGCGGGCCGGAGAAGTGGTTGCAGGTGGCGGCTATGGCGCAAACCCTCCCGTCTTTTTCGGAGCGGCTCAGGAGCACGCCCACGCCGTCGACCTCGATGCGTCGCATCTCGTCGGTGCCGAGTTCGGACTCGTCGAGGACGGGGGTGTAGTCGTCGGGACCCGTGGCTTCGAAGGTGTTGCGGTTGACGCGGAGGCCGTATTTGTAGGAGAGCTCGCCGCCGAGGTGGGCGCCCATGCCGTTGAGGGAGTAGCCGGCGAGGAAGGCGAGCCTGCCGGCGTTGCGGCGGCCGGCGGCGCGCAGCACGAGGGAGGAGGTGCTGAGGGTGAGGCCGACGGCGTTGAGAAGGGCGTGGGCCATGCCCATCCTGCGCGAGCCGCCCGAGGTGTAGCGCCAGTCGGAGAAGCCGACGGCGGCGGCGGCGAAACCGCCGGCGACGCCGAGGGCGAGCGAGGCGTCGGCCGCGTTGCGCATGGCCTGCTTCCCGCTGACGATGTCTAGCCCGTCGAAGACGAGCGCCGCCGTCCACGAGCCTATGGGCACGTCGGTCAGCACCGGGTGAAGCGGCACCTCCATCCATACGCCGTCCAGCACGTTGCGCGCCGTCGTGCCCCCGGCGGCCACGAGGTCCTGAACCCTGGGCTGGACGGCATCGGAGGCCCTGTCCAGGAAGGGCATCGCCTCGACTATGATCTCGCCTATGGTCTTCTCCACGCTCCTCCGCCTCTCTTCCGGTGGCCTGTGTCCCCCGCGGGAGGGATTATGCCCCGCCGACGTCCATCCTAAGTGTTCGACGTCACGCCTTGGCGGCCCCGGGGTCCACGTTCGCCGGCCCCACGGCGAAGAAGAAGACGGCCCAGTGCGCCAGCAGCACGTAAAGGTAGAGGGTGAGCGCGAAGGTAGCCGGGATCGTGCGCTCGTCGTTCCAGAGGAGGACCCACTGGGCCGGGATCGCCTGGAGCGCGAGCAGGAGAAGCGCGGGCGCCCCACGCCCCCTGGCGAGCAGGAGCAGAATCCCCGGTCCGAGCAGCACCAGGTAGTTGTGCCAGGCGATGGGCGACACGAGGAGAGAGGCCGCCACCAGCGCCCAGAGCCCGGCCTCCCCCCCGTCCCGGACCCTCACGGCCGTCAGGACCAGAACCCCGATCCCCAGCGCGTAACCCACGTAGACCATCCAAGGCAACGTGAAGAGGTTCTGGCCGTAGGGATGCTCCGTAAAGAACCGGGCCATCGCCGCGGGGATCGAGGCGTTGTCCCAGTAGGGGTTGGCCGACCCCTCGCTGAGTATCCCGACGTAGCGCAGCGTCGCGGACGGCCCCGCCACCACGAAGCCGAGGAGCGACGCCGCGAGTCCCGAGACGCAGGCCGCCGAGAACGAGTCCCACCGCCGCCGCACGAGCGGCCAGAGCAGGACAGGCGCCAGGGACGGCTTCAGGGCTACGACCAAACCGAGGGCGACTCCGGAGAGCCGCTGGTCGTCCCTGCGGTCCGAGATCCAGGCGGCGACCAGACCGAGCGTCAGCACCGGGTACACCTGACCGAGCGCCAGCGTCGAGAGCAAGGGGGACGAAAGGAGCAACAAGCCGGACCCGACGACCGCCCACGCGGACCGCAGCCTTAGCTCCTCCGCCGTCCACGCGAGGTACCCGATCACGCCGAGCACGGATAACAAAACGAAGAGCCGGTAAGCGTCTAAAGCCTCCAAAAGCCCGAGGGGCGAGATGAGCACGGTCCAAACCGGCGGGTTCAGGTTGACGAGCCGCGCCCCCGCGTCATAAATATCCCCCCCACCGAGCAACGCCCGCGCCGACCGCCAGAAAGAATCGAAGTCCACGTGCACGTTCATGGACTCGGTCGAGATCCTGTCCAGAACCCCACCCAGAAACCACACGTCCATCCACAAGGCCCCCGCAAACACCCAGAACGCCACCGTATAGAGCACAGCGTCCCGCAAGCCGCCCCGCACCTCTAACCGACCTGTAGATAGAACAGACTCACAGCCAGACATGATACGCGCTTGGAGCCCGTCAGCACGCTCCGCCCTACGGGCTCCGCTTTCGGCACGCCTCGGCCTGCTGCGCAGTCCTCGCTTTCAGCGGTCAGCTTTCGGCCTCCCGAAGTCCTACCTGGCAACGCCTTGCGCAACGGTTCGAATGCAGTGTGGCGCATGTACACAGACGACCTGCTGACGGGCTGAAAGTCCCCGGTAGGGGACGTGCTGAGAAGGCGCGGTAGCGCCGGCTGACAAGCCCACGAAGCGAGCGTGCCGCCGGCCGCTACGCGGCCAGCGGAGAGGGGGGGATTCGAACCCCCGATGCCGGGGTTACCGACATAACGGTTTTCGAGACCGCCGCATTCAACCGCTCTGCCACCTCTCCGCGAGGGAGTTTATCTATCGAGCTGGGTCCCTTCAACCATCCTGGGTGCCGTCTTTTTTGATCGAACCCCGTTGGACTTCTGGTTCAAGGTTACCATGGCCGGCCCGCCGGCGACCGCACTCCCCTCTCGCTATAACCCTGCGGCCTCTTCTCCATAGTCAAATAGCCCGCAAATCAGCGTGTTTTCGTCATACTATCTGGTGGTGCCTCGGATACTTTTGGATGGTTCGGCACTCCCGTGCTCTAACCGTATGGTTTAGGGTTGTATGCTGGGTCACGGTGCCGACACGGGTTAGGGTGGGTTGGGAGGAGCGTTTGTGGCTGGTATTTGTGGTAGGTATTTGGGCTCTTTGAGTTGTATGGGGCGTCGTGGGGGGCGGGGCTCGCGGTGACGTTGGCGGTGAGGTTTTTGGTGGTTTCTCTGGGAGAAGGCTTTTGACGGGGATCGTTGGAGGCGGGCGGTCCGCCCGGTTCTACGCGGTGCTGTCCATCGTGGCGGCGGTGGTCACGATCGGGCTCAAATTCGGGGCTTACCTGTTGACCGGGTCCGTCGGGTTGTTTTCGGACGCGGCCGAGTCGGTGGTGAACCTGGTGGCGGCTTTGACGGCGTTATGGGCATTGACGCTCGCGGCCAGGCCGCCGGACGAGGAGCACGCGTTCGGGCACAACAAGGCCGAGTACTTTTCGAGCGGGCTGGAGAGCGCGCTCGTCCTGATCGCGGCGGCTTTGATCGCCGCAACCGCGATACCGAGGTTGTTCGAGCCGCGGCCGCTCGAGAACGTCGGGGTTGGGCTCGCCGTCACGCTCGTCGCGTCGGCGATCAACGGCGGCGTCGCCCTCGTCCTCCTGCGCGCCGGAGGCCGGCTGCGCTCCATAACCCTGGAAGCCGACGCCAGGCACCTGTTGACGGACGTGTGGACCTCAGTTGGTGTGGTGCTCGGCGTCGTGCTCGTGGGGCTCACGGGCTGGCTCGTCCTCGACCCCCTCATAGCCCTGCTCGTCGCGGCCAACATCGTCTGGACCGGCGTCAGGCTCCTGCGGGATACGGGGCAAGGGTTGTTGGACAGGGCTTTGCCCGGAGAGGATCAGGCCAAGATCCAGAAAGTCCTGGCCCGTTACGAGGAGAGGGGCATCCGGTTCCACGCCGTCCGCACCCGCGCGGCGGGACAGCGCCGCTTCGTCTCCATGCACGTGCTCGTGCCCGGCGGGTGGACCGTAAAGCGGGGCCACGACCTCGCCGAAGAGCTGGAAGCCGGCATCGCCCGCGACCTCCCCCAGAGCACCTTCTTCATCCACGTCGAGCCGGCCGAAGATCCCGCCTCCTTCGCGGACCAGGCCCTCGACCGCGAACGTTCGGACGGGGAGACCGGGACGACGGAAGAGGGGCGGACCGGGTAGGTCCGCCCCTCTCAGGCCGCTTGAGCCGGTCTTCTAGCTACACTTCGAGTAGCCGCAGGAGTGGCAGACTACACAGCCCTCCTGGCGGGTCAGGCCGCTGGCGCAGTCGGGGCAGGCGCCGATGATCGGGAGCTCCCGGGTGTCCGGCAGGCTGTCCTCGATCAGGTAGTGCTCGCTCATCGCCTTCGCAACACCGTCGGGGACCGACAGGGTGGCGGCGGGCCCCACGCCGGCCGGGTGGCCGTCCTGGATGCCGCGGAGCTGGTGGACCAGCTCGGCGGGCGTCGCGCCGTGGGTCATGGCCAGCGAGATCATACGCCCCAACGCGTCAGAGAAGGCCGCAGCCGTGCCGCCGGGCTTGCCAAGGATCACGAAGCACTCCCTTGGGCCGAACTCGTCGTCGTTCATGGTGACGTAGAGCGGGCCGTGGCCGGTCTGGATCTTCTTGGTGACCCCCGTGAGCGTCCGCGGCCTGCCGTTCCGGGCCTCGGCCAGCGAGTTGAACCGCGGCCCGTTGTCCTGCGCCGCGACGGGCGGCGTGACGGAGGGCGCGGTCGGCGCCTCGGGGGAGGCCGGCGTCATGGTCGGCTTCTCGCCGGCGCTGGTCTTGCCGGTCGAGAGGACCTGGGCGTCGCGGGAGCCGTCACGGTAGACGGCGATGCCCTTGCAGTTGGTGGCGAAGGCCTGCATGTAGGCGGCCTCGACGTCCTCGACCGAAGCGTCGTTCGGCAGGTTGATGGTCTTGGAGATGCCCATAGAAGTGTACTTCTGGAACGCCGCCTGCATCTTGACGTGCCACTCGCTGCTTATGTCGTGCGAGGTGACCCACACGCTCCTGAGGTCGGCCGGAACCTCCTCGACGTCGCGCACGGAGCCGTGCTCGGCGACCTTCTTCATGAGGTCCTCGGAGTAGAAGCCGCGCTCCTTGGCGATCTTCACGAACTCGGGGTTGACGTCGGGCATCTCCATGTCGGCCTGGCGGCGCATGAAGGCGACGGCGAAGAGCGGCTCGATGCCGCCGGAGCAGCCGGCGATCATGGAGATGGTGCCCGTGGGGGCTATGGTGGTGACGGTCGCGTTGCGGACCCTGTCGCCGCGCATCTCGTGGCGCGAACCCTCGAAGTTCGGCATCACGCCGCGCTCCTCGGCGAGGTTGCGGCTCTCCTCCCACGCCTCGTCGTCCACGAACTTCATAACCTTCTCGGCGAAGGCGAGGCCCTCGTTCGAGTCGTAGGTGATGCCGAGCTTTATGAGGAGGTCGGCGAAGCCCATCACGCCGAGGCCTATCCTGCGGTTGCCGCGGCTCATCTTGTCTATCTCGGGCAGCGGGTAGTTGTTCTGCTCGATCACGTTGTCCAGGAAACGGATCGCGGTGTGGATCGTCTCGCGCAGGTCGTCCCAGTCGACGTCCCCGGTCTCTTCCCTGTAGAACTTCTCCAGGTTGATCGAGCCGAGGTTGCACGAGTCGTAAGGCGGCAGGTGCGCCTCGGAGCACGGGTTGGTGCTCTCTATCGGGAACTGCGGCGTCGGGTTGTCGCCGTTGATCTTGTCTATAAAGACGACGCCGGGTTCGCCGTTGAGCCAGGCGCCCTCGACGATCTTGCGGAACAGATCCTTCGCCCTGACGGTCTTTATGACCTCGCCGTCTCTGGGGTTCTTGAGCTCGAAGTCACGGTCGGCCTCGACGGCCTCCATGAACTCGTCGGTGATCGCGACCGAGATGTTGAAGTTGTTGATCTGGTCGTTCTCGCGCTTGCACTCGATGAACTCCTCGACGTCGGGGTGGTCGACCCTGAGGATGCCCATGTTCGCCCCGCGACGCGTTCCGCCCTGCTTGATCTTGTCCGTCGAGGCGTCGTAGATGGCCATGAACGAGACGGGCCCGCTGGAGACGCCCATCGTGCTCTGCACCAGATCATTCTTCGGACGCAGGCGGCTGAAGCCGAAGCCGGTGCCCCCACCGGACTTGTGGATGATGGCCTGGTGCTTGAGGGTGTCGTAGATGCCGTCTATGGAGTCCTCGACGGGCAGCACGAAGCAGGCGGAGAGCTGCTGCAGCTCGCGCCCGGCGTTCATGAGGGTCGGCGAGTTCGGCATGAACTTCCTGCTCAGCATGATCTGGAGGAAACGCTCCCTGGACTCCTCGTAGAGCGCTTTAGCCTCCTCGCCCTCGTTGAACCGGAACTCGCCCTCGGCGATGTTCCCCGCGACGCGCAGGAACATGTCGATGGGTTCCTCTATAGCCTCACCGCGCTCGTTCTTTTTGAGATAGCGCTTCTTGAGAACGGCGACCGCGTTCTCGGTGAGATCTATGTCTGCCGCCAACCTGTTACGGTTTACCTCCATACTCATCCTCCCGATTCTACCGCTTGCTCTTCTTATTCCATCACCGGATTTGCCCGGCGGACCGCTCCAAAACGGCCCGCCGCAATGTCTCCCCTACTTGCCCGCTTCTACCTGCCGATCCCGGCCCCTGCCAGGCGCACGAGCTCCGTGCGGAACTGGTCGACGTCGGTGTACTGCCGGTAGACGGAGGCGAAGCGCAGGTAGGCTACCATGTCCAGCCGGCGCAGCCTGACGAGCACCATGTCCCCGAGCCGCCGCGACGTCACCTCGTGCCGGCGCCTCTCCCTCAGCTCGGCCTCGATCTCGTCGACTATCAACTCGACCTGCTCGTCCGTGACCTGCTGCTTGGCACACGCCTTCAAGAGGCCGCCCATCAACTTGTCCCGATCAAACGGCTCCTTGACCCCGTCCCTCTTTATGACCATGAGCCTCAAGGGCTCCCTGCGCTCGTACGTCGTGAACCTCTTCTCGCACGAAAGACACTCGCGCCTCCGACGCACGGCATCCTTCGTCTCGGAAAGCCGCGAATCTATTACCTTCGTATCCTCAAAATCGCAGTACGGACACTGCATCTCACGACCCCCGTCTTTCCAACACCACATCTGGTAGGCCAAAAACCTAGCACACCACATTTTCCAAAAGCAATAGGGGCTAAATAAACCTGAACTTTAAGTTAACTGAACCGTAAACGCCCGACTCCCCTTTGTTAAGCGGAATAAACACGACGCCCCGGCCTCGCAAGATTTTTCAAAGATTTTTTCAGTCGGCGACGAAAAGGGCGAATATCCCGCAAATCACGCACCTTGACGTTCAGGTGAAGTCGACAGGCTCCAGCGACGCTTGAGCCTACGATTACTACACCGAAAACACTCTACTTGAACTTGAGGTAGATCATGTATCGGGGGGTTAGTCCGTTGGATCCGGCTGTTTCGTGGCCCCGGGGGGCCTTTTTCGGCGGTTCTTGAAGAAGGTTCTCAGGAGGTCGGCGGCTTCCTCCCCGAGGAGGCCTGTCTGGACGGCGAAGGTGTGGTTGAGGCGGGTGTCTGATGGGATGTCGTGCAGGGTACCGGCGTAGCCGGCCTTCGGGTCGGGGGTCGCGTAGACGAGGCGGTCCAGGCGCGAGGCGTGGGCGGCGCCGGCGCACATGGGGCAGGGTTCGAGGGTCGCGTAGAGGGTGCAGCCCGAGAGGCGCCAGCCGCCGAGGGTCTTCGCGGCGCGGCGGATGGCGAGGAGTTCGGCGTGGGCCGTGGGGTCGCCCGTGGCCTCGCGTTCGTTGGCCGCGACGGCGAGGACTTCCTCGCCCCTCGCGACCACGGCGCCGACGGGCACCTCCCCCATCTCGGCCGCGTTCTCGGCGGCGAGCAAGGCCCGGCGCATCATCAAGAGGTCGGTCTCTTCGTGCATGGATTCAGATCTCTCCGGCACGGGCCGATCATAGCAGCCGGCAAGGTCCGATCCGGGGGATCGTGATTCTGTTGGCTGCGGGATCTAACCTCTGGTGGGAAGGATCATCACCAGGACGCCGGTAATGCAGATCGTCGCCCCGAGCAGGTCGTAGCGATCTGGCCTGAACCCATCGACGAAGACCCCCCAGGCGAGGGCCAGGGCTATGAAGACGCCTCCGTAAGCCGCGTAGACCCGCCCGAACTCGGGAATGGGTTGAAGGGCGGCGACAACGCCGTAGAGCGCGAGTACGACGGCGCCGCCCAGCGCCCACGCGACGGGCTTGTGCTCGCGCATCCAACCCCACACCAGGTATCCGCCGCCGATCTCGCACAGCCCGGCCAGGACAAACAGAGTGCCTATGACGAGCAGCTTCGACATCCTCGGGCTCCTCTCCGCGCCACCAGACGGTCATAACCAGCCGAGCTTACATACTCGTGGGCCGGAAGATACCAAAAAGGCCTTCTTCCTCTCGCGTCTTCAGCCTCGCTGTACGCGCCCGGGCTCCGGGGGTCTCGCGGCGCGGACGTGGTGGTAGATCAGGGCCCCGAGGGCGGCGCCGGCCACCGGGCCCAGCCAGTAGGCCCAGTGTGAGGTCCAGGTACCGCCGACGAGGGCCGGTCCGAAGGAACGGGCCGGGTTCATGGAGGCGCCGGCGATGGGGCCGGCGAAGGTGGCGGCGAGGGCCACGTAGCCCCCTATGGCTATGGCGGCGGCCTGTCCGACGGCCCGGACGTCGGTGGCGACGGCGGAGACGACGAACATAAGGAAGAGCGTGAGCAACAGCTCCAGCAGGGCGGCCTGCCACGCAGAGCCGGACGGAACGGTGGCACCGAGGTTCGCGACGTCGCCGAAGAGAACGAGATGGGCGGCGCTGGCGGCGCAGGCCCCGAGGAGCTGGGAGACCACGTAGGCCGGCACGAGCGACCACGGAAAATGGCGCGTCAGCGCGAAGGCCACGGTTACGGCCGGGTTGATGTGGGCGCCGGAGAGGTGGCCTATGGCGTAGATCGCGGCCATCACCGCGAGGCCGAAGGAGAGCCCGATGCCCAGAGAACCGACTCCCCCGCCCGAGACCTCGTCTATTATGACGGCCCCGGGCCCGGCGAAGACCAGCAAAAACGTGCCGACGAACTCGGCGGCCAGACGCCTCAATTCGTCGGGGACTCCTTGCCGGCCGGCAAGGCCAGGCGCAGGGCCTCCCGGAGCATCGGGGTTGTGGGCGAACCTTCGAGGCCCCCCGGCGTCGCGTACACGCGGCATCGCAGGCCCCACTCCTCCGGCCCGGGGGCGCCGCCGGCGGGGAACGCGTCCTCGCCGTTGAACCGGATCGTGGGGCTGCCGGGGAACCGCAGCCTCCTCGCCTCCTCGCCGGTGTTCACGGCCACGAGGTCGACGGCGGCCTCGATGCCCTCCTCGGCGAGCGCCTGGCGCAGGGCCTCCCCGGCGGGTCCGAGCGAAGGGCAACCGTCGAAGTAGAGCAACTCTATCCTGGTTTCCTCAGGCACGGCGGAAAGGGTCGTGTTCCCGGCCCCCTGCGAAGTCTCCGGCGGGTGCCGCTTCACGCCCGCTGGCGGCCCCGAGCCGTTCCCGGCGCTCGCGCTCCCGCTCCTCGCGCAACCTCTCCAGCTCCGCCTCGGGATGGTCCAGCCATCCCCTCATCCTCAGCTCTATCTGGTCGCGCACCGCCCGGAACCTCTCCAGCATCGAGTCGTAGGGGAGGTCCTCGTCGCGGCGGGGGTCATCGAAGATCCACGAGAAGGTGGTGCCAACGCCGGGGAAGGTCTTCGGGCAACGCTCCTCGGCGCGGGCGCACACGATGATGAGGTAGTTGAAGTACTCCTTGCCCATGTAGGCCGAGAGGCCCTTGGGCCGCTGGTCGGAGATGTCTATGCCGACCTCCCGCATCGCCTCGACGGCGCACGGATGAACCTCGTCGCTGGCTTCGAGGCCCGCGCTCATGGCCTCGAAGCGACCCCCGGCCAGGTGCCTCAGAAACCCCTCCGCCATCTGGCTGCGCGCGGAGTTCTGGGTGCACAAGAACAGCACCTTCTGCTTCCTCACGGGTATCCTCCTCTACCGCTTACCAGTTCCGCTTCGATGAGCCTTCCGAGACGGTCCCTCACCGACCGGAACACCGCCAGACGTTCGCCGTCCGCCCCGCCGGCCGCCGAGGGGTCCGGCAGCGACCAGTGCAGGCGCTGCTTCGCCCCGGGGAAGACCGGGCAGGTCTCGTTGGCGTCGTCGCAGACCGTCACCACGTAGTCGAAGGGCTCGCCGAGGTAGCGGTCCAGGGTCTCGGACTCCTGGGCGGAGATGTCGATGCCGATCTCACGCATCGCCTCTATCGCCTCCGGCCTGACGCGGGTCGCCTCCGTACCGGCGCTGAAAGACTCGAAGCGCTCTGCCGCCAGTCCCCTGAGCAGCCCTTCGGCCATCTGGGAACGGGCGGAGTTGTGGGTGCAGAGGAAGAGCACCCGGGTCCTCTCTCTGGCGTCAGCCATCTCCGGACTCCGTATCGAGCCCCAGGTGGCCGGCCGTCTCGGCGAGCAGGACCCGGGTGGTGTCCCGCTTCAGCGAGTAGAAGCTCCACCTTCCGCGCTTCTCCTCCGTGACCAGGCCGGCGTCCTTGAGCTTGCGGAGGTGGTAGGAGACCTTCGACTGGCCCATCCCGAAGTACGCCTCGAACTCGCAGACGCAGATCCCGGCGTCCTGGTCTTCGGCCGGGACGCCGCACTCGGGCAGGCTGCAGCAACCCCGCCCCCCGGACATCATGCCGAGCATCTCTACCCGTATGGGGTCGGAGAGCGCCCGCCCCAGCGACACGAGCCGCTCCACCCGCGCTTCGTCACGAACGTCCTCCGGGGCGTGACCGTTCTCCGAAACCACGCCCAGGCTCCGTCCCTGCACCGCCTACCCCGCCTCCGCCGGCTTGCGGGCCCGGACGAACGCGCTCGCGGCCGGGACCTCGCGGAACGCGGCGCGCTTCTCGTCCGTATCAAGACCCTCTATCGTCTCGGGCTCGTAGACGTTGACGACCTCCACGGAGACGTCCTCGAACCCGGCTTCTGCCAGCAAGCCTTCGTACTCCCCCTTCTCGAGCGCACCGACCACGCACCCGGTCCAGAGGCCCACCGTCTCGAGCACCTCTTCGGGGAGATGACCCTTGTCGCCCAGAAAGACCACGTCCGAAACGGCGAAGCGTCCGCCGGGCTTCAGCACCCTGAACGCCTCGGCGATGACGCGCGGTTTGTCCGTGGAGAGGTTGACCACGCAGTTGCTTATGACGACGTCAACGTACCCGTCGGGCAGCGGAACGGTCTCGATCTCACCTTTCAGAAACTCCGCGTTCCCGACCCCGGCCTCGGCCTGATTCGCACGCGCCAACTCCAGCATCTCGTCGGTCATGTCCAGCCCGTAGGCCTTCCCGCCCGGGGCGACCCGGCGCGCGGAGAGCAACACGTCGATTCCACCCCCGCTACCCAGATCGAGGACCACCTCCCCGGGGGAGAGGTCCGCCAACGCCACGGGATTCCCGCAACCCAGAGAAGCCTCCGCCGCGAGGACCGGCAACTCTTCCCTCTCCGCCTCCGAGTAACTCTTCCCCGAGAGATCCGAGACCCGAACCGCCACATCCTCCCCGGAACCGCACCCGCAAGAAGACCCGCAGCACGAACCCTCGTTTCCACCCCCGGCGGCCACGGCGAGCCCGGCATACCTCTCCCTGACACGCTCCCTCAAATCGTCCGCCACGGCGCCACCACCTTTCACATCAAAAAATATTGATGTAATCCTAAATCGTTCGTACCCATTCTGTCAAGGGAACCTCGTAGATCTCTTGCGAGGGGTACGACTAGGATACAAACCCCGTAAAACCGGCGTGCCGCGGGGTCAGCAGGACCAATTCAGTACCGCGCCGTCCCTCGTGCTCGTCGGTGCCCGTCGCTCGGTAAACGTTTCGCAACGGTTGGGTTAAGGACATGGTTTCGCCCTAGCGCGTCAGCCGGCGAGGACATACTATCCGGGCCGATGCGATCCGGAATCAGCAAGAAAGGTGTCAAGCTGGGGAGTCTGCCCAGACGGACGGATGCGGGGTGAGCTGGGCGCGGCGACTCTTTCTTGCCTGCGGCCTGCTAGTCGTTGCGGGCGTCGTCCTGACCCTACCCAAAGTGCTTCTCGCCTACCACAGCACCTCGTACGTTATGGGCTGGGCCAATGACCCACCCGGCGACCCCGAGCGGGTGTTATTCGGCAGGGAAGGGCCGGACGAGATGCGCGGCGGGCCCGCGGACGACCTCCTCGCGTCGGAGGGACCTTGGGGACAGTACCCGGAGGACTACAGACCAGACCGCCTGAACGGGGGTGGGGGCGACGACTTCCTCGACGCGGTGAGCTGGCCCTACCCCTCGGTGGACGTGCTCGATTGCGGACCCGGCGACGACGCAGTGGTGGCAGACCCGCAGGACGACGTAGACGGCGACTGCGAGACGGTTACGCGGGTGGACCTGGGCCTGATCCCCTCGATAGGGGATCCCCTACCGGAGTTCCCCCCAGAGGTCGGGATGCGCGAATACGGCCCGAATCCGTATTCTGGAAAGTCGCCGGACTGAGTCCTTTCATGGTTTTACCGGCTTCCGGTCCCTGTGAAGAAGCGTCCCTTACGGAGGCCGCTCATCGGAACATGAACCCCAAGCCTCCTTGTAGGGAAACAGCGTTTGCTGCAGCACCCCCGACGGTCGCGGCCTCCTCGCAGCGTATTCCTCGAGCGCGAAGAGTCAGGGCCGAAGGGTGGCGTTCTGCCAGCAGGCCGAGGTAGGTGATGTGGGTGTTGCCCAATCGTGTTCGACTTCCGGCAACCACTTCTATTTGGCTAAAAGCCGTGTTCGATCTTCCAGATCCGACCGAACCGCCTGGCCGCGCGGGAACGATTCGGCACACCCCGTAGACGTCGTCGGAGCGTGCCCCACGGGTCTAGCCCCCGGAGGGCCTACATCAGTTTTGTTTTGACCTGTAGTTCAGGTTCAGAATGTATCTGAACTACAGGTGCAGTTTTTCCGTAGGTGTCTGCTGTTGCAAACTTGTGGCGAATACGCTGCAAAACGGCCGGTTTTGTCGGAGTCTTTATACCTCGACTTTAGTGTTTGGCGGAGATGGCGCTTTGCTCCGCGCCGCCGTTTACGCCGGCCCACTGGCGGGCCGGGAGGCCCCAGAGGGCTATGAAGCCTGCTGCTGCGGCCTCGTCGAAGGTGCTGTTTGGGTCGTAGGTTGCGAGGTCCTTGCTGTAGAGGGCGTTTGGGGCCGTGCGGCCGACCACAGTGCTCGAACCCTTGTAGAGCTTGAGGCGGACGGTGCCGGTTACGGTCTTCTGGGTCTCGGAGACGAAGGCGTCGAGGGCGGATTTGAGGGGGGTGAACCAGAGGCCGTCGTAGGTGAGTTCGGCGTAGCGTTGTTCGATGGTCGCCTTGAAGCGGAGGACGTCTTTGGTGAGGGTCAGGGTCTCGAGTTCCTGGTGGGCCTGGATTACCGTGAGGGCCGCGGGGGCTTCGTAGATCTCCCGGCTCTTGATGCCGACGAGGCGGTCCTCGACCATGTCGATGCGGCCGACGCCGTGCGAGCCCGCGGTCGTGTTGAGGGCTTCGATCAGATCCACCAGCGGCAACTCCTGGCCGTCCAGGGTGGTCGGAAGGCCTTCTTCGAACCCGATCTCGACGTAGCCAGCCTCGTCGGGCGCGTTCTCGGGCTCGGCGGTCAGTTCGAAGACGTCGGAGGTCGGCTCGTGGTCCGGGTCCTCGAGGGGACCGGCCTCGATGGAGCGCCCCCAGAGGTTCTGGTCCACGCTGTAAGGCGACTCTTTGGACGTCGGGACGGGGATGCCGTGCTCCTCGGCGTAGGCCATCTCCTCCGGGCGGCTCATGTTCCAGTCGCGCACGGGGGCGACGACGGTGAGGTCCGGGGCGACGGATGCGGTCGTGACGTCGAACCGGACCTGATCGTTCCCCTTCCCCGTCGATCCGTGAGCGATGTGGGTCGCGCCCACCTCCCTCGCGGCCTCGACGAGCTTCTTCGCAATGAGCGGGCGCCCGAGCGCCGTAAACAGAGGGTACTTGCCCCCGTAGAGGGCGTTCGCTTTTATCGCGGGGGCGACGTACTCCTCGACGAACTCGGCCTTCGCGTCGCGCACGAAGGCGTCGGCGGCGCCTATCTTGAGCGCCTTGGCCCGCACGTCGTCCGCAGGCTCCCCCTGCCCGAGGTCCAGGTAGAGCGCGTACGGAATGGCCCCCTGCTGCTCCAGCCACTTCACGCAGACCGAGGTGTCCAACCCGCCCGAGTAGGCGAGAACTACCTTCTTGTTTTCGAGCATCGTTCCTCCAGAGATGTCGGGGTTCACAGAACCTCGTGGGACCGTTCGCGCAGCGCGGCGACGGCCAGTTCCAGTCGTTCTTCCTTTACCAGCACGTAGTCCGTGTCGAACGTCGAGACGGCGAAGACGGCGACGCCGGCTTCCGCGAGCGGCGCCGTTACCGAGGCCAGGACGCCGACCTCCGAGAACTCGAACGGCCCCTCCAGCTTCAAAGCGCGCCACCCCCGCTCGCACCGGACGTCTCCGGGAACGGAGGCCTCCGGGCACGCTATCGAGAGCTCGTCCGTGGTGCGCGTTACGGAGCAGAAGCCGCCGGACGTTACCCAGGCGGGGATCTCCGAGTCGGGGGCGAGCCGGCAGACTCCCGTTCGCCCGTCGAGGACGGAGAGGCGCAGTCCCCCGCGAGCGGCGTTCACGACGGCGTTTCGAGGATCTCGCCGTCGACGGGGATCTCCACCCGTCCGGCGAGCCCCTGCCGGTCGAGCTCCTCGGCCAGTTCGCGGCGGGTTAGCAGGCAGTGGTTTATGGCCTCCATGTGGACGGCGATCACGCGCGATTCGGGCGCCGCCCGGCAGACCTTCGCCACGTCTTCGGCGGTCATCGTGATCGGGTCGCCCTCCAGGAACCGGGCGGCCCCGGCGTTCACGACGATCACGTCGGGTCGATGGGCGTTCAGCGCCTCCTCGACCTCGTCGCACCAGATCGTATCGCCGGCGACGTAGAGGCTTGGGGATCCCTCCGCCCGAATCACGAAGCCCGATACGGGGGCCATCCGCGCCCCGATCTCCCCCGTCCCGTGACGGCCACCGGTCCGCGCGAAACGCAGACCGTTCCATTCGAACTCGGAGACCACTGGCGAGACGCCCACGAAACCCGCCCCGGAGATCTTGTCCTCGTCCTCCGGCTGGCAGAGGACCGGCGCGTCTTTTGGAACCAGCTCCTGCGCCCGCCCGTCCCAGTGGTCGTTGTGGGTGTGCGTCACGAGGACGGCGTCCGTGCTCCCGAGAAGGTCGGACAACTCCCCGTCCCCGAGCGGCAGCTCGACGAGGGGATTGGGCCTCTCGTTGGGCGTGTTCGGGACGGCGGGCGCGGTCCCGGCGCGGCCCAGCATCGGGTCGACCAGTACGCGCCCGGCGCCCGTTTCGAGCACGAACGTGGCGTGCCTGATGAAGTGGATCCTCACGGCCCCGCGCTACTCGACGTTTCCGGCGGGACGGGTCTTCGCGCGGCAGACGTCGGCTATGAGGCTCGCCACCTCCTCTGCCGCTTCGTCGTCGGAGGAGATGGCGAGCACGGTGTCCTGGCCGGCTATGGTGCCCAGGATCTTGAGCCCCTTGACCCTGTCCAGGACGCTGGAGACGGCGCCGGCGGTGCCGTCTCTGGTGTGGATCACGACCTGGTTCCGGGCCGGGACAATACCGAGCACGAAGCTCGGGAGCACCTCTATCCCGGCCGAACCTGGGTCGTGCGGGAGCGCCAGGTAGCGATTCCCGACCTTGAGCACCCCGAGCTCCGCGAGGTCCCGGCTCACGGTGGCCTGCGCCACCTCGACCCCCTCGTCGGCAAGCGCCTCGGCCACACCCTGCTGGGTGCCGAGATCCCGCTCAGAGATGAGGCGCAGGATCAGATCCTGCCTCGTGGTCTTGTCCACC
The DNA here is from genome assembly GCF_011492945.1 of Rubrobacter tropicus. Taxonomy (NCBI): domain Bacteria; kingdom Bacillati; phylum Actinomycetota; class Rubrobacteria; order Rubrobacterales; family Rubrobacteraceae; genus Rubrobacter; species Rubrobacter tropicus. The sequence continues at coordinate 3,236,207 of NZ_CP045119.1, forward strand.
GGTGCGCGCGTCGCGCCCATACTCTTCCTCCTACTTGAGATGCTCGAGGCCCAGATCTTCTGGATACCCGAGCGCCAGGTTCATGTTCTGGACCGCCGCCCCGGATGCCCCCTTGAGCAGGTTGTCCACGGCCGAGAAGAGCAGCAGCTTCCCCGCCCGCCGGTCCACCGCGGCCGAGAGCCTGCACCTGTTCGTGTTCGCCACGTGGGAGACGTGCGGGTACTCTTCCCTCGCCTCCACGAAAGACCACCCCTCGTAGTCATCCGCGTACCAACCGAGAACCTCTCCAGCGTCCGGCACATCGTCGAGGTCGACGACTATGGTTTCGAGCTCGCCGCGACTAATAGGAATTAGGTGCGGCACGAACGTGACCGCCGGGCTCTCCCCCACCCTGCGCAACATCGTCTCGATCTCCGGCGTGTGCCGGTGCAGCGGCGCCCCGTACGCGTTCGCGCTCTCGTTGGCGCTCACGAAATGCGTCTTGACGCTTGGCCTCGCCCCGGCCCCGCTCACCCCGGAGAGCGCGTTGATCGTGACGGACTTTATCCCCCCGCCAACCCGCTTCACCACCGGCGCGAGCGCCAGGACGGCCGCCGTCGGGTAGCATCCCGGGTTCGCGATGATCCGGCCCTCAGCGGCCCCGAAGACCTCGGGCAGCCCGTAATGGGCCTCCCCCAACAACCCCGGCGCGGGATGCACCCCGTACCACTCCTCGTACATGCCGACCTCGGGCAACCTGAAATCGGCCGAGAGGTCGACCACGAGCCCGACCCCGGCCTCCAACAACGCAGCCACGGTCTCAGCGCTCTCCCCGTGCCCGTAGGCCACGAAAGCCACGTCGAGACCGGAAGCCTCGATCTCCTCCGGCCCCACGAAAGAACCCTTGGACGAGATCTGCGGAAACACCTCGCCGATGGCACGCCCCGCGTACCCCCGCGAAGCAACCTCCAACCCCCCGACCTTCGGGTGCCCGCCAAGAAGCCGCACCAACTCGGCCCCCGCGTACCCGCCGCCTCCGTAAATACCGACCTTCAAGCCCATGGCGGTATTAGAGCACCCGCCGGATATTTATTCAAGTTTCTGTATATTTCCATTGACGACCCCACGCACGGGTGCGACAATACGGCCCAATCATGAATAAAGATTCAACAATCGGAATAACGACTCGCCCTGGTGGGGCGGCGGCGCCTGAGGGTTTCGTTGCGGGTGGGGTCGCGTGCGGGGTGCGGGGTGCGGGGGTGTTGGATCTGGGCCTGCTCTTCTCGGAACGTCCTTGCGCCGCGGCGGCTGTCTTTACGCGCAACGAGTTCAAGGGGGCGCCGCTAGCTGTGACGCGCGAGGCGGTCGCCGCCGGCGGCCTGCGGGCCGTGGTCGTCAACAGCGGCAACGCCAACGCGGCCACCGGCAAGAAGGGCGTGGAGGACGCTTACGAGATGCAGGGGACTGCGGCCGAGGCTTTGGGGGTCGAGGCCGGACGGGTGGCGGTCGCCTCCACCGGTGTGATCGGGGAACACCTGCCGATGGACAACGTCCGGGCCGGGATAGAAGCTGCCGCTGGAAAGCTTTCCAGGGACGGAACAGCTTTCGCAGAGGCCATCCTGACGACCGACACGCGCACCAAAGAGGCGGTGGTGGAGGTCGAGGTCGGAGGCCGGGCCGTAACCGTCGGGGGGACGGCCAAGGGGAGCGGCATGATCCACCCGAACATGGGCACGATGCTCGCCTTCCTCACCACCGACGCAGCCGTGGAGCCCGAATGCCTGCGGGAGACGCTTGCCCGGGCGACGGACCGCACCTTCAACCGCGTCACCGTGGACGGCGACACCTCCCCGAGCGACACGGCCCTGCTCCTCGCAAACGGCGCCGCCGGGAACGAGCCGCTAAAGGTCGAATCCCCAGATTATCCGGCTTTTGCGGGGGCGGTCGAATCCGTCGCGCGGGAGCTCTCCAAGGAGATAGCGCGCGACGGCGAGGGAGCGACGCGGCTCGTCGAGGTGGTCGTCGAGGGGGCGGCCGATGAGGAGACCGCCGCTGCGCTCGCGAAGAGCGTCGTCGGAAGCAGTCTCGTCAAGGCCGCCGTCTTCGGCGAGGACGCCAACTGGGGCAGGGTGCTGACGGCTATGGGCTACGCCGGCGTCCCTTTCGACCCGGACGGCCTGGAGCTCTGGTTCGGCCCCGTCAAGGTCTTCGAAGGAGCGCCCGTCCCGCACGAGGTCGCCGAGGCGAACGCGGCGCTCAGCAGCGGGGAGGTCAGGATCTCGGCCCGGTTGGACGCCGGCACCGCGTCTGCGACCGCGTGGGGCTGCGACCTGAGCTACGAGTACGTCAGGATCAACGGGACCTACCGCTCGTGAGCGCGAAGGCCCCCATCGTCGTGAAGGTCGGCGGCGGCGCCTTGAAAGGCGGCGCCCTGGAGGACCTGCCTTCCATTCTGGCCGGCGGAACGCCCGTCGTCCTCGTCCACGGCGGCGGCCCGCAGCTCACCCGGATGCTCGACTCTTTAGGCATCGAGAGCACCTTCCACGAGGGCCTGCGGGTAACGGACGCGGCGACGCTGGAGGTCGCCGAGATGGTCTTCGCCGGGGGCGTCAACAAGGCCCTCGTGCGGGGGCTCGGCGGGATCGGCGTCCCCGCCGCCGGCATCTCCGGCACCGACGGGCCGACGATCCTGGTGGAGCCCGTACCGGAGCTCGGCCGGGTCGGGGAAGTCTCGTCCGTCGAGCCGGCGCTCATCGAGGCGCTCTGGAGCGGCGGTTTCGTGCCCGTCGTGGCGCCTTTGGGCCTCGGTCCGGAGGGCGCGTACAACGTGAACGCGGATTCCGCGGCGGCGGCCCTGGCCGTTGGTCTTGGGGCTGGGCACCTGTTCCTGCTCACCGACGTCGACGGCCTGCTGAAAGACGGCGAGGCCGTGGCCTCGCTCGGCCCCGAGGAGTCCGAGGACTTCGTCGAGAGCGGGCTCGCGGCCGGGGGGATGGTCCCCAAGTTGCGGGCGGCGGCGCTGGCGGCGCGCGGCGGGGTCCGGGCAAGGGTGTTGAACGGAAACAAGAAGGGCGTTCTGTCCGGGGCTCTCTCCGGCGAGGACGTGGGTACGCTCGTATACGAAGGAGGGGCGGCATGCAGGCAGTAATGGAGACTTACAAACGGTTGGGGATCTCACCGACGGGCGGGCGCGGGAGCTGGCTCTTCGACGACGAAGGCAACCGCTACCTGGACTTTATAGGGGGGATAGCCACCAACTCGCTGGGCCACGGGCATCCGGCCCTGGTCGGCGCGATAAAAGACCAGGCGGACAGGCTCATCCACTGCTCCAACCTGTACGAGATCCCGATCCAGGCCGAAGCCGCAGCACAGCTCACGCAAGCCACGGACTTCGACAGGGTCTTTTTCTGCAACTCCGGCACAGAGAGCGTGGAGGCGGCCATCAAGCTGGCCCGCAAGCACGCCCACGACCACCACGGCCCCGAGAAGCACGAGGTCCTGACCTTCTCGAAGTCCTTCCACGGCCGCACCTACGGCGCCCTCTCCGCCACGGCCCAACCCTCCCTGAAGGCCGCCTTCGGCCCCATGCTCCCCGGCATGGTCCACGCCCCCTACGGCGACCTCGAAGCCGCAGAAAAGCTCTCCGGCCCCCAGACCGCCGCGATACTCGTGGAGCCCATCCAGGGTGAGGGCGGCGTGAACGTCGCGCCTGAAGGCTTCCTGCAAGGCCTGCGCGACCTCTGCGACCGACTCGACGCGGTTCTCATCTTCGACGAGGTGCAGACGGGCGCGGGGCGCACCGGGCACCTGTACGCCTACCAGGGTGTTGGCCTCGTTCCCGACGTCCTGACGAGCGCGAAGGGTCTCGGCGGCGGTTTTCCAGTTGGCGCGGTGCTGGCAAAGGAAGAGTTCGCAGCGTTGGGTCCAGGCAACCACGGCTCGACCTTCGGGGGCAACCCGCTGGCGATGGCCGCGATCAAGGCCGTGCTCGGGGTCGTGAACGACGAGGATTTTCTCGCGGAGGTCCGGTTCAAGGGGCGAATCCTCAAGAACGCGCTCGAAACCCTGGCCGACAGGGTGCCCGGGGCCGAGGTCCGCGGGGAGGGGCTCCTGATCGGTTTCGATTTTGGTGACCCCGACCTCGCGCGGTCCGTCTTCGAGCACTGTCTCGAGGAGGGTGTGCTGGTGAACCTGGTGGGGGGTACGACCATTCGGATGGCGCCGCCGCTCACCGTTACCAGGACGGAGGTTCGGGCCATGCTCGACACCTTTCGAGGCGGCGTGCGGGCCGCGATGAGCGCGGCCGTTCCCGAAGCCGCTGTGGCGTAAGAGGATCGTGGCCGTGATCCCGCAGATAGACGACGTCCCGCCGAAACCCTCCCCCCTCTCCGGGCGCGACTGCCTGACGCTCGAGGAGTTCGCGCCGGAGGAAGTGGTCTCGATACTCGACGAGGCAGACAAGATCAAGGGCCTCCAGAAGGCCCGCATCCCCTACCGCCCCCTGCGCGGCAGGACGCTCGCGATGGTCTTCCAGAAGCCCTCGAACAGGACCCGCGTCTCGTTCGAGGTCGGGATGTACCAGCTCGGCGGCCACGCGCTCTCGCTCTCCCCTCAAGAGATACAGATGGGCAAGCGCGAGACCCCTTCCGACACCGGACGCGTCCTCGCCCGCTACATCGACGCCATCATGGTCCGCACCTTCGACCACGAGGAGCTAGAAGAGTTGGCGGGTGCCGCCGACGTCCCCGTCATAAACGGCCTCTCCGACGCCCACCACCCCTGCCAGGCCCTCGCCGACCTCCTGACCGTGCGCGAGGAGTTCGGGACTTTGGAGGGCGTGAAGATCGCCTACGTCGGCGACGGCAACAACGTGGCCCACTCCCTCGCCATAGCCTGCGCCCTCACCGGCGCCGATCTCGCCATAGCCCACCCCGAGGGCCACGGCCCGGATGAAAAGGTGGTTGAAACCGCCGAAAAGCTCGGCGCCGCCCCGGCCATCACCGAAGACCCCCGGGAAGCCGCCTCGGGCGCCAGGGTCGTCTACACGGACGTCTGGGCCAGCATGGGCCAGGAGGCCGAGGCCGAGGGGCGCAAGAAAGAGTTCGGCCCGTTCCAGGTAAACGAGGAGTTGATGGGCCTGGCGGCCGGAGACGCCGTTTTCCTGCACTGCCTGCCGGCCCACCGCGGCGAGGAGGTGACGGCGGGCGTCATAGACGGTCCGCGCAGCCGCGTCTTCGACCAGGCCGAGAACCGGTTGCACGCGCAGAAGGCGTTGCTCTACCTGTTGTTGGGCTGAAATCGCCTCATCCGTAGGGGCCGTTCGCAAACGGTCCCGCCGCGAACCGTTCTACTAAGAAGCCGTCGTGTAGGAATGGACCTTTAGCTCCGGCTTGACCTCGACGACGACCCAGCCCCTCGGCTGTCCGGTCGAGTAGGTGACCGTCACGAAGGCGAAGACGGTGTTTCGGAGGTAGGTGAGACGCTGGATCACGCCTTCGTCCCCCTCCCGGACGCCGAGCTCAGGGACCCCCTCGGGAATAGCGATGCGGTCGTACTCCCGGTGCAGGAGCGGCGCCCTCTTCACGGTAGATACTTCCATCGGGCCTCCTCGGTTCAGATCTCGGGTACTGGCCGCACTATAATCGCCGACCCCGCCCCGGATCTTTGGCCCAATGGAGAGAGTTTCGGGTGTTTGAAGCTATCAGCTTTCAGCAGTCAGCCATCAGCTAGAACAAAAAGCTGATGGCTGATAGCGAGGCCGAAGGCCGAGCGGGCTGATGGCTGATAGCCCTACTCCTGCACCGTCTTGTTGCCGAGCGGGCTGACGGTCGTCCGCGGGATGCGGCGGCGGTGGTCGTCCCAGCCCTCGTCCACTTTGGTGAGCACCTCGGCGAGGCGGAGCTTCTCGAGGAGACGGATCACGGGCCACGCGGGATCGAACTCGTCCTTGAACGCCGCGAGCTTGGCCGAGGCCGGCCGGGCGTGGTGGTTGTTGTGCAGTCCCTCCCCGAACGTGATGAGCGCCAGAAGCTTCAGGTTCGTCGCGTCGTTCTCGAAGCTCTTGTAACCGAAGGTGTGGCCCGCGCCGTTGATTGCGGCGTTCAGGAGCAGGTAGACGACGGCGAGGGTCGCCAGCGCGACGAGGCCGGGGCCGATGCCCCACCCGGGGCCGAAGACGCCGAAGAGGACGACGAGAATTACGCCGGTCAGGGAGAAGCCCAGAGTGCCGCGGCGCAAGAGCGCCTTATCGAGCTTGTCGAAGGGGAGATCGGCGGCGTACTTCTCTAAGGTGTCGCCGTCGTTCGCCTCGCGGCGGTAGTAGTAGACGTTGCCGATCATTATCTGCCAGTAGCCCTCGATGTGGGGGCTGTGCGGGTCGCCCTCGACGTCGCTGAAGTTGTGGTGCTTGCGGTGGACCGCCACCCACTCGCGCGGGGAGATGCTGGTGAGCATCCAGGTCCCGAAGCGCATCGCCATCGTAAGCGCCGGGTGGAGCCGGATGGACCTGTGCGAGAGAACGCGGTGCAGATAGACCGTCGTGATAAGCGTGGCCAACTGACTCAGCGCCAGCCCTACGAGCACGGCAACCAGGTATTCCACTTGATCCCTCCTCCAAACGAGTACCGAAGCCCCCGTTCGGAGCGGTCTCGTGGTTTTCTTGTGGTACGACGAAGGCCGGGGGGTTAACCCCGGCCCTGCGCTTATCCGATGAGTTACCGGATGTTAGGCGGGAGTGACGTTCTCCGCCTGCATTCCCTTGCGTCCCTGGGTCGCCTCGTAGGTAACCTTGGCGCCTTCGTCGAGGGTCTTGAAGCCCTCACCGGAGATGCCGGTATGATGCACGAAGAGGTCCTCACCCCCGTCGTCCGGGGAGATAAAGCCGTAGCCCTTCTCGTCGCTGAACCACTTCACTGTTCCTTGGGCCATATTCAGGCGCCCACCTTTCGTGTTTATGGGTCCCCACCAAACAAAAATGCCACCCTCAATGTATCCCGGGGTGGCGCTCCGTCGAATGTAAACCCACCTTGCTCTTACGTTACGCCCAGCAGTATACCAGAATCCCCCGGGTTGTCGTCAAGGCCCGGCTACGCGGTCCCCTCGACGAGGTCCCGGACCGCCCGCACGAACCCCTCTACCTCCTCGATGGTGTTGTACGGGGCGAGCCCGGCCCGCACGAAACCGCCGCCCTCTTTTATGCCCAGCATCTCCGCGACCGTGGACGCGTAGAAGTCCCCGGCGGCAATGAAGAAGCCGCGGTCCGCCGCGTGCCGGCAGGCCTCCAGCGGCGGGCGGCCCTCTAGCCGGAACGCCACGGTCGGGGTCTTACGGACGCCGTCGGGGGCGGCGTAGAGTTTTACGCCCGGGATCTCCCGCAGCGCCGCCCGGAACCTATCCGCCAGCCACGTCTCATGCTCCTCGACTGTCCGCATCGCCTCCAAAAACCTCTCCCGCGGGGTTTCTCCCCGCCGAGCGACGAGATGAAGTCCAGGGCCCCTTCACGCCGGCTATGCCCTCGTGGTTCTGGGTGCCGGTCTCGAGCTTGTCGGGGATGTGGGAGGGCGCGGGGTCCAGCTTGTGGACCTCCATGGCCTCGAAGAGCTCGCGCCTGATGGCCGTGACGCCCACGTGCGGGCCGAAGAACTTGTAGGCCGAGCAGGTAATGACGTCGGCCCCCAGAGCGTCCCTGTCTATCGGGATGTGCGGGGCCGCGTGGACGGCGTCGACGGCGACGACGGCGCCGACCTCCCTGGCCCGCTCCGCTATCGCGGCCACGTCGTTCACAGTGCCGACGGCGTTCGAGGCCAGGCCCACGGCGACGAGCTTCGTTTTGGACGTGATCTTCTCTTCTATATCGCTGAGGTCGAGGGTCAGAGTCTCGGGGTTCACGGGAATCCAACGCGCCCTGGCCCCTTTTTCCTCGGCGGCGATGAGCCAGGGGTCGACGTTGGCTCGGTGGTCGAGCTCGGTGACGACGATCTCGGAGTTCCCGTCCCAGTTCCGGGAGAGGGCGCGCGAGATGGCGAGGGTAAGGGTGGTCATGTTGGCCCCGAAGGCGACCTCGTCCGGCTCCGCGCCGAGGAAGGCCGCGCAGGCGTGCCTGGTCTCGGCGAGGATCTCCTCCGTCTCCGTGCTCGTCGGGAAGACGCCGTGGAGGTTCGCGCCGCCGCGCTCCATGTAGCGGGTCATCGCCTCGATGGAAGGCCTCGCCACCTGGGAGCCGCCGGGGCCGTCGAAGTAGACGACGGGCCTGCCGGCGTGCAGGCGCGAGAGCGCCGGGAACTCGGCGCGGACGGCCCGTACGTCGAACGTCTGCTGCATGCGGGTCCTCCCCTCTGAGGCGTGACCGGGCGAGTTTACATCAGGCGTGGAAACATCGGGGCTGCTAACGTGTTTCCGGAGGCCAGGAGAGGAGGAAACGTTGCGCGGAAAGATCACAGACAGCCCGGGGCCTCTCGTCGAGGCCTTGATCCAGTAGAGATGCCCGTCGGATAGAATCCCCGTCGGGGAGTCAGGGACAGAAGGGGGTTCGTCTTGCCGCTAGATTACACGTACCGCGTCCGCCAACCGCACCGCACGGGGCAGCTCGCGGCGGTCGCGGGGGCCATAGCGGAGGGCGGGGGCCTGATCGGAGACGTCACGACCATCAACGTCGGTCGGGAGTCTTCGATACGCGAGATCACGCTCGCCGTCGAGGACCACGACCAGGCCGAACGCGTGGTCGAGCTCCTGAACAAACTCGAAGGAGTCGAGGTCCTCTGGTCGCGAGATCGGGCGCTGCTCCGCCACGAAGGCGGCAAGCTGGTCATCTCTTCGACCAGGCCCGTCCGCACGGTCCAGGACATGCGCGACGTCTACACCCCGGGCGTGGCCCGGGCCTGCGTGGCCATCTCCGATGACCCTTCGCTCGCGGGAGAGTTGACCATGATCGGGCGCAGCGTCGCCATCTGCACCAACGGGACGAGGGTGCTCGGGCTCGGAGACATCGGCCCCGTCCCCTCGATGCCGGTGATGGAGGGCAAGGCCGTCTTCTACCACCAGCTCGCCAACGTCTCGGCCATGCCGATCCTGGTAGACACCAAAGACGTCGACGAGTTCGTGGAGACCGTGGTCCGCATAGCGCCGACCTTCGGCGGCATCCACCTGGAGGACATCTCGGCCCCCGAATGCTTCGAGATAGAGCGGCGCCTTATCGAAGCACTGTCGAAGCCGGTGATGCACGACGACGTTCACGGGACGGCGGTCGTTACGCTCGCGGCGGCGCTCGTCGCCTGCCGGCACGCCGGGCTTACCCTGGAGGAAGAAGTCGTCGGCCAGATCGGGCTCGGGGCGGCGGGCTACGGGATAGCGGCGCTCATGGCCGACGCCGGCGCCAAGCGCGTGGTCGCCTCGGACCCGAACCCGCTCTCCCACGAGAGGGCCCGCCAGAAGGGCATAGAGATAGCGGACCTCGAGACCGTCATGGAGGAGGCCGACGTCGTGGTCGCCACGACGGGCGTGCCCGGCCTCATCGACCCGTCCCTGGTCCGCGAGGGTCAGGTAATCCTGGCCCTCACCAACCCGTACCCCGAGATCGAACCGGAGGCCGCGATACGGGCGGGCGCCGCCTTCGCCGCCGACGGGACGAGCGTGAACAACGTCCTCGGATACCCCGGCATCTTCCGGGGCGCGCTTCTCTCGGGGGCCGAGGAGATCACACTCCAGATGAAGCTCGCCGCGGCCGAAGCCCTGGCCGATCTGACCCAGGAATCGGAACTCGTCCCCGACGCCCTCGACCCCAAGGTCCACGAGCGCGTCTCCACGGCCGTCCGGGACGCCGCCGTGGAGAGCGGTGCCGCCCGTATGGACCGCGCACCCATGGGCCTGTAGCGTTTGGCGGGGTTTCCGTTTTGCGGGCGGGTTTGGAACCCGCCCTTACGGGTTTGTTGGGGGCGATACGGGGTTGAGCGTTTCGGCGCGGCGACGCAGGGCGGGGCGGTCGGGTTTCATGCCGCCGGTTCCCTCCCAGTCGTGGAACGCGACCGGGATCTTGAACCGGGGCAGGGTCTTCCCCAGTTCCGGGGCCAGGTCCCCCGCCTCTCCGTTCGTCCTCACGAAGGCGACGGGCCTGGCCCCGAATTCTCCGTCGGGCACGGGCACCACTACGGCTTCTTCGACGCCCTCGATGCGGCACAGGGCTTCTTCGACCTCCTCGGGCTGGACGTTCTCGCCGCCCGAGACGAAGAGGTTGTCCCGACGGCCCGCCACCCGGAGGTACCCTTCCGCGTCCAACTCGCCGAGATCGCCCGTGTGGAACCAGCCCTCCCCGTCTAGCGGCAGGTCCGGCCTGCCGTCCCGGACGTAGCCGGAGAAGAGAGTCTCGCCCCTTACCAGGATCTCTCCGTCTTCTGAGACTCGCACCTCACGATGCGCCAAAACGCGCCCGGCGGTGTAGAGCCGCTTCAGGGGCGCCCCGGGCGGCGTAGCCGTGACCTGGGAGGCCATCTCGGTGAGGCCGTAGCTGGTGTGTACGGGAATGGATAGTTCGGAGGCACCGTCAACGAGGGTTGGATCTATGGGCCCCCCACCCATCAGGACGGCCTCGAGGCCGGAGAGATCGGCGTCCTCGCGCAGCAGCCGCAGGAGCTGGGTGGAGACCAGGGAGACGTGGGTAACACGGAGGTCTGGTATAGACCCGCCGATAGTAGCCTCCGGTCCGGGCAGCGCGACCGCCGCCCCCGCGAGGAGGCAGCGAAAGATTATGGAGAGCCCGCCGACGTGGTAGGGCGGCAGCGAGTGCAGCCACCGGTCTCCCGGCCGGAGCCGGATGTTATCGTTCGAGCCGAGGGCGCTGTAGTAGTGGTTGCCGAACGTGTGCAGCGCCGCCTTCGGAATTCCGGTGCTGCCGGAAGTGAAGACTATGGTCGCCGGCCGGGCGAGCGAAACATCCAGAGGCCCCGGCGGTCCTTCATACCCCGCGCCATCGGCCAGGAGCACATCCGGGTCGACCACGGGTATCTCGTCGGTTGCGCCGCGGAGGTCCTCGTCGGCGGAGACCAGTACCGAGCACCCGGCCTCCTCCAGTAGCGGCGCAACCGCGGCGGCCGGTAGGCGGGTGCTCACCGGGCAGGCCACCAGGCCCGCGCGCATCAGGGCCAGCAGAAGAACCAAGTAGTCCAGGCTCTTCGGCAAGTAGAGGGCGACCCGACCGCCGGGCTGGATACCGAGATCCCCCATACCCCGCTCGGACGCGGAGACGCGCCGGTCGAGCTCTCCGTAGGAGATGGCCCACCCGGGTCCAACGACGGCTTCGGCGTCCGGGGAGGCGAGGGCCGCCGACCTGAGCGGGCAGGGAACGCGCGTCGGGTCTCCGGTCATGGACCTATGTTATCCCGAGCCGCAGGGTCTTCGTTGCGAGCGCGTCCACGAAGTGCCGGTCGTGGGAGACGAAGAGGACGCCGCCGGGGAAGCCTTCGAGCGCGCCGAGGAGCACGTCCTGGGTCTCTATGTCCAGGTGATTGGTCGGCTCGTCGAGCACGAGCAGGTCGTTGTCCCCGAGCACGAGACGGGTGAGCAGCACCTTCGCCCGCTCGCCGGAGCTCAACCTGGACGCCGGCTTGCTTACGGTCTCCCTCCTGACCCCCATCCTGCCCAGGACGGTGCGGGCGAGCGTCTCGTCCCCGGTCCCGCGCAGGATCTCCAGCGCCGTAACGTCCCGCGCCGGCAGCCGGTGGTCCTGGTCGAAGTACCCGACCCGCGCGGTCGGTGAGACGCCCGCCCCACCGGAGAGCGGTTGGACCTCACCCAGCACGGTGCGCAGGAGGGCGGTCTTACCGGAGCCGTTCGGGCCGGTCACCGCCAGCCTCTCGCCGGCGGAGAGGTCGAAGGAGATCCCGGCGGCCAGCGGCCTCTCCGGCGAGTACCCGATCGTGAGGTCCTCGGCCCGGATCAGGCCCCGGCCCCGGGACGGCCCGAAACCTATCTTGATCTCATCCCCCTCGAAAGGTTTCTCGGCCCTGGCGTTCTCCGCGGCCTCCTCCATGCGCCTGCGGGCCACGAGCGAGCGCTTCATGACCTTCGCGGCCCTGTGGCTTACGAAACCCTTGTCGGCCGCGCCGCGCTTCGCCCTCTCCCCGGCCTCGGACCAGGCCCTGTAATCCTGCGCCTGACGCCGGAGCTTCCTCTCCTGCTTGCGGCTTTTTTCGTACCGTCGCCACCCCTCTTCTTCGGCCCGCTCGACCTGCCCCCGGAAAGCCGTGTAGTCTCCCGTGTACAGGGAGAGGTTCGCCCTGTCGAGGTGGGCGACCTTCTCCGAGACCGCGTCGAGGAACCGGCGGTCGTGGGAGGCGACCATGTAGGCCACCTTCGAGTTCTTTAGATGCCCCTCCAGCCACTCGCGGGCCGGGACGTCGAGGTGGTTGGTCGGCTCGTCGAAAAGGACCAGGTCGTGCTCCTCCAGCAATATCCGCGCCAGCGCGAGCCGCATCCGCTGCCCCGCCGAGAGCCCGGATACTTCGCGGTCCCAGAGGGATTCCGGCAGCCCGAGTCCCGTCAGAGTAGCCTCCGTTCTCGCCCTGAACGAGTAGCCGCCCGAGTCCTCGAAGCGTCGCTGGGCCTCGCCAAGCTCTTCCATCAAGACCGATGCGTGGCCTTCCCGACCCAGCTTTACAGCGATTTCTTCGAGGCGTTTTTCGAGCCGGATCAGGCCCGCGAACGGCTCCAGCGCGGCCTCCATACAGGTAAGCTCGTGCCCGCTCGCCGAATCGGAAAGATCCTGCTCCAGATGCCCGATCCGAACGCCCCCAGCCCGAGATACGGCACCCGCGTCGGGATTCAGACGCCCGGTGAGTATCTTAAAGAGGCTCGTCTTTCCCGCGCCGTTCGGCCCGACGAGCGAGATCCTGTCCCCCGGATAAACGGTGAAGGAGACGTCTTGCAAGACTTTTTTGTCGGGGAAGGAGAGTGAGACGTTCGTGAGTTGCGCGAGCACGATGAGATCCTTTGCGGTTCGGAGGGGTAAAAAAGACCCTGTTGCAAAGGAAGCTCGCTACATGGGCCTCAGTATACCCGAACATCCCGCGCGGGCGCATCGCTAGCCCGGAACGGGTACCACCTTTCTAAGGTCCACCCTCCGCGCGGCCGCCACGGCGCGTCGGACGTCCACGACAGGAGCGGGGAGGTCGAGGGGGACCACGATCACGTCCTCCGCCAGCCTGCGGTACGTGTCCAGCCCGACCGGCTCGCCCCCGATCGCGGCCGCCAACGCGACGAGCGCCCCCGTCCCCACCCCGCTCTCGTAAGACGAGCTGACGACGGCCTTCATACCCAGAGCCTCAGCCTCTTCCGCGAAACGCAAGCAACGGGAGATCCCGCCGAGCAACATAGGCTTGAGCACGACGGCCCGCGCATACCCGTGGTCGCCCAGATCCTCCGGCCCCATCCCAACCAGCGTCTCGTCGAGCGCCACGGGCAACCCCCAAATCCCCGCCAACTCTCCCAACCGCCCCTGCTCCGCCAGCGGCTCCTCCACGTACTCGATCCGCACCCCGGACACTCCCAGGCCGAACTCCACCGCCTCCCCGAAACCCCACGCCCGGTTGGCGTCGAGCCGCAACGACACCCCGTCCCCGAGCGCCTCCGCGACCTCCAGCACCATCCGTACATTACCAGCCACACCCCGGCCCCCGACCTTCAGTTTCACGGCCCGATACCCTTCCGCCCGCATCCTATCCGCCTCTTCCACCAGTTCCGCCGACGTACCGGATATAAGTCCGCTTACAGACACCACTTCCCTAGAAGGGTCCTTCATTGGCTCTGGCGAGTCCGTGCCGGATAAACTCGCGGACAGGTTCCAGGTGGCTGTTTCCAGTCCGAAGCGGACTGAAGGGGCGCGGTTCGCGTGGTCGAGCCAGTCCCCGGGAAGCTTTCCGCCCGGCGCCCAGGACGCAAAGTCGTACAACTGTCCGATTACGGTTTCGAGTGGTTCGGGGCTAAATCCGGGTAGGGGTGACGTCTCGCCCCAGCCCACCGAGCCGTCTTCCGCGGCGAGTCGGACCAGGATACCGTCGCGGTTTATGAGCGTCGATCTCTTGAGGGCTACGGGCTCTGAGAACGGGAGCGCGTAGCGGAAGAGGTCGAGCGAGGCGGGTTTCACCGCTCTACGGGCGGCGGGGGAATTGGGAGAAGTCCGGGCTGCGCTTCTCCTTGAAGGCGTCGCGGCCCTCCCTCGCCTCCTCGCTGCCGTAGAAGAGGAGGTTGGCGTCGTGGGCGAGTTGCTGGATGCCGGCGAAGCCGTCCTCGTGGGCATGGAAGCTCGCCTTCAAGAGGCGCAGGGCGAAGGGGGAGCGCTCGAGCATCTCCCGGCACCAGGTTACCGTCTCCGTTTCGAGCTCGGCGAGGGGTACCACCTTGTTGACGAGGCCCATCTCGTAAGCTTCGTCTGAAGAGTACATCCGGCAGAGGAACCAGATCTCCTTGGCGCGTTTGGGGCCCACGAGCTGGGTGAGGACGGAGGCGCCGAAACCGCCGTCAAAGGAGCCGACCCTGGGTCCCACCTGGCCGAACTTCGCGTTGTCCGCGGCGATGGTGAGGTCGCAGACTACGTGCAGGACGTGCCCTCCGCCCACCGCGTAGCCTGCGACCATGGCGACCACGGGCTTGGGGCAGCGACGGATCTGGACGTGCAAATCCGTGACGTGGAAGCGCCCCACGGACGCCCCGCCCGGCGTGCGTTGCGGGGCGTCGGGGGAATCCAGGTATCCGGCGTCTCCGCGGACCTTCTGGTCCCCGCCCGAGCAGAACGCGTCGGGCCCCTCCCCGGTCAGGATGATGACGCCGGTCTCGTGGTCCTCGCGGGCGTCCTCCAGGGCGCGCATCATCTCGATCACCGTCAACGGGCGGAAGGCGTTGCGCACCTCGGGGCGGTTTATGGTGATCTTGGCGATCCCCTCCGCCTTCTCGTACTTTATGTCCTCGAACTCTCCGGCTATTTCCCAGGCTATGTTTTTCATGGGGAGGATTATACGGTCTGGAAGAGGTCGTACTGCCGATCGATCCGGGTCTTTGATCGTGAATCAACCGTTGTATCTTTCTCTTGACGTGCATCCCCAGACACAGCAAAGCCTCGCCGACGCCAGGGAGTTCATGCGGCACGCGTACACGGGACCCGTCAAGCTGCCGGACGTCTCTGCTATGGCGAACATGTCTCCCTACCACTTCCTGCGCGTCCACAAGGAGATTTACGGGGAGACGCCGCACGAGTTCCTGACCCGCCTGCGGATAGGACGGGCGAAGAGCTTGTTGGCCGGGGGCGGGCACAACGTTACGGAGGTGTGCTTCGAGGTCGGGTTCTCCAGCCTGGGGAGTTTTAGCGCGCTGTTTCGGGAGCGCGTGGGTGTATCCCCTTCGGAGTACCGGCGTCACGTCCGGTCGGGGATCGTGGTGCCGCGCGAGATCCGGCCGCTCTTCGTCCCTACGTGCTTTTTCTCGATGCTCCGCGGCTTCCCCGGGGACGGATAACCGCAATTTTCGAGAAGCGGGGCGGGTGTGGCGGGCGCTATGCTTGCCGCGGGTCCACAATCTGGAAGGAGAGCCATGATCCAACGCCAGAGCCACTCCACGGTGTACGTGACAGACCAGCGGGAGGCCCTCGAATTCTACCGGGACAAGCTCGGTTTCGAGGTCCGCACCGACGTCTCCATGGACGACGAGGGGACCTTCCGCTGGCTAACCGTGAGCCCCAAGGGGCAGCCCGACCTCGAGATCGTCCTGATGCCCATAGCCCAGGCTCCCGCGCTCGACGCCGAGAAGGCGGAGCAGATGGAGGACCTCGTGCGGAGCGGCGCCCTCGGGATCGGCGTCTTCGAGACCGACGACATCCACGGCGACCACGAGCGGCTGAGCAGGCAGGGCGTGGAGTTCGTATCGCCGCCGAGGGAACAATTCTACGGCATCGAGGCCATCGTAAAGGACAACTCGGGAAACTTCTTCAGCCTCACGCAGAGAAAACAGTAAGCAGAGTATTGCCGGGTGCCCGGCTAGAGCGGTCAGCTATTAGCGGTCAGCCTTCAGCCAAGGACAAAGAGCCGGGAGTGCGGGCCGCCGGGCCGAAGCGGCCTGATCGCCGACCGCGCGGTCTTCGGGAGCAACGAGCTTCCGAAGACCGTTCTAGAGCGGTTTGCATAGAGGTTTCGACCTCTTTGCGAAGCTGTCAGCCTTTAGCCATCGGCTTTCAGTTAAGAGCAAAAAAGCTGAAAGCCGACAGCGGAGGCGAAGCCGGAGCGGGCCGATAGCCGACGGCGCGGGTTGCGGTGGCTCAATGCCACCGCAACCCGCTCTAGGAGGTGGTGAGGAAATCCTCCAGCAAGGAGAGATACGTTTCGGTGGCCTCGGCGTGGACGTTGTGCCCCACGCCGGGCACCACGGCGGTACGCATCCCCGGATAGAGGGCCTTCATGCGGTGTGAGATCCCGACGAACTTCTCGTCGAGCTCTCCGGAGACGGCGAGCACCGGGACTCGCAGGCTTGGGAGCTCTTCCCAAAGCGCCGGCTGGCTGCCGGTTCCCATGCCCCGCAACGACTTCGCAAGCTCGTTTGGATCGTTCTCCCTTCTCCTCTCCAGCGTGCGCCGCAGCAACTCCCCGTCCCGCGCGAGCGGTGCGAAGAGGGGTTGGCTGTACCAGTCGCGCAAGAACTCTCCGAACTCGCCGCCTTCCAGGCGGACGGCCTTCATCTCGTCGGCGGCCCGGCGGGCGGCGCGCTCGACCGCGTCGTCGAGACCCGGGGAGGCCGATTCCAGGAAGAGGCCGGCGCAGCGATCCGGGTGGCGCAGCGCCAGGTAGAGGGCGAGCCGGCCGCCCATCGAGTAACCGACCAGGGTCGCGCGCCGGACGCGGGCTTCGTCCAGGAGATCCAGGACCCCAAGGGCCGCGCCTTCCATCGTGTAGCGGCTTGGCGGGAGTCCTGTCGAGGCCCCATGACCCGGCAGGTCCACGGCGACGCAAAAGAAGCGCCCGTCGAGCTTCGACACCGTCCGGCGCCAGTCGTCGGCGCGGCCCATAAAGCCGTGCAAAAAGAGCACGGCCGGGTCCGCCGGGTCCCCGGACGTGCCGTGGTTCAGGCCGGCTGCGGCCTCAGGCGCCGCTTCGCGCGACGTTCGCGTCATCCGGAGCGTGCCCGTTTGTCCCGGAGTCCGACACCAGGTTCGGGAAGTACGCGTCGAGCATGTGGCCGGTGACGCGCCTCACGACGGCGTCGCGGACGTGGATGTTGTCCGGGTTGAACGCGCCCAGCCCGCCGCTGCTGACCATCTCGTAGCTCGGGAAGTAGTCGACCTGCGGGTACTTCTGCGACAGCTCCTCGGCGCAGACCCTGAGGACCGACTTCGAGAAACTGTTGGCGACCACCACGTCCCCGCCGCTGAAAGTCGTCCCGAGCGGCACCGGCGAGACGGTCAGCAACACCCGCTCGACGCCGGCCTCGACCAACCCGCCGAAGGCCCGGTCCAGAAGCGGCAGCGCGTCCGACACGCCGAGCCTGTGAAAAGAATAGCGGTCGGGCTGACTCCTCAGGTCTTGCCTGGTCGGCATCCGGTTCAGGAAGAGCTCTATCTCCTCGTCGAACCAGGCCTCGACCAGGCCCAGGGTGATGATCACCAGGTCCGAGGAGACGAGGCTCTCGTAGATGCCCCTTATCTCCGAGCGGCGCTCGACGGCCCGCTCGAAGGTGACGGGGGAGCCGCCGGGCAGCAGCAGGTCTATGAAGCCGTCCCTGGTCTTTACGATGGTCTCTTCGGGTTCGTCCTCGGATCCTACGGCGGAGAGTATGCGCTGCGAGATAGTGCCGGGGTTGTACTCGTTGAGCAGCCCGTTCGGCCTGAACTCCCACTCGGACTCGGGGACCGAGAAGGCGCTCGTGGGCAACTCTATGCCGTCGTGGTCGGCGAGGGCCAGTTCGATGTTGCGCGCAAAGCAAGAGCCGATGGTAAAGACCCTCGCGGGCGCGTTCAGCAAGAACTTCGGCTTCAATGACGGGAACAAGAGATCGCCGACGAACCGCGGGTCTTCCTCGTTCGGGAACCTCTTGTTGGCGTTGCTCCGCGTAACTTTCAACGCCTCTAACGCATCGAGCTTCATCGTCCCTTGGCTCCTCACGTAACCGACTAAACGACCTTACGGGCGGCTCAACACGAACAGTATAGTACCTTTCCCCAACATCTAAACCCGTGCTCCAACCGTCGAGACGGCCTCGAAACCTCAGCCCTCCCGGATCGCGGCCGACACTTCCCGGAGAAGCTCTTGATGCGTGGTCACGTTTCCCGCGCGGTCCGTCCGGACCTCGATCAAGGCCGGCCCGTCACCGGACAGGGACGCCAGGTACGCCGTCAGGAACTCCTCCGCCGTCTGTGGTCGCGCATAATCGAGGCCGAACATCGCGGCCGCGCTCTCGAACCCTACTCCCTGGGGCGTGCCGAAGTACGGTTCGAAGAAGTCCCGGTGCCGGGAGACGGGTAGGAACGAGAAGATCCCACCCCCGTCGTTGTTGAGGACCACCACCGTTACGGGAAGGCCACGCAACATGGCGAGGGAGTTGAGGTCGTGCAGGAGCGCCAGGTCTCCCATGAGCAGGGTCACGGGTCCGCCCGAGCCCCGCGCGAAACCGGCTGCGGTGGCGACGGTGCCGTCTATGCCGCTTGCTCCCCGGTTCGCGGCGACCGGCACGCCAACGCCTTCCGCGGCGGCGTAGGCGTCGAGGTCCCTGATCGGCATGCTGCTCGCCACGACGAGACCGTGCCCTTCGGGTACCTCCTTAGAGACTAGCCGGGCCACGAGCGGCTCGTCGAGCCCGCGTCCCCCCGCGAACGACCGGTCCAGCGCCGCGCCCGCCCGGTTCGAGGCCGCGCGCCAGCCTTCGGCCCAGGAGGGATCAGCAAAAGACGGGGCATCGTCAGCCGCCCGAACGAGCGCGGCGCAGAAGCCCACGACGTCTGACTCGACGCTGTGGGTGACCCCGTGGCCGGGGTCCAGCCTGAAAGGGTTCTCCCTTACCACCACGTAAGGGTCGGGACGGACACGCGCGACGAACCCTTCCAGGCGCTTGCTCAGGGCCCGGCCGCCGACGTGCAGCACGGCCTCTGGCGCGTGGCCTCCGGCGAAGGCCTCGTCGGCGAGCAGCGCGTCGTAGAAAGCGACGTTCCCGAGACCTCCGCCGAGCCGGACCTGCGAACCGACGTCGGGTAGGAGCGGCCATCCCAGGGCGAGGGCGAGCTTCTCCACGGCCTCGCCCTGTTCGCGCGAGGCCAGCCTGCCGGCGACGACGAGGCCCCGCTCGACCGGCCGCAACTCGTGCCAGAGGGCCCGGATCTCCGCCCCGTCCACGGCCGGCTTCGTCGCGGCGTAGCGGGTGTAGGGTCCGTCTTTCTCGCGCCAGCGGTCGGGCCCGGAAGGAAGTTCGTCATCTTCCTCCGGGTCCGGGATGAGGGGTTCGCGAAACATGAGGTTCAGGTGGACGGGGCCGCTCGGGGCGCGGAGGGCGCGGTATGCCGCCTGGTCCACGGTGGTCAGGACCGAGGCGGGGTCGACGTCGAGGCTCGGGGCCGGCAGGTCGAAGCGCCAGCGGACGAAGTCGCCGAAGATGTCGGGCTGGTCTATGGTCTGGTTTGCGCCGGTCTGGCGCAGTTCTGGGGGACGGTCGGCCGTCAGCAGGATCATGGGCACGCCGTCTGTGGCCGCCTCGACGACGGCGGGGAGGCCGTTTGCGACCGCTGTGCCCGAGGTCGTGATCCAGGCAGCGGGAAGCCCCGTGGCCCGCGCGTACCCGAGCGCCGCGAACGCCGTGCCCCGCTCGTCGAAGTGAACGAGGCTCTCTGCTTTCTTGTTGGCGGCCAGCGCCGCGACCAGGGGGGTCGAGCGGGAACCTGGGGCGACGCAGAAGAGGCCGACGCCGCAGCGGAGGAGTTCTTCTACTACCAGGTGCGCCCAGAGGCGGTTAGCGCGCGGGGTTTCCAAGGCCGAACGCCCCGGTGAAGTCTTCGATCTTCTGCTCTATCTCGGCCCATTCCTCTTCGGGCTTGGACCCCGCGACGATGCCCGCCCCGAGAACAGCGCGAGCCGGCGCCCCTGACGAGCCCGCTCCTTATGCCGACGGCGAACTCGGCCGCGTCGGACCCGACCCACCCGACGGGGCCGGCCCACCAGCCCCGGTCGAAGGGCTCGAGCGCCCGGATGTCTTCCAGTGCCCCCCTGTTCGGGTACCCCCCGACGGCCGGCGTCGGGTGCAGCGCGCCGAGCACCTCGGCGTCCATCACGCCCTCGCGCAAACGCGCGCGCACCCTGGAGACGAGGTGGCGCCGGCTGGCGAGCTTCATCTCCGAGACGTCCTCCTCGACCTCCAGATCCTCGCACAGCGGCCCGAGCGCCTCGCCTATCCCGATTCGGACGAACCCGTGCTCCGCGCGGTCTTTCTCGCTGCCGAGCAGCTCGTCGCGCAGGATCTCGTCGTCGTCCGAAGACGCGCCGCGCGGGCGGGTCCCGGCGACGGCCTCGCTCGTGAGGAAACGCCCCTCCCGCTTGTAGAGCCGCTCCGGCGACGCCCCGACGAACGCCGTCCCCGGGACGGGCTCGACGTAGAAGTGGAAGCACCCCGGCGTGGCGTCCCTGAGCTTTCGGAGCAGGGAAATCCCGTCCAGGTCCTCCGCGAAGCCGAGCCCGGCCCTCCGCGCGAGCACGACCTTTCCGAGCCGCCCCTCGGAGAAGGCAGAGAGGGCGTACCGGACGTTATTTTCCCAGCCTCGGCGGTCGGGGGTATCTTCACGGTCGAGCGGTTCCGGAAGGGGTTCGTCGTCGCCCTCGGACGGGATCCACATGCCTTCGATCTGCGCCAGTATCTCTTCCTGGCGTTCCCTGTCGCGCGGCAGGACCAGGTTGCACGAGAGCGTGGTCCCCGACGTCTGGACGCGCAGCTCGAACCGGGGCAGGGCGAAACGGTACGCGCCGAAAGGCTCCCACCCCTCCTCCGCCCCACGCGCAGGATCGAAGCGTCCCCCGCCATAGTAACGGACCTCCGGATCGCCGGCGGCGCGAAGACGCTTGCCAAGCACCTCGACGTCCTCGGGCCCGTCGCCCGTCTGCAGATCGGCGGTGCCGGCGGCGGCGTTCTCAGCCCCGCCTTCCCTTCCGGACCAGTAGAACCTCGGGTGCGACCGTTGCCCGCGCAACCACGCGAGGGCGTCCGCCGGCCCGGCGTTTACCGAGATACGCGTTACCCGATCTTCCTCCGAGTACTCCGGCGAGGCGGAGAGGGTCCGGCTCACCTTCTCGGCGAGCAGCCAGCGGACCCGGGCGGAGGCGTCGGGCTTCCCTGCGCCCCGAATGCGTCCTCTGCGCTCACTGCTCAACAAGTCTTGCGCCTCCCGGTCATCTCGCTGGCTAGTGTAGCAAGGAGTATCTAGCAGCGGAGCGGCTTCGCTTACAATCCCCTCGATCAGTCGTTCAAACGGGGTAGAGCTCCCGGTAGCGCCCGTAGGCCTCCTCGTACGCGGATTTCTGTGCACCGGGCTGCACGGTTTCGCCGGGGTCCGGGGCGAGAGAGAGCATATCCTCCCACTTCTCGAAGACCCCAGAGGCGAGGCCGGCCAGGAGCGCCGCGCCGCGGGCCGAGGCGACGGGCGCCACGCTCCCGGACAACAGCCGCAGGGGCCGGCCGAGAACGTCGGCGAGGAGTTGGCGCCACTGTTCGCCCCGGTCCCCCCCCGACCCGCCGCCGGCGAGTCGTAGCTCCGGCGCGGGGGTTCCGGCTTCCACTAGGGCCTCCAATCCCTCGCGCAGCGCGAAGGCGACGCCTTCGAGGGCAGCGCGCAGGAGGTGGCCGCGGGTGTGGTCGAGGCCGAGGCCCGTCCACGCGCCCCTGGCGGCCGGATCGAACCGGGGCGTCCTCTCCCCGCTCAGGTAGGGCAGGAAAGTGACGCCTTTTGCGCCGGGTGGGACAGAGAAGGCTTCCTCATAGACCTCCTTCCAGGTAGCGCCAAGCACCTTTCTGGCCCATTCCAGGGCGAGGCCGGAGTTCTGGATGGCCGCCATCGAGTACCAGAGGCCGGGGGCGGCGGCCCGGTAGAGATGGGTACGTTCGCGAGGGTCCGGCACTGGTTCCGCCTTCGGGGAGAAGATCTGGGCCCCCGTGCCGACGGTTAGCTGCACGGGGCCCGGACGCGAGAGCCCGACCCCAAGCATCGCGGCGGCCGTGTCGGCCGCCCCGGCCGCGACCGGCAGGCCGGCCCGCAAACCGAGGGCCTCCGCCGCGTCCCGGGCGAGCGCCCCTGCTGCCCCTCCCGAAGGGACCAACGGGGCTAGCAGGTCGGCCCTCAGCCCGAGTGTTTCGACCACGGAACAGGCCCAATCATCTGAGAGGAGATCGTAGAGCAAGGTCGCCGAGGCGTCGGAGGGTTCGGCCGCGGCCTCGCCCGTGAGCCGCAGCCTTAGCCAATCCTTCGGCTGGAGCGCCCAGCTGGCCGCCCCGTAGGCCTCTGGCTCGTGGCGGCGCAGCCAGAGCAGGCTGGGGCCCGCCATCCCAACTGCCGGCGGGTTGGCGAGCCCGCGCCTGAGCCTTTCGTCCAGGTCGCGGTACGCGGCCAGCTCTTCGCCGGAGCGTGTGTCGGCCCAGAGGACGGCGGGCCGCAGGGGGAGGCCATCGCCGTCCGACAGGACGACGCCGTGCATCTGGCCGGAGAGCCCGATCGCGGCGACCTCGTCGCCCCGCCCGCCGACGGCGCTCCTCGCGGCCCCGACCACCGCGTCCCACCAGTCCCCCGGCGCGGACTCGGCCCATCCCGAGCGGGTCGCGTTGACGGGATAGGGGGCCGATGACTCCCCACAAACGGAGCCGTCTTCGGCGAGAAGCAGGGCCTTGACCGAGCCCGTGCCGAGATCCAGGCCCAGCAGCATCCGCTAGGCCGACCGCCGGCCGGGTCGATGCTCCGTTTCCCCGACGACGGGCCTCAGAACTTTCGTCTTACCGCCAGACCACCCGCCCATCCGGGCCCGTACCCCAAGGGCGGCGTCTTCGCGGTGCGGTCGCCATAAGCCCAAGCTACGCTCCTCTCCTCGACTCCCCGAATAGTAGGGCAAATCGGGGCTCTGGCGCTGCGTCGAGAGCGATCTTGCGCGAGAGAAGCGAAAGGACCGGGGCGAACCCCGGTCCTTGTCGGTGCTGCGGTCTTATCGCTTCTGTCAGGTCTTGATGTCTTTGAGCTCGGCCTGGTAGATCACGCGGTCGGTGTAGTCCGGCAGGGTGCAGGTCTGGAGCGTGAGGATGTTCTTGCCCTCGATGCGCTTGAGCACGGAGAGGTCGGTCGGCTCCACGATCTTCTTGTTGAAGACCTCGTAGGTGTACTGCCTGCCCTCGGAGTCCTCGAGGTAGACCTCGTCGCCGTTGGCCAGATCCTCCAGGTCGTAGAAGGCCAGGTCGCTGTTGGTGCCGGGGAAGCCGATGCGGTGGCCGGCGATGTATATGTTTGCCTCCTCCTGCCACGGGAAGCCCGTGTAAGGGAGACGGACGGCGGCGTAGTCGCGGAACAGGGCCTCTTCGGTGCCCTTGCCGGTCGGGATCTCGTCGTTCTTGATCTCGGCCATCTTGGGGACCGTAAGCCTGAGGGTCTTGTCCTTGGCCGGCTCAAGCTTGTTGCCGCCCTGCTCGGCCTTCTTGTCGGTCCCCGCCTTGGGCGCGACCTGCCGGTCCTTGGCCTCCTCGGTCATCTTCTTGTCTTCGGGCTGCTTCTGCGCCTGCTCTTTGGGCTGCTCCTTCTGGGAGTTCCCCGAAGACTGGTCGGACTGCCCCGCAGAGGAGCAGGCGGCCAACGAAGCCGACACCACCAGGGCCGCAAGGATCAAACCCAACTTCTTGAAACGCATCTCATCCCCTCTCGCTGTCTCAACCGAACACCGCACAGAGTAGAGTACGGACTAGAGATTACAACGCGGTAACGTTCGGACAAACAAACCGTTACAACCACGCCGACCCGGGCCGAAACCCTTCCTTTGGGCCGCGAACCCGTTTTTGCGGCAGTTATCTTAAGACGGCCCACCCCCTATGTAAAGCTCACCCCCAGAACCACCCCATCTCGTCCCTCCCCGCCCGAGGCACTCCAGACCTGGCCCCGGATTCTCCTCACGATTGTCTTGCCTTCCAGAACCTGCCCGTGCCTTGACACGTCGGAATATATGTGTAAACTGCACATACATGAACGTTAACTCTAACAGGAGGACAGTTTTGGAGACCATGGAGCGGACGGGCAAGACGGCGGAGCGGCTCGCGAAGACGGGCGCCGACACGTACAAGCTGGTCGTCGACCACTTCGCGGCGCAGCAGGAGCGGAACGTGCGTTTCGCGCAGGACACGCTCGATGGTGTGGCGCGCGAGGTTCGTCACCAGGCCGAGAGCAACCGGTCGCTGACGCAGGAGCTTGTGGAGCGGGCCGAGCAGCAGCGCGACGCCTACCAGACGCTAGTCGGGCAGAGCGTGGACGCGTACATGGACCTTCTCTACGCGCCGCTCTCCTACTACAAGCAGGGCCTGCGGGTCGTCGAGGGTGAGATCAAGGAGATCGAGCGCAGCATAACGTTCCCGATCTCGGGCTACGATGAGCTGAACGTCGGCGAGATCGCCAAGCACATCGACCGCCTCTCCGCCGCCCAGATCCGCGAGGTCCGCGAGTACGAGAAGCGCAACAAGAACCGCGAGACCCTGATCGAGCAGTTCGACCGCAAGCTGAAGGCCGTCTCCGCGTAGAGAGGCTTCAGGCAACAGGCTTCAGCCGTCAGGTAAAGGCTGATTACAGAGAGGGCCGGGGATAACTCCCCGGCCCTCTCGCCTTTCCATCCAGTTTTCCTGAGACCTAATACCTGAAGCCTGCTGCCTACTTGAGTAGGTCTTTCAAATGCCCCTTCTTCTCTTTTGCCGTGCCTTTGCGCTGGTCCGAGCGGCCTTCGGCCTTCTTGTCCTTGTTGCCGGTGAGGGCGCCTGCGGCCTCCTTCATGCGGCCCTTGGCCTTGTCCATGGCGCCTTCGTTCCGGTCGTCCTGGCCGGTGTTCTTCCGTCTTCCCACGGGGCTCTCCTTTCGCGTAACGCTTGCTACTACCAACTCTTACCTCGCGGATGCGGGGGTTAAACTTCCCCGGCCTGGGCCGGCCTGCCCGAGAGGTCGGCGTCGCGGGAGCCGGGGTCTTTATCCTTTGCGTCCTGGATCGCCTGCCAGACCTTCCACGGGGAGGCCGGCATGTCTATATGGGTGACGCCGAGGTGGCTTACGGCGTCGATCACGGCGTTTATCACGGCGGGCTGGGCCGCTATCGCGCCCGATTCGCCGATGCCCTTGACGCCCATCGGGTTCGTCGGCGAGGGGGTCTCGGTGCGGTCCAGGATCATGTTCGGTATCTCCGGCGCCCCCGGGACCAGGTAGTCGACCATCGTCCCCGTCACGAGGTTGCCCTCGTCGTCGTAGACGGCCTCCTCGTAGAGGGCCTGCGCTATGCCCTGGGCGATGCCGCCGTGGAGCTGCCCGTCCACTATGGCCGGGTTTACGACGGGGCCGCAGTCGTCGACGGCCACGTACTTCGGGATGGTGACCATGCCCGTCTCGGTGTCCACCTCGACGGCGCAGACGTGGGTGCCGTAGGGCCAGGTGAAGTTCGGCGGGTCGAAGACGTGGCTCTCGCTCAGGACCGGCTCCATGCCCTCGGGCAGGTTGTCCGCGAGGTAAGCGGCTGCGGCGACGTCCTGGATCGTGACGTTCGTGCCGGGAGAGCCGGCGACGGAGAAGCGCCCGCCCTCGAACTCCATGTCTCCCTCTGCCGCCTCCAGCATGTGCGCCGCGATCTTCTTCGCCTTGTCGACGACCTTGCCGCAGGCGAGGCTCAAGGCAACCCCGCCGACGGCGAGGCTCCTGGAGCCGTAGGTGTCCCGGCCGTAGGGGGCCACCGCCGTATCGCCGTGAAGGACTTCGACGTCGTCCACGTCCACGCCGAAAGCGTCGGCGGCGATCTGGGACCACGAGGTTACGTGGCCCTGGCCGTGGGGGGAGGTGCCCGTGACCACTTCTACCTTGCCGCTGGCGAACATGCGCACGGAGGCCGACTCCCAGCCGCCGCTCTGCAGTCTGACGCCGGCGGCCACCTTGGAGGGCGAGAGGCCGCCGCTCTCGGTGAAGTTGCCGATGCCGATGCCCAGCTGTTTTACGTCCCCGGCCTCGCGGCGGCGGCGTTGCTCGGCGCGCAGGTCGTCGTACTCGGCGAGGTCCAGGGCCTTTCTCATGCACTCTTCGTAATTTCCGGAGTCGTACATGACGCCGGCCGGGGTGGTCGTCGGTTCGTCGAACGGGGGATCAGGTTCTTGATGCGGAGCTCGGCCGGGTCCATGTCCAGCTCGCGCGCCAGATCGTCCATGATCCGCTCGTGGGCGTACGCCGCCTCCGAACGCCCGGCCCCCCGGTACGCGTCGGTCGGCGTCAGGTTCGTGAAGACGCCGGTGCATTCGAAGGAGTAGGCGTCGAAGGCGTAGAGGCCGGGGTAGGTAAAGGAGCCGAAGATGGCGATTCCGGGCGTCAAGAGCTGCAGGTACGCGCCCATGTCCGCGAGCAGGTTGACCTTCATGCCAAGGATCTTGCCGTCCCGCCTCGCGGCGAGCTGGATGTGCTGGACCTGGCCGCGGCCGTGGGTGCTCGCGAGGTGGTTCTCGGAGCGGTCCTCGACCCACTTGATCGGGGTCTCCAGTTTGCGGGCGAGGGCCAGCGCGAGCGCCTCCTCGGCGTAGACGTTCAGCTTGCCGCCGAAGCCGCCGCCCACGTCGGGGGCGACGACGCGCAGCTTCGTGTCGGAGACGCCGCAAACGAGGGCGAGGATGTCCTTGACGAAGTGCGGGACCTGGGTCGAGGTGTACATGGTCAGGTCGCCGGTCGCGGGTTCGGGGTTCACGACCACGGCGCGGGGCTCGATGGCGGACGGGATCAGGCGCTGCTGCACGTACCGACCGCTCACGACCACGTCCGCCTCTTCGAAGGCCTTGTCTATGTCCCCGGTCCCGAGCGGCCACGTGTAGCACTTGTTCGTGCCGAGCCCCTCGTGCACGAGAGGCGCCCCCTCCTCCAGGGCCGCCTCCACATCGACCACCGCGGGCAGGACCTCGTAATCCACCTCTATAAACTCCAGCGCGTCCTGCGCCTTGTAGCGGTCGGTCGCCACGACGGCGGCCACGCCGTCGCCCGCGTGGTTGACCTCGCCCCGGGCGAGGGGCCAGTGGTCCGGGATCTTGATGTCTTCGGTCACGGGCCAGCCGGTCGGAATGCCGATGGCCCACTCCCCCGCCAGGTCTTCCCCGGTAAAGACGGCGACGACGCCCGGCTGCTCCCTGGCGGCCGAGACGTCTATCGAGAGCACCTTCGCGTGGGCGTGGGGGCTGCGCAGGAGCGCCAGGTGAAGCATCCCGGGCAGGTGGATCTCGTCCGTAAAGTTGGTGTGCCCCGTCAGGAGCGCCGGGTCCTCCTTGCGCAGCACGCTGTTCCCCATGTACCGCCGGGCCGTCTCCGTCATGCCGCGCCTCCTGTCGTGTCGCGCTCCCCGCCGAATGCCTCTATCTTGCGGCCCGGATCACTCTATCTCCAGGAGATCCTGGCCCGCGTCCACGGCGTCCTCGTTGTCGACGAGGAACTTCGAGACGGTCCCTTCCTCCTCGGCCTTGACCTCGTGGAAGGACTTCATCACCTCGATCAGGCCGACGACGTCCCCCGCCGAGACGGAGCCGCCCTCCTCGACGTAGAAGTCGCTGTCGGGGTCCGGGCGCCGGTAGAAGGTGCCGGGCATCTGCGCTTTCACGGTCTTCGCCAAATCTCGTTCCTCCCGCTAGTAGTCCTGCTACGAAACCTTCGCTTCCGACCTTCCGATGGGCCGCACCTCGACCTCGTTCTCTTCCAGCTCACGCACTATGGTCTCGGCCAGCCTCACGACCCCGGGCGTGTCGCTGTGTACGCACACCGAGTCGCACTTGACCTCCACCTCTCCACCGCTCTCGGTCGTAACCCTCCCCTCTTTCACGGCCCGGACCACCCGCCGGGCCATCTCCTCCGGGTCGAGCTCGCCGGCGAGCTTGCGGGTAAAGACGATCTGGCCCTCGTCGTTGTAGGCCCGGTCGGCGAAGAACTCGGCCGCCACAGGCTGCCCCATCTCCCCGGCGAGTCTGTAGGTTACGGAAGACTCCATGCAGAAGAGGACGAGGCCGGGGTCTACCTGTTGTACAGCTTCAATGATCGCGCGCGAGAGGGCCTCGTCGCGGGCCGCCACCATGTACAGGGCCCCGTGCGGCTTGACGTGCTGGACCTCCATCCCGTAGAGGCGGGCGAACTCGCGCAGGGCTCCGAGCTGGTAGAGCAGTTCGTCCCGGATCTCCTCGGGCGGGGCCTGGATCTCCCTCCTCCCAAACCCGACCAGATCCCGATACCCGCTATGCACCCCTACCGCGACTCCATGCTCCTTCGCCAGCGCAACGGTCTTCCGCATAACGTGCGGGTCCCCAGCGTGAAATCCCCCCGCCACGTTCGCCGACGAAATAAACCGCATCAACTCCTCATCGGCCCCAAAACTGTAAGGCCCGAAGCTCTCCCCCATGTCGCAATTAAAGTCGATGTGCAAGGTGCCTCCCTTCGGTCGACTGCTATCAGCCGTCAGCTTTTAGCGTTCAGCTTTTTTGCCGTTTGAGATTCGCTTTGAACTGGTCCACGAGAGCCCGCTACCTCAGCAAGGTTCTCGTAAGTGGATCGTGTTGCGGCCGTTAGTGAACCGTATTCCCTGGCTGATAGCTGACTGCTGATAGCTGAAAGCGGGCTCACGATAGTGAGCCCTTTATCTCCGCTAGCTTCCGCCGTCGTTCCTCTCGGGCGTTTAATGCTTCGTCCAGTTCGATGGAGCGGAAGCGGGTCTTGTCGTTTGTCTTTGACTGGGCGAGGCGGTCGCGGTCGGCGCTTATTACGGTGCCGATGGTGGCGTAGCCCCCGCCGGTCACGGCGTCGTTCATGAGGACTATGGGCTCGACGCCGCCCGGGACCTGGATGGAGCCTATCGGATAGCCGAAGTCGACGACGTTGGCCGGGTCGCTGCCCGCGCCCGCCGGTTGCTCTCGCTCGACGAAACCGAGCTCGCCTCCCCTGTAACGGTAACCGACCCGGTCGGCGTCAGGGGTAACCGTCCACTCCACGTTCAGGAACGTCTCTAGGCTCTCTTCCGTGAGGCGGTAGCTGGCGAGGCCGATGATCACCCGCAACTCGGTCTCTTTCGTGTAGGTTGGGATGTGGTCGTCGTCTACGCGTTTGCCGACCTGGGCTTCGCCGTTTTGGGCTTCGCCGAGCTCGAGTTCATCGCCCTCCTGGAGTGCGCGGCCGTCGAGTCCTCCCAGCCCGATCAGGGTGTACGTCGAGCGGCTGTGCATGAAGACGGGGGCGTCTATGCCCCCGGCGACCGCCAGATACGAACGGGCGCCGTTCTTGAGGTAGTCGAATGACAGGACGTCACCCTCCCTGACCTGCAACGCCTCCCAGGTCGGGGCCTCCTCGCCGTTTATCTTGGGCGGCATCTCTGCGCCGGTTACGGCCACGACGGCGTCCCCGGTGAACTCGAGTTCGGGCCCGAAGTACGTTATCTCGAGGCCCGCGGCGCCGTCCTCGTTGCCGACGAGGTAGTTGCCGACCTGGTAGGAGAAGACGTCCATCGCCCCGCTCGGCGGCATCCCGATGGCGTACTCGCCGAAGCGGCCGGTGTCCTGGACCGTCGTCAGGAGCCCGGGGCTCTTTACCCTAATCGCCATAGAGCACCCCCAGGATCTCCTCGTTGTACGCGTGCGGGTCCTCTAGCGCCCGGTCGGCGTGGAAGGTGAAGTCCTTCTTCCTGTACTCGAACGAACCGTCCTCCACCCTGGACCGGATCTCGTCGAACTCCTCCCTGTCCACCCCACGGTAGTTCCATATATCTCCGGGCCTCGGAAAGACTATCGAGTCCTGGAAATCCTTCAACCTCTGCTTCACGTCCAGGACCGGGGCCGGGGCGAGGCCGTAGAGCTGGTAGCCGCCGGCGCCCTGGACGGAGTAGACGACGGCGAAACCTCCGCCGAAGCCGAAGGCCCGCTCCGGGGTGAAGGTGCGGGGCCTGACGTACTTGGGGACCTCTACCTGTTCCTCGGGCGGGACCAGTTGGTAACACCACGGGAGGCCGGGCACGAACCCGATCATGGTGACGAGCCACGGCGAGCCGAGCAGCGCCGCGATGAAGTCGTCCTTGTTGTCGTAGCCGTTTATTCGCGCGGAGTACTCGAGGTCCGTCGCGTCAGGATCCTGGTGGCGGTCCCGGAAGCGCATGAGGGCCTCGTGGGTCCACGGGTCCTCCATCATTACCGGCACGTCCACGACGCGGGTCGGAAGCTCGAAGCCCTTCACGTCGCCGACCTCGTCGTCGATCTCCCTCAACCGCGAGATGAGCTTGTCCGGGTGGAGCACGTCGGGGTCTACGCGGACCATGTAGGAGGCGTTGGAGGGGCAGATGTCCATTATGCCCTCCATCCTCTCTTCCTGGAGCCTGTTCGTTATCGCCATGGCCCTGAAGTTCACCTTGAGGCTCATGGCTTCGGCGAGCTCCACGAAGACGAACTCGTCCCCGCCGTAGCTGTAGCGCGCCTGCGGAAGCCCGGTCTCGACGTTAGCGCTCATGCAGTGGCACCCCTTTTTCCCTGGTAAGAGTGCCCGCATAGTACCTACGCCAGATTTTTGGGTCAACGAATGCTAAAAGGTTATCGAAAAGACGAAAGCAAAAAGGAGACAGACTTGAACGTAGCCGTGATGACCCGGGTGGCGTTAATGGCCGCTTTCACCGCCGTGGCGGCCCAGATCACGATCCCGCTGGAGCCCGTCCCGTTTACCCTGCAGGTTCTGGCCGTCGTTCTGACGGGCCTCTTGCTGGGTCCGCGCTACGGGGCGTTGGCCATGGGGGTCTACCTCCTCGTCGGGGCGGTAGGCGTCCCGGTCTTCGCGGGCTTCAGGGGCGGGCTCGGCGTCCTGTTCGGCGACACGGGAGGTTACCTGCTCGCCTACCCGCTGGCCGCCGCCCTCGCGGGTATGGCCGCGGGCGCCGTCACGAACGCGCCCCGGCGTCGGGCGCTCGTCGCGGGGTTCCTGTGGGGCGGCCTGGCGCTCGTCGCGATCTACGCGCTCGGGGCCACGTGGCTCGCCGTCCTCGCCGGCCTCTCGCCGGGTGCGGCCCTGGCCGCGGGCGTCCTGCCCTTCGTGGTCTTTGATCTGATCAAAGTAGGTTTGGCTACCCTCGTCGCCGTCGCCGTCGCACCCGCCATCGCCGCCTCACGGGCTTAAAGAGGAGGTTTCGGGCATCAGGTTTCAGGTTTTAGGGATGCTTTTGTGGCCTGAGGTCTGCGGGCGCGAGGTCTACGGCGCGGCTAGTATGACGGCCAGATCCAGAGGAGGGTGAACCGTATGTTCGAGAAGGTGCTGGTCGCCAACCGGGGGGAGATCGCGCTTCGCGTAGTCCGCGCGTGCCAGGAGCTCGGCGTCCCCGCTGTCGCCGTTTACTCCGACGCCGACGAGTCGGCCCTCCACGTCCGCCACGCCGACGAGTCGGTCAACATAGGCCCCCCTGCGGCGGGCAAGAGCTACCTGAACGCGGGGGGGATCATCGAGGCCGCGAAAGAGGCCGGCGCCGACGCGGTTCATCCCGGCTACGGCTTTCTCGCCGAGAACGCCGCCTTCGCGAAGGCGGTAACGGACGCCGGCTTGAAGTTTATAGGCCCTTCGGCGGAGGCCATCGAGAAGCTCGGGGACAAGTCCGCCGCCAGAAGGCTGGCGCGGGAGGCCGACGTGCCGGTCGTGCCTGGCTCGGAGAACGTCTCTTCGGCGGATGAGGCGGTCGATACGGCGGAGGAGATAGGGTACCCCGTCATGATCAAGGCGGCTGCGGGCGGCGGGGGACGCGGCATCCGGGTGGCGGAGAACGAGGAGGAGCTGCGCGAATCGGTGCAGGCGGCCAAACGCGAGGCCCAGTCCGCCTTCGGGGACGGGACGCTCTACCTGGAGAAGTTCCTCGCCGGCCCGCGCCACGTCGAGGTGCAGGTAATGGCCGACGAGCGGGGCAACGCCATCCACCTCTACGAACGCGAGTGCTCGATGCAGCGCCGCCGCCAGAAGGTGCTCGAAGAGTCGCCCTC
This sequence comes from Rubrobacter tropicus, assembly GCF_011492945.1. Classification (NCBI taxonomy): domain Bacteria; kingdom Bacillati; phylum Actinomycetota; class Rubrobacteria; order Rubrobacterales; family Rubrobacteraceae; genus Rubrobacter; species Rubrobacter tropicus. Next base: position 3,268,400 of record NZ_CP045119.1, read on the forward strand.
GCCCGGCATAAGCCGGGAGGTCCGGGAGAAGATGTGCGAGGCGGCCGTCCGGTTGGCCCGGGAGGCGGACTACGCCAACGCCGGGACCGTCGAGTTCCTTGTCGAGGGGGACGATTTCTACTTCATCGAGATGAACACTCGCATACAGGTGGAGCACCCGGTAACGGAGATGCTCACGGGTGTGGACCTCGTGAAAGAGCAGATCCTGGCGGCGTCTGGCGAACCCCTGAGCCTGAAACAGGAGGACGTCCCCTTCGTCGGCCACTCGATAGAGTTCCGCATCAACGCCGAGGACCCCGAGAACGACTTCATGCCCTCCCCCGGCGAGGTAACGTTCCTCGACGTGCCGGGCGGCCCCGGCGTCAGGGTAGACTCGGCGATGTACCAGGGCTACAAGATACCGCCGTTCTACGACTCGATGGTGGGCAAGCTCATAGTCTGGGCGTTGACGCGGGACGAGGCCATAAGCCGCGCCCGCCGCGCCCTGCGCGAGTACCGGCTCGAAGGCATCAAGACAACCATTTCACTCCACCTGCGGCTGCTGGAAGATAAGGCTTTCCGCTCGGGCGACTACCACACGGGGTATCTGGAAGAGTTGTTGGACGAGTAAAGTATAGCCTTCAGGGTCTCGTCCGATGGTCCGAGTATACTTTCGTGAGGTTGATCGAACCATCGGAGGGCTTTCCGTGCAGACAGAGACGCGCGAGGCCACCAGACGACGCTTCACCGTCCACGAGTACCACCGGATGGCCGAGGCCGGGATACTCCACGAGGACGACCGGGTCGAGCTCATCGATGGGGAGATCGTCGAGATGAGCCGGATCGACAGTCGGCACGCCCTCTGCGTGAGCCTGCTAAACCGCCTGCTGGTACGGGGCGTTGGGGACCGGGCGATCGTCAGCCCGCAGAATCCCGTGCGGCTCGACGAACGCCACGAGCCGCAGCCTGATCTCACGGTGATTCGGGATCGCGCCTACGGGCGTTCGCTACCGACGCCGGGGGACACTCTGCTCCTGATCGAAGTCTCGGATACCATCCTCTCCTACGACCGGAACGTCAAACTACCGATCTACGCCCGGGCCGGCATTCCGGAAGTCTGGATCGTGGACGTCAACGGCCAGAAGGTAGAGCGTCATACCGGTCCCTCCGGCGCCTCATACAGACACACCGAGCTGGCGCGGAAAGGAGAGACGCTCGCATCCACTACCCTCCCCGATCTGACGCTTCGTGCAGACGACGTTCTCGGCCGAACGTAAGGAGAGGACCTTGCAAAGCAGCATCCGCCAGAACACCGGCCCTGCCCGATCTGCGCTCGTCCTGCTTGCTTTCGTCGTCGTCTGCTTCGCCGCGGCCGGCCTCGGCTCCCTCGCGACAGCCTCCCAGGTGGCGCCCGGCGGCTGGTACGACACCCTGGATAAACCGTTCTTTACCCCGCCGAGCTGGCTATTCGGGCCGGTCTGGACCGTCCTCTACCTCGCGATGGCAGTCTCGGGATGGCTCGCGTGGCGGGAGAGGGGCTTTTCCGGGGCGAGAGCGGCTATGGCGCTATTCTTCGCGCAACTCGCGCTAAATACTCTATGGTCCCTCGTCTTTTTCGGCCTGGAGGCGCCGGGCCTCGGGCTGGTCGAGATAGTGGTTCTGTGGACCGCGATCCTACTAACGATCTGGGCGTTCCGGCCGATCAGCCGCCCCGCGGCCCTGCTCCTCGTCCCCTACCTCGCCTGGGTAACCTTCGCCACGTTTTTGAACGCGGGGATCTGGTTCTTGAACCCGTAGGGGCGCCTCGCGAAGCGCCCCCACGGTTGCCGATCTTACGCCACAGAGTCTACAGCGCGGCCCAGGATCGCGAGTCCCTCTTCTAGCTCGTCGTCGGCTATGTTGAGGGGCATGAGGGTGCGGATGCAGTTGCCGTACTGGCCCGCAGTGAGGAGGAGCAAGCCTTCCTGCAAAGCGGCCTGCACTATTTTGGCGTTGCGCTCCTTGTCCGGGGTCTTCGTCTGGGCGTCGGTGACGAACTCCATGGCGGCCATCGGGCCGAGGCCACGAACGTCGCCCACGAAATCGGGGTGCCTGGCCTGGATCTCACGCATGGCGGACATGACTTTGTCCCCGAGGGCGTTCGCCTTGCCCAGGAGGTCTTCTTCCTCGAAGGTGTCGAGGACGGCCAGGGCGGCGGCGCACGCGATCGGGTTGCCGCCGTAGGTGGTGCCGAGACCGCCGGCGTGGACGGAGTCCATGATCTCGGCCTTCCCGGTAACGCCCGCTATGGGCAACCCGCCGCCCATGCTCTTGGCCGTGGTCATGATGTCGGGCTCGACCCCAGAGTGCTCTACCGCGAACATCTTGCCCGTCCGCCCGAAGCCCGTCTGGACCTCGTCCACGATCATCACGATGCCGTGCTCGTCGCACAGCTCTCGCAATTGCCTGAGGTAGAAGTCCGGGAACGGTATGAACCCGCCCTCGCCGCTCACCGGCTCGACTATGATCGCCGCCACGCTGCTGGGATGCACGGTGCTCACGAAGGCCTTCTCTATGGCTCCGAAGCAGTCGCCCTGGCAACCCCCGGAACAGTCTTTTCCTGACGGACACCTGTACGCATAAGGCGAAGGGACCCGGTAAACCTCCGGGACGAAGGGGCCGAAGCCCTTCTTGTACGGGTCGGTCTTGCCGGTGAGGGTCATGGCGAGCATGGTACGGCCGTGGAAGGAGTTCTCGAAGGCGATGACCGCCTGGCGGCCGGTGTAGTAGCGTGCGATCTTGACGGCGTTCTCCACGGCCTCGGCCCCGGAGTTGACGAAGAAAGACCGCTTCTCGGAACTCCCCGGAACGAGCGCGTTCAGCCTCTCGGCGAGCTCTATGTACTCCTCGTACTCCGTGACGTAGAAGCAGGTGTGCGTCAACTGCTCGGCCTTCTCCTTGACCGCGTCGACCACCCGCGAGCTCGCGTGCCCGATGTTCATGACGCCGATGCCGCCGCCGAAGTCTATGAACGTGTTGCCGTCGACGTCGGTCAGCAAAGCGCCCTTCGCCTCCTGGGCGAACATCGGGGTAGCTATGCCAACGCCCGAGGTCACGGCCTTGTGCCGCCGCTCCATCAACGCCCGGCTCTTCGGCCCCGGTATCTCCGTCTTGATCCTCGCGGAATCGAGCATCCTCGCCACCTCTTCCTGTCGGCCTCTCTTTTTCCAGTATACCCGTAAGGGCGGATCCGGACCTACGTCGCGGTGATGCCCCCGAGGGAGACGTACTTGGTGTCCAGGTACTCCTCGATACCCTGGTGTCCGCCCTCGCGTCCGACGCCGCTCTCCTTCAGCCCGCCGAACGGGGCCTGGGCCGTCGAAGGCATCCCGTCGTTAGCCCCGATGATCCCGTACTCCAGGTTCTCCGCGAGCCGGAAGACACGGCCCACGTCGCGGGTGAAGTAGTAGGCGGCGAGGCCGTAGACCGTGTCGTTGGCCCGCCGAACTACCTCGTCTTCCGTATCGAAAGGCATGATCGCGGCGACGGGCCCGAACGTCTCCTCCTTTGCGACGAGCATCGAGTCGTCGGCGCCCGTCAGGACCGTCGGGGGGTAGAAGTTGCCGTTGGCCGAACCGTTCGTCCTCTCACCGCCGAGGGCGACCGTGGCGCCCTTCGCCACGGCGTCGGCGACGTGGCGCTCGACCTTGTCGATGGCCTTCGGCTCGATGAGCGGCCCCACCTCGACGCCATCTTCCATCCCGTCCCCGACCTTCATCGCTGCCATCTTCTCGGTGAGTTTCTTCGAGAACTCGTCAAGGATGCCGCGCTGGACGAAGACGCGGTTGGCGCAGACGCACGTCTGGCCCATGTTGCGCATCTTCGAGACCAGGGCGCCCTCGACGGCCGCGTCCACGTCGGCGTCGTCGAAGACTATGAACGGGGCGTGGCCGCCAAGTTCCAGGGAGAGGCGTTTCATCGTGTCTGTCGACTGCTTCATCAGGAGCTTGCCGACATCGGTCGAGCCGGTAAAAGAGAGCTTGCGGACGCGCCGGTCTTCCATGATCGGTGCGGTGATGGCGGCGGGGTCCATGCCGGCGACCACCGAGAGGACGCCCGCGGGGAGGCCGGCCTCCTCGAAGATCTTCGCCATCTCGAGCGCCGAGAGCGGCGTGAGCTCGGAGGGCTTTATGACCATCGTGCAGCCGGCGGCCAAAGCGGGGCCGAGCTTGCGCGTGATCATGGCGGCCGGGAAGTTCCACGGCGTGATCGCGGCCGTCACCCCCACCGGGCGCTTGATGACCATGATCCTCTTGTCCGGGAAGCTCGCCGGGACCGTGTCGCCGTAGACGCGTCGGGCCTCCTCGGCGAACCACTCGATAAACGAGGCGGCGTAGACGATCTCGCCGCGCGATTCGGCGATCGGTTTGCCCTGCTCCAGGGTCATCACGGTGGCGAGGTGCTCTTTCCTCTCGTGCATCAAGTCCGCGGCCCGGCGCATGATCCTGGCGCGTTTCTGGGCCGTGGTCGCCGCCCACTCCTTCTGGACGGCAGCGGCGTCTATGGCCCTCTGCATCTCCTCCCGGCCGGCATCCGGCAGCGTCGCCAGCGTCTCGCCGTTGGCGGGGTTGGTCACGCCGAAGGTGTTGCCCGAGGCGGCGCCGTCCACCCACTCGCCGCCGACAAAGAGTTGCTCGACCAGTCCAGGCAGGATCACTTGGTTCCTCCATCGGTATTGGACGCTGACAACGACATTCTACGCCGGATACGGGGCCCGCTGAAGAACCGCGTCCTGCACGGTCTCCTCGACCTGGGCAAACGACGGCATGCGCGGCGTGTTCGAGATCACGGGGTCCTTCAAGCAGTCCCGGACGGTCCCGGCGAGCATCCCACCGTCCGCCGTTACGTCCGACGGCACGTTTCTTATCACCCGGACGATTGGGTTCTTTAACGCCTCGACGGCCGCCACGCCCGTGATCTTCACCCGGGACCCCCGAAGAACGGGTTCGATGGGGAGCCCGCCAGCGCGAGAACGTCCTCGACCGAGGGCGTTCCCCTGATGGCCGCCTGAATGGCCTCCTTTACAGAGCGCCGGTTGTTCTCGAAGACGGCCCCCTCGTCGTTCGCCTCCGGGTTGACGTAGACGGCCGCGATGCAGAGGAGTTCGCGCGCCTCCTCTGCGGGCACGATGCCGTCCACGATGGCGTCGGCGACCCCGCCGGCGATCCCGGCCTGCGCCGCGCCGAACGTCAGGTTGACGTGGAGGTCTCCCCCCATCGTCGCCTTGTTGACGAACAGCGTGAACGGCAGCACGGGCACCCCCGGGCGAACCACCGCCACGAACGGGGTGTGGCCCATCCGGGGCGTAGCCAGGGCCGTGGTCCAGGCCGTCTCGACCGCACCGCCCTTGCGGCCGATAACGACGTTGACGTGCGCGGCGTTGACACCCTCCCCGACGAAAGACTCCCCGATCAAACTCCCGTCCGCGAACCGCACGATGACCCATCCTCTCTCTGCCCACAAAACGTCCGGCCGTCTCTTTTACGCGCGCCGGCTCCCGGCGCCCTCCCCGCCTATCCGGCGCTCCCAGGCCGACATGGTCTCCGAAGAAGCCCTCGGCGTGAGGAGGCTTACGACGACGAAAAAGAAGAGGCTGGTCAGTATCCCCACATATATGGGCGCGTTGGCTTCGAGCCCGAGAAGCATCATCAGCACCACGACCACGGCCCCGCTGATCGCCATTGAGGTCAGCGCCCCGGCCCCGGTAGCCCGCCGCCAGAACAACGCGCCGATGATGGGCACGAACAGGGCTCCGACGAGCAGGTTGTAGGCGACCGTCAGCGCGCCCACGACGTCGCTAACGAGCACCGAGATGACGAGAACCACGACCCCGACGAGCAACGTCGCCAGCCGGCTCGCGTTGTACTCCCCGGCCCCGGCGTGGTCCTCGCGCCGAAAGAGGCCGGCGTAGACGTCGTTGGCGAGGATGGTGGACGAAGCCAGAAGTCCCGCGCTGGCGGTGGACATCACGGCGGCCAGGGCCGCGGCGAGCACCAGGCCAAGGACGCCGGCCGGCAGGACCTCGCCGGCGACTCGGGCGAAGGCGTTGTCCGAGTTGGGGAGGTCCGGGATCAGGACGCGGGCGGCCGTCCCGATCAGGGCCCCCGCGAGGCCGTACAGCAGGCAATAGAGCCCGGCCACGACGCCGCCCCACCGGGCGACCGAGGGGCCACGGGCCGTGAAGACCCGCTGCCAGATGTCCTGCCCGATCATGAGCCCGAAAAAGAACAGCAAAAAGTACGTGAAGATCGTCTGCCCGCCGATGGAGAAAGGGTCGAAGTAAGAGCCGGGCAATTCACCGCCCATCCCGGAGAAGCCGCCGGCCCTGGTAATGCTAAGGGGCAGCAGGATCAGGAATATCCCCACCGTCATCACGCAAAACTGCAGGAAGTCCGTCAGGGTAATCGACCACATGCCACCCAGAGCCGAGTAGGCGACGACCACGCCGCCGGCGATCAGGATGGCGAGCGTCGGCGGCAGACCGAGGACGACGTCGAAGACCGAGCCGACGGCGATGGTGGACGTAACCGCGATCATGAGCGCGTAGGCCGCCACGATGATCGCGGATATAAGCCGCGACGAGGCGCCGTAGCGAATGCCGAGCATCTCCGAGACGGTGTAGACGCCGAGCCGGCTCAGGCGGGTCGAGAGCAGGATGCCCAAAGCTATGATCCCGAGCCCGATCATGAAGACCAGCCACATCCCCGAAACGCCGAACTCGTACCCCAACGACACGCTCCCGATGGTGGACGCCCCCCCGAGCACCACCGCGCTCAGAGTCCCGATGTAGAGCGCCGGCCCGAGCCTCCTCCCTGCGACCAGATAATCTTCCGTGCTGCCCGCCCGCCTCAGCCCCCAGTACCCCGCCCCGAGCATGGCGGCGAAGTAGAGGCCGAGAACCAGGTAGTCGAGGGCGTCACCCATCCCGGTTTTTCTTCTGGAGGGCGATCAACGCCAGAAAATCGTGGGCCACGTTGGCCGCCACGAGCGCCGTTACCTGACCGGGGCCGTCGTAGGCCGGGCAGACCTCGACCACGTCGCAGCCGACGATGTTTATTCCGACCAGCCCCCGCACGAACTCCTGCGCCTCCCGGCTCGTGTAGCCCCCGATCTCCGGCGTCCCGGTGCCCGGGGCGTAGGCGGGGTCGACGAAGTCGATGTCGAAAGAGACGTAGGCCTTCGCGTCGCCGACGCGTTCCTTTATCCGCTCTATTACGGCCGGTATTCCGAGATCGCGCACCTCGTCCGTAGGTACCAGGTCGAAGCCCATCTCCTTCGCGTCGTCCCAGTCGCGCTCGTCGTAGATGGAACCGCGCATACCGACCTGGATCGAACGCGAGGGGTCGAGTATCCCTTCTTCGACCGCCCGCCTGAAAGGTGTTCCGTGAGTGTACTCCTGGCCGAAGTAGGCGTCCCAGGTATCCGGGTGAGAGTCGAATTGGACCAGGGCCAGAGGTCCGTGGACGGCCGCGGCGGCGCGGAGCTCGGGCAGCGCTATGGAGTGGTCGCCGCCGAGGACTATGGGGACGACGCCGGCGCGGTGGATGGGTTCGAGTCCTTCGGCGATCGTCTCGTAGCTCTCCCGGATAAAGCCCGGCACGACGGGCACGTCGCCGTAGTCGATCACGGAGAGGTAATCGAAGATGGTGACGCCGAGGCCGGAGTTGTGGCGTCGCAGGAGGTGGGAGACGCTCCTGATCGCCTCCGGTCCGAAGCGGGCGCCGACGCGGAAGGTGGCTCCGGTGTCGAAGGGGGCGCCGACTATGGCGGCGTCGGCGTTGTCGAGGTCGCGGTTGTTGGGCAGCCGCATGAAGGTGCGGACGTCCGAGAAGCGCGGGGTCGCGAACGAGTCGGCTGGTTCGTACCGGGTCAAGCGGGGTTCTCCTGTCTAGTTGTTGCGGGCGGCCTCACCGTGGGCGGTCGTCTCCTCGCTAATCACCGCTGCGGGGTCCCGCTGCGGCGGGCCGAAGGCGCGACGCAGGAGGTAGGCGACCATGATCACCCCGAGGCTTATGAGGCTCGCGATGATCTGGGGCCGCAGCCCCTCTATAAAAAACATGGCGCCGAGCACCAGGACGATGCCGAAGATCGAGAGGTACGTCAGCCACGGGTAGAACCACATCTTTATCTGCAACGCCTCCGGGTTGTCCCGCTCCAGGCGACGGCGCATCACGAGCTGGGAGATGGCTATGAGGAGGTAGACGAAGAGCGCTATGGCCCCCGAGGCGTTGATGAGCCAGGTAAAGACCTCCTCCGGGAAAAAATAGAAGATGCCGACCGAGACGTAGGCGAAGATCGTCCCGGCCAGGATCGCCCAGATCGGGACGCCCCGACGGGTCGTCTTGGTCAGGAAGCCCGGGGCGTCGTTGTGGCGGGTGAGGGCGAAGAGCATCCGGCTCGTGGTGTAGAGGCTCGAGTTCAGCACGGAGAGCACGGCCGTCAGCACGACGAGGTTCATGAAGAGCGGCGCGTAGGGTATCCCGATCTCGCCGAACGCCAGGGTGAAGGGGCTCTTGAGCACGTCGTCCGTAAAGCCGGTGTCCCATGGGACGATGCACGCGACGAAGAAGACGGAGATGACGTAGAAGATAAGCACCCGGTAGATGACCGCGTTCGTCGCCCGGGCCACGTTCCTGCCCGGCTCGTCGGACTCCGCGGCGGCGATGGTCACGATCTCGGCCCCCACGAAGGCGAAGATGACGGTCGCCACCCCGCTGAACATCGCCAGCGGCCCGTTCGGGAAGAACCCGCCTTCGTCGTAGAGGTTCGAGACCCCGACGCCCCCGCCGGGCCAGAGCCCGATCACGAACAAGGCGGCGAGCCCGATGAAGATCAGGATCGCCACGACCTTTATCCCCGCAAACCAGAACTCGAACTCCCCGTAAGACCCCACCGAGTAGAGGTTGGTCGCCGTGAGCAACAACACGAGGATGAAGGCCATCACCCAGGGCGGTATCCCGGGGATGTACTGGCCCAGGATACCGGCGGCCACGACGGCTTCGAACCCCACGACGATGGCCCAGAAATACCAGTAGAGCCAACCTATGGCGAACCCGGCCCAGTTTCCCAAAGCTATCCTGCTGTAGTCGGAGAAGGAGCCCACGGAGGGCCGGGCGACGGCCATCTCCCCGAGCATCCGCATGATTAGGATGAGCAGGGTCCCGGTCAGAAGGTACGTGAGGATGGTCGCCGGGCCCGCCTGGTTGAGGATCGGGCCGGTGCCGACGAAGAGGCCGGCGCCGATGATCCCGCCGAGCGAGATCATGGTCATGTGCCGCCGCTTTAAGCCTGCCTGAAGCTTGCCCTGCCCCTCTTGGGTCCTCTCGCCCGCGGTCGCCTCGGCCATGCTTCCCCTTTCGTCGGCGCTGGTTCCCCAAGGGCGCAGCTTACATGCTACGCCCTTTCCCGCACAACCCGGGCCGGGGAAACGCGCGGCGGCCTAACGCGCCCCGCTGAGGAACTTCTGGGGGTCCGTGTAGGGCAGGCCGTGGGCCTCGGCGACCGGCCCGTGCACGAGCTCCCCATTAAGCGTCGAGAGGCCCTTCGCCAGGTTCGGGTCGGCCGAGGAGGCCCCCTCGACGCCCTCGTCCGCGATCTTGATGAGGTAAGGCAGGGTCACGCTCGTCAAGGCCAGCGTCGACGTCCTCGCCACCGCCCCCGGGATGTTCGCCACGCAGTAGTGGACGACGCCCTCCTCGACGTAGGTCGGCTCCGAGTGCGTCGTCGGCCGGCTCGTCTCGAAGCAGCCGCCCTGGTCGATGGCGATGTCCGCCACCACCGAGCCGGGCCTCATGCTCGCTATCATCTCCCGGCTCACCAGCTTGGGAGCCTTCGCCCCCGCCACGAGCACCGCCCCTATGACCACGTCGGACTCCTCGACGTAGGAGGCGGTCCTGGCCCGGTTCGGTATCACGAGGTCCACCCGACCCTCGAAGATGTCCGATAGGTAGGCGAGCCTCTTGGGGTTGATGTCGAGCACCCTCACTATCGCCCGCATCCCGAGCGCTATCTTCGCCGCCTCGGTCCCCGAGATGCCCCCGCCGATGATGGTAACCTTCGCGGCCGGCGTCCCGGGCACGCCCCCGAGCAGCAGCCCGGCCCCGCCGTTCGGGCTCTCCAGGTGGTGCGCCGCCGCCTGCACGGCCATTCTGCCCGCCACCTCGCTCATCGGCGTCAGGAGCGGCAGGCTCCCGTCGGGCAGCTCCACGGTCTCGTAGGCGATGGAGTCGATCTTCCTCTCCATCAAGAACTCCGTGAGCCCCTTGTCCGCCGCGAGGTGCAGGTAGGTGAAGAGCTGCTGGCCCTCCCGGAAGCGGTCGTACTCCTCCGGGACGGGCTCCTTGACCTTCACTATGAGGTCGGCCGCCTCGAAGACCTCCCCGGGCCCGTCGACCAGCCGCGCCCCCGCCGCCGCGTACTCCTCGTCCGCGAAACCGGCCCCGCCACCGGCCCCGGACTGCACCACGACCTCGTGGCCGTGGTGGACCAGCTCCGCGACCCCGTCCGGCTGCATGGAGACGCGCCCCTCCATGTCCTTGATCTCCTTGGGTACCCCGACCACTGTCGCCATTCCGCTTCCCTTCCCTCGAAGAACGCGTAGTCTTCCTACCTTATAACAACGTTACTATAAACGTGCAAGGTTGCTGTGAGAAAGGTCTATTTTCCGGCCTCTTCGGGCCGGGATGATTTGCTTTTTCGTGCGGTGATTACAATAATCATTCATGGATATCGGCACCTTGATGGGAGGCGGGTTGGCGGCGAGCGGTAGTTCGGTTGGGTTCTCCATAGGCGAGGTCTCGCAGGCCGTGGGGCTTGCGCCGCAGACCTTGAGGTTGTGGGAGAGGGAGCGCCTGGTCAGGCCCCGCAGGACGGACCGGGGGTACCGGGTGTACACGGAGCCCGACGTGAGCCGGCTGCGGGAGATCAAGCACCTGAGGAAGGTCGAGGGGCTGAACTTCGCCGCCATCCGCAAGCAGATGGGCGCGGCCGAAAACACCGGGGCTTCGGGCGACCGTCCGGCGGCCGAACCTTCCGAGGCCCCGGGCGAGCGGCTGCGGCGGTTGCGCGTCAAGGCGCACAAGACGCTCAAGGAGGTCTCCGAGGCGACCGGGCTCTCCATCTCTTTTATCTCCGCGCTGGAGCGCGGGGGCTCGGGCGCGTCGGTGGCGTCGCTGAGGAGCCTCGCTGGGGCTTACGGGGTGACGATGCGGGAGCTCTTCGGGGCAGACCTCGAGGCGGCGGAGCCGCTCGTCCGGCGCTCGGACCGCCCCGTCATGCAGTGGGACAACGGCGTGCGCTTCGAGGAGATGGCGTCCGGGGAGAAGACGATGGACCCCTCTTACCTGCGGGTGCCGGCCGGGGCCGGCAGCGAAGGCTTCTACTCGCACACGGGGGAGGAGTTCATCTACGTGGTCTCGGGCCACCTCCACGTGGAGCTCAAGGACCAGGGCACCTTCCGGATGTCGCCCGGCGACACCCTCTACTTCCCCTCAACCACCCCCCATCGCTGGTGGGCCGAAGAGGGGCCGGTAGAAGCGGTCTACGTCAACACGCCGCCGACTTTCTAGCGATCCGCTGCGCGGACCGCGCTGTCAGCTTTCAGCCGTCAGCCGTCGGCTTTTTTGTGGTTGTGGCCGGATGCTGGAGGCATGGGCGAGACGCTTCGGGGGAATGCTGGAGAGCGTGGGTGCCCGTTTTGCCAACGCTTTCGGTGTTCGACAATCGTGGCAAGAGCCGATAGCTGGGAGAGTGGGCGAAGCCGGAGCGGGCTGAAAGCTGATAGCTAATTCCCCTGGAGGGTTTATGGGTGATGACCGTTTCCTGGCCGCGTTGCTCTCCGTGCCGGTGCTGTCGGGGCCGGAGGTGTCTCCTGACGGGAGGTGGGTAGTTTGGAGTTGGTCGCGGGTTGGGCCTGCGGCTGACGTCTTTGCGGCGCCGACGGACGGGTCTTCGCCGCCGGTTCGTCTTACCGAGACTTCGGAGGGCGACACGGTGGTGGCCTCGTGGACGCCGGAGGGGGAGGCGGTCCTCGTTACGCAGGACACGGATGGGGACGAGCGGGAGCGGCTGTACCGGGTGAGGCTCGCGGAGCCCGGGGTGATGGAGCCGCTGACCGGTCCCAGCCCAAACTACTACCTGCACGGCGGGCAGTTGCACCCGAACGGGCGCTGGCTCGTCTACTCGGCGAACCTCGACGCCCAGAGCGGGGAGGAGACCGAGGCGGATCGGCTCTACCGGCACGACCTCGAGAGCGGGGAGCTCCTGGCGCTCGCCCGGCCCGAGAGGGGCAGCATTCCGTGGCCCGAGCTGAACCGTCAGGGGACCCACGTGCTCTACTCGCGCAACGAGCTCGACCCGGCGGGGCAGCAGGTGTGGTTGGTGGATATCGAGGGGCGGGAGGACCATGAGATCCTGAACTTCGGGGCCCGGGCGAAGGTCTCGGCCTCGTGGTTCCCCGATGGGCGCCGCGTCCTCTTCGTCGCCGAGGCCGGGTCTTACCGGCGGGTCGGCGTCTGGGAGATGGAGGGCGGCGTGCTGTGGCTGCTCGACGACCCGGGGCGCAACGTCGAGGACGCCTTCGCCCCCCCGAACGGGGGGCCCGTGGTCGTAATCGAGGTCGAGGGAGCCGGCATCAGGGCGTCTCTTCTGGACCCCGAGACGGGCGAAGAGTTCGCGCCGCCAGAGGTTCGGGGCAACCTGGTGCCGCTGGCGCGGGCCGGCGGCGGCTGGGTGTGCAAGCGCTACGACGCCCGTCATCCCGTGGATGTGATCCGCTACGATCCGGAGGGCGGCTCGACTACCAGCCTTACAGGTTTAAAGGATCGGACTTCCCTCGACACGGACCGGCTCGCCGCGGCGGAAGACTTCAGGTGGCGGTCGGCGGACGGGCTGGAGGTCCAGGGGTGGCTGTACCGGGCTCCGGCCGATGTCGTCGGGACGGTAATCCTCGTCCACGGCGGCCCGACCAGCCACGCCGAAGACCGGTTCAACGCCGAGGTCCAGTACCTCGTATCTCGCGGCTTCCACGTCATGACGCCCAACTACCGCGGGAGCACCGGGTTCGGGCTCCCGTTTCAGGACTCGATCAAGGAGGATGGCTGGGGCGGGCGGGAGCAGGAGGACATCCGGCGGGGCATAGAGGCGCTCATCGAGGCCGGCGTCGCCCGAGCGGGCCGCGTCGGCATCACGGGCACCTCCTACGGCGGGTACTCGGCGTGGTGGGCGATCACGCACTTCCCGACCGACCTCGTCGCGGCCGCGGCCCCCATCTGCGGCATGACCGACCTCACCGTCGACTACCACGCCACCCGCCCCGACCTCCGCCCCTACAGCGAGGAGATGATGGGCGGCACCCCGGAAGAGGTCCCGGATCTCTACCACGAACGCTCCCCCATAAACTTCGTGAAAGACATCTGGGGCAGACTCCTCATAGTCCAGGGCATGCAAGACCCGAACGTCACCCCGGATAACGTGGACGTCGTGGTCAAGGCCCTCGGCCGCGAGGGCATCCACTACGAACTGCTCACCTTCGAGGATGAGGGCCACGGTATAGCCCGCCCCTGGAACCTGAAAGTTCTCTACCCGCGACTGGCAGACTTCTTCGAAGCAGCCTTTGGCTGAAGCTGTCAGCCGTCAGCTTTCAGCCAGTCGTGTTGGGCGCTGGTCTGCCCCTTCTTGTCCCTCGAGGCGCACGTGACCAATTCGTCCCTAAACTAGACGTATCTCTCTTCACTGAGAAGCTGACCGCCGAGAGCGGAGGCGAAGCCGGAGCGCGCTGACTGCTGACCAGCTAAAAGGGCCGGCGCCCCGAAGGACGCCGGCCCGGGATGGGGAGGGTTTTCGCTCTGGCTTAGCGGCGCACCCTCTCGCAGTCGTTGGCGACCTTGTCGCCCCTGTCGGCCTGGACGGTGTCGCGGCCCGCGCCGCAGGAGATCACGTCCCTGGCGTCGTCGCCGTTGGCGGCCAGGATGGTGTCGTTGCCAGCGCCCCCGCTGATGGTGTCGACGGACTTGTCGAAGCCCATCTCGCCGGCGCCGTCGAAGAGGTAGTCGGCGCCGCCTCCGCCGTTGATCTTGTCGGCGCCGAGTCCGCCGAGGATGTAGTCGTCGCCCGCGTTGCCGGAGAGGGTGTCGCGGCCGGTGTCGCCGTTGTCGCCGCCGCCCTTCGGGGCCGAGCCGCGGATGTCGTCGTCGCCGGCGCCGCCGGTGACGGTGTCGTTGCCGAAGCCGCCGTTGAGCCAGGAGTCGTTGCCGCCGAGGCCGTTTATAGTGTCGTTGCCCGCGCCGCCCGTGAGCCTGTCCACGCCCCCGGTGCCGTCGACCGTGGCCGCGAACGCAGCACCCGCCGAAAGGGTAACCATCATCGCCACCGCCGCCAGAACCTTACCCATCCGCCCCATCCCGCTCTCCCTTCGTCCTCGCCCCCGGCCTCCCCGGTTGCTGTATTTGGAACTCTAAGGGCGCCGCGTAACGCCCCGGCGACAACCGGGTAACGCTTCGGTCACGCCTGGATAACACTTCGGTAACAACCACGCTGGCCGCCGGGATAAGACCTCCCCAGACAAAACCCTCCCCCCGTCCAAAGGACTACCCCTCCCCTATATACTTCCCCTGTCACCCGTCTTGATCGGCTTACAGTAACCATGTAGTATTCGTGAAGGACAAGGAGTTGGCCGCATCAGGCCTCAGGAGGTATCGCATGGACGTGATGAGGGGTCTCGGGGAGCATGGCGATAGCACGCCGCTCGCGGGCGTGGAGAACCTTATGTTGCACTTCACGCCGTACGCGGAAGACTGGTCCAAGCTGCCGGTCATCGTCTCGGGCGAGGGCTCTTACGTCACCGACGACAAGGGTCACAGCTACATAGACGGGCTCGCGGGCCTGTTCACGACGCAGGTTGGGCACGGAAGGTCCGAGCTCGCCGAGGTCGCCTCCGCGCAGATGAAAGAGCTCGGGTTCTTCCCGAACTGGAGCTTCCAGCACCCGAGGAGCCTGGAGCTCGCGGCCAAGATCGCCGAGATAGCGCCGGGGTATCTGAACAGCACGTTCTTCGTGAGTTCGGGCTCCGAGGCGGTGGAGACGGTCATCAAGCTGGCGCGGCAGTACCACAAGGCCAACGGGGAGCCTGGGCGCTACAAGATCATCTCCCGCGACGTCGCCTACCACGGCACGACGATGGGCGCGTTGTCCGTGACGGGGTTGCCCGGCTTCAAGGCGCCGTTCGAGCCGCTGCCTAGCGGCTTTTTCCACGTGAAGAACACCCAGCAGGACCCGGAGGGTGCGGCAGATGCCATAGAGCAGATGATCGAGGCCGAGGGGCCTGACCAGATCGCGGCCGTCATCCTGGAGCCCGTGCAGAACGCGGGCGGGTGCCTCGTTCCGCCGCCGGACTACTGGAAGAGGGTGCGCGAGATCTGCGACCGCCACGGCGTCTTGCTCGTCTCGGACGCCGTGATCTGCGCCTTCGGACGGCTCGGGGAGTGGTTCGGCATCGAGCGCTTCGACGTGGTCCCGGACATGACGAGCTTCGCCAAGGGCGTGACATCGGGCTACCTGCCGATGGGCGGGGTGGTCGTCAACGACAAGATAGCCCACACCTTGAAGGACAACGCGCCGATGTTCGCGCACGGCTCGACGTTCGGGGGGCACCCGGTCTCCTCGGCGGTGGCGCTCGAGAACATAAAGATCATGGAGCGCGAGAACCTGCTGCAGAACGTCCACGACCTCGAGGGGCACTTCGGGGACGAGCTCAGGCGGATGGCGTCCGACCATCCGGTCGTCAAGGAGATCAGGGGCATGGGCTTCTTCTGGGCGGTCGAGGTCGACCCCGTGAGGGCAGACGGGACGCCGCTCGCGGGCGACGAGTACCAGAAGTACTTCAAGGGCGTCGTTTCGAGGAAGCTTTTGGAGGGTGGCCTCATCTGCCGCTTCGACGACAAGGACGATCCCGTCATCCAGTTCTCCCCGGCGCTCACCTCCGACCGCGAGATCCTCAGCCGCATAGCCGAGATCACGGACGGGGCCCTCACGGAGCTCGAAAAAGAACTCGGCTACCGGGGCTGAACTTGACCCGCACCGTCGGCCAGCGGAAGGCCGCAAACTCCAAGAGCAGGGACTACCGCTCCTTCAGCTTCTGGTTGGAGACGGCGGGCGAGGAGCTCGTCCCGAGGCCGCCTCTCGCGGGTCCCGCCGAGGCCGACGTGGCGATCCTGGGCGCCGGCTTCACGGGGCTGTGGACCGCCTACTACCTCCTCAAACGGGAGCCTTCGTTACGCGTGATCGTCCTCGAGGCGGAGACAGCAGGCTTCGGGGCGTCTGGCCGTAACGGCGCCTGGTGCAACGCGGCCTTCCCGGTCACCCCGGGCGAACTCGCCCGGCGCTTCGGCGAGGAGGCCGCGCGCAACCTGCTGCTGGAGATGCGCGGCTCGGTGGAGGAGACGGGGAGGGTCTCCGAGGCCGAGGGGATCGACGCCCAGTACTTCCCGGGCGGGCAGCTCAGGGTGGCCAGGGGCCCGGCCCAGGTGCCCGGGATAGAGGCTTCCTACGAGTCGTTGCGGGCCATCGGCCTGGAGGACGGCCTGCGGCTGCTCGACAAAGAAGAGACGGCGCGGCGCGTCAGGATCACGGGCGCAGAGGGCGCGCTGTTCAGCCCGCACTGCGCGACCATACACCCGGCGAGGCTCGCTCGCGGGCTCGCCAGGGCCGTCGAGCGCCTCGGCGGTGAGATCTTCGAGGGTACCCCCGTTACTGACTTCGAGACGGGCTCCAGCCCGAGGCTCGTGACGGACGCGGGCGACGTGCGGGCGCGGACGGTCGTGCTCGCGGGAGAGGCCTACCTGGCGCGGCTGCGCAAGCTCAAACGTCAGGTGCTGCCGATCTACTCCCTCATCGTGCTGACCGAGCCCCTGTCCGAAGAACAGTGGGCCACGATCGGCTGGGAGGGCCGCGAGTGCGTCGCCTCCAACCGCTACACGGTCGACTACCTCTCGCGCACCGCGGACGGGCGCATACTCTTCGGGGGCCGCGGGGCGCCGTACCACTACGGCTCTCGGATAGAGGACGAGTACGACCTTCACGAACCGACCCACGAGATGCTCCGCCGCACGGCGCGCGAGTGGTTCCCCGTCCTCGAAACCGCGCGGTTCACCCACTCCTGGGGCGGGCCGCTCGCCATGCCGCGCGACTGGATGCCGACGATGTCCTACGACCCGGCCGAAGGTGTTGCGACCGCCCGCGGCTATACCGGGCAGGGGGTCGCGACCGCCAACCTCTCGGGCCGGACGCTCGCGGACCTGATCCTGGCCCGCGACACGAACGTAACCCGTCTGCCGACCGTCAACCACCGTCCGCGTCCCTGGGAGCCCGAGCCGCTGCGCTGGCTCGGCGCCCGCTACGTGCAGCGCGGCCTGATGCGGGCGGACGACCGGGCCGAACGGACGGGCGAACCCCCGACGGGCAAGACCCTGGCGGAACGACTCGGCAAGCACTGAAAGCCCGGGGCTTCCCGAAGGCGGCCAAGACAGGAGGAGACGGGGTGAAGAGAGGAAAGATCAGGAGACCATCCGAGGCGGATCGCAACTTCCCCCGCCGCATCGTAGAGGCGGCCGGGTGACGAACGATCGGACGCGAAGCAGCGGGACGGCCGACGCGGTGGTGGTCGGCGCGGGGCTCGCCGGGCTCGTGGCGGCGCGGGAGCTCGGGGCCGCTGGCGCGGAGGTGATCGTGGTCGAGGCTCAGGACAGGGTCGGCGGCAGGACGTGGACCCGCCGCGTCGGCGGGGTACCCGTGGAGATGGGCGGGCAGTGGATCGGCCCCGCGCAGCCATACGTGAACGCCCTCGCCCGAGAGCTCGGCGTCGAGACCTTCCCCACGGAGGTTCCCGGACGGACCGTCTTCTACGAGGGCGGGAGCCGCTCGGAATACGAAGAGGACGAAGCGGTTCCCTTCCGGGAGCCGGATGCCGCTTCGGAGGTTCGGGAAGCCTTCGAAGCACTGGATGGGCTCGCGAAGGAGGTCCCGGCCGGGGCGCCGTGGACCGCGGGGCGGGCGGCCGAGTGGGACGGGCAGACGCTCGAGACGTGGAAGCTCCGGCACGCGCGAAGCAGGGGCGCCCGGTTCTACATAGACCTGGCGGTGCAATCGTTGTACGCCTGCGAGCCGCGCGACATCTCGCTCCTCGGCGTGCTCTCGGACGTCGCAGCCTCCGGCGGCTCCGGCGGGCTCTTCGAGATAGAGGCATCGGCGGAGGAGTCCAGGTTCGTGGGCGGGGCGCAGGAGCTGTCCGTCAGGGTGGCGGAGGGTCTGGAGGGGCGGGTCGTGCTCTCATCTCCGGTGCGCCGGATCTCGCAGGAACACGACGGGGTGCTCGTCGAGTCAGACGCCGTCTCCATCAGGGCGGGGGCCGTGGTCGTCGCGGTGCCGCCGGTCTTGCGTGGGCGAATCGAGTACGAGCCGGCGCTGCCGGCCGCGCAAGACGGGCTCTCACAGCGGATGCCGATGGGGGCCGTGATCAAGTGCCACGCCGTCTACGACGTTCCCTTCTGGCGCGGGATGGGCCTCAGCGGCCGGGCCGAGGGCGACACCGGCCCTTGCAGGGTCACCTGCGACAACACGACCCCGGGCGAGGACGCGGGCGTCCTGACCGGCTTTATCCTCGGCGCGGACGCCCGGCTTTGGGGGCAAGAGTCCGCCGACGAGCGCGAAGCCGCGGTCCTGGAGTGCTTCGCCCGGTACTTCGGGGAAGAGGCCCTCCACCCGCGGGGTTACGCGGAGTGCGACTGGGGGGCCGAGGTCCACGCGCGCGGCGGGTACGCGGGCGTTCCGGTGCCGGGTTTCTTTCTGGACCACGGTTTCGCGCTGCAGGAGCCCGTGGGGCGCGTACACTGGGCCGGCACGGAGACGGCTTCTGAGTGGAACGGCTACATGGAAGGCGCCGTCGGGTCGGGCCTGCGAGCGGCGCGGGAGGTGCTATCCGTGCTGACCGGCGCGGGTTTTGGTCAAGGAGATCTACCGGGCAAAGTGGACCGTTCGAGGGGTAGGCCCCGCGCAGGGGCCACGGGGACAGGAGGATAAGCGTGGAAGACAGGCAGACGAGGGAACGCCCGCCGGGGACGAGCCGCCCGGAGGCCGCCAGGGGCGTCGCCGTGCGGCTGGCGGGCGTGACCAAGAGGTTCGGGGAGTTCGTGGCGGTGGACGACCTGAACCTGGACATCTACGAGGGGGAGTTCTTCTCGCTGCTCGGTCCCTCCGGGTGCGGCAAGACGACGACGCTGCGCATGGTCGCCGGCTTCGAGGAGCCTACCCGCGGCGAGATCGAGGTGGCCGGAGAGCAGGTCCAGGGCGTCCCGCCGTACCGGCGCCCCGTCAACACCGTCTTCCAGTCCTACGCCATCTTCCCCCACCTCAACGTCTTCGACAACGTCGCCTTCGGCCTGAGAAGGGCGAAAGTGCCAAAGGACGAGGTGGCGAGCCGGGTCGCCGACGCGTGCGAGATGGTGCAGCTCGCCGGCTTCGAGAAGCGCAAGCCGGGCATGCTCTCGGGCGGCCAGCAGCAGCGGGTCGCGCTCGCCAGGGCCCTCGTCAACCGGCCCAGGGTGCTGCTTTTGGACGAACCATTGGGAGCGCTGGACCTCAAGCTCAGGAAGGAGATGCAGCTGGAGCTCAAGAGCCTGCAGGAGGAGGTCGGGATCACCTTCGTCTACGTCACCCACGACCAGGAAGAGGCGCTCACGATGAGCGACAGGATCGCGGTGATGAACGAGGGCAAGGTGCAGCAGCTCGCGGATCCCACGACCCTCTACGAGACCCCGGCCAACCGCTTCGTCGCAGGGTTCATCGGGCAGACGAACGTGTTCTCTGGGACGGTCGACGGGATGGACGGGGAGAGGGCGACGCTCATGACGCGGGAGGGTCTCAAGATCGAGGCGGTCGTCAGGGGGGAGGGTGCGCCGGCGGGCGGCGAGGTGCACGCGGCGGTAAGGCCGGAGAAGGTCAGGTTCGGGGACTCGGGGGACAACGTGTGCGCGGCAGAGGTGCGCCAGATCGTCTACCTCGGCGCGAGCACGCAGTACATCGTGGAGCTGGAGGGTGGCGGAAAGCTGGTACTCCACCAGCAGAACGCCCACGACGCCTCCGGCCCATCGGAGGGGGACGCGGTCTCGGTCGCGTGGGACGCGCCGAACTGCCTGATACTTGGAGGTTGATGATGACGAAGAGGATCTCGCGGGGAAGGTTCCTGAGGGCGGTGGGCGCGGCCGGCGTCGCCGGCTCCGCGCTCTCCGTGCTGGCCTGCCAGCCGAACACGAGCGCCGGGAGCGGCGGCGGAAGCGGAGGCGGCCCGGAGGAGAAGAAGCTCAACTTCTACAACTGGGCCGACTACGTCGCGGAGAGCACCGTGCCGGACTTCGAGAAGCAGACCGGCATACAGGTCACGCAGGACTTCTTCTCGTCCAACGAGGACTTGCTGGCGAAGCTTCAGGCTGGCGGGACCGGCTACGACGTCATCGTGCCGAGCGACTACATGGTCGCCATCATGATCAAGTCCGGCGTCATCCAGAAGCTGGACATGTCCCAGATCCCCAACTTCAAGAACGTCGGCAAGGAGTACGAGGGCCTCTCCTACGACCCGAAGAACGAGTACAGCGTCCCCTACCAGTGGGGCACCACGGGCATCCTCTACAACAAAAAGGAGATGGGCCAACTCCCCGAGTCCTGGGACCCCATGTGGGACGAGGAGTTCTCGGGCAAGATCTCCATGCTAAACGACACCCGCGAGACGATGGGCGCGTCCCTCTACAGGCTCGGCCTCTCCGTGAACTCCAGGGACACAGGAGAACTCCAGAGGGCCGCGGACGAGCTCAAAAAGCAGAAGCCGCTGCTACGCGGGTACTTCGACTCGACGGAGGCCCGCCCGCTCGTCCAGAACGGCGACCTTTTGGCCGGTCACGTCTTTAGCGGCGACGCCTTCCTCGCGCTCTCGGAGAACGAAGACCTCGACTACATCGTCCCGAAGCCCGCCGCCACCCGCTGGACGGACAACATGTGCATCCCCAACGGCGCCCAGCACCCCCAGAACGCGCACAAGCTCATCAACTACATCCTCGGCGCGAAGACCGGGGCGGAGCTCTCCAACTACACCTACTACAACACCCCGAACGCCGCAGCCCTGCCCATGATCGACGACGCCCTCAAGGACCTACCCGGCTACGTCCTGCCCGACGGCGTCTTCGACAGGCTGCAGGTCATAGAGGACCCGGGCGAGGCCACGCGCGAGTACGAGCGCCTGTTCACCGAAGTGAAGAGCTCCTGAGATGAGGGAGCGCGCGGCGAAGGGCTGGTCCCTGGGGCTCGCGGCGCTGCTCGCGCCCGTGACCCTCTGGCTCGGGCTCTTCTTCATGGTGCCGCTGCTGTTTATAGTGGTGTACTCGTTCGGGTCGAGCCCGATCTACGGCGGGATCACTTTGGGCTTCAACCCGGGCAACTACCTCAAGGTCTTCGAGCCCACGTACCTGGAGATAATCGTCCGTTCGTTCGGCATAGCGGCGCTCACGACGCTCCTGTGCTTCGTGCTCGGCTACCCGCTGGCGTACTTCATAGTCTTCAAGGGGAGGCGGTGGAGGAACGCCCTGATCCTGCTCGTCATGGTCCCGTTCTGGACGAGCCTCCTGATCCGGGCCTACGCCTGGGTCGTGATCCTCGGCGGCAACGGCATCGCCAACAAGACCCTTCAGTTCCTGGGGCTGACGAACGAGCCGCTGAACCTGATCTTCACGCCCGAGGCCGTCCTGATGGGCATGACCTACTCGTACCTGCCGTTCATGATCCTGCCCCTCTACGCCGCCCTCGAAAAGTTCGACGTCAGGCTCAAAGAGGCCGGCAAGGACCTCGGCGCGACCCGGTGGCAGACGTTCTTGCGGGTGACGTTCCCGCTCAGTTTGCCCGGCGTCATAGCAGGGAGTATCCTCGTCTTTATACCCTCGGCCGGGGAATTCGTCATCCCGGACCTGCTCGGCGGCTCTCGGACGTTGATGACGGGGAACCTGATCCAGAACCAGTTCCTCCAGGCCCGCGACTGGGCCTTCGGAAGCGCCCTCTCGGTGATGCTCGGCGTCCTCCTGCTCGGCGCGATCATGTTCTACATCCGCAAAGTCGGCACGGATAAACTGGAGGGGGTCTAGATGGCCGCGACGACGAAGGGCTCCGGCAAGGGGATCTTCTCGGGGCTTCCGGACTGGGGCCTGCTCCTCGGCACCGTGTTCGTCTACCTGTTCCTCTACGCGCCGATAGCGGTCCTGATCTTCTTCTCGTTCAACTCGACGCGGAGCACCCAGGTATGGACGGGCTTCTCCTTCGAGTGGTACGGCCAACTCCTGAGCGACCCGACGATCCTGCAGGCGTTCAGGACCTCGCTGACGGTGGGCGTCACGGCGACGCTCATCGCGACCGTGATAGGGACGCTGACGGCGCTCGCGCTCTCGCGCAACCGGTTCAGGGGCCAGACGGTCGCCGACTCGGCGATCTACATGGCGACCGTGATGCCGGAGATCGTCGTCGGGGTGAGCCTGCTCGTCTTCTTCGTCGCCGTGTTCATCCCCATGGGGGTCCAGCTCGGAATCACGACGATCGTGATAGCCCACGTCGCGTTCACTATCTCGTTCGTGACGATAGTGGTGCGGGCCCGCCTCTCCGGGATGGACCGCTCGGTGGAGGAGGCGGCCCAGGACCTCGGGGCGAGCCCGGTGCAGACGTTCTTCCGGGTAACGCTGCCGCTGATCCTGCCCGGCGTGATGGCGGGGGCCCTGCTCGCGTTCACGCTCTCGTTCGACGACTTCGTGATCACGTTCTTCGTGAGCGGGGTCGGGTCGAGCACGCTGCCGTTGAAGATCTACTCCATGATCAAGTTCGGCGTGAGCCCGGTTATCAACGCCCTCTCCACGGTCGTCCTGGTCGCCACGATGCTCCTTATCTTCGGCGGCAGCCGCCTGCTCGCCCGCAAGGAAGGTTCGTAAGGGTATGATCGAGAAGGGCCGTACCGGGGACATCCCGCGCGGGCGCGTGAGGGACCTTTTGGAGCGCGAGCGCGGGTCCTTCGAACGCCTACACCCCGGCTCGCGCGAGCTCTACGAGCGGTCTGGCACCTCGCTCTTTGGCGGCGTGCCGATGAGCTGGATGATGAAGTGGTCGGGCGGCTTCCCGGTCTTCGCCGAAAAGGCAGAGGGCTCCACCGTGATCGATGTGGACGGCAACGAGTACGCGGACTTCTGCCTCGGGGACACGGGCGCGATGACCGGCCACGCCCCGCCGGCCGTCGCCGAGACGGTGGGCGGCCAGGCCGCGCGCGCGATCACGACGATGATGCCCTCCCCCGACGCACCCATCGTGGGCGAGGCCCTCTCCGAACGGTTCGGGCTGCCGCTCTGGCAGGTGACGCTCTCGGCCACCGACGCGAACCGGTTCGCGATCCGGATGGCGCGCGAGATCACGGGCCGCCCCCGGATCCTGGTCTTTAACTGGTGCTACCACGGCACCGTGGACGAGACTTTCGCCGTCCTCCACGAAGGGCGCGTCGTCGCCCGTCCCGGCAACGTGGGCCCGCCGGTTGAACTCGAACGCACGACCCGCGTGGTCGAGTTCAACGACCCTGAGGCGCTGGAGGAAGCCCTCTCCCACGAGGACGTGGCGTGCGTGCTCGCCGAGCCCGCGATGACGAACATAGGGATAGTGCCCCCGGCCCCCGGCTTCCACGAGACCCTGAGGGACCTCACGCGCCGGCACGGGACCCTGCTCGTCATCGACGAGACGCACACGATCTCCACGGGCTACGGCGGCTACACCCGCGAACACGGCCTGACCCCGGACATCCTGACGGTCGGCAAGACTATCGGCGGCGGCGTCCCCGCCGGGGCCTTCGGCCTTACCCGCGAAGTGGCCGGGCGGGCCCTCGCCCGGAAAGACGCCGACTACGTGGACGTCGGCGGCGTGGGCGGCACCCTCGCGGGCAACGCCCTCTCCGTGGCCGCGATGCGCACCGCCCTGACGCAGGTGCTGACCGAGGACGCCTACCGACACACGGTCCCCCTGGCCGGGCGCTTCGAGGAGGGAGTGCGGGAAGCCATCGCCCGCGCCGGCGCCCCCTGGAACGTGGTGAGGCTCGGCTGCCGGGTGGAGTACGGCTTCTCCCCCGATCCGCCCCGAAACGGAAGCGAGGCCGCCGCCTCCCACGACGACGACCTGGAGACGCTCCTGCACCTCTACGCGCTCAACCGCGGGGTCCTTATAACCCCGTTCCACAACATGGCGCTAATGGCGCCCACGACCACGGAGGCGCAGGTGGACCGGCACACGGAGATCTTCTCGGAGGCCCTGGATGAGCTCTACGCGTAGGGAAGAAGCCCCGAGCCCGGAGGTCTCCGAGCACGGGCTCAAGAGCGACGCCATAGGCTTCAGGGACGCGCTCATCATCGGCATCGCCTCGACGGCGCCGGCCTACTCGCTGGCGGCGGTCATAGGGCTCGTGGTGGTGACCGTCGGCGTGCAGGCCCCGGCGGTCCTCTTCGCGTCGTTCGTGCCGATGTTCTTCGTGGCGACCGCCTTCTACTACATGAACCGCGCCGACCAGGACTGCGGCACCACGTTCTCCTGGGTGACCCGGGCGATGGGCCCGTGGCCCGGCTGGATCGGGGGGTGGGCGATCTGCGTGACCGGCATCCTGGTCGTGGGCTCCCTGGCGGACGTGGCGGCCCGGTACACCTACCTGTTCCTGGGCCTCGACGGCGCCGCGGGCTCGAAGGTGGCGATCACGCTCTTCGCCGTCGTCATCATCGTCGCGATGACGGCCGTCTGCGTCGTGGGCACGGAGCTCTCTGCCCGCATCCAGGACGTCATGATCATCGCCCAGGTCGGCGCGCTCCTGCTCTTCGCGGTCGTGGCGCTGGCGAGGGTCTTCGGGGGCACCGCCCCGGAGGAGTCGCTCGCGCCGAGGGCCTCCTGGTTCTCGCCCTTCGCCGTGCCCGACGCGAGCGCCCTGATCGGGGGGCTCCTGATCGGGGTCTTTATCTACTGGGGCTGGGAGAGCTCGGTGAACCTCACCGAGGAGACGGAAAACAGCGAGAGCGCGCCGGGGCTGGCGGCGGTCGCCAGCACGGTGATCCTGCTCGTCACCTACCTCTCGGTGACGACCGCGGTGGTCGCCTTCGCCGGCGTGGGCACGGCCAGGGAGTTCGCCGACGACGACGCTATCCTGAGCACGGTCGCGACCGGCGTCCTGGGGAGCCCCTGGGACGGCCTGGTCGTCCTGGCGGTCCTGACGTCGGCGCTGGCCTCGACCCAGACGACGATCCTGCCCGCCTCGCGCACGGTCCTCTCGATGGCCCGCGCCGGCGCGATGCCGGCCTCCCTCGGCAGGACGCACCCGCGCTTTTTGACGCCGCACATCTCGACCATCGTCGTGGGCACCTTAGCCATCGTCTGGTACGTGCCGCTGAACTTCGTCTCGGAGAACTTCCTCTTCGACACGCTCTCGGCGCTCTCCCTGATGATAGCCTTCTACTACGCCCTCACGGGCTTCGCCTGCGCCATCTACTATCGCCACGAACTCCTCAAGAGCGCGAAGAACTTCCTGTTTATCGGGGTGGCGCCCGTGCTCGGCTCCCTGATGCTGGCCTACCTGTTTTTCAGGTCGATGGTGGACCTCGCCAACCCCGGCGCCTCCTACACCGGCGGCTCGGTCTTCGGCCTCGGGGTGCCCCTCGTCATAGGACTCGGCTTCCTCCTGCTGGGGGCGATCTTCATGGTGCTCTGGCGGCTCGGCGGGCACGAACGCTTCTTCGGGCGCCGCCCGGAGGTGGCGCACCCGGGGGCCACGGAGGGCCCGCTCGCGCAGCGCGAGACCGTCGGCGCCCCGCCGGAGGGGGACTAGATGGGAGACGTGGTCCTCGGCTACGACGGCTCGCGCTCCACCCGGATGGCGCTTGACGTGGCGATCGAGCAGGCGCGGGCCTTCGGCGACCGTCTCGTGGTCGTCTTCGCCGACGAGCCACCGGGCCGCTCCGCGGGCGAGGAGTTCCGCGAACACCGCCGCGCCCTGGATGAGATCGGGGAGCAAGCCCTCGCGGACGCCGCGGAGAGGGCGAAGGCCTCTGGTGTCGAGGCGGAGACCCTGCTGGTCCCCGAGCGGCCGGCCGTCGCCCTTGAGGCCACGGCCCGCAGCCACGCCACGCGCCTGATCGTGGTCGGCACCTACGGCGAAGGCCCGTTCAAGAGCGCCATCCTCGGCTCGACCCCGCACAAGCTCCTGCACTTCTCTGAAGTCCCGGTGCTCTGCGTCCCCTCTACCGGCGAGAACCCTTGATGGTCTCCAGGCCCATTCGCCCCACGGACAGGGACGCCCGGCCAATACAAAGGCCCGACCCGTTCACCCCGCGACGCGGCGGGCCTCACGACGTTCTTTGTTGTCTACGAGAGGTAAGGGAGAACACATGACGCAGAACGGGCGATTGTCCATCGTCAACCCCGCGACGGAGGAGGGCATAGAGGAGATCCCGACGACCGGCCGCGAGGAGCTGGACGACGCTGCCGAGAGGGCGAGGCGGGGTTTCGAGGAGTGGCGCGGTTTCGCCGGGCTCGACAGGGCCGAGGTCTTTCATGAGATCTCGGCCAGGATGCGCGGCCACGCGGACGAGCTTGCCGGGATCATGACCCGCGAGGGCGGTAAGCCCTTTATAGAGAACCGGGACGAGGTGACGTGGACGGCGGCGTGCTTCGACTACTACGGGGAGATCGCGCGAGATTCGATCGGCTACCTGCCCGCCCCCATCGAACCCCAACAACTCGCGATGGTCATGAAGGAGCCCGTCGGCACCGTCGCCTGCATCGTCCCCTGGAACTACCCGCTGCTGCTCGCGGCCTGGAAGGTCGCGCCCGCGCTCGCCGCCGGCAACGCGGTTATCCTGAAACCATCGGAGGAGACGCCGCTCGGGACCAGGCGCATGATGGAGCTCATGGAAGGGCTGCCCGAAGGCCTCTTCCAGGCGGTCTACGGGGCCGGGGACGTGGGCGAGGCGCTCGTGCGGCACCCCGGCGTCGACATGGTCGCCTTCACGGGGAGCCAGGAGACGGGGCGAAAGGTCGGCGTGACGGCCGCCGAGCGTCTGATGCGGGCGAACCTGGAGCTCGGGGGCAAGGACCCCTTCATAGTCTGCGACGACGTGGACGTGGAGGTTGCCGCCCAGGGCGCCGTGTGGGCCGCATGCCTGAACGCCGGGCAGGTCTGCACCTCGTCGGAGCGCTTCTACGTGGACAAGAAGGTCGCGGACGACTTCGTCGAGGCGTCAAAGAGCTTCGTCGAGTCGCTCAACATCGGCGACCCGATGGACCAACGTACAGACGTGGGGCCCATGATCAACGCGAAGGGACGGCAGAAGGTCGAAGACCACGTGGGCCAGGCGCTGGACCGCGGCGCGAAGCTCGTCACCGGGGGAGAACGCTTCGGAGACAGGGGTTTCTTCTACAAACCGACCGTGCTGACCGGCGTCGAGCCGTCGATGAGGGTGATGAGCGAGGAGACCTTCGGGCCGGTCGTGCCGGTCGTCGAGGTCGATTCTCTGGACCAAGCGATAGAGCTCGCGAACTCCGTTCCTTTCGGGCTCGGGGCGAACGTTTACACGAAGGACTTCGAGAAGATGCTCCGGTGCGCGAGAGGAATCCGGGCCGGGACCGTCTGGATCAACGACCCCCTCACGGACAACGACGCGGCCCCCTTCGGCGGCTACGGCGGCAGCGGGATCGGCAGGGAGCTGGGCCGGGAAGGCCTCGAAGCGTTCCAGGAGTCCAAGCACGTCCACATCGACCCCAGGGTCGAGAAGAAGGAGTGGTGGTATCCGTATGGCAAGGGCGAAGAGCCGGGACGGAGGGTGATGTAACGTGTCGCAGATACCGGAGAACCTGGCGCCCGGCGTCTACCGGGTGGACGCCATAAGGTTGAAGAACGCCATCAACGTGCTGCTGCTCGAGAACGACGACGGCTGGACGCTGGTGGACACGGGCCTCGCGGGCAGCGTCGGGCGGATAAAGGAAGCTCTCGCCGCGCTCGGCGCCGGGCCGGAAGACCTCAAGCGCATCTTTATAACCCACCAGCACGACGACCACACCGGGGGCCTGAAGGGGCTTCTGGAGTGGGCGCCGGACGCCGAGGTCGGGGCGACGCCGCACGAGGCCGACGTGATCTCCGCCCGACGCGGCCTGGACCCGCCGAGCAACGCGTTCTTCCGCCGCATGTCCTCCGGCGCGCAGCCGCCCGGGGTGCCCGTCGGAAAAGTCTTGCGGGAGGGCGATCTCGTCTCGGGCTTCCGCCTGATCTCCACACCCGGGCACACGCTCGGGCACGTCTCGCTCCTCAGAGACGGGGACGGGCTCCTGTTCACGGCCGACGCCTTCGGGTGCCTGCCGCGGAAGATACGCGTCGGTGTCCGCAAGGCGTTCTGCGCGGACCCCTCGCTCGCGAAACGCTCGGCGGACAAGTTGCTGAACGAGCGATTTTCAACCGTTGTCATGGCCCACGGACCCGTCTTGAGGGCTGACGCCCGGGCGAAGCTGCAGCGGGCGGTCGAGCGTTGCCGGTATTAGCCGAGACGGGCGAGGGTCCGGGCAAAGCGGGCGGGATGGGACCACGCGAAGTCTCTTTCAGGAGGCTGCGGTCTTCTGATCTGGATCTCCTGCACCGCTGGCTCAACGCTCCCCACGTCCTCCGGTGGTGGTACGACGAGGGAACCTCTTACCGGGAGATCGAGGAACGGTACCTGCCCCGTATCGAGGGCCGGGAAACGGTGAAGCCGTTCGCGATCCTGCACCAAGACAACCCGATCGGCTACATCCAGTCCTACCCCATCTCAGACGGGGGCGACGAACAGTACGCTGCCCTGGTAGACGTAGAGGCCTCGGCTGGCGTCGACCTCTTCATCGGAGATCCGAGGTACGTTCACCGGGGCCTGGGACAGTACATCGTCCGCGCATTCCTCTCCGAACACGTCTTCTCGAACCCCGGTGTAGAGGTTTGCGCAATCGGGCCAGAACCGAAAAACAAGGCCGCGATCCGGGCCTACGAGAAGGCCGGCTTCCGGTTCTTCAAGACCGTCCAGATCCCCGGAAAACCGGAGACCGAGTACCTGATGACGCTAACCAGGAAAGAGTTCGAGGGACATTTTGACTGATCGGACAAATGTCCGCTACGACGCCATCGTTGTCGGCTCGGGTCACAACGGGCTTATTGCCGCGGCGTACCTGGCGAGGGCGGGCAAGAAGGTATTGGTTCTGGAGCGGCGGGGGGTCATCGGCGGGGCTACCGTGACGGAGGAGCCGTGGCCGGGGTACAGGATCTCGACCTGCTCCTACGTCTGCAACCTGTTGTTGCCGGAGGTGATCCGGGACCTCGGCCTCGTCCGCCACGGCTACGACGTCCGTCCGCTCGATCCCCAGTACTTCATCCCCTTCCCGGACGGCGGGCACCTGATCTCATACCTGGACGGCGGGAAGACGGCGGGACAGATAGCGAAGTTCTCAAAGAAAGACGTCGCGGCGTACGGCGCGTACTGGTCGATGTGGGACCGGATCATCGCCAGGATGCGCCCGCTTTTGGACCTTCCCGCCCCTACGCGGCAAAACTTAGAGCGGGCCTTCGATGGGCGCGACGGCGAAGAGGACTGGCGGACGCTCACGAAGAAGAGCGTGGCGGAGGTCCTGGACGAGTATTTCGAGTCCGAGGAGCTAAAAGCGGTGCTCTGCGTGGGCGGCGTCATCGGGACGAACGCGGGCCCCCGCACCCCCGGCACGGCCTACGTCAAGTACCACCACATCCTCGGCGGGGTCGGCGGCCACCAGGGTGCCTGGGGCTACGTCCGCGGCGGCATGGGCGCCGTCTCGCAGGCGATAGCCTCGTCGGCGCGGGAGGCCGGGGCCGAGATCCTCACGAACGCCGAGGTGGCCGAGATAGACATCCGGGAAGGCGTCGCGAGGGGCGTGCACTTGCGGGACGGCCGCTCCTTTGGGGCCCGCGTCGTCCTCTCGGGCGCCGACCCGCACCGGACCTACCTCGGCATGGTCGGCGAGAAGCACCTGCCGGAAGACCTCGTCGAGGGCGTCAAAGAGATGCGCGTCGAGGGATCGGTGGTGAAGGTGTTGCTGGCGCTCGGGGAGTTGCCCGATTTCTCTGCGCTCCCGGGAAAGGAGGCCGGGCCGCAGCACACGGGCGGCATCGTAATAAACCCATCCGTAGACTCGTTGCAGGAGGCGTGGGAAGAATCCGAACGGGGCGAGCCGTCCGCCCGGCCCTTCATAGACGGGTACATACAGAGCGCGACCGAAGACGGCCTCGCGCCGCCCGGCAAGCACACGATGAGCCTGTTCTGCCAGTACGCGCCGTACCGGCTCGCGAGAGGAACCTGGGAGGGGCGCCGGGAGGAGATCGGCCAGAACATCATCCGGACGCTCGCGGAGTACGCGCCGAACGTTCCGGACGCCGTGGAGGGAATGGAAGTGCTCGGGCCGCCGGACATAGAGGCCAGGATCGGGATAACGGGCGGGAACATCTTCCACGGCGAGATCCTGCCTGACAGCATGTTCGCCGACCGCCCCGTCCCGGGCTACGGCGGCTACCGCACCCCAATAGAGAACCTATACCTCTGCGGCGCCGGCACCTGGCCCGGCGGCGCCGTCTTCGGAGCCCCCGGCCGCAACTGCGCGAGAGAGGTGCTCGGGGCCGCCAGGGCCAGCCCACAACAAATCTGACAGGCTGAAATGCTGACCAACTGACAAGCTGCCGACCATAGGGAGGCCAAATGCAGACGCAGACGAAAAACATAAGGAACTTCGTGAACGGGGAGCACGTGGACCCGGCCGACGGCCGGTTCTACGACGTCGTGAACCCCGCGACGGGCGAGGTCTTCGCCCAGGCGCCGGCCTCGGGCAAGGAGGACGTGGACCGGGCCTACAAAGCGGCGGAGAGAGCGTTCGAGGGGTGGCGGGACGCGACGCCGGCCACCAGGCAATTGGCCTTGTTCAGGATCGCCGACGCTCTGGAGGAGCGGGCCGAGGAGATCGTGCGGGCCGAGTCCGAGAACACGGGCAAGCCCATAGGCCTGACGATGGAAGAAGAGATACCGATGGCGGTGGACCAGATCCGGTTCTTCGCCGGCGCCGCCCGCGTCCTGGAAGGCAAATCCGCCGGGGAGTACCTCGAAGGCCACACTTCCTTTATCCGGCGCGAACCCGTGGGCGTGTGCGGCCAGGTGACCCCCTGGAACTACCCGATGATGATGGCGGTCTGGAAGTTCGCCCCCGCCATCGCCGCCGGCAACGCCATCGTCCTCAAGCCATCTGACACCACCCCCGTCTCGACGGTGATGCTCGCGGAGATCGCCTCGGAGTTCCTCCCCGCGGGCGTCTTCAACGTCGTCTGCGGCGACAGGGACACGGGCCGCGCCGTGGTCGAGCACCCCATCCCCCAGATGGTCTCCATCACGGGCTCCGTCCGGGCCGGGATGCAGGTAGCGGAGGCCGCAGCAAAGGACCTCAAGCGCACCCACCTCGAGCTCGGCGGCAAGGCCCCGGTCGTCGTCTTCGACGACGCGGACATCGAGGCCGCTGCCGAGGCCATAGCCCTAGGCGGCTATTTCA
Organism: Rubrobacter tropicus; assembly: GCF_011492945.1. Lineage (NCBI taxonomy): Bacteria > Bacillati > Actinomycetota > Rubrobacteria > Rubrobacterales > Rubrobacteraceae > Rubrobacter > Rubrobacter tropicus. The sequence continues at coordinate 3,300,083 of NZ_CP045119.1, forward strand.
ATGCCGGCCAGGACTGCACCGCGGCAACCCGTGTCCTCGCCGCCCCCGGTGCCTACGACGACTTCGTGGCCGCCCTCACCGAGCAGGCCAAGAACACCAAGACCGGCCGTCCCGACGACGAGGACGTACTCTACGGTCCCCTCAACAACCCCACCCAGTTAGAACACGTCTCGGGAATGGTCGAGAGGCTCCCGGGCCACGCCGAGGTGACCGCGGGCGGAGAGCGGGCCGGTAATGGCTCCGGGTACTTCTACTCGCCGACCGTCGTCTCGGGTCTCAGGCAGGACGACGAGGCTTCGCAGAACGAGATCTTCGGCCCCGTCATCACCGTCCAGCCTTTCTCCGACGAGGACGAGGCGGTCCGTTGGGCCAACGGCGTCCGCTACGGTTTGGCCTCCAGCGTCTTTACCAGGGACCACGGCAGGGCGATGCGGGTCAGCAAGAGGCTCGACTTCGGGTGCGTCTGGATCAACACGCACATCCCCATCGTGGCCGAGATGCCCCACGGCGGCTTCAAGCACTCCGGCCACGGCAAGGACCTCTCGATGTACGGCCTCGAAGACTACACCCGCATAAAGCACGTGATGACGAACCTCGAAGCCTGAAGCCATTAGCTGTCAGCTTTTTGGGTTTGGCCGGTGGCTAACCGTAGGCTGTGAACCGCTCTGCGCACTACTGTAAGGCGACTCGCTGGATTCGATACTCCAGCGAGTCGCGCCGTCGGCGGTCGGCTTTTGGCCCTGGCTGGAAGCTGATGGCTGACAGCTGACCGCTATACCGCTTGCCATGGGGCACCGCCCGCTGTTATAAGTGGGGTAGACGAGGTGCCCGATAGCAAGGGCATCGTTCCAAGGAGGCAAGGGGTATGACCGAGACGCTTCTCTTGTTTGCCGGCGCTTCGCTTCTGGGCGTCGGCGTCGCCACCCTCCTGGTCGCTATACAAACCTTACGTACCGCCCGCAGGTACGTGGACCTGGCCGAGGAACGGCTGGAACACCTGCGCGAGGGACAGGACCGCCTCCTGGCCCATCTCGAAGAACAGCGGCGGGTTCGGTATGAGGCGCAAGAAGAGGCCGAGCCGGACGTCCGTACGTACCAGGGAGCCGGGTTGAGCATCGAGCGGACCAAACAAGAGCTGCTGGGGCGGAGGGCCGCCGAGCGCGGACCGGAGGCCCCCGGCCGTACGGAAGCGAAGCCTCCCGAGGAGCCCCGGAAGGCCGAAAAGCCCAGAAGACCGGCGGGCCTGCCCGAGACCCGGTCGTCCGGGAGTGCCGGGTCTCCCGCCGCACCCCCGGTCCGCGCCGTGCGGCATCCCCACCCGGACGACGACGTGCCGCCTGGCAGCACGCTCGCGGGCCAGGTGCGGGCGTCGGGCGGATCCCCGGTCCAGATGTTCCGCGTCTTTTACGACAGGTACCTGGACAACTACGAGGGTTACGTGAAACTGGCAGGGAGGATCCACGACACCAGGACGGCCGAGGAGAAGATCGCCGGCTCCAGGGCCGAGCGCGACTGGAAAGAGCGGCTGCGCCGGGTAAACGACGGCATAGAGAGAACGACCGAGAGGCTCGACATCCTGGAGCATTCCAACCCCGAGCTCGTCTCCGACGACCGCGTCTCCCGCCGGGCCGGCATCGCCCGCAGCCACTCGCGGCTCACGAAGTAGCTTTCAGCAAATACAGACTGCTGCGAGAATGAGGAAGCGGCGATCCTCTCGCTCGGCCTGACCCGAAATGCAACGGACCCGGCCTTGCCGAGTGTCTTCAGATCGACCCGTCGGCCGGACCGGTGGGGTCGCCAGCGAAGACACGCCCGCCGGCCTCGCCCGCTTCCAGCTCTCCGAGGGGCCGGGTCCGCGCCTTTGGGTACATTAGAGACGTCGTGACAGACGAGATCCCAACCCTCCGCCGCGCCTCACGCGTCGTCTTGCTCGACGAGTCCGACCGGGTGCTGCTCGTGAGGTTCGAGTACGGTGGACGTAAGTGGTGGGCCACGCCGGGCGGCGGCCTCGAGGGCGAAGAGACCCACGAAGACGCGGCGAGGAGGGAGATTGAGGAGGAGACGGGGCTGCGCCTCGAGATTCTCGGGCCCCGGGTGTGGAACCGCGAGCACGTCTTCCGCTTTGAGGGACGCCTCTACCGCCAGCGGGAGCACTACTTCGTCGCCGTTGTCCCTGCCTTCGCACCGCAGCCAGGGGCGTTGGGAGCGGCGGAGTCCATAGCCTTCCGTGATCTGCGTTGGTGGACGATGGAGGATCTAGAAGCCGGCACAGAAGAGTTCGCGCCGGCCGAGCTACCAGCGCTAGTGAGGCGGCTGGTCGAGCACGGACCCCCCGAGCGACCCATCGAGGTAGGCATCTAGTCCCGCCGCAACCGCCCGAACCGCCGACGCAGACCGGGGCCGCTGATACTACTCCGGGGATCTCGTACGCCAGGATAGCTACCGGGTATTGCCCCGCTGAAGGTTCTGCAGGCCAGGCGTTCTCCCCCCAATAGGCCTTATTGAGACGTTACTGCGAACAGCCCACGCACCGATCAGCCAGCCCCTCGTGCGCTGGCCGAGAATCTCGGCGGCGATCGCCAAGACCTCCAAAACGGGCTTGATACGTGGGCGGACGCCCCGCAATATTCAACATAACAGTTGAACAACTATCGGCTTGAATAAGCCGGCCGATTGACGACTTCGCTGAGATGGCGAGGTCCACGCGGCAACATCGACGCGGAGGTAAAAAGTGGGAGCAATACACGTGCACGAGTTCATGAGCCTCGACGGCGTGATCGACGCGCCGACGTGGACGTTCGACTACGGCTTCGACCCGCAGATGGGAGATGCCATCGGCGCGGTCACGGAACGCTGCCGGGGCATCTTGCTCGGGCGCACGACCTACGAGATGTTCGAGCCGGCGTGGTCGACGCGGACTGTGGAGGACGATCCGGGGGCGCCGTTCTTCAACGACACCACCAAGTACATCGTCTCCTCGACGCTCACGACGGCGACGTGGAGGAACTCGGAGATCATCGGGCCGTACGACCGCGACGCCATCCGCAGGCTGAAGGACGAAGTCGACGGCGACATCTACACCAGCGGCAGCGGCACGCTGGTCCGGGCGATGCTCGCGGACGGCCTGGTCGACGGGCTGCACCTGTTCGTCTACCCGCTCACCCGCGGGTCCGGTCCGCGGCTCTTCCCCGAGGAAGCCGCGCCCGGCAACCTGTCGCTCGCTGCCTGCGAGTCGTACGGGAACGGTGTGGTCTACCTGGCCTACCGACCGCAAGCGTGAGGCCGCCGCGTCAGGAAGCGCCGGTGCGGCCCCGGGTCTTGCACCTCCAAGATCAAGCCGGACCCGGCTGGGCCGGATGATAGCCTCAGCGCGGCGGCGCTCTGCGATCTGGTGAAGATGTTGGGGCCTTAAGAACCGGGCCCGGGGTACTGCGGTTACTCTCCCGTTCGTCCGGCCGTCCTTACCGAGAGCTGCGGGCGGCGTTGTTCGAGGTAGTTCGGTCTCAGGTGCTCCGGTTTCCCTTCGTCCCTGGCGGAGAGGTCGAGGGAGACTTCGACCTCTCCCTCCGACGGGCCGGCTTGCGCCAGGCGCTCCCCGTCGGCGGAGACGGCCATCGTGCCGCCGGCGAAGGTGAAGACCTCTCCGGGGCCAACCTGGTTGACGTAGAGGTGGGTCAACCCGTTCTCCAGGGCGCGGGCTGTGGCGAACACGTCGTGGTCGCGGCCGAAGGGGTCCATGTTCGCCGAGATCGTAACGAGCAAGTCGGCCCCGGCCAGGGCGAGCGAGCGGGCCACCTCCGGGAACTCGACGTCGAAGCAGATGAGCAAGCCGGTCTTGATCCCATCGAGCTCGACCATCATCAGCTCGTCTCCGGCGACGAAGGCGCCGCGCTCGTCTCCGAAAAGGTGGGTCTTGCGGTACGAACCCACGACCCTACCCGTTCGATCCACGCAGACGGCCGAGTTGGCTACCCCGCCGGAAACGCGCTCCGGAACGCCGAAGATCACGGCCGCGCCGTTCTCCCGCGCCAGCCGCGCCACCTCCCCCACCTCGGGGCCGTCGAGGTCGAGCGACAGGCCGTCGACCCCGCGCGTCGTGTAGCCGCTCAGGAAGAGCTCGGGGAAGACGACGAGATCCGCCCCGGCGTGACGGGAGAGGACACCTCTGGCCTTCTCGACGTTCCCCTCCACGTCGCGCAGCTTCGGGGTGGGCTGCGCGAGGACCGCGTCGAGCCTCGTCACGAACCGTTCCCGTGCCGGATGATCGTCCTCAGGCCGACGGTGCGGCGGAGGTCGTCGAGCGCCCCGTCCACCTCGTCGAGCGTCGCGGTACGTCCGACGAGACGGTCGAGCGGGAGGCGGCCGGAGGCGTAGAGCCGCGCCAGCTTCGGGAAGTCTACCGACGGTACGCTGCTGCCGTAGTTGCAGCCGAGCACGCGCTTTCCGCCGTCGGCCAGGTCGAACGGGTCGAGCGGGACGGTAACGCCCTCGGCCGGCATGCCCACGATCACGGCCTGTCCGCCGCGGCAAACGAGCGAGGTCAGCATCCCCATGGTAGCGGCCCGCCCGATGGCCTCGAAGGCGTGGTCCGCGCCTTCGCCGGTGATGGACCGGATGTGGTCCTCGAGGTCTGGGTCATCACCCCCGAGCGCGTGCGTGGCGCCGAGCTCCCGCGCCAGCGCGAGGCGTTCTTCGGAGAGGTCGACGGCGACTATCGGGTCCGCGCCGGCGAGCCCGAGGCCGAGGAGAACAGCCTGCCCGACGCCCCCGCACCCGATCACGACGGCCGAGTCCCCGGTCCGGACCCGCGCCGTGTTGACCACGGCCCCGACGCCGGTCGTGACGGAGCACCCGATCAGGGCCGCCACCGGGAAAGGGACCCCATCGGGTATCTTTACGGCCGCCGACTCAGGGACCACCGTCGCCTCGGCGAAGGTGCCAAGCCCCAGGAAGGCCGGCACGGGCTCTCCGTCGGGAGCCTCGAAGCTCGTCGTACCATCCGGCAGGGTGTTCTCCAGGGCCTTCGTGTTCTGGCAGAGCCAGGCCCGGCCCCCGGCGCAGTTCCGGCACCTCCGGCAGGGCGCGAACCACGAGAGCACGACTCCGTCCCCGACACGGACGTCCTTCACGCCCGGCCCCACCTCTTCCACGGTCCCAGCCCCTTCGTGGCCCAGCACGAGCGGCCCTCGCGCCGTCCAGTCCCCGTCCGCGACGTGTAGGTCCGATCCGCAAACGCCGCTGGCGCGCAGCCTGACCCGGACGAGGTCGTCGCGTATTTCGGCGAGGCGCAACTCCCTGGCCGCGAGCGCCTCGCCGGGGGCTTCGAAGACCCTCGCCCTGACGGTCTGGGCCGGCCCCATCAAACGGAGGGGGCCCCTGTGGGATCTCCTTCGAGCTTCTGCTCGCTGGCGCGGACCTCGGCGCCCTCGGCTTCGACGTCAAGGGATCTGCTGAGGACATAGTAAGTGGCGCCTGAGACGATGAGGCCGACGAGCCACGCTATATCGATCCCCTGAAGGACGTTGCCAAGTGGCGCGGTCCAGATGCCGGGCAAGACCCAGAAGGGAATGCTGGCGGCGAGGCCGACGAGGAAGGCGGTGATGCCGCGCCACGCCCAGGTCCCGTAGAGGCCGCCTGGGACGAAGAGCTCGGTGATGGCGTAGCGGCCGTGCCTGACGAAAAAGTAGTCTATGAGGTTGACGGCGGTCCACGGCGAGAGCAGGTAGAGCATCATTATGAGCGCCGCGAAGAGCACGTCCACGGCCCCGGCCGAGATGCTCAAGGAGACCGCGACCCAGAGCACCGCGAGCGCGAGGATGGTAATAACCCGCAGCCGCCGCGTCGGCTCCACCTTCTTTACGGCGTCTATGGCGGTGACGGTCGTCAGCATAGCGCCGTAGGCGTTTATGCCCATCGTCGCCACGAGCGCCGCCACGGAAGAGAGAGCCAGCACCACCCCGAGGCCCGTGAACACGGCGTCCCCGGCGTCGCGCAACGAGACCAGCGCGTCGGTCGCCTCCAGGCGCGTGGCGAGCCAGGCACCCAGAGATATGAGCCACACGGCGGACCCCGAAGCCCCGAAGAAGACGGCGGCGATGATGGCGCGCGGGCGCGTGTAACGCGGCAAATACCGCGAGTAGTCCGAGACGTAGGGCGCGTAGGTGATGTTGTACGAGGCGCTCGCCGTGAACTGGGCCATGAAGGCGATCCAGGTAAAAGCTCCAGGCGACGAACCGTTCCCACCCGCCCCGCCCAGGAAAATGGCAACCGTCAGGACCACGTAGAGCGGCAACGAGATGTAGAAGAGCACCCGGAACAGCGTGTGCAGGTAGTCGTGGCCGTAGATGGCGAACAGCGCCGCGATCACCGCTATCGCCACGATGACGACCGTCCCGTTCCAGCCGAAAAGCCCGCCCAGACCGGCGGAGATCAAAACCGAATCGACCACGTTGAACGCAACGAAAGTGAAGAACGTCGCCACAAGCGGCAGCAAGACCCCCCTGTAGCCGAACTGCCCCCTGGACTGGATCATCTGCGGCAACCCGAGCTGCGCCCCCTGGATGGCGTGGAACGCCATGAACAGCGTCCCGAACAGAATACCCAAGGTCCCGGCGAGGATCGACCACCCCAGAGAGAGCCCGAGCCCGGGGCCTATGAACCCTATCGTGATCGTGAAGAACTGGAAGTTACCCAGAAACCAGAAAGGTCCCTGGTGCCAGACCTTGCCGTGCCGCTCGTCCTCCGGCACGTAGTCGATCGAGCGGCGCTCTATCTGCCGCCCCAACCCCTCGCGCCCCTCTGCGCTGGCCGCCATCCCCGCCTTCTTTCACCCGTGGACTCAATTTCCAGCCACCCTTCATCGTTCCAGTCTAAAGAGACGACGAACGCCGGTCAATGGGCGGGACCGCGGGCCCCTTCGTAAGCGTGTCCGAAGCGGTAGAGCGTCGCCTCGTCGAAGGAGCGTCCGATGATCTGGAGTCCGACGGGGAGGCCCGAGGCCGTCGTCCCGCACGGCACGGAGAGGCTCGGGAGGCCGTTCATGTTGGTAGGGCCGGTCAGGCGGGTGAGGGCCGAGTAGACCGCTTCTTGGTGGCCTTCTATGGAGATCTGCCTCTGCCCGATCTCGGTGGCCGGAACCGGGACGCTCGGGGCGAGGATGGCGTCCACCTCCCCGAGCACCTCCTCGAACTCGCGCCTCGACCGGAGCTTTCTCTGCTGGGCGTTCGCGTACCTGTGGGCCCGGAGATCTTCGCCCTTCAGCAGCCGCTCCAGTCCGTGGTCGTCGAACTTCTCGGGTTCGGTCTTCAGGCGTTCCTCGTGGACGGCGTAGGCCTCGGCGGCGAGGGTCAGGCGCTGGGCGCGTAGCGTCTCCCACAGGTTTGGGATCTCGATCTCCCTGACCTCGGCCCCGAGCGAGCGGAAGACCTCGACGGCTTCCCGGACCCGCGCTTCGACCTCCGTATCGACGTGCTCGAAGTAGAAATCGGTCGGGACGCCCACGACCGTTCCACGGATGCTGTGGGCCAGATGCCGGGCGAAGTCTTCTCCGGGAAGGTTCACGGAGTACGGGTCTTCCGGGTCGTACCCGGCGAGGGCGGAGAGCATGAGGGCATTGTCTTCGACGGTTCGGGTCAGGGGCCCGACGTGGTCCATGGTCGGGGCGAGGGGAAAGACGCCGCTCTTGCCCACGCGCCCGAAGGTCGGCTTCATGCCGACGACGCCGCAGAGGGCCGCCGGGATGCGGACGGAGCCGCCGGTGTCGGATCCGATGGCGCCGTAGCAGAGGCCCGTGGCGACGGCGGCCCCGGAGCCGCCGGAGGAGCCGCCGGTGATCCTACCTGGGTCGTGCGGGTTGAGCGTGGGTCCGAAGAGAGACCTGTCGCCCGTCGGCCCGTAGGCGAACTCGTGGGTGTTCGTCTTCCCGAGCAACACGGCGCCGGCCTCCCCGAGCCTCCGGGCGACCTCGGCGTCGTTGTCCGGGACGAAGTTTTTGAAGAAGGCCGAGGCCATGGTGGTACGAACGCCCGCCGTGTGGACGAGGTCCTTGATGGCGACCGGCACGCCGTGAAGGGGTCCGCGGTACTCTCCGGCCCCGATCTCCGCCTCGGCCCGCGCCGCGTCCTCCATCGCCCGCCCCGCCGCTACCGTAATGAAGGCGTTTGTCTCGTCGTCCTCGATCCGCCCGAGCAACGCCTCCGTCACCCCGACCGGCGACAGAACGCGCGTCCGTAAAGCGTGAGACAGCTCCGAAAGTGAATACGGAAGTTCCATATCCTGCGCCAAGTTCCTTCTCCTTCCCCACCAAAGACAGGCGGAGTATCTCACAGTCGAAAACCCATCCGAACACGAACACCCGATACCTGAAACCTGATGCCCGAAGCCTGTTTCCGCTATCATCGGCTGGTGTTTCTTCGTGCCGCAAAGGCGTTCCGGGGTTTCGATCGTCGGGTGTGGCTCCTGCTCTTCGCTATGGTCGCGTTCAGGTTCGGGCACGGGCTGTACTTCCCGTTCAGCTCGATCTACTTCCACAACGTCCTCGGCATCCCGCTCTCCCTGGTCGGCGTGGGCCTCGCCGTCTTCGCCGCTTCCAGCGTCGTCTCGGGCCTCGTCGCCGGCCCCCTCACGGACCGCTACGGGCGCAAACCGACGATGCTCGTCGCCCTCTGCGGGAGCTCCGCGAGCTTCTTCGGCTTCGCCCTGATCGACGGTTTCGCCGGATACCTCGCCGTCTCGGCGGCCCACGGGCTGCTCGGCTGGTCCATGTTCGAGGCCTCCCGCAATGCCATGGTCGCCGACGTCACCCAACCGGGGGCGCGCTCCCGCGCCTACGGCCTCGTCAGGGTCGGCGGCAACGTCGGATGGGCCGCGGGGCCCATGGTGGCGGGTTTGGTCTCCGCCGCGGCGGCCGGCTCCGCGGGCGTCTACCCGAAGCTCTTCGTCGGCACCTCCGTCCTGACGGCGCTCGTCGCCCTCGCCCTCGCCCTGACCGTCAGGGAGTCGCTCCCTTCGCGGCGGGAGGCCGGAACCGGGAAGAGGGGCAAACGCGGCCTGCGGGAGGCCTTCACGGACGGGCCATTCGTCCTTCTCCTCGGCGTTGGGGTGCTGCTCTACTACGTCTTTACGCAGGACTGGCAGGCCCTGCCCATCTACGCCAAGAACTTCGTGGGCGCGACGGACGGGCAGATAGGGTTCTTCCTCGGGGCCAACGGTCTCATGGTCATCCTGTTCCAGCTCCCCGTCTCCTACCTCATAGACCGCGGCTCGAAAGTGATGGCGCTCCTCGCCGGAGCAACCCTCTTCGCCCTCTCGTCCGCCACGCTCCTCCTGACCGAGTCTTTCGTTGGCATCGTAATCGCCTTCGTCCTCTTCTTCACCCTGGCCGAGATGGTCCTGGAGGTGGCAGGCGCGGCGCTGGCGGCCGAGATCGCCCCCGTACACCTGCGGGGAACCTACCTCGCCCTCTTCGGGGCCTGCTTCGGCGCCGCCTGCGGCGTCAGCCCCATCGTCGGCGGCGCGCTCCTGCAGGCCGAACTGCCGGACGTGATCTGGACGATCCAGCTGGTAGCCGCCCTCATAGCCGTGTCCGGCCTGCTGGTGCTGGCAGCGCTACGTAGAGAGCTTGTCAGCTAGTCAGCATTTCAGCCCGTCAGCAAGTCGTCCGTGCGCGTCAGGCCTTCCGTACTCGAACCGCTTCGAAATACGCGACCGGGTAGGGCTACGGGCGGCAAAAAGCTGACGGGCTGAGAGCGAGGGCCGAAGGCCCGAAGCGTGCCGAGAGCGGAGCCCTTAGGGCGGAGCGTGCCGAGAGCGGAGCCCTTAGGGCGGAGCGTGCTAGTCCTCCGCCACGCGGAGGACTAACAGCGCGAGGTCGTCTCTGGGATGACCTTCCTGGAATTCGAGGACGGCGTTCTTGAGGGTGCGGGCCACGTCTTCGGCGTGTTGGCCCGCGCTGGCGGCGAGGATCTGGTGTAGCCGGTCTTCCCCGAAGAAGCCGCCGTCGGGGGAGCGGGCCTCGGTGACGCCGTCGGTGTAGAAGACGAGCGTCTCCCCGGGCATCAGGCGCATGTGGGTGTCTTTTAGCTCCGCGTCGGGGAAGACGCCGAGGGCGCGGCCCGGGCAGCTCACCTCCTCGACGGATCCGTCGGTGCGCACGACGAGGGGCGGCGGGTGTCCGGCGCGGGAGAGGTCCAACCCGACACCCTGGGCGCCGTCCAGGGGTTCCAGGCGGGCGCAGGCGGCCGTGCAGAAGCGGTCCTCGGGGAGCTGGCGGAGCATGGCTTCGTTAAGGGCGGAGAGGAGTTCCGAGGGCCGGTCGTCGGTCATGGTTACGGCGCGGATGGTGTAGCGGGCCAGGGCCGTGACCGCCGCCGCCTCGGCGCCCTTGCCGCGCACGTCGCCTATGGTGCAGATCCAGCCGTCCTCTATGGTGTTTATGACGTCGTAGAAGTCCCCGCCGACCTCGTTAGCCTCGCCCGCGGGCAGGTACTCGGCGCCCAGCTCGACGCCCGGTATCTCGGGCAGGACGGGCGGCAAAAGGCTCCTCTGGAGGGTGTGCGCGATCTCGCTGCGGTCCCTGTACAGGCGGGCGTTGTCAACCGCCAGCGCGCACCGGTAGGAGAGGTTCTCGGCGAGCAGGAGGTCCTCGTCGTCGTAGCGGCGTCCGGGGCCGGAGGAGACGAGGGTCATGGCGCCAAGGGTCCGGCCGCGGGCCAGAAGCGGCACGCTCATCAAGGAACGGGGCTCCAGGGCGCGGAGCAGCTCGCGGTGCTCGCCCCCGAGCTCCCGCTCGTAGAAGACGCGCCCCGGAAGCTCGGGGACGAGGACCGACCTCCCGGTCCTCAACACCTCGGCCGTGCTGCCGGGGTCGTCCTCCCCGAAGGAGCGGTGCCCCCGCAGGCGGACCAGGAGGTCCTCTTTCTCGGGGTCGGCGTGGGAGGAGGCGAGCTGGTGGACGGCGCCGTTCTCCTCGACGATGTCGAGCAGGCACCAGTCCGCGAGGTCCGGGACCATCAGGCTCGTTACCCGCCGGAGCGTCTCCTCGTAGTCCAGGGATGCCGAAAGGGCAGGTCCCGCGGCGGCGAGCAGGGCCAGGCGCTTGCGGGCCGCGACGGCCTCGGCCCTGGCGAGCTGCTCCCGGACGAGCAGGAGGTCGCGCTCCTCCTCCACCCTCTTGCGCTCGCTTATGTCCTCGACCACGGAGATAAAGTACCGGGGCTCGCCCGATGCCTCGCGCACGAGCGAGACCGTCAGGTTCACCCAGACGGGCGAGCCGTCCTTCCTGACGTACCGCTTCTCCATCGAGTAGACCTGCCTCTCGCCCCGGAGCATGGCCCGCGCGTGTTCGAGGTCCTTCCCGAGGTCGTCCGGGTGGGTGATGTCCCCGAAGGTCTTTTCGAGCAGCTCCTCCTCGGTGTAGCCGACGATCTCGCAGAGGCGCCGGTTGACCCGCAGCCACCGGCCTTCGGTCGAGATCTGGGCCGCCCCGACGGCGGCGTGCTCGAAGGTCGCCCTGAAGCGCTCCTCGCTCTCGCGCAGGACCTCCTCGATCCTGCGCCGGTCGGTGATGTCGTTTTGGACCCCGACGAAGTTGGTGAGGCGCCCCTTTTCATCGTGGACCGGCGAGACGTACAGCTCGTTCCAGAAGAGAGCGCCGCTCTTGCGGTAGTTCCTCAAGACCACCCGGCATTCCCGCTCTTCCCGCAGGGCCGCCCTCAGCTCGTCGAGCGCGGGCTGGTCGTGCTCGCCGTTCTGCAGGAAGCGACAGTTGCGGCCCATTACCTCGTCCGCCGGGTAGCCGGAGATCCTCTCGAAGGCCGGGTTGACGTAGACGATGGGGTTGTCGGGGACTTTCGGGTCCGTGATGACGATCCCGTTCGAGCTAGCCGCCACGGCCCGGTCGAGCAGGCGCCGCATCTCCTCCGGGGCCGAGAGCCCCGGAACGTCGCGCCCGGCCGGTGAGAACGAGGAGTCCAAGAACCGCATTCTACAGCCCTCCCCGATCTCCCACCGCCTCCCGTACACGTTAAAACCCGCCTATTCCGGGGTATGCTAGAGTCTGCAACGGGAATAAGGCTACGAGAGGAGAAGGACGAAGATGGCATACGAGCTGCCGCAGCTCCCCTACGGCTACGACGCCCTGGAGCCGACCATAGACGAACAGACCATGCACCTGCACCACGAAAAACACCACAACACCTACGTGACGAACCTAAACGCCGCTTTGGAGAAGCACCCGGAGGCGGACCCCGGCAACATCGAGGAGCTCATCGCCAACCTCGACTCCGTGCCGGACGACATCCGCACGGCGGTAAGGAACAACGGCGGCGGCCACTCCAACCACTCGATGTTCTGGCAGATCATGGGCCCGAGCGGTCAGGGCGGCGGGAGCCCCTCGGGGGACCTCGCCCAGGCCATAGATTCCTCGTTCGGCTCTTTTGACCAGTTCAAGGAGCAGTTCGGGGCGGCAGCGGCCCCCGGCGCCCTGTTCGGCTCGGGCTGGGCGTGGCTGATCTCGGACCCCGGCGGCTCCCTCTCCATAGAGACGACCCCGAATCAGGACTCGCCGCTGATGGAGGGTAAGACGCCCGTGATGGGGCTGGACGTGTGGGAGCACGCCTACTACCTGAAGTACCAGAACCGCCGCCCCGAGTACATAGGCGCCTTCTGGGACGTCGTCAACTGGGACGAGGTCGGGCGTCGCTACGACGCCGCCCGGAACGCCTAGCCGAAACAGCCGCGCAGCAATGGAGCCCCGGGGAACACCCTCCGGGGCTTTCGCGTGCCTGGAGGGCTTTCGGCCGGGGAAACGTGCGAACAAACCCACCTTCGGGGGGCCATCCGTTAGAGTAGGTCGGAAGAGAGGGCGAAGCGGGGAGGATCCCAACTTATGCGGCTGGTGGTAGTGGGCGGGGTTGCGGCGGGAACGAAAGCGGCGTCACGGGCGCGGCGGGTAGACCCTGAGGTGGAGATCACGGTCTACCAGGAAGAACCCGAGCCTTCCATCAGCGAGTGCGGCCTCCCCTACCTCCTCTCGGGCATGGTGGAAAGCCGCGACCGGCTCGTGGCCCGAACCCCGGAGAAGTTCGCGGAGCAGGGCATCGAGATGAAGGTGCGCCACAGGGTCGAGAAGGTACTCCCCGACACCAGGAAGCTTTTCGTGCGCGACCTCGCGACCGGCGGGACCTTCGAGGACTCGTACGACCGTCTCGTTATCGCCACCGGTGCCAGCGCCGTCATGCCCCCCATTCCCGGCGCCGACCTCGACGGAATCTTCGAGTTCCGTTTCCTGACGGACGCCGACGAGGTGATGCGCCACACGAAGGAGCGCCGGCCCGCGAAAGCGGTAATCGTTGGCGGCGGGTACATCGGGCTTGAGGTGGCCGAGAACCTGTGCCGCATCGGGATGGAGGTGGCCCTGATCGAGGGCGAAGACAGGGTCGCCCTCGCATACGGCCCCGAGGTCTCAGAGAGGGTGGAGGCGGAACTCGAAAGAAACGGCGTGGACATCTTTACCGGCGAGAGGGTCGAGGCGTTCGTCGGCGACGGGCGGGTTCGGGCCGTAAAGTTCGGCGAAGGGCAGGTCGAGGCGGACCTCGTAATCCTGGGCGTCGGCGTGAAGCCCTCCGTGGAACTGGCCCGGGAGGCGGGGGCGGAGATCGGGGCCACCGGCGCCATTCGGGTGGACAAAGGTATGAAGACGAACCTCCCCGACGTGTGGGCCGCGGGCGACTGCGTCGAGACCACCAACCTGGTAAGCGGCGAGCCGTCGTGGGTCCCGCTCGGCGACACGGCCAACCAGATGGGCCGCGTCGCCGGCACCAACGCCGCCACCGGCGAAGACACTTTGGAGTTCCCCGGCGTCCTCGGCACCGGCATCTTCCAGGTCTACGACCTCGGCGTCGGCAAGACGGGCCTCTCCGAAAAAGACGCGGAAGCCGCGGGCTACGAGACCGTCAGCGCCGGCGTCGAGGCCCGCGACCGGGCGGGCTACTACCCGGGCGCCGAGAAGGTCTTTCTCAAGCTCATAGCCGACGCCGGGACGGGCCGCATCCTCGGGGCCGAGGCCGCGGGCTCCGGCGCCGACAAGCTAACCGACATCTGCGCGACGGCCATCTGGGGCGGCCTCTCCTACCCCGACCTCGTCAACATAGATCTCGCCTACTCCCCCCCCTTCGGCCCCGCCCTGAGCCCCGTCATCCAGGCCGCCACCATCCTCTCCGGAAAGTTCGACCGCGCCCGCGAAGGCGTCAGGGCTTCGGAGTAGGCTACAGGCGTCAGGGCGCTTCGGGCCTTCGGCCCTAGCTCTCATGCATCAGGCCTTGTCGTCGACGCCCGGACCCGAATACCACACCTGAAGCCTAGATTTCAGAACCTCTCCACGACGGTCCTCGCGAGCATGTGCAGCGGCAGGTAGTCGGGGCCGCCGGCCTTCGAGTCGGTGCCGCTCATTCCGAAGCCGCCGAAGGGCTGGACGCCGACCAAAGCGCCGGTTATTCCGCGGTTGAAGTAGACGTTGCCGGCCTTGAACTCCCGGCGGGCGCGTTCTAGGTGGTCGCGGTTTTTGGAGTAGACGCCGCCCGTGAGGCCGTAGGGGGAGTCGTTGGCGAGCCTTAGGGCGTCGTCGAAGTCGCGGGCCTTTATGACGGAGAGGACGGGGCCGAAGATCTCCTCCCGCGCAACTTTAGCGTCGGGCTCGACGGCGAAGATGGTCGGGCTGACGAAGTAGCCGTTCTTCGGGTCCCCAGGGTCCTCGCCGAGCACCCTGTCACCCTCCTGCTTGCCGGCGTCGACGTAGCCCGAGACCTTCTCGAACTGGGGCTCGCTTATGACGGGGCCGACGTTGACGGTCGCGCCGTCTTCTTCTGCGGGAAGTCCTATCTTGAGCGCCCGCGCGTTTTCGAGGACCTTGCCGAGCACCTCGTCGTAGACGTCGGCGTGGAGGATGGCCCGGGATGCCGCGGAGCACTTCTGGCCCGAGTAGCCGTAGGCGCTCTTGACGATGTCGGCCGCGGCGGAGTCGAGGTCGGCGGAGTCGTCTATGACCATCGCGTCCTTGCCGCCCATCTCGGCTATGACCCGCTTGACCCAGCGCTGGTTCTCTATCTGTCTGGCGGCCAGCTCGTTTATCCTCAAGCCCGTCTTCATCGAGCCGGTAAAGGAGATGAAACGCGTACGGGCGTCGCCGACGAGGTAGTCCCCGATGTCCGAGCCGTAGCCGGGAAGGAAGTTCAGGACGCCCTCGGGGAGGCCCGCCTCCTCGAAGATCTCCGCCACCACGGCGCCGATCACGCTCGTGAACTCGGACGGCTTCATGACGATGGTGTTGCCGGTGACGATGGCCGCGCTCGACATCCCGGTAAGTATCGCGGTCGGGAAGTTCCAGGGCGCTATGATGACGCCGACGCCCATCGGCTGGTAGGAGTAGCGGCTCTCCTCGCCCGGTATCGCGTAGATCTCGACGCCGTCCTTGAGGCGGAGCATCTCGCGGGCGTAGTACTCCAGGAAGTCTATGCCCTCCGCGACCTGGGCGTCGGCCTCGTTCCAGGGCTTGCCGCCCTCGAAGACCTCCCAGGCCAGAAGCTCGAACCGGCGGCGCTTCATGATCGCCGCGGCCCTGAGCAGTATCCTGGCCCGCGACTCGGGCGTCGTCCTGCTCCAGTGCTCGAAGGCGCCCGTCGCCACGTCGAGGGCCATGTCGGCCTCGCGCTCCGTGGCGGCCGCGGTGCGGCCCACGATCTGGGAGGGGTCGGCCGGGTTGACGGAGACGATCTCACCGTCCGTCTCGATGGGCTTGCCGCCTATGATGGCCGGGTGGCTCTTGCCGAGTCTGCCCCCCACGTCTTTCAAGGCGGCGCGCATCTTGGCGACGTTCGCCTCGTCCGACCAGTCCAGGTACTCTTCGTTCTTGTAGGGTATGAGGCCCATCGATGCTCCTATCTCTTTACCTTGCCGGTTATGCTCCCGATCACGTCTTTCGCGACGTAGCCGGCTATCTTCGGGTTCTCCTTCAGGCGACGCGTCGAGTACTCGTACCAGTCCTCCCCGTAGGGCACGTAGACGCGCAGCTTGTGCCCGGCGTCGACCAGTATGCTCCTCAGCTCCTCGTCCACACCGAGCAGCATCTGAAACTCGTAGCGGTCGGCCGGGACTTCGAGCTGGTGGATGAGCCTGAGGGCGTGCCAGATCAGGAACTCGTCGTGCGTGGCTATCCCGACGTACACGCCGCCCTTGAGCAACTCGTCCAACAGAAAGATGTAGTTCTGCCTGACGGTGGCGAAGTCCTTGTACGCTATGGACCGGGGCTCGTCGTAGATGCCCTTGCACAACCTCACGGAGAACCCGGCGTCTATGACGTTCTGCACGTCGTCCAGGCTGCGGCGCATGTACGCCTGCAGGACGGCGCCGGTGTTGCCGTGGCGCCTATACAGGTCGTGGACGATGCCTAAAGTCGCGTCCGTGTAAGGGGAATCTTCCATGTCCACCCGCACGAAGCGGCCCCTCGCGTCCGCGTATTCGACTATCTCCTCCGCGTTGGCCCTGCACAACTCCTCGTTCAGGGTGAGGCCGAGGCCCGTGAGCTTTATGGAGATGCCGCTTTTCAGGTCGTGCTCGTCGATGGTGTCGACCACCTTTTTGTAATCCTTGAGCTTCCGGGCGGCGTCGGCCTTGCTCTCGGTGCTCTCGCCGAGGAGGTCTATGGTGGCGACGCAGCCTTCGCGGTTCAGGTCGCGAACCGTCTTCACGGCCTCGTCCAGCGTGTCTCCGGCTATGTAGCGGCCGGAGATCCTCTTGACGATGGGCCGCGGTATCACCGGCACCGAGTTTGCTATGGCCCTGTCCACTATCCCCATGTTCTCAAACCCCACAAAACGTCCGACGTCCGGTCCGTGATCCTTACCCGGATTCTACTTCAACGAGCCCCCTTGGACTTTGGTGTAGGATGGCTCTGGAACAGGGGATCACGAACGCCCGGAGGTAACTCATGCGCACCACCGACGCCCGCGGGGAGGCCGCCTCCACCGCGCAGACCATCGCCTCCGTAGTCGGGGGACGCACCCTCGAAGACGCGCCCGGCGGCAGAACGGAATCGGTAAACCCGGCCCACAAGGACGAGACCGTCGCCGAGGTGCTCCTCGGCGACGCCGGCACGTTCGTCCAAGCCTGCCGGGCGGCGCGGGAGGCGCAGGGGGATTGGGCCGCCGTACCCGCCCCGATCCGGGCCCAGGTCGTAAAGAAGATAGGCCGCATCGTCGAGAGCAACAAGGAGGCCCTAGCCCGTCTCGTGACCCGCGAGATAGGCAAACCCTATACGGAAGCCCTCGGGGAGGTGCAGGAGATAATAGACACCTGCGACTTCTTTACGGGAGAAGGCAGACGTCTTTACGGTCAGACCGTGCCCTCCGAGATGCCGGACAAACAGCTCTTCACCTTCAGGGTGCCGGTCGGGGTCGCGGCGATCATCACGGCGGGGAACTTCCCCGTTGCCGTTCCGTCCTGGTACCTGATCCCGGCCCTCACCTGCGGCAACGCCGTCGTCTGGAAACCGGCCGAGTACTCCCCGGCCGTCGGCGACGCCCTCGCGAAACTCTTCCAGGCGGGCGGCCTGCCCGACGGCGTCCTGAACGTCGTCCAGTGCGAAGGCCCGGCGGCCTTCGAGGGCCTGGAGAACGCCCTGGATGAAGGCCTCGTGGACAAGGTTGGTTTCACGGGCTCTTCCGCGGTGGGGGGCAAGATCGGGGAGCTCTGCGGCAGGCACCTCCAGTCCCCCTGCCTGGAGCTCGGCGGCAAGAACCCCCTCGTCGTCATGCCGGACGCGGACCTAGATCTGGCCGTCGAGGGTGCCCTCTTCTCCGGCTTCGGCACGGCTGGCCAGCGCTGCACCTCCCTCGGCACGGCCATCGTCCACGAGTCCGTCCACGACGAGTTCCTCTCGCGGCTCACGGAGAGGATCGAGGGCGCGAAGGTCGGCGACCCGACGGACGACGCCGTCCTCTACGGCCCGATGCTCAGCGAGCGTTTCATGGACCGCTTCGTCGATTCCCTGGGCATGATCGAAGCCCACCACACCGCCCACGGCTCGACCGGGACGGGCCGCATCACGAACGACAACCCGCGCGAGAACTTCGTGGGCGACCCCGAGGCCGGCTTCTTCTGCCACCCGACGCTTGTCAGCGGCGTAAAGAAGGGGGACGACCTCTTCAACACCGAGACCTTCGGCCCGCTCGTCGGCGTGGCGTCGTTCTCAAGCTTCGAGGAGGCGGTCGATCTCAGCAACGCCCACGGCTACGGGTTGTCCGCGGCGATCTACACCCGCGACGCGACGAACGCCCTGCGTTTTCGCGAGGGCAACCGGGCCGGGATGCTCTCCGTGAACAACTCGACTAGCGGCGCCGAGGCCCACCTGCCCTTCGGGGGCAACGGCAAGAGCGGAAACGGCAGCCGGCTCTCCGGCATCTGGGTGATAGACCAGTTCACCCGCTGGCAGTCCATGAACTGGGACTACGCGGGCAGGCTCCAGAAGGCCCAGATGGACGTCGCCGACCTCCCCGCCGACCTCGACTTTACGCTGCCGGAATAGGAAGTCGTGTACGACGTCATAGTCGCGGGTCTCGGCGGTATGGGAAGCTCCGCCGCCTACCACCTGGCGGGCCGGGGCAAGAAGGTACTCGGGCTGGAGCGGTACGCCCCGGCGCACGACAGGGGCTCCAGTCACGGCGAATCGCGCATCATCCGCCAGGCGTACTTCGAGGGGCGGAGTACGTGCCGCTCCTGATGCGGGCCTACGAGTTGTGGGAAGAGTTGGAAGCGGAGACGGGTGAGGATCTCTTGACGCTCTGCGGGGGTCTCTTTATCGGCGCCGAAGACGGCGAACTCGTCGCCGGCAGCGCTGCCAGCGCCGACGAACACGGGCTCCCCTACGAGATGCTGAGCGCCCCGGACCTCAAACGCCGGTTCCCGGTCTTCGATCCGGCACCCGGAACCGTCGCCCTCTTCGAGAAACGGGCGGGCTTCGTGCGGCCCGAAGCCACGGTAAAGGCGCACCTCGGCCGGGCCTCCGCCCTCGGCGCGGACCTCCGGTTCGGGGAGCCGGTCGTCTCCTGGGAGGCGACGGGCTCGGGCGTAAGGGTGCGGACGGAGAACGGTCTCTACGAGGCGGAGCGGCTGGTCGTATCGGCCGGGGCGTGGGCCGGGGAGATCCTGTCGGAGCTTGGGCTTCCGCTGGAGGTGACCCGCCAGATCCTGTTCTGGTTCAGGCCCCCGGAAGGCACGGCTGCCTTCGCGCCTGACCGTCTCCCCATCTGGATCTTCGAGCCACCCGACGGCAACATGTTCTACAGCTTCCCGGCCGTCGACGGCGCCGATACCGTCAAAGCCGCCTTCTTCCGGGCCGACGGGACCCCGGCCGACCCTTACACCATCGATCGCGAGGTACACGAAGACGAGGTGGACTTTATCCGCCGCTACCTCGGCCGTCACGTTCCTTCTCTGAACGGCGAACTCGTCAGCGCCAGGACCTGCATGTACACGAACACGCCGGACCAGCACTTCGTGATCTCGACGCACCCGGAACACCCGCAGGTCGCCGTCGCAGCCGGGTTCTCCGGGCACGGCTACAAGTTCTGCAGCGTGGTCGGCGAGATCCTCGCGGACCTCTCCACCTCGGGCGAGACCGGCCACCCGATAGGTCTCTTCTCCCCGTCGCGCTTCGTAAGGAGCTAGCGGTGGAGGTCCTGACCGCGAGGGAGACGGCAGCCCGCCTCCCCTACGCGGCCCTCGCCGACGCCATCCGGGAGGTGGCCCTGGCCCGCTCCTCCGGCTCCGTCCAGGCCCCGCCCCGGATCGCGCTGCCCCTCCGGGCGAAGCCGGGCGCCGTCCTGCTCGTCATGCCCGCCTCGGACGCGGAGATCGCCATCACCAAGCTCGTCACCGTCCACCCCGACAACGCGGGCCACAACCTCCCGACCATCCAGGGCGAGGTCGTCGTGATGGAGGCGGAGACCGGTACGCGGCTCGGTCTTCTGGACGGCGCCACCGTAACCGCCCGCCGGACCGCCGCCCTCTCGCTGCTCGCCGCCCGCGAGCTCGCCCCGCGGCCCGACGCTCCGCTCCTGATCGTGGGCGCCGGGGCCCAGGCCCGCTCGCACCTCGAAGCGTTCGCCGAAGGTCTCGGCGTCTCGAAGGTCTTCCTGACCTCTCGCACGCGGGAGAGGGCGGAAGCTCTCGCCGCGCGAGCGCGCGAGCTGGGCGTGGAAGCCGCGGTGGCGGAGAGCCCGGAAGAGGCGCTGTCCGAGGTCGGCCTGATCGTCACGGCCACGACGAGCCGGGAGCCCGTGCTGCCCGAAGGCGTGCGAGACGGCACGTTCGTCGCGGCGGTAGGTTCGTTCGAGCCCGAAGCTGCGGAGTTGCCGCCCGGTTTGATCTCCGGTTCCACCGTTGTCGTGGACACCATCGAGGGGGCGAAGGAGGAGGCGGGAGACCTGATCCGGGCCGAGCAGGCCGGCGCCTTCAGTTGGTCCGACGCGACCTCCCTCGAAGACGCCCTCCGCGACGAGGCACGCCCGACCGGCACGGTCGTCTTCGAGAGCGTGGGCCACGCGCTCTGGGACCTGGCCGCCGCCCGCGCGGCCTTCGCCCGGTAAGGGGTCCGCCCCACAACGCATCGCCGATCACCCGCCCGGGTATAATCCGCCTGGCTTGATCCAGGCGCTACCAAGAACGGCGACGTACCTCTGCTCCCTCGCGGCGGTTCTCGCATTCCTGGCGTTTCCCGCCCTCGCCGCGGCCCAGAACGCGGACACGATCTTCGACGACGCGGGCGAGCTCAGCGACGCCGAGGAACGGCAGGTTCAGCAGGCCTTCGACGCCGCCGGGGAAGAGTCCGGGCAGCCGCTCTACGCCTTCCTGGCGCCGGAGACGGGCGTGGCCGCGAACGACGGCGCGGCCCAACGGGAACTCCTGACCCAGGAGGCCCGTGACGAGAACCTCCCGCAGGACGCGGGAGTCGTTTTCGTCGCCCCGGACGACGGATGGGTCCAATCGGGGAACCTGGACGGGGTCTCCGAGCAGGAGGTCTACGAGGCCATGATCCCGGACTTCCGGGATGGGGATTTCGCGGCGGGCCTCGTCGCCGGCGCCGGGGAGATACGGGGCGAGCCCGTGGCCGCGGGGGACGGTTCCGCCGCGGCCGGCGGCCTGCCGGGCGGCGGTCTGCTCCTCTTCCTCGTGGCGGCGGTAGGGGCGTTCCTGCTTTTCAGGAACCGGCGCGCCAACAGGCGGCGCGCCGAAGAGGAGCGCCGGGCCGCGGAGGAGGAGTTCGCCGGGCTCACCACGCGGCTGGACGAGTTCGACGGGAAGGAGAGGCTCGTCTCGGGCTACCTGGAGGCGCAGCGTCCGCTGCTCGACCAGCGGACGGAAGCTTGGGTGGAGCAGAAGATCTCTGACGCCAGGACCGCCGGCTTCGCCAGGGAGTTCAACGACGCCGCCCCCATCCTGACCTCGAACCCCGCCGCGGCCAGCCGCAAGATGGAGAACGGCCGCGTCCTCCTGGAAGGCGCCCTGCAAGACCTCGCCGAGGCCGAGAAGACCATGGACGACTACAGGGCCGCCGACGAGGCCCTGGACGGCAAGCTCCGCGCGGCGAAGGAGGAGATACGGGCCGCCGAAGCGGCCGAGCAGGCCGCCCGCTCCGAAGGCGTGGCCGCCGAACGTCTCGACCTCAACCCGGAATTCGACCGTCTGGCGCGGGAGGCCGCCGACCGGGCCGCCCGCCGGGAGGAGTTCGACCCTCGCGAGAACTTGGCCGCGGTGGAGGCGCTAACGCGGCGGGCCCGCGACCGCAGGAGGGCCCTGCGCGAAGAGGCCGCCGCCCGCGAGGCCCTCCCCGACGAACGCCACGCCGCGGAGGGCGCGCTCGTCCGGGCCGGGGAGACGCTCAAGGCCTACGAGCGATCCCACCAGAGGGCGCTGGACGGGTTCGGCCCGGCCGCGCTCGAGGATGTTCCGAGCCCGGATGAACTCTCGTCGGGCCTGCTCCACGCCGAGGGCTGCATGGACCGCGCGGACCGCGCGGCCTCCGCCGGCCGCTTCGCCGAGGCCCGTTCCCTGCTCCGGGAGGCCACGGGCCTCGCCCGGAACGTCATGGACACGCCGGGCCGGCTCAAGGCGGCCGTGGCCGCGGCCGACCGCAAAAAGCGCGAGGGCGAGGAGAAGCTGAACGAGCTCGAAGCCCGCCTGGCGCAGGCCAAGGCAAACGAGCACCTCATGGACCCTTACCAGCGCCAGAGGCTCAGGGACTACGAGTACCAGCTGGGCAACGCCCGCTACGGCTTCTTCGGGGGGGATTGGCTCACCGCGCTCCTGCTCTTCGAAGCTCTGGATAACGACTACATGTACATGGGAGACCCCTCGATGTACTCCGGCGACGGCTTCGGCGACGACTGGGGCGGAGGAGACTTCGGCGGTGGCGACTTCGGAGGAGGAGATTTTGGAGGCGGGGATTTCTAGGCCCTTGTTCCGCTAACCCAATGTGAAAGCGTGTACACTTGGCAGGAGGGGGACGAATCTGCAAGACGTGAAAGGAGCTGGCATTGCGGGAGAACGTCGTCGGATACGAGCCCCTATCGAGCATCGCGGTCGGGCGTGAGAGCGAGGAGATGTGCCTGCTGGCCCGTCTCTTCAACGGCTTCTCCAACTCGACCCGGCTCTCCATCTTGCTGCTCCTCGTGCAGCGGGGCGAGATGAAAGTAGGGGAACTCGTAGAAGAGCTCGAAGCCCCGCAACCCCGCGTCTCCGACCACCTCCGCTGCCTCTCGGGGTGCGGGTACGTGCAGGTCAGGCGCGAGGGCCGCAACGCCTACTACTCCGTCTCCGACGAACGCATCCTGACGATCCTCGGCCTCGGCGAAGAACTACTCCGCGACAACCGCGAGTGCCTGGAAGCCTGCGACACCATAAAGAAGGATTTTTAGGGCTGTCAGCTCTCAGCCCGCTGCGGCTTCGCCTCCGCTCTCAGCCATCAGCCCTTTGCTTTTGCTGAAAGCCGATGGCTGAGAGAGTTCTGCGGATCGCCCCATACTTTCTTCGGAACCTCTCATGCATTACTCGTCCTCGGAGGGCGCGAGAACTTCCAGTAGACGAGCGCCAGCAGGATCACCAGCCCCACGGCCACCGCGCCGAACCGGATCTGCTCGTCTTCTGTCATGAACGCCCGGATCAAACCGTAGAACAGCGTGAAGACCGCCCCGAGGGTCGCCCCTTCGCCGATCACGGGCATACCGCTGATCCAGACTAGCCCCGTCACCAGCAACAGCACCGCCACTCCGATCGAGATGGAGGCGACAACCAGGTTGTAGTTCGAGAAATCTTCCCGATAAGCCTTCTCGTCGGCCCGAAACTCTTCCATCTTCCGCTGCTCCTCCGGCGTGCGCTCCTGACCGGGCCCCTGCTCCATCCCGGAAGGGTAAGCCGGGTACCGCGGCTCCTGGTAGAACGCCGAGATCCCAAACCCCACGAAAGCAACCACCAGCAACGCTATGGCCAGCGCGTACAACGGCTTCAACGGCGACATACGACCTCCTCAAACGGCTAACGCATCCCCCACGACCCTCCTCCTCGGAAGTCCGACCTCCTTTCCGCTAGACTTACGTTGTAAATTTACAACGTAAGTCTAGCGCTTGCGTGGGACGGTTGTCAAGAGGTGCGGGGGTATTTGCGGGGGTGCGGGGCTATTCGGGGTTGGTTTCGGTCCTCTGGCGGGCGGTTTTGAGCTTCCGTTTCCAGCGCTCGCCCCAGCGGGCCTGGGCGGCGAGGGCGACGCGGTTGTGGGGGAGTTCGCCGGAGGTCAGGGATTCGTCGTAGCCGTTCAGGTATCCGAGTCTGGCATCGCGGAGGGCGTAGGGTGAGATCCAGGCCGGCAGGTCGAGCCCGCGCCACAGCTCGACCATCTCCGCCGCCGACCTGAAGCCGGCTTCGCGCGCGTCTTCGGAGCCCAGCCCTTCTCCCGCCTTGCGGCAGGCTTCCCGCAGTTCGTCTGGGGTGAAACCCACTTTCGGGGCGTGACGGGCCAGGGCTTCGGGGAGCCGGTACGGGGGATGGGACAGGGGATCTCCTCGGTAGCTTGCGAAAAGGCTAACACGGGTGGGAGGGGTAGGTGTTTACCGAAAGAGGACCGCGGGAACCTTGGGGTTTCGTCACACGCACTAATACGGATCAGGGGTATCTCACATGGCGCAGGCGCGAGATTTGAGGCAGGCGATAGATTCGATGGCGGGCCGCGACGGGCCCATGCTTTCGGCTTACGTGAGCGTGAACGCCGCCATCCCGGAGAACCAGGAGCGGGCCTACCTGGTGCGCCTCAGGGACGCCATGAACGACGAGGGCGTCCCTGAAAGTCTGCAGGATCGGGTCCGCGAGAGCCTTGAAGGGGAGACCCATCCCGGGGCCAGGACGCTCGCCGTCTTCGCGGACGAGGGCGGGCTCTTCGAGGTCTACCGGCTGCAGGTGGACCTGCCGGAGTCGAGCCGCTGGGGCGACCCGTACGTGGCGCCGCTAACCCTCGTGCTCGACGAGTACGAGGCCTACGGGGCGGTCGTACTGGACGCGGAGCGGTTCAGGTACTTCGTCGTCTCGCCGCTGGCGGACGCCGAAGGCGGCGAGCAGGTCAAGGGCAACGGTTTCAGGGAGTTGGACGTGGATCCCAGCGAGCCGTACCCCAGGGGCGGGATGGACCAGGAGCCGACCAGCCGCCGGACGGAGGCGAACGTCCACAAGTTCTACAACCAGCTCGGCGAGCTGACGCGGGACCTTACCCTCCGCGAGGGGGTGAAGCGCCTGATCCTGGCCGGCCCGAAAGAGAGGACCGCTGAGTTCCGCAACCTGCTGCCCAACGAGGTCAAGGACCGCGTCGTCGCCGAGGAACATTTGGACCTGAGCGCTTCGGAAGGAGAGATCCTGGACCGCCTGGAGGAGATCCGGGAGCGGGCCGAGCACGAGCGCGCGGGCGAGCTTCTGGCGGAGATCCGGGAATCCGGCGTGCGCGGTCCCGGGGAGACCATAAAAGCCCTCCAGGAAGAGAACCGCGTCTACCACCTCGCGGTCCTGTGGGACCTCGACGGCGAGGTGCGCTGGTCTGACGCGGACGGCCTCGCCATAATGGACGTTACGCGGGAGAAGAGCCCCTACTCCGGCGAGCCGACCCGCGTGCGGCCTCTCACCGACGTTCTTGTCGAGCTCGCGGCTGCCCGCGGCGCCCGCCTGGACTTCATGCGCGGCGAGAACGAGAACACCGACACTTTGCGCGACGAGTTCGGCGGCATAGCGGGCCTCACCCGCTTTTAGAGCGGAATGCGGGGGCATCGCCCCTGCATTCCGCGCGGTCAGCGATCAGCCCGCTCCGGCTCCGCCTGCGCTGTCAGCTATCAGCTTTTCTGCTCTTGCTGAGAGCTGACTGCTGATGGCTGACAGCTTCACTCTCCCGCATGTTTCGTTTTTGTTAAGAGTATTGCGAAATATGGGTTGGGGTGTTAGCTTTATTGTGTCATCTGCCGTGTCTCGGCGGTGACATCAGGGTCGTAAAAACACTATTCTTGGTTCCCGCACGGGGAAGAAGCAAGGAGGAGCGATGAGGGGAAGGTTCGGCTGGATCGGGGCCGGGGTGTTGTTGCTCGGCATCGTGGCGATCCTGGCGGTCGGGTTCACGGCCCTTGGGGGTACGGACCTGCTGGCGGGGGCGGGCGCCGACAAGACGGAGCGGGCCAAGGAGCCCACCGGCGCGAAGAAAGACCCTCCAAAAGCCGCCCAGGAACCCGAGAAGGAGCAAGCCAAGAAAGAGGAACCCAAAGAAGAAGAGTCGAAGAAAGACGAGCCGGACGAGGAGCTGAACAACAAGGAGCAGGCGAAGGCCGCGGAGAAAGAGCCTACGCCGACGGAGGCGTCCGCCGAGGCCTCCGCTTCGGCGGCCGCTTCGGCGCCCGCCGACACCACCATGACGCTCGAAGTCCCGGCGATAGGCCTCTCCGTCCCCGTCTACGAGGGTACGGGCGAGGCTTCGCTCTCGGCCGGGACCGGCCACCTTTCGGGGACCGGGTACCCCTGGATCCCGGGCTCCAACACCTACGTCGCCGGGCACCGCATCGGCTATCCCGGCACCGCCAGCGACTACGTTTTCTGGGACCTTCCCTCGCTCGTCGAAGGCGACGAGGTCTACCTTACCGACGCCAACGGCAAGACCTACACCTACGCGGTAAGCGAGATCCTGGAAGTACCGATCACGGACCTCTCGGTTACCGCCCCCGTCGCCGGCAGGGACGTCGTGAGCCTTCAGACGTGCATCGAAAACTACGGCGATTACTGGACCCCCGGACCCAACTGGTACGTCCGCTACGTGGTCCGCGCTGACAAGGTGGCGTAGCTGTTAGCTTTCAGCGGTCAGCCTTCAGCTTTTTCTGCTGGGGGGCTGGCCGCTTCCGTTTCGGGTCTTCCGGCGTATCGAATCTGCCCAGCTGACGGCTGAAAGCGGAGGCCGAAGGCCCAAGCGGGCTGATAGCTGATGGCAGAAGCGATTCGCTTTCAGCGAATCGCTTCTGCCATCGCGCGCAGCATCTTCGGGGTGGCGAGCCAGCGTAGTTGACCGGTGCCTGGTGACAGCGCGCCGTCGAAGCGGACGCACACTACGCCGCCTTTCTTTATGGTGATCTCGGCGCCGTTCGCCTCGCCGGTGAGCAAGTACGAGGCGAGCTCGTGCAGGCCGGGCCGGTGCCCGACCAACGCAACGGTCCCAGCCGCTTCGTAAGCTTCGAGGACCCGCGCGGCCCTATCCGGCGGCAACGTCGGTTCGAGCGAAGCCCAGGCCTTCGGCGCGGGCCAGCCTTCCAGCTCGGCCAGGACCTCGGCCGTCCGCCACGCCCGCTCGAAGGGGCTGCTGAGGAGCGCGTCGACCCGGGGCGCGAGTTGGACGAGACCTGGGAGAGAGTGCCGAAAGGCTTCCTCTCCCTCGGGTGTCAGGGGACGGAGCGAATCGTCGGGCCAGCGCTCCGGGTCGCGCCCGTGGGCGGATGCGTGGCGTACCAGGTAGACATCCACGCGAGGCTAGCGGACGGTCTTTTTCGAGCCCTTCGCCTTCTGCGGGCTCTTCCTGGCGTCCTTCATGACCTTCTCGAAGTCCTTCCAGGTCTTGCCCCTGGCGAGGGCGCGAAACGGCTTCGACCGGAGCACTTCGGAGCGTATCCTGGCGGCTTCCCTGAGGTAGCGCTCGGAGTAGACGCCCATCGTGAAGGCCGCGCCCCGCGGGACGCGGGGACCGTTCGTCGTGGTGCCGAGTTCTCGCAGGGTGCCGGCGGCGACGACGGCGTCCTGGTGATCGCCGAGGTCGTCCTGCAGCGTCTTTAGGGGTTCGATCAGGTCTTCCGTCCCCTTGCCGTATACCTCGGAGACGAACTCAAGCGCGTAGCGGAGCCGCTTGCCTTTCTTGCGAAGGTCGTGGAAGCTCTCGGTAGGTGACGACTCTTCCAGACGCCCGGCGGCCTTGCTCCACTTGCGGTAGCGGGCGGAGATCAGGGCCGGCGCCGCCGATGTGACGGGCTCGCCCTCGGGGCTGTGGCCGTTGCCCTGCGCGAGCTCCCGCTCCGCGCCCGGGCCACGACGCAGCATCTCGCCGAAGGACGCCTCCAGGCGCTCGTAGCGCGCCGAGTCGAGCACTTCGAGCATGAGCGCGCGGGCCTCGGTCCGCCGCTTCTTCATGACGTCGAGGATCTTGCCGAGGAACTCGGAGCTCTCCTCGTCGGCCTCGTTCTTCCAGGCCTCCAGGCGGCCGATCTGGACGTCCAAGTCCCTGACGTCGCCCAAAGAGCCCGCCACCCAGCGGAGCTCCTCGCGGAACCACTTCGCCCTCTCGGGCAGCGCCCCCTCGAACACCTTCATGGCGGCCCGCATCCGGCGCGTCGCCACGCGCATGTCGTGGAGCGCTTCCGGGTCTTCGCCGATCCTGGTGCCGGGCTCGTGGGACCGCATCTTGGCGAACTGCCTCCGCAGCACGGCGAACGCGACCTCGCCCAAAGTCATGGTCGGTTCTATCTCCGTGGGCCCCGCCTCGGTCTCGGAGCGCGGGCTGAGGCCCGTGGCGTAGAGGCCGGTCTCGAACTTGGAGATCGAGGCGGGCTTCAGTTCCAGGGCATACTGCATCTCGTCGACGAAGCCCCGCAGGTCGGGCGTCGGGGCGGTCCCGGCACCGGCCTCGACCTCGACGCGGCAGATTCGGGCCGACTCCCGGCCCTCGCCGATCGGAATTTCGGAAGAGTCGAGCACGACCTCGCCGATGCGGACCCGGTTTGCCGACGAGCCGTTCTCCGGCTCGCCCGTATCGTCCTCCAGCAGGAGCGCGAACTTCTGGCGGCTGGTGCGGACCTCGAACATCAGCCGCGTGTCCTGGCCTCCGAGAAGGGAGCGGATGCGCTCCCCGACAGGACCGGGGGCCTTGCCCAGAGTGGCGGGCTTATCGTCGCCAAGGGGCTCCGTGATCTCGCGCCGCTTTCTGACGTTGCCCTCCGCGGGCGAGAGGGACTTCATGGTAGCCTCGGCGTTGCTCCCCACCTTGCGGACGCGCAGGGCGTACCCGGCCCGGTAGAAACGCCAGTCCTCCGCGTCGTAGTAGGCGTCGGTGATCTTCTCCTCCGACTCGGGCTCGACCACGAGGCCGGACCCGGACGAGTGCTGCCGCAGCCAGGCCTCGACGGGTTCGAGCTCCACCGCGTCGAACTGCCACTCCACCTCGTGATGGTCGACCGGAGACCTCCCTCTGGAAGACCGTCCTCCCGACTTGGTGGTCCCGGCCGATCTCCGCCTGCTCCTCTGCTGCGCCACTCGTCCTCGCTTTCTTCCGGTCGCCCCTGCCGGCGAGCATTCTAACATGCACGACATATAGCAATCGCGCTCACCACATGCACAACCCGTGGTGTATCCGGGTTTGAAAGCGGCGCTGCCGGCCCTTATATTTCGGTCGAGATCCCGCGCCGAAGTAGCGCGGGCGGTCCTTGCCGGGGTGGTGCGTGGAAAACCTGACGATCTCGTACGCGGAGATAGTGGTCCGGCTGCTCGCGACGGCGGTGCTGTGCGGGTTGATCGGGCTGGAGCGCGAGACGCGAGACCAGTCCGCGGGGTTCAGGACGCACATCCTTCTCGGCCTCGGGGCCGCGCTCTTCACGCTCGTCTCGGCCTACGGTTTCCCCGATTTCACGGGGGCGGCGCTGGAGAGCGGCGGTCGGGGCGTACAGTTCGACCCGACCAGGATAGCCGCCCAGGTCGTCACCGGCGTCGGATTTCTCGGGGCCGGCGCGATCATCCGCCAGGGTATCGACGTGCGGGGCCTCACCACCGCGGCGAGCCTCTGGACGGCCGCCGCCATCGGCCTGGCCTCTGGCGCGGGCTACTACTTCGGCGCGGCGGCCACGACGGCCGTGGTACTCGTGGCCCTGTACCTGCTGCGCGGGGTCAGGGTCTACGTGGTCTCGCGCTTCCGCACCGCCTTCGCCGTCCTGAACGTCCACTTCACCGACGCGGGCGCCGAGATTTCCGGCGTGACGAACATCCTAGAAAGCAACGACGTCAGGATCCGCAGCACGGACGCGGAGATAGAGGATGGCAGGGCAAGCTACGAGCTCCAATTACGCGTCCCCCCGGGCCGGAGCATGCACGAGATGCTGGCCGAGGTCTCCGCCCTCCCGAGCGTAAAGCGCGCGGAGATCACGGGATTGCAGGAGGTCGAATGAGTCCCGGCTCCCGTCCGACGCTCAAGGATCGAGGTTGCGGCCCACGTCACAGCCGCGGCGGCCCCGCGACGCGCGTCCTTCCCGTAGGGCTTCGCGTCAAGGTATTGCGGCCCCTCGACCCGCGCCTACTCCACCTGCCCGTCGCGGTATCCGGCGAGCAGCGCCACCGGAGCCGCGACGGTCTGTGCTTCAATGGGAGAATGATGGACCCCGGGACAGCTTTGCTGGTCGTCGACGCGCAAAGGAGATTCTACGACCCCGGCTGGAGCCCGCGGAACAACCCGGCGGCTGAAGTGCTCGCCGCACGGCGGGGGGCCTGCCTGCCGATCTTCCACGCGAGGCACCTCTCTGCGGGGCCCGGATCGTCCCTCGGCCCGGGGAGCCCGTGGTAGAGAAGCGGGTGAACGGCTGCTTCGTCGGTACCGCCCTCGAAGGGCGCCTGCGGGCCGCAAGGATGACAGGGGCGCTCGAGATCTGCGGCGTGACGACCGGCCACCGCGTCTCGGCAACCGCCAGGATGGCCGCCAACACAAGCTTCGCCGCCGTCTCCGACGCCCGCGCCACCTTCGACCGCGAGGGACCGGACGGTAGGGCGTTCCTTGCCGGGGAGGCGCACGAGGTCTCGCTGGCGAGCCTGCACGGGGCGTTCGCCGAGGCGGTTTCGTCTGGCCCGTTGCCCTCCGAGCCGGAGGCGGGAAACGGGGCCCGCCGGTGAAGGCGGTCCTGCTCACCGGCCACGGGGGTCCCGAGAAGCTCGAGTACCGGGAGGACGTCCCCGCGCCCGAACCCGCCGCCGGCGAGGTCCTCATCGAGGTCGGCGCCGCCGGCGTAAACAACACGGACCTCTGGACCAGGGAGGGCGCATACGGGGCGGCGGACGACCCCGAGGCGACGGGCGGCTGGCGGCGCGGGGAGGCGATGGGTTTCCCGCGGATACAGGGCATGGACGTGGCGGGCCGGATCGTCGCGGTCGGCGACGGGGTCGCGGGAACACGGGTCGGCGAACGCGTCCTGGTCGATCCGACCTTGTACGCCGGGGAGGGGAACGGCCTTATCGGCGCCGGGTTTATCGGCAGCGAGCGGGACGGCGGCTTCGCCGAGTACGTCGCGGTCCCCGCGGGGAACGCCCACCCCGTCGGCAGCGCCTTGGGCGACGAGGAGCTCGCCACGTTCCCAACGGCCTACGTCACCGCCCAGCGGATGCTCAAGCGGGCGAGGCTCAAGAGCGGCGAGACCGTCCTCGTGACCGGAGCCTCCGGCGGCGTCGGCTCGGCGCTGGTGCAGCTCGCGAAGGCGCGCGGCGCGTACGTCGTCGCCGTGGCGGGCCCGGGCAAGGAGGAGCGCGTCCGCGAGATCGGCGCCGACGCGGTGCTCGCACGCGGCACCCCCGACCTGCCCGCCGCCGCGTCGGAAGCCTCGGGCGGCCGCCCGATCGACGCGGTGGCCGACGTGGTGGGGGGAGACTCCTTTGCGGGTTTACTCAACGCCTTGAGGCCCGAGGGCCGCTACGTGGTAGCCGGAGCCATCGCCGGCCCTTCCGTGGGCCTCGACCTGAGGACCGTCTACCTCAACCACCTGGAGATCATCGGCTCGACCATGGGCACGCGCGAGGACTTCGCCGACGTCGTGCGGCACGTGACCGACGGCCGGGTGAGGCCGCTACTGGCCGGCGTCTACCCGCTCCGCGACCTCGGGCGGGCCCAGGAAGACTTCGGACGGAAGAGCTTCTTCGGCAAGCTAGTGGTTGTGCCGCGCTGAAACGAAAATCTGCCGAACGGCATTAGTGGCAACCCGGATGCCGGGTGAGGGTGGGGATCAGGGCCCGGGGTTGAGGCGCCGGATCGCGTAGAAAAGCGGAACGTCGTATGCCAGCACGTAGATCGTGTAGGCCAGGTGGACCCACGCCGCGACCGGCTCGTAGACGAAAAGCGCAATCTGGAGCACGAGGAGCGGCCCAAGGAACCCGATTATCCCCAAGTACCCGACGAGGGTGCTCCGGTACTCGAAGAAGGCGTAGTTCCACAGGGCGTTCAGCAACATGACGACGACGAGCGCCGTCAACGCTACCGCCCTGTCCCCCGCGGAGGGGACCGCCGTCAGCACCCGGTAGGCCACGAACCCGTCGATCACGTAGACGATGAGGCCGACCAGGATGGAGGCCCACAGCGGGATCTGCCACCGGGGCTTCCTCAAACGCGGATACCAGGTCTTCGGCCCGTCCCCCGTCAGGAACCCTTCGAGTACCGCGACCGCCGCACAGAGCCCGACGGCGACCCCGAGGGGCGCCCAGTCCGGCGTCATCCTCTCGACCGCCCCACCACTCTCTCCCTAAAAGCCCTCCGTGAGGAGTAGGGCCTGGCTGTCCAGCGGCTCTTCTCCTTCCGCGGGGTGGCGGCGCTCGAAGACGCCGTCGGTCTTGAGGTTCCAGCCGTTGGCGGTGTCGGCGAGTTGGAGGTCCAGGAGGCGCCGGACCTTCTCGCGGTGGCGTTTCTCGCGCAGGGGGAAGGCCGTCTCGACGCGCCGGTCGAGGTTGCGCTGCATCAGGTCGGCGCTGCCGAGGTAGATCCTCTCGTCATCCCCGTCGCCGAAGGCGAAGATGCGGGCGTGCTCCAAAAAGCGCCCGACGAGAGAGACGACCCGGATGTTCTCGCTGACGCCCTCCACGCCGGGCCTCAGGCAGCAGATGCTGCGCACGATCAGGTCGATCCTCACCCCTGCCTGCGAGGCCTCGTAGAGCAAAGCTATTATCCTGGGGTCCGTCAGCGAGTTAGTCTTGCACGTGATCCGGGCCGGCTCGCCGTTCTTGGCCTTCTCGGTCTGCTCCTCTATCCCTCGCATGATGCGGTCGCGCAAGGTTACCGGGGCGACGAGCAACTCCTGGTACTCCTCGTGCTCGGAGTAGCCGGTCAGGTAGTTGAAGAGGTCCGAGCCGTCTTCCGCCAGCTTCTGGTCGTCCGTGAAGTAGGAGAAGTCCGTGTACACGCGGGAAGTGCCGGGGTTGTAGTTGCCCGTGCCGAGGTGGAGGTAACGCCTCAGGCCGTGGCCCTCGCGGCGGACGACCAGGCAGATCTTGGCGTGCGTCTTGAGGCCCACTATGCCGTAGGCGACGTGGACCCCCCGGGCTTCCAACTGCCGCGCCCAGGTTATGTTCGGCTCCTCGTCGAAGCGTGCCTTTAGCTCCACGAGCACGGCCACCTGGGTCTGCTCGTCGCGGGCCTCGGAGAGCGCTTCTACTATGGGCGAGTTCGACCCTACCCTGTAGAGGGTCTGCTTTATGGCGAGCACCTCGGGGTCGTTGGCCGCGGCCCGGACGAAGTCGACGACCGGTGAGAACGAGTCGTACGGATGGTAGAGCAGGATGTCCCCGTTGCGGGTCGCCTGGGTGATGGACCGGGCGTTCCGGATCTCCGGCGGCACCCGCGGCGCGATGGGCGGGTAGAGGAGGTCCGGGCGATCCAGGTGCGTGAGCTCCTGGAGGTCCGCGAGCCCTATCGGGTGGGGGGCCGCAAAGACCGAGTTCTCGTCGAGGTTGAGGTTGCCGGCGAGCCACTCCACGAGGTCGTCGGGCATCTCGTCGGAGACCACGAGCCTCACCCCCTGGCCGAACCAGCGGCCCTCGAGCTCGTCCTCTATAGCCTGGAGGAGGTCCGAAGCTTCGTCCTCCTCTATGACGAAGTCCGCGTTGCGCGTCACCTGGAAGACGTAGCTCGCCGTGACCTCCTTGCCGGGGAAGAGCTCGTCCAGGTTGGCCGCGATGACCTCCTCGACCCGCACGAAGCGTATCTCGGGGCGCGTGCCGGGCTCGGGCTCCCCGTCCTGCAGCCGCACGAAGCGGTCTATGGTCGTCGGCATCTTTACCCGCGCCATCACCCTCCGGCCCTCGTCCTCTATTACGACGAGCAGGTTCAGGGATAGGTTGGAGATGTGGGGGAAAGGGTGGGCCGGGTCTATCGCCAGCGGCGTCAGGATCGGCAGGATGTCCCGGACGAACCTCTCCCGCAGCTGCCGCTTCTCGGCGGCGCGGATCTTCTTGTGGGGGACTATCTTTATGCCCTCACTCTCCAGGGCGGGGATGATCTCCTTGTTCAGGATGCTGCGCCGCTCCTCGAAGAACTCCTCGGTGCTCTCCTTTATGCGGGATATCTGCTCTTCGGGCGTCATGCCGTCGGGGACGGGGTTCGGTAGTTCCGAGGCTACCTGCTGCTGGAGCCCTGCTACCCGGATCATGAAGAACTCGTCCAGGTTGGTCTCGGAGATCGAGACGAACCTTACCCTCTCCAGAAGCGGGTGACGCCCGTCCCTGGCCTGCTCGAGCACCCTGTCGTTGAAGCCGAGCCACGACAACTCGCGGTTGATGTAGAGCGACGGGTCCGAGAGGCTGGGCCTGTGCGCGACGTCCGTCATACCTGTCCCCCCTCTGCCAGCGCGAGAAGCGTGCCCTCCCTGATGCCCCCCCGCGCCACGGTCAACTCCTCCTTACCGAATACTTCGAGCACCGTGGCGAGCGTCGTGATCGCCGCCGGCAAGACCCGCGCCCGCTCCGGCGTGAGCCCGTGCTCCCTGGCGAGCACCCCGGAAGGCCACTTCCTGATCTCCTCCGACAGCCGCCACAGGCGCCCGGCGGTGAGGTCGTCCTGCGTGATCTTGACCATCGCCCGCGCCGACCCGCCGACCGCCACCACGGGCGCATCCCCGATGTCCCACGCGGGCAGCAGCCCGGCCACGTGTTCCCCGAGCGCCCCGAGTTCCCCGTCCGTCGGAGGGTTCGTCCGCACGAAGCGCTCCGTGGTGCGGTTGGTGCCGAGGGGCAGGGAGACGCGCTCCTCCACCACGCCCGACGCCTCGCCGAAGATCAACTGCGCGGACCCGCCCCCGAGGTCGACGACGAGCACCTTCCCCTCCCGGCGCCCCCCGAGCGCCGAGAGGGCGCCCCGGAAACCGAGTTCGGCCTCCTTCTTGCCCGAGATGAGGCGCATCTTCAACCCCGTCGTCTCCCGCACCCTTTCGACCAGCTCCGGGCCGTTCTCGGCGTCGCGGACCGCGCTGGTCGCGAGCACCTCGGGCGACGGCGCGCCGTTCAGGGCGGCGATCCGGGCGAAGAAGTTTATGGCCTCGGCAGCGAGCAGGAGCCTCTCCTGCTCCAGACGACCCGTCTTCTCCACGCCGGCACCCAGCCTGGCGGAGAACTTCTCCCCCGTGACGGGCAAAACCTCTCCGCCGTCCACCTCCCCGACCAGGAGGTGTATCGTGTTCGATCCCACGTCTACGACCGAATACCGACTCAAATCATTGCCCCCAATCGCGCGGCGTGAATGCTCATACCGACCATGATACCGTTCCCCGATCCGGGGTGATATATTCGCCCCGCTAACGAGAATTTCTCGCTCTTGATGGGGTACGCGTACGCCGCGAACCGGCGTTGGAACCGGAGAGATCATGGCAAAGAAGGGCAAAAAATCAGCCGGCAAGGCCGCGAAGAACGGCGCGCTCGCCACGCTGGCGAAACCCGACGCGAAGGTCCGCGACTACGACGCCCACGTGCTCGTCTGCAAGGGCGGCGACTGCAAAAAGCGCGGCTCGAAAGACGTGAAAAAGGCGCTCAAGGACGAGCTGCGCGCCGCCGGGATGAACCGCGACGTCCGCCTCGATTCCGTCGAATGCCTCGGCCTCTGCAAGCACGGCCCGAACGCCATCGTCTACCCCTCGGGGACGTGGTACCTCGGCCTGATCGAAGCCGACGCCCCCGAGATAGTCGAGAGCCACCTCAAGAACGGCGAGCCGGTCGAGCACCTCGCCGCGGAACTGCGTCCGCGGAAGAAGAGGCGGTAAGAGCCCTCCTACACCACGCTCGTCAGCTCGGCCTGGACTATCAGGCGCTGCGAGTAGTCCGGAAGCGTACAAGTCTGGAGGCTGACGACGCTCCTGCCGGGGACCGGCTGGGTGACGGAGTAGGCGTCGGGGTTGACCACGAACTTCTCGAAGACCTCGTAGTTGTAGCGCGTCCCGTTCGCGTCGGTAAGCATGACCTTGTCGCCGGCCTCCAGCCTGTTCAGGTCGTTGAAGACGAGAAAGCTGGCGGTGCCGGGGAAGCCCATGCGGTGGCCAGCGATGTAGACGTTGGCGCCGTCCTGCCAGGGGAAGCCCGTGCTGTCCACGTGGAGCGTGCCGTCGTGGAGGGCGGCCTCGTCGTTGGCGGGGCCGGTGTAGACGGGCACGTCGTCGACGCGACGCATCTCGGGGACCGTAAGGCTCAGGTCGCCGCTCTTCGGCGGCTCCTTGCCGAAGATGGCCGCAGTGGCGAGCGGGTCACCCATCAGGAACGAATACCCGATAAGCGCAAGCCCCGAGAAGACCATGAGCACGGCGAGCAGGTAGCCGAAGACCCTGCCAACGCTCCTCTTGCCCCGGTAAGTTCTCACCCTTCTAAGCCTCCTGTGCGAGCGGTCAAACGGAGCATACTCTAAGAAAGTAACACCACGGTTACAAGTCAGCAACGCTTTTGCTCCTCCCTGCGGTCGTCGCAGCACGCTCCGGCTCCGCCTCCGCTTGTCAGCCCGGCGCTTCGCGCCTCTCAGCACGTTCCCTTCGGAGGCTTTCAGCCAGTCGTCTTCATCCGGCCTTTCGCTGCGGAAGCCGCAACCTTTCGGCTTCCGCGGCCCGGCTTCGCCCTGCGCGGCCAGAGAGCTGATAGCTGAAAGCGAGGGCCTGCTAAGGCCCGACGCGTGCCGAGAGTGGAGCCCATAGGGCGGAACGTGCTGACAAGCGAAGCCCGAAGGGCGCAGCGGGCGCGACGACCGCAGGGAGGAGCCCGCTACTTCAGCTCTCCCTGAACGACTAGGCGCCTGGAGTAGTCAGGGAGGGTGCAAGTCTGTAGGCTTACTACGCTCTTGCCCTTGATAGGGCGCAGGACGCGGACGGCGCTCGGGTCGACGACGAACTTGTCGAAGAC
Source organism: Rubrobacter tropicus (assembly GCF_011492945.1). NCBI lineage: Bacteria > Bacillati > Actinomycetota > Rubrobacteria > Rubrobacterales > Rubrobacteraceae > Rubrobacter > Rubrobacter tropicus. The sequence continues at coordinate 3,336,791 of NZ_CP045119.1, forward strand.
TTTGTAGGTGTAGCGTTCGCCGCCGGCGTCGGTGAGGATGATCTCATCCCCCTCCTGCAGCCTGTCCAGGTCCCAGAAGACGAGGTTGCTCTTGGTCCCCGGGTAACCGACCCTGTGGCCGGCGATGTAGACGTTGGCGCCTCTCTGCCAGGGGAACCCCGTGCCCTTCACGTGGGCGGTGCCGTCGTGCATGGCGTCCTCGTACTCGGGCTTCGCGGCGTCGTAGACGGGTACGTCATCGACCCGGTCCAGCTTCGGGACGGTCAACTTGAGGGTCTTCTCCTTCGGGGCGTCCACCCTGGGGCCGCGGACCTTCTCGACTATCCTCTCGGGGAGGCTCCTGGCGAACCTGTCCTGCACCTCTTCGGTGACTTTGTCGGAGACTTTCTCGGGGGTGTTGGCCGAGGCCGGCCCTCCCCCGCCAAAGAGCGAGTACAAGAGGAGCCCGAGCCCGACGAAGAGCACACCGGCCGCGGCGACCGCCGTCATCACCTTCCCGGTCAGCCGACCCTTTACCTTCTTCATCGCTTTCGACCCCCTTTCCGGTCTCGGTCTGGATCTATGGTTAAAAATTACTTCTTTCGGGTTACAAATCGGTAACAGAAGGGAGATTTGTTGGTAACGATGCGGCAGCGGGCACGGAAGCCGCGTCGTCGCTATAATGCCTCTTCGTGAGGATCGGGGTACCGAAAGAAGTCCTTGAGGGGGAGCGGCGGGTCGGGCTGGTGCCCGAGACCGTCGCCAGGCTCGTCAAGGAGGGTTTCGAGGTCGTAGTCGAGTCGGGGGCTGGCCGCGACTACAACCTGGACGAGAACTACGAAGAGGCCGGGGCGAAGGTCGTGGGCGAGGCGCCCGAGGTCTACGGCGGCTCCGACCTTATCGTCAAGGTCGCCTCTCCCACCGAAGAAGAAGTCGGGATGATGGAGAAGGGCCAGATCCTGCTCTGCTTCCTGAACGGCCCGGGCAACCCCGAACTGGTCCGGAAGCTGGCCGAAGCGGGCGTAACGGTCTTCTCGAACGAGGCGATCCCCCGCACGAGCGTGGCCCAGAGCATGGACGCCCTCTCCTCGATGGGCTCCATCGCGGGCTACAAAACGGCCCTCATAGCAGCCGACTCCTTGGGGAAGTACGTCCCGATGCTCTCGACCGCCGCGGGCACGACCAAGGCGGCCAAGGTGCTCGTCTTCGGCGTCGCGGTCGCGGGGTTGCAGGCGATCGCGATCATGAACCGCCTGGGGGCGGAGGTCTTCGCCTACGACATCAGGCCCGAGACGAAAGAGCAGGCCCAGTCTTTGGGCGCCTCGTTTATAGACTCCGACGACGAGGGCGAGGAAGAAGAGCCCGAGGACGAGTTCGTCGAGTACGAGCCGACGGGGTTCAACAAGTTCATGACCGCGCTCGGCTTCTACTCCTTCGCGGAGCCTCCGCGCGACCGGTACGTCGTCGAGGGCGAAGAGGAGCCCGAGGAGGACGAGGAAAAAGATGAAGGCTGGTCCAACGAGAAGCTCGAGCGGGACCAGGAGCTTTTGCGGGAGAGGATCAAGGAGATGGACATCGTCCTGACCACGGCGCTCGTGCCCGGCAGGAAGGCGCCGACGCTCGTGGACAAGGCGATGGTCGAGAGCCTGAAGCCGGGGAGCGTGATCGTCGACCTCGCGGCCGAGGCCGGGGGCAACTGCGAGCTCACGGAGGCGGGAGAGACCGTCGAGCACCAGCAGGTAAAGATAATAGGCCCGGTCAACCTGCCGAGCACCATGCCCATTCATGCGAGCCAGCTCCTCTCGCGCAACATGCACAACCTCATAGGCCACGTCACAGAAGACAGGGCAGAAGACAAGAAGGAGCACGATCTTCACCCGAACCTCGACTTCGAGGACGAGATCATAGCCACCACCTGCATCGCCCACGACGGCGAGATCCGCCAGGAGGCGACCCGCGAGGCGCTGCAGGAAGACTCAAAAGAGAGCGAGGCCGGGTAGATGCAGGAGCTACTGGCGCAGCTCGCCATCCTCATCATCGCGGCGTTCCTCGGGTTCGAGCTGATCTCGCGCGTGCCCAACCTGTTGCACACGCCACTCATGAGCGCCACCAACGCCATCCACGGGGTGATCCTGGTCGGCGGCATGATCACGCTCGCCTCCGAAGGCTCCTTCGCCATAAAGGTCGTCGGCTTCGTGGCCGTCTTCTTCGGGGCGATGAACGTGGTCGGCGGTTTCTGGGTGACGAACCGGATGCTCGGCATGTTCCGTCCCCCCCGCCCCAGGGTCAAGAAGAGAAGAGAGGGCTAAACCTTGCAGGTCGCCACGTTCCTGGCCTACCTCGCGGCGGCCGCGCTGTTCATCGTCGGCATCCGCCGTTTGCGCAAGCCGGAGACAGCTCGCTCCGGCAACACCATAGCCGCCGTCGGGATGACGGTGGCGCTCGTCGCCACGCTCTTCGTCATCCGGTTCGAGAGCCTGCTCCTGATTGGGGCCGCCGTGATACTCGGCGCGGTCGTCGGCGCCGTCTCGGCCCAGAGGGTCCAGATGACGGCTATGCCCCAGATGGTCGCCGCCTACAACGGCGTCGGCGGCGGGGCCGCGGCGCTCATTGCGCTCTCCGAGTTCTACCACCTGCAGGTCGAGGGCGAGATGAGCCTGGTCGCCGCTCTCACGGTACCTTTGACCATCCTTATAGGCTCGGTCAGCTTCATGGGCAGCGTCGTGGCTTTCCTGAAGCTCCAGGAGCTCGCCTTCACGGGCGCCGTCTCCTTCCCGCTTCAGCAGGTGGTCAACGCCTTGCTCTTCGTCGGCGTCCTCGTCCTCGGGGCGAACGCCATCACGGGCGGGGCGATACTCCCGTTCCTCTCGCCCGTCGCCTCCGTGGTCGCCGTGCTCGCGGCTTCGGCCGTGCTCGGGGTGCTGCTCGTCATCCCGATAGGCGGGGCGGACATGCCGATAGTGATCTCGCTCTTGAACGCCTTCACGGGCCTGGCGGCGGCGGCCTCGGGGTTCGTGCTGGAGAACTACATCCTCATCATCGGCGGCACGATAGTCGGCGCCTCGGGCACCATCCTCACGCGCCTGATGTCGAGCGCGCTGGGACGCCCTCTGGGCAAGATCATATTCGCCGGCATCGCCGCCGCAGGCTCTAGCAAGGGCGAGGACCAGGAGGACCGCGAGGTCAACGACGTGGGCGCCGGCGAGGTCGGCGAGTACCTCTCCGACGAGGCGGAGAAGATAATCATAGTCCCGGGCTACGGCCTGGCCGTGGCCCAGGCCCAAGGGCCCATGCGCGAGCTGATGGAGACGCTCGAAGCCGAGGGAAAGACCGTCCTCTTCGGCATCCACCCCGTCGCGGGCCGGATGCCCGGCCACATGAACGTCCTGCTTACCGAGGCCGGCGTCCCGTACGAGAAGCTCTATGACCTCGAGGACATAAACCCGGAGCTCGAAGACGCCGACGCCGCCATCATCGTCGGCGCGAACGATGTCGTGAACCCGGCGGCCAACGACGAGGAGCAGGACAGCCCCATAAGCGGCATGCCGATCCTAAACGTCGAGGCCGCGGAACGGGTAATCTTCATCAAGCGCTCCTTGAGCCCCGGTTTCGCCGGCGTGGACAACCCGCTCTTCTACGACACGGACAAGACGATGATGCTCTTCTCCGACGCCAAGCAGGGCCTCCAGGAAGTCGTCGAGGCCGTCAAGGGTTCCTGACACCCGTCAGCGATAGCTATCGGAGAGAGTCCGCCGTGCTCTGAACGTCGCCCTCCACCCGATGGGCGACTACCGGCCGAGGCCCGCGTCCTCGAAGGCCTGGTCTATCTTTCTGTCTATGGTGACGGAGATCCGGCCTCGTTCATCCCCGCCCGCGGGGGCGGGCGCGGGCGCCCTTGCTCCTCTGTCTCCCGGTAGGGATGGTGCGTTTGCGACGCTTCCCGGGGCGGTGGCCGGCGGGGCGGAGGCCGTATCCGGGTCGTCTTCGAGCGGGGCGGGCGACGATGCTCCGTGGTTCACCGGGGCGTGGGAGGCAGAGGGGCCATCCGGTTTCGCCGTCGCCGAAGCCGAGGAGGGGGCTGTCGCCGAAGCCGAAGAAGGGGCCGTCGGGGGAGACGGCGACATGGGGACGAACTTCGCGTCCCCGAAGAGGGAGGTTGCCCGGGAGGCTTCCCGGCCCTTACCGTCCTCTCCGTCTTTCGACGCTTCGGGCTCGTCCTCTCTGTTTTCTTTCCCGACACGTTCGCCGCCTTTGTTTCCCACGTCTCCGTCGTCTTTCGCGGCCGGCGCGTCGTTCGCGCGCGGGGGCTGCGGGCCGGCGCCGTCCTCCACGTTCGCGGCGAGGGCTATCTCGGATGGGGTTTCGGGGGTCGAGGGTTCGTCTAGCTGGGAGATGGGCGAATCGTCACCCCGGGCGAGCGCGGTAACGATGGTCATCACGGCGAGGATGGAGATCAGGAGCACGCCCATGCCGAGAAACAACTGGTCGAAACCGACGGCCGTTGCCGGGACCGCCTCGTATTCGTCGTCTTCGTCGCCCAACCCTTCGAGGGCCGCGAGCTGGGCGGGGAGGTCAGGCCCGGCCGGCTGTACGAGGCTACCCTTGAGCCGTCCTGAGAGGGCGGCCCCGTCCAGGCCGAGGAAGTCGGCGTAGGTCTTGAGGGAGCCGAGGACGTAGACGGCGGGCAGCACGTCGAAGTTTTCCCGCTCGAAGGCCTGGAGGTACCTGGCCCGGATCTTGGTCCTCTGCTCGACCTGTTGGAGGGTTAGGCCCTTCTCCTCCCTGGCTTCTTGCAGGCCGCGGCCTATCCCCGGCTCGGGTCGCGGGCTTCCGTGTTCGTCGTTCATGACCGCCCATGCCTGTAGAGTGCCGTGCCCGCAGGCGAACCCGCGCCCCCGTCCAGATCGTTACGACCGCATCATAACCCGAAGTCCGCCGCCAAACACCCCGAACCGCGAAATATTTCTTACTCGACGATGGGTTGGGCCAGGATCCAGAGGCCAAAGACAGTGTAAAGGACCATGAGCGAGAGCATCGGCAGTTGGCCCACCACGCTGTGCCGCGGGGCGAGGCGAGTCGTTACCCGGTGCGCCAGCCACACGGCGACCACGTGCCCGGCCACGATAAGCCCGGCCTGCGCGTACCAGACGGCCCCTGCCCCGATCAACCCGTACCCCGGCCTGAGTGCCGCGGTCCCTAAGAGGTCCCACCCCCACCCGAACGGGTCCGAAACGCCGGCGACCGTCTTCTGCGCCCCGACCAGCAGAAAAGTACCGTAGTGGGCGACCTGGTAGGCGACGGCTATGGGCACAACCGAGAGCACGTAACCGGCGGCCGCCCCGCGGAAGCAACCACGTTCACCGCCGAAAACCCGGCAGAGCCACACGCAACCCAGGTAGACGCCGAGGAACGCCGCCCAGGTCAGTAGCAGGCCCGTCGTCTGGGTTAAGGGCGTCGTCCTCACGACCTCGACCCAGATCGGGGTCTCTAGCAGGCCGTCGTAGGTAACGCCGGCGAGCACCAGCACCACGAAAGGCACGCCACCGGGCGGCGCCCGTTCCGCCAGCCCGAGCCCTACCCCAAAGGGCCTCAAGTTCAACTCCCGGTCCCCCATCGCCGCCCGCGCGAAGCACGGGCACGAACCCGCGCAACCAAAGGCGCCGCCAGTGCGACCCCGCCCGTTCTTCACGCGCGCCTCCATTGGCGCGAACCCGCCGAGAAGGCCGAAGAACACGGAGAACGCCTCGCCGCGGCGAAGCCAGGTTTCCCCGCCGAAAGAGGCCATGCCGTAGAAAGTGACCAGCGAGTACAGGAGCGCGGCGAGGGCCACGTTACGGGGCAATCCGGGATCGGCGAAGACGTTCTCGAACCAGATGAAAGCGAGATAGAACGCGACCGCGGGCCACACGCCCAGGGATTCCGGATAAACCCACCCGAGCCACAGTCCGTCCCCGCGGCCCAGCCTGCGGGCCTTGCCGTCGACCCACCCGAAGAGTATCTTCCACGGGTTCACTACAGGCCAGAGGTTACCCACGAAAGCCACGAAAAGAGAGAACCCGACCCACCACACGGCCCAGACGAAGACCGGCGCTACATTCTCGCCGCCCTGAACCCCGAAGAGACCGGCCGCCACCACGAGCCCGAAGACCGCGACAGAAGTCAGCCGCAGGGCCCGCACCACCAGCCGCGAGCCCAAAAGCCCCCGCAGGACCGGGACGCGGAGCAAGTCCAGGCGCGGGTATTCGCCGGCGGGACGACCACGCTTGCCGGAAAGCAAGGCAAGCGGGAGAAAAGAGAGCAAGACCGCGGCGGCGGCCCCGTAGAGGTAGAGCCAGAGCGGCAGGGGCAAGTCGTAGCCCTGCCCGAAGCCGTGGGCCAAAACAGGCCGCACGGCCCCTACCGAGGCCCCACCACGAGGGTGCCGACCTCCCTCCCGGAGCGGTGGTTCTCGATCCCAAACCTCCCCGTAAGCCCGGCCTTGAAAGCGACGACGGCCCCACCCCCCGGCCCGGCATCCAGCTCGACACCGTGCCCGTGAATATGCAGCTCAACGGGCTCGTCGGCCCCCACCTCGAGCGTCACCCGGTCCCCCTCCCCCACGCGCAACTCGCGAGGAACCATCCCCCCGTCCTCCACGAAGACCTCGAACGTCCGCTCCCGGGACCCGGCGGCACGAGGATCCGGCCGCAACACCAAAAAGAGCCCGACCAACACGACCACCACGGCGAAAGCCACAAGGAGCCTGACCATCTCCCTCCGTTCCGAACGGGTTCGGCCCCCTATCTTCGGTAGGCCCCCGCCAAAGCTGTAGGTGCTCCCTTCGGTCGCGCACGCTCCGGCTTCGCCTACGCTTGTCAGCACGCCCGCTTCGCGGGCTTTCAGCACGCTTCGGCCTGCTCCGCAGTCCTCGCTTTCAGCACGCCTCCTTCGGAGGCTCTCAGCTAGAGTCGTCCCAGAGCGCTGCCTCTCGCAACATCCGAACTGTGCCGCCAGGCGCTCCCCGGTAACGCCCCGCACGGCTGAAAGCTGACAAGCTGAGAGCGAGGGGCCGCGGAGGCGAAGCCGGAGCAGAGCCGATGCGTGCTGAAAGCGGAGGCCCTAGCCGGAGCGGGCTGACTAGCTCTCTTTGCGGCGTTTCTCCACGTACCTGAGGATCCCGGCGGTCAGCATCTCGTAATTGCCCGCGAGGTCGTAGCGTTCGGACTCTTCGGGGTCGGCGCCTTCGGCGAGCATCTCGGCGTCGCCCTTGGTCCTGAGCTCCTCGGAGATCTCCTCCGGCGATGCGCCCTCGTCTACCTGATCTTCGACGAAGAGCAGCCAGTCCTGGAGGCGCTGTTCGAGCTCCGAGAGGTGACGGTCCACGTCGTCGTAGCTTCCGAAGTGGGTGGGGTGGAGGGTGCGGGGATCCATGGTACGGATCTTCTCTATGCTCCGTACCCACGCCTCGACGTCGATCTCGGGCGGCGGCGTCGGCGGCCTTACGTACGACTGCCCCGGCAAACGGATACCAGCGACGTCACCCGCAAAGAGCGACCCGGAATCCGGCTCGAGGTAGGCGAGGTGGTGGTAGGCGTGCCCCGGCGTGTCGTGGGCGACGAGTAACCCGCCCGCGGTCTCGACCTCGTCCCCGTCGCCGAGCACGACGAGGCGCTCCTCAGGCACGGGGTGGGCGTCGCCCCAGAGCTCTTCCATCCTGTCGCCGTAGATGCGGGTCGCGCTCTTGAGAAGCTTCGACGGGTCGGCCAGGTGCGGGTAGCCGAGCTCGTGGACGTAGAAGGTGGCGTTGGGCAGGATCTTTGCGAGGTGGCCGGAGGCTCCCGCGTGGTCGAGGTGGATGTGCGTCAGGAAGACTTCTTGCACGTCCTCCGGGGAGACGCCGTTCGTCTTCAGGCCGGTCTGCAGGTGATCCAGGCACGTGGTCGGGCCCGTCTCGATTATGGCGGCCGAGCCGTCGCCGATCAGGAGGAAGGAGGCTATCACCTGCTCTGTCCCGAGGAAGTTCAGGTCTACCGTCTCTATCTTCATGCGCGCCCCTCCCGAGTTCTATACGTCCGGAGATTATACGCAGGTGCTTTGTTAGACTTCCGGCTCCGGAAGCAGAGCGAAAGGACACCCGTTTTGGACCTGAACCTCATGCGCGAGCTGTCGGTGAAGACGGACTCCAAGATCGTGCTCCTCGTGGTGGACGGCCTCGGCGGACTCCCGCTGGAGCCGGGCGGCCGGACGGAACTCGAGGAAGCCAGCACCCCCAACCTCGACGCCCTCGCGGCCCGCTCGGACCTCGGCCTCTCACGGCCCGTCGCCGCGGGCGTGAGTCCCGGCAGCGGCCCCGGACACCTCGGTCTCTTCGGCTACGATCCCTTGCGTTTTCAGGTCGGTCGCGGCGTCCTCTCGGCGCTCGGCGTCGGTTTCGACCTCCAGAACAGCGACCTCGCCGCCCGAATAAACTTCGCGACCCTCGATGACTCCGGCAAGATCTCCGACCGCCGCGCCGGCCGCATCCCGTCCGAGAAGGGCGAGGAACTCGTGGCGCTCTTGAACGAGAACCTGAAGATAGACGGCGTCGAGGTCTTTATCACCCACGAGAAGGAGTACCGCGCGGTCGCCGTCTTCCGCGCCGAAGGCCTCTCGGGCGAGCTCTCCGACACAGACCCGCAGAGGGTCGGCCTCGAACCGCTCCCCGTCAAGCCGCAGGACGATTCTCCGGAGACCAGAAAGAGCGCGCAGCTCGCCAACGCTTTCGTCGAAGAGGCGAACGAGATCCTGGCCGACCAGCACCCGGCGAACACGGTCCTCCTGCGCGGCTTCGGGATGCACCCGGCCCTCCCCTCCTTCGAGGAGGCCTACAAGCTCGACGCCGCCGCCATAGCCAGCTACCCGATGTACAAGGGCCTCGCCCGCCTCGCCGGTATGCAACTCCTGCAGGAGGGCGCCGGCATCGCCGGCGAGTTCGAGACGTTGAAGGAGAACTGGCACGCCCACGACTTCTTCTTCCTCCACGTCAAGCCGACCGACGCGGCCGGCGAGGACGGCGACTTCGCCCGCAAGGCTTCTGTCATAGAAGAGGTGGACGCCCAGATACCGGGCCTGCTCGACCTCGCCCCCGACGCTATCGCCATCACCGGCGACCACGCCACCCCGGCGAAGATGAAGAGCCACTCCTGGCACGGGGTCCCCATCCTCGTCAACTCGCCCTACACCCTGCCGACGACGGACCGTTTCGGCGAACGCCCGTGCGCCGGGGGCTCGCTCGGCGTCTTCCCGGCCGAGGAGATCATGGGCTACCTCATGGGCCACGCCCTGAAGCTCAACCGCTTCGGAGCTTAGGGCTTTCAGCGGTCGGCTTTCAGCTACCGGCTTTCATACCGGCCCCGCGTACCATGCGGTGCCCGGTCATATCGCGCTAGTTGATCCCGAACCGGTCCTCCACAATCGGGGTAAGACGGTCGCCCTCAGCGCGGGCCTGCGCGAGCACGAGCCCTCGAGTCCGTACGGGCTGTGTTTGAAGAACGGTCCGAGAGCCGCCAGCAACAAGCTGAAAGCCGACCGCTGATGGCTGAAAGCGGCGGCGCGAGCCGCCTTGAACTCGCTACGCTGGAGCGCGAAGTCACTTCCTGCCGCGCCTGCCCGCGGTTGGTCGAGTGGCGGGAGAGGGTCGCGCGGGAGAAGCGGGCGGCTTACAGGGACTGGGAGTACTGGGGGCGGCCGGTGCCGGGGTTCGGGGACCCAGGGGCGCGGGTGGTCGTTTTCGGGCTCGCTCCGGCGGCGCACGGGGCGAACAGGACGGGGCGGTTCTTTACGGGGGACCGGTCGGGCGATTTCTTGTTCGCGGGGCTCCACAGGACGGGCTTTTCGGACAAGGCCGTCTCGCGGACGATAGAGGATAACGTCCGCCTATCTGGGCTCTGGATCTCGGCCGCCGTCCGGTGCGCGCCGCCGCAGAACAAACCGACCCCCACGGAGCGCGACGCCTGCCTCCCCTACGCGGCGCGCGAGATAGAGATCCTGCAGGCAAACGTCGTCGTCTGCCTCGGCGCTTTCGCGTGGGACGCGGCCCTGCGCCTCCGCAACGTCAGGCCGAAGCCGAAGTTCGGCCACGGCGCGGAGGCCCGGGCCGGCGACCTGACCCTCGTCGGCTGCTACCATCCATCCCAGCAGAACACCTTCACCGGCGTCCTCACCCCTCCCATGCTCGACGCCGTCCTCCTCAGGGCGCGGGATCTCGCCGGCCTGAACAGGCCGGAAGCGGGCCACCCCGTCAGATAAAATAGACCCCCGTGGAGACCTCCGAGACCTCAAAGGGCTTCTCAACAGCGCGCGCCGCGGCGGTGCTACTCACGGTCCTTCTGCTCGCGGCCTGCTCGGGTGAAACCGGGCAGAATGGTGGAGCTCCCAAAGAACCCCGGTCCACGGCCGCCACCCCCACAACCATTCTTCAGGAGACGACGGCCGAGGAGCCGCCAAAGATAACGCTCGGTGAGGAGCCGGGCGGTAGCCCCCAGGTCGTCTTGCGCCTGGAGGGCGGCCCCAAGACGACGTTCTCGGGCCTCTGCTCGGTCGGTGGCCGGCAGAGCGTCCTGGGCGGGCGGGTTCCAAAACGCTTCACCTTCGACCCCGGAAGCCGGGAACTCTCCTGCCGCATCCAGAAACGCGACGACAACCGCGGCGCCCTCAAGATAGTCCTCGTCGCCGGCGACACCACCCGCTCCGTCCAACAGACGAACTCGCCCGGCGGGACCATAAACGTGACGTACCGTGATGGATAGGTTTCAGGCTACAGGCATCGGGCTTCAGGAAGACCCGGTCCGGTATCTACGAGCGGGGAAACGTATCCTGACTTCGCGCTGAGGCATTTGGTGGGTAAGGTAGGTAAGCTGAAACCTGCCAACCGGAGGGAGGCCAATGAACAGAGAAGAAGCTTACGATCTGATGTGCGAGTGGACGGAGGGCGATTCGCTGCGCAAGCACATGCTCGCGGTCGAGTCTGCGATGCGGGCTTACGCGAAGAAGTTCGGGGAGGACGAAGAGAAGTGGGGTGTTACGGGCCTCCTGCACGACATGGACTACGAGAAGCATCCCACCCCGGCCGAGCACCCGCTGGTCGGGGTCGCCGAGCTTCAGAGGAGGGGCTACCCCGAGGACGTGCTCCACGCCATAAGGGGACACGCCGACTACCTCGACACGCCGCGCGACACCCCCATGTCGAAGACGCTCTACGCCGTAGACGAGCTCTCGGGCTTTATAGTCGCGTGCGCGCTCATGCGGCCGGAGCGGCTCGAGAACATGAAGGCCAAGAGCGTACGCAAGAAGATGAAGCAAAAAAGCTTCGCGGCGGCCGTCAACAGGGACGACATCGTGCGCGGGGCCGAGGACCTGGGCGTCGACCTCAACGAGCACATAGAGTTCGTGGCAGAGGCTCTGCAGGAGCGGGCCGACATTCTGGGGCTGGAGCCACAGGAGCCTTAGAACACGTGCCGACCTCGCCCGCTTCGCCCGGGTCCCGTAACCCGGAGCGTACGGCCTCGTTCTGGCGCAGACGCGTCTCGGGGACCGATGTCGTGGTCGCCTTCGGGGTCTACTTCTTGCTCACGCTCTCAGGCGTCGCCGCGCTGGAGGGTCTTGGCCACCCCCTACTCTCCGTAACCGGGGTGCTGCTCTCCCTCGGTCTCAGCGTCTTCGCGGCCTACTCGGGTGTCGGGTTAGCGTTGGCGCTAGGGGAGACGGCCTTCAAGCCGGCCTCCCTTGAGCTCGTGCGCCCCTCCCGGGGATGGTTGTTGATCGGGGCAGGTACGGGGCTGTTGGCCTTCGTGAGCTTCTGGGTCCTCGCGCTGTACGTCAGCAGCGCGGGCTCCCTTCCCCCGCCCCAACGGGGGCTCTTGGACGCCGCGGGCCAGGGGACGGCCCCTCAGTTCGCGCTGCTGGTCGTGCTCGGGGGCCTGCTCGCCCCCTTCGGAGAAGAGTTGCTGTTCAGGGGGATGCTCTATACCTTTCTCAGGCGCTGGGGCCCGGTCCTGGCGTTGGCGGTAAGCTCCCTGATTTTCGGCTTGCTCCACGGCGCGGACCTCGTTTTCCTGATCCACGCCGCGCTTATGGGTACCCTACTGGCACTCCTTTACGAACGCAGCGGCTCCCTATGGCCCGGGGTCATGGCGCATGGCCTGCACAACTCGCTGCTCTTCGGCCTGGTGCGTCTGCTTAACTGGCCGGCGTGACAAGGTCCGTGCAACTCTCTGCTACGATGGACGAACCGTTAGAGAGAGCAGGGGAGGCGTATTGGCTCGGGTGATGGTCGTCTTCGGGGGGCGCAGCGGGGAGCACGAGGTCTCCCTGGCGTCGGCCCGCGCCATAACGGCGGCGTTGCGGAAGGGGGGGCGCCACGAGGTCGTGCCCGTCGGAATAACGCGCTCGGGGCGTTGGGTACACTCGGGCGATCCCATGCGCGAGCTCGAATCGAACCACGAGCTTCTCCCCGACGGCTCGACCCTGGAAATCTCCGGGCCACCCGCAAAGGCCGGGGAGAAGCTCCCGGCAAACCTCGGTTCCGTCGACGTGGTCTTTCCCGTGCTGCACGGACCCTACGGCGAGGACGGGACAATCCAGGGCATGCTGGAGCTCGCCGGCGTCCCCTACGTCGGCAGCGGGGTGCTCGGCAGCGCCGTGGGGATGGATAAGATCACCATGAAAAAAGTCTTCGCCCACCACGGCCTCCCCCAGGTCGATTGGGTGGGCCTGACCCGCAGGGAATGGAAAAACGAGCCCGAAGCGCAGGTACGGAAGATCGAAGCCGCTCTGGGCTACCCGTGCTTCGTCAAGCCGGCCAACCTCGGCTCCAGCGTCGGCATCGGCAAGGCCGAAGACGCCGAGGAGCTTCGGACCGCCCTCGAAGCGGCGGCCGGGTTCGACCGGCGCATCATCGTGGAGAAGGGCGTGGACGCCAGGGAGATAGAGGTCTCCGTTTTGGGCAACGAAGCGCCCGACGTCTCCGTTCCGGGGGAGATCTTCCTCCAGGCAGACGGCTTCTACGACTACGAGGCCAAGTACGTGGAGGGCGGCATGGAGCTCGGCGTCCCGGCCAAGATACCGGCCGAAACCGCCGACGAAGTCCGCCGTGTGGCCCGCACCGCGTTCGAGGCCGTCGACGCGGCCGGCATGGCGCGGGTCGACTTTTTTCTCGAAAGGGGCACCGACAGGCTGCTCCTCAACGAGATCAACACCATCCCCGGCTTCACCCCGACCAGCGTCTACGCCGAGCTCTGGGCCGCCAGCGGCCTCCCCTACGAAGACCTCCTCGAACGCCTCATAGCCCTCGCCCTCGAACGCCACGGGTAGCGTCGTCCGTATAGGGACGCTATAGTTCCCGCAAGACGGCTTCACACCACCAGAGAACCGGCGCTGCCAGACGAGGGAGGAAGCATTGCGAGGACTGAAGTTGCTGTTGGTGTCGCTAACAATGCTTTTCGTCTTCTGCGCCCCAACCTTCGCGCAGAGCGTCCCCGCGGCGTCACAGTATGATCCCGGGAGCTGCGTCCCGGAAGCCGGGGTGGCGTGTGCGCAGAGCATCGAAGACGGCGTTCGGGACATCGCCGGCAACACCGAACAGGGAACCGACGCCGTCAACGACGCCATGAACGACGCCGCAGAAGCCTCAGCCTCCCCCGAGGCCGTCCCCCCGGCCGAAACCGATGGGTCTCCCGATAGCGCGTCGTCATCGGGCACGACGGGAGGCGACGCGGCCGGGGATGGGGATCTGGCCTCGATCGCGGAGCTGCCGGAGACGGGCGGCGTTTCACCGACTTTGGCCGGCCCTGGTCTGTTGCTCGTGGCGGGAGGACTGCTGGTACTCGGGGTTCGAAGAAGATGAACGTGTTCCGTCTATGGGCGCTGACGACGCTTCTTCTCGTTCTCGCGGCGACGGCCCCGGCATCGGCGCAGGGTCCCCCAACTCTCAGTACGTCGATTGCAGTACACGGGAGATCGTAGAAGGCTGCGTTGCCCAGTCCGTGGCCGATGGGGCCGAGGAGATCGGGGACAACGCCGGCCAGGGGACCGGCGCCTTGAGCGACGCGTTGGCGGCGCCTGCCTCCGCGTCCGCCGCTTCTACCGGATCTCGTGAAGCCGGGCCAGCCGGAGCCCCGGACGAGGTACCGGCGAGGACAAAGGTGCTCCCCGAGACGGGCGGCATCCCCCCTATGGCTTGTTCGCGGGCGTCTGTCTGTTGGCGGGCGGCCTTTTAGTGGCCCGGCTTGCCCTCCAGAGCAGGTAGCTCTTACAACCGCAATATGCCGCGTTGCATCGCGGCGGCCACGGCCGAGGCGCGGTCGGCGGCGCCCAGCTTTTCGTAGACGTGCAGCAGGTGGGACTTCACGGTCGCCTCGCTGATCCAGAGCGTCCGCGCTATCTCCTTGTTCCCCTTTCCCCGCGCCACGTGCTCCAACACCTCGAGCTCCCTGCCGCTCAGACCCTCTTCGGAGGGCCACCGTACCCGCTCCATCAGGTGCGCCGCGACGTCCGGCGCGAGGAGGGGCTTGCCCTCGGCCGCGGCCCGGATGGCGCCGTAGAGCTCCTCGCGCGGCGCGTCCTTCAGGACGTATCCGGTGGCCCCAGCCTCCACGGCCCGCAGGATATCTGCCCCTGAATCGGAGGTGGTGAGCACGAGGACTCGGGTCTCGGGATGTTCCTTGCGGATGCGGGAGGTGGCCGCCACGCCGCCCGTTCCTGGCATCCTGAGGTCCATCAAGACGATGTCCGGGTTCAGCCGGCCGGTGAGGTCGACGGCCTCCTCGCCGTTCACGGCCTCGCCGACCACCTCGAAGTCCGGCTGCCCTTCGAGCATCCCCCTGATCCCGGTCCGCACCACCGGGTGGTCGTCCACGATGAGCACGCCAACCTTTTTGGTCACGACGTCTCCTCCAGCATCTCCACGGTCCGGGACTTTCCGTCGCCCGTCAGTCGCAACTCTACCGCGAGGGTCGTGCCAGCGCCGGGCTCGCTCTCGACGAGCAGCGAACCGCCGGCCCCCTCGACCCTCTCCCGCATGGCCCCGAGCCCGAAGCCGCCGTTCATGTCACCGGCCACGGTCGGGCCGTCCGGCTCGAAGCCCACGCCGTCGTCCATCACGTCGAGCGTAACCCTGTCCCCCATGTAGGAGAGGGTAAGCACAGCCCGACCCGCGCTCGCGTGTTTCCCGACGTTGGTGAGGGCTTCCTGGGCCGTCCGCAGCAACGTGACCTCGACCTCCGTCGGGAGCGGAACGGCATCGCCCGTCACGGCGACGTCGGCCCTGGTGCGGTTCGACTCGGACCAGCGGGAGACGAGCCGCGAGAGGGCTTCCGGCAGGGGGAACCCCTCCAGGGCCTCCGGCCTGAGCGCCCACACTATGCGCCTGGCCTCGGCGAGCCCCTCGCGCGCCGTGGTCCGCGCCTCGTCCAGGTGGAACGCGGCGGGCTCCGTGGGGTCTTCGAGGGCGCCCTCCATAGCCTCGAGGTTCATCACGATGCTCGCGAAGCCCTGGATGAGGGTGTCGTGGATCTCGCGCGCCAGCCGCTTGCGCTCCCCGATCATGCCGGTACGCCGCGCCTCCTCGATGAGCCGCAGGTTCTCGACCGTCAGCGCGGCCTGGGCCCCCACGGTGAGGTAGGAGCGCACCTTCTTTCGGTCGAAGAAACTCCGCCTCCCCGGCGAAGCGACGATCATCAACCCGTCCGGACCGCCCGAGGCGCCAAACGGCACGAGGAGCGCCGAGCGGATACCGGAGCCCTGCCAGGCCCGGCGCTCCGCTTCAGGCAGGTCTTCTTCACGGACGACGCCGTGCGAGTCGCGCCGCAAGTCCGCGAGCGCGGGGACCCTCCCGGCATCCAGCCGTGACCCTGCCGGCCAGGCCGCCGCTCCGGTCGGCGCGTGGGAGCCGATCAGATCCATCTCGAAGGCCCCTTCGTCCCCGGGCGACATCCTCCAGAGGGTAACCCGCTCCCCCGGCCCCGCCAGGTGCTCGCCTATGACAACGGCGACGTCCCGTGGGCCGTTCGCGGCGTGTAGGGCGCGGCTGGCACGGTAGAGCGCCTCCTGCCTCTGCATGGCGCCCCGGCTGAGCGCGACGCCGAGCCAGCCGCCGGCGAGCCCGAGGAGCGGGTAGACGACGAGCTCCCGCGCTACGAACGGCCCGAAAGCCCGGCCTATGAGCTGGATGCCGACCGCCGAGCCGAGCCCGAGGAGGGCCCCCTGCGACGCGTTCGCCGCGCCCGAGGCCCGCGTCAGCAGTCCCGACGCCCCCGCGGTCAAGAGCAAGAACAAGGCCGGCAGTCCCCACGAGGCCATAAAGCCCGCGAAACGGTCGAGCTCGCGTCCGAGAACCTCCTCGCTGACCTCGCCCCCTGAGGCCAAAGAGAGCCCGGCCGCATACAGGTTGACCAGCAAGTAGAGCGACGCGAACGCCGACAGCGCGACGGCGGCGGCCAGCGCGAACACCAGCCGCCACCTCACGCCGAGGAGTTGTGCCCCTATCCCAAGCAAGATGGCAGCATTCTAGATCATCCCCACCCAGCGGAGAAACGCCCCGGCGACACAATCATCCCTCCGGTGCGCACCTATCATCCTTCCGGTCGATGCGGGAACTACTCCCCGACGGCGAGTTCCGTTGAGGAATATCGAGCGCGCAAGGCACGTGCAGAGGCGAGGAGGATGATGTCGTTCGCGACCACGCTAGCCCTGATGCTGGCGGAAAAAAGAATCGAACAACGCCTGACCGGCTTGAAGCCGAAGCCCAACGGTACTTAAATGCGCGGGATGTTCTTCGCGCTCATACAGGAAGAGACGACGGGCGACCTGGCGGACGCCGCCGAAGACGCCACCAGGGACTCCAGATCCATCTTCAACGGGATCGGGGAGTTCCTGGGGAGCACTTACGATTACGTCGTCGGCCCGAACTTCATAGGCGACATCATCGCCTCGGCGCTCGTGGTGTTCCTCGGCCTCGTCTTCTACCGGATCCTGACCCGCGGGGTGCCCAAGGTGCTCAGGTGGCGGCGCCGGCGCCGGGATTTTCTCGACGCCGAGGCCGTCGCGCGCATCAAGCGCCAGGACACCGCGATCACCCTCACCCGCAACGCCCTGCGGTACGTGATCTTCTCCATAGTCGTCCTGGTCGTGATCAGCATCTTCATCAAGAACCCGCTCCCAGGCGTCGCCGGGGCCACGATCCTCGCCGCCGTCCTTGGTTTCGGGGCGCAGAGCTTCCTGCGGGACGTTATCGCCGGCTTCTCCATCGTCTTCGAGGGCCAGTACAGCGTCGGGGACTTCGTGGAGATCAGCCCCCCGCAAGGCGTGGCCGGCATCGTGGAAGAGCTCGGCCTTCGCATGACGAAGGTCCGCTCCCTCTCCGGCGAAGTGAGCTACATCCCAAACGGCGCGATCCTGGGCGTCACAAATTACATCTCGGGCCGCCAACGCTTTAACGTCGAGGTTCAAGTCTCTGATGCCGAAGCCGCCGAGAACGTCCTAAAGTCCCTCGACGAAGCGGCGGAACTGTACCTCAACCCGCCGCGCCTCGCGGAGCGGAGCGAGACGGATGATGGCCGCGTCCGACTGCGCATCGTCGCGGGGGTCCTCCCCTCGATGGCCTGGCTCGTCGAAGAACACCTCGTCGAACGCATAAAGGCGGCGGCCGGCGAAGAGTCGCTCGCCGCCGAACCCCTCGTCTACAAGGTAGACCAGGCGAACCTGCGTAGGGTCAGGGACCTGCTGCCGCAAGAAGCGGAACGAAACCTGCCGCACGAGGCCGAAAAGAAGCTGAAGTAGAGGTTTCGGGTTACAGGTGTCAGGCTTCAGGGAACCGCACTGCTCCTGGCGGAGAAGCCGTGCCGCCACAACGACCATGTCGCACGCCCCTATTCGGAGTCACGCCCTCCGCGCCCACGTACCAAACCGCAGGCCTGATGCCTGTAACCTAAAGCCTAAGTGCCCGGTTTCCAGTCGTCGCGGAGGTGGCCGTTCGTCTGGGCTTTTTCGCGGGCCTGGCGTTCCCTTTCGAGGCGTTCGGCGGCGGAGGTAAGTAGCTCTTTTACCTTCTCCAGGCGGGCTTTTTCAGAGGTTAGTTCCAGGATCTGCTGGCGGGTTTCGGCTTCGAACTCGACGCGGCCGGCTATGGCGAAGGAGAGGTTCTTGTAGGGGGGCTCTATCTCTATGCCGACGGAGCCTTCCGTCGCCGCCTCGACCACGCGTTCGAGGAGGGCTATGCACTCCTCGGCCAACGCCTGGACGTCGGGTTCCTCGGGTTCCTCTTCGAAGTATTCGATCTCGCCCACGTAGTACGGTTTACCCGTCAGCACGTTGTTCAGTTTGAAGCGGCGGGAGCCTTCTACCAGGATCAGCATCCGCCCGTCGTCGTAGCGCTCGACGAGCTCGACTATCTTGGCCGTGCAACCCACCTTCCTGGTCCCCGACTCGTCGGCGAAGACCATCCCGAACTCGCTCTCCTGCTGGAGGCACTCGTCGACCATCTGCTTGTAGCGCTCCTCGAAGATGTGCAGCGGCAAAGGCGCCCCCGGCATCAGCACCACGTTGAGCGGGAAAAGCGGTATATCGGACAAGGTCGCGCTCCTTACGTTGGCTGCACGGATTCTATCTCAACGCCGGACCCGCGTGCCGGGTATAGTGTTACGCGTGGAAGGCAGACCACACGCGGGCCGGGTCGCCCTGATCACCGGCGGAGGACGAGGCATCGGCGCGGCCACCGCACGCCTGCTCGCCCGCGAGGGCGCCGCCGTCGCCGTGGCCGCCCGAACGGAGGAGGAGATATCCTCCGTGGCCCGCGAGATAGAGGCCGGCGGCAACACGGCCATCCCCGTACTCCTGGACGTCACGGACGAGGACTCGGTCTCCGCCGCCTTCGAGAAGGCCCGCGCCGGACTCGGACCCGTGGACATCTTGATAAACAACGCGGGCACGCCGGGAGTCCCGCTCCCCGTCGCCCGGACGGAACTTTCCGACTGGCGCCGGGTCTTCGACGCGAACGTCACCGGCGCCTTTCTCTGCGCCAGGGAGGCGATGCCACACATGGTCTCCGGCGACTGGGGACGCATCGTCAACGTCTCTAGCGCCGCCGCCCGCCACCCGATGGCCGGCATGGCCGCTTACGGGGCCTCCAAAGCGGCCCTCGACCAGCTAACCCGCGTCCTCGCCCTCGAAGGCGAACCGCACAACGTCGCCGTAACCGGCGTCTACCCGGGCGTGGTCGATACCAGGATGCAGGAAAAATCCCGCGCCTTCCCGCCCGACCTCATCGGCAAACAGCTCTACCGCATGTTCCAGGGCTACAGCGACTTCGGAATGCTCCGCGCTCCCGAAGAACCCGCCGAGCTCATAAGCTACCTCTGCACGTCGGAGGCCGCCCGCCTGAACGGGCACATCATACGCCTGGAGCAACTCGAAGCGCTGAAGGAGTAGGCTTCAGGTTACAGGCATCAGGTAAGTCGTCTGTAGACTAACCCGGGTTCGTCGTACGCCAGCGCTTTGGCAACGCTTCTCTCGCTTCGGCTGTTGTAGAAAGCGGGAGGGCCGCGGTTCGCGCCGCGGCCCTCCTGTTAGCCGAAACCTGTAGCCTGAGACCTACACTACTCGTCCTTGCTGATCCAGTACGTAAAACCGAGAAAGCCCAAAAAGAACGTCATTACCAGCAGGAACCCGGCGAAGAACCGGAAGACGCCGAGGCCCGTCGGGTTCCCGGTGCTTCCTTCCTGGAAGAGGAGCAACGCGAGGTCGATCATTCGGCCGCCTCCATGAGTGGTTCGGTCGGACATCCTTCGCTGACGATCTTCTGGTCGAGCGTCACGCAGTCGTTGATGAGGTAGCCCGGGTTGTTGTCTACCCGGCGGGCGGTCTCGCGGGTGTAGCCCATCGTTACCATCGTAAAGACCACGAAGACCGAGCACGCCATCAGCGCGTACTGGCTCCACCGGCTGGCCCTGCCCCAGTGGAACCCCGTCGCCGTCGCCCTGAGGTAGAGGGCTATGACGAAGAAGCCGACGAGCATCAGCCCGATCAGACCTATGTACTTCCACGGGTACATGCTGCCCAGCGGTATGCTCGTGGAGTCGCCGCCCGCGAACGTCAGCCCGATCTGGGAGATCAGGTCCGCGTCCGCCGGGATGACGTTCAGTATCGTGAAGAGCGCCGTGAAACCGAGGCCGCCGACCGCGAGCTTGCGCATCGTCTCCATCGGCTTGACCGTAAAGCGCAGCTTGTGGACGAAGTACGCGGTCGAGGCGATGCTCAGGACCGCGATCCAGAGGACCAGCAGGTTGAAGACCCAGGCCTTGTCGCCGAGCATGATCGTGTTGAACGACTCGGGCGCGCTCTCGCGGATACCTTTCAGGTAGCCGTAGCCTATGACCGGCTGCATGATCAGGAACCCGAAGCCCCAGATCAGGCCGAAGTGCCCCATCCAGTCGTAGTACTCCCGCTCGCTCTCCCTGGTGGTCCTCAGGTAGCGCCAGGCACCCCAGCCCGCAATCAGGAACCCTGCGTAGGAGAAGTTCCCTACGAAGCGGTGCATGTTGAGCGGCACCATGGTCTGGTTGAGGAAGGAGCGGGCCACGAGCTCGGACTGGGAGGTGACCTCGGCGGGGGTGAGCATGAAGGAGGCGACGGCGTCGATCATGGTCATCGCCATCAGGCCGAAGAAGCCGGCTATGAAGCCGAAAACTACGTGCAGGCTCTTCCGGTAGGCGAGCTTGTCCCAGACGTTGTACCAGGCGTAGACGATGATGATCTGGCCGAGGAACATGAACGCCTCGACGAGGAAGACCCAGAAGAAGATGTTCTGAAGGATAGAGAAGAAGACCGGGAACAGCGTAACGAGCGCGAGCACGAACGTGATCGCGAGCGCCGCCCCGGAGGCGAAGAGCAGTACCACGAAGCGCGCCAGGTTACGGGCGAAGCGCTCGTAGTTGGCCTGCTTGGTCACCATCCCGAGGTACTCGCTCGTCGCCGCGATGAGGACGGCCCCGATGATGAAGGCCGCGAAGAGGATGTGCGTCTGGACGAGAACGGCGATAACGACGTTCTTGCCGATTATTGGAACGTCGAGGTTACCTATGGGCATCCTCTACTCCTTCTAGGCCGTCGGGAAGTTCATGATCCGGCTGACGGCCATCAGCATGTTCAGGACCACGATCACGACCACGAGAATACCGATGATGGTCGCGAAGGGCCTGCTGATGGCGCTGTAGTGCTGCGGGCTCCTGTCGAGCCACGGCACGGCGAAGAGCAACACTATGAAGATAGTCGGCACGACCACGGCCCCGAAGGCGACCAGGGCGTAGCCGGGGAAGAACATGAGCATCTGCTCGTAGAAGAAGAAGAACCACTCGGGCCGCGGCACGTAGTCTACCGTCGCCGTGTCGGCCGGCTCGGTGAGCGGGGCCGGCGCGGCGTAGGAAAGGATGGCGCAGGCGATCAAAAGAAACGTGAAGACGTAGGTGTCCTTGAGGACCTGCCCGGGGAAGAAGCCCATCGTCTCGTCCGGACGATCGAAGACGTTCTCCTCGGTGATTACCTCTTCCTCTACCGGCTTGTCCTTGCCGGTCGCCGGAACGTATACCATGACCTTACCTCTCTCCTAGTCGACCAGCCGCACTATAACAGCGCCGCACATCGCTCCTCGGTAAATGCTCTTACTCGCGCCTGCCGTTGCCGCGGCCATTGCCCCGGCCATCGTACTCGTCTTCTTCCTCGTCGAGCTCGTAGTCCGCGTATTCTTCCAGCCGCTGCCGTTCGTGCAGCTTCGCCAACCGCTCGGAGTACTCGAACTCGCTGCCGAACACGCCGTGGCGCCTGAGCAGGTACAGGTGAAGGCCTATGAACGGCGCAATCGCCGCGGGCAGCAACCACACGTGCAACGCGAAGAACCGGGAGAGCGTGGCGGGCCCCGCCACGTCGCCCCCGAGCAGGAAGTTGACCACGTACCCTCCCACGAACGGGGAGTAGGACCCGATCTTCATGCCCACGACGCTCGCCCAGAAGCCGTCCTGGTCCCACCGCAAGAGGTAGCCCGTGAAGGCGAGGCCTATGACCAGAAGAAGCAGGATGACGCCGACGACCCAGTTCAGCTCGCGGGGCGCCTTGTAGCCGCCGGCGAAGAAGACCTGGGCCATGTGCAGGCCGATCATGGCGAGCAGGAAGTTGGCCGACCAGTAGTGCAGGCCGCGGATGAGCTGGCCGAAGTAGGCCTCGTTCATTATGTAGTTGACCGAGTTCCACGCGTGGTCGGTCGAGGGAACGTAGTAGAAGAGCAGGAGAATGCCCGTCAAAAACTGCACGGTGATGAGCAGCAACACCGCGCTGCCCAAAGTGTAGATCCAGGCGCCCCGCTTCGGGACCGGCTCGTAGAGCGCGTGTTCCATTATCGTGACGATCCCGGTGCGGTGCTCCATCCAGTCCACTATGAACTTGGAGGCTTCTTCGGTCTGGGACCTTATCCTGCCGATCATGCTCTAAGGTCTCCCTCTCTAGACCACATAAGGTTGCTGGGTGCTGATACCGGGGATACCGGGTTGGATGTCGTACCCGTGCTTTATGTACAGGGTACCGTCTTCCCGGATCTCCGCCTGTGTGTAGCTGTACATTCCCCGCGGCGGCGGTCCCCCGACGTACCCGCCGTTGATGTCGTAGAGCCCCCCGTGGCACGGGCACAAGAACTCGTGCTTGTCCGGGAACCACCTGACCGGGCAGCCCAGGTGGGCGCAGGAGTTCGACAGGATGTTGAGCTTACCCAGGATCTCCTGCCGCTCGGACTCGGTGAACCCGGAAGTTTTCTGGTCCAGGATCGCCGGCTTCTCCGGCTCGCCCAGGATGTCCCCGCCCGAGCCCTGGGTGCCCTGGGTCTTTATGGGCGCCTTCCAGGAGAGCCAGACCGCGTGCCTGGTCGTGAACTCGGCCTGGGACTTCTGGGACTCCGGGAACTTCTCCTGGATCTCCTTATCGCTGTAGACCTGCTCGATCGGGAACTCGACCTCGAAGACGTCGGGGGTTCCCGGCTTGAGACTCTTCAGATCCTCGACGGAGGCGACGCGCTGCCAGCCCGGGTCGACGTCCGTCTGGCCGAGCACGTTCGTCTTTATGACCGGGCTCAGGACGAATGCGACCGGCGGCAGCGTGAGGATCGCCCCCGAGATCGCGCCGAGCACCCCGAAGCCGAGGAAGTCGCCGCGGGTGATGGGATCTTTCTGTAACTCCGCCAAAGCTGTCCCCTTCTAACCTACTGCCCGAACCCCGTGGGCGGTGGGCTCGGTTCCACGGTGTATCCTGGCTGATTATAAACGGTGAACGGCACCCTGGAATTGGATTTCATCAGCCCCATGTTCATCGCGAGCACCGCCGCGAGCACCCCCGCCGCCATCAGCACCACCCTGTAACTCCCGCCCGGGCTGCCGTACCGGAAGCGCAACCTGCCGCGCAGGTAGGTGACGAAGGCAGCCAGCGTGGCGAGCAGCATGACGAGCAGCATGATGTAGCGCATGTAGAGGAACGGGAAATCGGCCAGCGGCGAGACGGCGTAGAGCCCCGTGACCGCGGCCAGCAGGGCGAAGAACCTTATCGGAACGCGCCCGGCGTGGTCGGGATGCCGCTCCGACCCGAAGTACATGGCGAGGTTGCCCAGCACGAAGAGGACCACGACGAAGATCAGGTTCATCACCAGCAGGTTCGAGCTGCCCCCTTCGGTGAGCCGCTCGTAGGCCCCGCCGGCGGCCGGGCCGGACCCGCCGGGCGCCGACATCTTCAGCGAGTACATCATCGCGAACCCGACCACCGGCTGCAGGAGGAGGAACCCGACGCCCCAGGTGAGGCCGACGGAGGAGGTCCAGTCGTAGAAGGCCTTGTCCTCGGCTGTCTTTGACCGGATGTACATGAAGGAGGCCCAGGCCGCAAGGGCGAAGGCGGGCCAGGAGAGGTTGGCGAAGGTCCTGTGGAGGACCATCTCCGTGAACATCGGGTTGAAGATCCCCTGCACCGCCGCCCCGAAGCTGGCGATGTTCTGCCCGATGGCCGGCGCGCCGGGGCCTCCCGTGGTCATGAAGGTGTCGATACCGGTCATGATGACCATCCAGATCCAGATGAAAAAGCCCATCGTGAAACCGAGGGCGATGTGCCGCTTCTTGTTGAGGACGCTGTAGCGGTCCCACTTGTAGTAGTAGGAGTACATCCCCCACAGCGCGAGCCCCATCGAGAGCATCGCCAGGGCTATAAAGTAGAAGAAGTGCGTGAAGAGCGAGG
The DNA here is from genome assembly GCF_011492945.1 of Rubrobacter tropicus. Classification (NCBI taxonomy): domain Bacteria; kingdom Bacillati; phylum Actinomycetota; class Rubrobacteria; order Rubrobacterales; family Rubrobacteraceae; genus Rubrobacter; species Rubrobacter tropicus. The sequence continues at coordinate 3,361,037 of NZ_CP045119.1, forward strand.
TGGTCACCGGCGGGTAGAGCCCGACGAGCAACACGACGAAGAGGACGGCGAACGTCGCGCCGGTCGAGAAGGTGAGCACGTTGAACCGGGCCATCGAGTGGGCCAGGCGGTCCATCCTCGGGCTGCCGGTGCGGGCGCCCCAGGCCTGCAGGACGGGTGCGGCAAGCGCGAAGCCCACGAAGATCTCCGCGAAGAACATGTGGATGAGCATGGACGCGCCCGTGATGAAGCGGGCGCCGCCGACCTGCTCGAAGCCGTCGGTGACGTTCAACTGGGCCAGGAAGTGCAGGCCCGACAGACTTATTGCACCCACGCTCTAAGCTCCTTCTAGGCTCCGCCGGATTTGTCGAGAACTGACTCCCCCACCCGCGGCCCCCCGGCCCGGCGTAGGAGCGCCTGGTGGACCGCCCGCGGCTCCAGCCGCCGGTCCACTATGTAGTACATGGCGCCGTTGCGTTGCAGGGCCTCGCGCACAGGGCGCAGGAGGCGCCGCTCGCGGGTCGAGGCGAAGACGAGGACCTTACCCATCTCGAAGGCCTGGTTCCAGGTGCCGGCCTCCTCCTGCGGTGCCTGCATCTCCATCAAGATCGGGTCCACCCCGACCCTGCTCATCGAGCCGGCGACGAGGATGGCGGCGAGCGAGACGAAGACCATGAGGGTCGGTATGCCTATGGCGGGCGTCGTTATGGCGAAGAAGGTCCCGATGACCACGAAAGACACGGCGAAGCCGAGCGGAACCTCGAGCCCCCGCTTGTCCCCCGGCACGACTATGTAGCGCGTGCCCTCCGGGAAGGGCTCCGGCTCGGACGAGTCCTGACGCTTGAGCACGACGGTCAGGTCGTCCCGATCCACGCCGAGGTCCCTGATCTCCGTGACCGCCTGATTCAATTCCGTGCCGTCGTCTATGACCCCGACGACGGTGTACCAGGGAGCCTGCTCCTGCGCCTCCCGCCTTTCCGTCAAAACGCTACCTCCAGCTACCCCCGAAGAGGGACGTAAGACCGTACCCTTCAAATCGGGCAACAGCATAACATCGTCGCGGCTCCCCATACTAGGGGACCCTGCGTGCCCCGCGGGAATCTCTTTCACACTTCGGCGCCCGGTGTGAAGCGTTACCCATCGTCCCCGGCGCCCTGGGTTAAACTGCTTCTCGTGGATACGCGCGACACCGAACGGCTCTCCGGCCCAGACGGGCGAGGCACGGAGCACTACGAGGACCGCGGCCTCGGCCCCTGGCTGCGGCGCAACCCCTCGCTGCTGCTGCGCCTGTTCATAGTCATGGTCTTCTCCTTCGCGGCCTCGACCGTGGCCTCCAACTTCTCCTACGGCCTCGAAGGGGCGCCCACCGTCCTGAGCGTCGAGGAGTTGAACCGGGGCGAGCTGCCGGCCGGCACGGAACTCGGCGATTACGTCGAAGTGCGCGGCACGGCCGACGTCGGGGACGGGGAGGCGATGACCGGGACCGCGGATTCCGAGATAGCCATCTCTTCCCGCTACAGCACCAGCTACTTCTACTTTGGGCTGCAGGAGACCGGGGACAACCTCCTCATCCAGACCACCGAAGGCCTGCCGCGGGGCCTCGCGAACCCGAAGGAGCGCGTCTGGAGCGGCAAGCTGGAGACCGTGGGCACCGTCATCTTCCACGACACGACCCAGGAGGGCCTAAAACGCGCGGGCCTCACCACCGACAACAGCGTCCCGGTCATAAACACGGGCGAGACGCCCCAGTACCTGCGCAAGATCTTCCCCGCCTACTCGGCGATCATAGCCCTCTGGCTCCTCTCCGTCGCCTGGCTCGTCTGGAAGCGCAACAAGCCGTTTCTGGGGCTCTAGCCTCCGGCTAGAGCCCGCACGCTGCGCCCTTCGGGCTCCGCTTTCAGCCTGTCAGCCGGTCGTCTGTGTGCGGTACGCCTCCCGGTGCTCGAACCGCTGCTCTATGCGTGGCCCGGTCGGGATTTGCGCGGCAAGAAGCTGACAGCTGAAAGCGAGGACCGCGGAGCAGGCCGAAGCGTGCCGAAAGCGGAGGCATAAGCCGGAGCGTGGTGCTGAAAGCCCGCGAAGCGGGCGTGCTACTACGCTAGACACCTTTCCTTGGCCTGTCTATATTGCGCCTACGGACCGGGCGGCAGATGGGAGACAGATTCTTGGGCGCGTTTTTCAGGTTTTCCGAGCGGGGGACGAACTTTCGGACGGAGGTGATCGCGGGTCTCACCACGTTCATGACGATGGCCTACATCATCTTCGTCAACCCGGCGATTCTCGGTACGGAGGGTACGGAGCTTCCCGTCGCCGGGGTCTTTTTCGCGACCTGCGTGGCCGCGGCGGTGGCGTGCATCGCGATGGGGCTCGTGGCGAACTACCCGCTGGCGCTCGCCTCGGGGCTCGGGCTGAACGCGATCGTCGCCTTTACCCTGATCCTGGGCCTCGGCCTCTCCTGGCAGGAGGCGATGGCGGTCGTGGTCGTCGAGGGCGTGCTCGTGACGCTGCTAGTGATAACCAACCTGCGGGAGGCGGTGTTGAACGCGATACCGAACTCGCTGAAGTTCGCGATCGCGGTCGGCATCGGGCTGTTTATAGCGTTTATAGGGCTGAAGAACGGCGGGCTCGTGGTGCAGGACCCGGCGACCTACTTGAAGCTGGGGAACCTGACGCAGGGGCCCGTGCTTCTCGCGGCCTTCGGGCTCATCGTGACGCTCGCGCTCGTGGCGCGGGGGCTCCGGGGTGGGATCCTTATCGGCATCCTCGTCACCGGGGCGGTCGGCATGGTCTTCGGGATCGTGCCCCTGCCCGACGGGATAGTCGACTTCCGCTTCGACACCTCGACCATAGGGGGCGGGGTGCTCGCGGTGCCCCAGGTGCTGCAGATCTCCCTGATACCGGTGATCTTCGCGCTCTTCATGACGGACTTCTTCGACACGATGGGGACCATGATCGCGGTCGGCCAGGAGGGCGACCTGCTCGACGAAGAGGGCAGGGTCCCCGAGGCCAAACGCGTCCTGCTCGTCGACTCGCTGGCGGCCACCCTGGGGGGCGCCACGGGCGCCAGCTCCGTGACCAGCTATATAGAGAGCGGGTCGGGCGTGGCCGAGGGCGGACGGACCGGCCTGACGAGCGTCATCGTTGGTCTGCTCTTCCTGCTTGCATTGCCCTTCGCGCCCCTGATCTCGGTCTTCGGAGGCTCCGTGCCGGTTCCGGGGCCGGAAGAGGGGCAGCAGATCTTCGTCTCCCCCGTCACGGCGCCCGCCCTGATAGTCGTGGGCTTCCTGATGATGACGGCCGTCCGGCTGATACCGTGGGACCGTTACGACGAGGCGATCCCGGCCTTCCTGACCATCCTGACGCTGCCGCTCACCTTCAACATCTCTTACGGGATCGGCTTCGGCTTCATCTCGTACGTTTTGATCAAGCTGGCCCAGGGCAGGCCCCGCGACGTACACCCTCTTCTCTACGTGGCCGCCCTGCTCTTCGCCCTCGCGTTCATCTGGCCCTCGCTGCAATCGCTCCTCTCCTGAGAAGTTCCCCGTAGTACCCCCGAAAGGGTTTATATCGGCCCTTTCGGGGGTACTACGGGGCTGGATGTGACCCTAGACCCGGCATCTGTTGTATATTGCCGACCGAGACGCCGGATCGAGAACGCGGTTCATGAGGGGGAGGTGAAGGCGCATAGGTATCTTGGCGTTGATAGTGGTGGGGCTCATAGCGGGTGTGCTGGCCAAGTGGATCATGCCGGGCCCAGACCCCGGCGGCATCATCGTTACCATCTTGATCGGCATCGCCGGTGCCTTCGTCGGCGGTTTCATCGTACAAAGCTTGTTCGGCGGGCCGAGGCTCACCGAGATAGGCGTAAGCTCGATCCTGATCTCAACCCTGGGCGCGGTAGTGTTGCTCGCCGTTTACCGGCTAATAACGCGCCGGGCCGTGTAGCGAAGACCAGACGGACGAATTCATGAACCATCGAAAGGAGAAAGCATGACAGAGCAGAGCAACACCGGTTCCGGCAGCGGGCCGCTTCAGACGGAGCGCGGGAACACCACCATCGCGGACAGCGTGGTCTCCAAGATCTCGGGCATCGCGGCGCAGGAGGTCGACGGTATTCGGATGGGTAGCGGCGCCTCGCAGACGGCGAGCAACCTGCTCGGCTCGATCACCGGCGGCGGTGGCGGAAGCCAGACCCAGGGCGTCTCCGTGGAGGTCGGCCAGGAAGAGGCGGCCATAGACCTGACGCTTACCGCCGAGTACGGCAAGTCCATCCCCCAGCTGGCCGAAGCGGTGCGGCGCAACGTCTCCAACCGGGTCGAGAGCCTGGTCGGGTTGCGGGTGACCGAGGTCAACGTGACGGTCCAGAACATCTTCTTCCCGCAGCAGGAAGAGGAGCAGGAGCGTCAGCGCCAGATCGAGCAGCAGCAGCGCGAACAGCAGCAGCAGGAACAGCAAAGGGTCCAGTAAGCGACCGGCCCAAGAGGAGCCTGGCAGATCTTGGCGACAGACATACAGCTTGCGAGGGCCGCCTCCGTGGCGGCCCTCGCCACAGAAGGGGTCCACGCGATGGGCCGCGGACGCTTCGTGGAGGCCGCAACCTACGAGGGCGCCGAGAAGGTCTCGGGCGTGGTGGTCGATCCCGAGAAGGTCGAGATCCACGTCGTGGTCCGCTGGCCACTTCCGAAGCCCATACCCGAGATAGCCGGCAGCATCAGGGAGCGCGTAGCTCCGGAGGCCGCCGGGCGAAGGACCATCATCATGGTCGACGACCTGGAGGTGGGCGCAGATGAGAATCTTTAACCGGATAGTGATGATCCTCCTTCTCGCGGGCCTCTTCGTCCTCGGCGTCTACGCCGTGGTCTACGCCTTCGACCTGTTCGGCAAGAGCCTGTCCGCCCTCCTCGACCCGATCAAGGCCGCCGGCAGCGGCGCCCAAAACTTCATGAGCGGTGTCGAATCCGGGGGTCTCTCCCCGCTGGCCATAGTGGTGCTGGTCCTGATCGCGCTGCTCGGCCTGATCCTGCTCATCTTCGAGCTGAAGCCCCCCGCCCCGAGGCGCGTCCGGATGGACAAGGGCACGTTCCTCACCCGCAGCGTGGTGCAGGAAGAGGTCTCGAAGGCCGCCGAGCAGTCCCCCGACGTGCTCGGCCACTCGGTGAAGGCCAGGGCGAAGCGGCGTCCCGGCGCCCAGGTGGACCTCGAAGCGAGGGTGCGCCGCGGCGAGGACACGGGCGCCATACAGAGAAACCTGCGCCGCCTGATCCAAGAGCGCCTCGGTGAGCGGGGCATCCCGGTGAGCAAGTTGAACGTGAAGACGGTCGAGGCCGACCCGCGACAGACAAAGACGAGGGTACAATGAACGCTTTCAACCGCTTCATCCTGCTGATAGTGGCCCTGTTGCTGATCGCGGTCCCGGTCGTGTTGCTCCTCGCGGCGTTCGGGGTGATACCGGCCGACGTCCTCGCCAGGTACACCGGCTACGACGCGGCGCTGCAGGCGCTCTCCGGCCTATCGGCTTCGGTCTTCACGGCGGCCGTGCGGGCGATCGTCGCGATAGCGGGGGCGCTTCTGGCGCTCGTGGCGCTGCTCCTCTTGCTTCGCGAGCTCACCTTCGGGGCCCGGGTCGCCAGAAGCTCCGTCATGGACGACACCCCCGGCAAGGAGACCGTCATCACGGCGGGGGCCGTAAAGACCCTGGCGGACGGCGCGGCGCGGGAGGCCGGCGCGCGGGACCCCTCCACCTCCCTCTCCTCCGACGACGGCGCCTACAACGTCCACTCCAAGATAAAGGTTCCCGAATCGGGCAACTTCACCGAGGTGGCGACGCGCACCAGGGAGAACGTCCGCAGGGTGCTGGACGGGCAGGGCGTCAACGTAAAAGACGTGGAAGTCACCGTACAAGGAACCGCTTCTTAGTGAAAGGAAGGTAGGAGATGGCCACCTGGACCAATAAACAGTGGGGCGCCGTGATCGGGGCGCTCGTCCTGTTCTCGATGTTCCTGATCGGGTTCGAAGAGACCCTGGTAGTAGTGCTTTTCGGCGTCATAGGCTACTTTGTCGGCAAATACCTCGACGGGGAGATAGACCCCGAGGATCTCCGCGCCAGGGCGCAGGGCCGCCGCAGCGGTATGTAAATTCACTTCGCGTAGCCGCTGCTTCTCTGTAGACTGCCTACAGACGTTCCCTGGGATAGGAGAATAAACAGATGCAGACCCTCTGGCTGACGCTAGGCACCCTGAGCTTTATCGCGGCGACGGTATTCTTCATCTTCCTGATGACCCGGGCGCCGGCGGGGAGCCGGCATTTCTTCATCATCACGGCGGTCATTACGGGGGTCGCGGCCTTCTTCTACCTGACGATGACCACGGGCGCGACCGCGTCGAACGTCGAGGGCCGCATCTTCTACTGGGGCCGTTACATCGACTGGGTGATCACGACGCCCCTGCTGCTGCTCGACCTGGCGCTCCTGGCGCTGCCCAACTGGCGCCGCAACATCCAGCTGATAGCCGGCCTGATCGCGCTCGACGTCTTCATGATCCTGACCGGCCTCCTGGCGGGCCAGAGCACCTCCGATTTCGGCGCGGGCTTCTGGTTCATAGTCAGCACGGCGGCGATGATCGTCCTCCTTTACCTCGTCTACACGCAACTGTTCGCAGCGGCCCAGAACCGGCCGGGCAGCGTGCAGGGCATCTTCCGTACCCTGGCGCTACTGACCATCGTTCTGTGGTCCCTCTACCCCATCGTGTGGCTGCTCGGGACCGAGGGCTTCGCCGTGGCGAGCTCGACCGTCGAGGTCTTTATGTTCCTGATCCTGGACATCCTCGCCAAGATCGGCTTCGGCTTCTTGCTCCTGACCAACCGCGAGGCGCTCGGCCAGGCGGGCGGAGGTGGCGTCGCGGCGCAGCCGAGCAGGGTCCGCTAGGGCAGAGACGGCACCACGCCGGCGGGGTCTTTCGGGACCCCGCTTTTTTGTGTCCGCCGCGGCGAACCCTCTGGACACCCCGGGAGATCTGCGCTAGGTTTGCGGGGTGGTGCGGAGAGGGAACGCCAAGGGGATGCGCCTCGCGGAGAAGGCGGGGAGGCTCCGCCGTCGCGCTGAGTGGTTGACCGCGGCGCTGGTCCTGCTCTCGGTGCCGGCCCTCTTTCTCTCGCTCTACCTGATGAACCCTGTCGCCATCCGGCACGTCGTCCGGCCGGCCACGGGTGAGATCTCGGCCCCACGAACTCCCCAAACCGCCGAGAGACCCCGGAGCGAAACCGTCGAGGCGGCAAGCGAGAGAACGCCCGTCGCGGGGTGCGACGATCCGAGGGTTCTGGTGGACCGGACGCACGGGCTGCCCGCGAGTTACGAGCCAACCGACCTGGTCTCTTTGCGGGACCGCGGGGTCCCGACGCTCGGGAGCAACACCATGCTCCGGCGCGAGGCGGCGGACAACCTCGAACGCCTGGTGGCATCCGCCGCGGCCGCCGGCGAGGAACTGGTAGTAACCTCGGCCTACAGGTCTTACGAGGACCAGCGCTTCTCCCACGAGAGGTTGGCCAGCATCTACGGGGCCGAAGCCGACAGGATGAGCGCCACGCCGGGGCACAGCCAGCACCAGCTCGGGACCGCCGTGGACTTCACGAACGCCGCCGTAGGCTACGAGGTGCAGCAGAGTTTCGGGAGCACCACCGCCTCCGGCTGGCTAACGCTCCACGCCCACGAACACGGCTTCGTGCTCGCGTATCCCCCCGGCGAGGAGGCCCAGACGGGATACGAATGGGAACCCTGGCACTACCGCTACGTCGGCACGGACAACGCGCGGCGCGTCAGGGAGAGCGGGCTCACCCTGCAAGCGTTCCTGCTGCGGGAAGGCGTCCCTCCGCACTGCTAGGCGGTCGCGGGGGCTTTAAGCCCCCGCGACCGCGCTTTCAGCTATCAGCCCGCTGCGGCCTTCGGCCTCCGCTCTCAGCGGTCAGCTCTTGCTGAAAGCTGACCGCTGAAAGCTGACAGCTAAAGGCTCCAAGCCTGGACCGGGCGGGCGGCGGCGGGTATGCTGCGGGCATGGATAATGACGCGGCATATAAGCGGCTCGAAGCCTGGAGAGAGGACGCGGGCTCCGTCGCCGTCCTCACGGACATAGACGGCGTCCTCGCGCCCATCGTACCGACCCCCAACATGTCCGAGGTGTCGGAGGAGCTGCGTGGGATCTTGCGTGAGCTGGGCGAAAAGTATCTGCTGGTGGCTGGCATCAGCGGCCGGAAGACGGAGGACGCCCGAGACCTGATCGGGCTGGACGAGGTCGTGTACTTCGGCAACCACGGGTTCGAGATCCTGCGCGACGGCGAGGTAGAGGTGGTGCCCGAGGCCCTCCCTTTCTACGAGAGGGTCCAGGAGCTCGAAAGCCGCGCGAAGGAGGAGCTCGAACCCCAGGGCGCCTTTATAGAGGAGAAAGGGATAACGGCGAGCATCCACTACCGCAACGCCCCGCCCGAGGTCGGCGAGCGTTCCGTCGAGTTCGTGAAGGCCGAAGGAGATCGGCTCGGGCTCAGGATCACGGTAGGCCGCGGCGTCGTCGAGGCCCGCCCCCCCATCCGGGCCGACAAGGGCACCGCCGTCCGAACCCTCGTCGAAGAGTACAGGCCCAGAAAAGCGATGTTCATAGGAGACGACACGACGGACCTCGACGCCTTCCGGGAGCTCGAGAAGCTGCGGGAAGAGGGTCTGCTGGACGAGATCCTACGCATAGGCGTGGAGAGCGACGAAGGCCCGCCGGAGATCGTCACCGAGGCGGACCTCGTAATAGACGGCGCGGAGAATGTCCCGGATGTGTTCCGGAGGCTCTTGTAGAGGCGTCCGGCAGCGCATCTCTACGCCCGGGATTCCACCTGCGCCGTAGTCTCGTTCCCGAACCTCCCCAACGACCAGGCCAGAGGAAACGCCAGAAACACGCCTTCCACCGCACCCAGTATCCCGCCGGCCACAGCCGGGAAGGCAATGGTGAACAACACTTCCATCAACCCTGCCGGCATCGGCTGCTGATCGTCGAGCAAAATGATCGAGTTGTACAGAAAAACGCCCAATAGCGCCCCGCCAACACATACCGCCAACACCATAAGCCCATAGCGGGCGAAGAAGTCCCCCCGAAGCCCGCAATGCGCGAATAGAAGAAGCGAGCCTGACACCAGGAGCCCTGCAAGAACAGCCGAGAACGTGTGGGCGACGAACAGCAGATTAAGGTCGAACCACCAGACGAAGGGACCGCCCCACGGACTGGAGCCAGACGCGTTGTACGGTAGCGCGTTGGCCAGCCCGACTGTTATCGCCACGGCCAGCCAGGAAAGCTCTCACCGCACCTTATCCGCCCTTCTCCCGGAACGCCTCGATGTCCTTCACCTGCGCCTCCACCCAATCCTCGATGGTGTTGGACAGCACCGTCTCCCGCAGCGCCCCGGCCCGGCGGTGGCGCTCGTCTTCCGGCATGGTCAGTGCCTCGTGGATGGCGTCGGCCTGTTCGTCGAGGTCGTAGGGGTTGACGGTGAGGGCGCTGTCGCCGAGCTCCTCGTGGGCGCCGGCGTACTCGGAGAGGATCAGGACCCCGTCCTTCTCGTTTACGACGGCCGCCTCCTTGGCGACGAGGTTCATGCCGTCGCGCACGGCGTTGACGAGCAGGGCGTCGTAGTTCTTGTAGGCCGCGACGGATCGGGGAAAGTTGTCCTGCATGAACAGCTCGATGGGCCGCCAGGAACCGGTGCCGTGTCTCTCGTTTACCTCCTCGACGGTCCTGCCGACTGCCTCCATGTACGCCGCGTACTCGGGGATGTCCCCCCGGGAAGGCTGGAGTTGGGCCAGGAAAGTGACGTCCTCCTTCATCTCCGGGTGGCGCTCCAGCATCCGGCCGTAGGCCTCGAAACCGCGGACCACGTTCTTGGAGAGGTCGGTCCGGTCCACGCGCAGCAGGAGCTTACCCGGCAGGCCCTTGACGAATTCCTCCTGCTCCAGCACGGCCTCGCTCCCGGCGAGCTCCTCGAACTCGGCCGGGTCTATGGAGATGGGGTAGGCCCGCACCCACACCTCGCGCCCCGCGTACCGCACCGTCCCGTTATCGAGATCCACCTCGGCTCCGAGGACCCTGGCCGCGGTCTCCATGAAGTTGCGGGCGTAGGCTCGGGTGTGGAAGGCCACGACGTCGGCGGAGAGGAGGCTCTCGAGGATCCCCTCCCTCATGTAGTTCGGCAGGATGCCCCACCCGTCCGGCTCGGGCCAGGGGATGTGGACGAAGAGGGAGACGAAGGCGTCTTCGGCCCGGTCGCCCAGTTCCCCGCGCAAGAAGAGCGGCGTCATGTAGAGCTGGTAGTCGTGGAGCAGGATCGTGGCCGAGGGAGCGTCCCCGACAGTGTCGGCGGCGGCACGCGCGAAGTTGCGGTTGACGGCCAGGTAGCCGTTCTCCCACGCCTCCCGCGTATCGTCGCCGAGGCGGGGAGAATACGGCAGGTTGTAGAGGCCGTGCTGGACGAACCAGAGGAGCGGGTTGGCGAGCGTGTTGTACATCAGGTCGTAGGCCGCCCCGTCGTGCTCGACGAGCCTGACGCGCAAATCCTCGACCTCGTACGGCGCGGGCTCTCTGGCGACCTCGGCGTCTTCCTCGCTCTGGGCGGAGGCGATCCAGACCGCCCCCTCGCTGCGCCGCAGCACCGCGTTGAGCGCCGTCACGAGGCCTCCAGCCCCCCGCGAATGCTGCCGCTCTCCGTCCTCGTCGCGGGAGAAAGTAACGGGACCCCGATTCGAAACGACGACCGTAGGCCCCCGATCACCCTGCGTCACTCTGCTCCTCCCTTCTGGCGATTCGCTACGCGAATCGCGCTGTTGGCTTTCAGCCATCAGCTTTTAGCTTTTTGACTAGAAGCCGTCGTCGCTGACTCCCGCATAGCGCGTGTCAGGGATCCTCCGACGAGCACGGAGTATTCCTACGCGAAACCATCATACAATCACGAGAAGGAAAAGCTGACGGCTGAAAGCTGATGGCTGAAAGCTGATGGCTGAAAGCTGATGGCTGACAGCGCGGTCCGCCCACGGCGGACCGCTACGCGCCGATGAGTTTGGCGTACAGGGCCAGGTTGTCGCGGAGCTGGCGCGGCATCAGGAAGTTCTCCCTTACGTGCTCCTTGCCCCGCCGGCCTATGCTGCGGGCGAACTCGTCGTCCTTGAGGAGCTTGATGCACGCCTCGGCGGCCTCGGGGATGGTGTCGACCAGGATGCCGCCGCCGGCGGCGACCTGCATCGGGATACCGCCGACCCTGCTCGCCACCATGGGCCTCGCCTTCCAGAGCGCCTCGGCGACCACGAGGCCGAAGCCCTCGCGGATGGACTTCTGGATCACGACGTCCGCTATTGACTGGAAGGCGTTCACCTCTATCGCGCCGACGTTGGTGAGGTTGGAGAACAGGAAGATGTCCTTGTCACCGTCGGCGTAGTTGACGGTCCTGTTCCAGTAGTCCCATCCCTCCGGGTCGTCGTGGGCCATCGAGCCTATGAGGACGAGCTGTATCTCGGGCACCTCTTCCTTGACGGCCCTGTAGACGTCTATGACCCCGAGAGGGTCCTTCCACGGGTCGAACCGGGAGACCTGCGTGAGGAAAGGCCGCTCCGGATCGACCCCGAACTGGCTCACTATGTAGCGGGAGTCGTCGGCCGAGAGGGCCATATTCTTGGGGCTGAGCGGGTCGATGGCGGGCGGGATGAGGGTGAGGCCCGGGAGGCTCACGTCGGGCGGGGTGTACTCGGCCATCGTGTAGATCTGGGCGTCGTAGTCGGTTATGTGCGGCAGCAGGTAGTCGAGGACCTGCCGGTTCGGGGTCGAAGTGTCTATGTGGCAGCGCCAGATCCACTTGGTCTCGGGCGCGTAGCCGTCGGCGAAGTGCTTGAGCAGGGCCGGCTGCGGGTCGTGGACGAGCACGACGTCCCACTCCTCGCCGCTCTCCACGAGCGCCGCCGCCGACTGGCGGTTGTACTCCTCGTAGATGGCCTTCCCCTCGACGGTGAAGTCGTAGTCGGCGCCCTGCAGCGCGTTGTGGAAGCCCTTGGTGACGTTGAAGAACGCCTCGGCCCCGAACATGATGTCCCACTCGGTCTCGATGCCCACGTCGCGCATCAGCGGGACGAGGGTGTACAGGATCTCCGCCACCCCGCCGCCGAAACTCGTGGCGCTGACGTGCAGCACGCGCGCTCCATCCAGCCGCTTACCGAGCTCCACGACCTCGTCGTAGAGCTCCCTGCGGATGATGCTGCGGTAATCTGCGAGCGATTTGTTGCCGGGGTTTACGCGTTGCAGCACGGCTAGTCCTCTGTTCCCTGGTAGCGTCTCTGTGTATACGGGTCTTGCAGTCTGGCGGATAACTGTATACGAAAGAACGCCGAGAATTCAACCGGTCAGGGCCGTGGGACCGGCAAAGGGCTCCCGCGCACCTTTACGGGGCTACCGGCTATCGGGCTCGCTGGCGCGGCGGACCATCCTCATCCTGGTGCCGTCGCCCTTGGAATCGAGGACCAACTCGTCCACGAGGTTGCGGATCACGGTGAGGCCGAATCCGCCCTGGTCGTCCGGTTCGCCCGTAAGCTCGGCGACGTTGAACCCGCCGCCGGCGTCGGTCACCGTGACCTCCACGGCCCGCGAGAGCACGCGGTACTCCACCTCGTAACTCTCCACGGCGGCGTGCCGGATCACGTTCGTCACCGCCTCCGTCACGGCGAGCTTCAGGTCGTAGATATCCTCAGGTTCGAACCCCGCCAGCCTGCCAACCTGCCCGGCCACGAGCCGGGCGAGCATCACGTACTCCGCGCTGCTCGGCAGCACCAGCGAGACCGGGTCCATACCCCCGAGTTCTTCTTTTCTGGTTTCGGCGATCTCGCGCTCCATCGGACCTCACGGTCTTCCAGACCCCCCGCACACGCGCACGGAACGGTTCGCCGGAAGCGTCTCTCTGCAACTCCGATACGAGTCTTACCCAGATGTATACGACGCTAACCTGTAACGTACCGGTGGTCCCGTTCCTGGTTCTTTAAGGGAGCCGTTCTTCCGGCACGGACTCCCCCGGGCCATCGTCGGACGAACCGCCCGGGGCGGCCTCGCCCACGGCCTCCTCGTAGAACCGCTCGGCTTCCCGCTCATCCTCCGCGCGCCTCTTGCGCCGGGCCTGGAGGGCCTCGTGGTCCTCCGAGCCGTTCGAGGACTGCATGAACGGCCTGATCAGATCGACGGGAACGGGCAGGACGATGGTGGAGTTCTGCTCGCTGGCGATCTCGCCCATCGTCTGGAAGAGCCTCAGCTGGAGGGCGGCCGGGGTGTCTAGCCGGTCGGCGGCCTGCGCCAGGCGGGCGGAGGCCTGGTACTCGCCCTCGGCGGCGATGATCTTGGCGCGGCGCTCCCGCTCGCTCTCGGCCTGCCTCGCCATCGCCCGCTGCATCTGCTGCGGGATCTCGACGTCCTTGACCTCGACGACGCTGACCTTGACGCCCCAGGGGTCCGTCTGCTCGTCGATGATGGTCTGCAACTCGTTGTTTATCTCGTCCCGGTTGGTCAGGAGGTCGTCCAGGTCCTTCTGCCCCAGCACGCTGCGCAAAGTGGTCTGGCTGATCTGGCTGGTGGCGAGCACGTGGTTCTCGACCTCGACGACGCTCTTGTTGGGGTCGGTCACCCGGAAGTAGACGACGGCGTTGACGCGGGCCGGGACGTTATCGCGGGTGATGACGTCCTGGGGCGGCACGTCCATCGTGACGATCCTCAAGTCTATCTTGACCATGTTGTCTATGAACGGCAGCAAGATAAAGAGCCCCGGCCCCTTCGGCCCGCCCTGCACGCGCCCGAGGCGGAAGATCACGCCCCGCTCGTACTCCTTGACCACCTTGATCGCGCTGATAAGCACCGAGGCAACGAAGATGACCACGATGGCCACCGCTATGAACCCGATGCCCACCGGCACAGCCTGCAATAGCGCGAAACCCATCAGAAACCGCTCCTCTCCGAAGCCCACGAATCGAGAGTCATGTTACCACCGGAATAGCTGTCGGCTGTCAGCATTCAGCTATCAGCCAAGAACCTCCAGGCCATCGTCCCCGCGACGCCGCTTCTCCTTCCAGCCGCCCGACCTCCTCGCACACGAAGAGGGGCCCCGGTTTCCCGGGACCCCTCCGCGATGCGAATGTTTTTAGCTGAAAGCTACCCTACAGCAGCCTGCGGGCGCCCGCGTAGCCGGGTATGGAGCTTATGGGCGTGCCCTGCGTGACGTTGCCCGTGTAGGTGGAGGCGTGGATGGCGGTGCCGTCGCCCATCGCGATGCCGACGTGGGTGATGTACCCGCTGCCGTCCTCGCTCCAGAAGAGGAGGTCGCCCGCCATGGGCGCCCCGGAGACCGGGGTACCGTAGCCCATCTGCCCGCCGGGGGAGTCGGGGAGCGCGATACCGAACGCGCTGTAGACGGTCATCGTGAAGCACGAGCAGTCCATCATCTCGTAAGGGACGCAGCTCTCCGTCCCGCCGAGCACGTACGGCGTGCCCAGGTACTGCTGGCCCTCGGCTATAACCGAGGTCCCGGAACCGCTGGCGCCACCGCCACCGACGGGCGCCGCGGAAGCGCTCGCGGAAGCGTCCTCCTGCGGGGGCCTGCCACCCGTGGTCTCCTCCTGCGCGGCGGCGCTCGCCGATGCGCTGGCCTCGGCCTGCTCGGCGGCTTCCTGGGCTGCCTGCTCCTCCTCGGCGGCCGCGGCGGAAGCGGAAGCCTCGGCGGCGGCTTCGGCGGCTGCCTGCCTCTCCGCCTGGCGTTCCGCACGACGCTGGGCGGCGAGCCTGGCGGCCTCGCGCTCGTCGGCGGCCTGCTGGGCCGCCGCGCGTTCGGCGGCCGCGCGCTGGGCGGCGAGCTCGGCCTCGCGCTCGGCGGCCTCCCTGGCGGCCTGCCTCTCCGCTGCGCGCTGGGCGGCGAGCTCCGCTTCACGCTCCGCGGCGGCCTTGGCGTCCTGGCGGGCCTCCCTGGCGGCGGCCTTCTCGGCCGCTGCCTGCTCGGCGGCGGCCTGCTCGGCGGCTTCCTGGGCTGCCTGCCTCTCCGCGGCCCGCTTCTCGGCGAGGCGCTCGGCGCGCCTGGCGGCGGCCTCGGCTGCGGCTGCCCGGTCGGCGGCGGCCTGTTCGTCCTGAAGGTCCGGCTGCTCTACGGGGACCTGCTTGATCTGCGTGACCTGAACCTCGGGGATGGGGGCCGGGGCCGGTTCCGGCTCGTCGGGCTTCGGTGCCGGGGCGGGGGTCTCCTGGGCCTTGAACGCCTCGGCGGCCGCGAGCGCGGCCTCGGCCTGACGGTCCTGCTTGTCCTGGATGGCCTCCCGCAGGTCGGCGTTCAGGGAACCGAGGTATTCCTCGGCCTCCTTCTCCGCCTCTTCGGCCCGCTCTTTCTGGGCGATGGCCTTGTCCACCGCGTCCACCCGCTGCGTGCGCTGCTTTTCGAGGTCGTTCTTGCGCGCGGCCAACTCGTCCTTGGCCTTCTCGACGGCCTCCACCTTGGCCCGCTCCTCGCCGAGGAGCCTGACCCAGAGATCGAGGCGGGTCGCGAACTCCGAGAAGTCGTCCACGCCGACGAGTACGTCCATGAACGCCACGTTGCCGCTCTTGTACACCTGCGAGGCGCGCTCCTCGAGCTCGGCCTGGGCCTCGGCGAGCCGCTTCCTGGCGGCGTCGAGGTCCTCCGTGGCCTGGGCGATCTGGCCGTTGAGCTGGTTCATCTCGTACAGGGCGTTGTTGTAGGCCGCCTGCGCCGCGCTCGTCTCCATCCGGATGTCCATCAGGCGGTCCTGCGCGGCGGCCACCTCGGCCTCCTTGGCCCTGACGCCGCCCTCCTGCGCCACCCCGGCCGAAATGCCCGTCACGAAGACGAGCGCAACGACAAATCCTATAGACATGATCAAGCTCGCCCGTCGCGGCATAGGCCCAGGCTCCTTCCAGTAGCTTCTATTCGCACTGCAAGGGGACCTATTGCGAGGATCCCCCCTCCTAAGCGAGGCACTCTAGGGATGGCCAAACGTCCCCGCAATACGACGGTCGTTACTATCTACCCCGCCCTTTTTCCGAAAGCGGCTTAAATAAAGGAGAAAGGCTGTTGTGCCCACGCAACCAAATTTTAACGAATCTTAATATTTGTAACGCTGGCGAAAGTTTGGTTACGGGGCGAGGCTTTTGAGCGCGAGAAAGCGGCGCCAGAAGCGGCGTTTGCTCTCGTCGTGGTCGAGGGCCGGGGTGAGGGGTGGGAGGAGGAGGCCTGTGGCGCCCCTCGTCCAGGCGAAGGGGACCCCTTCTTCGGCTTCGGAGAAGGGGTTTCGGGCGAGCGGGTGGTCGGTGTCGTCGATGTCGCGGGCCGCGCCGGGGCCTATGGCCGCGAGGAGTTGGGGGTCGGCGGCGAGCAGCTCTTCTTTCAGGAGGCCCGTGGATGCATAAGTGACGTAGGCGTCGGGGAGGCTTACGGCGGTGAGGCTCGCCGCGAGGGCTTCGAGGACGCGGGGGCCGACCGGCTGTTCCAGGACGAGGACCACGCCGCCCGTGGGGTCGCCGAGGGGGGCCGGGTGACCGGCCTTCTTCATGCGTTTCGCGAGGGAGGAGATCTCGTACGCCGTCTTGCGCCGATAGTCTTCGGCGGCGCTCTGCCCCGCGGGGGGTTTACCTCCGGGTGGCACGGCGGACGTGGAAGACGCGTTGGGCGGTGGTGATCAGGGCGCCGGCGGCGACGAGTGCTACGCCGGGCGTCAGGAGGCCGAAGATGGAGAAGACAGAGAGGATCACGACCCTCCCGGCCCGCTCCAGCAGGCCGACCTCGCACGGCACGTTCAGGCCCTCGGCGCGGGCCCTGGCGTAGGAGGTGAGAAGCGAGAAGGTCATGGCGAGGCCGGCGAGCAGGGCTTCGACCGGTCTTGCGGCGCTGGCGTAGAAGAAGATCACGCCGACGAACACGGCAGATTCGGAGAGCCGGTCGAGGGTCGAGTCCAGGAAGGCCCCGAAGGAGCTCATCCGGTTAGACTCTCGGGCGACGGCGCCATCGAGGGCGTCGAAGAGCCCGCCCAGAAGCATGACGGCGCCCGCGACGCGGGTGTGCCCGAGCCCGAAGAGGACGGCCGCGCCCAGCGCGAACGCCCAGCCTATGACGGTAAGCGTGTCCGGCCTCACCCGCATCGTGGAGAGCAGCCTGACCAGGGGCCCCAGGACGAAGAGCAGGGCGCCTCTAGAGGTTTCCCTGAAGGAGAAGGGTTCGCCGGGTTCGCGGTGCGGGAAAGTCAGGTCTGGCCATCCTCTCGTTCCTCTTCCCGGCGGGTGCGGCCGAGGCCCGCGGCTTCGGGGAGCGATTCGGCCTCCGTCCTCGGCGGCTCCTCCGGCTGCAGCGGCGGCCTCGACCAGCGCTCGAAGGCGAGGGTGTTGCGAAGGTAGCGGATCGTGGCCGCGATAATGGCGACTATGGGTACGGCGAAGATCGCGCCGATTATCCCGTAAAGAGCCGTGCCGGCCAGCGTCCCGAACAAGACCCAGAGCGGGTGGACCCCCGTCGAGCCGCCCTGAATCCTCGGAACCAGGATATTTCCCTCGATCTGCTGGGCCACCAGAAAGAGGCCCGCGACGATCAGCGCGTCGGTAAACCCGCCGAAGAAGAGCGCTATCAGGACCCCCGGAATCGCCCCCAGAAAGGCGCCGAGGACGGGAATGATCTCCGTGGCCGCCACCCAGGCCCCGACCAGGAGCGCGTACTCGCGGACGGTGAAGAACATGATAGCCCACCCCAGGACGCCCATGATGGCGCAGAGAAAGAGTTGTCCCCTGAGGTACTGGATCAGGGTCTTCTCGACGGCGTGGAAGAGTTCGAGGCTCTGGTCGCGTATCGTCCCGGGTATCGTGCGGAGCAGGGCGCGCGTGATCTTCTCCCGCTCGAGCAGCAGGTAGATGGAAACCAGGACCATCAGCAGCAGGTTGAAGATCGCCCCGAAGACCCCGAACACCCCGCCTATAACGCCCGTCGCCACGTTGGCGACCTGGCCCGCGGACGGCGCGTTGCTGCGGAGCAGTTGCAGGATGCGGTCCTGGTCCAGGTCCGTCACGTACTGGCCCACGAAGGGCAGGTTCTGGGCCTGTTGCGTCAGGGCGTCCGCCTGGCCCGCGATCTGCTGCGGATTGCTCACTATCTCCCGTATCTGCCCGACCGCCGGCACGATGATGACGAGCAGCGTCGCGGACACTACGAGGAAGAGGACCAGGAACAACCCGACGACGGCCACGACCCTTGGCACCCGGCGCCTTTCGAGGAACCGGACTATGGGGTTCAGGGCGTAGGCGAGAACGGCAGCCGCAAGGAAAGTGAGGAGAACGCCGCTGATCTGCTGCACCAGGGAGAAAAGGAGCAGCACCAGCACCGCGAGCGCGATGTATTGAAGGTACGTCGAGACTACCAGCTTCTTTGCGGGCACCCCGGCCTCCGTTCGCGTCTAGTGTTCTCCCCTGGCCGCACCAAATATACCCGACCCGGAACCACATCAACGAGGATAGGGGTTACGACGAAGTTGCAAAAGAGTTACGAAAAGGTTTTACAGTTACCTGGCTCCTCTGTATAATCCCCGCCCAGATGAGAGGGGGACACGCTCAACAGGCCCAACATGTTGGGGAACGGCGCCAGGCCGCGCCGCGCCCCGGACGTGTCCGGACACGCCCCGCGCAGAGGCGCCCCGAGCCCGACCGCAACGCCGTCGGGCGGCTCACCGAGTTGCGCGAGTCCAGGAAGGCCGGGCGCGACGCGGGCGTCTACCGCCGTCGCCGCCTCGCCGCTGTCGCGCTCCTGGTCATCGGCGCCCTGGCGCTGGTCTTCGCCGTCCTGGTTCAGACGCAGGCCTCGGGTGCCACGGAACGGGTGGTCCCCATAGACCCGAACAACGCAGGCCCCGACACGGTCCTGGCCGAGGTCGCCGGCGTAGGCATCTCGACGCCCGTGCGACCGGCGAGCCTGACGGGCCTCGGCTACCACCCCGAGGGGGGCAGCCTGGTCGCCCTGGCCCCGCGCGGCGAGAACCTCTCCAGGAACGCCCTGCTCGGCCTCGTATCGAGCGGGGAGACGCCAGAGGACATCAACTACAACGTCATGGACGACGCGGGGAGGGAAGGGCCGAGGACCGGCGCCCTCGACGTCGGCGCGGTCGCCGGTACCACGGCCTACGCCCCGGTGACGGGCTCCGTCACGTCCATCAGGCCCGACCCGACCGTGGAGGGCGCGAACGTCGTCGAGATAAAGCCCGACGCGAACCCGGACGTCCGGGTGAACGTCGCCCTCGTGCAGAGCAACGGCGGCGCGGGCGTCAACGACCACGTGGTCGCGGGCATGACCCGCCTCGGCACCGTGGCCGACTCGGCGAAGGTTCTGGACCCCCAGCTCTCCGCCTACACCACGGACGCGGGCAACCACGTAACCGTCACCGTCTCCAGGGTGGGCTAGCCGAACTCCGCACCGCGCCGGGCGTGTATCATAAAAGCCCATGTTCCTATATCTCTTCCAGAGCAACCCGTCAGCCGCCGTCGCGTTCCTTCTCGGGCTCGTGATCGGCATAACCGTCCACGAGGCCGCCCACGCCACTTCCGCGTACCTGCTCGGGGACGACACCGCCTACCGAGACGGCAGGGTGACGCTCAACCCCGCCTCCCACCTCGACGTGCTCGGCAGCCTGATGCTGCTCATGGCCGGCTTCGGGTGGGGCAAGCCAACACCCGTGATGCCGTCCAAGTTGCGGGGCGGGGTGTTCGGCCCCGTCGCGGTCGCGCTCGCGGGCCCCGTCTCGAACCTCCTGATCGTGGCCGTGTGCGGCGTCCTGTTCCTCCTGCCAGCCTTCCAGGGCGGCTACCTGGCTATCATCGTGCTGATGGTCGCATCCACCAACGCCCTACTCTTCGTCTTCAACCTCATCCCCATCCCCCCGCTCGACGGCTCGAAGATCCTCTTCCCGTTCCTCCCCCGCGCCCTGAACGGTTTCGTCGACTTCATGAACCAGTACGGACCGATGATCCTGTTCGGCCTGATCATAGTGGCAATCGTTATTCCAAGGTTCTCCATCTTCAACGTCCTGCTCTCCCCCATCCGCCCGCTCCTCCAACTGTTCGGCATGCCGTCGATTTTCTGAATGTAAGGCATCGGGTTTCAGGCCACAAAAGAGGGGCGACGCGGTCCGTAGGGAGGGGGGAGAATCTACGGACTTTGCATCGCCCCAATCAGTATTCTACATCCGAAAATGCAAAAGCGTGAGTTCAACCTCAGGTTTAATCTAAAATGGCTTCATACGCCCATCTTTCCGTCTCCCTGACCATGAGAGCGGCTTTCATACACTTTGAGCCGCCTGTTTGACGGAAAGATGATCGGCAAGGCAAAGTTACCCGGAGAGATAAGGCATTGAGGTTCTGTAGGCCATTAGGGGTGGAGGGTCGGGGCTTTCTCCCGGCTTCGTGACCCACCCCTAAAAACCTCGATACCTCAAAACCTTACGAACATCGAGGGCCAATCCTCATGCAAATCGCCGTAGGCCCGGGTTTTCAGGCAATTGCTGAAGCCCGATACCTGAAACCTGAAGCCCATATTAGTTCGGGCTCTGGGGGGTCTCCGTCAGGGGAAGGACGACGGAGAAGGTGCTGCCCGTTTCGGGCCGGCTCTCGACCCTTATCGTGCCGCCGAGGTGGTCCGTGATCTCGCGGGCGAGGGCAAGGCCGAGGCCCGTGCCGTCGGCGCGGGAGGAGCCTTCGGCCCGGTAGAAGCGGTCGAAGATGTGCGGGATCTCCGTCTCGGGGATGCCGCACCCGCGGTCCGTAACGCCGACGACGGCGTGCCCGTTCTCCCTGGAGAGCTCCAGGCGTACGGGAGACCCGTCTTCGGAGTACTTGATGGCGTTGTCGACCAGGATGGTGAGCGTCCTGTGAAGCTGGTTCGGGTCGGCCTCGACGGGAGGAACGTCCTCCTCGACCTTGATGTCGATGGGGCGCCCCGTGAACCCGAACTCGCGGCGCAGGTCGTGGAGCAATTCTTCGAGGTGCACCTCCTCGGATCGGAAGGTGACGGCGTTGGCGTCCAGGCGGGAGAGGTCGAGCAGGGTCTGGGCCAGGCCTTTGAGGCGCTCGGTCTGGCCGCGCATCTCGTTCAAAAACTTGGTCCGGTACTCCTCGTCCTCCTCGTCTTCGAGCATCTCCAGGTAGCCGGAGAGGGCGGCGATCGGGGTCTTGAGCTCGTGCGAGGCGTTGGCTATAAAGTCGGCCTTGGCCCGCTGGACCCGGCGCTCGTCGGTGACGTCCCGCAGGATGGCGAGGGCGCCGTCCTCCAGGGGGGCGGCCCGGATCTCTATGACGCGGTCCCCGGCCTCGGCCTCCGGCTCGGTAACGGGCCCGGAGTAGCGGGTCTTGGCGAGGACCTCCTGCAGTCGGACGTGGAACTCGTGCGGGGTCGATTCGAGAAGCTCCTTGGCCCGGGGGTTGGTGAAGACGGGCTCGAGATCCCTGTCCACGCCGACGACCGCGTCGGTCATGCCGTTCAGGATGGCGTTACCGCGTTCCTTCTCCTGCTCGATCTGGCCGAAAGCGTCCTTCATGGAGGCCGCCATCGCGTTGAACGACGAGGCCAGGGAGCCGAGTTCGTCCCCGACGTGGGTGTTTATGCGCTCGTCGAAGTTGCCGTAAGCCAGACTCTCGGCCGCGACGTTCAGGCGGTCCACCCGGCGCGAGATCAGGACCGCCGCGAAGTACCCCGCGAAACCCGCGATAAGGAGCGCGAGGCCGCCGGCGAGAAGGGCCAGTCCCTCTATGTTGTTGAGCGTGGCCTCGGCGTTCTCTATATCGCTGCCGGTGTAGTACCGATTGAAGACGATGGCGGTGTTCGGTATCTCGCGGCCCTCGTCGTCCCTCACGTCCTGGATCGGGACGGCGTAGGTGGCCTGCAACTGCCCCTCGTGCCGGCCGGCAGGCGCCGGCAATGTGTTCCACTTCGACTCTCCGGTCTTGACAGCGATCTTTGCGACCCCCGGGATCCAGTCCAGTTCGCTGTCGCCCTTGAGCCGCACGCCCTCCTGCGCCTGCACTATCCCCCACTGGAGGTTCCTGGTCTCCGCAAAGTCCTCCATATCCTGTAGGGTCGGCGAGGGATCGCGCCGTAGCTGCGTATTCCATTGCTCGGCAACCTGGCGGAAGGCGGCGTCGCTTGCCCGGCCGAGTGACTCTTCCAGGATGGGACGCACGATGCCGTAGGCGGCCACGGCGGAGACGGCCGTGACGAGCACGAAGAGTACGGTGAGCCAGACCCGGATGCTCAGGCGCGGCCTGAGTCCCTCTATCGTCTTCAGGGAGGGCAGCTTCGGGCTCTGGGGCCGGGGCTTTCGGTCGGGCTTCTTCCTAGCGGAAAACATATCCGACACCACGCGCGGTGTGGATAAACTCGGGGTTGCGGGGGTCGCGTTCGATCTTCTCGCGCAGGTGCCTGATGTGGACGTCCACGGTCCGCTCGTCGCGAAACTCGTCGCCCCAGACCCGCCGCAAAAGCG
This sequence comes from Rubrobacter tropicus, assembly GCF_011492945.1. Lineage (NCBI taxonomy): Bacteria > Bacillati > Actinomycetota > Rubrobacteria > Rubrobacterales > Rubrobacteraceae > Rubrobacter > Rubrobacter tropicus. The sequence continues at coordinate 3,383,565 of NZ_CP045119.1, forward strand.
CGCTGCGCGAGAAGACCCGGCCGGGGCTGGAGGCGAGGGTCACCAACAATTCGAACTCCGTGTAGGTAAGGTCCACCTCCGTCCCGTCCACGGAGACCCGCCGGCTCGGCAGGTTGATGCGGAGTCTGTCGTAGGTGAGCTCGTCGGGACGCTGGCCCGCGGGGACGGCCGCGCGGCGCATGATCGCACGCACCCGCGCAACCAGCTCCCTGACGGCGAACGGTTTTGTTACGTAGTCGTCGGCGCCGAGTTCCAGGCCCACCACCCGGTCTATCTCGTCGTCCTTGGCCGTCAGCATGATGACCGGCACCTCGCTCTGCGCCCGGATGCGGCGGATGACCTCGGTGCCGTCGAGCTTGGGGAGCATGATGTCGAGCACTATGAGGTGCGGTTCGTAGCTCTTGAAAGCTTCCAGGGCGGCCTCGCCGTCGCCGGCTACCTGGATCTGGAACCCCTCCCGCTCCAGCGCGTGCGTGAGCATCTTCTGGAGCGACGGCTCGTCGTCTACCAGAAGTATCTTGCGCGTAACGCCCTGTAAGTCCTGAACCATCGCCCGTTACAACTTTCTCGACGCTGACCGGGTGCCGCCGTGCGGCTGCCCGGATTTTAGCATGATAAGCGTGTTTTGAGGCATCAGGTTTCAGGCATCAGGCTTCAGTGACGGCCGACACCCGGCGTCGCAGAACAGGCTCTCCTGTTGACACACACGCTTCCCACAAAAGCTACTATCGAGCCCCGAACCTCAAACAACGGCATCCGTCCCGGCCCTCAAAACCTGAAAGCCTCCGAGGGAGGCGACCTGAAACCCGAAGCCTGAAAGCACTTTCAAGCCAACGGGACCTCGGGCTCCCCTACGGCCTCCTCGACCCTTTCGGCCGCTTTTACGAGATCCCCCGCCTCCCCCAGCCGCACGGCCTCGACCACCCCGGAGCGTCGTCTGAGGTACGCCGCCACGATCCTGGCCTCGTTGGAGCCGTTCTTGCCGGCCGGCGGCAGGTCCTCCCGCCTCTGAAGCGCCTCCTCCGCGAACGTCGTAAGACCGGCCGCGTCCCCGGCCTCGAAACCGCGGTGCGTAATCAGGCGTCCCTCCGACAAGACAAAGACTTCTATAACGCCCGGCTCCGTCGAGGGGGCGACGACGGCCTGGGCACCCTCCCCGCTCACGACCGACCGCGCGAGACGAACCCGCTCTATGCCGGCGATCAGGTCCCGCAGGCGCGCCGCGGCCTCGAACTCGAGCGCCCGCGCCAGGCGTTTGCGCTCCAGGACCAGGGCGTGGAGGTGCTCCTCGCCGCCCTCGCCCCGCAAGAGCGCCACGATCTCGTCCACGACCTCCCGGCGGTACTCCTCCTCGCCCATCCCGGCGCACGGGGCGCAGCGGCCCATCTGGCCGTAGAAGCACGCCTCCCCATCCCCCGGGCAGCGCTTGAGGGGGAAGACCCTGCCGAGGGCCTCGATGCAGGTGTCGAGGACGCCCGCGCTCCTGTACGGCCCGAGGTGGACCACGCCGTCCTCCGGCGCGTTCTCCGTCACCCTGACCGGCATCGGGTACGGCTCGTTGGTGTCGAGCCTTATGAACCAGCTCGCCTTGTCGTCGCGGCCGACGGAGTTGTAGCGGGGCAGGAGGCGTTTGATCTCCCGCGCCTCCAGTATTAGCGCGTGCAGCTCGCTCTCGGTCTCCTTGACCTGAACCTCGGCGACCTCCTCGACGAGCCGGCCCACCTTGCGCCTCCCGTCCCCCCCGTTGAAGTACGTCCGTACCCGCGCCCTCAGATCCTTCGCCTTGCCCACGTAGAGAACTCCGCCGTTCTTGTCCACGAAGTAGTAGACGCCGGGCGTGTTCGGGACGTGCTCGGCGAGGTGCTGCTTCTGCGGCTTGATGCGCCCCTTGCCGCCCCGGATCGTGCCGGCCTCCCCGACGCTCCTCACCCCGGCGGAGCGCAGGAGCTTCAGAAGCCTCTGAAAGACCTCGGTAGTCGCCGATGCGTCGGCCAGCGCCCTGTGGTTCGGCGCCTGGCGCACCCCGAAGTGCGAGACGAGTGCGCTCAGACGGTAGCGCCTCAGGCCCGGAACCAGGCAACGCGCGAGCTTCAAGGTGTCGAGGACGGGGTTGGGCAATGGCACCCCGCCGCGGGCCGCGGCGACGAAGCCGCAGTCGAACTGGACGTTGTGGCCGACCACGACGGAGCCCTCTACGAACTCCTCGAAGCGGGGCATCACCTCGGAGACGGGAGGGGCGCCTGAGACCATGCGGTCCGTTATGCCGGTCAGGCGGACGACGAACGGGTCTATCTTACGCCCGGGGTTAACGAGGGTCGAGAACTCCTCGACCACCTGGCCGCGGACGAGCTTGAGGGCCCCGATCTCCGTGATACCGCCGCCTTTTCCGGCGGAGGCTCCCGTGGTCTCGACGTCGAAGACCACGTACGGAGCATCTTCGAGCGCGAGCGCCGCCACGTCAGCGGTCTTCAGGACATCGTCCTCCCAGGCGAACCTGGGGTCGTCCCCGACGACCCTCTCGACGATCGCCCTGGCATCCCCGTTGGCGTCCGGCAGGGAGAGAAAACCGGCGCAGACCTCCTCGGGGCCGACCGGCTCGCGGTCCTTTACGAAGCCGTAGAGGCTAATGGACGCGGACCTCCGTCCTGGGGGCCTCCTCCTTCGCCGCCGTAGCGATGGTGAGGGCCTGGGCCTCGGTAATGCCCGGTATGGAGACGAGGTTCTCGTAGGTGTACTCGTCGTCGAGGAGGCCGCTGGCGAGGACCCTGGCGCGGGTCTTCATCCCGACGCCAGGCATCTTGGTGGTGTGAAAGAGCTTGCCGCGCTGGATGCGCAAGGCGTCGACCCCGGCGAGCTTTTCGCCGTCTATCAGGACACGCTTGAGGGTGTCCGCGAAGAGCTCGATCTGCTCGGGGTAGAAGACGCTCCGGCCCATGAGGGAAGGCGTCATCGGGAGCGGGTGCAAGAGGTTGGCGTTCCTGACCGTGGTGTGGCCCGGCGGCTCGTTCGGGCCGAGCGGGTCGGGGTCCCCGAGCCTCCTTGCCTTCTCGGCGTGCTCCCAGACCTGCTCTTCGAGATCCCTGTCCAGGTCGAGCTCGGTCTGGACAGGGGCGCCGCGGAAGCGGTCGTTTCGGTTGGCCGCGTGGAGAAAGCGGCGCCCGTTAGTCTCGTTGTCGTGGAACTCGATAACGGCCCGCGCCCGCTTCTCGCCCATGCCGGGCACCCGCGCCAGGTTCTTGAAGTCCCTCTCGTCGAGCAGGCCACGCAGGTCGTCCGGGTCTATCGCCTCGGCCGCCTTCGCCGCGGCCCGCTTGTCCACGCCGCGGACCAGCTCCAGCATCCCCTGGACCGATCCCGGGCAGACGCCGCGCCTGAGGTGGTTGATCTTGCGCACCGCCGTAAACGCGTTGTGGTGCTCCCAGTGCCACACGTACTCCCTGACCCGCTCGACCGCCGCCGCGTCCTCGGGCACGAACTCGATCGTAACCGCGTTCCCGACGTAGCGCCCGTTGGCCCCCGGCATGTGCTCCGCCGGATACATGACCTGCACCTTGACCGACGGCGAGTAGAAGGAGAAGTTCACCGGAACCCCCGGCGCAACCTCCTTCAGCAACCGCCTGCGGAACACGTTGTCTTCGAAATCCGAGTCAAACATAGGGACCGTATTCTACCATCGGCCATCCGTTTCCCGACCCGGAACTGGCCTTCAAGCTGGGCTTCAGGTTGCAGGTTTCGAGATAGGCCTCAGGCATCAGGTCTCGGGCATCAGGGGTGCGACACGACGCGTTGGCCCGTAAGGCGCGAGGGCGGTGAGGATCGGGCGGTGTCGTCGCGGCGAAACAACCCCTTACGCCGCGGAGACGTGCTTGCTGAAGCCTGTAGCCTGAGACCTGAAGCCTCAAAGCAGTTTCTCTTCGCGCAAGACTATCGCCTCGACTGGCTCGCCGGCGCTGACGCCCTCGGATTCCGGGCCGATCAGGGCCAGGGCGTCGGCCTTCGTCAGGGAGCTTACGAGGCCCGAGCCCTGGGCGCCGACCGACCGGGCCAGCCAGCCTCTCTCCGTTCTCTCCAGGGAGACCCTCATCGCGTGCATCCGGCCGAACTTGTTTACGACGTCTTCCTCGAAGTACACGGGGACGCGCGGCCTCCCCTTGTCCTCGCGGCCCATCATGCCCATCAGGGCGGGGCGGACGAAGAGGTCGAAGCAGACCATCGCGGAGACGGGGTTGCCGGGGAGGCCGAAGAAGCGGGTCTCGTCGCGTTTGCCGTAGAAGAGGGGCTTGCCCGGCTTGAACTTCACGCCCCAGAAGACCTGCTCGACGCCGAGGTCTAGCAGGGTGCTCTTGACGAGGTCCTTCTCCCCCACGGAGACGCCACCGCTCGTCACGACGACGTCGGCCGTCTCCAGGGCCTCTTCTATGGCGGCGCGCAGCGTCCCGGCGTCGTCCGAGGCCGCGTAGAGGCGGCGGGCGCCGGCGCCGGCCTCGCGGGCCTGGGCGACGATGGCGTAGGAGTTGGAGTCGAAGATCTCGCCCGGGGCGAGGTCGCGGGTCCCTGGCTCCACGAGCTCCGTCCCCGTCGAGAGGACGACCACCCTCGGCCTGCGGAAGACGGGCAGGGTTCCGTAGCCTTGCGTGGCGGCAAGCGCGATCTCTGGCGCCCCGATCTCGGTCCCCGCCCGCAGGATCGTGTCCCCCTTTTGGGTGTCCTGGCCCGCCTCGCGGATGTTCTGCCCGGGGGACGCGCCCTTCTTCAACTCGAAGCTCTCGCCCCAGCCCGAGGTGTTCTCGACCATCACCGTCGCGTCGGCGCCTTCGGGGATGACGCCGCCGGTGAAGATCTTGATGGCTTCGCCTTCTCCGACGCTCTTCTCCGCCGGACGCCCGGCCGGCGCCTCGTCGACCACCCGAAACGTCCGTCCAGCCTCAGCGTCCGCGCTCCTCACGGCGTAACCGTCCACGGCGCTATTATCGAACGGCGGCGAATCTACTGTAGCCCGCAGGTCCTCGGCGAGCGCGAGGCCCAAGGCCTCTCCCAGCGGCGTCTCTTCTACCGGCAATCGGTGGGTGTTGTCGAGCACCAGCCTCTCGGCGTCGGGGTACTCCATAAGCTTCTCGAAAAGTTGCACGCCTACCTCTTCCCTGCCGTTTCAAGTCTTCCCCGCGGATACGCTACCACACCCTGCGAAGTTGCCGAACCGGCTGGCCCTGAAATTCGAAACGCGCACGGCCCTATCCCTCCGTGGCGTCCAGCCTCTCTGCCACGGCCTCGATCTCCACGAGCTGTCCCTCGTAACCGAGCAGCGAGACGCCCAGAAGCGTGCTCGCCGCGGCGGCCAAGTCCGACTCCTGCACCACCCGCCACACCTCGGCCAGGTCCGACCTGTCCTCCGAGACCACGTAGACGGTCGTCTTTAGAACGTCGTCTCCCGTGGCGCCCGCCGCTTCGAGCGCCCGCGCGAGGTTGGCGAGGACCTGCCTGGTCTGGGCGGCGTAGTCGCCGGGTCCGACGGGGCGTCCTTCTTCGTCGAGCGGGACGGCCCCGGCGGTAAAGACGAGCCTCCCGCCGGTTGCCACGGCCACGTGGGAGTAGCCGGGGGTTGGGGCGAGACCGGGGGCGTTGAAGCGTTCGATCACGGCCCTTCCGGCAGCAACGCCACGGCCCTTCCGGGACCTCCGGATGAGCCCGCTATCTTGACGGGCAGGAAGACGAAGTACGCCCCGCGCACCGGCAACTCGGAGAGGTTGGTGAGCAACTCCACGTAGCGCATCCCGCGCCCGAGTCCCTCCTGATGAACCGGAACTCCGTCGTGGGCGCTGCCTATGCTCGGCGCGTCGATGCCCATGGTCTTTACGCCCTTCTCGTGCAGGTAGACGGCGGTCTCGGGGGACGGCGCCGGCCAGCCGGGGGACTTCTGCGTCACCAACGAGCCGCTCAGGTACTTCTCGCCCTCCCCGCCCTCGACGTAGTACCGGTCCCAGTCCGTCCTGAACAGGACGACCTCCCCCTCGACGAGCGCGCCGCGCTCGTCCTCGAAGGCGCGAACGTGGTCCGGCTCGATAAACGGGCTGATGCCCGGCTCTCCCTGCCCGGAGAGAAAGCTCACGTCGACGACGACGGCGGGGCCCATCAGGTCTTCCAGCGGAACCTTGTCGCCGGTCTGGGCGCCGAGGTCGCTTGCCAGCGGCAGGCCGGAGTCCGGGGGAGGTATGAAGTGGGTTGGGGCGTCGAAGTGGGTGCCGCAGTGCTCGTCTATGACGAAGAAGTTGGTCTGGTAGGGGGCCGAGCTTCGGGTCTTCCCGGTCGGGCCTTCCACCTCGGCGAACCAGTTCCAGTTGTGGTGGGCGAAGGTCATGTGTCCCGGCCAGGTTCCCGGAAGCCTCTCGGAGACGGTCACCGAAAGGTCGACGACCTTCACGGCGGCGAGCGCGGCGAGGTCCGTTTTGTCGAGGTCCATTCTGTCCTCCTTCGTAGAGGTTTCAGGTTTCAGGTCGCCTGCTTCGCAGGCTCTCAGGCTTCGGGGCGCGAGGTCGGGACCCCGACCCGCCAACCACCCCTGATGCCTGGAGCCTGTTCAGAACTTCTCCAGCCGGCCCTCGGCGTCGAAGCGCAACTCCTCCGGCTCCGAGACCACCTCCGCGTCCGAGTTTGCTAGCGCCTCCTCCACCAGGTTTTCGGAGACGTACAGGTGCTCCAGGTGGAGGGTGTTGGGGATGCGGACGAAGCGGGTCTCCCCGGGCGGGACGCCCCAGTTGCAGCGGACGGCGGTTTCCAGGGCTTCCCTATCGTCGGAGAGAACCATCGGGACCTTGGCGCGTTCGACGAAGGTGCTGGTGACGACGTTCGCGTTCATGGCGTTGCGGTCGATCTGGCCGGCCAGGCGTTCGGTGGTCAAATCGGCGAGGCCCACGCCGAGGGCGTTGCCGTGCGACTCCTCGCTGACGTCGCCAACTATCAGGTACTTCACGTTCGGGCTCTCGGGCTCCTCGACGCCGAGGATGCGGAAGCGGCCGATCACGTTCGTGTCCATCCCCGTCCCCGAGTAGTTCTTGCCCAAGGCGTCGACGTAGAGGACGTCTATGTCGGAGATGGGAAGGACCGGCATCATCTCCATGTACCCGCGCAAAAGCTCGCGCTCGCGGTTGGGGATCTCGCGCGTCGGGATCGCCTCGATGGTCGCGGGCTCGTCGTAGGCGTTCTCCACGATGCCGAGCCCGAAGAGAACGTGCCCGGAGTCGAGCACCTCCTCCCCCACTTCGACCATGAAGTCCCTTATGCCCTCGACGCCGTAGCCGTGCAACGCGAGGGCCTGGGCGTGCTTGCCGAGCCCGATGGAGGCCATCTTCAAGAGGCCGCTTTCGACCTCGGCGCGGAAGTCGGTGTGGGCTTTTATCCTGTTGACGACGACCACGCCGTCGGCCTCAGAGGCGATCCTGTCCATAAAGACCGGGATGCCGCGGTCGGTCTCCCCGATCTCGACGGTCTCCATCGAGGACCGGATCGGCGCGCCGCAAGCCTCCTCCGTAACGCCCAGGGAGGCCAGGATCTCGACCTGCCCCTCGGCCGTGGCCCCGCCGTGGCTCCCCATGGCCGGCACTATGAACGGCTCGGCTCCCATCTCCTTCAGCCCGTCCATCACGGCCCGCAGGACCTCGTCGATCCTGGCGATGCCGCGGCTCCCCGCCGTGACGGCCACGCTCATCCCCGGCCTGACGGCGGAGGCTATGTCTTCGCGCCTCAACTGATCGCGCACCGTGCCCTCTACATCCTCCACGCGGGGACGGGGGAAGGTCTGGCGGATCTTTACCACCTTCGGGAAGTCCAAGCTAACTCCTCTCCTCGGCGCCGGCCAGCCGACGGGCGAGGTCCAGGGCGGCCTCCAGGCTCGCGTGGTCGGCCTTGCCGGTGCCGGCGATGTCGAAGGCCGTGCCGTGGTCGACGCTGGTGCGGAAGAACGGCAGGCCGACGGTCACGTTGACGCCCGTGTCGAAGCCCATGAGCTTTATCGGGATGTGGCCCTGGTCGTGGTACTGGACGACGACCACGTCGAAGTGCCCCTGCCTGGCGCGCATCATCACCGTGTCGGGCGCCCACGGGCCGCTGGCGTCGATACCCTCATTCAGGGCCGCCTTCACGGCGGGCCTGATCTTTTCGAGATCCTCCTTGCCGAAGAGCCCGTTCTCCCCGGCGTGGGGGTTGAGGCCGGCGACGGCGACGCGGGGGCTCTCCACGCCGAGCTTCCTCATGGACTGGTGGGCGAGACGTATGACGGCGAGCTCGCGCTCGGGCTGGGCGCGCTCGATCGCCTCTTTCAGGGAGACGTGCGTGCTCACGTGGATCACCTTCAGCTCGTCGGTGACGAGCATCATGGCGTAGTCCTGGGTGCCCGTCAGGTCGGCCAGGATCTCGGTGTGTCCCGGGTACCCGTGGCCCGCGAGGTGCATGGCCTCCTTGTTCAGGGGGGCGGTGGCTATGGCGGCCACGCGCCCGGCGCTCGCGAGCTCCGTCGCCCTCTCGACGTACCGGAACGCCGCGTCGCCGGCCTTCGCGTCCAGCTCGCCGAAGGGCTGGTCCTCCGGGAGTTCGCCGACCTGCAGCACGTCGGCCGTGCCCGGTTCGAAGGCGGCTTCCTCGGGCTCACGGACCTCGTTGATCTTCAAGGACAGCCCCAGAAGTTCCGCGGCGCGGCGCAGCATCCCGACGTCGCCGACTATGAGGGCGTGGTTTCTCTCGTGGAAGCCCGGGTCTGCGAACGTCTTTGCGATTATCTCCGGGCCGATCCCGGCCGGGTCCCCCATAGTTACGGCTACGAGCGGCGGCGTCACGTTCTCTGTTCTCCCTTCAAAAGCGATTCCACGGCCCCGACGAGCGTGTCCGGGCTGCCGAAACCGCCGGCCTTTGTAACGACAGTGTATGGCCTCGGGCCGATCAGGGTCCCGACCGGCACCCCGGCCTCGACCTCCCCGGCGAGCCGGATGCCCGAAGCCCCGAGCCTTCTCGAGACCGCGACGGCCGTCGAACCCCCGGTCAACACCAGCGCGTCGAACAGCCCCTCTTCGGCGAGCGCGGCGGCGGCCCCGGCCAACGCCTTCATTACCCGCCCCCTCGCCCTCGACGAGGCCCTGCCCGAAGAATGGACGGCCACGCACACCCCGCCCGAGAACGTCTCCCGCGCGGCATCCACCACCTCCCCGACCGTGCCGGCCGAGCCGGGACCGACGGGGACGGCCACCTCCCCGTACTCCCCGACGAGCCTGTCGAGCTGCCCCCGCGACGCGCGGTTCAGTGAGCCGACGACCACCAGCACGGATCGCGCCTTGGGGAACGACGCCTTCGCCCCCGCGGGCCGCGGGCCCGGGTAGACGGCCGCGAGCGCCTGCGCGAGACCCGCCGAGCCCGCCCACAGTACCCGCCCCGGGTCGGACACGGCCCTGACCAGCGCCTCGAGGTCAGCGTCGCGCCCCGCGTCGGCGACGGTCCACTCGTAAGCCTCAAGGGCCCGGCTCACGTTTGCGGGGTCTTGGAGGTCTTCCACGCTTAGAGTGCCGACGGACGGCGACCACTCGCCCAGAAGCGTCGGGACGTGTCCTTCCCGGACGGGGGTGCGGGGGTCGTTTCTCATCTCCGTCTCGTGGACGGGGACGCCGTTGACGAGTTGGACGCCGCCCGAGGTCGTGCGCCCGGCGGCGGGAAAGGCGGGGGCGACGACGGCGCGACGGCGTCGGGTGGATTCGAGGGCGGCCGAGAGTTCCGCGGCCACCGAACCGCGCAGGGTGGAGTCGAACTTCTTGTAGACGAGGCGGGCGGGCGGGCGTCCCTCCCCGCCTCCGTGACGTACCGGGCGGCGAGGCCGGGGCGCAGCGTGCGGGAGTCCGTGTCGAAGACGACGGCGTCCAGATCTTCGTCAGGCATCCTGGCCCCCCGGAAGACGACTGCCGTCCGGTAGCCGGCGCGGGCGAACTGGACGCCGGAATCGGCCGCGCCCGTCAAGTCGTCGGCGATTATAGTGGTCAGCACGCTACGGCTTCGCCTCCGCTCTCGGCACGTTTCGGGCCTGCGGCCCTCGCTTTCGGCATTTCAGCTTGTCCCTTTCGGGGCGCGGTTCCAGGAGAGGGCTTCGCTTTCGGTTAGTTTTATGAACGCGTCTTTGCCGACCATGTAGGATTCCATGTCCGCGGGGAACTTTTCGGCCAGATCCTTTTTGAGGTTTCCGTAGGCCAGGGCGGTCTGGGTATGCTCTCTCAGGTAGTCCCTGAAGGCCAGGTGGCGCTCTACTTCGGGGGTGCCGGCCTCGAATACGTGAACGTTGTGGGTGCGAGCAGGTCCGCGATTTTTCGTGAAGAAGCGCCTTCCGGGGATGCCGTATTCTCCCCACGCCTCATAGCCTTTTTCGATCATTGCCCCGTCAAAATCGTCCACGCTCCCGATCTTTCGAACCTCGACAAGGACGTCTATGGTCGGTTTTGCGGCGAGGCCGGGGACCGAGGTGCTGCCGATGTGGTGTATGGCGAGTGCCTCGTCGCCGAGGACGGAGCGTAGCGCGGCGGCTTCGGCCTCGAACGCTTCGCCCCAGGCGGGATCGTGGAATACGACCTTTACTTTTCGGTGTATCACGGGGTGTTCTCCGTCAACCAGCCCTGCCTTCCCGGCGGCGGTTCAGGGCGTCTACGAGGACGGCGAGGAAGATCACGACGCCCTGGACGAACTGGACCCAGAAGGGCGGCACGTTGAGCAGGGTGAGGCCGTTGTTGAGCGTGCCGATGAGCAGGACGCCGACCAGCGTGCCCCCATGCTCCCGCGCCCCCGAAGAGCGAAGTCCCCCGATGACGACCGCCGCTATGACCTGGAGCTCCAGCCCCTCGGCCGCTGACGGGAGCGCGGAGTTCAGCCGGCTCGTGAGGACGACGGCGGAGAGGCCCGCGCAGAGGCCCGAGATGGCGTAGACGAGGAACGAGACCCGGCGCACGGGGATGCCGGCCAGGCGCGCGGCCTCCTTGTTGCCGCCGATCGCGTAGACCTGGTGGCCGAAGACCGTCTGGGTGAGGACGAAGTAGCCGATCGCGAAGACGGCGAGCGTCAGCCACACGAGCAGGCTGATGCCCAGGATCTCCGCCTGCCCGACGAAGGTGAAGCTCGCCGGAAAGCCGAAGACGGTCTGGCCGCTGCTCACGGCGAGGGTGAGGCCGCGGCCCATCGAGAGGACCGCGAGGGTCACTATAAACGGGGTGATGCCGAAGTACGTGGTGGAGAAGCCGTTGAAGGCCCCGATCAAGAGCCCCGCGCCCAGGGCAACGAGTATTCCGACGAAACCGGGGACCCCGCCCTGCATGGAGATCGCGGCCAGCATCCCCGTCAACGCGACTATCGACCCGACGGAGAGGTCTATGCCCGCCGTGATAATAACGAACGTCATGCCGACGGCGGCGATGCCGATGACCGCGGACTGCACGACTATCTGGGTGAAGTTGTCGAACTCGAGAAAGTTGGGGGCGACGATGGCGAGGACCACGCACAGGAGCAGCCAGGCGGCCAGTATCGGGCCGGTGCCGGTCAGGAAGCGGGCCAGGATTCCCCTCACGCCCCGCTTTCCGGAACCCTCCTGCGGGGCCTGTTCTTTGCCGGGCTCCGTCCCGCCGGCGCGTTCTTCTGCCACGACCTATCCTTCCTCCTCTTCCGGTTTCGCGCCGTTGCCCTCGGACCCCGAGGTTGCGTACTCCAGGATCTTCTCCTGGCTCGCCTCCGAGCCGGAGATCTCGCCCACCACCCTCCCCGCGCGCATCACCACTATGCGGTCGGCCATCCCGAGAAGCTCAGGGAACTCCGAGCTGACCATGACCACCGCTCCGCCGCCGGCGGCGATACCCAGCATGTGCTCGTAGATCTCGCTCTTCGCCCCAACGTCTATCCCCCGCGTCGGCTCGTCGAGCAACACGACGGACGGCTCGGTCGCCATCGCCCGAGCCAGCACCACCTTCTGCTGGTTGCCGCCGGAGAGCTGCCCGGCCTCCTGTTTCAGAGACGAAGCCCTCACCCCGAAACGTTCCCTCAACCTCTGCCCGAAGGAGCGGTAGCGGCTTCCGTCCACGAAGCCGGCGCGGCTGATGCGGTCGAGGACGCTTAGGATCATGTTCTCGTTGATGGTCGCGGAATGTACGAGCCCCTCCGTCCCCCTGTCCTCCGGCACGTACACGATACCGGCGTCCAGGCCTTCCGAGACGGTGCGCACCTTCCGCGCCTGTCCTTTGACCAGGATCTCGCCCCCGGTCGCCGGCGTGACGCCGGCTATGGTCTTGAGCGTCTCGGTGCGGCCAGCGCCGACTACGCCCGCGAGGCCGAGGATCTCCCCCCGCCTCACGCTGAACGAGACGTCCCGCACCCGCGGCTCCAGGCTGAGGTTCTTTACTTCGAGGGCCACCTCCCCGAGCTCCCGCTCGCGGGTCGGAAAGAGGGAGTCGAGGCGCTTGTTGACCATCGCCTGCACGAGCGACTCGGTGGTCCACCCCTTTATGGGACGGGAACCGACGACCGCGCCGTCGCGCATCACGGTCGCGGCGTCGCAGATCTCGAAGACCTCCTCCAGGTGGTGGCTTATGTAGATGACGGAGATGCCTTCTTTGCGAAGGTCGCGCACCACGTCGAAGAGGACCTGTATCTCGGAGCTCTGCAGGGCGCTGGTCGGCTCGTCCATGACCAGTACGCGGGCGTCGCGGTGAAGCGCCTTCGCCACCTCGACGAGCTGGCGCACCCCGAGCCTGAGCGACCGGACTGGGGCCCCCGTGCTCAGGTTTTCGAGCCCGACCCTGGCGAGCAGGCGCCGCGCCCGCGCCCGCGCCTCGCGGCGGTCGAGCAGCGGGCCGCGGGCCGGCATGTCCCCCAGAAAGAGGTTCTCGGCGACGCTCATCTCCGGGACGAGGCTCAACTCCTGGTAGATCACGGCGACCCCGGCGGCCAGGGCGTCGGCCGGGCTGCCGGCCTCCAGCGGCCTCCCGCCCACCACTATGCGCCCCTCGTCGGGCCGGTAGGCCCCGGCCAGCACCTTTATGAGGGTAGACTTGCCGGCCCCGTTCTCCCCGACGATACCCATGACCTGCCCGCGCTCGACCCGCAGGTCCACCCCCTTGAGCGCGTGCACGCCCGGGAACCTCTTGTCTATCCCCTCCATCACAAGCGCGGTCTCTGTCACGAGTCTCCCTGAGTAGAGGCTTCAGGTGTCAGGTGACAGGCATCAGCAAAAACCTCGAAAGCTGATGCCTGTAGCCTGAAGCCTGTCACCTACTTGACCTGGTTGCTCCAGATGCCGTATTCCTTCACTTCCTGGCTGTCTATGTTCTCTTTGTCGATAACTATAGTCGGGTAGAAGTACTCCTTGGGGGGTGTCTTGTCCTGGTTTATCTGCTGGTCTATAAAGTCCATGGCGGTGCGGGCCATCTCGACGGGGTTCTGGCTCACGGTGGCGGTTTGCTTGTCGTTACGGATGGCGTCGAGGGCCTGGGCGGTGCCGTCGATGCCGACGACGTAGATGTGCTCGTCGCTGCTCGGGGGCTCGTAGCGGTTGGCCGAGTCTATGGCGCGAATAGCGCCGACCGTGTTGTCGTCGTTGGCGCCGAAGATCGCGTCGACCTTGGGGTTGGCCTGGAGGATGTTGGTGGTTACGTTCAGGGCCTTCTCCTGGTCGAAGTCCGCGGGCTGGTTCGCCACGATCTCGATGTCCGGGTACTGCTTCATGACCTGCTGGAAGCCGGTCTCCCTGTCCGCCGCGGCGGTGGTGCCGACGAGGCCCTGCAGGTCGACCACGTTGCCCCTCGGCTCGCCGTAACGCTCCCGCAAGAGGTCGACTATATAGTTCGCGCCCTTCTTGCCCGCTTCCACGTTGTTCGTCTCGACGACGCTGGCGAGCTCGCCGCCCTCGGCGCCGCGGTCGAGGGTGTAGACGGGGATGTCGGCGTTGTTGGCGGCCTGGACCGCGGGGACTATGCCGTTGGCGTCTATCGGGACGAGGACGAGGGCGTCGACGTCCTGGGTTATGAGGTCCTGGGTCTGGTTGAATTGGGCACCGGCGTCGCCGTTGGCGTTCGTCTCCTTGAGCTGGAAGCCGTGCTCCTTCGCGCCGTCTTTGACGCCCTTCTGCAGGCCGACGAAGAACGCGTTGTTGAGCGTCGGGCCCGCGTAGCCGACCGTGATGTCGCCACCTCCGCCCCCGCCGCCGCTGCCGCCGCAGGCCGTAACCACCAGCGCCAGCGCGGAGACCAGAACGACCCGAACCAAAGAACCTCTCACCGTTACTCCTCCTAATCTCTCTCCCGGGACCGTTCGGGTCCCGCGCTTCAAATCCTCGTCCAGAGTTCTCTTCAAGGCTCCTTCTCCCGCTTCGGGCTCGAAGCCTTACCGGGCAAGGTATCCTCCGTCCACGGGCAGGATCGCGCCGGTCACGAACGAGGCCTCGTCCGAGGCCAAAAACAGGATCGCGTTCGCCACCTCCGATGGCTCCCCGAGCCGCCCGATGGGGTGCGCCTCCTTCATGGGCGCCACGTAGTCTTCTGGGAGGTCCCTGACCGCCTCCGTCGCTATGGTGCCCGGCGCCACGGCGTTCACGCGGATGCCGCGGGCCGCCCACTCGACGGCGAGGTGCTTGGTGATCCCGGTCGCCACGAACTTCGCGGGGCCGTAAGTCGACTGCTCCGCCTGCCCGGCCATCCCGCTTATGGACGAGAGGCAGATTATGGAGCCGCCCGGGTCCTCCTGATTCAGCATGGCCTCTACGGCGAACTTGCAGGTCAAGAACATCCCCCGCCCGTCCACGGCCATTACGTGGTCCCAATCCTCCGGCGTCGCGTCCACTATGTTGTTGAGCGGGATCACCCCGGCGTTCGCCACGAGCACGTCGACCCGCCCGAACGATTCGACCGCCGCGCCGATGATCTTCTTCGCGTCTTCCACGGAGGAGACGTCACCGACGACCGATACCACCTCTGCGCCCTCGCCGGAGAGTCGGCCTTCCAGGTCCTCGAGCCCGGCCTCGTCCACGTCGTTTACGACGAGCCTTGCCCCTTCGCGGGCGAAGAGCTCGGCGGTGGCCCGCCCGATGCCCTTGGCGGCCCCCGTCACGACGGCGGACTTCCCTTCGAGCCTGTTCAAACCCGTCTCTGCCACGCCTTCCTCCTGTCGCTACGCATTGTGGGACTTCTTCATGCCAGATGCACCCGCACCCCGCAGGCGCCGGCGGCCTCGAGGGCCTCGGGCGGGGCGGCGGTGTCGGTTACGAGGTCGTCCAGCCGGTTCATGCGGGCCACCTCGAAGAAGGACGGCGGACGGAACTTGCTGTGGTCGGCGAGCAGGACGACGCGGTGGGCCGCCCGCATCATGGCCCGCTTTGCCTCCACGACGTCGAGGCTCGACTCGCTAAGGACGTCGCCCGTTACCGCGTGGATGCCGACCAGAGCCACGTCCACGTGCAGGCCGTTCAGGAACGTCTGGGTGTACGAGCCGAGCAGGGTAAAGGAACCGTCCCGGATCTCCCCCCCCGGCACCACGACGGTCACGCCCGGCGCCTCGGCAAGCACGGAGGCGACCCCCACGTCGTTCGTGACCGCGGCGACCCCGAGGTTCCGCCGTCCCAGCGCCTCCGCCGCGGCGAGCACCGTCGAGGAGGAGTCGAAGACGACGCTCTGCCCCGCCTCGAGCAGCGTCGCCGCGTAGTCCCCGATCCTCTTCTTCTCCCCCGGGTTGTGCAAGCGCCGGTCCTCGAACCGGTGCTCGAAGGCCGTGCCCTCGACCGTGACGGCGCCGCCGTGAGACCGGCGCACCGCCCCCTCCCGGTCCAACTCGTCAAGATCGCGGCGCACCGTCGAGCCCGAGACGCCGAGGGCGTCCGAGATCTCCGCGATCGAAGCCGAACCCCGCCGCCCCAACAACGCCCGGATCTCAGCGCGCCGCTGCGCGGGTATCTTGCGCTCCAACGTCCTCCCTATCCACCCTTCTTGCTACAATCCCCGTTTTGAGACCGGGCAGCTTACCACGAAACTCCGGATACGGTCAAAGGTTGCCAAAACTTCCCAACCAAATTATGCATCCCCCTTTCGCCCGGGGGCGATTACCGCTACGATGTGCATGACTCTCAAGGAGGAGTCGGGGAAAAGGTGTTTTGTCTATTGGGCGGATATCGGCCCGCGCGGCCAGTGGGGAAAGGGAGGAGAGCGTGGACACAGGCAGAGGCTCGGGCCCGGAGGACGGGCCGCGGAGGGTCGGGGACGTACGCGAAGAGCGAGAAGGCACTAGTACGCAGGGGAGAACCGGGGAAGACGGTCAACTAACGAATCGTGACGCCGGAAGGGAAGCGGGGGGGGTTGCTGCGGCGGACGCCCAGGAAGGTTGGAACATCCCATCCGGGGTACTGCCGCCGATAGGGTCCAGGGACCTGCCGGAGCCGGTGCCGCTCGGCAAGCTGTTCGGCGCCAGCGTGGTTATCCTCGCCACGGCGCTCGGGTCCGGCGAGTTCATAATCTGGCCCTACATCACCACGCAGATAGGGATAGCGTTCCTGTGGCTCGCGCTGATCGGGTTCTTCGTGCAGTTCGTCATGAACATGGAGATCGAGCGCTACACGCTGGCCACCGGCGAGACGGCGGTCACCGGTTTTACCCGAATGTGGAAACCCTGGGGGATATTCTTCGTGTTGGGGGCCGTGTTGCCCAACGCCTTCCCAGGCTGGGCGACGGGCGGGGCCACGTTGTTCACCTACCTCTTCGGCTTCGGAAGCATCCCCGTAATCGCCACCATAGTCCTCATCTCCACGGCGCTCGCGCTGACCCTATCGCCGGTCGTCTACCAGGCCCTGGAGAAGATCCAGATGGTGCTCGTCGGCATCATCATGCTCTTCCTGATCGTCGGCGTATTCGCCGCCACCGAGCTGGGTGCCTGGACCAGCGTCGTCACGCAGGCTCCCGGCAGCGTCCCGGGGGTGCCGGGGGCCATCGCGGCGCTCGGGGCCGCGACGTTCCTGGGCGCCATAGCCTTCGCCGGGGCCGGCGGGGCCAACAACCTGACCCAGAGCAACTACATCAGGGACAAGGGTCTCGGGATGGGCGGGCTCATGCCGAAGGTCGTCTCCCCGATCACGGGCGAGGAGCAGGCGGCCCCGTCGCTCGGGTACACCTTCCCGGTGAACGAGGAGAACATGCGCCGCTGGCGCGGTTGGTGGAAAGTGGCCAACCGGGAGCACTTCATCACCTTCTTCTGCATCGGCGCCTTTACGCTCCTCATGCTCTCCGTGCTCGTCTGGTCGGCTGTGGGCCAGAGGGGTATCGGGGAAGACCTCGAGTTCATCAACACCGAGGCCCAGATCCTCGGCGACCAGATAGGCGGCTGGTTCAGGTCCTTCTTCCTCTTCGCCGGCATGGTAGTCCTCTTCTCGACCAGCATAGGCATCATGGACTACGTCAGCAGGCTAAGCGCCTCCGAGCTGAAAGTCAGCTTCTTCCCCAACAGCCAGGCCATAACCGAGAGCCGGATCTACTTCTTGTTCGCGTGGGTCATCGCCATCGGCGGGTCGCTGATCCTCTTGGCCGGCCTGGAAGCGCCGCTGGTGTTGCTGATCATCTCCGCGTCGGGCGGCGGGGTCGTGATGGCCTTCTACCTTGGGCTTCTCATCCGGCTCAACACCAGGGCCCTGCCAGAAGCCATCAGGCTCAGGGGCTGGCGCCTGTGGGTCATGTGGCCGACCTGGCTCATCTTCGTCGCCCTCTCGATCTACCTGGTGTACTTCCAGATCGTGTCCAACTTCTTCGGGGGTTAGAAGGCGCTGTCGATAAAAGACGCTAACGGGGAAGCGCGGCCGGGGTGAAACGGCTCTGGCTGCGCTTCCTCGCGTTTACCGTGATCTTCTGCGTCCTGATGACGCTAGCCTTCCTGATCGGGATTCTCGACTAGAGCAGTTCGCAGAAGTATCGAGCCTACCGCGAGCAGGCATTCGGGTTTTAGGGGTGGAGGGTCGAAGCCTGCACGCGGCCTCGGGGCGCACCCCTGAGAGCCTCGGTGCCCCGTGGGCGGCGAGGGTCGGTCCTTCCGCAAACCGCTGTAGGTAGGGACGCGAGGCCCTCTATCCCACCAGGATCACGTGCACGTCGCCCGGGCCGTGCATCCCGACGAAGAGCGACATCTCTATGTCTCCCGACCGGCTCGGCCCCGTGTGGAAGCAGACGTTGGCCGGTAGCGGTCCCCCTGAGTATTTTTCTATGGCTTCGGGAACGGTGCGCAGGATCTGGTCTACCCTCACGACCGCCACGTAGGTGGGCGGCAGGAGCGTCACCGACCGGCCCATCCCGGGGCCGCCTTCGAGGACGAGCGTCCCGGTCTCGGCGACCGCCCAGGCGGCCGTGGAGAGCCCGACGTCCGCTTTGCCGGCCACCTCGCGGAAGTCTTCGAGGTCCCGCCAGACAGCGACGCCCACACCGGCTCGTCCGAGCGGTTCGTCCACGCCTAGAGCTTCGAGCTCTTCGACGTCCCAGCGGACCAGGAGGTTCGCCCCTCTTTCGCGCACCACGGAGAGGACGTGATCCCTGGCTTCGTCCACGCTCGCGACGCGCACCCCGTGCCCCCCGAGGGCTTCGAGCTCTTCGAGGAACCGGGCGGGTGGGTCCTCTACCTGCGGGCTGTGGCGCGGTTCGTCTTTGGGGGTCCAGGCGACGTCCGGGGCGTTGGTCGGCTTGTAGCGGCCCCGCTGGGTGCGGTGGCGAACCTTCTGGAGAAACTCGGCGCGGTCGGCCACTCTAGATGCCTTCTTTCCAGAGCTGGCTGAAAGGTTTGGGGGCGAGCTTTGGGAGGTCGCGGCTGTTCGTCCAGGCGCCGAGGGGGCCCGGCAAGGTCTTTGGGGCGCCGGCCTTCGCGAGGGGTCTCTGGGCCAGGCGTCCGGCTTTGCCCGAGATCCTGTACAGGGCGGGGTTCTTCATTGTGTTCTCGAAGCCCTTGAAGGCGAGGCCCTGGGCCCTGCCCGTTATACCCTCCTGCACCTGCTTGTTGCGGAGCTTGAGCAGAAGGTCGTGCAGCGGGATGCCGACGGGGCAGGCCTCCCAGCACGCGCCGCAGAGGCTGGAGGCGTGCGGGAGATCCTTCGCCTCCTTGCCACCTTTCAGAAGCGGGGTTATGACGGCGCCGATCGGTCCCGAATACGTCGAGCCGTAGGCGTGGCCGCCGGTCTGGCGGTAGACGGGGCAGACGTTCAGGCAGGCGCCGCACCGGATGCAGTAGAGGGCTTCCTCGAAGGGGGTGCCGAGCAGCTCCGAGCGGCCGTTGTCCATCAGGATCAGGTGAAACTCCTCCGCCCCGTCGAGCTCGCCCGGAGCCCGCGGGCCGGTGACGAAGTTCGTGTAGACGGTGAGCTTCTGGCCCGTGCCGCTCCTCGCCAGCAGCCGGACGAACACCGACAAATCCTCGAAGCGCGGGACGAGCTTCTCTATGCCCATCACGACGACGTGAACCGGCGGGACGCTGGTGACGAGCCTGCCGTTGCCCTCGTTCGTTACGGTGGCGATGGTTCCCGTCTGCGCGACCCCGAAGTTGGCGCCGGTGATGCCGATGTCGGCGGCCAGGAACTTCTCGCGCAGGCGCCTCCTCGCGAAGGAGCCCAAAGCCTCGACGTCGGGGGGGAGCCTCTCGCCGGCCGTCTCGGAGAGGACCTCCGTTATCCGGCGGCGGTTCATGTGGAGGATGGGGCCGACGATGTGGGAGGGCGTGTCGCCCGCCAGCTGGGCGATCCACTCGCCGAGGTCCGTCTCCACGATCTCGAGGTCGAGGTCGGCGTAGTCCTCCTCCAACCTCCGGTTGAGCTCGATCTCCTCGGTCGCCATGCTCTTTGACTTGGTGATTACCTTGGCGCCGCGCCGCCGTGCCAGGTCGCCTATGTACCGGACCACGTCCTCCCCGGTCTCGGCGAAGAAGACGTTGCCCCCGCGCCCCTCGACGGCGTCGGCCATCTGGCCGAGGTGGCGGTCGAGGTTCGCCATCGTCTCCTGCTTTATGCGGTAGGCCCGCTCCCGCAGCTCGGGGGCCTCCGGCAGGGCGTTCAGGACGGCGTTGCGCCCCGCCACGGACTTGTTCGTGAACAGCTCGACGGAGTCGTGGAGTTCTTCGTCCCTCACGGCGCGCCGGGCCCTGTCGTTGAAGCCCTCCACCGGGCTCGTGAGGCCCTCCGGGCGCCTGTCCTCGGTCTCGCGCCGGTTGGCCGGCTTCTTCGTCTCCAAGACTATCCCCCGTTTCCGTCGAGCACCTGGGCGAGGTGCAGCACGCGGGTGTCGCGGCCCTTGCGGGCCAGGCGTCCCTTGAGGTGCATCAGGCAACTGGAGTCGCAGGAGATCAGGGTATCCGCCCCGCTCTCCACGAGCGCCTTTATCTTTTCGTCGGCCATCGCCACGGAGACGTCGGGCATCTTCACCGAGAAGGTCCCCCCGAACCCGCAACAGAGCTCCTCGTTGCGCCAGTCCAAAAGCTCCAGGTTCTCTACGTTCTTCAACAACTCTTGCGGCTCTTCGAGCACCCCGAGCTCCCGCCGCTGGTGGCATCCCGTGTGGAAGACCGCGCGGCCCTCGAGCTTCGCCCCGAAATCTGTTACGCCGAGCACGTTGACCAGGAAGTCCGAGAACTCCCTGACGCGCGGGGCCAGCTCCTCGGCGCGGTCGCGCTCGTCGGGGAGGTTCTCGTAGATAAACGGGTAGTAGTGGCTGACCATCGTGGCGCAGGAGCCCGAGGGGCAGACCACGTGGTCCCACTCCTCCCCTTCAAAGACGTCCATGAAGTGGCGCCCGACGGACCTGGCCTCGTCGAAGAAGCCCGAGTTGAAGGCCGGCTGGCCGCAGCAGGTCTGCCCTTGCGGGTAGACGACCTCGACGCCGAGCTTGCGGAGCACGCGCACCACGCTCACGCCCACCTCGGGGTTGACAAGGTCCACGTAGCACGGAACGAATAGCGCGACCCTCAAAGACCCTCCCACCTTTCCACCGCAAGACTTCCCGGGCCAGTATAGCAACGCAGAATGGCCGTCAGCATTCAGCTATCAGCCGTCAACCAAACCGATTCTTGTCGGGGGCCGATTGTTTTAGAATGGTCCCGGGAAGGTGGGCGGTTCGAGGGAAGACGTTTACGACCGTGGGCGCGGAGAGACTCTGTCTTCGGCATCCGGCGCTTCCGGAGAGCCCGGCCCTCCAGCCGCCAGGAGACGAGCCCGGAGGTCAGAGCGTGCAGACAGAGAGGCCGGTTTACGAGGAGATCGAGGAGCTTCTGCGGGGCGTCGAGCAGCCGCGGTTCGCCCTCATCGAGCAGTCGGTGGATTCCCCCGCTGCCCTGTCGGACGTTCGGGGGGCCGTCAGGGAGGCCCTGAAGGGCGTCGAGGTGCCCTCCGGCTCGGTCGCCGTTGGGGTCGGGAGCCGGGGTGTTGGCGGCATCGCGGAGGTCGTGGCGGCGCTCGTGGGGGTCCTGAAGGAGCGGGGGGCCGAGCCTTTCGTCGTGCCGGCGATGGGGAGCCACGGGGCGTCCACGGCCGAGGGGCAGGCGGACGTGTTGAGGCACCTGGGCGTCAGCGAGGAGACCGCCGGGTGCCCCGTCCGGGCGACCATGGAGTCCGTGAAGATCGGGGAGACGCCTGCGGGCGTCGAGGTCTTTATGGACAAGAACGCTTACGAGGCCGATTCCGTGATCGTGGTCAACAGGATCAAGCCGCACACCGCGTTCCGCGGGGCGGTGGAGAGCGGACCGACGAAGATGCTCGCGATCGGTCTCGGCAAACAGCGGGGCGCCCACTCCATTCACTCGGCCGGCTGGCACGCCATCCACGAGACCATCCCCCAGGCCGCCAGGGTCGCCGTCGAGACGGGCAAGGTCGCCTTCGGCCTCGCCGTCCTAGAGAACGCCGACGAAGAGCCGTACAGGGTGGCCGCCATCCCGGCCGATAACCTGGAAGAGGCCGAGGCGCCGCTGCTCGAAGAGGCGAAAAAGAAGCTCCTCAGGCTCCCCTTCGAAGACCTCGACGTGCTGATAGTCGACGAGATCGGGAAGAACATAAGCGGCGACGGCGCGGACCCGAACGTGACCGGACGCTACCCCACCACCGCCGCTTCGGGGGGACCGAGGATAGAGCGCGTGGTCTTTCTCGGCCTCACGGAGGAGACGGGCGGCAACGCCAACGGCCTCGGGGCCGCGGACGTCGTGACGGAGCGGCTGGCGGGCGCTATGGACCGCCCGTCCACCTACATGAACGCCCTCACCTCGACGACGCCCGTGCCCGTCAAGATCCCGATGGTCATGCCGAACGAGAGGATGGCCCTCGCCGCCGCCCTCACCATGTGCGCCGGCGTCTCCCCGGCGGGGGCCCGGATCGTTCGCGTCCAGAACACCCTCAAGCTCCGCCGCATGTGGGTCTCGGAAGCCCTGCTCGAAGAGGTGGAGAGAGACGAGAGGCTGCGGGTTGTCCAAGGGCCGCAGGAGATGCGCTTCGACGAGGGCGGCACGTCGGCCTGAAATGGCGCCCAACAGGACCGAAACCATCCGCGGCTTGATCCAAAACCGGCCTAGACCGTATTAAAGGGAGAAGATTAAAGCGGTTTGCGAAGAGGCCCAGCCTCTTCGCGGGGCTATCAGCTATCAGCCTTCGGCTTTCAGCGAGAGCAAAAAGGCTGATGGCTGAGAGCGGAGGCGAAGCCGCAGCGGGCTGACAAGCTGACCGCGCGGATCGCGGTGGCCCGATGCCACCGCGATCCGCTTTAGAACATAGAGGAGGGCAAGCATGATCCAGGAACATCGGGCCGCGAAACGAGAATCCGAACCGCGCAGCAGCCGGGCGCACTGGCTGCTGGAGCTCGCCGGTATCGCGGCGTTCTCCGTGTTGGCGATCCTGCTCGGGGCCGAGGTCTACCTCGGGGCGGGGGGCTTCGGCCACGCGTGGCTCCTGCCGGCCGTGGCCGTCCTGGCCTACCTGGCGGCCGATCTGGCCTCCGGCTTCGTCCACTTTCTGGCCGACAACTTCGGCTCCGAAGAGACCCCGATCCTCGGCCCGAACTTTATAGGCCCCTTTCGAGACCACCACGTGGACCCCGAGGGGATAACGCGCAACGACTTCGTCGACAACAACGGGAACAACTGCCTGGCGAGCGTCCCGTTCATGCTCCTCGTCTGGCTCTTCGTCCCCGTCGCCACGACGGCCTGGGGCTACTTCTTCGGCGCGTTCTTCCTAATGGTCTGTCTGGCCGTCTTCCTGACGAACCAGTTCCACCAGTGGGCGCACATGGACGCGCCCCCGGGCTGGGTCGCCAGGCTCCAGGGTTGGGGCCTGGTCCTCTCCAAAGAGCACCACGACGTCCACCACGAGAGCCCCTACGACACCTACTACTGCATCACCGTAGGCGTCTGGAACCCGCTTTTGGACCGGCTGCGGTTCTTCGAGCGGGCCGAACGCCTCATCCGGCGCACGATACCGGGCACCGACCCCCTCCTCCGCTCAGAGCGTGACGGCAGCCTGAATGGGTAGCTATCAGCGGTCAGCTTTCAGCCTCTCCTCGTGTAGAGAAGCATTCTGCTGGCGCCCGAAACGGTGTCCCCGCCAAAAACCGGCGGGGACGTTTTTGCTCCGAAAGCTCGCCTCGTGCAGTCCCAAGCTGATAGCCGAAAGCTGACGGCTATTCGCTAACCTCCGGCTTGTTCGAGCAGCTCGGGTCGAGGACGGCCTTTACGTCCGGGTCATCGAGGTTGTCCTGGGTGACGAGGGTCGATCCGGTGTCTATGTCCTCCAGTTGGGCGTCGCTGCGGATCGCGTCTACGGCCGCGTTGACGCCGTCGTAGCCCATGCGGAAGGGGTTCTGGGCGACCAGCGCGCTCACTACGCCTTCTTCTACGGCCTTGACCTCGTCCGGGGCGGTGTCCCAGCCGACGATGGTTATGTCGCCCTCCTTGCCGGCCCTGCGGACGGCCTCGGCGGCCCCCAACACGCCAGGCTCGTTTGCGGCGTAGATGGCGTCGAGGTTCGGGTTGGCCGTCAGGATATTCTCGGTCACTTCCAGGGCGACGTTCTGGTCGCTCTCACTGGACTGCTCGGCGACGAGCTCGACGTCCGGGTTCTTTTCGAGGACGTTCTTGAAGCCTTCGGTGCGGGTGTCGTTCGTGGCGGTGCCTGGCTGGAACGGGATAAACGCGACCTCGCCCTTGCCGCCCATCTCCTCGACCAGGTACTCCGTGGCCTCCTCGGCGGCGGCGACGTTGTCCGTGGCGACCACCGGGACCTGCTTCGGTTGCGGGTCGGTGCCGGAGTCTATGTTCACGACGGTGACGCCCTGGTCGAGGGCGTTCTGGGAGACGTCGGCGAGGACCTTGGCGTCCGTGGCGGCGTAGACCATGCCGTCGACGCCCTGGGTCGCGAAGTTCGTCAGCAGGTCGACCTGGCCGCTGACGTTCGTCTCGGCCGTGACGCCGTCCCACTGGATCCTGACCTCCGAGCCCCCGGCCTCTTTCGCCGCGCACTGGGCGCCGATACGGACCTGCTCCCAGAAGTCGAAGCCGACCGCCTTCGGGACGACCGCGATCCGCAACGGCCCCTCCTGGCCGCCCCCGCCGTCCCCGCCGCCCGAATCCCTCACCTGGGCGCCGCACGCGGCCAGGGTCAGGGCGAGGACCCCGGCGATCAGCACCAAAGAAATTCGTCCACCCATGTTTGCTCCTCCTTGTCGTTGCATTATTCGGAAGCCGACGCCATCTTGCGGCGGCGGTACTGGTCCCAGAAGACCGCGGCCCAGATGATGACGCCGATAATCACCTGCTGGTAGAAGGTGTTCACGTTCAGTAGGACCGCGCCGTTCCGGATCAGGGCTATGAGGAAGGCCCCGATCAGGGTGCCTACGACCGTCCCCTGCCCCCCGAAGAGGCTCGCCCCGCCGATAACGGCCGCGGCGATCACGTCGAGCTCCAGGCCGATCCCGTAGTTCGGCTGCCCGGAGGCCACGCGCGAGGCGGCGATCATGCCCCCGAAACCCGCCAGGGCACCGGAGATCACGTACACCGAAGTGAGGTACCGCCGGATCGGGATGCCGGAGAGCCTGGCCGCCTCCAGGTTGGACCCCATCGCGTACGCGTAGCGCCCGAGCTTGGTCCGCGAGAGCACCACGTACCCGGCTATCGCCACGGCTATGATGATGATCACGGGTATCGGCACACCCCCGGCGACGACCCCCTGCCCCAACAAACGAAAAGAGTCGGGCAGCCCGAAGACCGATTGCGCGTCGGTTGCGATGTAGACGACGCCCCGCGCCACGGAGAGCATCCCGAGCGTCGCTATGAACGGGTTGAGGCCGGCGACCGAGACGAGCAGTCCGTTCGTGAGGCCGCAGGCGGCCCCGACGAGCGTCCCACCGAGCGTGGCGAGCGGCATCGGCAGGCCGACCGAGGACATCAGGAGGGCGCCCATGACGCCGGCCAGGGCCGCCACGGACCCGACGGAGAGGTCTATGCCGGCCGTGATGATCACCAACGTCATCCCGACGGCGATCACGGCGACGACCGCTGTCTGGGAGCCGATGTTGAAGAGGTTGTCCGCGGTAAGGAAGTCCGGCGAGGCGAAGGACAGGAAGACGAAGACTACTATGAGGGCGCCGGCCGCCGCGAGTTGCGAGACGAAGTCCGAGAGCCTGTCGCGCAGGGCGCTCCCGCGGGTGGTTCCGTTTGCCGTCCCTTCTGTCATGCGGCCTCCTCCGTGCCGGTGGCGAGCGCGATGATGCGCTCCTCCGAGAACTCTTCGCGCGTGATCACGCCCGCAACCTCCCCCTCCCGCATCACCAGGATGCGGTCGCACATGTTCAACAACTCCGGCAGGTAGGAGGAGATAAGCACGATGCCCCGCCCCTCCTCGGCCAGATCTCCTATAAGGCCGAACATCTCGGCTTTCGCACCCACGTCTATCCCCCGCGCCGGCTCGTCGAAGAAGAGGACCTTCGCCCGCGTCTCAAGCCACCGCGCCACGACTACCTTCTGCTGGTTGCCGCCTGAGAGCACCTGCACCCTGCGGCGGATGGAGGGCGTGCGGATGTTGAGCTCGTCCCTCCTCCTGCGCGCGGTCCGGGCCTCCTCTTTGAGGTTGATGAGGCCCCTGGTCATGGGCAGGTTGGCGAGCGTGATGTTCTGGTCTACCCCGAGCTGGAGCGCCAGTCCCTCGCCCTTGCGGTCCTCCGTCACGTAGCCGATGCCCGAGCCTATCGCGTCCTGCGGCCTCCTTATCTTGAGCGCGCGTCCTTCGAGTTCCACCGCGCCGCCGTCCGTCCTGTCGGCGCCGAAGACGGCGCGGGCGAGCTCCGTGCGGCCCGCCCCAACGAGGCCGGCGAAGCCCAGGATCTCCCCCGCCCGCACCTCGAAGGAGCAATTTTTCAGTTTCTCGCCCCGGGTTATGCCGGAGACGCGCAGCAGGACGTCCCCTATCTCAACCTCCGGTTTCGGGTAGAGGTTGGAGATCTCCCTTCCGACCATGAGGCGCACGAGCTTGTCCTCGTCGAGCTCCGAGATGGGCAAGGTATCCACTATCTTTCCGTCGCGCATCACGGTAACGCGGTCCGCTATGCGGAAGATCTCGTCCAGCCGGTGCGAGATGTAGAGGATGGCGATGCCCTCGTCGGTGAGGGCTTTTATGATCCCGAAGAGCTCTTCGATCTCCTTCTCGGCCAGGGTCGCTGTCGGCTCGTCCATGATGACGACCTTCGCGTCGATGGCGAGGGCCTTGGCGATCTCGACCCGCTGCATCTCGGCCACGGTCAGCCCGGCGACGAGCCTGCCGGGACCGACGTTCAACCCCACCCGCCGCAGCAGGCCCCTCGCCTCCTCCATCTCCTTTCCCCGGTTGACGAACCCGACCCGGCCCGGCTCGCGACCAAGATACAGGTTCTCGGCCACCGAAAGGTCCGGCGCGAGCGCGAACTCCTGGTAGACCATGGCAACCCCCAGGTGCTGGGCGTGTCCCGGCCCGTGGAACTCGACGGCCTCCCCGGAGATCTCGACCGTCCCGCCGCTCGGCCTCTCGACCTGCGAGAGAAGCTTCATCAGGGTAGATTTTCCCGCCCCATTCTCCCCGGCCACGACGTGCACCTCGCCCGGCACGATGTCCAGGTCGACCCCGTCGACCGCAAGCACGCCGGGGAACTCCTTGGAGACGCCCCGCAGCCGGACGACGGGGGCCCTAGTCTTAGTCTCCATCGTCTCTCCTAAGCTTCATCACCGTTACCCCCTCACACCCACACGATAGATCCGGCATCGCATTTCTTCGGTAGGCCCGGAGAGGTCTGGATGTCCTCCGGACAGATCCAGACAATCTGCGCCCATTGCTCTGGCGCATCGCTGGGATCTTCCCGAGTCTCGGGCGGTCCCACGGCGTCCTCGCGACGTCCGAAGAGGCACCCCGGACGGTTGGGGGCGCGGAACGTGATGACCACGGAACTTTCCTCCGATCCGGGTTTTTCGAACTACCGCCTTCGAGAAACGTCCACCTCAACCACTCAACCACCCTGCTTTCGTACTCGGCCCGCTCCGGTTCAGACGACGACATCTCCGCCCCCTTTTTGCAGCCCGGACAGCCGGTGCATCTGCTCAAGGGTCGCCGGGTAGAGCTCCCGGTAGACGCCGTAGAGTTCGTCGTAGAGCTCGCGGTTCGCCTCGTCTGGCTCGACGGTGTCGACTATGCGGCTCCAGTCGGTGTCGGGGCCTGCGAGTTCGACGGCGCGGGCGGCTAGCAGGGCGTCGCCGTAGGCGGCGCCGATGGTCTGCTCGGGGAGGTCCTGCGGGCGGCCGGTCACGTCCGAGACTATCCGTGTCCAGAGGCCGCCCTTGGTGCCGCCGCCGACCGCAACCAGCCTGTCGCCGCCGGCCCCGGCCTCGCGCATGGACTCGAAGTTGTGGCGGACGCCGTAGGCGGTGGCTTCGAGCATGGCGCGGTAGAGGTGGCCGCGTCCGTGGCCCACGGTGAGGCCCGAGACGAGGCCGCGGGCCTTCGGGTCGAAGAGGGGCGTCCGCTCTCCTGCGAAGTACGGCAGGACGACCAGGGCGTCCGAGCCGGGCGGGACGGCGGCCGCCTCTTCGGTGAGCTTTTCGTAAGGGACGCCGCCGGAGATCTCCCGCAGCCAGCCCGTAAGAGCCCCAGAGGTGGCCATGCCGGCGGCGAGGTTGTGGGTCCCCGGCAACACGCCCGTCGTCCCCCAGAGGCCGGGGTGGTGGAGCGCCTCCTCGAGGACCTCGATCATGAACATGGTGGTGCCGTACATGAGCATCAGGTCGCCCGGCTTCTGGACGCCCACGCTGGCCCCCTCGCTCCAGGCGTCTATCGTGCCCGCCGCGACGGGCGTCCCGGCGGGAATGCCGGTCATCCCGGATGCTTCCGGCGTCACCTCTCCGACCACTTCCGCGGGCCAGAGCAGCCGGGGCAGCGGTAGTCCAGGGGCCACCTCCTCGGCGCGGTCCCTGATCCAGCCGAACTCCTGCACGTCGTAGAGGGGGTCGCACTGGCTCGCCGAGTGGTGGTCGAGCACGTACTCCCCGGTCAGCCGCCAGGAGATGAACGAGTTCGCCATAAAGAACTTGCGCGTCTTCTCCCACACCCCGGGCTCGTTGCGCCTGAGCCAGAGAAGCTTGGGGCCGACGGCCTGGGTCGTGCAGACGGATCCGCAGCGCTGGAGCAGCTCCTCGCGGCCGTAGCGGTCGTTGAGCTCTTCGATCTCCTTCTCAGCCCGCGAGTCGATCCCGTACAGGATCGCCGGCCGAAGCGGCTCTCCTCCTTCGTCGGCGGGCAACAGGCAGGCCCCGATGCCGCTGGTGCAGACGGCCGAGATCCCGTCGTCCGCCTTCTCCAACAACTCGCGGCACACGGAGACGAAGTCCTTCCACCAGACCTCTTCCGCGTCGTGCTCGGCCCACCCCGGATTCGGCAGGGAGAGCCCGTGCTGTCTTTCGGCGGTGGCGAGGACCTCGCCGTCGGCCCTGGCGAGGACCCCCTTGGTGCTCGAGGTCCCGACGTCGACGCCGAGCAGGAGCCCGCTCATCGCGCCCCCCCGTTACCGGCAGGGCCGAAACCGTCGTAATCCACGTCCAGGAGCTTGCAGACTATCTTCAACTCTTCTACGCGATCCCCCGGTATCGCGTGTATGTGGTTCGAGCCGTAGCGGGAGAGGATCTCCTCGGCCGGCGCGTCCATGCGGGCGAAGGCGTGGGGCCACTCGTAGGTCGACTGGCGCATGAGTCCCTCGTTGGTCTCGTCGTCGTAGCGCTCGAAGGCGCCGCGCATGACGTGCATCCGGTAGCGGCCGTCCAGGCGGGTCAGCCGGGCGAAGGTGAAGTCGCCGGGCGCCGCGAGGTGGTGCACGGACGCGCCGCCGGCCGGGAAGAAGAAGACCTCGGGGTGGAGGTGCACGTGGCGCAGGTTCTCGGCAGCGTCGTCGCTGCGGGCGGCGAACCAGGTGGCGTGCTGGCCCGAGTTGCAGAGGTCCCAGATCCCGCGGTCCGCGTGGTAGTGGCGCACGTCTGCGAAGAGCACGGGCGTTCCGCTTATCTTCTTGAGGATCTGCATGGTGAGCGCCGCGTCCATGTCCGCCTCGGTGGAGCAGACGTGCGGCTCCTTCGGCCCGTCCCAGTCGTAGGGATCGTTCAAGAAGGCCTCGGTGACGTCCATCGTGGCGAAGTGGTTGGTGAGCTCGGGCTGGGCCTTTATGCCGGAGAAGTCCAGGTTCCACTCCTCGATCAACTCGCGCATGGCGTAGTAGGAGCGGATCTGGCGCTCCAGCTTCTCGGGCGTGAGCCGGTCGCCGTCGTAGTGGACGCCGGCGGCGTGCGTTTCGAGCCACTCGCGCGCGGCCGTCACCTTGCTTCCATCCGCGTTCTCCGAACGCCTCACCAGCTCCCACTGGTCGATCTCCTCGACGTCCACCCCGAACTTCTCCATCCACTGGTCCGGGTTGGAGACGGCGGTGTACATGCCCATAGGACGGCCGCCTATGCGTCCGAAAGTGCTGCCCCGCAACGACCGGATCGCCGACGCCGCCCTGGCGTGGGCTTCTACCTTTCCCAGCACCAGGGGGTCGGAGATATCTCCGAAGGCGCGCCCGTACGTGCGCCCGATCTGGTCGAGCCCCCCTGCCGCGGCCAACATCCCGACCATCCCCGGCTGCTCCGGGTTTATGTTCGAGAACAAGAGCAGTGGCCCCGGCGTCTCGTTCGCGGCCAGCATGGAGAAGTGCGGAAAGGCCCATACCGGGATGTTGAAGATCGTCAAGTCGGGCCTCGCGTCCGCCACGCGTCGGGACTCCGAGACGGCGAGGCGGTTCGTCCACACCACCTCCCGGGCCCGCACGACCTCGTGCCCGGCGGCCTCCAGCGCGGCGGCCAGATCCCCCTCAACGCCCCTGGCGAACTTCTCGATGTCCCGGTGGACCGACTCCCTGCCGTCTGACATCGTCAGGATGCCTACTCGCGCCAACTCTTCCCCGCTTTCCCTAGACCCGCTCGCATCGTTTCACAAGTACCAACCAGCCGCTACCCTTGCCTGGGCACGCGCTCTTCTACGGACGGTATCGAGAACGGCTTGTGCGGCTCGGCCTGGTACCAGTAGGCGACCGAGGAGACGTCGTCGCTGCGCTTGTTGGCGTGGCCGTGCTCGATGGTGACGCTGACGGATCTCTCGAAGGTCACGGGGTCTTCGACGTGGAAGCGGTACAGGCTCACGTGGCCGCTCCAGTTGTCCCCGCCGCCCAGGGTGATGCCATGGTACGGGGCCGAGTATCCCTGCTGCGGGCACCAGGCGGTGTTGAAGTAGTCTTCGGTGCCGGTGCCGTGCAGGGAGGGCGGCCACTCCTCGCCGTCTATAAAGATCATGTCGTCCCCCTCCCCGTACCAGTTCCACTGACCGGTCTCGCGGAGGTTGCGGACGTTCAGCACGCACCCGACGTAGTGCCCCTTCCCCTCGGCTTCGAGGATCGTGTAGTTACCCTCGCCGCCGACGTTCTCGCCGCCGAAGAGGAATTCCTCGTTGGTCTGGTCCGTCTCATCGACCCCGTCTGTGGGGTTCTCCCTTCGCCACTGCGCGTGGAAGCGCCCCAGGCCCTCTTCGAGCTCGTCGAACTCCTCGTAATCTATGTAGTAGTAGAAGAGGACTTCCTCGTGCTCCATCTCGCTCGTTACCTCGATGCGTGCCCCGCGGGCGAAGGGCATGTGGAAAAAGGAATTGAAGGACTTGCCGTCCTCGGGGCTCATTTGCAGCGGCGCCGAGACGAAGTTTCTGGTGCGGGCGTGGCCAACGCCGAAGAAGTCACCGACGGGGACGAGCACGCTCGGTTCCTCCTCGCCGTCCCAGTACATCTTGAGCACCAGCCTGCGCAAAAAGTCGGGCTCAGGGGCGGCCGGGGTTCGGCCCATGCTCGCGTTCGCGATCGTCACCCAGATGTGGTTGATCGAGCCCGCTCCCCCAATCTCGGCGAGCGTCGCCGTGGCCCCGGGCTCGACGTGCAGGCGGTCGTCGTTACCGCCGGATCGGTCCCAACTCGACGCGCGTTTGCGGCGGCTGTTTCGCAGGCGAGGCAGGTCGCGCAGGCTGCTGCCGAAGTCTCCGTAACCGGACAAGTCGTCCCCTTTCTCGATTACTTGAAGCCCGAGGTCTTTATGGACTCGACCAGTTGGCGCTGGAAGACGAAGAAGAGCGCCATCGTCGGTATGGCGGCCACGGTGGCCGCGGCCATGATGTAGTTCCAGGCACCAGCGTACTGGGTCTGGAAGCTGGATATGGCCACCTGGATCATCCAGAGGTCCTGATTCTGGGTGATGGTGAGCGGCCAGAGAAAGCTGTTCCAGTTCGCCAGGAAGAAGAAAACCGCGAGCGCCGCCAGTATGGGCCGGCTCAGGGGCAGTATGACGTGCCAGTAGACGCCCCAGTAGCCGCACCCGTCCACGAACGCGGCGTCTTCGAGTTCCTGGGGCATCCCGAGGTAGAACTGACGGAGGAGGAAGATCCCGAAAGCGTTGAAGATGGCCGGCACGATCAGGCCGACGTAGCTGTCGAGCATCCCAAGCTCCCTGACCAGGATGAAGAGCGGCACCAGGATGATGGGCAGCGCCACCAAAAGGGTCGAGAAGATGGCGAAAAACAGCACGTCCCGACCCGGGAACCGGAGCCGCGCGAGCGCGTAGGCCGCCATCGAGTGGAACCACAGCGCCGCCACCGTCACCGTCGTTGCCACGAAGAGGCTGTTGAGCATGTAGCGCAGGAACGGAACCTCGGTAAAGACGTAGCGGAAGTTGTCCAGGGTGGGGGCGGACGGGATGAGGTTCACGCTGTTTACCTCGTCCGGGCCTTTGAACGCGCTGGAGATCATCCAGAAGAGCGGGAAGACCGTAAGCAGGGCGAGCACCGCCGCGAGCGAGAAGAGCGCCGCCCTCGTAGGGCGCAGTATGGAGGAGCCGCTACTCGGTTTCAAAGCGCCCCCCCTTGGTGAGGACGAACATCAGGGCCGTGGCGGCCAGAAGCAGCAGAACCAGAAACGAGGACATGGCCGCCGCGTAGCCGTAGTCGTTGAACTGGAACGCCTGCTGGTAGATGTAGAAGATGCCCAGCGAGGTAGAGTTGGCCGGGCCGCCCTTGGTCATCACGTAGATCAGGTCGAAGGCCTGCAGCCCCGCCACGCCGGTTATCGTCGAGACCAGCAACACGAAGAAGCTCGTCGGCTTCAGGAGGGGCCAGGTGATGTGCCTGAAGAGCTGCCAGCTTCTAGCCCCGTCTATCTTGGCCGCGTCGTAGTACTCCCGCGGTATCTCCTGCAGACCCGCCAGGAAGATGATCATGTAGTACCCCATAAAGAACCAGATGCTCACGAGCACCACGGTCGCCAGCGCGAACTGCGGGTCCCCGAGCCACGAGCGGCCCCCGATCCCGACCGCCTCCAACACCTGGTTGACGACCCCGACCCCGTCCGTGAGCATGAACTGCCACACGAGCCCCACGACGACGAGGCTCACGACGTGCGGCAAAAAGAACATGCTGCGAAAGAACCCGACGAACGGGATCTTTTGCTGTACGAGCAACGCGAGCCCCAGGCTGACCACGAAGACCCCCACGACGAACCCCACAACGTAGGTTACCGTCACCTTGAGGCTGTCCAAGAACAGCGGGTCGACGAACATTTTCTTGTAGTTGTCCAGCCCGGCGAACGCTATCCCGCCGAAGCCGGTCACCTCGAAGAACCCGAGGCCCAGAGCGAGCACCATGGGCACCCCGAGAAAGACGAGCAAACCCAGGGCGTCCGGGGCCACGAAGAGCGCGGCGGCGAGCCACTCGCGATGTCTACGGTTGAGGCCCCGCCTGTAGTGGGTTTCGGAAGCCCCCGCGCTCATACGATGCGCGCCCCGTCGTAGGTCTGGAGGAACGTGTCGATCTTCTCGGCGGCGGCGTCGGCCTGGCCCTGGGCGCTCTGACCGTCGAGCTGAACGGCCTGGATGGCGTCGGAGACGGCCTTGTAGACCTCGGGCGTGTAGCGCGGCTCGCCCCGTCCGCCCGGGAACGCCTCCTCGCGGAAGAACTTCATCGGCCCCTCGTCGAAGGCGCCCTGCTGCTCGGCCTGCCGCTGCACGGACTTGCGGGGCGCCACGGTGCTATCCGCGCCCGCGATCCAATCGACCCCCCGCCCGATGGAGGACTCGCTCATCGAGGCGAGCGCCCAGGCGCAGAACCTGCCCGCCTCCTCGGGGTTCTGCCCCTTGGAGTTGGCGACGAACGCCCAGCCGCCGAGGTCGGTGGTGTACTCCCCGCCAGGCGGCAGCGGGAGCTTGAAGGTGCCGTACTCGAAGTCGGGGGCGTTGGCCTCCAGCGCGGCCACGGCCCAGATGCCGCAGTTCTGGATCGCGGCGTGCCCCTGCGCGAGGTTGGCGACGATGTCGTTGGCGCCCGTGCCCAAAGCCTTGCGCGGCGCCACCCCACTCTCTATGGCGTCCTGCCAGAACTGGAGCGCCTGCACGGCGCCCTTGGAGTCGAAGGCGCTCTCGTTGCCCGAAGGGGCCACGGCGTCGCCGCCACCCTGCCACATGAACGGGTACCAGGTGAAGTTCTGGTAGTAGCCGGGGTTGGTGTCGAAGAGCAGGCCGAAGGTGTTGCCTTTCTTGAGCCTGCCGGCGACGTCCAATAACTGGTCCCAGGTCTCGGGTATGTCCGCTTCGGAGAGGCCGGCGTCCTCGAAGGCCTTGACGCTGTAGTACATCGCCATCGGCTCGACCTCCATGGGGATGCCGAAGATCTTGCCTTCTACCTCGCGGGTCGCCATGACGTTGGGGTAAAGGTCGTTTCTGGCCTCGTCTTCTATGTACGGCGTGAGGTCCTGAAGTACACCACCGTTGTAATAGCGGAGGAAATCCCCCGGGCTGATTATGAAGAGGTCCGGCCCCTCGTTCGAGGAGAAAGCCGTCTGCAGCTTTGACCCGTTGAGGTACTCCGTGACGGGAATGTACTGCAACTCTATCTTCGTGTCGTGGCCCTGGTTCCAGCCCTTGACGGCGTCCTCGAACCACTTGCCCTGCGCCTCGACCTCGCCCCCCGGCCCGTAGAACTGCCAGAACTTGAGCGCGCCCGAGCCCGAGCCGCCCCCGCATCCGGAGAGCACCGTCAACCCGGGCCCCGTCACGGCCGCCGCGAACGCGAACGCAGCGCCCCTCGCCAGGAACCGCCGCCGGCTTATGCCCCCGGTCTCTTCCCTGCCCAGCTTCTCGATGCCCTTCATTTTCCCTTTCCCTTCCGCGCGCCCGTCCCCACGGATCGCACTCTAGTCACCCCTGCTCTACTCCAACATCCGTCCCACACGTTCCTGTTCTTTCAAAGGAGCGGTGGACCCCCTAACTACCAGCCACGGCTCCAGCAAGACCTTCTTGCTCTCGTTGCCGGGTCCGTCCTCGATCCTGTCCAGCAGCATCTTTGCCGCCCGCACCCCCATCTCGTAGGTCGGCTGCGCGAGGGTCGTGAGCGGCGGGCCGGTCAGCGGCGCCCACTCCGGATCGTCGAAACCAACTACCGAGACGTCACCCGGCACGCCGAGGCCCATCTCGTTTATGGCGAGCAGGGCGCCCAGCGTCATCTGGTTGTTGGCGGTGACCAGCGCCGTCGGGGGCGAAGAGAGGCTCAAGAGCTCCCTGGCGCCCTCCCGACCACTGGAAGTTCGGAAGTCACCGAAACGGACCAGGGAGGCCTCCATCCCAACCCCGAGGTCGACGAGCGCGTCGCGAAGGCCCAGGTGCCGCTCGTACCCGGAGGCCTTGTCCAGAGGACCGGAGATCATGCCTATCCTCCGATGCCCCAGCCCCACTAGGTGCTCCGCGATGAGGCGCATCCCGGCGCGGTTGTCCACGCTGACGACGTCCGCATCGACCCCCTCGACGTCGCGGTCCACGAAGACGAACGGCACGCCCTCGGCCCGCAGGCGCCCGACGTGGTCCTCCCGGCGCGCCGAGGGCGCGACCATCAGACCGTCCACCCGCTTCTTGACCAGCTCCGAGACGTACTCGTCCTCCCGCACGGGATCTTCGTCGGTGTTGCAGAGAAAGAGGTGGTAACCCCGGCTGAGGGCCACGTCCTCCACCCCCCGCACGACGGACGTAAAGAAAGAGTTCTGGATGTCCGAGATCAGCAACCCCATCGTGAAGGTCCGCCGCGTCTTGAGCCCCTTGGCCAGCAGGTTCGGCCTGTACGAAAGCTCCTCGACCGCCGCCAGCACCTCCCCCCGGGTCTCCTCCGAAACTTTCCGCGTCCCGTTCAAGACGTGGGACACCGTGCTCACGGACACCCGCGCCCGCTCCGCCACGTCTTTCATGGTCTTCACCCTCACCCCCGATCCGCAATCGTTTGCGCAATCGTTTGTACGGTAATGGATGCGTGGATTCGAGTCAAGAAGGGTGTTAGTGGTCCGAGCCGTTGACGCCGATGGTCGGGGGGCCGTCCTGCGCTTCGGGCAGGCGGCGGAACCAGGCCTCGACTTCGGCGATGTGCATTGTGGCGGCGGCGCGGGCGAGCTCTGAGTCCCTGTTGGCTATAGCGTCGTAGATAGCGTGGTGGGAGACTTTCGTGCGTTGTATAGCGTCTTCTTCGGCAAGGCCGCGCCAGATACGGGCGCGCATGGTCCGGCCGTAGAGGTTCTGAAGGAACGCGGCCAGGGCCGCATTGCCGGTGGCGGTGGAGATCTCACCGTGAAACTCGTCGTCGGACTCGACCAGTTCTTCGACGCTTTCGGCAGCGTCCATGCGGCGCAGGGAATCGCGCAGGCGCGAGAGACCCTCGGGGGTCATACGGGCCGTGGCGAGGGCCGTGGCCGCGGGTTCGATCAGGCGCCGCACCTCGAAGAGCTCGACGAGGGCGCGGTTGCGCATGAAGTCCACGGCAAGGCTCATGGTCTCCAGGAGCTGGTGCGGCTCCAGGCTCGTCACGTAGGTTCCGTCACCCTGGCGCGTCTTGAGGACGCCGGCCATGATCAGGGCCCGCACGGCCTCCCGCAGCGAACTGCGCGAGAGGCCGAGCCGGGTCGCGAGCTCCGTCTCCTTGGGCAGCTTCTCTCCCGGACGGACCTGGCCCGAGAGGATCATCTGCTTTATTCCGTTTATCGCCTCATCGGTGACGGCCAAGCTCTACTCCAGAACTATGACTGCGTGCGCCCCAACCGGAGGCGGTTCGATCCGAACGTATTCGCCCTCGACGGCGAAGCCCAGCTTCTCCCCCTCGGGAGCAAGGTATACCCGCTCGATGGATTCCCCACCCGTAAAGACTTCGACGCCAAGGCCCGAAGTCTCCCAGGACTGGTCCACGTGCTGTATCGGCTGCGTGGTGCGTCTCGGATGGTAGGCGACGAGATGCAAGATCTTCCGTCCCGAACGTCCCTCTTCCGCCGCCTGCTCGTGCAACGTCGCCTCGACCCACCCCGGCCCCGAGAGCTTGAGTAGCGGTTGCGGCAGGAAGCCCCTGAGCGCGTTCAATGCCATCTCCCTGTAGGCCCAGTAGTCGTGGTCGCGGTACGCCCCGAAGAGCGGGGCGGCGAGGTACAAGATGCTCTCGTTCTCGACCACGAGCGGAGAGTTCAGGGACTCGCCGACCGGGGCCTGGGCGTGGCTCGTGAAGTGCTCCCAGGTCCTGTCGAAGAGAGCCCGACGCAGGTCCCCACGTGCGGTCGCACCTTCGAGGCGGCGGACTACGTGCGCCCTGTTGTAGAAGACGTAGTCGTAGTCGGGCGCCAGCTCCGTGTGGCCGGCGAGGGCGTCGTCCGGGCGCAGGTAGCTCGGGACCGTGGGCGCGGGCCCCTCGTAGGCGACGGGCACGCCGTCGAGGGCGAACTCTCCACTCTCGGTATCGAGGGCCGCCGTACCGCTTAGGACGATCTTCCCGCCCGCGGAGATGAAACCCTCCAGCTTCTCGCGGAGATCGTCATCCACCGTAAGGCCGTCGGGGAGGACGAGCGCCTTGTATGCGTCAAACGAATCGGCGGTCGGGTCCGTGATGTCGAACTGGATGGCGGCCTCGAGGAAGAGTTGGGCCGCGCCGTCCACGTCGGCCACGTGGGCGTTCATCGGTATGCTGCCGAGCAGCGAGGGCTCGTGGCCCGAGAGGATCGCGACCTCGGCGGTGGGCTTCGCGCCGCGCAGGAACGGCTCCAGCTTCTCGACGCGGCCGAAGGAGTGTTCGAGCAGGCGGTAGACGGCGGGGTCGAGGGTGCCCCCCGGGTGGAGCTGGTCGCCTACGGAGACCTCGCCCCCGGCGGCGACGATGGTGCCGCACTCGTAGTCGAGCTGGTCGCGGGTCTTGAGGCCGCCGAAGTCCGCCCAGGCCTTGTGGAAGCGGCCCGTCATGCCGAGGAAATTCACCCCGTAAGTGCGGGCCTGGCGGGCGACTACCGGGTAGTGGAGGTAGCCCCACAGCCCGGACGAGGTCGGGAGGCTCTCTATCTCGAAATGGGTCTGGTGCGGGAGCGTCTCGGCCATGCGGGGGTTGACGGTGCCGTTGTAGAAGATGGTGGCGTCCGGGACCTTCGCGCGAACGGCGCCGCTCATACGCCCGAGGAAGTCTCTCAACTTCTCCTCGGCGAACCGGAGCACGGCCGGCTCGTCATCGAGGTACACGCCGGCCTCGCGCATCCGTGCCTGGCCCCAGGGAGAGTAGTTCGGGAGGGGAAAGCAGATATCGAAAAAGAAGCCGTCAACCGCGTCGCCGTAACGCGCGCAGATCTCCTCCGTCTGCGCGATGAGGTAGTCTCCGTAGCCGGATGAGACGTCGAGGGTGCTCCAGCCCCAACCGCCCGTCAGGGGGGATTCGTTGGAGAGTGGAGGGCGGATCATAAGCCCGCCGTCCTTGCGGGCGACGATCCAGCCGGGGTTCTTCTCGCCGGCGAGGTCGTCCCACATGACGCTCACGTAGATCGGGGCCCGTATCCCGGCGCCATGCAACGCCTCTATCTGCTGGCCCATCAAGTCCCCCACGACGAGGTTCGGGTGCGCGGTCCCGACCTCCGTCGGATAGTACGAGAAGCCGTGGTGGCACTTGGCGAAGACCGTCATCGAGTCCACGCGGCCCATCTTCGCCGTCCTGGCGAACGCCTCGGGGTCGAATGAGGCGCCGACGTCCTTGCAGTCGGCGGAGGTGTGAAAGTCCAGGTGGACCTGCCTGTAGCGGCGCTCGCTCACGATCACCCTTTCAAGAATAGCTCGACGACGGGAACCTCGACCATCGGCTTCTGCACGGGGAGTTCCAGGGTGAGGGTCCCGGATGGCAGGCCGCCCATCGTCGTGTTCTGGGCCCTCTGGTCCGGATCGACGACCAGCATCTTCACCTCCGACGCGTCACCCAGTAGCTGGGCGTACTCGACGCGGCCCGCGAGTCCTTCGAGGTGGACGTGTTTAAATGGCCACCCGAAGAGGTGCAGGTAGAGGCGGTCGCCGTTCTGGGTGTAACGGCAATCGGGCGGCGGGATGAAGTCGCTCGCGGTGCAGCCGCGCACCGAGCGCCCGTGCAGACGCATCCACTCTCCCATGCCCCGTAACCTCTCGACGGCCTGCGGGTCGAACTCGCCGCGGCCTGTCGGCCCGACGTTCAGGAGCAGGTTCCCGCCCTTGGAGACCGTGTCGACGAGCATCCTGACGAGCATGCTCGTCGGCTTCCAGTCCAGGTTGTCCCTGTCGTAGCCCCAGGAGCCGTCGAGTGTCTGGCAGGCTTCCCAGAGGGCTGGTTCCCCGTCGACCTCGGGCCAGGCCACGGGCTGGTACTGCTCGGGGGTCTTGAGGTCGCCTCCTATCTCCAACCGGTCGTTGACGATGATTCCCGGCTGGAGCTCCCTTACCATCGCCAGGAGTTCCTCGGAGCCCCAGTCGTCCTTTCCCTTGCCGCCCCACACCCGATCCGGATAGGAGAAGTCGAACCACATAACGTCTATCTTCCCGAAGCGGGTGAGCAGCTCGCGGGTCTGGCCGTGCAGGTACTCGCGGTAGCGGGCGACGTCGCGATGCCTGTTCGCCTCGATGTACTCTTCGTCGTCGCGCCTCGAGTGCAACCCGTCCACGGGGAACTCGGGGTGGTGCCAGTCTATGAGGGAGTGGTAGAAGCCGACCTTCAGGCCTTCCGCGCGAAACGCCTCGACCATCGGGGCTATGAGGTCCTCGCCCCACGGGGTGTTCGTGACCTTGTAGTCGGTGAGGTCCGAGTCCCACAGGCAGAAGCCGTCGTGGTGCTTGGTGGTTATGACGAAGTACTTCATCCCGGCCTTCTTCGCCTCCCTGGCCCACTCCTTCGGGTCGTAGAGGTCGGGATAGAAGTGGTCGAAGTACCTCTGGTAGTCCTCGTCCGTGATCCTCTCGCGCTGCTTCACCCACTCGTGGCGGGCGGCCAGGGAGTAGATGCCCCAGTGGATAAAGAGGCCGAAGCGGTCGCGGGTGAACCATCCGGTGTCGGCGGTCGTGGGTCTTTGCATCTCTTGCGTCATGCTCCCCCTTGTCTGTGGTGCCGTCTGTTTGTGTCGCCTACCGGCCGCCGAAGCCGGACATGGTTATGCCCCGGACGAACCAGCGCTGGGCGAGCAGGTAGACGATCACGGTCGGTATGGTGGCTATCGCGGCGGCTGCCATGAGAAGGTTCCAGTCGGTGCCGTACTGCCCCTGAAAGTTCCGCAGGCCCACGACGATAGGGACGGTCGCGTCGGAGTTCGAGACGACAAGCGGCCAGAGCAGGTTGTTCCAGTGAAAGAGGAAAGCAAAGACCGCCAGCGTCGCCATCGCCGGCCCCGAGAGCGGGAGGATTATCCGCCAGAAGCACCCGAAGCGGGTGGCGCCGTCGATGCGGGCCGCGTCCTCGAGCTCGCGCGGGATGGTCAGGAAGAACTGTCGCAAGAGGAAGACCCCGAACGCCGTAAACGCCTGCGGGATAATGAGGCCCTGGTAGGTGTCGACCCAGCCGAGCTCCTTTATCAGGATGAACTGCGGTATGACGGTGACTTGAGGCGGGATCATCAACGTCCCCAAATACAGCAAGAACAGCAGGTCGCGGCCCCGGAACTTCAGCCGGGCGAAGGCGTAGGCCGCAAGCGCCGAGGTAACCGTCTGGAGGATGGTGATCCCACCGACCATAACCATGCTGTTCATCAGGTACCGGCCGAAGGGCGCGAAGTTCCACGCCGCCACGAAGTTCTCCGGGTGCCACTCCCTCGGCCACCACGTCGGCGGGTTGGCCGCCACCTCCGGGGCCGATTTGAAGGCCGTGAGGACCATCCACACTATCGGGACGAGCGTCAAAAACGCCATCGCGCACAGGGTTGCGTAGATGAGTATGGGCCAGTAGTTGCGGGTCACCGACGAAGGAGACCGCCCGCCCTTGAAGACCGTGTCTAGCAGGTTCATCCCTCCCCCTAATCGTAGGTGACCCAGCGGCGCTGGAAGATGAACTGGACGACGGTGAAGACGAAGATCGCCGCGAAGAGGACCAGGGCAACCGCCGCCGCGTAGCCCATGTCGAAGGACTGGAAGCCCTTCTGGTAGATGTAGAGCACGAGCGTCGTCGTCGACGTGCCGGGGCCTCCTCCCGTCATGACCAGGGCCTGATCGAAGACCTGGAACGAGGAGATAACCGAGATGACCACCACGAAGAAGGTAGTCGGAGAGAGGAGCGGGATCGTGACGTGCAAGAAGCGCCTCCACGACGTCGCCCCATCCACCTTGGCGGCGTCGTAGAGGTGTTCGGGGATGCCCTGGAGCCCGGCGAGGAAGAGGACCATGTTGTAGCCGAACCCCTTCCAGACGCTCATGATGATCAAGCCCGGCATCGCCCAGGTGCTGCTGGTCAACCAGGCCGGGCCCTCCAGGCCGACGATCCCGAGTGCGGAGTTGATCAGGCCGACGTCGGGCAGGTAGATCCACTTCCACACCAGCGAGAGCGCCACGGTGACGGTCACGTACGGCAGGAGAAAGATGGACCGGAACGCCACGACCCCGCGCAAGGCCTGGTTTACGAGCATCGCGGTCGCGAGCCCGAGAACCACGGAGAGCGGCACGCTCACGAGCGTGAAGTACACGGTGTTGAAGAGCGCTGCCCGAAAGACCTCGTCCTCGGTGAAGATCTCGCGGAAGTTCTCTAGCCCCGCGAAGCTCGCCCCCAGCAGCAAGTCGTAGTCGTAGAAGGCGAGGGCGAACGCGGCCCCGACCGGTATGGCCGTGAAGATGAGAAAGCCGATGAGGTTCGGCAACAGGAAGAGCCCCGCCGCCAACCCCTCGCGGTCGCGGCTGGACTTGACGCCGCCTCTCCTCCCGGTGTTGCCCGCCACGCGGTCCCCCTACCTGTCCAGGATCTCCTGGTGCTCCTGCAGCAGCTTGTCGAACTGCGGTTTGACCTTGTCGATGGTCTCCTGAACGCTCTGCTTTCCGAGAAAGACCGGGTTGAAGTCCCGCGTGAGCATGACCGTAGTCTCTTGCCAGGTCGTCGTCGTCTCGAAGGCCCTGGCCTCCCCGATCTCACCA
The DNA here is from genome assembly GCF_011492945.1 of Rubrobacter tropicus. Taxonomy (NCBI): domain Bacteria; kingdom Bacillati; phylum Actinomycetota; class Rubrobacteria; order Rubrobacterales; family Rubrobacteraceae; genus Rubrobacter; species Rubrobacter tropicus. The sequence continues at coordinate 3,425,565 of NZ_CP045119.1, forward strand.
TTGAGGATGGCCTCCACGAGGTCCTCGTTGGGCGGCGGAGCTTCCGGGTTCTCGAAGGCCGGCACCGCTGACTCGCGGGCCGGATACCCACGACCGGCCTTCGCCGTCTTCTTGAGCGATGCGGTGCTGGTGAGCGTCTTCAAGGCTTCCCAGGCCGCCTCGGGGTTCTCGGTGTTGTTGGAGATGCCAAACCCGGAGCCCGCAGCCCAGGTCACGCTGCCGGCCGGGCCACTCGGGATGGGCGCGATACCCCACTCGAAGTCGGAGTTGGCGCCGATGTTGACGAACTGCCAGGGCCCGTCCACGTGCATGCCGATGTTGCCGCCGTAGAATTCCTCGACCCCGAAGTTCGGGTTCGCAAGGTCGGTGATGGGGGCGGCGATCTTATCCTCCGTGAACATGCTGACCACGAACTCGATAGCCTCTATGGACTCCGCCGAGTCGAGCGTACACTCCGTCTGACCGGCGTTCATGTAGTCTCCGCCGCCGGACCACAGCCAGGGTACGGTGGAGTCGAAGATCGGCTGCATGACGAAACCGTAGCGGTCCCCGCCCGTCAACTCCGTGGCAGCCTGGCGGAACTCATCCCAACTCATCGGCTCCGTGGGCGACGGCGTAGGCACGCCCGCCTCGTCGAAGAGGGTCTTGTTGTAATAGAGCATGATCGGACCTATGTCATAGCCGAAGGCGTAGATCTCCCCATCCGAGGAGAGCCCGTCCCTTATGGGCTTGAAGAAGTCCTCGACGTCGAAACCGGGGTCATCGTCTATGAAAGGCTGCAGGGGTTGCAGGGCGCTCCTGGCCGCGAAACCGGGCATCCTGAGGCTCTGCATGGCGACCACGTCGGCCTCGTTCTCGCTGGCGAGCTGCGTGGAAAGCTTGTTCCAGTAGTCCTCGAACGTCGTCGTCTCGAGCTTTAGTGTGATCTCCGGGTTGGCCCGGTTGACGTCTTTCGCGAGGTCTTTCCATACCGCCGTCTCTTCAGGCGCCGCCGACCACATGGACCACCTGAGATCCCCGGAAGCTTCCCCGCCCCCACCGCAGGCCGCGGCCCCGAGCAGACTCATACCCGCCAGGCCAGCCCCGCCCACCCGCAGAAAATCCCGGCGGTTCATCTTTCTGCCACCAAACCGACGTCCCGCAATCATCCCAGGTCTCCCTTCTCCCTATCTCTCCGACCTTACGGCGACGATGCCCGGAACGCCCCACGCGCCCATGCCGTCACCCCTTTCACCCTGTAACGAACATTACCGAAAGTTCTAACCCTCGTCAAGAAATTAGTATGATCTTTCAAGGTCTATAGAGCACGGAAGGCCCATAATGCCGCGTGTCAGGGCTTAAACATCCGTCCTTTGCGTACAGCGGGTGGCACGTCCGCCGTTTGACTCGGCCATCGGATACGGCCAACATTGGTCCTTGAGGTATCGGAGAGAGGGAGGGAACGGATGAGAACGATACTCTGCTACGGGGACTCGAACACGTGGGGATCCGACCCGGAGACGGGGGAGCGGTTCTCGGAGGAGGTGCGCTGGCCCGGGGTGCTGGCGCGGGAGTTGGGGGACGGCTTCCGCGTCGTGGAGGAGGGGCTGTCCGGCAGGACGACGGTGCGGGACGACCCCATCGAGGGCGTCCACAAGAACGGCAGGACGTACTTGCGGGCGTGCCTCGAGTCCCATAAACCAATAGACCTCGTGACCGTCATGCTCGGGACCAACGATCTGAAGGAACGTTTCGGGGCCTCCGCGTCGGACATAGCGCAGGGGGCGGCGTCGCTCGCGGAGGAGATCCTGCGCAGCGGTTGCGGTCCCGGCGGCGGCGCTCCGGTGGTCCTCCTGATGGCGCCTCCCCCGGTCGGAAAGCTGACGGACATGGCCGAAATGTTCGAGGGGTCCCGGGAGAAGTCCGCGCGTTTCGCCGGGCACTACCGGCGCTTCGCGGAGCAATACGGATGCGAGTTCCTGGACGCTGGGGCCGTGATCTCCTCCAGCGACATCGACGGCATCCACCTGGAAGCGGAAGAGCACCGCAAGCTGGGGGAGGCCGTCGCCGCGCGCGTCGAGGAGATTCTCTGATGAGCGAGAACCTGAGGGTCCTGCTCGTCGGCGGCCCGATGTACGACCCGCTCTACGGGCGACTTTCGGAATTCGAGGAGGAGCACGGGGTGAACGTCGAGGTCGTCGTCGCCCCCACGCACCCCGACCTCAACGAGAGAATAGAGAGGGAGTACCGGTCGGGCGAAGCCGGGTACGACCTGATCTCCACGCACACCAAGTACGCCCCGAGCCAGAAGCAATGGCTCACCCCGCTCGACGACGACCTGTCGTCCTCGGAGCTGGAGCCCTTCAGCGAACGCCCCCTGGAGTTGGCACGCATAGACGGCGCGCTCTACAGCGTCCCGCGCAACCTGGACGTAAAGCTCCTTCTCTACCGCACCGACCTCATGGAAGACCAGCCTTCCTCCTGGGAGGACCTGCGCGAGACGACCGCGCGTCTGCGGTCCGAGAACCTCTACGGGTTCGTTTTCCCGGGCAAGGAGTCGGGGCTCTTCGGACACTTCTTCGAGCTTCACGCGATGGCGGGCGGTGAGATGTTCGGGGAAGAAGGACCGCCCGCGCCGCGCATGGACGACGAGGCCGGTCGCTGGGCGCTCGGGCTGCTAAAAGACCTCTACGAGAACGCAGCCCCGAGGGAGACCCCCGACTGGCATTACGACGAGGTCGCCGCCTGTTTCAGGGAGGGCAAAGCAGCTATGTCCACAGACTGGCCCGGCGGCTTCTACACGTACGTCGATCCGGACAGCAGCGAGGTCGCCGGACGCTTCGACGTGGCGCTCTACCCGGAGGGGAGCGCCGGCCGGCGCGTCTACTCCAGCTCCCACTCCTTCGCCATCCCGACGAGCGTCCGCGACCGCGCGGCGGCCATCGAGCTGTTGCGCTTTTTGACCTCGCGAGAATCGCAGGCTTATGAGGCGCGGCTCGGGACGTTGCCGGCGCGGGCCGACGCGCTGGAAGATGCACGCTCTCAGGCCGGTCCCGGGTCGTTGGAAGAGCGGAGGTGGGATCTCCTGGAGAGGGCCCAGGAATCGGCCCTGATCCCACCCAAGCACCCGAACTACCCGGCGGTGGAGGACGCCATCTGGGAGGGGATACGGGAAGTATTCACCAAGAACAAGAGCGTGGAAGACGCCCTGATGGAGACGGAAGCCGCGGCGGGGCGCGCGGCGGGCGGGGGACGATGATGGGCCCGAGGCGAGAGAAGGAGAGTGGGAGAGGATGAGCCGGATCACCATAACCGAAGTCGTGGCCCGAGACGTCCGTTTCCCAACCTCCCACAACCTCGACGGCTCTGACGCCATGAACCCCGACCCTGACTACTCGGCCGCCTACGCCATCCTCAAGACGGATACGGGCCTCGAAGGGCACGGCCTCACCTTTACCATCGGACGCGGTAACGAGCTGTGCGTCGCCGCCATAGAAGCACTCGCCCCCCTTCTCGTCGGCCGGACTCTGGAGTCGTTTACGGAGGACATGGGCGCCTTCTGGAGCCACGTCACGGGCGACAGCCAGCTTCGGTGGGTAGGCCCCGAGAAGGGCGTCATCCACCTCGCCACGGCGGCGGTGGTGAACGCCGTGTGGGACCTCTACGCCAAGAGCGAGTGTAAGCCCCTCTGGAAGCTCCTCGTGGACATGAGCCCGGAGGAGTTGGTCCGCTGCGTCCCGTTCCGCTACATAACGGACGCCATCACCCCCGAGGAGGCGCTGGAGATCCTGCGCGAGAACGAGGGGACGAAAGCCGAGCGCGAAGCGGAGATGCTGAGGGACGGTTTTCCCGCCTACACGACGAGCGCGGGCTGGCTCGGCTACCCCGACGAGAAGCTCAGGAGGTTATGCCGCGGGGCGGTAGAAGCGGGTTGGGAGCACGTCAAGATCAAGGTCGGCGTGGATATCGAGGACGACGCGCGCCGAGCCCGGATCGTGCGCGAGGAGATCGGCCCGAACCGGAAGCTCATGCTCGATGCGAACCAGGTCTGGGAGGTGGACGAAGCCATAGAGAACATGGAACGCCTCGCGGAGTTCGACCCGTGGTGGATCGAGGAGCCCACGAGCCCGGACGACGTGCTGGGCCACGCCGCCGTAGCCCGCGCCGTCTCCCCAGTCGGTGTCGCGACCGGCGAGCACTGCCAGAACCGCGTCCTCTTCAAGCAACTCTTCCAGGCGAACGCCATAAGCTTCTGCCAGATAGACGCCTGCCGCCTCGGCGGCGTCAACGAGGTCCTCGCCGTGCTCCTGATGGCGAAGAAGTTCGGGGTCCCGGTCTGCCCGCACGCGGGCGGCGTCGGCCTGTGCGAGTACGTGCAGCACCTGTCGATCTTCGATTACGTGGCCGTCGGCGCCTCGTTGGAGAACCGCGTCCTGGAGTACGTCGACCACCTGCACGAACACTTCCTTGACCCCGTAGAGATAAAGAAAGGCAGCTACGTGCCACCCAAAAAACCGGGCTACAGCATAGAGATGAAGGCGGAATCGCTCGAAGAGTACGAGTTTCCGACCGGCGCGGCGTGGTCGGCGAGGTTGGGGGCGCAGGGGACAACCCCCTAGTCTCCTTACTATGACGGCATACCAGGGCACGCGCAGACCATCAGACACGAGGAGGGAGGCCGAATGACGAACGACGCGGCGAGGGGTGCGGCATCGAGGAAGCCCCTGGGAAGCACGGGCCTCTCGGTCTCCCCGCTGTGCATCGGGTGCGCCCCTTTAGGAGACATGCCGGAGACTTTCGAGTACGGGGTTGACGAAGACCGCGCTTTCAGGACGCTCGAAGCGGTCTTCGAGAGCCCCATCAACTTTCTCGACACCGCCGCCTCCTACGGCGACGGCGAGAGCGAGCGCCGCATCGGCGAGGTGCTCGGGAGGATGGGCGGTCTGCCAGAAGGCGTGGTGCTCGCCACCAAGGCCGACCGCGATCTTCGGACGGGCGAGTTCTCGGGGGATCAGATGCGCCGCTCCGTCGAACGCAGCCTGAACCTTCTGGGCCTCGACCGCCTGCAGCTCTGCTACTTGCACGACCCCGAGCACGAGAGCTTCGAGCACATAATGGCGCCGGGCGGCGCGGCGGAGGTTCTACAAGACCTCAAAGACGAGGGCGTCATCGAGCATCTCGGGGTGGCGGGCGGGCCTATAGAACTCGAGATCCGGTACGTCCGGACCGGCCTTTTCGAAGCCGTCATCACCCACAACCGCTACACCCTTCTCGACCGCAGCGCCGAACCCTTGCTCGACGTCGCGGCCGAAAGGGGCGTAGCACTCCTGAACGCGGCCCCCTACGGCAGCGGCATCCTCGCCAAGGGCCCCGACGCCTACTCCCGCTACGCGTACCGGGAAGCCTCCGGAGATATGGTCGAGAGGGTGCGGACAATGCAGAGAGTCTGTGAGGAGTTCGACGTGCCCCTCGCGGCGGCCGCCCTCCAGTTCTCGACGCGCGACCCCCGCGTCGCCTCGACCATCGTGGGCATCAGCCGTCCCGAGAGGGTGAAACAGACGATGGACCTCGCCGCGCGCGAGATACCAAACGAACTGTGGAGGGAGCTGGACGCCCCCTCCCACAGCTGAGTCGTCCGGTGAAGCCTCTCTCCGGCGGCTTATTGGACGATGATCCGCGAGCAACCCGCCACCGCTTCGGCGCGGGCGTCCACGAAGCACTTGTCCCTGCCCTTGCCGCCGAAGATCCTGTCTCGGGTGTCGCCGTCGTCGACGTAGATCAGGTCGAAGCCAGAGGTGCCCCTTATTACGTCCCTGTCGTTGCCGTAGGCGTTGGCCCTCACCTGGTCGTCGCCGCCCCTGAGGATGATCCTGTCCTGCTTGCCGTTGCCGATCCGCTCGAAGACGAGATCGTCGTTGCCCGTCGCTATGCAGGGAACTCCCGTGCATTGGATCCTCTGGTTGCCCGCCTTGATGACTGAAACGCCGTCCTCTTTCGTCGTCCCTGCCGACCCGTCCTGGGCGAACACGGCCCCCGCCCCAAGCGCCATCAGCGCCGCCACCAGAGCCGACACCACAACTATCCTGCGCATCCATTCCTCCTCGCTTCGAGACCACTGGCACCCCGCACGATACCCACGGCGCCCGGCCGGCGTATCACACAAATGGACCAGATTCGTCGAGGAGCAGCATCCCGGAGCACGACGTCTGCACCTTTCTCTCAGGCCGGGAAGCCGGCGCAGGCGGCCCGTCCACTATTCATGCGAACCTGTCGTGACGCGCGTATCAGGGGCGCTGTCGGGCGAGGAACGTGCCGAGCGCCAGCAGCGCGGCACAGGCGGCGGGCACCCAGAAGAGGAGGCTTAGCGTCGGCCCCCCCGTCTCTGGCAGTCCCGTGGACGGAGGGCCGAACATGTTGCGCGCGGTCTCCACGCTGGCCTGCCTCGTCGCGCTGCACAGGCCCGTCTGGAGCATGCCGCCTCCGCCCTCTCCCGCGCCCCCCGCGAAGACCAGGTACGTCTCGCCGCGTTCGAAATCCAGGCCGCAGCTCGCCCCGGGGCCCTGTCCGTGAACGACCACGGGGTCGTCCGCCACCCCTTTCCAAGCCCCCTTCACGTCGAAGGTAACGGGGGCCAGGTAAGGCATCATCAGGGTCGTGGTCCCCTCCCGCTCCATCGGAAGCTCTCCGATCTTCACCACCTCGCCCGCAAACACGGCGTCGGAGCTCCGAAACGCTTCTTCCGTGCTCTCCGACAGCGCGCAGGAGCAGGCGTACGCGGGCCTCGCGCCGAGCGCGGTGAGCGGGAGGACCATTGCGAGGGCCAGGAGCAGAGAACCGGCCCGCATCACCGTCGGTATCACGTTGGGCCTCGCCTTCTGTACGGGTTCGCCTACCCTTTGTACAAAGGTTCGGGACGATCGGTTCCCGCCGTCAGTTCATCAACTGGCCGCCGTTGACCTCTATGATCTCGCCGACCAGGTAGTTCGCCGCCGGAGAAGCGAGGAACGCCACGACCGAGGCCGTCTCTTCTGGCGTCCCTTCGCGGCCTATGGGGATGGCGTTCTTGAAGTTCTCCCGCACCTCGGGGGGCGTGAAGCGGTCGTGGAACGGCGTGGTTATGATGCCTGGCGCCACGCCGTTCACGAGGATGTTCTCGCCCACGAGCTCCTTCGCCATCGCGCGGGTGAGCGTGCTGACGCCGCCCTTGGCGGTGGCGTAGGCGACGGAGCCGGGCCCGCCCCCGTTGCGGGCCGCCACGGAGGTCATGTTGATGATGCGGCCGGCGCCCCCGCGCTTCATCATCGGCAGGACGGCCCTGGAGCAGAGGTAGACGCTCTTGAGGTTGACGTTCATCACCCGGTCCCACAGGTCCTCGGTCATCTCGGAGAGGCCCCTGCGCTCTATGAGGGAGCCGGCGTTGTTGACGAGCACATCGAGCCTGCCGTAACGGTCCTCTATCTCCCCGACCATGCGGTCCACCTCGCCGGAGTTCGACACGTCGCCGCCGACTACCAGAGCCTCGCCGCCCGAGGACGAGATGCCACCGGCGACCTCTCTCGCCTCGTCCTCGCTGCTGTTGTAGTGGACGACCACCCTGCGGCCCTGCCCCGCGAGCGCCTCGGCGACGGCGCGCCCTATACCCGTGCTGCTGCCCGTAACCCAGGCCACCTCTTCAGAAAACTCCATGAGTCGTTACCTCCCTGTAATCTCCTGCCTGTAGTATGGACGATCCGGCAACAGAGGAGGAAGCGCGGTGGACTTCGTGGATCTCCAACGGCGAAAGCAAGACCACGCCAGAGCCCGCCGCAAGCCGGAAGCCTCTCAGCGAAGCGTTACACGCGGCCCATTGCTTATGCTCGGGACAGGCTTCGTCTTGGGCTCGTCCGTCTCTTACTTCTACTCCAACTTGCTCTACACGCCCGGCGTCTCCGCCCTGATGCTGCTGGCGGCCACGCTCGCGCTCGCGTGCTATTTCGGCTGGTTGCTGCTAGGGAGGCGTCCCGGACGAACCGGGCCGAAGATCGGCAGCGAGAAGCAACTCCTGCTGGCGATCCTGGACAGAGAAGGCGGCATCACGCCCGTCGAGGCGGCGCTCGAGACCTCGCTCACGGTAGACGAGGCCGAGGACATCATGACCCGCCTCGCCGATCGCGGCCACCTGATGGTCGAGGGCAGAGACGGCGCCCTCTTCTACACCCTCCCCGGAAGGCGCCCGGCCTCGGAAACCGGAACCCCCTGAAGCGGGTTGCGGAGGCAAATGCCCCCGCAGCTTTCAGCGGTCGGCTTTTTGCCCTTGCTGAAAGCTGACCGCTGAAGGCTGACAGCTTCGCACAGAGGTAGAACCTCTGTGCAAACAGCTCTAGGACGTCGGCTTCCCGGGTCCCATACCTTCCTCGAAGACGCGCAGGATACCCGAGTCGTCTTCACCCCCGAACCCGAGCGAGGAGCCGGTCTCGTAGAGCTCGTGCGCCGCGTCGGAGAGGGGCGTGGCGAAGCCGCGTTCCGCAGCCGCCTCCCGGACGAGGCCCATGTCCTTGACGAAGATGTCCAGGGCGCTTCTGGGCGGCAGGAACTCGCGGTCGAGCATCCGGCGGCCGCGATCCTCCAGCATGAAAGAGCCTGCCGCGCCGTGGCGGATCGTTTCGTGAACGGATCTCGGGTCGAGCCCGAGCGCCTCCGCGTACGCGAGCGCCTCCCCCGCCGCGGCGATGTGGACGCCGCACAGCAACTGGTTGACGAGCTTGACGGACTGGCCGTCCCCGGCCGCGGGTCCGCAGTGGACCACCGTCGAGCCCATCGCCCCGAGGACCGGTCGGAGCGTGCCGAACAGCTCCTCCGGTCCGCCGGCCATGATCAGCAAGTCCCCCCTCTCGGCCCGAGCCACGCCCCCGCTGACCGGCGCATCCAATAGCCGCAGTCCCTGCTCGGACAGGCGCCCGTCCAGGTGCCTGATGGGCTCGGGCCCGACGGTGCTCATGACAACCACGGCCGCGTCCGGGGCCAGCGCCCCGGCCGCGCCGTTCTCGCCGAAGAGGGCCTCTTCGGTCTGGTCCGCGTTCACCACCATGAGGACGATGGCTTCCGCGTTCTCCGCTGCCTCGGCGGGCGAACCGGCGCCCGTCGCCCCCGCGTCCGTTAGCGGCCGCGTGTTCGCCTCGCGCACGTCGAAGACGCCGAGGCCAAAGCCGGCGCGGAGTAGGCTCTTCGCCATCGGGGCGCCCATGGCGCCGAGGCCTACGAAGGCAAGGTTCTTCATCTGGTCCCCCTCAGGATCTCTATTACCCTCGCCAGCGAGTCTGGGCCGCCGACGTTGCCCGCGAAGATGACGTAGGGCAGGCCCGGAAAAGCGCTCTCCTCCGGCAGGATCCAGACCGAGACTATCCCTGGCAGCACCTGGCCCGCCACCTCGGCCCGCCGCACGCCGAGGCCCCTGGTGCCCACGTCGCTCGACGTGATGCCGCCCTTCGCCACCACGAACGCCAGCGGCAGATCCCTGTCGACCCTCTGCATGACCTCGACGAGCGCGTCCGAGACGGCCCGACCGACCTCGAACCCGGTCCGCCCCCCACCGCCGCCGACGACCTCCCGGCTCGTGTAGACGACGACCTCTGACGCGGCCAGTCCCGCGTTCACCTCCGCGGCCACCCGCCGAAGCTCACCCTCGCGCTCCCCGCTCTCCAGCAGCCGCGGCACGGAGAGCTCGACGCCGAGCACGCCCTCGAGGCCCAGCGCCTCGGCCAACTGCCGCGTAGTCAACTCTACGTGCGACCCGACGAGCACGAGGCCGTGCCCCCTGTGCGGGCGCCGCCGGTACAGTTCCTCCCGGCTCAACGGCCCCTTCTCCGTGATGCCGCCGCGCACCCTCACGAAAGACGGCCCCGTGCGGTAGACGAACCTCCTGCCCGTCTCCTCCGCGTCGAGCAGGCCCAGGACGAAGACCTCCAGGTCGGTCTGGGACGCCGCGTTCACGACGACGGGCCGGCCGCCACCCGCGCCGCGCAGGATCCCGGAGACGCGCTCCGGCCCTCCTTCCCGGATCTCCGAAAGGCCGACGCTGACCACTTCGGAAGCCGGGAACCGGCCGGCCGTCTTCTCCTCGACCCAGTCGCGCAGGTCCGAGGACGAGTAACCGAAGCTTGCGTCCCGGGCGAACTCCGTCTCCCCGGCGGGGACCAGGCGTTCTTCCTGCAGCACCCAGTGGGTGTCGTCGGCGGTCAGGCGCCCGGCCTCCAGGTAACAGGGGCAGAGGATCACGCCGTCCGCCTCCCCCCCGCTACCCTCCAGTATCGCGTCCGTCTCGGCCGGGAAGTGGCCCCGCAAGGTAGAGTCGCCCCGGCTGGTCACGACGAAGTCGCTCCCGGCTTGTTTCGCCGCGGCGGCGAGGTTCGAGGCGACCTCGCGGTTCAGCGCGGCGGCTTCTTCTTCCGGGAGGCTGCGGGAGTTGGTGAGCACGTAGAACGTGGGCGAGGGCTGCTCCAGCGCCCAGCGAAGGTCGTCTACGGTCCACGTGGTGAGGACGGGGACGCCGTGGACCGTCTGGGTGCCGGTCGGGTCGTCGTCGAGGACGGCGATCTTGCGCCCGCCGGCGGCCACGCGGTCTCTTATCTTCTCCAGCGCATCCGGCACGGGCGACTCCGGCGGCAGCGAGGCCAGGTACTCGCGCGCGTCAACTGGGCCCGTCATCAGTGGTTGTGGCGCGGTATCTTGGAGGCCGCGCCCCTGTATTTCAGGGCGATCTCCATGACCCCGCCGCCGTCGAGCTGGCCGACGTGGTTGCGGTACAACTCCTGCCAGGGCGTCTGGCTCGGGGGGATCGGCGGTACGCCGTCCTCCCGCCTGCGGCGTTCGATCTCCTCTTCGTCCACCAGCGCGTCGCAGCGACCCTTATTGAGGTCTATGCGGATCGTGTCCCCCGTCCGGAGCCAGGAGAGGCCGCCGCCCACCGCGCTCTCTGGAGCGGCGTGCAGGATCGAGGGGCTGTCCGAGGTGCCGGACTGCCGTCCGTCGCCCAAAGTCGGCAGGGTGTTTATGCCCATCTTGATGAGCCTGTCGGGGGGCTGCATGTTGACGACCTCGGCCGAACCGGGCCACCCGATGGGACCTGCGCCCCGAATGACGAGGATTGTCTTCTCGTCGATCTCCAGCTCCGGGTCGTTGATGCGGTGGTGATAGTCGTCCGATCCGTCGAAGACGACCGCCCTACCCTCGAAGACGTTCTCGCGGCCGGGCTCGCTCAGGTAACGGGCCCGGAACTCGTCCGAGATCACGCTTGTCTTGATGATCGCGAAGTCGAAGAGGTTGCCCGAGAATACCCTGAAACCGGCGTGCTCCTGCAGGGGCTTGTCGTGGGCCGAGATCATCTCCCTGTCCCTGCTCTCGCAACCCGCGACGTTCTCGGCCAGCGTACGCCCGGTAACGGTGAGCGCTCCGCCGTCGATGCGGCCGGCCTCCAGAAGCTCGTGAACGACGGCGGGCACGCCCCCGGCCCTGTGGAACCGCTCGCCGAGGTACTTTCCGGCCGGCTGCATGTTGACGAGCAGCGGCGCGTCGAAGCCGCGCTCCCAGTCCTCCGGCACCAGCTTCGTCCCGGCGTGGCGGGCCATCGCCGTGATGTGCGGCTGGGCGTTCGTCGAGCCGCCGATCGCGGTGACGGCGACTATGGCGTTCAGAAAGGCCTGATGAGTCAGGATCTTGGACGGCCTGAGGTCCTCGTGAACCATCTCGACGGCGCGCCGCCCCGTCTCGTAGGCCATCTGGCCCCGCTCCCGGTAGGGCGCCGGTATCGCCGCGCACCCGGGCAACGACATCCCTAGCACCTCGGCCACGGCGTTCATCGTGGAGGCCGTGCCCATGGTGTTGCAGTGCCCGATAGAGGGCGCCGAGGCGAGCGCCGTCTCGTAGAACTCTTCCTCGTCTATCTCGCCCGCGGCCAGGCGGCGCCGGCTCTTCCAGATCGCCATCCCCGACCCGACCAACTCGCCCTCGAACCAGCCGTCGAGCATGGGCCCGCCGGAGAGCACGATGGACGGAATATCCACCGTGGAGGCGGCCATGAGCGCCGCCGGCGTCGTCTTGTCGCAGCCGGTCGTTAGCACCACGCCGTCTATGGGATGCCCGTACAGCGTCTCGACGAGCCCCAGATAGGACAAATTGCGGTCGAGCGCCGCGGTAGGCCTGCGGCAGTTCTCGAAGGTCGGATGGACCGGGAACTCCATCGGTATCCCGCCCGCGTCCCTGATGCCCTCCCTGACCCTTGCCGCGAGATCCAGGTGGTGCCTGTTGCACGGCACGATGTCGCTGCCGGTCTGGGAGATGCCTATGACGGGCCTGCCGGAACGCAACTCCTCGGGCGTGAGCCCGTAGTTCATGAACCGCTCCAGGTACAGGGCGGTCTGGTCGATCCTGGCAGGGTCATCGAACCACTCCCGTGACCGCAACCGCCGCCCCAACCGGCCATTATCTGCCATCACACCCCCCATCCGAGACCGCGCAGGCTTTCATATTTGACCGGACAATCGTCCGGTCTGGCTTGATCCTTCGTGCAGGATCTCTGGTTCCCTTTATCTCCATAGTCATTCCTCGCTCCGCACGGGCGGCGTCGCGGTCGAGCTCTTCCCGAGCGCTTGAAGCTGCGTCGGGACCATCGTCAACTCCGGCACGTAGGCCCGCTCCGGCAACGTCGCCAGGAAGAGACAGGCCTGCGCCACGTCGTCCGGCTTGAGGCTGGCGTCCCTGACCTCCCTCGGCGGCGGTTCCGGACGATTATCCAGTATTGGGGTGTCTACTATGCCGGGCAGGACGGCGGTGAACCGGACGCCGTTCTGGTGTTCCTCGAAGCCTGCGGCGTGGGCTAGTTGGGTCATGCCGGCCTTGGAGGCCTGGTAGGCCGGGCCGGAGGCATCGGGCCAGGAGCCGGAGACGCTGCTTATGAGGACGACGAGGCCGTGGGAGGCGCGCAGGTAGGGCAGGGCGGCGCGGACGGCGTAGAAGGCGCCGGAGAGGTTTACGGAGATCATGGCGTCCCAGCTCTCTCCACTGAGCTGTTCCAGGCGCCGCTCCGGGAAGTTCATCCCCGCAGCGACCACGAGCACGTCTATGCCGTCCTTCTCGCCGATCCCTTCCAGCGTCCGGCGGACGGACTTCTCGTCGGAGATGTCCAGTTCGTGGGCGGTTACGGGGCGGCCTTCGGCGCCCTCCTGTATAGCGGACTTTCGGCGGGCGGCCGCGTGGACCGTGGCGCCGGAGTCGGCGAGAAGGTTTGTGGTGGCCAGACCGATGCCGCTGCTGGCCCCGATGACGACCGCCGTCTTGCCCGTGAGCGCGGGCATCTAGGCCCCCGATCCCGCAAGAAAGACCTTTATCTGCGCGGACGGACCCTTGACGAGGTCCGCGAAGGCGCCCGGCCCTTCTTCCAGCGGCAGTACGGGCGGCAACTCCCCGATACCCGCCCTGCCCTCCACCAGCCACTCCAGCGCCTGCTCGAAATCTTCGGCGGTATAGGCGTAGGAGCCCTGAAGGTCGATCTGGCCGCGCACGACGCCGTGAAAACCGAGCGTCGTGTCGTCGTCGTGCAGCCCGATAAACACCGCCCGTCCGCCCGGCCGTAGAAGTTCGAGCGCCATCCGGCGCGTTACCTCGGCCCCGACGGCGTCTACGACCAGGTCGACGCCGAGCCCTTCGGTTGGACCGTCCAGCGCATCCCGGGCCTCTTCGCCGGAGGCATGAACCGCTTTCGCCCCGAGAAATAGCGCCTGCTCGCGTCGGGCCTCGTGGGGTTCGACGGCGTGGACTTCGGGCGTGCCGTCGAGGACGGCGGCTTGAAGGCACATGAGGCCGATGGTGCCGGCCCCGATCACGACCGCGCGCTCGACCGGGTGGCCGCCCGCGGTCCCGAGCCGGGCCGCGTGGACCCCGTTCGCCAGCGGCTCGGCCAGAGCCCCCGTGCGGGCCTCGACGCCCTCCGGTAGCGGGTAGACGTTGGCGGCCGGCGCCAGCGTGTACTCGGCGAAGCCGCCGGGCGAGTGGATGCCGACGAGCGTGCGGTTCGGGCAGAGGTTCGTCAGCCCGGCCCGGCAGAGTTTGCAGGTCCCGTCCGAGGAGAGCGGGTTCACCGCCACCGTCCGGCCGAGCAGGCCTTCGTCGACCCCCTCCCCGACCTCCGTGACGGCGCCGGCGAACTCGTGGCCCATCACGAGGGGCGGGGTGCGGTTGCCCATGCGGCCGAGGTAGCCTTCGATCTCCGAGCCGCAGATGCCCGTGGCCGTTGGCCGGACGACCACCATCCCGGGCGCCACCTCCGGCGCCGCCACCTCCTCCACGGACATCTCCTCCGGCCCGTGCCACACGATACCCTTCATGGTCACACCTCTCCGTTGCGAACTTCCCTGACGATCATTCTACGCCTGTCTCGAACGCGCGGGGATCAGCGCGGCACCAGCGCGACCGCCCGCACCGGGGAGCCCGACCCGTCCTTGATCTTCAACGGAAAAGCCATAAAGAACGCGAACGGCGGCAACCTGACGAGGTTCTTCAGGTTCTCGACCACGTAGACCTCGTTGCCGAGCAGCGCGTGGTGCGCCAGGTTCTCCGGCGAGCCGGCCGCATCCACCGCCATCGTGTCGCACCCGACGAGGGCGACGCCTTTTCCGACCAGGTACTCCGCGGCTTCGCCCGAGAGGCCGGGCCAATCCTCCAGGAAGCGTCTTCCCTCCCTTCCCGTAGCCCAGCGTTCGTCCCAGCCGTAGCGGATCAGGACGCGGTCTCCCCGCTCGATAGTCCCGTGTTCCCGCTCCCACGCTTCTACGTGATCCACGCCGAGGAGATCCCCCGCCCCGAAGCCCGTGGCTTCTATGGTCGCGGCGCGGCCCGCGAGACGCTCTAGCGGGATCTCGTCCGTGCCGTAGTGGGCCCGTCCCTGAGGTATGAAGTGCAGGGGGGCATCCATGTGGGTGCCCGTGTGCTCGCTGATGGTCAGGCCGTGGTGCGTCGCCACGTCGCCGAGTTCCTGCGATTCGTAGAGGGTCCTGCCGAAGCGGGTGTGGGTGGGCCAGGCCGGGATGCCCTCCTCCAGGGTGTGGGAGAGGTCTATCCACTCGTGGCCTTCGAACGGGGAAGAAGGGGTCACGCCAATCCTCCTGAACCAGAGGATTACTTCGCCCGGTAGCGGTCAGGGTCCTGAAAGACGTCTATGACCGAGGAGCCGGCCTCCAGGCGGGCCGAGTGCTCGGCGCCCGCGGGTATGTCGTAGGTCTCGCCTGGCGCGTAGGTGCTCTCTTCGCCGTCGATGGTGAGGTGGAGGGTTCCGGCGACGACCACGCCCCACTGGGCGCCGTGGGAGTGCGGGGGCACCTCGAACTCCTCCTCGGCGTGGAAGAAGACCGTCTGGCCGTGGGGGCCGGCTATCATGCGTCCTTCTAGGCCCGTAAAGGGCGTGTCGACCTGGGGCAACGCCCGGATCCAATCCGCGTAATGGTTCATCCGCGCTCCTCTCCCGAAAGGTAACGTCGTTTGCGCCGCCGGCGCGGGCCTCATTATACTGGCCGCTCTGAACATCTAGGAACGCGACCGGGGGTGCCATGCAACGTCTCGAAGGCAAGAGGTCGATAGTCACGGGTGCTGCCAACGGCATCGGCCGCGCCATCGCCCTGCGCCTCGCGTCTGAGGGCGCCCGCGTCCTGATCGCCGACCTCGACGAAGACGCCGCGGGCAAGGTCGCCGCGCAGGCGAGAGGCGAAGCCCTCGTCCAGAAGACCGACGTGACGGCAGCCTCGGACGTGGAGGCGCTCGTGGGGCGGGCCGTCTCCGAGTGGGGCGGCCTCGACGTGATGGTCAACAACGCGGGCGTCGGCGTTGCAGGGACGGCGCTTACGACCACGGAAGAAGAGTACGGGTTCGTAATGGACGTCTGCGTGCGGGGGACCTTTCTCGGGATGAAGTACGCGATCCCGGCGTTGAGGGACTCGGGCGGGGGGTCTGTCATCAACATGTCCTCGGTCGCGGCGCTCGTCGGGATACCCGACAGGGCCGTCTACTCGGCGGCCAAGGGGGCGATCCTCGCCATGACCCGGGCTTCCGCCATCGACCACGTGGGCGAAGGCGTCAGGGTCAACTGCATTGCGCCGGGGACGGTCGACACGCCCTGGGTCGCGCGCATAACGAGCGGCTACGACGACCCCGAGGAGGCCAGGGCGAACATGCAGGCCCGACAGCCCCACGGCCGGTTCGTTACCCCGGAGGAGATCGCCGCGATGGCGGCCTACCTGGCCGCGGACGAGTCGGCCTCCGTCGTTGGGGCGTGCATGATCGTGGACGGCG
The DNA here is from genome assembly GCF_011492945.1 of Rubrobacter tropicus. Classification (NCBI taxonomy): domain Bacteria; kingdom Bacillati; phylum Actinomycetota; class Rubrobacteria; order Rubrobacterales; family Rubrobacteraceae; genus Rubrobacter; species Rubrobacter tropicus. Next base: position 3,441,858 of record NZ_CP045119.1, read on the forward strand.
GCGTCACCGCCAGGTGACAGGCGAACACAAAAAGCTTGTCGAGTCCGGCTACGACCGCGTGGCCGAACGATACCTCGCCACCAAAGACGCGGACGACCCGCTCGCCATCCCGGCCCTCGAAGAGATGGCCCGTGGGCTCCCATCTGGTGCTACCGTGCTCGACCTCGGCTGCGGGGCCGGCGTTCCGGCTACACGCTGGCTCGCCGAAAGGGGATTCGCTGTCACGGGCGTGGACATCTCCGGGAAGCAGCTGGATCTCGCCCGGAAGCTGGTCCCCGATGCGACCTTCCTCAAGTCCGACATGACGGAGCTTGCCTTCGACCAGAACGCCTTCGACGCGGTAGTCGCCTTCCACTCCATCATCCACGTGCCGCGGGAAGAACACCAGGCGTTGCTCGGAAAGATCCAAGACTGGCTCAGGCCCGGCGGCCTCTTCCTGGCTACCCTCGCAATGGCCGACTACGAAGGCGAGGACGCCGACTGGGAGGGCTGGGGCGCGGCCATGCGCTGGAGCCACCACGACGCAGGGACCAACAAGAAGATGCTGCGCGAAGCCGGGTTCCATGTCCTTTGCGCCGAGCCGCGCACCGGCGGGGGCACCGGTGGCGCGGAGGAGACCTGGCTTTGGGTCCTCGCCAGCAAGGGTTCCTGATGGAGATCCGGGACGCCACGGCGGGGGACCTGCCGGCCATCGTCGAGATCTACAACTCCACGATACCCTCCCGCATCGTCTCGGCCGACACCGAGCCGATCTCCGTCGAAGACCGCGTGGCGTGGTTCCGCGCGCACGACCCGTCCCGGCGTCCGCTCTGGGTGATGGAGGATGAGGGTGAGATCGTCGGCTGGTTGAGCCTGGGCGACTTCTACGACGGCCGTCCCGCCTACCACGCAACAGCCGAAGTCGGCATCTACGTGGCCCAGAAACGCCGGGGCGAGGGGCTGGGCCGGCGGTTGGTCGAGGAAGCCCTGAGCCGGGCCCCCGGCCTCGGCATAAAGACCCTGACGGCCGGCATCTTCGCCCACAACGAGGCCAGCGTCGCGCTCTTCGAGGGCTTCGGCTTCGAGGCGTGGGCCCGCTTCCCGCGCGTCGCCGATCTCGACGGGATCGAGAGGGACCTCCTCGTGCTCGGCCTCAGGGTAGATGATTGATCCGGACGAAAGGAGCCGCGCGTGAACGGTAAGACGGCAGCAATACTCGGGGTGGGGCCGGGTCTCGGGTCGGCCGTAGCCCGCCGCTTCGCCGGAGAAGGCTTCTCCGTCGCGCTCATGGCCCGCCGTGAAGAGAGCGTGTCGGGCATCCGGCAGGAGATAGAAGAAGGCGGAGGAAAGGCCCGCCCCATCCCCACGGACGCCACGGACCCGGCCTCCGTCGCCGCGGCATTCGGCGAAGTACGCAACAGCCTCGGCGATCCCGAGGTCTTCGTCTACAACGCCGGCGCCTTCCAGATGGGCGGCATCCTGGACGTCTCGCCAGAGAAGTTCGACGAGTGCTTCAAGGCAAACTGCGCCGGCGCCTTCTACGCGGCCCAACAAGTCTTGCCCGCCATGGTCGAAGCCGGCCGCGGCACGGTCCTGCTCACCGGCGCGACCGCCGCGCTGCGAGGATCGGCGCGGTTCTCCGCCCTCGCGGTCGGCAAGTTCGGTTTGAGGGCCCTGGCGCAGAGCATGGCCCGCGAGTTCGGGCCGCAGGGCGTTCACGTGGCGCACGTCGTCATAGACGGCCAGATCGACACGCCGAGGGTCCGCGAGATGTCCCCGGGCCGAGAGGACCACACCATGCTCTCCCCCGACGCCATCGCCGAGACCTACTGGCTTCTCCACGAGCAGGACCCGACGGCCTGGACGCTCGAGATGGACCTGCGTCCCGCGGTGGAGGGCTTCTAGCGCCTTCCGGCCAACCTACCCGCCATCGAAGCGAAAGCGTTCCCTTCCGCCGAATCTTCGAGCGGCTCCAACTCGACGGTGTCGTCTTCGCGGCGCAGGGCGGTCAGGATGAGCTGATCCGTGAGCCAGGGGTTCTTCGGCAGCAGAGATCCGTGGAGGTAGGTGCCGTAGGCGTTCAGACGCCTCGCGCCCTCGGTTCCGTCCCTGCCGTTGTTGCCGAAGCCGGCGACTACCGTGCCGAGCGGTTCGCAGTCGCCCAGATAGGTCCGGCCGCCGTGGTTCTCGAAGCCGACGACCCGGCGTACGTCTCCCGTCTCGGGGGCCGGGACCTCGACCAGCACGTTCCCGATCAGGCGCGCCTCGTCGGGCTTGCGCGGCTCGGTGTGGAGGTCGAAGATCCCGACGCCGGGCAACTTCTCACCCTCTGGCGTCTCGTAATGGTGCCCCATCAGCTGGTACCCGCCGCAGACGCCGAGCACTACACCCCCGTCCTCGACGACCGCCCGCAGATCTTCACCCTTGGACCCCGAGAGGTCATCGGCCAGAAGCGCCTGCTCCCGATCCTGCCCCCCGCCGAAGAGGAAGATATCGCAGCCGGTTGGCCTGACCCTCTCGCCGAGCCCCACGTCGACGACCTCGACCCCGATACCCCGCCACTCGCACCGTTTCTTGATGGAGATTACGTTCCCCCGGTCACCGTAGAGGTTCATCATGTCGGCGTAGAGGTGGTGGATGGTGAGCATTGGCCTCCCTTCGGTCGGCGCTGTCAGCCGTCAGCTTTCAGCTTCTCTCAGACGCCCTTTGAGCGTCTCGGATACGCTGGCCGCTAGCCCCGCCTATTCCCGGGTCCGGCCGAATCGTACCAGGATGCGAAAAGCGACGTTCTTGCTGACAGCTGAAAGCTGAGAGCTGACGGCTCATCTGTCCTCCCAGAACGGATGCGTGTAGCCCATGTCGCTCAAGGCCTTGCGGATCTCCAGCATCGCCGTGTAGGTCGGCAGGACGTAGAGCGTCTCGCCCGGCGGGGTGGATTGCAGGGCCATTTTTATGGCTTCTTCGCGGTCTGGAACAACCTCGCCCACGGGGAGTTCGGCGTATTTGAGGCGGACGGCCATGTCGCCGGCGCGGATGCCGCTGACGGTGAAGGGGGCGGCGTCGGCCTTGCCCGCGGCGCGGGCTTCCGCGAGCATCTCGAAGTCCACGTCCCAGAGCCACGAGACGTCGCGGCCGTCGGCGTCGTTGTCGTTTATGGCTATCAGGACGTTTTTGGCTTCGGCGCCGGTTACGAAGGTGCGCAGGATCTCGTTGAACCCGACGGGGTTCTTTATGAGGAGCAAGAACGCCTCCCTGTCACCGGCCTCGATCCTCTCGACCCGCCCGAAAGCCCCCCCGAACTCCCCGATGCCCCGGACGATGTCTTCGAGACCCACGCCGGCCTCGCCCGCGACGGCCGCGGCGGCGAGCGCGTTGTAGACGTTGTAGAGGCCCGGAAGCGATATCTTCGCCTCCCTCTCGCCCTTCGGCGTCGTTAGGAGGAACGAGGAGCCGCGCGCGCCTTCGGGGCGTACCCGGCTCGCCCGGTAGTCGAGGGGCGGTCGGGAGAAGTCCCCGGTCGGGCAGCCGTAGACGCCGACGTGGCCCATGTAGACGGCGGCGTAGTCCAAAGGCGTGCCGCAGATCGGGCAGTCCTTGGAGTCTGCGACGTGCTGCAGACGGCCCGTGTCGAGGTCCGGCTCGTCCACGCCGTAGAAGACGGGGCCGCCCGTCGAGCGTCCGAGGCTCGCGACGAGGGGGTCGTCGGCGTTGAGGACGACTGCGCCGCCGCGGGGCAGGTCGGCGAAGGCCGAGGCGATCACCTTGCCCGTGTAGGCGAGCTCGCCGTAGCGGTCGAGCTGGTCGCGAAAGAGGTTCAGGACGGCCAGGATCTTGAGCTCCGCCTCGGCCGCCACCCTTGGGATGCTCGCCTCGTCCACCTCGAAGAGCCCCATCCCGGAGGAGGGCTTGCCGGAGAGGGACGAATCCGAGACGAGCGCGGCCGTCACGCCGGTGACGAGGTTAGCACCCGTCGAGTTGTTCACGGCCCGGACGCCGGCGGTCTGCAGGATCTTCCCGATCATGCGCGTGGTGGTCGTCTTGCCGTTGGTACCCGTAACGGCGACCGACCCGAGCGTGAGCCGCTTCGAGAGCTTCTTCAACACCTTCGGGTCGACGCGCCTGGCAACGACGCCCGGGATCGTGGATCCCCCACCCCGTTTCAGGGTGCGGCTCGCGAGCTGCGCCGCCCTGGCGGCTCCTATGGAGGCGAGCAGGCGGAGGTCGGGGACAAAGCTCATGGCGCGCATTATATTCCCTGCGCGGCGCGACTTGTCGGCCGCACCCGATGCCTGAGGCTCTTCACCCACCCGTTCGTCCGGGTGGCGGTCGTTTTGGGTTGCGGTAGAAATTGTCGTATGGAGATCTTCGAGAACCTTTCGGCGAGTTCGAAGCTCGGGAACGCAGAGCTGGACGCGTATTCGCGGGCGGTTCGGGGCGTGACGGAGACGCTCGAGCCCGCCGTGATCTCGCTCGGCCTGCAGGATGGCCGCGGCGGCGGGAGCGGCGTGGTCCTCGGCACGGACGGAACCACGGCCACGGCCGTCACGAACAGCCACGTCGTGCGCGGCCTGGGCAGGGCCGGCGGGGGGCGGGGCAACGAGGGCGAGCTGCGGGTCACTTTCTCGGACGGGACTTCCGTCCCCGCGGAGGTGCTCGGCGACGACCCGCCGAGCGACCTCGGGGTGGTCCGCTTTACGCCCGAGAACGAGCCGGCGGTCGCCGCGCTCGGCGAGGCGGAGAACCTAGTCGTCGGGCAGCTCGTGGTCGCCATAGGGAGCCCTCTCGGTTTCCAGAGCACCGTGACGGCCGGGGTGGTAAGCGCGCTCGGGCGTTCGATCCGGGGCCAGGAAGGGCGCCCCATCGAGAACGTCATCCAGACCGACGCGGCCATCAACCCTGGCAACTCCGGCGGGCCTCTGGCCGACACCTCTGGCCGGGTGGTGGGCATAAACACCGCGATAATAGGAGGCGCCCAGGGAATAGGCTTTGCCGTGCCCGTCTCGGGCGCGTTCCGCCGCGTGGTCTTCTCCCTCGTCACCGAAGGCCGCGTGCGCCGCGCCCGCCTCGGCGTCGTGGTCGCGACCCAGCCCTCGCGCGGCGGCGTCGGCGGAGGAGCGGGCGTCCGCGAAGTCCCCCCGAACGGCCCCGCCCGCAGGGCCGGCGTCCGACCGGGAGACGTGATAGTCGCCCTCGGCAACAGGCCCGTCCGCTCCAACAGCGACCTCCTCGCCCTCCTGGACGAATCCGCCATAGACCGCGACATGGAGTTGAAGGTCCTTAGAAGGGGCAAGGAAGTAACGCTCACCGTACGCCCCCGCGAACAGTGATAGAGCTATCAGCTATCGGCTTTCAGCAAAACCGTGGTAGACGAAGCCTGGGGATGACAACGGGCCGACCATAACTCAAACTTAGTCCGCAGGACGGTGGCGAGAACGCCTGGCGGTTTCGCCGTACCGAGGATAAGCTGACCGCTGAAAGCCGATAGCTGACAGCGGCCGACCGAAGGGAGGCCCAATGCCGGACGTTACATTTACAGTGACAGATATCTCTGATGCTGAGGACGCGACCAAGCTCGAGCGGGCGCTCGCCAGGCTCGACGGGGTGAGGCTCGCGAACGTGGACTCGGAGAAGGGGTTGGTTGCCGTCTCTTACGACGAAGGAGGGGTGGGTCTCGAGAAGATCGAGACGACCATGAGGGAGGCGGGCCACGAGGTCGAGCCGTCCCCCGGCGCGGACCCGGACGTTGACTGACCCGACGCCCGGGTCCTCCGTCTCGGTCGAGGAGGCGGCTCGCTTTCTGGGGGTCCGGGAGGAGGAGGTTGCGGATCTCGCGGACGGTGACGGAAGGGTCCCCCTGGAGGGCCTCCGTAGCAGGGCCGGGTCCGCCGCCATCGCGCTTGAGCTGGCGCGAGCCAGGGAAGAGGCCGGCAGGCTATCCGGACAACTAAAGGAAGTTCGCGCCTCGAACGCGAGGCTTCAAAGGGAGTTGAAGGAGTCCGTCTCCGAGCGGCGGCGCCTCACGGACGAGGTACTCGAGCTCAGGGCCGCGGCCGAGGAGCGGCTGATGCTTATGGAGCGCATCGAACAGATGGCCCGAATCGAACAGGACCTCAACGAGAGCTCATCGGAACTGGAACGCCTCAGGAACAGGAGGCTCCTGGGCCGGCTCCTGAACCGTTAGAGCGGACGGCAAAGAGCTGTCAGCCGTCAGCCTTCAGCTCTCAGCAAGAGCAAAAAGCTGACGGCTGGGAGCGGAGGCATGGCCTCCGCATACCGCTTTACGAGCCGATAACCACGACCGTGGCCGCGATCAGGAACGCGGCGTAGAGGGAGCCCGCGCCGAGCAGGTAGAAGCCGCGCAGCGGGCCTTTACGCAGCAGGAACCCGATAAACACCACGCCGGAGATCAGGGCGAATACGGCGGACAGGGCGCCCAGGAAACCGAGGTCCCACGGGGTGAACAGTATGCCAACGGAGACCGGGATGGTGCTCTGGAACACCATCGCGCCCGTTATGTTGCCGAGGGCCAGAGTGTCCTTGTTGTTCCTGAGCCAGATGACGGAGTTGAACTTCTCCGGCAGCTCCGTCGCGAGCGGCGCCAGCACCAGGGCTATCAGGCCTGCGGGGATGCCTATGGCGGTGGAGATATGCCCCACGGCATCGACGAAGAAGTGGGCGCCGAAGCCCATCACCACGACCGTGCCCACCAGTTGCGTGGCGACGGCCCACGTCGGCGCCGCCGAGCGGAAAGGCCACAGGGTGAGGCTGTCCGGTGGGTCCCCCTCCGTGGCGTCGCCGCCCCTTCTCAAGGTCTGTATAACGTAGAGCGCGTAGGCGACGAGCAACAGGATCGCCAGCAAGATCTTGAGTACCAGGGGCAGCTGGATGACGCCGGCCCCCGTGGCCAGGGTGAAGCAGACGAGAAAGAACGCCATATCGGGGATGGTGACCTGCCGGTTGACTACGAGCTCGCTTCCCGAGCCCCTCCGGTTCTTGTAGAGGATGGCGGAGAGGCCGACGATAAAGAGGGCGAGCGTGGCGAGCAAGAAAGGCGCGCCCAGGATCGCGCCGATGCCTATCTCCCCGGCTGCGGCCCCACCCGAGCCCACGATCACGGCCCCCAGGATGGCGACTATCGGGATCATGGTCTCCGGCAACGCCGTTCCGACGGCCGCCAGGAGGCTGCCAACGGCCCCGTGCCCCATGTTCAGGCGGTCGCCCATGATCTCGACTGCGTTGGTAAACAAGACCGCCGCGCCGAGTATGGCCGCCAGGGAGAGCATCAACTCGATTATCGACATAGACCCTTCTTCCGATCTCACGAAACCATGACGTGTTAGATTCTCTGGCCCGTACTATACCCGGATCGGGAGGACATGAACGACCTGGATGCAATACTGGCCGCCGTCGAACGCGGCGAACTCTCCCCAAAGAGGGCCGCCGGACGGCTGCGCGAGGGTGAAGTCCGCTACGTCGAGGACTTCGCGGCCCTCGACCTCGGCCGAGCCGCCCGCAAGGGCGTCCCCGAGGTCGTCTACGCCCGCGGCAAGAGCCCGGAGCAGGCCGCCGGGATCTGCGCCGCCCTCCTCGAATCGGCGGAGCGCGTCATCCTGAGCGCCCCGGAACCTGACCACGAAGCCGCCGTCCGCGCAGCCCTCCCCGAAACGCCGATCCGCCGCGCCGGCCGATCCCTGATCCTCGGCAAGGGAGAACCTCCCCGGACCGGAGGGCGCCTCGGCGCCCTGAGCGCGGGCACCTCCGACCTTCCAGTCCTGGACGAGGCCCTGGCCGTCGCCCGCGAGATGGGCGTCGAGACGCTGGCGTTCAACGACGTGGGAGTGGCCGGCATCCACCGCCTGGCGGAACCCCTGCACCGACTACGAGACTTCGACCCTGACTGCCTCATAGTGGCCGCCGGCATGGAGGGCGCGCTGCCGAGCGTGGTCTCCGGCCTCGTCTCCGTCCCGGTTATAGGCCTACCGACCTCGACGGGCTACGGCCTCGGCGGCGACGGGACGGCCGCGATCCTGGGCATGCTCCAGACCTGCTCTCCCGGCCTCTCGGTAGTAAACGTGGACAACGGCGTCGGCGCCGGCGCGACCGCGGCCCTGATCGCCAACCGCGCCGCCTCCGCACGCAAACTGGCCTAGAGAGGGACTCCGTGCGCGTCTTCGTAGCCGTCTTCCCTCCCCCGGAGGTTCAGCAAGCGCTGATCGAAGCCGCCCGTCTCACCCCCACGAACGCCTTCCGCCTCACGGCCCCCGAACGCGTCCACCTCACCCTGAAGTTCCTCGGCGACGTCCCACCGGACTCCCTACCCCGGATTACCGCCACCCTGGAACCCATCCGCCGCGACCACGAACCGTTCGACGTGCTCACCTCGAGCTTCGGCGTCTTCCCTTCCCCGCGACGCGCCAGAGTCCTATGGGCCGGTCTCGGCGAAGGAAAGGAACAAATGCGCTCCCTGGCCCAAACCGTGGAAACCCTCCTAGAACCCGAAGGTTTCCAACCAGAGAAAAAGTCCTTCATGCCCCACATAACCCTGGGCCGCGCCCGCCGTCCAACCCCATTCGACCCCACGGGCGCCAACCTCCCCGAACTACGATTCACCGTGTCCGCCATCGACCTGGTCCAAAGCAAACACAGCCCCAAAGGCGTCGCATACTCGACGCTAACGCGGTACGAGTTGTAGGTGTATCAGCCGGTCAGCATCTCAGCCGGTCAGCACTTCAGCTTTTCTGGCCGACAGGCTTCTGGCTGAGAGCGAGGCTTGAGGAGCAGGCCGAAGCGTGCTGAGAGCGTAGGCGAAGCCGGAGCGGGCTGAAAGGCGCGAAGCGCCGCGCTAGAACGCCGAGATCAGGGGCCCGACGGACATGATTATGAACAGCAGGATCAGGATCATGACGACCACGGCTATGAAGTTGCTTCCGCTCATCGGCTCGGGCTTTCTGATGGTTGTGTACGGCTTCTCATCGGCGGGCCAATTCTAGCGGCTCCGCGGCGCCCCTGCAGGCGTCCCTCAACCGAAGGCCCTGAACTCGTTGGCGTAGAAGACCCGCCGCTCCGGCGCCGGCTCCCCTTCCCCGAGAAGCTTCTCCCGAAAGCCGTGGAACTCCTCGACCTTCTCGGCGATCAGCCGGACTATCGGGTCGGGGTCGGAGCGCAACTCCAGGATGGTTTCGAGCGCCGCCGCCACGTTTACCTGCTCCACGCTCCCGGCCTGCCTGGGCTCCTTGTAGAAGATCCTGCACCCGTAAGACGCGGCCCCGGTATCGTGGACCACCAGGATCATCTCCGGCCTCATCGTCGCCACCCTGGGCACGTTCTCTAGCTCGTACATCACCCTCCGTCGCCGGTAGACTTCCCGTTGCGCCTCTTCGCGCGCTATCCTGCCGAACCCGTCACCCTCATCCATAGAGTAAGCTTCGTCCCTGGCCTTTTCCGCTTCGTGAACCCAACGCGAGATGCCTTCGCCATCCAGGCCCTCACCGCAAACCGGGCACCGGTACGATCCGCCCGCCGCGGGACCCAACCCTTCGAGATGCAGGCAATTTTTGGTCCCTTCCACCATGTAGAGGGGTATTGTACTCCTTTCCTCACCCCACGCGACTCTTACCCGTCTTAACAGGATACTCTGTACCTTTACCTCAGCTTTACTCAGGGTCCGGTACGCGCCTTACGGTTGGGGGTCGGGAAGTTGCCCCGCCGGGCGCGAGAACTCTGCAGCGCGCGGCGCGGTCTCGGATCGGTCGGGAGGGCTTGGGGGTCTCGGTTCTGGTATTTTTCGCGTGTGATGTTTGGGGAGAGTGAGGCGCATCTGGTGCTCAACCCGGCCGCCGGCAAGGGGAGGTCGGGGGGTGGGCGGGAGCTCATCTCCCGCGCCTTGGAAGGGCGCGGCGTTCGGCCCGTCTGGCACGTCACGGAGAAGACCGGGGACGCATACGACATCGTGCGCGGGTTGCCCGAAGGGGCGGTCGCGGTCGCGGTCGGCGGGGACGGGACCGTGCACGAGGTGGCGGCGGCCTGCGCCGGGACGGGGCGGGTCATGGGCGTGCTCCCCCTCGGGACCGGCAACGACTACGTGAAGGCGCTCGGCGTCAGCGGCGACCTGAGGCGGGCGCTGGGGGTGCTCGTAGACGGGGAGATCCGAGTCGTGGACGCGGGGGAGGTAAACGGGGTCCCGTTCAACAACGGGCTCGGCGTCGGGTTCGATGCCGAGGTCGCCGAAGGGGTGACGAAAGCGCCCTCCTACCTGCCCGGCGCGGGCAGGTACGTGTGGTCGGTGGCGCGTCTCTTCTGGGGGTTCGAGTGCCACGAAGCGACGCTGCGGCTCGGCGGCGAGAGCGTGGTCGAGGCGAAGACCATACTCGTGGCGGTCGCGCTCGGCACCACCTACGGCTCGATGTTCCGGCTCGCGCCCGAGGCGGTGCTCGACGACGGCCTCTTCGACGTCGTGTGGTCGGAGGAAGTTAGCCGTCCCGAGGTGCTCGGGCTCATCCCTTCGGCGCTGTGGGGCACGCTCACGGACCGAAAAAAGGTCCACTTCGCCCGGGCGGCCGAAGTCGAGGTGGAGATGACGGAGGCCGTGCCGGCCCACGTGGACGGCGAGATGCTCTCCCCCACCCGGGAGTTCCGGGCGCGGGTCCTGCCAGGGGCGCTGCGCGTTATCGGGCCAGGACGAGGAGTGTAAACCGATGAGAAAGATCGGGGAAATCGTGCCGGAACTCGGTTCAAGAAAGGCCCTTCTGCTGGCCGCCGCCTTCGCGGTGGTCGTGGTCATCCTCTCCATGTCCGGGGCCGCTGTCGGCGCGCTGTTCTTCTACGTGCTGTACGTCGCGGCGGTACTCGCAGCGCTTTACCTGGTAGTAAGGTGGGCCGTTGCGGCCGGCATTCGGGACGCTGGAGGAAGGGGCCTCGCAGGCGCGCGGACGGCGCGGGAGATCCTGGACGAGCGGTACGCGCGCGGTGAGATCGGGCCCGAGGATTACGGGAGGGCGCGCCGGGACCTCGAAACTCCCTAGATGCCGGTCCGTATCATCGTCAAGGCACTATTAAAACAATCGTTCCTGTGGTAAAACGCCTCTCTGCGCCGTATGGCTCAGAATGTGCAGTTGAGCAGGGCGTCGGAGTGGTTCGGAGAGAAGATGAGAGCGTTCGTGTTTCCGGGACAGGGTGGCGGGGTCGTGGAGCCGGCGGCGGAGTTGCTGCCGGCGATCCGGCGCGTCGTCGGGGATAGCATCCCGGATCAGGTAAAGATGTTCGCCCGCGCGGCGTGGGACGCCGACGAGAGCCGCACCCTCGATGTAAAGCCGGACGTGGTGGCGGGGCATTCGCTCGGGGAGTACGGCGCCGCCTACGCCGCCGGCTGCTTCGACCTCGAGACGGGCCTGTGGCTCGTGGCCCAAAGAGACCGCTTCCTGGCCGAGGCAGCCGAAGAATGCCCCGGCGGGATGGTCGCCATCCTCAAGGCCGACCCGGCCGAGGTCGAGGAGGCGCTGGGCGACGCGGGGGGCCCCGTAGTCGCCAACTACAACTCCCCGCGCCAGACGGTCGTCTCGGGACTACGGGGCGCACTAGGCGATGCCGTCTCGCGGGTCAGGGGGCGCAAGATCCCGCTAAACGTCTCCTTCGCCGCCCATTCCCCATACGTCGCCGCGGCCGGCGAGAAGATGCGCGGCGTCCTGGACGCCGCCGAGTTCTACGTTCCCCGAGTCCCGATAGTAAGCGCCGCCGACGGCTCCATCCTGACGACCGCGGAATCGGTAAGGGAAGCCTTGAAAGGCCAGATGGTTGCCCCCGTCCGCTGGGTCAAGGTGGTCGAGACCCTCGCGAAGATGCGGGTGGAAGAGTGGGTCGAGCTCGGCGGCGGCGGCGTCCTGACCCGCATGCTCAAAGACTTCGAGCTCCCTTCGCTCAAGGGCATCACGTTCGAAGATCTGCGCGCCCGGCTCCCCCAGCAGGCGCAGAACCTCCTCCCGCGCAAAGAGGGCGAATAGCTCTCAGCGGTCAGCTTTCAGCTTTTGGGTTCGGTGCGGCGCCCGGGTCTATGGCGTGAACCGTGGTATATCCCGGCTTTCGTTACTTCGTCCGCGGGTCTTCGTGTAGGCGGCTTTAGATTCCTCCCTGCGGAGGTCTAACGGCCCGAAGGCGCGGAAAGGGCCGGGGTGAGAACCCCGGCCCAAAAAGCTGACCGCTGAAAGCTTACGGCGGAGGTAGCCGCAGGCTATCGTGCCGCTTCCGCCTCCGTCTCGGCCGCCGCCTCTTCCTGCGGTATCGCGCCGCCGGAGATCTGGATTATGTCGTCCTTGATGGAGGTGATGGTCCCGTCCATGCCGCTCCAGACGCCGATGGAGAAGCCGTCCTCGACGGGCTCGCCTACCTTCTGGCCGAAGGAGACCTCGTCGCCCTCCGAGACGAGCGGGGTGGCGGGCTTGAGGAACCGGCCGCCGAGCGGGAGGCTCACGCCGCTCACCTTGCCGACCAGCGAGATCACGCCCTCTTCGGGGAGCTTGGTCTTTATGTCGGCGTACTCCTTGGAAGCGACGCCCTTGGGGATTATGAGGAAGCCGTTGGTGGTGCGGCGCACGTAGGCGTCGCCCTCCCCGAGGGACTCTATGCCCATCTCGTTGAGGTAGGGACCGCCGTCGATGACGGAGACGTTGCCGGCCTCCGCCTCGACGTCCATGCCGGCGAGCTTGATGAGCTCGGTGGCAGACGAGCCGAGCGGCGTCTCGAAGAGCTTGAGCGGGAGGTCGGGGCCGAAGACGTTGACGAACTTGGTGGTGACCGGTCTGCCCAGGAAGAAAGCGTTGTAGATGTTGAGCAGGGTCTCCGAGTTCTGGACTATGTGGCCGGCGTCGAGCGGGAGGCCGGGGCGCTTGGAGCCGTCGGGCATCTCGACCCGGCGCGGCACCCACTTGCCCTTGTCCTCGTTGAAGATGTTCTTGATGAGCGTCTTCTCCTCGCCCATCGAGTACTTGTCGGGCACCAGGCTCACGGAGTAGAGGCCGTTGGCGTTCTCCTTGTAGCGGGAGAACCACTCCTCGTCCTTGAAGTGGACGCCCATGATGACCTGCTCGATGCCGAAGATGTCCTTCATCGCGTCGAAGAGCTCCAGGAACTCGTCGTAGTACTCGCGGTGGATCATCTTGTCGCCCCAGTAGCCCGGCTCGGACTCGGTGCAGTTGACGATCAAGTTCGGCTGCGGGTTCCTCCACTTGAAGTACGTCGGAAACCCACCCCCACCGGCCCCCACGATGCCGGCCTGCCGCATCAACTCGACGGCCTCTTCCCTGCTCAGCGCCTTTACCTCGTCGAGCGTGCGCCTCTTCAACTCAGCCAAAACTCTTCTCCTCCGAACGCCGTTTACGCTAGATGCTTTTTGTTACAATTTCCACCTAACTATGGCAGATAGTATAACCATTGCGCCTTTATGTTGCTAGTTCGGACGACCACACTCTGATAGACTCAATCTACTTATGAAGCTCTCCAGGCTCACGTCGAACCTCCTTCTCGCGTGCGGCGTCATCACGCTCTTCTCCTGGACCACGCGGGCCTATACCTGGTACGTCAACGACCTCCAGTCCGACCCGTACCTGGCCTGGCTGCATTTCCCGATAATAGGCATCTTTTTGCTGATCGGCGTCTATCTGGCTTACCTGGGCATAAGAGGCCGCAGGGCAACCCGCCAGCAGAAAAGCTAGTCAGCACGCTACGCCCTACGGGCTCCGCTTTCAGCACGCGTCGGCCTGCTCCGCAGTCCTCGCTCTCAGCCCGTCAGCTTCTTGCTGCGTAAGGCCAGACCGGGCCGCGCATGACGAAGCGGTTCGGGTGTCGGGAGGCGTAACGTGTACAGACGACTCGCTGAAAGCTGATAGCTGAAAGCAGCCGTCAGGCTGCGTGCTGAAAGCGTAGGCGAAGCCGGAGCATGCTGCTGGCAAGCCGTTAAGCTTGCCAGCCTCTGGGCGGGTAGTTGAGGTTGATCTCGTGAGTCTCGGGGCCGTTGGTGGTGTAGTTCGGGACGGCGCGGTGGAGGAGGGCCAGGGATTCCCCGGCCTCCTGGTTGCGGGCGTGGGAGATCATGGGGTCGAGGAGTTCGGAGAGGTCTGAGCCGTCGGGGGGGGTCATGTTCTCGGAGGTGAGGCGGAAGACCATCTGGTGGGCGGTCTCCGTCCTCTGTTCGTCCTCCTCGGAGAGTTCTTCTTTGAGCTTCTCGCCGGGGCGGAGGCCCACGAACTTTATCTTTATGTTCGGGGCGCCCATTATCTCGATCATCTTGCGGGCCAGATCCGTGATGGCGACGGGGCGGCCCATCTCGAGGACGTAGGTGCCGTAGCCCTCGGCCATGGCGCCGGCCTGCAGGATCAGGGATACGGCCTCCGGGATGGTCATGAAGTACCGGATCATGTCGGGGTGGGTCACCGTTACGGGGCCGCCCGCCTCTATCTGCTGGCGGAAGGTCGGCACGACCGATCCCCGGCTGCCGAGCACGTTGCCGAAGCGCACCGAGGCGTAGACCGTCTCGGGGTACTCGGCGGCGAGGTTCTTCACGATCATCTCGGCGAGGCGCTTGGTCGCGCCCATGACGTTTACGGGGTGAACGGCCTTGTCCGTCGAGACGTTTACGAACTTGCTCGCCCCGTAGGCCCCGGCGGCGCGGGCCACGTTGAGGGTGCCGAAGACGTTGTTGGTGATGCACTCTGCCGCCTGAAGCTCCATCATCGGGACGTGCTTGTAGGCGGCGGCGTGGAACACGAGCTGCGGACGGAACTTCTCGAAGACGAAGCTCACCCGCTCGGGGTTCGTGACGTCGCCGACGGAGGTCTCGGCGTCGTAGAAGTCTTCCCGCCGCAGCTCCGAGTTCAGGTAGTAGAGGCCGCTCTCGTCGCGGTCCAGCAGGACCAGTTGGGCCGGTCCGAGGCGTGAGATCTGGCGACTGAGCTCGCTGCCGATGGAGCCGGCGGCGCCCGTCACGAGCACGCGCTTGCCGTTGACGTAGCTGGAGAGGGCGTCGAGGTCTATGTCCACGGGCTCGCGCCCGAGGAGGTCCTCGATCTGGAGCTCCCGCAGCTTGATGGTCCCCTCGGAGAGGAACTCGCCGAGGTCCGGCATCACCTTCACGGTGACCGAGGCGCGGGTGGAGGTGCGCCAGATCCAATCCATCTGCTCCCGGCTAGCGTGCGGCATGGCTATGATCACCTGGTCCACGCCGTGCTGGGAGATGACCTCCTCGAGGTCCTCGACGACCCCGAGCACGGAAGCCCCCTCTATCTGCCTCCCCACCTCGGCCCTGGCCTCGCTGACGAAGCCGACCACCTGCGTCTCGGCCGCCGAAGTGCGCCATATGTGCCCCGCGAGCGCCACCCCGGGCTCCCCGGTCCCTACGACCACGACCCGCGTCCTGCGCCCGACCTCGCGCAGGGACAACTCGTAGAAGACCCGCGGGTAGAGCCGGACCGCCACGAGCTGCACGTAGGCGAGGACGGACCCGACCAACGGCACCGAGATCGGGACGGGGTTCTTGGGCATGATCCCGAACCCGTCAGGCCCCACGCAGAATACCGCCAGAAAGAGACCTCCGGCCGCTATGGCCGTCGCGCTCAATACCTGAACGCCCTGGTAGATGCCCGTGTACCTGAGGATGCTCCTGTAGACCCCGCTCTCGTTCAGGAGCAACACGAAAGCAAGCGCCGAAAACAACGCGAACGGCCAGAAGTAGGGCCAGAACTCGTCGCTGTCAGGGGTCCCGGAGACGCGAACTATGAGCACGACGGCGAACGACTCGACGACTATGAAAGCATCCACCAGCATCGCCGCCCCACGCCGGAACGCGGGCGGAGACCCGTGGAAGGCACGCTGCAGCCGGTCCACCGACGCCAGAAGCCGCTCCCCCATACTCCTCATAAGCCACATAGAGTTGCATTCTAACTTTTATTGAGCCGGATGGCTAGATTTCAGGTTTCAGGCTACGGGCATCAGGCATCAGGTTTCTCGCGCTCTCCGTTGCCCGGTGGTTTTCTTCGCTCGCTGCAGCGATCCTCTTTTCGGACGGTGTCGTTAGCCGTTGACGGCTCCCGAACCGAACCGCTTTCCCTGACACCTGAAACCTGATGCCTGAAACCTCCTAAACCACCTTCGGCAACGCCGCGAGTGCGACGCAGAGAGCCGCCGCGACGCCGAAGCCGAGGAGAATCCCGAGGCCTCCTCCCGCCACCAGGAACGCGGCGAGGCCGGCGACGGCGCTCGCCGCGTAGTACAGGTTGCTCGTGCGGCGGTGGAGGTCGGCGGTCGGGGTTATGCGCTGGTAGATGTGCTCGCGGTGGGCGAGGAAGATGCTCTTGCCGGCCCCGCTTCTGAGACGCCGGAAGAGGGTGAAGGCGGTGTCGAAGAGGTAGGGCACAAAGACCAGAGCGCCGGCCGCGAAGCCCAGAGGCGTCCAGGCCCCGCCGGGTGTGACGGGGGCGTAGAGGGCGACGGCGGCCAGGGAGAAGCCGAGCAAGTACGCGCCCGAGTCGCCTATAAACATCGAGGCGGGGCTGATGTTCCAGACCAGGAAGCCTGCCGTCGCCCCGATCAGGGCCGGCAAGAACGCGCCGGAGTCTCCCGCCAGCGGGATCAGGAAGAAGGCGTTGACGATCGCGACGCCACCCGTGAAGCCGTCTATGCCGTCCATGAAGTTGAAGGCGTTTGTGAGGGCCACGATCCAGAAGACCCCAACCAGCGCCACTACGGGCCACAGCACGACCGGCGCTCCGGAGAGTACCGGAGGCGGGTAGAAGAGGATAAGGCCCGCGGCGGCGAGTGCCTGGGCCGCCGCCTTCGTCTTGAAGTGGAGGTTCGAGAGGTCGTCGGCGAGGCCGACGGCCCAGATCAAGGCCGCCGCCAACAGCAGCGGCCACGCCCCTCCAGGACGCAAAACCGCGACCCCGACAACCGTTCCGGCGAAGATGGCGACCCCGCCGAGCCGCGGCGTCGGCACCTCGTGGGAGGAACGGATGTTCGGCACGTCGAGCAGGCTCCTCCCGACGGCGAACTTGACCAGCAGCGGCACGAGCGCGCCGGCCACCAGAAACGCCAGCCCCCCGGCAACGACCGGACCGGTCAACACTGAAATCCTCTACAGAAACGGGTTCTCGACAAGCATCCCCTCGATGATCTGGCCGTGCTGCATGTCCTCCGTCAGGAGCCGGTCGGCGCCGGACTTCAACGCGGCCTCGACGATCAGGGCGTCCCAAAAGGAAAGGGACATCTCTCCGGTGCGGCGCACGGCCTTGAGCACCATGTCGGCGTCTTCCTGAAGAGGGGAGAACTTGGCGAAGTACTCGACTGCTTCTCTCGCCGTCTCATACGAGACCGGGGTGCGTAACTTTCTCGAAGCAAAGAAGAATTCACGCAAGACTTGAACCGAGATAGCGCCATCGCCATCGGCCAAATGCTCTTGCACCAGGCCACGAGAGACCTCTTGCTTCGCTGGCTCGTCTGCGTCCACCAAGTATACGAGAACATTTGTGTCGAAGAACGAGGGCATGGCTCTCTACAGTGGCCCCTCGGGCCGGTTCCTCATAATCGGCCGGTCGTACAACTCTTCCCTTTTGGGCAAGCCCTTGCCACCGCTGCCCGCTTTCGAATTCTTCGAAAGTTCCAGGAGTTTCCGACCCGCCTCGCGCCTCTCCCTCCGTACGCCCGAATACTCTTCCAAATAGCCCCGCAACAGCGCGTTCACCGAGGTGCCCTCTTCCAGAGCCCGGATACGCGCCCTCTTTACCGTCTCCTCGTCTACCGTGATCGTCAGGTTCGCCATGCCCGCTCCTTCTCGTGCCGCACAGCATCAGTGTAGCACTAGGCCGTCTTCGGTTTGATGAGGCCGACCTCGCGCAGGCGCGCGACTTCCAGCTCTATGCCTTCGCGGAAGGGGCGTGGCGCGTAGCCGAGGTCCTTTTGCGCTTCGTCGTAGGTGTAGGCCTTATCCTCGCGGAGGCGCAGGACCTGCTCGCTTTTGATGGGGAGCGGGAGGCGGAGGGTTTCGGCGAGAAGCAAGGCCCGGCGGATGGGCTCCAGCGGCAGACGGACGAGGCGGGTTCGCTTACCGAGTGCTTGGGCGGCCGTCTTTACCAGGTCTTTGTAGGCCAGCGGTTCGTCGCCGGGCAGGTCGTAGGAGTGCCCGACGGCGGTGGGGCGGACGAGGGCCTCGTAGACGCCGCGGGCGCAGTCCTCGTGGTAGACGGGCTGCCAGAGGTTCGTGCCGGGTCCGAAGATCGGGAAGACCGGGGAGCGATCCAGAAAGCGCAGGAGGCGGTGGACGTTCTTGTCACGTTCGGAGCCGTAGATCATGGCAGGTCGGGCTATCGTCCAGTCGAGCCCGCTCGCTTCCACGACTCCCTCCATCCTCTTCTTCGGGCCGGAGCGGAACTCGTAGGCCGAGTGGGCGCTCGTGCTGCCCACCACCACGACCCTAGAGACACCGGCCTTTCGGGCCGCCTCGACGACGGATGGAGCGTATTCGATGCCGGCGACGTGCAGGAGGGCGTCGGCGCCGGCGAGGGCGCGGCCGAGGTCTCCGGCGTTGCCGGCGTCCCCGCGGGAGATCTCTATCGGGTGGGCGTCCAGGCGGTGGGCGTTCTGGCTTCCCTCCCTGACCAGGCAGCGCGGTTCGTGTCCTTCAGAGATCAGTAGGTCAAGCAGCGCGCCGCCGAGCAGGCCGGTGGCGCCGGTCAGCAGGACCTTCATCCGGCCGGCGCTAGTTGGATGGCTCCTCTTCGCCCGAGGGCTGTTCCCCGGAGTTTTGTTCCTCGGCCTTGAAGAGCTGGACGGAGATGGCGCGGTTCACGTCGTTCTTCACCACGTACTCGACCTGGGCCTGCTGGCCCTTCGCGATGTCGCCCATCTCGGCTTTTTCGCTGCCGAGCGTGATCTCGGCGTTCTTCCTCACGTTGAGGGTGAGCTTCTCGGCGTCCTCGGCCTCCCGGCTCGGCATGACTACCATCCTGCGCTTGTCGGGTTTTACGGAGACCACGTTACCCACGCCTATCTTGGTCTCCCGCGCTTCTTTCTTGGACTGTTTCTGCTCTTCGCCGCCGCCGTCCTGCGAACCGCCGCCCTGGGCGTTGTCCGCCTGGCCCCCGCCACCGCCGCAGCCGGCCAGCAAGACTATAAGGGCGAAGAAGGGCACGATGAGCCTCAACCTGGAAAGCATAGGATCTCCTTGTAGGACATACGCGTTACGGGGCCAACCTATCAGAAGAGGCCCGGCGTTTCCAACCCGCGGGCCGCTGGACGCTTTCCGGCCCGTTCTTGGTTATCATGGTTGCTTAACGGTAAGACCGGCAAGAGCACTGGAGGCATTATGGGATCGGTCCGGCGGCGGGTCGCGTCGAAGTTGGGAGAGTTGCGGGAGAAGGTCGAGGGCGCCACGAGCACCAACGAGTACAACGTCGTGCTCACGGGCCCGGGGCGCAGCGGCACCACACTCACGTGCCACCTGCTGAACAAGCTTCCGAACACCATAGCCCTCGCCGAACCCCTCCCCCCCAACAGGTTCGAGCAGCAGATGCCGGACTACGACGCCGTCTGCGACGAGCTGGAGAAGGTCTACCGGCGGATGCGCCGCAAGGCCCTCAAGCAGGGCGTCGTGCGCAGCAAGCACGTCGGCGGCATCGTCCCCGACAACACCAAGGGCCAGGTCGACGGCGTCCGCAAGCGCATCGCGGTCAAGGGCGACATACCCGTGGGCAAGGACCTCGACAAGGACTTCCTGCTCGCCATAAAGCAGCCCGGGATGTTCACCGCCCTGCTCCCGGGCCTCGCGAAGCGGTTCCCGTGCTACGCCATCGTGCGCAACCCGCTCGCGATCATCGCCTCCTCTGGAAGCATCCAGTCGAGAAAGAAGGGCAAGAACCCCTCGGCCAAGATGCGCTACGACGCCGAGTACCGCCGCCAGGTGGAGGAGGGCAAGCAGGCAGGCGCGGACAAGATGGCCCAGCGCCTGAAAAGGATGCACTACAACTTCGAGCGCTACGAGCAGTCCCTCCCCCGCGAGAACATCATCCGCTACGAGGACATCTGCGCCACGGGCGGCAAGGCCCTCCAGGTCATAACCCCCGCCGCCGCCCTACTCGACGAGCCGCTGGAGAACAAGAACGCCAATCCGCTCTACGACCGGGAGAGGATCCTCCGCGTCGGCGAACGCCTGCTCGAGAGCGAGGGCGCGTACTGGAACTTCTACGAGAAACGAGACGTCGAGGAGATCCTGGACAACTTCAGGTAGCGCGGCGTTTCGCGCCTTTCGCGCGTAGCGGTACCACTCCGGGAGGCTCGATGTTTCCGCAAACCGCTGCAGGGGCGGGAGTGTGAGAGGAGGGGCTAGACGTTCCGGACCCTGAAGCGGATTGCAGTGGCTCAATGCCACTGCAATCCGCGCCGTCGGCTATCGGCCCGCTCCGGCTTCGCCTCCACTTTCAGCCATCAGCCTGTTGCCCTTGCTGAGAGCTGAACGCTGAAAGCTGATAGCCCTCCAAAGAGGCCCAACCTCTTTGCAAACCGCTCTAGCTCCTCCTCGTCGAGATACACCGACTTTTACAGGCGATCCTACGGCAATGGCGCGAAGTAGTTGTAGTTCGAGGCTTCGAGGAACCGGAAGTACGGGCCTGGCCTGGTAAACACCCGCTCGCAATCTCTCGTGAGGTCCTTGGCGTCCACCAGCACCCCGTCGAAACCGCTGCCGCAGTCGATGATGTCTTTTGCGGCGGGCACGTTGGACGCTTCGCCGGCATCGTCTCCGGCCCCGGCGGCCACGGCGTCTACGTCGGCGGCCCTTTCACCGAACGCCGGGCCCGCGAACATGTAGTCCCGTCCCCCTCCGCCCGACAAGGCGTCGCCGCCCTTTCCGCCGCCGACGAAGTCGCCGCCGGGGCCGCCAGAGAGGGACCTATCGCCGGCTTGGGGACCGAACTCGTTGCCGCCGAGCACCGCGTCCCTGCCCTGCCCACCGGATAAGGCGTCGGTGCCCCTGAGCCCCAGCAGGACGTCGTTGCCCCCGTTGCCCGACAAGGCGTCGCTGCCTTTGGTTCCTCTCAGGGTGTCGTTGCCGGGCCCGCCGGAGCGGGCGACCGCCAGTGCCACCCCACCGGCCACGACTAATGCCACAGCCATAAGCATCAACAAAAGGACAAGCCGTCGCATCCTCCGCTCCTTTCCTGGGGACGAGCCAGGTACCCGCCTTTTCATGTAGCAACACCATCATGCCCCGCGACCAGACCTGGCACATCACCCAAATGGACCATTTGCCGCAGGCTTTGCCGACTTCGGAGAACCGGTATCCAAAGAAAACCCCCGCCACACGAAAGACCGGTCTCTCCCGCAGGTCCTGGGCGCACGGTTTTCCCGGAACGGTACCGTGACCCCTGTCAGCACGCCCCGGGCCGACAAGCTGGCGAAGCCAGCGTGCTACAACGCCAGCGTGCCGCTCTGGAGGATCGCGCCTCCGCCGGAGCCGGCCCACTCTTCCCACAGGGACGATTCCCACAGGGGGTACGGTATCGTCGGCTCGGGGGGCGGGTCGGACGCCAGGCGGGTGGCGCAGTAGAGCCAGAAGGAGGCGTAGCCCCCGAAGCGTTCGGCGAGGCGCGAGGTCTCTTCGCCGTAGGAGGAGGCGAGGTAGGACATCGGGGCGGTCGGAACGCGTCCTACGGAGCGGGTGTGGACCTTGCGGGTGAGGCCGGGGGGCTCGAAAGTGGGGTCGACGCCGAGAAAATCGTAGACGCGGCGGAGGAGTTCTTCCGGGAAGAAGTGGACGTCCTCCAGGAAGCCCACGAAGATGCGGTCCTCGGGGTAGTACGCACCCCAGTTCTCGAGCGCGCGCAGGTAGTCTGTCCTGGAGCGGGAGCCCTCGCGTTCGAAGAGGCGGCGCAGCCTCTCCGTGCCCGCCGCGTCGGCGGCGCTCTCGCCGGCCTTGTCGAAGCGCATGGCGGCCTGGGACCAGGCGCGTTCGATGGGGTTGCGCAGCATCAGGATTATCTTCGCCTCGGGCGCCAGGGAGTGGACGTGGGCGACGGCGTCGGGGTCGAGGGTTGAGTACGCGGGCGTGATCTCACCGGCCGTCTTTCCCCGGCCCGGCTCGAAGAGCGAGGCGTACCACCCGTCGTCCGGCCTGCCCGCGTAGTACTTGAGGTCCCAGAGAGCGTCCTGTCTGGAGAAGTTCTTGAGGTGCCGCCCCGTTCTCCGGCGGACCTGCCTCCTCCACCGGCGGTCCCTGTCGCGTTTGCCCGAGACGTTCTGGAAGAGCCTGGCGGCGGGGTTCCCGGGGTCGTTCATCTTCTCGTCGAAGTAGTGGACCTCCTTGACGGGCGGCATCCAGACCTCGGGGTGCATCTGGAGGTTGCGGCTGAGCCACGTCGTGCCCGCCTTCTGCGCCCCTATCCCGATAAAGTGCGGGTACAAGACGCCCCCCTCAGGAAGACGCGGCGCGGACGCTGGAGAGGGGGCCGCTCTGGGGCGAGAGGTCCTTCGCCCCATCCCAACTCTCCCAGAGGTAGGACTCGTACAGGGGGTAAGCCAGCCTGTCTTCGGTTGGCGGGTCCTCGATCAGGCGCTCCGCGCAGTAAAGCCAGAACGACGCGTAGCCCCCGAAGCGGGCGCTCAGGCGCTTGAGGTTCTCGTGGTAAGAGCCCGCCAGGTAGGCGGCGAACTTCGCCGGCATCGTGTCCTGGAAACCGGAGTGGATCTTGCGCTTCATCACCCGATGCTCGGCCGCGGAATCCACGCCGAGAAAGTCGTGGAGGCGGTGAAGCAACTCTTCCGGGAAGAAGTGGATGTCTTCGAGGAAGCCGACGAAGATCCGGTCCTCGGGGTAGTACGCGCCCCAGTTCTGGAGCGTGCGCAGGTAGTTGGTCATCAGGCGCGTGCGGCCGCGGTCGAAGCGTTTGTAGACCTTCTCCTCCTTCAGCGACTCCCAGGAGCGGCCCTTGATCCTGAGCCCCATGTCCATCGCCGACCAGGGCCTCTCCAGCGGGCTGCGCATCATGAAGACTATCTTCGCGTGCGGCATGAGGCGGTGGGCGTGGGCCACGCTCTCCTGGTCCAGGATCGAGTAGTCGGGGTGGTCTCGCCCGTGACCCTGCCCCTCCCGCTCGAAGAGCGAGGCGTACCAGGCGTCGTCGGGCCTGCCGAAGAAGTACTTGAGGTCCCAGAGGAGGTCCTGCGGGTCGATCTTTCCGGGCGACTGCTTGAACCTGGACTTCGCCTGGCGGCGCCAGCGCCGGTCGGCAGGCCCGTCCCCGCGCAGACGCTGGAGAAGGCCGCCTTCGAGCCGCGCCTTCTCGTCGAAGTAGTGGAGCTCCTTTTCGGGCGGCATCCAGACCTCGGGGTGGGTCTGGAGGTTGCGCTGCAGCCAGGTCGTGCCGGCCTTCTGCGCCCCTATGATCAGGAAATCCGGGTACAAAGGGCTAACCCGCCACCCGCACGGAGTGGAGCGGGCCGCTCCTGGCCTGCCTGGCCCCATCCCACCCGTCCCACAGGTACGACTCGAAGAGCGGGTAGGTGATCGTCTTCTCCCCGGGCGGGTCCTCGATCAGGCGCTCCGCGCAGTAAAGCCAGAACGAGGCGTAGCCCCCGAAGCGTTCGGCGAGGCGCGAGATCTCGGCGTGGTAATTCCTCGCCAGGTGGACGGCGACGCTCGTCGGCATCGTCGCCTCGCTCCTGGTGTGGATCTTCTTCCCCGTCAACCGCTGGTCGAAGTGCGGGTCGACCCCGAGAAAGTCGTAGAGCCTGCCAAGAAGCTCCTCCGGGAAGAAGCTGACGTCTTCCAGGAAGCCCACGAAGATCTGGTCCTCCGGGTAGTACGAGCCCCAGTTCTCAAGCGTCCTCATGTAGTTGGAGAGCTTGTATGAGCTGTCGCGCTCTATCTTGCGCAGCAGGCCCGACTCCGAGGCGCTCGCGGCCGAGCCCTTCTCGACCTTGTCGAAGCTCATCACCGTCTGGGACCAGACGCGCTCTATGGGGTTGCGCATGAAGAAGATGAGCTTCGTGTTGGGCATTAGGTCGTGGACGTGGGCGACCTTCTCCTTTTTCAGGACGGAGTAGGCCGGCGTGATCTCACCCGAGACCTTCGCCTTCTTCGGCTCGAAGACCTGCGAGTACCAGCGGTCGTCGTAGGGGCGCATGTAGTAGCGAAGGTTCCAGCGCAGTTCCTGGAGAGACGGGTTCTTGATGAGCTGCAGCGGGATCTGCTTTACCTGCCGGCGCCACTGGTCGTCGTTTCTGGTCTTGCCGAAGAGACGGCTGACGGCGTTGGAGCCGTCGTTCATCTTGCGGTCGAAGTAGTGGACTTCTTTTCTCGGCATGTGAATCTGGGGGTGTACCTGGAGGTTGCGGTGCAGCCAGGTCGTGCCAGCCTTCTGCGCGCCTATTCCTATGAAGTCCGGGTACATCTCTCCTCCTGCGCTCTTCCGGTTCTTCGGTAGCGCTAAAGGCTACCACGCGACGCCCCGGCGTTCCGCTGCAGCCGCCCTTCGAGTTTCTCCATGAACCCGCCGAAACGGTCCCGCTCGTACTCCAACGTGTGCCTGCCCACGGCCTCGTACCCGCCGCGCCTGAGCGCCTCTATCTCCCCGGCCCCGTAGCCCCTCAACGCCCGCAGGGCCGCGGCGTAGTCCCCGGCGTTCTCGAACCGGGCCGGCAGGCAGTTCTCGCCGAACCGGCAGTAGGCCCGGTTGCCCCCGGCGTCAGAGGTGATCACGACCGCGCCCGCCGCCATCGCCTCCAGCCCGGGCATGTAGAAGCCCTCCTCGACGAGCGGCGTCGCCAGAAAGACGTCTGACCACTGGTAGAGCTTCTTGAGCTCCTTCCAGCCGACGGGGTTCCTTATGGCCCTGAACCTGAAGCCGGAGCCCCGCTCCCGGAACATAGCCGCGACCCGGTCGCCCACGTCGGACTTCCAGGTCGTATAGCCGACCTTTATCGGCCCCTTGAAGCCTCCCAAACGCTCCCTGGCGAAGAAGGCCGAGTCGTTGCCGAGCATTATGGTCTCCGTCATGGAGGACTCGTTGAGGTAGGGCTTGCAGGCTTCGAGCACCACGTCGTTGGTCATGATGCGAGCCATCGGCCGGGAGAGGAGGCGGACGGCGTAGCCCCGCTCGAAGGTCGGGTTGGCCCAGCGGACGTTCTGGACGATAGAGATGACCTGCTCGTGGCTGGCGCCGCGCCCGATCCTCGGCTCCAGGATGGGGTAGTGGCTCGGCCAGGAGAGAAAGGCGAAGTCGTCTGGCCCTACGCCCGCCTGCTCCAGGGCTACGAACCGGATGCCGTTCTCGGGCGTGAGGTGGCTGAAGCGTGAGATCTCGAAGACCGGCAACCCGGCCTTGTACTTCTCGGGGCACGCGATCACGGGCTCGTACCCGAAGGCGAGCGCGTGGTTGACGTAGTCGAAGATCTTGACGACCCCGCCAACGGGCCTGAAGGTCGGCGTCATGAAGTACATCCGCCGCCCGCTCACCAGGACCTCACGATCTCCACGAGCGGACGAACCGCGACCGCAGGGTCCAGTAGCTCAACGGCAAGCCTCCTGGCGTTCGCCCGCTTCTCCCGCACCGCTCCGGGGTCGTCGAGGATGCCCCGGATGGTCGCCTCCACGGCCTCAGAATCTTCCGGGTCGACGAGCCAGCCGGCGTCGTAGGCGGAGATCATGGGCGAAACTTCCGTGAAGGGCGGGTGTATGACGGGAACCCCGGCCGCCAGAGAAACCACCGAACGCGTTACCATCGCGTACTCCCGCTCCAGGTTGTGCTTGAAGAGGTCTATGGAGACGTCGACGGTCGAGAGAAAGTCCCGAAACGCGGAAAAGCTCATCGTCGGGTGCGTGGTTACGGAAGGGTGAGCCGCGAGCCTATCGAGGTCGCCGGTCGACTCGTGGGTGCGCCCCACGCCCCCGCCCCAGTGCCAGGGCGTGAGCAGGTCGAGGCTCATCTCCGGCCGGTCGAGCTGCCGCTCCAACCCGGACACCCACCCGCCGAGCCTGCTCCACTGCTGCAGGTAGCCGGCCACCGCGAACTTTACGTTCCCGTTCGCGGGGCGCTCCGTCTCGGTGAACGAGGGCGGGACACACATGTTGACGACCTCGACGGGGAGCTGGCGGACGTCGCGGTCGGCCTGGAGCATCCAGCCGAGAAAGTAGGGGACCTTCTTTTTGCCGTTCACTATGAAGGCGTCGGCGAGCTCTATGGCCCGGATCTTGCGCCGCCTGAGCCGCGCGAGCTCGTCTTTGGGATACCCCTCGCCGTGCTGGTACAGGGCTTCCAGCATCTTGGGCGCGAAGAAGTCGAGCACGTAGTGGACGCCTTCCATGGGCCGCAGGTGCTCGACCTGGTTGCTGTTTATGATGACGGCGGTGATCGGCCTGTTCGCCTCCAGGTAGCGCGAGAGCCAGCGCGCCCCCAGGACCTCGACGCCCGGTACCGACGGGTGGGGGACGCTCCTCCCGAAGCGCCACCACTGGCGGTCCGTGAAGCCGCGCGTCACGAGGGTCTTGGTCTTGATGCCGTTGGCCCGCAGGCCCTCGGCCAGCCCGAAAGCCCGAAGGCCTGGCGCCGCCACGGGCATCCCGAGCCCCGGGACGACGTCGTTGGAGATCACGACGGCCCTGTCTACCACCGCCCCGGCACCCCAAGCCTGGAGAGCGCCAGCACCCCGCCCCTGACCGTGTCCTCACCCGGATACCGCAAGGACTCGACGTGCTCGAGCACGACCTGCCCCGCCGTCGCCCCCATCAGGAGGTCCACGAAGGCGTTCACCGAAACGACGTACGGCGCGGACCCGTCGCCGCCGACGAAGTCCTCCAAAAACAGGAGCCGCCCGCCGGGGCGGGTCACGCGCCACATCTCGGAGGTCAGGGCCCGCTTCTCTTCAGCAGGATAATCCCCGAGGGTATCCACGCAGAACGTAAGGTCGAAGCCCTCGTCGGGGTGCGGAATGGAGAGTTCCGGCCCGAGCTTCCGGAAGCCGCCCTCCGGGAAGTTTTGGGCGGCCCGGGCCAGGGCCCGTTCGTCCTCGTCGACGCCGGAGAAACGGGTGGTCGCGGGGTCGAAGCCTGTGGCCCAGCGGCCGTCCCCGACGCCGACCTGCAGGACGTCCATGGGCACCTCGCCGGCTTCGAGGCCGCGCGCGGCGGCGAACCGGGGCAGGAGCGCCGACTCCCTGGTCCGGTGGGCGGCCTTCTCCCACCTCTCGCCGCCCGCCATCCCGGCCAAGACATCGGAGATCAGGCCCCCCGGGTCCTCCCCGGCGGCGACGCGCTGTCCTTCGGCCCAACCGTACCGGCGGCGCAGGGCCTGCCAGGTGTCCGTGTCGGGCGTCGCGATCCCGTCGAAGAAGCCGAGGCCGCCAAAGACCGTCTCGCCGAAGACGGCAGAGAGGAACTTCGCGTCGCGGCCTGCGGGTAGGGCGAGGACGAGCGGGACGTCTCGCGCCTCCCCGACGAGGGCCTCGAAGGGGAAAGAGAGAAGGTCCCAGACGATTACGACGGAGGCCCCGTCTGCGGCGTCGGCCAGGGGCCCGGGGAGGACGGCCCAGTCGTCCAGGAGCAGGCAATCATCCGGGAGCGCCTTTCGCGGGACGCCGTCCGCGAAGCGGCCGGCATAGAAGACCGGGTGGCTGGTGGAGGTCTTCGCGTCCACGGGCGGTTAGAGGTACCGCTGTTCCAGGGTGCGGAACTCCCTCTTGAGGCGGAAGGCCCGGCCGAGCGGCGGCCGGCCCATGCGCTTGAGGAGCAGGACGAGGTCGCGCTCGGCCCCTTCGAGGTACTCAAGCCGCCTCGGGGAGCCGGGGTCCTGGGGGGTCGGCGTGAGGAGGTAGCGCTCCTCGAGCGTCTTGAAGTTGGCGTTGAGCCTGAAGACCCGACCGGCCCGGCTTCCGGACATGCGTCTCAGGAGCAGGACGAGGTCGCGCTCGGCCTCCTCCAGGCGGGAGAGCCGCTGCAGGGAGGTCGAGGAGCCCTGGCCGCCGGAGAGGCCGAGGTGGGCGCGCAGGAAGCGCACCTCGAACTCGAGGAGCTCGTTCTCCATGCGCAGCCTGTCTATATCGGTCGGCGTGTAGAAGTCGTTCTCAGGCAAACGCCGGCTCCTTCTGCGGGACGTTACCGGCGTCTCTGGCGCCGAGGTCTTCCAGGGCGTTCCAGGTCTCGTCGACGCGCGGGATCAGGCGCCGGTCCGAGACGGGCTGCCGCCTCGTCCGCCGGGAAGAGACGCTCGGGTCGTAGACTTCGGCCGTCGGGACGTCCGCGAGGCCGAGGTCCCACCGCTCGTTCACGGCCCGGACCAGCGGGAAGCCCTCGCGTATCGCGTCGAGGGAGACCGTCAGGGTGTCGTCCGGGTGGGCGCGGGCGAAGGTTACGAGGGCCTCGTTGTGGGCGAGCCACATGCGAAGCGCCAGGTCGGGCTCCTCGAAGAAGCGGCGGTGGACGTAGCGGTTGCCCCGGTTCAGGAAGAGATCAGAGGAGTGACGCCTGCCGAGCGAGTAGGTGCATTCGGAGAAGTGCCGGTAGACGAGAAGTACCTTCATATCCGGCACCACGTACTTCCACGGCATCATGAACATGCACATCCTGGGGTCCTTGAGGCCCCAGAGGGCGTGTTCGGCGTCGCGCCGCTCCACCATCCGGCGCATCGTGGCCCAGCGCTCCTCCCCGACCACGGGCAGGAGCGGGCGGTCCACGAGCCACGTGAGGCCGTTGTCCGCGAGGATCTCTTGGTGGAGCTCGACCGCCTCGCGGTCCTCGAAGTGGCCGTAGGGGTTGGACGGGAGCGCCTCCAGCAGTTCGTAGCCCAGGAAGAGGCCCGCGCGGTGCAGGATCTGGGCCGTCGCCGAAGTGCCGCTGCGGTGGAAGCCGGCGATCACGAGCCGCTCAGCCACGGTTGGTCTCTCTGTGCCTCGTCTCCATCGCCCGCCATATTAGCACCACGACACGCCGTTTCCCGCCAACCACGGGGCCACCGGAGTTCGGGCCTCTACCGCCGGCCGGCGTCCGGCTTTTCCTGGCCGTCGGCCTCGGCGGGGGCGTCGAGTTGCTTGCGGAGCCTGCCGCTCACCTCGACGAGGTGCTCCTCCACGCCCGGTCCGCGGGACCTTCCGAGGAGGCGTTGCGGGGCCTCGAAGACGATGCTGCCGAGCCGCCACCTCTTGGAGTTGAGCAGGATCCGAACCCCCTCGACCATCTCGCGGGACCAGCGGGCCAGCGCGTCTTTCTCCCTGGTAACGACCCTGCTCTGGCGGCGAAGCTTCAGGTTCTCCTCGCGGAGCTCCGCGACCTGGTCCTCGGCTCTCTGGAGAAGCGGCGAGTACTCCTCCTGGCGCAGGCGCTCCGTGTAGCGCTTCTGGAGCAGCGTGTATTTGTCCAGGAGAATCTTGTAGCGGTCCTCGGCCGAGGCGGGCTCGGGCGCCCCGCCCTCCTTCCCGCTGCCCGGCACCGGCACCCTGGCGCCCGCTGCCACGAGCGCCCGGCGGTTCGCCTCGAGGTAGGCGCGGCCGTGGCGGAAGTCGGGTTCGAGGTAGGCGCCCTCGGCCCACTCGTTCCAGGCGTTGACGAAGACCAGCTGCTCTTCCGGGGGGTTGGCGGCGTTCTTCTCGACGACGGCCCGGAGCCACCGCTCGTAGAGCTCCGGCGTCGAGTCGTGGACGATGCGCGCGCCGGTGGACTTGAACCTGGCGGTGTTGTCCCACTGGGGGACCACGCACGGGTAGCGTTTGAAGGGCGGGGCCGGGCGGGCGAGGTGCTTCTCTATGAGCTCCTCGTAATTGTAGATCCTGTTGTCCTGAAACCTCTCGGCCCGCCCTTCGACGGGCTCGACGCCTATGTTCTCGAGCCCGTGCGGCCAAAACTCGACGGCGGCGTCGCAGCCGAAGGTCGCCGGGTCCTCGAAATCGCTGAACGACTCGACCTTGCAGATGTAGGGCTCGGCCACCCCCGCCTTGCTCGCCTCCTCCCGCCACAACTCGAAGGTCCGCTTCGGGTCGGGCAGGCCGCGGACGCGGTAGATCAGGAACAGGGGACGGCCGTTTACCTTTATGTACCGCTCATCCTTGAAAGCCTCGAGAAGCCAGCGGATGTGCTCCCTGTCGTCCTCCTCGCTGTAGTCCTGGGGCACTATGCGCCCCCTCTCCGAGGAGTCGCGCTTCCAGGTCCAGGTGTGGTTGGCCCAGCAGATGCAGAAGGGGAAATCCGGCTGGCCCGTCTTCAAGACCTCCTCGAACGGGCGCTCCAGAAGCTCCCTGCCCTCGAACCAGTAGTGGTAGTACACGAAGCCCCCGATGCCGTGCTCGCGGGCGAGGTCGGCCTGGGCCTGGCGCACCTCGGGCAGCCTCAGGTCGTAGAAGCCGAGGTCGGCCGGGAGGCGGGGCTGGTAGTGGCCCGGGAAGCGGGGCGTGGCCCTGGCGACCGTGGACCACTCCGTAAACCCCTCGCCCCAGGAAGCGTTGTTCTCCGGGATGGGGTGGAACTGGGGCAGGTAGAAGGCGAGCAGCCGCGGCGAGGGCCCGTCTCCGGCGCCGTCCTCCGACGACCGCTCCGGCGAGGCCAGGCTGCCGCCGTTCGGGGACCGCTCCGACGAGACCATGTTCCGCTCCTCTCTGCTTGTTGCCGCCATCGTTTCGTCAGGTTTCAGGGTGGCTCCGGTCAGGAAGCCCGTTCGGGCACGACATTCTAGCAAGAGCGGGCGCAAGTCTCAGCGGGAGCGCGGGGTTTCGGCCCCGAACGTTACTGCTATAATTTCTCGCCGGTTGATCCTGGATTGATACGAAAGGCTTCGGCCATGTTTCACGGACAAAGATCAGACCTCCGGTGAACGGGAAGGGTCGAGACATACCCGTCTGCATCACCGGCATGCACCGGTCGGGCACGTCGTCCGCGGCCCAGCTCCTGTACCGCTGCGGCGTGTACCTCGGGGACGAGAGCGAGCTCTTCGCCGCGGGGCCGGCCAACCCGGACGGCTACTGGGAGAACAGCCGGTTCGTCTCGATCAACAACCGCGTCTTCGAGGCCCACAGGGGCGGCTGGGACCTCCCCCCCCACCTCGAAGAGGGTTGGCAGGACTCCGAGAAGATGGCGCCCATAAAGGCGGAGGCCAAGGAGCTCGTCAGGCGGTTCGAGGGCAGCGGGGTCTGGGGCTGGAAAGACCCGCGCAGCAGCCTTACGATGCCGCTCTGGCTGGATCTGCTCCCGGAAATGAAGGTCGTCATTTCCCTTAGAAACCCTCTGGAGGTCGCCCTCTCGCTCCGCAAGCGGGGCAATTCCTCGCTCGCCTTCGGTCTGAAATTGTGGACGGAATACAGCCAGCGGCTGCTCGCCGCGTTGCCGGCCGACCGATACATAGTCACCCATTACGGGGCGTACTTCTACCGGCCGCAGGACGAGTTGCGGCGCGTCCTCGACTTTCTGGGCGTTCATGCCTCGGGCCAACTCATCGCCCACGCCCGCTCGACCTCCCTCAAGGGGCTGCGCCACCACAGCGTCGCGACCGACGAGCTGCGGGATCTCGAAGTCGCCCCGCCGGAGATGTACGACCTTTACGTGCGGATGTGCCGCGAGGCCGACTTCGACCCCGACAACCCGGCCCCCGTTACCGGGAGCGTCCTCTCCGGGGAACTCTCGGAGAAGAAAGGGAGCCCGTCCGCGTAAGCCGTCCGAGGCCGGGACGTAGTCCATCCCCGAGCTCCGGCTCAGTCAGCCGAAGTTTCGCCCCCGTCTTC
The DNA here is from genome assembly GCF_011492945.1 of Rubrobacter tropicus. Lineage (NCBI taxonomy): Bacteria > Bacillati > Actinomycetota > Rubrobacteria > Rubrobacterales > Rubrobacteraceae > Rubrobacter > Rubrobacter tropicus. Next base: position 3,473,565 of record NZ_CP045119.1, read on the forward strand.
TCCACGGGTTCGGCCGGGTTGCGCGTCGCCCCTCTGTAGTTGAGCGACCCGCTTCTCCAGGCGCTTCCGGGCGGCGAGCAACTGGTCGTTGCGCCTCTGTAGCTGGTCGTTGCGCTTTTTCAGCCAGGCGAGGTCCCGTCTGGACTGCTCCCGCAGCTCTTCCAGCTCACTTCGGGGATGCAAGCCGAACGCTTTCAACGCCCGCGCGATGCGGATCTTGATCGCTGACATACCCATCCTCCGCAACGTAGATCGGCCACCGCCCCAGCGCACGACGCCGTGGTCTCTCCGCCAGAGAAAATTCAGGATAAGAAAGTCGTCACATCGTGTCAAACCAACGGAGGAGTGGTGGGATCGCACGGACCCCCGATATTTGACCCGGCAGATCCCGCTCCCTAGACTCCCACCGCACGCGTTCGCGTCCGGGCAACCATCGTGGCGTGATAGCATCAAACGGGGAGCGTGCAAGAGATTCGCCCGGCTCGGGCAGCGGGAGACCGCGTCGGCCCTCATACAACAGGGAGAACGTCGCTTGCGGGTAATCGCGATACTCGCCGCTTACAACGAGGAACGGTTCATAGCCCCGTGCCTGGATCACTTCGCCGCGCAGGGCGTCGAGACGTACCTTTTGGACAACGAATCCACGGACCGGACGGTCGAGATCGCCGAGCGGTACCTGGGGCGGGGTCTGATCGGTATCGAGTCGTTTCCCCGCGAGGGTGTCTTCGACCTGACCGCGCAACTCGGGCGAAAAGAGGAGCTGGCCCTCGAGCTGGGAGCCGACTGGTTTATCCACGCGGACCCTGACGAGGTGAGGCTGCCGCCGAGGTCCGACAAGACCCTGGCCGAGGCGCTCGCCGGGGTGGACGGGCTCGGCTACGACGCCGTGAACTTCGTGGAGTACGCGTTCGTCCCAACCAAGGAAGAGCCGAACCACGATCACCCCGAGTACCAGCGGACCATGAGGCACTACTACCCTTTCCTGCCGAGGTTCCCGCACCGGCTCAACGCCTGGAAGCGGCAACCCGAGAGGGTGGACCTGTCCTCGTCGGGCGGACACAGGGTGGAGTTCCCGGGGTTGCGCGCGTACCCGGAGCCGTTCAAGATGCGCCATTACCCGTTCCTGAGCGCCGAACACTTCGTCGAGAAGTACGCCGGCAAAGATTACGACGCCGCGGAACTGCGAACCGGAAAGCACGGCTGGCGCGCTCGCGTGGACGCGCGAAAGATTCAACTTCCGTCACAGTCCGAGTTGAGCGTGTACGCCTCCGACGACGCGCTGGACCTCTCCAACCCGAGAACGCAACACGTCGGTGAGGACTGGACCGCGCCGCGTAAGGGCCTCCCCGTGATCGTTGGAGGATGCCACCGCTCCGGCACCTCGCTCGTACGCAGGATGCTCGACGCCCACTCCCGCATCCACTGCGGCCCTGAGGTCAAGTTTTTCAGGGACTTTTTTGGCGACTACGCGGAAGACCCGCTCCGGCACATACGCTTCGCGACCACGGCCCGCCACATGTTACCGGAGCAGGACTTGCTCGAAGAGTTCGGGGGAGCCTTCGTGCGCTCTCAGGAGAGGGCCGCCTCCCGGGCGGGCAAGCCGCGCTGGGCGGACAAGAACCCTGAGAACGTCCTTTACCTGAGACAGTGGACCCACCTCCTCGGAAGACGGTGGGTCTTCGTGCACGTGGTCCGAAACCCTCTCGACACGCTGGCCTCGATCAAGGAGGCCCGCTTCCCGCTCACCATACCGCCGGACCTGGAATCCCGCATAGAGCTCTACAAGCGCTACACGCGGGTCGGGGCCAAGTTCGGCGACCGTCACCCCGCGTACTACTACCGGATCGTCTACGAGCGGCTGGTCGAGGACCCGGAAGGCGTGCTCGCCGACCTCATGGACTGGCTGGAAGAGGATTTCGAGCCCGCGCAGCTCGCCTTCAACAGCGCGGAACGCGAAAGAGGGTTGGAAGACCCGAAAATCCGGCAGACCACCGCGGCCCACACGGACAGCGTCGGACGCTGGAGAAAGGTGCTCACGCAGGAGGAGGCCGTCCAGATCGCCCGCGAGTGCGCCCCACTGTGGCACAGGGTCTCCGGCGAGAGGCTGGCCGACCCGTCGGGCAACGGATCTCGCCCCCCGAAAACCATGCTGCCGCGCCGCATCGCGTCCCGGCTGAGATCGAAGCTCTACTCTTGGAAGGACCGGAGCAGAATCGGCGAACCGGGTGAAGAGGGCCGCGCTCCGACACCCTTCATCGTGGGCGCCGGCCGCTCGGGGACGACGCTGCTGCGGCTGATGCTCGACGCCCACCCCGACCTCGCCATACCGCCCGAGACACACTTCATCCCGGAGGTGTCGCGGGCGTGCGGAAAAGCCCTGGATAACTCCGGCGACCCGCGCCGGGTCTTTCTCGAAACGGTAACTGCGCACCGCAGGTGGGAGGATTTCAAGCTGGAGAAGCGCCTGCTGGCGGAGAGGATCGCCGCGATAGAGCCCTTCGACCTGGGCCAGGCGCTGCGCGCTTTCTACGGGCTTTACGCGCAGAGGTTCGGCAAGCCGCGCTGGGGCGACAAGACGCCGCCCTACGTGCGGAACATGGGGCTGGTGGGCGGTCTGCTCCCGGAAGCCCGGTTTCTGCACGTGATCCGTGACGGCCGGGACGTTGCGCTCTCGAGCATGGGCCTGTGGTTCGGACCGGGGTCCGTAGAGGAAGCCGCCAGGCGCTGGCAGTCCGCCATCCGGGAGTCGCGGCGGCAAGCGGAAGACCTGCCCCACTACCTCGAAGTCCACTACGAGGACCTGGTGACGGACACGGAGGCCACGCTCAAGGGCGTCTGCGACTTCGTGGACCTCCCCTGGAACCCCATCATGCTCGAATACCACGAGACGGCCCAAAAGCGCATGGACGAGATGCGCCGGGACGTAACCCTGCCGGATGGGGAGACCGTCGTCAGCGGCGAGCAACGCACGGGCATCCACGCCCTGACCAACCGCCCCCCCCAGTCGGACCGCATCGGCCGCTGGAAGACCGGGATGGCCGAAGGGGACCGGGAAACGTTCGAAGGCATCGCGGGAGAGACGCTGAAAGACCTGGGCTACGAGAGCGGGTTCCGGAAGCAATGAGCTTCCGAAACCCACGCCGTCAGCGGTCAGCCCGCTTGGCCTTCGGCCATCGCTTTCAGCTGTCAGCTTTTTGTCTTTGGCTGAAAGCTGACAGCTGATAGCTTTGCAAGGATCTCCGGGAGGAGCGGAGACCGGAGACCGCCTGGGCCGTCGCTATTTGACCCGGAAGATCCCGCTACCCTAGACTTCCTTCATGCGCGTTTGGTCGAGCCGGTTAGTTGGGGAAGGGTGGACGGCCCTCGTCCGGGCGGCGGGCGTCCTCGTCTTGGCCCTGGCGCTCATCGTCGCGGTTACCGGCAGGCTCGACGCGGAGGACCGGCCCGCTCCGAAGCAGCCGGGGGCGCAGTTCGCCACCGGGTGCAAGTTCGGCCACACGGCCTCCGCGGACCCGATCACGGACGATTCCCACCCCCACCTGCACGACTTTTTCGGCAACGCATCGACCTCCGGAAGCTCCACCTACGACTCCCTGCGCAAGGCCAAAACGGGGTGCTTCCACCAGGCCGACAGGTCGGCCTACTGGGTCCCCGCCGTAAGGTGGGACGGGGAGCGCCTCACACCCTCCAGGGCGAGCATCTACTACAGGACCGCCGGCAAGGACCACGAGCGGGTGCGGGCCGTGCCCCCGGCCCTGAAGATGATCGCCGGCGGCCTCCAGGAGAGGAACCACGTCCTCTGGTCCTGCGGGCGCAAGGACAAGACGAAGTCGCAGGCCCCTCCTCGCAGGTGCGAGAGCGGGGTGCTCGCCGCCACGGTTTACTTCCCGGACTGCTGGGACGGACGGAACCTCGACAGCGCCGACCACAGGTACCACGTGGAGTACGCGGATACGACCGACGGCGGGCGCGGTTGCCCCGGCTCCCACCCCGTTCCCCTCCCCAGCGTGGACGCCACCTTCTTCTACGAGCTGCCCGCGGGCGACCCGTCGGGCCGGGTGCTCGTCTCGGCCGGCCACGGCTTCTGGGAAGAGCCCGCCAACTACCACGCAGACCTCTTCAACGCCTGGGACCAGGAGAGCCTCACCAGGCTCGTACGGGAGTGCATCAACGGCACGAAACCAACCGAACCGCTGCCCGACCAGTGCCGCAACCCGGCGCCGCGACGAGGGGAATAGGTCCGGCAAACCAGGCCCAAACAGTGTCGGTTTGCGTAGCTGGGCCACGCGGGGAGTAGAGATCTATACGTTTCGACGTGAAGAAGTGGCCGCCTCGACGAGGCGTAACTTTCGGAGTTCATCTACTTCGGACCGGGTGTGGCGCGTAGAGCGTCCTCGCCTCACGATTCGGTGCCGCTTGCTATTATTGGTCGCGTGCACGGTCGCGAGCGGTAAACGGAGGGCGCGGGTTGAGGGACAGCGAGATCGTAGAGAAAATAGAGAGTTTCCCGAGGTGGCACTACCGCTTCGACCTCGGCGGGCACAAGACGCCCATCTACGACAGCAAGGTTGCGGTGCGCCACCGCAACCGCGCCCTTCACTTTTTCGACCCGATAGTCGAGTTGTTCGGCGGCTCACTCAAGGGCAAGCGCGTGCTGGACCTCGGCTGCAACGCCGGGTGGTGGTCTTTGCGCGCTATCAACGCGGGCGCGGATTACGTGCTCGGCGTGGACGGCAGACGGATGCACGTGGAACAGTCGGAGTTCGTCTTCGATGTCAAGAGCGTCGACAAGGACCGCTACGACTTTGTCGAAGCCAACCTCTTCGACCTGGATTTCCGAAAGTTCGGCGAGTTCGACATAGTCCTGTGCCTCGGACTCCTGTACCACATCTCGAAGCCCGTCGACCTAATGGAGCGCATAAACCCCGTGAGCACGGATCTGCTCGTGGTGGACACCGCGATCTCACCCGCCAAGCGCTCCATCTTCGAGGTGCGCCGGGACAGCCTGGAAGAGGCGCGCGACGCCGTGGACTACGAGTTCGTCCTGGTGCCGAGCGCGCGGGCCGTCCACGACCTGGCCTCCCAATTCGGCTACAGAACGATTACGCTCAAGCCAGATTTCCGCAACCTCAAAGGTTCACCCGACTACCGGGGCGCAAACGATTATCGTAAGGGCCTGCGCCGGGCCTTCCTCTGCTCCAAAAAGACCGACCTCTCCGGCCTGTCGGCCGAGATCGAGCCGCTGCCCGAGGCGCCGCGGAGCTTCCTGCGGGAGGCCTGGCGCAACGAGTCGTTCGGCAACTAGTAGAAGCCCTCCAACTCGCCTCACCGCCGCCGGAACGTCGCCGTATACTTCCCGTAGTCGACCGGGACGACGATGGCGTGGCCCGCGGCGCGGCCGTCCGACCAGGAGCGGAAGACGTAGCCCTGGCCGTCCTTCTGCCGGTTCGCTTGCGTGGATGCCGGGTGGGGTCCAGGTTGAGCTACAGGAAGTCCAGGGTGTAGGGACCGAAGCTCTCGGGGCGGTTTGCGTTCTTGTCCACCCAGCGTTTCAGGGCGTGTGCGATTCTCCCGGGCCGGTTGTTGGGTAGCTTGCGGCCGACTACGAGCACCCCGCGGTGGCTTTCGCCGGCCCTGTAGAACTCCAGTGTGAGCGCGCGAAAGTCGTCGCGGTTGCGGGTGACGAACACCATCTCTTCTCTGGCCGAGAAGCGCAACTGTTCCCTGTCGGTGAGGCCGAGCCGTCCGAGTTCGTGCACGCTGGCGGCGTCGATGTCCAGGCCGCGTGAGATCTCCGCCGCCTTCGGCGGAAGGTCTTCGTCGAAGAGAAACCTCAAGAACTTTCGCGACGCCCGGCTTCATTGCCCCGGTCTGGCCGCATGAATGGGTGCTCTCGCCACAGACTCTCCGGCGTCCAACGCTCTTCCTTTTCGAGGCGGGCGTCTATCTCTTCCGGGTAGATCTCGTAGTAGCCGAGGGCGGACGAGAGCTGGACCCCGGTGAGCCACGGATAACAGGCCTTCAACTCCTCGAAATCTTCGCCGACCTCGCGGTACTGCCCGACGATCTCCCACACGTCGACGCCGGTGCCCGCCACCACAGCCCGCCGGCCCGTCGCGCCGTCCATGAACACTATTCCCGGCACCCGGCGCATCCGCAAGGCCTCGCGCAAGAGGGAGACCGCAACCTCCGTAAAACCAGCGCCCTGCAACCTCATCTCGCGCTCGATCTCCGCCTCCAACGCCCCCGGAAGCCGTATCCCTCGCGCCTTCGTAGCCACCTTCTCACCTTTCGTTCACGATGTTCACAGAATATAACACGCACGAGCATCGGGCGGCGACGTGTTCGGGGTCCGGCCCTTCGTTACCGGCGTTGGAAGGTGGCGGTGTACTTTTTGTAGTCGACGGGGGTGACGATGGTGTGCTGTGCGGCGCGGCCGTCCGACCAGGAGCGGAAGACGTAGCGCTGGCCGTCCTTCTGCTGGTTCGGGGCGGAGACTGTTAGTCGATCGCCCTCCCACGCGAGGAAGGTCCTCGGGGCGACGAACGACCGGCCGTTGACGGCGAGGCGCAGGTCCGTCGGGTTGGAGGCGAGCGTGATGCCGGTGGTCCTCGGCTGGAGCCTGCGGGTTACGGTCTTGGTGAGGCCCCGCGAGTCCGTGGCCGTAAGCCGGACCTCCAGGTAGTTGCCCTCGGGGTTGGTCGCCGTCAGGTCCTCCGGTTCGGGGCCGGTGACCGACAGGGTCTGCCCCGTGCCCGACTTGTACGGGTGGAAGTGTTGGCCGGAATGCCAGCGGCGGACCTCCCAGGTCAGGGTGGGGGCGGCCGGGTCCTCGGCGTCTGTGGCGGAGCCCTGGAGCGTGATCTGCTGCCCAACCCGGAAGCGCATCCCCTCCGCCGGGTTCTCTATGACCGGCCGGGGCGGCGTGTCGCCGGGAAAGACCTCGACGGTCGCCGTGTGGGAGAGGCCCTTGTCGTCCGTGGCGCGCAGCGCGGCGGTCTTCTTGCCGGCCGTGGGATAAGTGTGGGACGGCGCCGGGCCCGTGGCGTCGGCCTGGAAGTTCTGGCCGTCGTAGTCGAAGTCCCACTCGTAGGTCAGGGGGTCGCCGTCGGGGTCGCGGCTTTCGGAGCCGTCGAAGGCTATGGTGAGGTCGCCCGGGGATTCGGCGTGGGGAGGGTTGGCCGCGGCCCTGGCGTTCGGGGCGACGTTGCCCGAGGTGTAGGTGATGCGCCGGATCTCACCTCCCGGGTTCTCGCCGGCGTAGGTGGTGTAGTAGAGGTCCCTGCCGGATGGCCCGAAGGTCATGGCGACGGGGCCTCCCTGGCCGAGGCCGGTCGCGAACGCCTCCTTGGCGTACCCGCCGGCGGCCTTCGGGGTGAGCTTGAAGATCCTGCCGCACACGTAGTCGCCGAAGAGGTACGCGTCGTCGTAGGACTCTGGCCAGGGCCCGGCGTTTGGAACGAAGGCCGCGCCCGTCACGGAGGAGCAGCCGCTCCCGTGGCTGTATTCGTGGATGGGCGGCGTGAAGGGTGCGGCGCCGCAGGCCACGGAGCCCGCGCGGTCGGGGTTGTCGTGGCGTCCCTCGCAGAGGTTCCAGGCGTAATCCGCGCCCTTCCGGCCTGCGTCGATCTCCTCCCACGCGTTCTGGCCCACGTCGTTTATGTTGAAGCGGGTGCCGGCGGCGTCCGGGTCGAAGGCCATCCTGAAGGGGTTCCTCAAGCCCCTGGCGAAGGTCTCCTTGCAGACGTTGCCCGGGGCCGTGCGCCCGTTGGCGGAGGGCACGCCGCAGCGGGCGCCGTTGGAGGCGTTCGCGTATGGGTTGTCGGCGGGTATCGTGCCGTCGCGGGTTACGCGCAGGATCTTGCCGAGCAGAACGTGCCGGTCGCGCGAGGCGTCGTTCGCCCCGGCCCGGTCGTGGGGAAACCTGTAGTCGCGTCCCCCGTCGCCCACGCTGACGTAGAGGAGGCCGTCCTTGCCGAAGTGCAGGTCTCCCCCGTTGTGGTTGCCGTTGGGGGAGGGGATGTTGTCCACGAGGATCTTGTCCATCGTGGCGTCGCCGGCCTCGGGAAGCCTGTAGCGCGCCACCCGGTTCACCGGGTTCTTCGGGTTGCCCGGCTGCATCGCGGGACAGACGCCGAACTTCTTGAAGGTGTAGTAAATGTAGATGAAGCGGTTGGACTCGAAGTCCGGGTCGACGGCGACGCCGAGCAGGCCCTGCTCGGAGTTGGCGCAGGTCCTGGCCTGGAGGTCGAGCACGCCGCGCTTGCCCCCCGTCGCCGGGTCGTACGTCTGCAGGAGGCCGGGCTGCGTGGCGACGAGCATCCGCCCGTCCGGCAGAAACGCCATCGAAGTCGGCTGCTGGACGTCCGTAACCAGACGGTCCTCGAAACCGGGCGGCACGGTGGCCGCCCGCGTGGGCTCCGCGCCGAAAGACAGCGCCACCCCGGCAACCGCAAGGGCCGAGATCACCGCAGCCAGCGCCGCTTTTTTCACCTTGAATCCTCCTGGTCTCAAACTGCTTCGGCGCAGACGGGCAGCCCGGCACGAACCACACTATGCACGAAGTATACGGAGCGCCCCCCGGTCCCGGACGTGTCCGCTCTTACCGGGAGGTATCAGGCCTCAGGTTGCAGGTTTCAGGGAGGGGTTGGTAGGCGCTGCTATTGGCTGTTGTTCTTTTCCGTGTAGCCTAGTCGCTGGAGCAGGGGCCCCGCCTCCCGCTCGAAGATGCGCCGGTCGCTTCCGGTGAAGGCCTCTTTCCAGTCTCCCGCCACGCCCTTTCTGAAGAAGGAGGAGGGGTCCTCCTCCCCGCGGCTCCTGCCCCGGGAGAGCTTCTCGAAGCTGGCGGCGTTCACGCAGTGGCCGGCTCCTCCCTCGTCCGCGCCCAGAAAACGCAAAAGACGCGCCATCTCGGCCTCCGGTCGAATCAGGAGATCCTCGTAGCGGACTTCGGCGTAGCAGTCCCCGAACAGCTTTGGGCCGTCTTCGACGGTCCTGCCCACCCTGGCGTTCCAGTCGGCGGCGAGCTTTCGGAGGCGGTCATCCTCGAAGACGCCCTCGCCCGAACCACGCTCCCCTGGTTTCCTGCCGAAGTTGCGGGCGTGGTGGGCGGCGGAGACGGCCGTGTCCCGGCCGTCGCGGATGATGTGAATTAAGCGGGCTTCGGGGTAGACGTGTGAGATCTCCTCGACCGTCTCGGGGGTGAGCAGGGGGGACTTGTCCCCGACGAGCCTTTTTCCGGTCTTGGCGAGCTCCCCCTGGAGAAAGTAGTCGACGGCCATGCGGGCGAGGTTGTCCAGGTGCTCTCGCGGATCGTCGTTGCGGCTCCAGACGGAGCGCTCGATCCAGAGCCTCAGGTACTCGGCCTCGCGCACGGCGTAGAGCAGCGAACTCGGGGGCCGCATGGCGTCCGACTTGACGAGGCTCTTCTGCCGCCAGGCCGCGCCGAAGAACCTGCCCTCCCCCCTGCACAGGATCTCCGGGTGCGCGTCCAGCATCCGCATGAGCCACGTCGTCCCGGACTTCTGGTAGCCAACCACGAAGAACACGGGCGTCTCGACCGGGGCGCCGGCCCCCTCGCCCGGGTTCGGGCGAGCACCTTTCTCAGGGCGGAGATCTCGGCGTTCTTGGCCGCGATGGAGCGCCTCTCCCCCCGGCCGCTCCTTGAGCGGGCGGCGTTCAACCCGCGTTCGACGAGCGCCTTCGCGGCCCGCAGCCCGTTCGAGATCCCTGCCCGGGGGCCGCTCAAACCGGCCCTATCCGCGGGCCGCGCCGGCCGCGGCCTCCCGCTCCAGGTAGTCGGCCAGAGCCTCCTGCCAGGGACGGAGGGTCGGGCCGCCGAGGGCGGAGAGGACCCCGTTCGCCGGGCGGGCCGCCGGCAGCGGGTACTCGGAGCCCGGGATGGGGACCAGCTCCGTCTCGACGCCGGAGAGGCGGAAGATCTCGCGCGTGAACTCGTACCACGAGCAGGAGCCTGCGTTGGTGAGGTGGTAGAGGCCGTACCCCTCTTCTTCTATTATCCCGGCGATACCCTCGGCGAGGTCGCGCGCGTATGTCGGGGAGACGAACTCGTCGTCTTTTACCTTGAGCACGTCGCGTTCTCCGGCCACCCTGAGCATGGTCCGCACGAAGTTGTGGCCTTGGCCGTAGACCCCGGCCGTCCTGACGACGGTCCAGCGGTTGGTAAGCCGCATCACGTACTCCTCGCCGGCGAGCTTGGTTCTGCCGTAGGCGCTGATCGGGCGCGCCGCGTCGAACGGCTCGTAGGGCCGCTCCTGTCCGCCGTCGAAGACGTAGTTGGTGCTCACGTGCAGAAGCGAGGCCCCCCGCTTCTCGCAGGCCCGCGCCAGGTTGCGCGGCCCGAGGGCGTTGACGGCGTAGGCCGCCTCCGTCTCCTCCTCGCAGAGGTCCACGTTCGTGAAGGCCGCCGCGTTGACCACGACCCCGGGCTCGTGCTCCCCGACGGCCCCGTCCACGGCCCGGGCGTCCGCTATGTCGAGGTCCCGGCGGGAGAGGGCTACTACCTCGTGCCCGCGCCCGGGCAACAGCTCCGCGAGATCCAGGCCAAGCTGCCCGCCGCTCCCCGTCACGAGCACCTTCAAGGTGCCCCCCGTCCGTCGTGGTTCTTCCTTCTCGACTCCAAGCTCCGTAAGCCCCCAGAACCCTTAGCCTGCAGGGACCCGGACACTCTACCAAAGCCCCAGTACGACGTCGGCCGCAAACCAAAAAGAGGGCCGGGGGAGTTGCCCCGGCCCTCCTCGAAACGCCCCATCAGCCCCGGCTGATAGCTGAAAGCTGACGACTGAAAGCTAGACTACTTCAGCGGTGCGGCCTTGGTGACCTCGCAATCGCCGGCGAGGGCGTCCTGCGGGTTGGCCTTCACCACGTCGCGGCCGGAGCCGCAGCGGACCACGTCGCGACGGTCGTCGCCCTGCACCTCGATGTAGTCGTCGCCGCGCCCGGCGTTCACCGTGTCGGCCCCGACGCCGGCGTAGACGTCGTCGTCGCCGCGGTTGGCGATGAGGCGGTCGTTGCCGCCGCCGCCGAAGAGATTGTCGTCGCCGGCGAGGGCGTCGATCCTGTCCGCGTTCTTGGTGCCGATGATCGTGTTCGGCCCGTCGGTGCCCCTGAAGTTGGCGGCGAGGGCAACGCCGGCCGTCATCACCAGGAGCGCGGCGACCATTACGGCCACCATAGTCACTTTCCGCATTCTCTTCCTCCTTGTCGCGGGCCTTCGGGCCCACGATCTCCACCCCTACCGGGCTCCGCGGCCCGACCGACCGTCACCGTGTTTTGGCGACGACTTCTCCCCTCCGCGCACGTTCAGACCCGGGTCACCACCCCCTTGAGACGACTACTCCACCCCGCAGAGCCAGAACTATAACCCGCTGGAATACGCTTTTGAATAGTCAATCGGTACTATTTTTCGCCCGCGAGGTCGGCGTAGACCTCCTCCAGCTCCCCGGCGTACTCGCCGACGGTCTTTACGGGCCCGATGCCGGCCTTGAGCCTCTCCAGGAGGCCCGGCTCGTCGACGAGCCGCCGCAACTGCCGCGCGAGGTCCCCGACGTCGTCGAGCCGGAAGAGCAGCCCGTTGTCTTCGTGCCGGACGAACTCGGAGATCCCGCCAAGGTCGGTGGCGACGACGGGCGCCCCGGCGGCGAGTGCCTCGAAGACGACGCCCGGCCCGTTCTCGTACCAGCGGGACGGCACGACGAGCACGTCCGTCCCGGCGAGCACCCGCCCAAGCTCCCCACCCGGGAAGAGTCCCGGCAGGCTTATCCTCCGGTCGCCGCCCGCGAGCCGGCGCAGTTCTTCCACGTATCTCTCGTAGCCCTCCCCGCCGCCGTGGACCGCGAGCGTGGCGTCGAGCTCGCGGGGCAGCATCCCGAAGGCCTTGATGAGCAGGTCGGGACCCTTGTGCGGCGCCAGCGTCCCCACGAACCCGACCCGCAGCGTCGGCGACGGGCGCCGGCGGGCGCGGGCCTCTCGCAGCCGGCCGGCGTCGATCCCGTACGGCGAGACCAGGGTCTTCCCGCCCGCCCCGACGCCGTTGCGCGAGAGGAGGTCCCTCGTAAGACTGGTGTAGGCGAGGAAGCGGTCCACCCCTTCCATCTCCTCCCGGATGCGGGCCGGTCGCTCCCGCACGTCGGCCACCTGCCGCAGAGCCCCGGAGGAGCGGGCGAGGGGCGTGCGGGAGAGAAAGCCCGCGGCCCGAACCGCCGCGCCGGACAGGTTGGCCCTCTCGCTGATGCGCGGGTCCGGGTTGCGGGACGCGATGCACCGGACGCAGTGGTGGGTCTCGGGGCCCTCGCACATTGCGCCGTCATGGCGGCGCAGGTCCACGACGGGGCAGACCGTCCAGAAATCCGCGGCCGTGAAGACCACTGGCAGGCCGAGCTGCTTGAAGGCCGGCACCACGCTCGCGGAGAGCCCCTGCAGGTGCATGGCGTGGACGACGTCGGGCCCGACCTCCAGCGCGTACTCCCGCGTCAGGGCCGCCATCTCGCCGTTCTCGTAGTTGAGGCGGTAAGGGCGCGAGGGGCCCTCCTCCGGCCGTCCAACCCTCCGGACCGGGACGCCTTCGTACTCGTAGTCCTCGGTCTCGTGGGGCCGGATGCCGCCCGGGAGGCTCCGCTTCGCGGCGAGGACGAAAGGCTCGTGGCCCCTGGCCTTCAGCTCCTTCGCCAGCCCGAGCGTCACGAGCTCGACGCCGGCGCGGCTCTCGGGGAAGAACTGGTGGGCGGCGAAGAGAATCCTCATGGGCGTCGATCAGTCTAACGTATGGAAGATCGCAATCCCCGTACCGAAGGGTCGAACGTTCCGGTCACAGCGGTTCGAGGAAGGATGGGGCCCGTTGCGAGTGGGCCACGAGTTGCGGAGGTTCTTAGGCTTTTAGGGGCGGAGGGTCGGGGCTCCCTCGGGGTTTCGTGACGCGCCCCTCAAGACCTCGGTGCCTCAATACCTCAAAACCTCACCAACACCAAGGTTCGGTCCTTATGCGACCCGCTATCAGACGCCCTTGCCGAGGAACGCGTTCAGGCGGGCCGGCAACCCGTCGCGCCTCGCCGCCAGGTACAGGCCCAGCTGGGACGGGACGGCGTACCCGACGGCGAGGGGCAGGGCCCACCATCCAGACCCCTCGTCCAGCAGGAGGAGGCGGCGGGTGAGATGGGCGGAGGCGAGTAGGGTGTTTTTGAGGAGAACGAGGAGGCTCGGGACGGGGGCGAGGTCGAAGAGGTCGAGCAGGAGCAGGCCCTCCGCGTAGTGGCGGCGCAGGTTGTAGAGGGGACCGCGTTCGTGGGAGTGGACGACGGCCGAGCGGGGCTCGTAGACGAGCTTATGGCCCGACTCGACGGCCCTCTTGCCCCAGCGTAGATCCTCCCCGAAGCCGGTCTGTCCGAAGGGGATCTCCTCCCATACCTCGCGGCGCAAGCAGGAGCTGACGTTGTCGAAGAGGGCGAGCGCGCGGCGTTCGGGCGGCGCCAACGTCTCGTACGTTCCCCCGGCCGACTGCACCCGGCGGGCGGGGCCCGCGGTCGGGGCGTTCTCGACGAGGACGCGGGCAAGCGGGCCGCTGTCGGGGCGCGGTACCTGGCGCCCGTAGACCCCGGCGACGGAAGGATCCGCTTCGAGGTCCTCGACCATCGAGGCGAGCCAGAGGTTGTCGAGCGGCACGGCGTCCTGCACCAGCAGGGCTACGAAGTCCCCCTTCGAGAGGGAGACCCCGAGGTCGCGGGCGGCGCCGTGGTCGAAAGTGGAGGACGCCGTGCGATGCACATGGGCGCCCGACCGTCCCGCCATCTCTACCGTCCCGTCCGTCGAGCCGGAATCGAGGACGAGGACCTCGAAGTCGAAGGCCGTTCTCTGGGAGAAGACGGCGCGCAGGGTATCTTCGAAGGCGGGTCCGGCGTTGAGGGTGAGGAGGACGACGGAGGCCTTTGGCCGGTTCAACTCCCGGTACTCTTCCCTTCGGCGTAGAACCTCTCTATAACGGGTGCGGCCATCTCCCCGACGAGGGCGGCCTGATCCGGGGTGAGGTCCTCGCGCCAGCCGCCGGGCGTGCCCTTCCTGTAGAACTTGCCGGCGCCCTTCTCCTCCTTCGGCACGTTCTCCCAGGCGTGCTTCGCGACGACGCGGTCGAGATCCGCGCCACCGGCCGGGATGCCAAGGTCGGAGTAGACGCGGCGCATCGTGGCGGGGGTGTCGGCGACGAGGTCCTCGTAGCGGACCAGCGTCTTCTTGCCCGTGTGGGCTTCGAAGGCGCGGAGGGCGGCGCCGACGCCCTGCATGTAGGTGCGGGTTCTCAGGCGGACGAAGGCCTCCGGCTTGCGGTCGGCGAGCGCCCGGCGGCCGACGGCGCCACGGCCGAAGCGCTCTCGGTGCCAGCCGCCCTCGCCGGCCGCGTCCAACATCGAGGCCACGACGTCCCTGGGGTCCCGGATCAGCACCACCATCCGGCTCTCCGGCAGCGCCTCCATCAGGATGGGCGCACCCACGGAGCCGTTCGGCTCCTTCACGACCAGGTACTCGTCAGGCTTCAGCTTCGGGTTCGAGTAGCCGGCGCCGTCGAGCACGAAGTTCCTGACCGAGTGGGTCCATCCTTTTCGTATCGGGTCGCCCATCACGTAGTCGGCGGAGCGGAGGTTCTCCTTGGGAGCGCGAGAGTAGAAGTCCCCGAACAGAGCGCCCACCATCGGCTCCTCCCAGACTTTATGCTTCGGCATTTCGCCCATCATGCGCCGCAGCCACGTGCTGCCGCTGCGCCCCGAGCCGAAGATCCAGACGACGTTGGCAGGGTTCACGCCGCCCGCGCGCCCTTCCGCGAGCCTGACCCGGCGGCGCCTGCCGGAGAACCTGCGCCGGAGCTCGACGAGCGTCCGGCTCTTTTTCGCCGCTGGGCGCAGGAGGTCGCCGAGCATTCGGGCCCGGTTCCTGAGGGCTTCAAGCACCGCGAGGCCGGTACTCGGGGGCGTGGTCTTCGTACCTCGGATACAGGATCAAAAAGGGTCCTCCGCCGCGCGAAGCCGCGCGGTCATGGCCGGGTGAGTGTTCAAGGTCCGGAAAAAGTATGCCCAAACACTTAAGTTTTGCCAAGTTGTCGGCGATAATGTCTTCCAGCACAACCTTATTTTCTCTTGGAGGGGGAAAGTTGAAGAACAGAGCGGCGGTCTTATTGACCCTATGTATAGCGCTAGCTATGGGGATCGTGGGGTCCGGCGCCCAGGCCCAGGAAGCCGAGAAGCCCTCCCTCGCCGAAGAATTCTCGCGGGCGTCGGACGAGTACGGCGTCCCGCAGGAGCTGTTGCGGGCGATGGGCTACGTCAACACCCTCTGGGAGATGCCGCCGCCCGACGCGAGCCCCTACGAGCCCGGAGACCTCCACGGCCGCGGCGCCTACGGCCTGATGCAGCTCCAGCAGAACCCGTCCAAAGACACGCTCGGCAGGGCCGCGCAACTGACGGGCCTCACGGAAGAGGAGCTCAAGAACGACCGCGCCGCGAACGTCAGCGGCGGCGCCGCGGTCCTCGCGGATATCGCCGGCGAGGACAAGCCCTCGGACCTCGACGGGTGGTTCGACGCCGTCGCGGAATACGGTGGCACGCCCCTGTACGCCGAGCAGGTCTACGAGACCCTGAAGAGCGGGGCGTCGGGCATCACGTCGGACGGCGAGAAACTGGAGTTGACCCCGCGGGAGGGGGTCGAGACGAAGTCCGGGGCCGTAAGCAAGGCGGCGGGGCAGTACGGCGGCTCCACCTGGTACGGGGCCCACCCGAACAACTACTACGAGGGCCGGACTTACAGGAGAGAGACCTACGACATAGACAAGATCGTCATCCACGTGACCCAGGGTTCGTGGTCGGGTTCCCTCAGCTGGTTCCAGGACTCTCGTGCCGGATCTTCGGCCCACTACACCGTTCGTTCTTCTGACGGCAAGATCGGCCAATCGGTCCGGGAGGGGGACACCGCCTACCACGCCGGCCACTGGTACACCAACCTGCAGAGCATCGGCATAGAGCACGAAGGCTACGTCAGCGCGCCGAACAGGTGGTTCACGGACGCCATGTACCGCTCGTCGGCGAGGTTGTCCGCCTACCTCGCGAAAAAGTACAGGATACCCATAGACCGCAACCACATCATCGGCCACGGTCAGGTCCCCGGGTGCCCCGGCACGGGGGGCGGCGTCTCCTGCCACACCGACCCGGGCTCCGGCTGGAACTGGGACAAATACATGAGCCTGGTAAGGAGCTACGCCGGCGCGGGAGGCGGGGGAGCCCCCAGCCCCTACACGCAGACGGTGGACAACGCCTCGCCGCGGTTCGAAGCGTCGAGCCGTTGGATAGCGAGCACCTTCCGCCAGGCCCAGAGCTACGGCACAAACCACAGGGTCCTGAGGACGCCGCTCTCGTTCGACGACAACGCGAAGTTCAAGCTCCGGGCACCGGCCAGAGACAAGTACTCCGTCTACGCCCGCTGGCCGGCCGACGCCGGCTACAACTACCGGACGACCTTTCTGGTCAGGGGCCTGAACGGCTGGAACAAGGTGGTCCGCACCCAGAGGGCCAACGGCGGCAAGTGGGTGTCTTTGGGCGACTACACCTTCCCGGCCGGCGACTCCTACAAGGTGCAGGTCTCGAGCAGGAGCCCCGTTAACGGCTACATAGTCGCCGACGCGGTCAAGATCGTCCGCAGGTAGCAACGCGCCTTGCGAACCCGGCCGCGGTCGGGTTAAGGTGTCCCCGAACTCGGAAGCAAGACCGTGAGGGGGCAAGATGCGTTCCGAGGACATCCACCGCGGGCTCGACCGCCGGCGGTTCCTGAAGATCGGTGGCGCGGGCCTCGCCGGCGCCGTACTGCTCGGCACGACCGGGGGCCGGAGCCTGGCCCGGGCGGGGCGGTCGCTCGGCGCCGAGTTCGAGGCCGCGTCGAGGCGCCACGGGGTCCCGAAAGACCTGCTGCTGGCGATGGGCTATGCGAACACGTTCTGGGAGATGCCGCCGCCCGCGACCACGGACTACGAGCCCGGAGACCTGCACGGCTTCGGGGCCTACGGCGTCATGGGGCTCTACCAGAACCCGTCCAAAGACACGCTCGGCAGGGCCGCGCAACTGACGGGCCTCACGGAAGAGGAGCTCAAGAACGACCGCGCCGCGAACGTCAGCGGTGGGGCCGCGGTCCTCGCGGACCTGCAGGGAAAGATCAGGCCGGATGAGTCGGAAGCCTGGCAGGAGGCGGTCGCAGAGTACGGCGGCATAGACCTGTACGCCAGGACCGTCTACGAGACCTTGCGCGAAGGCGTTACGGCGACCATCTCGACCGGGGAGACGCTGAAGCTCCCGGCCGACCAAAGCGTCGCGGCGCCGAGGACCGTCAGCACCAAGGCGGCCCGCCGCGACTACCCTTACGCCTACTGGCGCGGCGCCTACGGGGGCAACTACACCAACGCCTACAGGGAGAAGTCATACCCCATAAACCGGCTGGTGGTTCACGTGGTGCAGGGCTCCGCGGCGGCGGCCATAAACTGGTTCCAGGACCCGAGGGCCAACGTCTCGGCCCACTACGTGGTCGGCAGGAGGGGCGGGGTGGTCCAGTGCGTGCGGCACTCGGACGTAGCCTGGCACGCGGGCAACTGGTACTACAACACGAGATCCATCGGCATCGAACACGAGGGCTGGGCCGGCAGGCGCCAGACGTGGACGGACCGCATGTACAGGGCGTCGGCCAGGCTCGCGGCTTACTGCTGCAGGAGGCACAAGATCCCCGTGGACCGAAGGCACATCCTCGAACACAGGTGGGTCCCGGGCACCGACCACTACTGTCCCGGACGCTACTTCGACTACGAGAGGTACCTGCGCCTGATCCGCCGATACAAATAAGCACGCTCGCTTCGCGAACTTGTCAGCCCGCTCCGGCCTACGGCCTCCGCTCTCGGCGCGCATCGGGCCTGCGGCCCTCGCTCTCAGCCTGTCAGTTCTCCGCCTTATGAAGCCCGACCGGGCCGCGCGGGGCGCGGCGGTCCGGGTGCCGGGAGGCGTAACATGTACAGATGACTTGCTGACGAGGCGCGAAGCGCCGGGCTGACAAGCCGCCCGAAGGGCGGAGCGTGCTGGAATTCCCGGGCCGAGGGCTTACACTACCGGGTGGCGTTGGCGAAGCAGGGGAACATTTGACCACCTACACCTCCGGAGAGAGAAAGAGCATCGCGGGCGGGTTCTTCGACGGGCTCGCGACGTTCTGGCGCAAGCGGTGGTTGCTCCGGTACTTTATCCAGCGGCAGGTTACCCGCAGCTACAAGCGGTCTTACCTTGGGATCTCGTGGATACTATTGAGCCCGCTGGTCTGGGTCTTCTTTCTCACGCTCATCTTCTCTGATGCCGTCGGGATCAGGGTAAGGATCGTCGATGACCACCCGAACCTAAACTTCGGGCTCTACCTGTACTGCGGCCTCTTGCCGTTCCTCGCCTTCTCGGAGGCGATGAACAAGGGCATGAACAGCATCAGGAGCAGCTCCGGGCTGGTGCAGAAGGTCATCTTTCCGCTCGAGTTGTTGCCCTTCACGAACGCCATGGCGTCCATGGTCGACAAGTTCTTCGGGGCGGGGGCGCTCGTTATAGCGGTGGTCTTGTCTGGGATGAGCCTTCACTGGACGGCCCTGCTGCTGCCCGCCGTGATCGCGCTGCAGGTGCTCTTTATCCTGGGGCTCACGTATTTTATGTCCGTCTTCGGCACCTACCTGCCGGACCTGGGTGAGATCATGCGGCCCGTGATCCGGGGCATGTTCTTCCTAACGCCCATCATCTGGACGCCGGACAGGCTGCCGGAGTCGATCCGATGGGTCGTCGACTACAACCCGCTGGCGTACCTGGTGAACGCCTACAGGGAGATCTTGCTGTTCGGCAACCCGCCGGGCGGGCTCGCGACCCTCTACTTCACGTTGTTCTCCGTGGCGCTCTTCGTCGCGGGGTTCGCGTTTTTCAACCGGGTCAAGTGGGGGTTCGCGGACAGGCTATGAGCTCGGTCGTCTCCCTACAAGGCGTTGGTAAGCGATACAAGGTCTCCTCCAGCCGCTCCTCCTGGTTCAAGGACATCTTCCGCCCGGGCAAGACCAGCACCCACGAGTTCTGGGCCGTCGAGGACATAGACCTCGAGATAGAGCGGGGCGCCACTTTGGGCATCCTGGGGCGCAACGGGGCCGGCAAGAGCACGCTGCTGCGCATGATCTCCGGCGTCTCGCAGCCGACCACGGGCACGGTCGAGGTGAGGGGCAGGCTCGCGGCGATCTTCTCGACGGGGGCCGGCTTCAACCCGGAGTTCACGGGCCGCGAGAACGTGATGCTGAACGGCCTGATCCTTGGCATAGAACGCGACGAGATGCTCGCCCGCATGGGCGATATAGAGGCCTTTGCCGACATCGGCGAGTTCATGGACCAGCCCATAAAGACTTACTCAAGCGGGATGCGCTCCCGTCTGGGCTTCGCCGTCGCGGTGAACGTCGAGGCCGAGGTGCTGGTTTTGGACGAGGCCCTCTCCGCGGGTGATGCGGCCTTCAAGAAAAAGGCGCTGCAGCGGATGTACGACCTGCGCGACTCGGGGACGACGGTCCTCTTCGTCTCCCACAGCCTCGGCATGGTGCAGAGGTTCTGCACCGAGGCGATCCTGCTCCACAAGGGCCACCTCGTCACCTCAGGCGAACCCGAAGAGGTGGTGAACAGCTACCGCGAGCTGCTGGAGAACTCCGAAGACGGCAAGAAGGCCCGCCAGGACGAGAAGGAGCGGCAACTGGAGTACGCCGTGGACCACGAGGACGAGGACGACACGCCTTTCAGGAACGGTCCGCCGGCCCCGGCGGCCGGGGGAAAGGTTCCCACCGGCGAGGCGACGGTCCTCGGGGCGGAGATCCTGGACGGGGACGGCAACCCCGCCCGCGCGGTCGCCTCGGGCTCGGAGGTCACGGTAAGGGTGCGCCTCCAGTACGGGCGGGATGAGGAGAAGAGTTCCGCGGTCGTCACCGTGCGCAACGCGGCCGGCCTCCCCGTCTTCTCGACGACCACGGGGGACGGGGGGGCCACCCTGGGGCCGCGCTCGCTGGGCGAACGCGCCTCGGTAGACTTCGCCTTCGGGGTCCCTTTGCGTCCGGGGACCTACACCCTCGACACGGCCGTCCTCTCCCCCAGGGACGGCGGAACGTGCCTGAGCCGGGCCGAGGCCGCGGCCACCCTGGAAGTCGTCCCGCCAGAAGACGGGCATCCGGTTCGGGGCCTGGTGGACCTTCCTGCCGAGGTCAGGGTCCTCGACCCGGCCGAACGGGAAGCCCCCGGCTGAGGGCGGTGCCCCCCCGCGTCACGGTGGTCGTCCCAAACTGGAACACCAAAGAGTTCCTGGGCCCTTGCCTGCGCTCCCTCCGGGGCCAGACGTTCCGGGACTTCGAGACGGTGGTGGTCGACGGCGCCTCCACAGACGGGTCCGTGGAGTTCGTGGGCGAGAATTTCCCAGAAGCCCGGACCATCGCCCTGCGAGAGAACCGGGGTTTCTCCGGCGCGGTCAACGCCGGGATAGAGGCGTCGGAGGCGGAGTTCGTGGTGCTCCTCAACAACGACACGGAGCAAGACCCGGGCTGGCTCGGCACCCTCGTGCGGGCCGCGGAACGTCACCCCGCGGCCGGCCTCTTCGCCAGCAAGCTCGTGGATTTCCGGGATCGGAACCGGCTCGACGGGGCCGGGGACGCGCTCAGGCGGAGCGGGCTCCCGTACAGGCTCGGGCACGGGGAGGTCGACCGCGGACAGTTCGAGGTCGAGGAGTTCGTCTTCGGGGCGTGCGCTGCGGCGGCCCTCTACAGGCGTTCGGTCTTCGACGAGGTCGGGCTCTTCGACGAGGATTTCTTCGCCTACTGCGAGGACGGGGACGTGAGCTTCCGCGCCCAGCTCGCGGGCCACCGTTGCCTCTACGCGCCTGGCGCGGTCGTCTACCACGTCGGCGGCGCCTCAACCGGCGGCAAGCGGAGCGCCACGGCCACCCGCCTCGGCACCCGCAACGGCCTGCTCCTGCTCGTCAAGAACCTGCCGGCTCCGCTCGCGTGGCGCTTCCTTCCCTCTATAGTGCTCGGCCAGATCTCACGCCTCCTCGTCGTCTCCCTCTCCCCCGGCGGGCTCAGGGCCCACCTCGAAGGGCTCGCCGGCGCCTGGCGCCTCCTGCCGAAGATGAGGGAGAAGCGGCGGAAGATACAGAACACGCGCCGCGTCTCAGACGCCTACCTGCGGGAGCTTCTGGTCCGGTCCTCCCGCCGGGCGGCGGAGAGCCGGCGGCGCCGGATCAAAGACTCCCTGCAAGCCGGGATCCGGTGAAGTTCTCCGTCGTCATCGTCAACTACCACTCCTGGCCGCTCACGCTCGCGTGCGTGGCCTCGCTGCGGGCGACCGGCCGGGAAGACGTCGAGATCCTCATCGTAGACAACGACGCCGAAACGGTGCCCGACCTCCCCCCCGGCGTCAATCTCGCCCGAAGCGGCGAGAACCTGGGCCTTACGAGGGCCTGGAACCGTGCGATCCCGCAGACCACCGGAGAGTTCGTGGTCCTACTGAACCCCGATACCCTCGTGGAGGAAGACTTTTTCGGGCAGATGGAGGCGTTTTTCGAGGGCGAGCCTTCGGCCGGGGTGGCGGGACCGCGCATACTCGACGCGGACGGGGAGTTACAGCTCTCCGCGCGGCGGGAGATCTCGCTTCTAAGCGGCCTCCTCGGCCGCACCTCCCTCCTCACCCGCCTCTTCCCGAAGAGCCCGCTGGTAAAGAACCAGTTCCCGGCGCTGGAGGAGCTGGCCGATCCCACAAAGGTAGACTGGGTCTCGGGGGCGTGCATGGCCGTGAGGCGCGAGACGCTAAGGGATATTTCCCCCCTGGACGAGCGGTTCTTCCTGTACTTCGAGGACGCGGACCTCTGCCGCCGCGCCCGCGAGGCCGGATGGCCCGTCTTCTACCTGCCCGACGTCGAGGTGCTGCACCAGACCGGCGGCAGCAGCCGCAGCAAACCGAAGGCCATCTGGCTTCTCCACAAGAGCGCCTTCCTCTACCACCGCAAGCACGGCCCCCACGGCCCCATGAGCCTATACAGCGCCGTCATCCTCGCGGGCCTAGCCGCCCGCGCCCTGGCGAAGCTCCTCACCTCGGCAGCAGGACGCGTCCTGGAGAAAACGTAGGAACAAGTCGGGTCCGCTCTTGAACCGGCTTCAGCCATCAGCCTTCAGCTAGTGCAAAAAGCTGATGGCTGAAAGCGGAGGCGAAGCCGCAGCGGTCCGATAGCTGACCGCGCGGTTCGAAGAGGCAAAAGCCTCTGCACACCGCTTCAGCAGAAGAACGCCCGGGCTTCCGCCAACGTCTCCTCCGGCACCTCTTCGGGGATGTAGTGGCCGGAGTCGACGGACCTGCCGCGCACGTCGCCGGCCCAGCCGCGCCAGACTTCGAGAACGTCGTACC
Organism: Rubrobacter tropicus; assembly: GCF_011492945.1. Classification (NCBI taxonomy): domain Bacteria; kingdom Bacillati; phylum Actinomycetota; class Rubrobacteria; order Rubrobacterales; family Rubrobacteraceae; genus Rubrobacter; species Rubrobacter tropicus. Next base: position 3,496,034 of record NZ_CP045119.1, read on the forward strand.
ACTCTTCCAGGTTGCCCTTGCTCCCCCAGAGGGCGAGCACCGGGCAGGTTATGCGCCTGCCGGCCTCCCGGTCTTCGGCGTCGTGCTCGAAATCTATGGTGGCCGCGGCGCGGTAGTCCTCGCAGATGGCGTGGATGGTCTCGGGGTCGCGCAGGCAGCGGACGTATTCGTCCATCGCCTCGGGGGCCAAGGTCTCGCTGCCGCCCCTGAAGAGGGACTTCTCCGGGTTGGCCGCCAGCAGGCGCTCGGGCAGGTCGTAGGGCTGGGCGAGAAAGAACCAGTGCCAGTAGCCAAGGCCGAAGGACATGCCGGCGCGCGAGAAAGCCTCCCACGTCGGGACGATGTCGAGGACGGCGAGCTTCGTCACGGTTTCCGGGTGGTCCAGGGCCATGCGGTAGCCCACGCGGCCTCCGCGGTCGTGGCCGCAGACGGCGAAGCGCTCGAACCCGAAGTGGCGCATCACGGAGATCTGATCTTCCGCCATCACCCGCTTGGAGTACGGGAAATGGTCCTCGTCCGTCTCGGGTTTGGAGGAGTCGCCGTAGCCGCGCAGGTCCGTGGCGACCACCGTGAAGTCTTCGGCAAGGCGCGGGGCGACGAGGTGCCACATCGCGTGCGTCTGGGGGTTGCCGTGCAGGAGCAGGAGCGGGGGGCCGGACCCGGCCTTGAGGGCCGGGATCTCCACCCCTCCCACATCGACCCTCTCGCTCTCGAAACCCTCGAACAAGACTACTCCTTCTCCACCGGCGGGCTGAGCTCCAGGAAGACCAGATCCTCCGCGGAGCCGATCAGCCCCTCGACGAACTCGAAGACGCGGTACTGCCAGCCGTACTTGCTCCGCAGAGCCCGGTCGGCCGGGCCGCCCTTTTGCTCGTCCGTCAGGCTGGCGACGGCCCGCACGTCGCGGCCCTTCGGGCGTCCCCTGAAGTCGCTCGGGGCGAGCGCCACCTCGGGGTTGTTTCGGATGCGTTTGGCCTTGCCGGTGTTGCGCCCCGTGGTCACGTAGAGGTTATCTCCGACCCTGGCGAACCAGACGGGCGTGGGGACGGCCTCGCCGCTCTTTCGGAAGGTGCTCAGGCGCACGTAGCGGGCGCCTTCGAGGGCGTCGAAGGGGTTCGCCACGGGCTAGTCCGCCCGGTAGACGGGAAGTGAGCCTTCCGGCATCCCGGCGAGCGGCGGGGCGGCGGCGTCCTTGCCCGAGAGGGTCGGGGCCTCGATGGGCCACTCGATACCTATCTCCGGGTCGTTCCAGAGGATCGAACCGTCGTGCTCGGGTGCGTAGTAGTCCGTGCATTTGTACGAGAACAGCGCGTCCTCGCCCGTGACCACGAAGCCGTGGGCGAAGTCCGGCGGGACCCAGAACTGGCGCTTGTTCTCGGCCGAGAGGGTTACCCCCGTCCAGCGGCCGAAGGTCGGGGAGCCGGTCCTGATGTCCACGGCGACGTCGAAGACCTCGCCCCGCAAGACCGAGACCAGCTTGCCCTGGGGTTGCGGGTTCTGGAAGTGGAGGCCGCGCAGGACGCCGTGGGCCGAGAAAGAGAGGTTGTCCTGGACGAAGCCCAGCTCCGCTGCCGGGATGCCGAGGTCCTCGTAGCGGCGGCCGTTCCAGGTCTCCATGAAAAAGCCCCGGTCGTCGCCGAAGACTCTGGGCTCCAGGATCAGGACGCCGGGAAGGTCCGTCTCCAGCACGTTCACGTTACGGGTCCCCCGTCTTCGAGGAGTTCCAGGAGGTACTGGCCGTAGTCGTTCTTCATCATCGGGGCGGCGAGAGATTCCAACTGCCCGGCGTCGATGTAACCCTTGCGGTAGGAGATCTCCTCGGGGCAGCCGATCTTGAGCCCCTGGCGCTGCTCGATGGTCTCTATAAAGTTGCCCGCCTGCTGCAACGACTCGTGCGTGCCGGCGTCGAGCCAGGCCATGCCGCGGCCCATGATCTCGACCCTTAGCTCATCGCGCTTCAGGTAATCCACGTTGACGTCCGTGATCTCGATCTCCCCCCGCGCCGACGGCTCCAGGTTCTCGGCCACGTCCAACACCCTGTTGTCGTAGAAGTAGAGCCCCGTCACCGCGTAGTGCGACCGCGGCTTCTCTGGCTTCTCCTCTATGGAGAGGACTCTTCCTCCGCCGTCGAACTCGACGACGCCGTACCGCTCGGGGTCCCTGACGTAGTAGCCGAAGACGGTGGCGCCGGCCCCGCCGCCGGACGCGCGCTCGAGCTGGTCGACGAACCCCTCGCCGTAGAAGATGTTGTCCCCGAGCACCAGGGACACGTCGTCGCCTCCGACGAACTTCCGCCCCACGACGAAGGCGTCGGCCAGCCCTCTAGGCTCCGGCTGGACGGCGTACTCGAAGCTTATGCCCCATTGGGAGCCGTCGCCGAGCAGGTCCCGAAAGCGGGGCAAATCGTGCGGGGTGGAGATGACGAGGATCTCGCGGATGCCGGAGAGCATCAGGGTGGTGAGGGGGTAGTAGATCATGGGCTTGTCGTAGACGGGCAGGAGCTGCTTGCTGACGGCGTGGGTCAGCGGGTAGAGCCGCGTCCCCGACCCCCCCGCCAGCACTATCCCCTTCAAGACCGCCCCCCGCCGAGCCCGAGCCGCTCCTGCCTGTAGCCGCGGGAGAGGACGCCCTCGCACCACTCCCGGTTCTCCAGGTACCAGCGCACCGTCTTCTCCATCCCGCTCTCGAAAGTCTCTTCGGGCGTCCATCCTAGCTCGCGCTCGATCTTGCCCGCGTCTATGGCGTAACGCCTGTCGTGCCCCGGCCTGTCCTCGACGAAGGTGATGAGAGATGCGTGCGGCGCGTGCGGGGAGTCCGGCACGAGCTCGTCGAGCAGGGCGCAGACCGTCTCGACGACCTCCAGGTTCGTCCGTTCGTTGTGCCCGCCGACGTTGTAGACCTCGCCCGGAACTCCCCCCTCCAACACCCGCTCGATGGCCCGGCAGTGGTCCACCACGTAGAGCCAGTCGCGAACCTGTCGGCCGTCGCCGTAGACCGGGAGCGGGCCGCCGCGAAGGGCGGTCAGGATCATGAGCGGTATAAGCTTCTCCGGGAAGTGGTAGGACCCATAGTTGTTGGAGCAGTTGGTCGTGAGCACCGGCAGCCCGTAGGTGTGATGGTACGCCCGCACGAGGTGGTCCGAGGCCGCCTTCGAGGCCGAGTAAGGCGAGTTCGGCCTGTAAGGGCTCTCTTCGGTGAAGTATCCGGTGGCTCCGAGCGTCCCGTACACCTCGTCCGTCGAGACGTGCAAGAACCGGAAAGCGTCGCGCTCCGCGCCCTCGAGCGTCCGCCAGTGGTCGAGAACCGCATCCAGCAGCCCTTGCGTCTCGACCACGTTCGTCTGCACGAAGACGGCCGGACCGTCGATGGAGCGGTCCACGTGCGACTCCGCGGCGAAGTTCACCACCGCCGCCGGCCGGTGCTCCGCCAGCAGCCCCCCGACAAGCTCCCTGTCCCCGATCCTCCCCTCCACGAACGCGTAGTCGGGGTCGTCCGAGACGGACGCGAGCGTCTCGGGGTTGCCCGCGTAGGTCAGGGCGTCCAGGTTGACGACCCTGAACCGCCCAACCGTCTCAAGGACGAAGTTCCCCCCGATAAACCCGGCGCCGCCGGTGACGAGGACGGTGCGTTTGTGGTCTTCCAAAATTCTTCCTTTCAGCTTGTCAGCATTTCAGCTCGTCAGCACTTCAGCTTCTTGCTGACTAGCTGACCGGCTGACAAGCTGACTGGCTACCTCCACAATCTACTAGACGCGGCGCACCGTCGCCACGCTTCTCGAAAGCTGGCGGGGCGGCATGATGCTCCTTCGGCCGGTAGAGTACGATACGTTCTCTTTACGAAAGGCGGCATCTTCTATGGACGTTGGGACGCGGGTTATGAGGCAGGGCGTTATACGGCGGTTTCGCGGGTGGTTGCCGGAGGTTCCGGACCACGCCGTGACGACCATCGGCGAGGGGGACACGCCCCTGATCGAGGCTCCTACGCTCTCCGAGCGGATCGGCGCCAAGCTCTTCTTGAAGTTCGAGGGGATGAACCCGACGGCGTCCTTCAAGGACAGGGGGATGACGGTCGCGATGAGCCGGGCCGTCGCGTCCGGGAGCCGGGCCTGCGTCTGCGCCTCCACCGGCAACACGGCGGCGTCCGCCGCGGCCTACGCCGCGCGTGCCGGGATAAAGTGCTTCGTGGTGGTGCCGGCGGGCAAGATCGCCCTGGGCAAGGCGGTGCAAGTGCTGGCGCACGGGGCCGAGATCGTCCAGATAGAGGGCAACTTCGACGCCGCCTTGCGGATCTCACAACAGATCGCCGGCGATAGGGGCGACGTAACCCTCGTAAACTCCGTGAACCCGGACCGCATCCAGGGCCAAAAGACTGGCGCTTTCGAGGTCTGCGAGGTGCTCGGCTCTCCGCCCGACGCCCTCGCCCTGCCGGTCGGCAACGCCGGCAACATCACCTCCTACTGGAAGGGGTTTTCGGAGTGGCGCGATGCCGGGTATTCGGGCTTGGCGCCCCGGATGCTCGGCTTCCAGGCCGAGGGGGCGTCGCCGCTGGTGGCGGGGCACGACTTCGAGAACCCGGAGACGGTGGCGAGCGCGATCAGGATCGGGGCCCCGGCCAGCAAGGAGGGAGCGCTCGCCGCCGCGCGCGAGTCGGGCGGTGCCATAGAGAGCGTGACGGACGACGAGATCCTGGCGGCCCAGGGCCTGCTCGCGAGGGAGGAGGGCGTCTTCTGCGAGCCGGCCAGCGCCGCCGGCCTGGCCGGGCTCCTCAAGCTGGCCGGGGAAGGGCGCGGTCCGGAAGGCACAGTCGTCAGCGTGCTGACCGGGCACGGGCTCAAGGACCCCGACGTCATCCTGGACAGGGTCGAGTTGCCGGAGCCGGTGGCGGCGACGTTCGAGGCCGTGGCCGGACGAATGGAGAGGCTCGTTCCGTGATCTCCGTCCGCGTCCCGGCCACCTCGGCGAACCTGGGGCCTGGCTACGACGCGGTCGGGCTGGCGCTCTCCTTGAGCACCCGTATATCCCTGGACCGGGCGCAGCATCCCGAGGTGGAAGTGTCGGGGACGGGGGCCGAGCTGGTCCCGCTCGGTCCGGATCATCCCGCATACAGGGCGGCCCGGTTCGTGGCCGAGATCGTCGGCGAGGGGGAGATCTCTTTCCACCTGATCCAGGAGAACGACATCCCGCCCATCCGCGGGCTCGGCGGGAGTGCTGCGGCGCTCGTTGGCGGAGCGGTGGCGGCGAACGAGCTTTTCGGGGGACAGATCGCGGCCCCCGACCTCCTCAACATCGTCTGCGAGCTGGACGGCCACCCGGACAACGCCGCCCCCGCCCTTCTCGGCGGCCTCGTCATAGGTACCCTGACCCCGACCGGCGTGAGCGCCGTCCGCCTGGAACCCAAGGACCTCGGGGTGGCCGTAGCCGTCCCGGACTTCGCCGTTTCGACCACCGCGGCGAGGCGGGCCCTGCCCGAGAACGTCACCCACCGCGACGCCGCCTTCAACGTGGGCCGCTCCGGCCTCCTCCTCGGCGCCCTCGCGACCGGCGAGTACGACCTTTTGCGCGTCGCCATGCAGGACCGCCTCCACCAGCCCTACCGCGCCCACCTGGTGCCGGGCCTGGAAGAGGTAATAGAAGCGGCGCTCGGATCCGGCGCCCACGGCGCCTGCCTCTCGGGATCCGGCCCCACCGTGCTCGCCTTCGCCCCGCCGGAGAGCGCCCCCGCCGTCGCCGCCGCGATGAAGAAGACCTTCGAGGCCGGGGGGGTCGAGGCGCGGTCCTGGGCGCTGGACGTCGACCTCATGGGCGCCAGGGTCGAGCCGCCCGGCGAGGTTTCAGTCCCGTCTCCCGTTCCCGTTCTCTGATCCGAGATCCCGGTATTTCTCCGTCGAAGGATCTCGTCTGCAAGGGAGTAGCGTGGGATTTCCGACGCCACCGACCGGCTCCCGCCGGAGTGCGTCCATGCCCGAAAAAACTTCTGGAGATGGGGCCGGGACACTTGCCCCATCCCCCACGGCGGTTACCCTCGCGCGGCCGGGTGCAGAAGGTCTTCCAGGCCGATGCGGGTGAGGAACTCGGCGCGGATGCGGTCGGCGACCACGCTCACCACCTCGGAGCCGTCGTCGGCCGGGTCTATGTGGCTGCGGAAGGGCCGCGCCCCGTCCGGCAGGGCGACGACGCGCGAGATCTCGTCCGAGACCTGGCTCGCGCTGGCGTCTTCGGGCGCCTGCTCGGCGAGCCTCCCGGCCACCGACTCGAGCATCCCGCCGTAGAGCGCCTCGTACTCCGCCGCCCTCTCCGCGTCGGCCGGCCGGCCGGCGTTGACGAAGTGCTCCGTCCCGCTGGTGAACGAGCCCGGAACCACGATGGTCGTCTCGATGCCGAAGCGGGCGAGCTCGGCGGCGTAGCTCACCGCGAGGGCGTCCATCGCCGACTTGGCAGCGAAGTACGGGGCGAGGTAGGGCGGGGTGCCGCCCCTCGTGCTCGTGCTCCCGACCCACAGGACCAGGCCACCTCCCTGCTCTCTCAGGTGGGGCAGGGCGGCGCGGTTAAGGCGCTGGGTCGAGAGGACGTTCGTGTCGTAGACGCGCGCCATCTCCTCCGGCGTGAACGCCTCGGTCGGCCCGTTGACCATGTGGCCGGCGTTGTGGATGACCACGTCCAGCCGGCCCGCCTCGTCGATGATCTTCGCAACGCCGGCGTCGACGGAGTCCTGCGAGGACACGTCTAGCTCGACGCTACGCAGGTCCACGCCGTGCTCTTCGGCATACTTCCTGGCCTCCTCGACCCGCCCCGCGTTGCGGCCGGCCGTCTCGCGGATGCCGGCGTAGACGGTGTGACCATCGTCGGCGAGGGCGCGGGCGCTGAGCGCCCCGAACCCGCTGCCGGCTCCGCTGATCACTATTACCTTTCTCATGAAGTCCTCCCTTGCTCTTCAAATCTCGCAGGACGAGAGTTCCGAAGCGATTTGAAGAGGCACCGCCTCTTCAAACCACGCCGTCAGCCTCTTTGCCCTTGCTGACAGCTGATAGCTCTAAACAATGCCCCCGTTGGCGTAGACGACCTGGCCGTTGACCCAGCGGGCGGGACCGGCGAGGAACGCGACCGCTTCTGCGACGTCGTCCGGCGTGCCGAGGCGCTCCAGCGGGGCCATCTTGGATAGGTGGCCGATGGTCTCCTCGTCCTTGCCGTCGAGGAACAGGGGGGTCGCGGTCGGGCCGGGGGCTACGGCGTTGACGGTGATGTCGCGGCCCCGGAGCTCGCGGGCGAGGATCAGGCCTACCGCGTCGACGGCCCCCTTGGTGGCGGCGTAGGGCGCGTAGGTTGGCATCGCCAGCTTCACTACCGACGAGGAGAAGTTGACGATGGCACCGCCCTCGCGCACCCGTCGGGCGGCCAGTTGGTCGACCACGAAGGTGCCGCGGATGTTGGTGCGGATCATGCCGTCGAGGTCGTCGAGGTCAAAGTCGGTCAGAGGGCCGAGGACCATCCGGCCCGCGGTATGCACGACGACGTCTACCCCGCCGAAGCCCTGCTCGACGGCGTCGAACGCTTCGGCCATGGCCCGCTCGTCCGCCACGTCGCCGCCGACGGTCATCGCCCGGCCGCCGGCGGAGGCGATCCCCCCTACGACCTCGTCGGCCCCGGCCTCGTTGCCGGCGTAATGCACGGCGACGGCCATGCCGTCCCTGGCGAGCCGCTCCGAGACGACGCGGCCGATGCCGCCGGATCCTCCCGTAACCAATGCGACGCGGTTGGTTGCAGTGTCCACGATGTTTCCGTCCTTTCGTTGGTGACCGGATTACGCTTGGGAGTATCCGGTCCGAAGGACGCCGTGCCGCTCAAGAACCTGCCGCCTTTGAGCAGATTCTTGCTCTCTGAGGCTACCGGACGGGGTGGGACGCCGTGCGTTCCAGGCGCACCTCGTCCTGCGGCACGGCCGTGCCGTCAGCGCTCACGAAGCTCGCGTGTACCGTACTACCCTCGCCCGTAACGAACGCGACGGTGGGCGGGTAAGCGGAGGGAACGTACTCGTCCCCCCACTGCTGCATGGCGGCGAGGACGAGGCCGAGCCGCCTCCCCGACTCGGTCAGATGGTACGACTCGCGGGCCCGCTGTCCCGGCTCCCGGTAGCCGCGTTTCTCCATGACGCCGGCCTCGACCAGCGTGCGGAGCCTGTCCGCCAGTACGTCGGAGGCGATCCCGAGGGCCGAACGGAACTCGGCGTAGCGCGTGGTCCCGACGAGCGCCTCCCGCAGTATGAAGAACGCCCAGCGCTCACCCACGATATCCAAAGTGTTCGCGAGGGAACAGGGGTCCGAACCCCGATAGTCTCCCCGCACATCATCGTTCTCAACTCGCGCCATCGTGCCCCGAGTATAGCTCGCTTGACATATCCAATCCAGCCGTTAAGCTAAGTTGGTAATTACAACTCAGGCTCGATCGGAGGCACATCGGTGAAGATCTCTGGTTCCGTCGCCCTGGTTACGGGCGCCGGCCGCGGCATCGGGAAGCATTTTGCGGCGCAGCTTCTGGAGAGGGGTGCGAGCAAGGTCTACGCGACCGCGCGTGATCCCGAGAAGGTTGATGTCCCCGGGGTGGAGGTGCTCAGGCTCGACATCACCGACCCGGATTCCGTCGCCGAGGCCGCGGCCCGGGCATCGGACGTGACGCTCCTCGTCAACAACGCCGGGGTCTCCAACTTCCGAAACTTTTTGGGCGGTGACCCCGGTGGCGCCCGGCAGGAGATGGAGACCAACTACTACGGGACGTTGAACATGGTGCGGGCTTTCGCCCCGGTTCTCGGGGCGAACGGGGGAGGCGCGATCCTTAACGTCCTCTCGGTCCTGTCGTGGCTCTCTTTCGACGGGTCCAACACCTACGCCGCCGCGAAGGCCGCGGAGTGGAGCCTCACCAACGGCGTGCGGCTCGAACTCGCCGGCCAGGGGACGCTCGTGACGGGCCTCGTCCTCGCGAGCACCGACACCGACATGATGGCCGGCATAGACGTCGAGAAAAACGACCCCGCCGACGTGGTGCGCGCCGCCCTCGACGGCATCGAGGCGGGTAAGCTGGAGGTCATCGCAGATGATCAGAGCGCCCAGGTCAAGGCCGCTATGGCCGCCGACCCCGCCATGCTCTACTCGCGGGTTGTCTCCGGCTAGCCCCTACGCAAAGGCAACGTCAGGGCGAAGGGGGCTTCGGACCGACGCCCCCTTCGCTTCCCTCGGGTGCCCGTCCGCGTCCACGACCCCGAGAGCGCTGCCCGCCGCTCCGTGGGTGGCTGGTCATCCGCGCAGCGAAGATGGGGCGACGCCGAAGTGGCGCCTGACGTGGTGGGCGAGGTGGCTCTGGTGGGTAAAGCCGACCGCGCTCGCCACGTCGCCCACGGGGAGGTCGGTCTTCGAGAGCAGTTCCCTGGCCCGTCTTACCCTGCGTTGGATCACGTACTGGTGCGGCGAGAGACCCGTCGAGCGCTTGAACTGCCTGGAAAAGTGGTACTGGCTCAGGTTCGCCACCCCGGCCATCTCGGAGAGCCCGAGGTCCATGGAGAGGTTTTCGTTCACGAAGTCGGTCACGCGCCGGAGCGCGCTCCTGGGCAGCCCTCCCTTCCGGTCCGGCGCGGCCTGCGGGGAGGCGCCGTGGTTGCGTAGCAGGTGCGTCGCGAGCGCGGTGGCCAAAGAGTCGCCGTAGACCCTGCCGCCGGTTCCCCCTGATTCCATCTCGGCGAGCATCGCGAGGCCTATGTGCTTGACCGCGTCGTCTTGCTGATCGAGGCTCGGACGGAGCTCGATCGCGTCGGCGTTGAGCCCGTTCTCCTCGGCCACGTGGCCGAGAAAAGCGGGCGCCAGGCGCATCACGAGCAGGTCCACGTCTTTGTCGAAGCGCCAGCCGACCGGCTGCCCGGAAGCCTTCACCGTGACGTCGCCTTCCGAGGTGGGTCCCTCGTAGATCCCGTCGTCCGACCACCTCACCGAGCTTACGGGCTGCCCCAGGTACAGGGAGGTCGTGTTCTCGGTGAGGGGTGGAAAGTGGTGCTCGGCCGGCGCGTGCCTGAACCGCTCCGCGATCAGGCCATTCCAGCCAAGCGGCCTGCTGGAGAGGATCGGGGGGTCGGGGTTGCCTTCCATCCGCGTCGACACCTGGGTGGTGCCCTCTCTGTATGCCTGGATCGTGTCTGTCATGCCACGACTTTCGAATCGAAGAGGTCTTTTTCGCATTCTACCTCTCGACGTCTATCTGAAAAACCGGCGGCCCCGCAGCGTGGCACGGGTCCTCCGACGGCGCGACTTCGAGATGCGGTCGTCGGACCGCGGGTTGTGGGAGTCCCGGCCCGGCCGCGCCGACGGCACAGAGCCCAGGCGTCTCGCCGGGGTGCGGATCCAGCCGCTGGTAGCCGCGTCGCGGCTGGGAGAGGGGGTGGTCCCGGGTGTTCATACTATCGGACCATAGAAAACCGTCCTTTCGACCGATTCGCGGCGCGCCGGCGCCCGCTAATCTTGCGTGGTGGCCGGGACGTTCGACTCCCCCCTCCATCGTCCCGGTCATTCCGAGGCATCAGGCATCGGGTTACAGGTCGCCTCCTTCGGAGGCTTTCAGGGGCACGAGGTCGGAATCCACGCCGCCAAGCGACCCTGACGCCTGAAACCTGTAGCCCGAAGCCTTCGTCGCTTGACATCCCCCCACCGTTATGTAACGCTTCAGGCTGCTTGTGCGAACGAGTGAGCGAGGACAGTTGACGGAAGTCTGCAAAAAGGCGGTAAAGAAGGTCTCGGGCTTGATGCTCAAGATCTCGCGCCTGCTCGCCCCACCGATCCACCCACGAGTACCCACGGGCGTCGTCCTACCCTCCCAGCGACTAATTACGCGGGCGGGCCGGGGCGTCGCGCTCCAGTCCGCCTAGAGCCGGCGGGACCTGCTCCCGCTTCAGGCCGAGGCCTTTAGCACCACAACGCTTTTTATCGGGACAGGAGAATCGTGGAGAACACCGCTTTTAACATCGAATACAAGCCGCGCACGGGCAGCGAAGCCATGTGCGAGGCCCTGCTGGACGAAGGCGTCGAATACCTCTTCGGCTACCCCGGCGGGGCGATCATGCCGTTCTACGACGCCCTCCCGGACTACCCGCTAAAACACGTCCTCACCCGCCACGAGCAGGCTGCCGCCCACGCCGCGGACGGTTACGCCAGGGCGACCAACCGCGTCGGCGTGGTGGTGGCGACGAGCGGGCCGGGCGCCACGAACCTGGTTACGGGCCTGGCGACGGCGCAGATGGACTCGGTGCCGCTCGTCGCGATCACGGGCCAGGTCGGCCGTCCGGCGCTGGGCAAGGACTCGTTCCAGGAGACGAACGTGATGGGCATGACGCTGCCCTTCACGAAGCATTCTTTCCTGGTCGAGGACCCGGACGAGCTCTACCCGACGATGCGCCGGGCCTTCGAGATCGCGCGCAGCGGAAGGCCGGGCCCCGTCCTCGTGGACGTGCCGAAGGACGTGCAATTCGCCGCCTGCAACGACAACGGCTACAGGAGGCTCCGCGAGGCCCCCGTGCCGGTCGAGTCGCCGGCGATGGAGCGGGCCGCGATGCTGCTCAGGAACGCGAGGCGCCCGCTCATCCTGGCCGGCCACGGCGTGACACTCGCGGGCGCCGAGAAGGAGCTCAGGCTTCTGGCCGAGAGAACCGGCATCCCGGTCGTGACGACCCTGCTCGGCATAAGCGCCTTCCCCGACGACCACCCGCTGTACCTGGGCTGGCCGGGGATGCACGGCCAGGCGAGCGTCAACCGGGCCATAGACCGCTCCGACCTCCTCTTCGCCGTCGGGATGCGGTTCGACGACAGGATCACGGGCGCCGTGAGCAAGTTCGCCCCGAACGCCAAGATCATCCACGTCGACGTCGACCCCTCCGAGCTCGGCAAGGTCGTGAAGCCGACCATCGGCATCGCCGAGGACGCGAAGGCCGCGATGCGCTCGGTGCTCGGCCACCTCGAAGACATCTCGGACGGCGAGGGCTGCTCCGCCTGGCGCGACGAGCTGGCGAAGAGCCAGGAGCCGGAGAAAAAGCGCGAGGAATCGGCGCGGGAGGAGTACGGCCCGATCCAGGTGATGGAGGCCATAAAGAAGGTAGCCGGCCCGGAGATGCGCCTCGTCACCGACGTCGGCCAGCACCAGATGTGGGCCGCCCAGTTCTTCGAGTTCACCAAGCACAACAGCCACATCACCAGCGGCGGCCTCGGCACGATGGGCTTCTCGCTCCCGGCGGCGATGGGCGTGGCGTTCGCCTACCCGGACGAGCCGGTCTGGGTCGTCGCCGGCGACGGCGGTTTCCAGATGAATATCCAGGAGCTGGCCACGATCCGGGACTTCGGCCTGAACATAAAGGTCGCCGTCCTGAACAACGGCTACCTCGGCATGGTCCGCCAGTGGCAGCAGTTCTTCCACAACCGCCGCTACTCGGAGACGCCGATCACGGGCCCCGACTACGAGCAGTTGACAGCGGCCTACGGCCTCGCCGGGCGCACGGTGCGCGAGGACGACGACGTGGAGGGCGCGGTTCGGTGGGCCGAGGAGCAGGACGGGTGCGTGATCCTGGACTTCCACATCGACCCGGAGAAGAACGTCTACCCCATGATCCCCTCGGGCATGAGCGTCAACGAGATGATCGAGGAAGATGGCGCCTGAGGCGACGGGCGTGGCCCAGAGCACCGTCAGGGTCGGCCTGGCCCCCGGCATCCTCGCCCTCAACCGCTTCACGATGACCCTCCAGAACAAGCGGATGCCCGCCACGGAGATAAGGGTGGACGCCGACGCGAAGGGAACGAGCATCGAGATCGGTCTCGACTGCCCGGAGGAGAGCGCCCGCCGTTACGCGGTGCTGCTGGAGAACATGGAGGACGTGCGGGAGCTCCACTTCGCCGGTGCCGCGCCGGAAAACCGGGCGGGCTCGTCCATAGACTACGACGGCAGGCGATTCCGGTCGGTCGAGAACTCCGGGACGGGCGAGGTCGGGCCCGAGACGGTCTTCGACTACAGCCAGGACGGTAACGTCGTCAGCGCGACCTACGAGGGCGGGGACGTCCGTTTCGGGACGCTGGTGGCCACCGTGGACGAAGACGGAAACCTCGACGCCAGGTACGGGCACGTGAATGCTTCGGGCGAACTCATGACGGGCGAGTGCCGTTCCACGCCGGAGGTCTTGGCCGACGGGCGGATCAGGTTGCACGAAGAGTGGCGGTGGACTTCGGGGGACGGATCTTCCGGCCGGTCCGTCGTCGAAGAGATAGGAGACTGACATGGCGCGCGTATACCGCGAAGGCGACATAGGCAACGAGATCACGCAGAGAAAGGTCGCGATCCTCGGCTACGGCAGCCAGGGCCACGCCCACGCCCTCAACCTGAAGGACTCGGGCTGCGACGTCACCGTCGGCCTCTACGAGGGCTCCAAGAGCTGGCCCAAAGCGGAGCAGGACGGCCTACAGGTAATGACCATCGCGGACGCGGCGCGACACGCCGACGTGGTGATGATGCTCCTCCCCGACGAGCGTCAACCTGCGGTCTTCGAGGCAGAGGTAAGGGAGAACCTCTCCGAGGGCGACCTGATGCTCTTCGCCCACGGCTTCAACATCCACTTCAACCAGATAGTGGTTCCCCCCGAAGTGGACCTCGGCCTCGTCGCCCCGAAGGGTCCTGGCCACGTCCTCAGGCGCCTCTACGTAGAAGGCAAGGGCATGCCCTCCCTCTTCGCCGTCCAGAACGACGCGAGCGGCGGGGCGCGGGACGTGGTCCTCTCCTACGCCCGCGGCATCGGGAGCGGCAGGGCCGGCATCATCGAGACCACTTTCGCCGAGGAGACGGAGACGGACCTCTTCGGGGAGCAGGCGGTGCTCTGCGGCGGCCTTTCGGCGCTGCTCACGGCCGGGTTCGAGACGCTCGTCGAGGCCGGGTACCAGCCCGAGCTCGCGTACTACGAGTGCGTAAACGAGCTGAAGCTCATAGTGGACCTCATCTACGAGGGCGGGCTGGCCGGGATGCGGTACTCGATCTCGAACACAGCCGAGTACGGCGACTACACCGCGGGCCCCAAGATAGTGGACGACGCGGTAAAGGAGAGGATGCGCGGCATCCTGACGGACATACAGACCGGCAAGTGGGCAAAGGAGTGGGTGCTCGAAAACCAGGCGGGCGGTTCCAGCTTCCTCGCCATGCGCCGCCGCCAGGCCGAGATGCAGGTCGAGAAGGTCGGGCAAGAGCTGCGGGCTCTCGCGGCCGAGGGTGCTGAGGCCCCCGCCGCGAGCCCGACGGGAGGTACTAACTGATGGGAAACAAGGCGTTCGCCGCGAACGACGCGGAGTGGTGCTACCACGGCGGGGAGCTACAGAAGTTGGGCGACGTGCGCCTCTCCCCCGCGACCCACGCCCTGAACTACGGGACGGGCGTCTTCGAGGGCATCCGGGCCTACTGGAACGAGGAGCGCGGGACCCTGCAGGTCCTCAAGCTGCGCGAGCACTACGAGCGGTTCGAAAAGAGCAGCCGCCTGCTGCGGATCGATCTCCCCTTGGGCATCGACGAGATGTGCGACATAACTCTGGAGATACTAAAGCGCAACGCTCCGCGCGAGGACACCTACATCCGGCCGCTCGCGTACAAGGCTGCCGAGTCGGTCGGGGTGAACCTCAAGGGCGAGTCCGAGCTCTCGATCTTCACGGTCCCGATGGGCAACTACGTCGAGCTTTCGGGCCTGCGCTGTTGCGTCTCCTCGTGGCGCCGGACGCCGGACACGGCCATCCCGGCCAGGGCCAAATGCACCGGCTCCTACGTCAACACGGCGCTCGCGGTGGACGCGGCGCACCGGGCGGGGTACGACGACGCGATCTTCCTGACCCAGCAGGGCTTCGTCTCCGAGGCGAGCGCCGCGAACATCTTCCTCGTGCGCAAAGGGCGGCTCATCACGCCGCCCGTCACGGCGGACATCCTGGAGGGCATCACCCGCGACGCGGTGATGGAACTCGCCGAGAGGGAGCTCGGGATGCCGACCGAGCAGCGCGACGTCGGACGCACCGAGCTCTACGCCGCCGACGAGGTCTTTCTGACCGGCACCGGGTTTCAGATAGCGCCCGTGATCGAGGTGGACGACCGGCCCGTCGGCACCGGCACCATCGGCCCGGTCGCCGAACGCCTGCAGGAGCAGTACTTCAAGGCCGCGCGCGGCGAGCTGACCGAGTACGCGGACTGGACCGTGGCGGTGGAAGTTGCGGAGGGGGCGCGGCGGTGAGATACTGCCGCCCCACATGAAGGAAGTCTTCTCCATCTTGCGTCTCCCTCTCGTCATCCTACGACTAACCGGGGTGGCCGCCGGGCGAATTACCAGCCCCGGTCTCTAACCGGCTGCCCCCGGCCACCAGTCTCCCAGCGCCAGAGTATCTCAACGTAGTTTCGTAGGAGGAACAGAGTTATGCGTCGAGTAGAGATCTTCGACACGACCCTTCGCGACGGCGAACAATCGCCAGGAATTTCCCTTTCAGTAGAGGAAAAAGTAGAGGTGGCCCGCCAGCTCGCCCGCCTGAAGGTCGACGTCATAGAGGCTGGCTTCCCTATTACCTCCGAGGGAGACTTCGAGTCGGTCTCCAGGATCGCCGCCGAGGTGAAGGGGCCCCGCATCGCGGGCCTCGCCCGCATCCACGAGGCGGACATCCGTCGGGCCTGGGAGGCGGTCCAGTGGTCGGACAGGCCCCGCATCCACACCTTCGTCGGCACGAGCGACCTGCACATAGAACACCAGATGCGCTCGAACCGCGAGGACATCCTGAAGCGGGCCGGCGAGGCGGTGGCGTTCGCCAAGGGCCTCTGCCCGAACGTCGAGTTCTCCCCGATGGACGCCACCAGGACGGACATAGGTTTTCTCTCCGAAGTTGTCGCCGCGGCGGTCGAGGCCGGGGCCGACGTCGTCAACATCGCCGACACCGTCGGCTACACGACGCCCGTCGAGTTCGCCGCGTTCTTGAAGGAGCTTCAAGAGCGGGTTCCGGGGCTGAAGGATCGGACGCTCTCGGTCCATTGCCACGACGACCTCGGGATGGCCGTGGCAAACTCGCTCGCCGGGGTCGAGGTCGGGGCCGGGCAGGTCGAGGTGGCGGTAAACGGGATCGGGGAGCGCGCGGGGAACGCCTCGCTCGAAGAGGTGGTGATGGCGCTCGCGACGCGCGGGGACTTCTACGGGGTAGAGGTCGGCGTGGAGACCAGGCAGCTCGCGAACACGTCGCGCATGGTCTCGAACATGACGGGCTACGAGGTCCCGCCGAACAAGGCCGTCGTCGGCAGGAACGCCTTCCTGCACGAGTCGGGGATACACCAGGACGGCGTGCTCAAGGACCGGCGGACGTTCGAGATCATGACGAAAGAAGACATAGGCCTCGAAGGCACGAACATCTTCCTCGGCAAGCATTCCGGCCGCCACGCCCTCAAGGACGCCCTCGAAGAGCTCGGCTACGTGGTCGAGGGGGAGATCCTCA
This sequence comes from Rubrobacter tropicus, assembly GCF_011492945.1. NCBI lineage: Bacteria > Bacillati > Actinomycetota > Rubrobacteria > Rubrobacterales > Rubrobacteraceae > Rubrobacter > Rubrobacter tropicus. The sequence continues at coordinate 3,512,538 of NZ_CP045119.1, forward strand.
AGCGGGCCTTCGTCCGGTTCAAGGAGATAGCCGACCACAAGAAGACCGTCACGGCCGCCGACCTCGAAGCGATAGCCGCCGACGAGGTGGGCTCCTTCGAGGGCAAGTTCGTCCTCGACTCCTTCCGGGTGGTCGCCGCGACAGGCCGCCAGAGCCGGGCCGCCGTGACCATCTCCCACGCCGAACACGGCACGTTCGAGGCCGAGGCCGAGGGCGAGGGCCCCGTGGACGCCGTCTTCCGCGCCGTGGACGCCGCCACCAACATAAAGGGCAGGCTCACGGACTTCCGCATCGACGCCGTCACGGGCGGCAAGGACGCCCTCGGCGAGGTCCGGGTCTCCGTCGAGTTCGAGGGCAACGAGTACGCCGGGCGCGGCCTCTCCCAGGACGTCGTCGAGGCCGCGGCCCGCGCCTACGTGCGGGCGGCGAACGTGTACTCCGCCGGGCGGGTGAAGTCCCCGTGGGAAGCCCCGGTAGCGCCGTAGCGGAGCCCCGCCGAACCGTCTCCGGGCCTCTCCCCGGCTACCGTTGCCTGGACGGCCCCGTTCCCACGTTCCACGCCCCGCGGCTTGCGGGGGAGGCGCGGGAGGTTCGAGGGTATCTGTCGCAGGGGTCCGGCGCCCTGGCCGGAATCCTGGGAGCCGAAGCGCCGGATGGTCCGCATACGCCCGGCGGGGGCGTCTCCCCCGTGCGGGCGTTTCTCGTCGCGGACGAGGATTGGCACGGGGCGCCGCGCGAGAACGCGCATCCTTACCCTCCGGGGCTCCCGTATTTCACCAGATCAGTCGACCCTCCGGCGCTCGTGCTGCCGGAGCGACTGTCCGCGGTCTTCCGGCCCAGGACGGGGGCGCTCCTGCCGCTCACGGTCTGGCACGAGCTGGCGCACGCCACCCTGCTGGACCGCGAGGTCGTAAGAGCGCCCCTGTGGTTGGGCGAGCTCGTGCCGCAGGCGGTCTCGGCGGCGGTCGCCGGCAGGGTGGGGCTGCCGCTCGGGGAGCACCTCGGCCGGGTAGACCCGGCCCCCGGGTTCACGGTTCGGACCTTCAGGGGGCCGGCGGGCGCGGAAGAACAGATGAAGTTCCAGAACCTGCTGCTCCTCTTCGGGACGGCGGCGCTTCGGGACTTCGGGGAAGGGTTTATCGGACGTATTTTCCGGGCGTTGTGGGACGAGAAAGACGTTGTTGGGGAGGCCAGGGCGGAAGGGCTGCTCGCCCGTTCGCTGGGTCCGGGCGGACAGGAATGGCTCCGGTCGAGGCCGGAGTTCTAGGAGGATTATTATGCGCGACTCTTTCGACATACTCTTGCTACCGGGCGACGGCATAGGCCCCGAGGTGGTCGGGGCCGCGCGCGGGGTAATGGACCTCGCGGCCGAGCACTTCGGCGTGAAGTTACGTTACGAGGAGCGCAAGATCGGGGGTGAGGCCATCCGCGACGAAGGCGGTCCCGTCTCCGACGAGACGCTCGAAGCCGCCAGAGCCTCCGACTCCGTCCTGCTCGGCGCGGTCGGCCACCCCGACTTCGACGACGCGCCGGTGCGTCCCGAAGCGGGCCTTCTGAAGCTCAGGAAGCATCTCGGGGCGTTCGCGAACCTGCGGCCCGTCGCGGCGGTTCCGGCGTTGCTCGACGCCTCGCCGCTCAAGAAGGAGGTTGTGTCCGGGGTCGACGTCCTGATCGTGCGCGAGCTTACGGGCGGCGCGTACTTCGGCGAGAAGGAGGAGGGCGACGAACGGGCGAGCGACCTCTCCGTCTACACCAAAGAGGAGATAGACCGGGTGGCCCGCGTCGCCTTCGACGCCGCCAAGCGCAGGAAGCGCCGGGTAACGAGCGTGGACAAGGCGAACGTGATGGCGACCGGCCGCCTGTGGCGCAAGGTGGTTACGGAGGTCTCCAAGGACTACCCGGACGTCGAGCTGGACCACGTGCTCGTGGACGCGGCGGCGATGCATCTCGTGCGGGAGCCCGGGCGGTTCGACGTGATGCTCACCGAGAACCTCTTCGGGGACATACTCTCCGACGAGGCGGCGATGCTCCCCGGTTCGATGGGGATGCTCCCTAGCGCTTCTCTAGGGGAGCCCGGCTCGCCCGGCATCTTCGAGCCCGTCCACGGCTCCGCGCCGGATATCGCGGGGCAGGGCAAGGCGAACCCGTACGCCGCGATCTTATCTGCGGCCATGATGTTCCGCCACACTTTGGGCCGGCCCGACGTGGCGGAGGCCATAGAGCAGGGAGTCTCGGTGGCGCTGGAGGCCCACTTCTTGACGGCCGACCTCGGCGGCAGCAAGACCACGGAGCAAGTAGCGGAGGCCGTTGGACGCTGGATCGGGGCCGGGGAGGGCGTGGCATGAGCGTCAGGCTTTTCGACACCACCCTTCGGGACGGCACGCAGCGCGAGGGCGTCAGTTTGACGACCGAGGACAAGATCCGGATAGCCAAAGAGCTTGACACCCTCGGCGTCCACTACATCGAGGCGGGCTTCCCCGCCTCCAACCCCAAGGACCTGGAGTTCTTCGAGAACTTCGACGCGTCCGAGCTTGAGAACGCGAGGCTCGTCGCCTTCACCCGCGCCCGGCGCCCGAACGGCCGGGCCGACGAAGACCCCGCCGTGACGCTCCTCCCCTCCCTCACAGCCCCCGTCGCCTGCATCGTCGCCAAGAGCTGGAAGCTGCACGTGGAGAAGGTCCTCAGGACCACGCCGGAGGAGAACATGGAGTCCGTGAGGGATACCGTCTCCTACCTGGCGAGCGCCGGAAAAGAGGTCCTCTTCGACGCCGAGCACTACTTCGACGGCTTCAGGGACGACCCCGACCACGCGCTCGCGGTGCTGCGGGCGGCGGCCGAATCCGGCGCGACGACGCTCGTCCTGTGCGACACGAACGGCGGCACGCTCCCGACGGAGCTAAAGGCGGTAGTACAAAGGACCGTGCGCGAGTTTCCCGACGTCGAGGTCGGCATCCACACCCACAACGACGCCGGGTGCGGGGTGGCGAACGCGCTCGCGGCCGTCGAGGCCGGGGCCACGCACGTCCAGGGGACCGTAAACGGCGTCGGGGAGCGGACCGGCAACTGCGACCTCGTCACGACCATCGCCAACCTGCAGCTAAAGATGGGCCTGAAGGTCGTGGATGAGGAGGGCTTGAAGAAGCTGACGGGGGTCTCGAACTACGTCTCCGAGCTCATGAACCTGACGCCGGACACGCACAGGCCCTACGTCGGGAGGAGCGCCTTCGCCCACAAAGGCGGGTTGCACGTGGACGGTATCAGCAAGGACCCATCGACCTACGAGCACGTGGCGCCCGAGGTCGTGGGCAACGTCAGGCGCACGCCGGTCGGGGAGCTCTCGGGCAAGAACTCCATCAAGGCAAAGGCGGCGGAGCTCGGCATAGACGCCGGCGACGCAGCCCAGATCCTCTCCGCCATAAAGAGGCGCGAGTATGAGGGCTACCACTACGAGGCCGCCGACGCCTCCCTCGCCCTCCTTATCGGACGCACGGCCGGCGAGGCCACCCCACTCTTCGAGCTAGAGACGTTCAGGATAATCTCCGAGAAAAGGGCAGACGGCCGCACGACCACGGAGGCGACCGTAAAGCTCTTCGTTCGGGGCCAGAGGGTCATCTCGACCGCGGAGGGCAACGGCCCCGTCAACGCTTTGGACAAGGCGCTAAGAGAAGCGATCGGCCCGCACTACCCGGAGCTCAAGGAGATCCACCTCTCCAACTACAAGGTCCGCATCCTAGACGAGCACCGGGCGACGGCGGCAACGACCCGCGTCCTCATAGACTCCACGGACGGCAAGCGCGTCTGGGGCGCCGTCGGGGTGGGCGAAAACATCATCGAGGCGAGCTGGCAGGCCCTCGTCGACGGCCTCGAGTACGGGGTGAACTCCGGCTAGCGACCTTCCGCTGGCAAGTCGCGAGAGCCGATTCCCTCCGGTCTCGTGTCCGGGCTAGCTTCCCTGCCGGGCTGAAGACGCGCCTGCGGGCGAGATCTCGAAGGCTTCGGCGAGGAGCTCGTAGGAGCGCAGGCGTTCGGAGGGGTCGTGGACGTTGGTGGTGACCATGATCTCGTCCGCCCCCGTGCGCCCGGCTAGCTCCTCGATCCGCGCCCTGACGCTCCGGGGGTCGCCGACGATCTGCATGGAGCTGTAGGTTTCGGCGAGCCGGCGCTCCGCGGGGGTGTAGGGGTAATCGACGGCCTCTTCGGGGCTGGGAAGCGGCCCCGGACGCCCGCTCCGCATCCGGACCCAGGCGAGTTCCATGGACGAGGCGAGCTCCCGCGCCCGCCCGCCGGTCTCGGCGCAGACGACGGCGACGGCGAGGATGGCCGAGGCCCGCTCGAACGTGGGTGAGGGCTCGAAGCCCTCGTTGTAGGCGCGCATGGCGGGGGCCGGGTCCGTGGGGCTGAAGTGCGCGGCGAAGGCGTAGCCGAGGCCCATCTCCCCGGCCGCCCTGGCGGAGTAGCCGCTGGAGCCGAGGAGCCAGATCGGGGGCAGCTCCACGTCGTCGGGCATCGCCGCGACGGACCGGAACGGGTGCCCTTCGGGAAACTCGTCGCCAGCGTAGGCCAAAAGCTCGGCGAACTGCTGGGGGAAATCGTCGCCCCCGGCCTGCGAGCGTCTCAGAGCGGCCGCTGTCGTGGGATCGGTGCCGGGCGCGCGTCCGATGCCGAGGTCGATGCGACCGGGGTGGAGGGCCTCCAGGACCCTGAAAGTCTCGACGACCTGGAGCGGGGCGTGGTTGGGGAGCATTATGCCCCCCGCCCCGACCCTCAAGTTCTCCGTGACGCTGGCGACGTGCCCGATCATTACCTCCGGCGCGGAGCTGGCGATCATGGCGAGGTTGTGGTGCTCGGCGAGCCAGTACCTCCTGTAGCCGAGCCCGTCTACCAGCCGCGCCAGATCCAACGTGTCGCGCAGCGCCCGCGAACTGCTCGAACCCGCGCTGACCGGCGAGACGTCCAGGACGGAGAGCCCCAGGTCCATGTGGCCTCCCTTGTGAAGAGTAGGTTGATGCCGCACGCTATTGTATACGCAATATCGTAGGGTTCCCGGGATATGGCTCACCTGCTCCGCGCCCGGGGAACCTCTACCCCGCGTTGTCGGAGGCGACCCGTGAGGCGATCCTGACCGCGGTGACCACGGACGCAGCATCCGATACGGCGACCGGCCACGACCGGGTCTCAAGCCGCGCCGTTGCCCTGAAGGTCGTCCTTTTCGAAGCGCCCGCCGGGTTCACGCCCCTGGAGAGCGCCCTGCTCTCGGAGTGGCTCGACAGGCTCGGTCGTCACCGCGGCTGATCCCCCGCCAGAGACGCTGGGTCGGGCCGTACGACCGTTCCTCTCCCGTTCGGGACTTTAGCCTTCGCCGTCGATGAGGTCCATGGCCGTCTTGCGGACGGTATCTCCGGCACCGTTCGACGCGCCGCCGTTGCGGGTTAGTTGCGGGATCATCTGGGCCAGGATGAGGGTAGAGAGCGCGGACTGCTCGCCCCCCTCACCCCGCACCAGCACGGGGCGCGGGGCGTGCTGCATGAGCCTCTCTCCGACTTCGATGCGGCGCCGGGCGAGCTCGTAGCGGACGACCGCGCGGTTGTCCCTGTGCGCCTGGCCCAGGTGGCGGAGGGCCGTCGCCTCGTTCTCGGCCTCGGTCAAGGCCGCCCTGCCCCTCGTCTCTATCTCGAGGCGCACGCGCTGGGCCTCGGTCTCTTTCTCCTCCAGCATGCGGGCCACGTCCTGGCGGGCGCGGTTGCGGGCCTCCTTTACCTCGATTAGGCGGGCGTCGCGGTCTTTTTTGGAGCGCTCTATCTCCATCAGGAGCGTGTCTATGCGCTGTTTGCGGGTAAGCTCCCACTCGCGTTCGTAGGCGGCGAGTTCCTTGGCTACGCGCTCGCGGGTGGCGAGGTGGGTCTGGTACTGGTCGGGGAGTTGGACGTCGGGGATGTTGGCCCCGAGGATGCGCACGCCGTAGCTGGCGAGCTGGCGGTTCAGGTACTCCTGCATGTCCCCCACGTCCGAGCCGCGCAGGTCGTACGCCTTCTCGGTGCTGACCTGGCGGCTCCTTTGCCGGATCGCGTCCTGCACGGCGCTGCTCAAGACGAGGTCGAAGTTGGAAGCGCCTATCGTCCTGACGAAAGCGAGCGGGTCGACTATGCGGAACTTGAGGAAGAACTCGATCGCCTTGAGCGGCACGTTCTCGCGCGTCGGGCAGACGGCGACGGGGGCGAGGTAAGGGATCTCGGTGGCCGTGTCGACGACGAACTCGACCTTGTCCCACGGCCTCCAGAGGTAGTGGCGGCCCGGCGGGAGCGTCCCCTCTATCCTGCCGTAGCGCGAGAGGACGCCCGTCGTCCCCTGCTCTATCTCGACGATGGCCCCGCGCCAGAGCCAGAGGAGGGCGAGCGCCAGGAAGAAGAGGGCGACGAGGCCGGCGAGGACAGCGACCGCGACGCTGCCGGAGAAGAGGCCGAAGCCCATTACGTAGATGGCGACGCCGAGAAGGAAGAGCCAGCCGTAGCGGCGGCGGTCCTTGAGGATGACGACGGGCACGATCTGGCCCCCCTCCCCACCCCGCAGGAACTGCCGCACCCCGGACCAGCCGGAGACCACTTCCTTTATCCGGGAGAACTCCTGCGCGTTCGCGACCGCCCTGGCCTGCGCCCCCATCGACTCGGCCATCAGGCCTCCTCCCCGTTCGTGCCGGGTTGCTCGTCGTGGCCGAGGCGCTCGACGCGCTCCTTGACGGCCTCGTCCGTCACGGACTGCCGGATCTCCTCGACCCTGTCTTCTGTCGCGGCCTCGGCCACCGGGCGTTCGGGCGGTCCCGCTTCCGGCCGGGCGCCCTGGCCGCCCGAGAGGCGCTCTATCTCACGGGCGCGGTCGCGGATGCGGGCCTGAATCTCCTCCATCCGATTTCGGATAGCCTGCATGTCCCCGGGCGTGAAGAGCGGCTCGTCGCCGGTCCCGATCATGCGGCGCGAGATCTCCAGAAAGTCCACGGCCTCCTCACCGTCTTTTCCGATCTGGACCACCTGCGGCAGGCTGTCGGCCACCCCGGCGAGCTTCTCGAGCACGTCCTGCTGGAAACGGTACTCGAGTATCTCCGGCGCTTCGGCGCTACTCACGGCCCTGATGTCCAAAGCCTGGGCCTCCAGCAGGGAGGCGTTTGCGTTTGCCGTGCTCTCGACCTCGACCATCCGCTCGCGGGCGCTGGCGTTGGCCCGGTTCGTCTCGCGCTCGCGGGCCGTGTCGATCTGGGCCTGGTAGGTCGCGATCTCGGCGCTTATGGCAGAGCGCGTCTCGCGCAGGGACGCGAGTTCCCCCCGCAGCTCACCCTCGTCCTGCTCCTTGCGCAGCCTGAGCTCGTACTCGTAGGTGTAGGCCTCCTTCGCCACGCGGACCATCTCGGGGGCCGCGAGGTCCATCCTGTACTCCTGGCTGGAGGGCTCGGCGTGCGTGATGTTCGCGTTGGTGAAGCGTATGGCCGGGAGGAACTGCTCGTTGAGGGAGTCCAGGAACTTCTGGGTGCTCTCGCCGACGAGGTCGTAGATGTCCTCGGCTCGCTGCTCGTAGATCAGGGCGCGCGTGACCTCGCTTATGGCGTTCTCCAGCTTGTCCGAGAACCCCTTGACCCCGCCCACGGTGAAGATGAACTCCGCGGGCTCCTCGATCCTGAACTGCAAGAAGAGATCCACGCTCGCGTTGACCCGGCTCGACGTCGGCGCCTGGCGAATGGGCGCGTTGTACGGGTACTCCCTGGTCGTGTTGACGATGTAGCTCACCTGCTTCCACGGGTTGAACAGGAGCTTCCGTCCGGCCCCGACGACCTCTTCGAGCTTGCCGAAGCGGGTTATTACGGCCCGGCAGCCGTCGGGGACCATGACGACGCTCTGGCGCCACCAGGTAAAGGCGGCCAGCCCGATCAGGAGCAGCCAGAGGTGCGGCCCGAAGAGCGCGAGCCCCAAAGCGCCGACGCCCGGCACCTGGCTCAACGCCACCGTGACAACGACCCCGAGAAAGACGAACACGGCGAGCATCCCTATCGGCATCAAACGCCAGAACAGGGACTGGCGGTTCGGGATGACGACGGGGGAGATCGCGTTTATGAACCTCCCCGACCCGTCCACGGTAGGGAAGCTCCTGTTGACGATCTCGGCCGCCTCCGAGAGCGCGGCGCTCTGCTGCTCTATCCTGGTCCCGGTCGTCCCCCCACGCTCCCGCGCCGAGAGGAAGTCCCTGGCGTCTATCCTGAACTGCTCGGCCCCGTCATCCTCGTCGAAGCCTTCTACCGCGTCGCGCACCCTCTCGCCAAGCCTCGCCACAAGAATCCTCCCACCCTATCGGACGGCCACGAACCTTCTCGCGGACCATGTTTGCACGGCCACGCCCACCACACAACTCGGACCGGAGTCCGCTTCTCTTTAGTCGAACAGACCGGGTTGCGCCCCACCATCTTTACGGAACGAGGCGGTGGATAGTTTCGGGAACCGCCCGCGCTCGATCCCTGCCCGCCGGCAAGCCACGCCAAAGAGCCGCGACACGTGCTCCGCGTAGACTCCCCCACCCTCCATGCGCGACCCGAACTCGGGATCGTTGAGTTTCCCGCCCCGCATCGAGCGGACGCGGCCCAGCACCTTCTCCTTGCGGTCGGGGAAGTGACGCCTCAGCCAGTCCTCGAAGATCGGGGCGACGGCCCCCGGAAGGCGCACGGGGACGTAGCCGGCGAAGGTCGCGCCGGCCTCCGCGGCGGCGGAGAGGAGGTTCGGGAGCTCGTGGTCGTTGAGGCCGGGTATCACGGGCGCCGTCATCACGCCGACCGGGATGCCCGCTTCCGCGAGCTTCCTTATAGCGGCCAGCCGCCGCACCGGCCTCGAAGTCCGCGGCTCCATGATCCTGCGCAGTTCGTCGTCCAGGGTGGTCAGCGAGACGGCAACGGCGGCTGCGTCGTGGCGGGCTAGCTCCGAGAGCAAGTCTATATCCCTGGTTACGAGGTGGTTCTTGGTGACCACGACCACCGGGTTTCGGAAATCGGCGAGGACTTCGAGGCAGCCGCGGGTGATCCCGAGCTTCTTCTCGACCGGCTGGTAGCAGTCAGTAACGCCGCTCATCGAGAGCACCTTCGGCTCCCACCGCGCCGAAGAGAGTCGCTTGCGGAGCAAGGCGGGCGCCTCCTCCTTCACGAGCACCTTGCTCTCGAAGTCCAGCCCAGCCGAGAGACCAAGATACTCGTGCGTGGGACGGGCGTAGCAATTGTGGCTGACCACGCCGTCAGCGATAAAGTCTCCGGTGCCCGTGGTGATGTCGAAGAGCTTCCTGACGCCCAGCGGTTCGACGGACACTACGCGCAAATTCGCGTTGCTCTTCAAAGCGATTCCTTCTATATCCCGCTTACGCGAGATGGCGGGGTCCATGGTATGGAAGAAGCGCAAATGTTCTTTCAAACCGCCGCGGATTCTAATCACCTTGATGGGTCGTGCCTGTCTCTTGCCAGCAATTTCGATCTCCAGATCAAAACCGAAACGCTCCAGGCAATGCACGGCACGATCAACGATTTCCGTATCGGTGTTGTGGATACGCAGCGTGTTGTTTCCGTAACTACCTTCCGCGTCGAAGATGCCTGCCAGGAATCCTTTGCACCAGGAATCGGAGGGTAAGTACGACCAGGCTATGATCCCGCGTATGCGTTCCACGTTCCCACGGGTGCCGGTACGGATCGCCCGCATCGATTTCCTGCCAGCGATAGCTTCTTGAAAGGCGTAGCTCTGCGTCGTTATCTTGAAATCCAGTAGATACTTCGTTGTCTTATCTAGAGCTTCTTTATCGGTGAGCGCAAGCCGAAACCGGTACTGTTTGCCTTGAGTTCCCCAAGGACGTTCGTACAAGTGCGTCGCAAGATGTCCGTCTCCTCGTATCATTCCGCAAAGATAGCCTTGCTTGTAGTCTTGATCTTCCTGCGGTGGCGCCGCGAACGCCCCTGTACCTATCAGTTTGTCGTTCGTCGTCAGGTACGGTCTCTGCCCGTGTCCTTGCATAGTTCCAACGACAAACTTCCAACCTCGCTCTGTCAGGAACCGATGGTCACCGCTTGAGATGAGGCTTGTTCCGTCTCCCAAAGTCACGCGGTACGCTGGCCTACGTACGCTCCATTGATCCAGAACGTGCGTCTTTGTGTAGCGACGATACCGGCCACGTCTAGCTGTCCCATATATCTCGTCTCCGACGCATAGATTCTTGAGACGCCGAGCAGTCCCGTCCGCCATGAGAATCGGTGTGTCGCCACCCAGGCAATAACTGCACCCATGACTACATCCCCTGTACGGGTTGATGCTTGCGTCGAAGCCGATGTCGGGGCTGTTGTTCGTGGCGATTATGGAACGGGAGTGGTCGCGCAGGTAGACGGTCTCGGGGCGGGGCTCGTCTTGTGTCTCGGCCGGGTCCGGCTCTATGGCTATCTTCTCGAAGCGGTTTTTCGGGTTGGCTGCGGCCCCGCGGCCGACGATGCTCGGGGGGATCCCGTTCCCTTCGTTCAACGGTTATCTGACGCCTCTCAGGGCTTCTCTGTCGGATTTATTGAGGCTTTCGACGACTATGTCGTAGGAGGCGTCGATGAGTTCCGTCGCCTCGTCCTCGGGGACAGTTCCGTCGCAGGCGAGGGTGCTCCAGTAGCGTTTGTCGAAGTAGCGGGCGGGCCGGACGGACGGGTACTGGCCGCGAAGGAGGCCGGTTAGTTCCGGGTCGGCCTTGAACGTCACCTTCGCGGGCGACTCCTCGGCGTGCAGGACGACGAAGATCTTGCCCCGGACCTTGAAGACCAGGTGCTCCTCGCCGAACGGGAAGCCCGACGTGACGCCCGGCTTCTGTCCGCAGTGGTCTCTCAGGTATTCCGGAGAGGGCCGTTCGTTCAAGAGAGGCTCGCTTTCGTTGGTTGCACCTCCTCCGGGGTAAGTCTAATCACGCGGTGTGGTTCTCCAAGGGGCCGTTTTTCGGATGCAGGGCGCCGGAAAGCGGTAGGATATTAGGCTTGAGTTGGAACGAACCCGGAGATCTCGGCCAGGGGCCGCGGGGAGGTTCGGTGAGGATGGAGCCGTACGCACAGAGCATCGCTCGCGCCTGGACTCTATGTACGCCTGCCTCCGGTTCTTACCGGGGGCATTCGCTGTGAGGCGGGCCGTCGGGCCGGCGTTGTTCTCGACGTTCGTGGCGCTCTTCGCGGTCGTGAGCCTGCTGCCCGTGGCGTGGGTCTTCAAGACGAACGCGGTGGGCAGGATCGTAAGCCCGGGCGAGATCTTCGCCCCCCCGCCCGAGGTCTTCCCGGACGGCTTCTCGCTGCTGCCGTACGTCTCCATCCTCTACGACCTGGACTTCTTGAGGCCTCTGGCGAACGGGATCATAACGACGGCGACGACGGCTGTGGTTTGCTTCTTGATCGGCTCGATGGCGGCCTACGCCATAGCCCGGCGCGGTTTCCGGCCGGGAAACACGGCCCTGACGCTGGTGCTCGCGATGGGCCTTCTGCCCCCGCTCGCGGCCGTGGCGCCGCCGCTGGTCAGGTCGGCGGTACTCGAGGTGTCGCACAGCCGCCTGGCGATGCTCGTTCCCGACCTCGTCGTCGCGCTGCCGCTCGCCATCTGGTTTCTGGTGTCGTACTTCAGGGAGCTTCCGGCGGAGCTCGGGGAGGCGGCGAAGACAGACGGGACCGGGCCCGGGACCTTCTGGCGCATCATGCTGCCGATCGCCACCCCGGGCGTGCTTACGACGGCCGTCCTCACGTTCGTCTTCGCCTGGAACCAGTACCTCTTCGCCAGAAACCCGGCCATCGAGGAGAGGCTTCGGCCCGTCGCGGCCGTCCTGCCCGAGCTTCCGAACGACCTCCTGCCGGCCCTCTCCGTCGTCGTCACCCTGCCGCTCGTGGCCCTCGTCCTGGGCTACCAGCGCCTCGTGGTCACGGGCTCCCCGGCCGTGGTGGAAGGGGACCCGGGGGCCAGCACGAAAGACCCGGCGAAGGTGCGCGCGCGACGGGTCGCGCCGGGTGTCGCGACCGCCGTCCTGTTGCTCGCCCAGAGTTGGGCGCTGTTGCTCTTTTTGCGCCACGGGTGGGACGCGCTCGCCTTCCAGTATCCGCTCAACTACGGGGAGGGACCCCTGCTCGACCAGGCCGTGAGGCTCGCTGGCCTCGGGAACATCTATCCGGGGGATCTCGGGGATGCGCCGTACACGATCTCGAACTATCCCCCTTTCTACCTGCTCGTCCAGGCGCCGTTCGTGTGGCTCTTCGGGCCGGAGTTCTGGTACGGGCGCCTGATCTCACTCGCAAGCGTCGGCGCAACGGCCCTCTTCGTGGCCTTTACGCTCTACACGCTCACGAAGGACCGCATAGCGGCCCTCGCCGCGGGCCTGACCTTCCCGGCGATCCCGTACGTCCTCCGCTGGTCCGCTCTCGGCCGGGTGGACCTTCTCGGCCTCGCCCTCTCCTGGGCCGGCCTCTTCGCCGTCGTGCGCTGGCCGGATAGGCGCCGGACGATGGTGCTGGCGGCCCTCCTGTTCGTGGCTGCCGTCTCGACCCGCCAGACCTACGTGCTCGCGGCCCCGCTGACGGCATTCGTGTGGCTCGCGGTCCAGGGCAAGCGCCGCCGGGCGCTGGAGCTGGCCGGCGTCTCCTGCGGCGTCGGGCTCTTCACCTTTCTCTCCCTGAACCTCGCCACCGACGGCGGCTTCTTTCTCCACACGGTAACGGCCAACATAAACGACTTCCGGTGGGAGCGGGTGAGCTTCAACGCCCTGGGCGCGCTGCTCGCGTGCCCGCTGCTCTTGCTCGGCGGGCTCGCGGTGGCGTGGAAGGCCCCGCGGGATAGGGCGTGGTGGCTCGTTATGCCCTACCTGGCGCTCAGCTTCCCGTCGGCCCTGCTCGTCGGCAAGGTGGGCTCGGACGTCAACTACCTGCTCGAGCTCTCCGCCGCGCTCTGCCTGGCGACCGGCGCCCTCATAGCCTGGCAGCGAGAGCGCCCGCGCCTGAGGGCCCTGCTCATCTCGCTGCTCGCCGTGCAGGTGCTCGCCCTCGCCCAGTCCTCGCTCGTCCCCTCGGGACTGCAGGACTACGTGGTGGATCAGGAACAGGAAGTCGCGCAACTCTCCAGGATCGTGGCCGAGGCCGACGGGCCGGTCCTGACGGACGAGTACATGGGCCTTCTGCCCCTCAACGGCAAACGCATCCACCTTCAACCCTTCGAGATGACCCAGCTCTCCCGGGACGGCTCCTGGAACCAGGACCGCGCCGTAGAGTCCGTCCGCAAGGAAAAATACTCGGTCATCATGATGTGGGAGCCGCCCTTCGCCAAAGACATAAAGCAGGACCGCTGGACGGAGGAGATGCTCGGCGCGGTCGAAGCCAGCTACGAGCCCGAAGAGAGGCTCGCGGACATGGTGGTGTACCGACCCAGGCATTAGGCATCAGGTTTCGGGTTTTTCTGAGGCGTGGACGGGGTTCATGTCCGCGCCGTAGTCTGAAACGCAGGGTTACCCCGGACGGTAGGGGCGGTTCGCGAACCGTCCTAACGACTTTTTGGCCGGCGACGCGACTACGCGCGCGCCGGTAGACTGGGGCCCGTTACCGGAGAGGAGGCGAGGCGGTGCGGGTCGTGATCGTTGGCGGCGGCGAGGTAGGGTTCAACGCGGCGAGGATGCTCTCAGGCGAGGGCCACAGGGTGGTGGTCATAGACCAGGACGAGGCCCACGTCGAGCGGATGTCCGAGCAACTCGACGCCCTCGTGATGCAGGGCAACGGGGCGAGCCCGAAGACGTTGCGGGAGGCGGAGACAGACAAGTCCGACCTCCTCATAGCCGTCACGAGCTCGGACGAGTCGAACATCATCGCGTGTCTGGCGGCCAGGGCGCAGGGCGTGGCGCGCACCGTCGCCCGCATCAACAACCCCGACTACTACGACCCCGAGGAGACCTTCGCCGGAAAGACCCTCGGGATAGACTTCGTCATACACACCGAGCAGATGGCGGCGGAGGAGATCTTCGAGGCCCTCATGGCCCCCGGCGCCGTGGACGTGGAGACCTTCGCCGAAAAGACCATCCAGGTGGCCGAGGTGGTCCTCAAGGAAGGCTCCCCGGCCGTTGACAGGGCGGTCAGGGACGTGAGGCTTCCGCGGCGGAGCCTAGTGGTCGGGGTGGTGCGGGGCGGGGAGCCGCTCGTGCCGACGGGGAAGACCGTGCTCAGGAGGGGGGATCACGTGTTCCTGATCGGGGAGCGGCGGCGCAGCATCCCCGCGGCCGTCGCGGCCGTCGCCACGGACACGGAGCCTGTCAAAGAAGTCATGATCCTGGGCGGCCACCGCATCGGCCTGATACTGGCCCAGATCCTGGAGCGCGCCGGCATCTCCGTGAAGGTCGTCGAGCGCGACGAGGCCCGCGCCCGCCACGTCGCCTCCCAGCTGAAGAGGGGCCTGGTACTGCGCGACGAGGGCGTCTCACGAGACTTCCTGCTCGCCGAGGGCGTGGACACGACGGACGCCTTCGTGGCCGTGACCGAGGACGACCGGGCGAACCTTTTGGCGGCCATGAACGCGCGAACGCTCGGCGCCCGGTTGACGGTCGCCGGGATAAGCCGCTCGGAGTTCTCCCCGCTCTCGGAGGCGCTCGGGGTGGACGTCGCCGTCTCGCCGCGGCTGCTGGCGGCCGGGGCGATCCTGCGGTTCGTCAGGCGGGGTGAGATCGCGGCGGTCACCCTGCTCGAGAGCGGGGCCCAGATCATAGACCTCGGCGTGCCGGCGGGCTGCCGCGTCGTCGACCGCCCGCTCTCGGAGGTCGCCTTCCCGAAAGGCGCCATCGTCGGGGCGGTCTTGAGGGACGGCGCGGTGCTCATCCCGGGCGGGGGGGACGCGCTGCGGGCGGGGGACGAGGCCGTGGTCTTCACCGTCGGGTCGGCGGTCGAAGAGGTGGAGGCGCTCTTTGCACCCTAGGGTGATCGCAAACGCCCTCGGGGCCGTATACGCCGCCGGGGGCGCCGCGATGCTCGTCCCCGCCCTCTACGCCCTGCTCGTCCGCGACGGCAACGCCCTCTCTTTCGCCGCTCCCGCCCTCGCGACCGTGGTGGCCGGGGCGGCCGTCTTCTTTCTGACGCGCAGCGAGAGGCCCTACGTCTCCGGGCGGGACGTGTACATGATCGTGACGCTCGGGTGGCTCGGGGTGGGGGCGGTCGGCGCCATACCCTTCGTCCTCTCCGGGCTTATGGGACCCGTGGACGCCTTTTTCGAGTCGATGGCGGGCTTTACGACCACCGGGGCTTCGACGATAGGGACGCCGGAGGAGGTGGCGCCCTCTCTCCTTCTCTGGCGCAGCCTCAGCCAGTGGGCCGGGGGGATAGGTATCGTGCTCCTCTTCGTGGCCGTGGCGCCCCTAGTTGGCTTCGGGGCGACGCAGCTGTACTCCGCCGAGGCCGCGGACCCGGTCCCGGACCGGATGACCACCCGCATCGCTGACACGGCCAAGATCCTCGCCCTCGTCTACGGCTCCCTGACCGCGGGCGGCGTCGTGGCCCTCTTCCTGGCAGGCATGAACCCCTTCGACGCGGTCAACCACGCCCTCACCACGGTCTCGACGGGCGGCTACTCGACCCGCACGGAGTCCATAGCCGCCTTCGACTCGGTGGCGGTCGAGCTCGCCGTCACGGCCGGGATGGTCCTCTCGGGGGTCAACTTCGCCCTGTACTTCAGGGCCGCCAGGGGCCGGCTCGGCCTCGCCGTCGGCAACGCCGAGCTGCTCGTCTTTCTCGGCATCCTGGCGGTGTCGGCCCTGATGGTCTCGGCCTCCCTCTACACCGGGGGCGCTTCCCTCCCGTCTGCCGGGCGGGACGCGCTCTTTCAGACGGCGAGCCTGCTCACGGGCACGGGCTTCGTGACCGCCGACTGGAAGGCGTGGAGCCCGTTCTGCCAGGGCCTCTTGATGCTGCTCCTCACCGTCGGCGGCAGCGCCGGCTCCACGAGCGGCGGCCTCAAGGTGGTCCGGGTTATGCTACTGGCCCGTCACGCCTGGCAGCAGGTCTTCAAAATGGTCCACCCGCAGGCCGTAACCCTGCTCAGGTTCGGCCACCGCGTGATCCCGGAGAGGCTCCGTATCGCCTTTTTGGGCTTCTTCTTCGTCTACGTCCTCGCCCTCGTCACGGGAACCCTGCTCCTCACCCTACACGGCGTGCCACTCGGAGCCTCCTTCGGCTCCATCTTCGCCTGCATAAACATCGCGGGCACGGCCCTCGGCCCCGTCGGCGACGCCCCCTTCTTCGCCGGCCTGCCCGCCTCCGCCAAGGTCCTGCTCACCTTCTTCATGCTCCTCGGCCGCCTCGAGCTGTTCACGGTGCTCGTGCTCCTCACCCCCGAGTTCTGGCGGAGTTAGCACGCCGCCCTTCGGGCAGCTTGCCAGCACGCTACGCCCTTCGGGCTCCGCTCTCGGCACGCCTCGGGCCTTCGGCCCTCGCTCTCAGCCTGTCAGCTTTCTACCGCCCAAGGCCTGGCCGCGTTTGGCGTAGCGGTTTAGATGCCGGGAGGCGTAACGTGTACGGACGACTTGCTGACCGGCTGAAGTGCTGACCAGCTCTATCCGTCGAAGAGGGCCAGGAAGCCCGCGCGCTGCTCGTTGGTGCCGACGACGCTCACGGTGTCGCCGGGCTCCAGCGTGAGGTTTGGGCCGGGGTTGGTGAAGACCTCGTCGCCCCGGACGAGGGCGACGATGGAGGCGCCCGTCCTGGAGCGGACGTCGAGGTCCCCTATGGCGCGGCCGGTCAGGGCGCAGTTCTCTGGGATCTCGATCCAGTCGCCCTCTATCATCCTGGAGGCGCGGCGGAGCCGGGCGAGCCCGGCGTCGCTCCCGTCTCTTCCCTCGTCGTCGGAGATCGGGGCGTACAGCTCGCGGCGCACGCCGTCCGAGAAGCGCTGCACCTCGACCGCCCCGAAGCCCCGGCTCATGAGGGCCTGCCGGCCGAGCTCCAGGCCCGCCTCGAACTCCGGCTGGACCGCCTCGTAGACGCCGAGCCGGCCGAGGTCTTCTAGCTGCTCCTCGCCCGCGGAGCGGGCCACGATCCTGGCCCGCGGGTTGAGCGCCTTCGTCCGCTCGACCACCAGCCGCGCCCCAACCGCGTCGGGGATGGTCAGCACGACCATCCCCGCCTCCCTGATGCCCGCCGCCTCCAGCACGGGCTCCGCCGCCGCGTCGCCGTAGACTAGGGGTATACCCTCGTCCTTCGCGGCCTCGACCTTGTTTGGGTCGACGTCGACCACCACGAACGGCTGCTCCAGCCGCGCGAGCATCCTGGCGACGAAGCCCCCGACGCGCCCGAAGCCGACGATGATCACGTGGTCCACAAGCTCCCCGGCCGGCAGGTCCACCGTCCTCGGCGCCGGCGCCGGGAACCGCTCCCGCCACCGGGCGTAAAGCGGGGAGGCCGCGCGCGCGGCGAACGGGGTCAGGGCCATCGTTACGACGGCCGTGGTCAACGCGATGGAGTAGGTGCTCGAAGAGAGGACGCCCTCGCTCCTGCCGGAACGGGCGAGCAAGAAGGAGAACTCCCCGACCTGGAAGAGCCCCAGGCCGACGGCGAACGGGACTATGTTCACGTAACCGAAGGCGCGGGAGATGCCGGCGAAGATCAGGCCCTTGCCGACAAACACGACGAGGACGACGGCGAGGACGACGGGGGCGGAGGCGAGCAGGAAGGCGGGGTCTATGAGCATCCCGACGGAGACGAAGAAGAGCATGGCGAAGACGTCGCGCAAAGGCCCTATATCTGCGAGGGCCTGGTGGCTGTAGTCCGACTGGGAGAGGACGATGCCGGCGACGAAGGCCCCGAAGGCGAAGGAGAGGCCGAAGACGTAGGTCCCGTAGCCGACGCCGAGGCCGGTCGCGACCACGGAGATCAAAAACAGCTCCCGCGAGCCCAGCCGCGCGACCCGTCCCATCAGCCACGGAAAGACCCGCGTCCCGAAGAGCGCCATCGCCCCGACGAACAGGACGGCCTCGAGCGCGGCGATGCCCAGCGCCGAGAGCCCCCCCGCGACGTTCCCGAGCTCCGGCAGCAGGATCAGCAGCGGCACGACCGCGATGTCCTGGGCCACCAGCATCCCGATGATCACCCTGCTGGATAAAGTCCCGAGTACCTCCTGCTCAGAGAGCGTCTTCAGCACGACGGCCGTGCTCGACACGGAGAGCAGGGCCCCGAACCAGACCGCCTCGTGCCACCCGAGGCCGAGCAGGGAGGCCATACCGTAGCCGAGCGCGATCGTCAGGAGCATCTGGACGGGCGTGCCGATCAGGGCTATCTTCTTGACCGGCGCGAGCGCGCTCAACGGGAAGTCGAGCCCGATGGTGAAGAGGAGAAGAGCCACGCCTATCTCGGCGAGAAGCTCGATGTCGTGGGCGGAACTGACCGTGGGGCCGCCCGTGTTCGGCCCCACGACGACGCCGGCGAGGATGTAGCCCAGGATCAGGGGCAGCCCGAGGCGGCGCGCGACGATGCCGCCGACGAAGGCGGCGACCATGATGAGCGCGATGTCCCCGGCTATGCCCACGCTTTCTCTATACCAGACGAGGGACGGTTTGGTCGGAAGCAGGATCTCTGCGGCGCGCGCTCACGATTCGTCGACGGTCTGGCGGCCCTCCATCTTCTCGCCCTTCAGGTAGGCGGCGCGGGCCACGACGTGGGCCGAGACCGGGGTCGTGACGACGAGGAAGGCCGAGATCAGGGCAACCCGGAAGACGACCGCCGGGTTGCCCGTGACCGTCGAGGCGAGAAGCAGGGAGATCACGCCCAAAGAGACGATCTTGCTCGCGGCGTGCAGGCGGGCGTAGGTGTCCGGCAGGCGGATTATGCCGTAGACCCCGACGGTCATGACGGCGACGCCGAGCACCACGAGCGCGTCGGCGAGGTAAGGGAGGAATGGGCCCACTAGAAGATCTTCCTCTCGCCGTGGTAGAGCGCCGCCGCCACCGTCCCCACGAAGGCGAGAAGCGCGAGGATGAGCGCGGCGTCCAGGTAGTAGGGCGAGCGCACGGCGGCCCCGTAGAGCGCCAGCAGGGCCACCAGCACGAGCGTCAGCGTGTCGAGCGCGAGGATGCGGCCGGCCGTCGAGCGCACGTTTATGACGGTCGCGACCAGGACCGCGGCCAGCACGGTCATCCAGAGCGCCGCCAGGTAGAACACGGTCTCGTGCAAGGGGAACCTCCTCAGGGAAAGACTCTTCGTTGGTAGCGCCGGTAGAAATCTTCGTGGCGGCGCCGGATCTCCTCCGGGTCGGCCGCGTCTATGACGTGGACGAGCATCACGCCCCGCTCCCTGTCCACGTCCACCAATACCTCCCCCGGCGAGAGCGTCGCGACGAGCGCGCTGACCGCCACCCCCGTCTCGCTCCGCTCCCCGACGGGGATGGCGACGATGCCGGACCGTCCGAGCGGCCTGACGTGCAGCGTGATGAGCGCCACCTCCCACGTCCCGACCGCCACGTCGCGCGCCACGGCGGCCGCGAAGGGGAAGAACCCGACCACGCGCCCGAAGGGGCCGCCCGGCGCCGCCTCCCCGGGCAAGACGAAGGGGCGCAACACGAAGAGCAGCACGCCGGACAGGGCCGCGCCGAGGGCCAGATCGGCCGGTGAGAAGCTCCCGACAACCAGCGCGTAGACGAGGGTGAGCAGGAGAAGCGGAAGGACTATACGGCCCATCACGGGCCCTCCAGTAGCGCGCCGGCCGCCGCCTCACCGAGGACCAGCAGCGGCTCGGGCCAGAGCCCCAACGCCAGGACCAGGCCGGCCAGAAGCAGGACGAGGGCCAGGACGGGAGATGGGCTGGCCTTGCCCTTGCCGCCCTCCGGCGTCCAGTAGGCCCGCTGGTAGACCTGGAAGGCGTAGACGAAAGAGAGGGCGCCGCCCAGGAAGATCAGGGCGGTAAGCGCCACGCTCCCGGCCCCAACGCTCGCCCGGAACATCGCCAGCTTGCCGACGAACCCCGCGACCGGCGGCACCCCCACGACGCTGAACGCGCCGACCGCGAACGCCGCCCCGACGAACCTCCCGCCGGCGCCCGCCGCCAGGAAGAGCAGGGCCTTGTTGAGGGAGTTGATCACCGCGTAGACCACCGCCGCTGTGTACCCGACGGGCCCCCCGATGGCGAGGGCCACCAGGATGTAGCCGGCCTGGCCGATAGCCGAGTAGGCCAGGACCTCGACGATCTCGTGGCGCGAGATCGCCTGCAGCGCCCCGTAGAGGATGCTCGCCGTGCCGAGAACGAGAACGGCCGCCGTTCCTAGCTCCAGCTCCCGCGGCAGGACGTCCGCCCCGAAGCGCAGCAGGCCGTAGCCCCCTATGTTCGCCAGGGCGCCCGAGAGGATGGCGGCGACCGGGGCGTGGCTCCCGACGTAGACCGCCGGCAGCCAGAAATGGAACGGGAAGAGGCCGAGCTTTAGCGAAAAGGCCACGAAGACCGCGACGGCTATCGAGATGATCGAGCTCGGCCGCACCCTTGCGGCCCTCTCGGCCATCACCTCCATGTCCAGGGTGCCGGTTACGTGGTAGAGGGCCGCGACCGCTATCAGGAAGATGACGGACCCTAGAAGGTTTATGACGGCGAAGATAAAGGCCGCCCGCACCTGGTAGTCCTTCTCCCGGTAGCCGGTGAGCGCGTAGGCCGCGGTCATGGAGATCTCGAAAAAGACGTAGAAGTTGAAGGCGTCCCCCGTCAGGAAGAGCCCCGTGAGCCCGGCGGCCATAAACGCCACGAGCGCGGGGAAGGTCCGCGAACGAACCCCGCCGAGAACCTCGTAGACGAGGGAGACCAGGATCACACCCACCGAGACAGCCGAGAACGTCACCCCGAGGGCGTCCGCCCTGAGCGTTATGCCGACGCCCTCGGGCCACCCGCCGGCGACCATCTCCACGGGCCCGTTCCCGAGCACCGCGAAGGTCAGGCCGAGCACGCAGGCGAAGCCCGCGCCGAGCCCGGCCACGGAGACCCAGCCGACCAGCGGGCGGCGCCCGTCGGCGAGGGCGAGCGCGGCGGCCAGAACCCACGGGATCAGGACGGCGAGCGGGAGTAGCGTGTCGCCCGTCACCGCGTGTCCTCCCCGAGTTCCACGTCCGCCGGGCTCTCCTTCGGCTCCTCTTCCTTTTCCGGGTCATCGCCGCGTTCCAGCGCTTCGGCCTCGCGCATCTCGGCGGCGGAGACGTCCTCGATGTCCACGGAGTCGTGGGCGAGGTAGAGACGGTAGACCAGGCTCAGGAGCAGGGCGGCGACGCTGGAGCTGATCACGATGGCCGTCAGCGCCATGGCCTGCACCAGCGGGTCGGCGACGGGACCCTCGGGCAGGGGGTAGATCGGGGGTTCCCCGCGCGTCAGGCCGGCCGAGATGATGAACAGGTTCGCGGCGTTGGAGATGAGCACTATGCCGACCACCACCCGGAAGAGGTCGCGCTGCAGGATCAAGAACGCCCCCGACCCGAAGACGACCGCGATGACGAGCGAGAGGAAGAGGATCAAAGGTCTTCCCCCCCGTCCGCGTCTTCTATGGCGCGCGAGATCGCGCTGACCGTCCCGACGACGAACCCGAAGACGAGCAAGAATACGGCACAGTCGAAGAGCACGGCCGTTATGAACTCCAGCGTCCCGAGATGGAGCACCTTGGCCCCCGGCGGCGGGTAGTGCGTCAGGACCGAATCTCCCATTAGCAGCGGCACGACCGCGAGCCCGAGCGCCGCCAGCAGGCCCACGAACGCCAGCGTCCCCGCCTGGCGCACGCCCGGTATCTTCTCGGCTTCCTCGCGGCCGAAGACCATGAGCTGCAAAAGAACCCCCAAGGAGGCCACGACCCCGGCGGAGAACCCGTCGCCGGGTTGGGTGTAGCCCTTGACGAGGATGGCGAGGGCCGTCACGAGCGTTGGCAGCAGGAGGAGCCTCGCCACCATCCGGGTCATGGCGCCCGTCACCTGAGCCGTCCGCCTCGGAGCAAGGTTACGACGGCGAGCAGGACCAGGGCGACCACCGAGATCTCGCCCAGAGTGTCCAACCCGCGGAAGTCGGCCAGGATCGCCGTTACGGCGTCCCCGGCGTGGGCGTCGGGGGTGAGCCGGAGGTGCTCTTCCGAGACGCTCCTCTCGGCGGCGGGCCTGGAGAGCGTCGCCCAGACGACGGCGAAGGTCGAGGCGCCGGCCACGGCGGCGAAGAAGACCTTGCGCCACCGCCGCTCCGTCGGAAGCCCGGCCTGGCGGTGGAGCACCTCGTAGGGAACGAGCCGTAAAGTTCCGAGAAAGAGCAGCGTGAGCACGGTCTCGACCAGGACCGCCACGAGCGCCACGTCGGGCGCCCCGAAGAACGCGTAGACGAGGGCGAGCACGAACCCGGCGCTCGAGAGCACCAGGGCCAAAGTTACGTGGCGTTTGGTGAACGTGGTCGTGAGGGCCGCGACCGCGACCGGCACGAGGGCCAGCAGCAGCGGGATGTCCCGGGCCTGTATAGCCCCCACCCTGTAGGTCCCGCCGGTCGGCGTAACAAGGATGCCTATTCCGATGAGGATGCCTCCGGGCAGGAGTATCGCGGCCACCCGGCTGCGGAGGTCCCGCGCCTCGGCCCGGTGAACCCGGTCCGAGAGCCCGTTCAAACCCCGCAACCCGAGCCCGTACAGACGCTCCGGCCCAACCATCTCCCCGAGCCGCGAGAAGGCCCCCGCCGCCCCGGACCAGAGGGGCCTTGAGAGGACTATCGCCACCCCGAGCCCGTAGGTAGCGAGCGCCATCAGGTTCTCGGGTCTGGCGTCGAGGTGGTAGGCGGCACTCACGGAGGCCGCAGATCCCAGGGAGTCCGAGCCCGCCGCCAGGGCCAGCCCCAGGTACGGCCCGACGAGGACGCCGCCGAACAGCGCCAGCGCCCCGAGCGCCGCGATGGGCCAGACGAGGGTCCAGGACGGGCGCTCCGCCGCCCCCGGCCTTCCCGCAAAGATCCCACCCCAGAACCGCCAGGCGTAGGCGAAGGTCAGGGCGGCGCCCAGGACCGCGAGCCCGGCGAAGATGGGCCCCCGCCCGAGCGCGGCGGCGAAGAACAGCTCGTCCTTGAAGAAGCCGACGGTGAGCGGCAGCGCCGCCAGCCCCGCCGCGGCTACCCCGGCGGCGCCGGCGAGAAGGGGCAGGGACCCGTACAGCCCGCCGAGACGGGAGAGCCGGTCCTCCCCCGTCGCCTCCGTAACGGTACCGGCGGTAAGGAAGAGGGCGCTCTTGCACAGGGCGTGCGCGAGGACGTAGAACGAGGCGCCGACGGCCCCGTACTCCCCGCCGAGGCCGTACATCACCACCACGTAGCCGTACTGGCTTATCGTGGAGTAGGCGAGCAGCTGTTTCAGCACGTCCCGCGTCAACGCCAGCACCCCGCCTACCGCCATCGAGAGAAAGCCGACGACCAGAAGGGAGTCGAGCAGGAACTCGCTCTTCTGTATCAGCGGGTAGACCCGCCCGATTAGGAGCACCCCGGCGGCCACCATCGCCGCCGAGTGGAGGTACGCGGAGACGGGCGTCGGGGCGGCCATCGCGCGCGGCAGCCAGAAGTGGAAGGGCACCTGGGCGCTCTTGGCGAGGCCGGCGACCGCCATGAGCCCGCCGGCGGTGGTGAGCAGCGGCCCGGGCTCGACGAGTCCGGCCAGTTCCGGCACGGAGAACGTGCCGTGGGCGGCGTAGAGCATGACGGCCCCGATCAGGAGCAGCACCGCCGTCGCCCCCGTAACGAACAGGGCCATCAGCGCCGAAGCCCTGGAGTTTGGGTCGTGGCTGTCGAAGCCTATGAGGTAATAGGAAGCTACGGCCGTGAGGTCCCAGAAGACGAAGACCAGGATCAGGTCCTGCGCCATCGCGAGCCCCACCATGGATCCCATAAAGAGCAATATGAAGAAGTAGAAGCCCGTGCCGTCGGAGGCCGGCCTCTGCTGGTGTCCGAGGTGCAGCGGCAGGTACCGCGAGGAGTAGACGAGGACGGCGAACCCGATGCCGGTCGCGAGCAGAGCGTAGAGCGTGGCGAGCCCGTCGAGCTCCAGGTGGAGCCTGAGATCCCAACTCGGCGCCCAGGCCACATCCACCACACCGCCGCCCGAGGCCCACCCCCACAGCGTCGCCCCGAAGGCGAGCGCGCAGAACGCCGCCCCGATGGGCGCGGCCAATACCGGCCTCGCGGCCCCGAAGAGCGCGGCGGCCGGCGCGGCCAGCAGGGCCAGGGCCAGCGGCAAGAGAACGGCGAGCGCGCTCAACGGTGCCCTCCGGCCCCGCCGGAAGGACGCCACCCGCGCGCCTGATTTGTACCGAAACCCTTTGTTGGGAAGATAGACACGCCCTCTAGGCCGCCGACCGGGGCCGACAGCAGAGATCAGCCCGCACCAGTATATACCCCGCCCGGACGGCTTCCACCTGCCTACAGACTCAGGATCTCTGCTCGCGCCTCCCCATCCTCTACCCTCAACAACGCGAACGTGTGCTCCGGCTGCCGCCGCCTGTCCGTCGGGCTGCCGGGATTGAGGAGCATCAACCCGTCCGAGTCCTCCAGCCACGGAATATGCGAGTGCCCGAAGACGACGACGCGGGCCCCCGGAAACCGCCGCCGCATCCTGCCCCGGCGTCCCTTCTTGGGCCCCGCGTCATGAATCATGGCAACAGAGATGCCCCCGACCTCGAACTCCAGCGTCTCCGGCAGCCGCACGTCCCACCCGTCCACGTTCCCCTTGACGGCCCGCACCGGTGCGTACGCCTCGAGCTCGTACAACACGTCCTCCACCAGAAGATCCCCGGCGTGCAAGATCAAATCGGCCGACTCGAAATACGGCGCCAGCCCCTCCGGCAGCCCCTTGGCCCGCCGGGGAATATGCGTATCGGCGACAACGACGACCAGCACCTACGGGCCCGCGGCCTCTAGCTGATGCCTGATGCCTGCAACCTGAAGCCTTCTCGTCAAGCCGCCGTCCAGCCACCGTCCACCGTGAGCACGGTCCCCGTGACGAAGCTCGACGCCCTGGAGGCCAGGAAGACCGTCGGGCCGACTATCTCCCAGACCTCCCCGAACCGGCCTTGCGGGACCCGGCTCACGACGTCGTCGTACCAGGCTTCGTCCTCCATGATCTGGCGCACCAGCGGCGTCGTGAAGTACGCGGGCGCGAGCGCGTTGACCCGGATGCCGTATCGCGCGAACTCCAGCGCCAGCACCTTCGTCAGTTGCACCACGGCGCCCTTGCTGGAAGCATACGCGGCCTGGCGTTGCATGGCGACCAGGCCGAAGATCGAGGCCATGTTGATGATCCTGCCGCGCCGCTGCGGGACCATGAGCCCCCCGAATGCCTTGGCGCAGTGAAACAACCCCCGAATGTTCACGTCGAGCACCTCGGAGAACTCCGAAGCCTCCAGCTCCAATACCGGCTTCCTGCGGTTGATGCCGGGCACGTTCACGGCGACGTCGATGGTCTCCGAACGCGCCCGGACCTCTTCGGCGGCGGAACGGACGTCCTCCCAGTCCCGCACGTCGACCCGCACCGCGTAGCCCTCGCGCCCGAGCGCCGAGACCTCGCCGGCCGTCTTCTCGGCCCCTTCGATGTCTATGTCCAGGCAGGCGACGTCGGCGCCGAAGTGGGCGAACCCGAGGGCGATGGCCTTCCCGAGCCCGGAGGCGGCCCCCGTGACGACCGTCCTCTGGCCGTCGAGCCGGAAGATCCCCGCTACGTCCCCCGGCAACCCGGCCGCCCGCGCTTCTTCGGTCATGCGTCCCCCACCCTCATAGCCGAACCATCCGCCGAAACCCTATTGCCCCCCGCGCCCCCGGTCAACCGCCGGGCGAGACTCCGGCGCCGTACACCGCCTCCAGCATACCGCCCCGCTCCGCCGCGCCGATCCTGCGCGCGGCGAGCTCGGCGTAATCCCCTTCGAGCTCCGCCCCGACGAACGAGCGGTTCAGCTCCTTCGCCGCGACCGCGGTGGTGCCCGAGCCGCAGAACGGGTCGAAGACGAGGTCGCCCTCGCGCGTGCAGGCGAGCAGCGCCCGGCGCACGAGGCGCAGCGGCTTCTGGGTCGGGTGGCGGCCGTGGCGCTTCTCTCTCCCGGACGGCGGCGGTATGCGCCAGACGGAGCCGACCTGGGAGGCGGGGTCCCTGCTGTTTATAGCGTCGTAGTTGAAGGTGTGCCTGGCACCCCTCTTGCCCGCCCACAGCAAGGTTTCGTGGGCGTGGGTGAACGCCGTGTGGAGCGCGTTCGGGGGCGGGTCCGGCTTCTCCCAGACGACGGAGTTGATGACCCTGAACCGAAGGCTCTGCAGCGCGAACCCGATGCTAAAGATCATGTGGTGCGTACCGCTAACCCAGATGGTTCCGCCCGGCTTGAGGACGCGGTCCGCCTCCCCCAACCAACGGACGTTGAAGGCGTGGTCCTTCTCGAAAGAGCCGAGCGAACGGTCCCAGGCGCCTTTGTCCACGGAGCCCAGACGTCCGTTCTTGACAGTAATGCCGCCGGTCGAGAGCCGGTAAGGCGGGTCCGCGAACACGGCGTCAACGCTTCCGGCCGGCATCAGCCGCATAAGCTCCACGCAGTCCGCGAGGTAGACCATCGCCCCGGGCTCGCCGAAGGCCCCGAGTTCCCGTAGCTCCATCCCCTGTTTGTAGTACCGGAGGCCCCGAACCTTTAGGCCCTCTCGCAAGCGGCAAGAAGCTGATGGCTGAGAGCGGAGGCCTGCGGAGCAGGCCGCAGCGGTCTGATCGCCGACAGCGCGGCCGGGGAACCCGGCCGCCTACGCGCTCTGCTCTTTGCGAACGGCGAGGCCGCCCGTGGCGAAGCTCACCCCGAACATCACCACGAAGTTCACGAAGAGCGCGACGATGCCGATGTTCGTGTCGGCGAGCGCTTGCGGGAGGAACGGGAGGAGGTCCCCAATGGTCGTGCCGGCGACGGTGACGTAGGTAACGGTCGCCACACCCGCGGCGATGCCCGCGCCCGCGCCCCACTTGGTGACGAAGTTGTTGGGGAGGAGCGAGAGGGTGGCGGCGGGGAAGAGCTGGGTCACGAGGCTGTAGCCGAGAAGGAGCAGGAGCACGACGCCCTGGCCGCTCTGCTGGGAGAACCACAGGGAGACGAGCGCGACTACCGGAACCAGGATCCTCGCGAGGAGCGCTATGCGCCGTTCCTCCGTGTTCGGCGAGATCGCCCCGAAGACGTTCTTCGCGAGCACCGTGGCTGCGACCATGAGGATGATGGAGCCGGGCACAAGCGCCGTCAGGAGGCCCGTGGCCCCTATGAGGCCGACCACGAACGGGCTGAACTCCTCCTTGGAGATGATCAGGAGCGCCTGGTCGACCCTCTCACCTTCGAGCCCCGGCACCTGCAGGATGGCCGCGAAACCTATAAAGAAAACGAAGAGCAGGACGAGCTGGTAGAGGGGCAAAAAGATCGCGTTGCGCTTGAAGATCTTGGCGTTCTCGGCCGAGAACGCGGACGTGAAGTAGTGGGGCCACATGTAGAAGCCCAAAGCCGTCAAAAGCACCGTCGAGACGAACCACGAGACGCTGTAGCCCTCGTTCGGAAGCGCCAGGAAGCCCGGTCTCTGGGCCTGGATCTCCCTGAACATGTCCCCTACGCCGCCGTAGAGGGCGAAGGGAAGGTAGATGCCGAGCGCTACCACCACCACGAGCACCATCAAGTCCTTTATGACGGCCGTCCAGGCGGAGCCGCGGATGCCGCTGATCATGACGTAAATCGTCACCGAGACGGTGCCTATGATCGCCGCGAGCAGCGGAGAGATGGTCCCGTAAGAGGCCGACGACACGATAAGCCCGAGCCCCTGAAACTGTAGCGCGAGGTACGGCACCATGGCCACGACCGCGACCACGGAGACGAAGATCCCGAGCCCCTTGCTCTCGTACTTCTTCTCGAAGAAATCCGACTGGGAGTGGAGGCGGTGCTCCTTGGCGTAGCGCCACACGGCGGGGAGCAGCCAGTAGCTCATTATGTAGGCCAGACAGCCGTAGGAGAGGATGTAGAAGGCCGGCCCGCCCTCCCGTAGGCCCAGCCCGAGCCCCGAGGAAGGTGAAGGTCGTGTAGATCTCCCCGGCCAGAAGCAGGAAGACGAAGAGCGTCCCGAACCCCCTCCCCCCTACCGTCCACTGCTCCAGGTTCATGTCCTGACCCCGCCGCGCAAGGATACCCAAGAACAGCGCGACCGCGAGAAAGAAGAAGATGACTACGAGCGCGATGTTCATTCCCCGTCCTCCCTGTTCGCCGGGTCGAGCCTGTAGACGACGGCCATGATGACCGAGGTGAGAAGAACCCACGCCACGATCCAGAAAAGGATAAACGGCATCCCGAGCACGAACGGCTCGACCCTGTTCGCGAACCCGACTCCTACGAGTATTCCTAAGAACGGCAGCGCAGCCAGGACGTGTATGAGCTTCACGAAGTGCCTCCTCCTTTGCCGAGCATCCTCGTCGCGACGGCGAGGTGCATCTTTAGCCCGACCTCCAAAGCGTCCTCGTCTATGGTGAACCTCGGGTGGTGGTGGGGTGCCGTTATTCCGAGGCTCTCGTTGCCGGCCCCGACCAGGTAGAACGCCGCAGGGACCCTCTGCCCGTAGGCCGAGAAGTCCTCCCCGCCCATGTTCGGCGGCATGACTTCCACGTTCTCCTCGCCGACGACCTCGCGGGCGGCCCTCTCGATCTCTTGTGTCAGCCCGTCGTCGTTGACCACGGGCCTGTAGCCCCGGTCGTAGGAGAACTCGTAGCCGGCCCCGTGGGCCGAGGTGACGCCTTTTATTACGCGCTCCATGATCCCGGGCATCCGGTCCCGGACGGCCGGGTCGAGGGTGCGCACGGTCCCCTCCATCTCGACCGTACCCGGGATCACGTTGTGCGTCGTGCCGGCCTCGAAGCGCGTTACGGAGAGGACGACGTTCGCCAGCGGGTCCGTCTCCCTGGCGACGACGTGCTGCAGGTTCGTCACCACCTGCGCCCCGACGGCGATGGAATCGACCGTCTGGTGGGGCATGGCCGCGTGGCCGCCTTTGCCCTTCACGGTAACGTTGAAGATGTCGGGAGCCGCCATCATCGGGCCGTAGGTTACGCCGACCTTGCCGACCGGCGTCTGCGACCAGAGGTGGATGCCGACGGCGGCGTCGACGCCGTCCATGACCCCCGCTTCGACGAGTTCTTCGGCGCCGCCGGGGTAGAGCTCTTCCGCGTGCTGGAAGACGAAGCGGACCTCGCCGGCGAGCTCGTCGCGCATGCTGGATAAGACCTCGGCGGCCCCGAGAAGCATCGCGGTGTGCCCGTCGTGGCCGCAGGCGTGCATGGCTCCCGGGTTCTGGGAGGCGAACTCGAAGTCGTTCTCTTCCGTGATCGGGAGGGCGTCGATGTCGGCCCGGAGGGCGAGGGTGCGGCCGGGTTTGCCGCCGGTGAGGCGGGCCACGACGCTGTTTTCGGTCGGGCGCGAGATCTCCAACCCCCCGAACGATTCGAGCGTCTCGCGGATAAACCTCGCCGTCTGCTCCTCGTGGAAGGAGACCTCGGGGTTGCGGTGGAGGTGACGCCTCCACCCGACCATGCGAGCCCTCGTGTCTTCTACGAGCGAATCCAGCGTTGCGGTTGCGATGTCGTACCCCCTCAGGCCGAACTATGCCCTCTCTGCCAGGTCGAGCACTGTCAAATATAGGATCTTGCAGCCGGCTTCGCAATCCTCCCGGCTGCTCCACTCCTTCGGGTTGTGGCTGATGCCGTCTTTGGAACGGACGAAGATCATGCCCATGGGGCACAACTCCGCCACGTGCATCCCGTCGTGCCCCGCCCCGCTCGGCAAGGAGTGGGGCTTTATGCCTTCCTTCTCGCACGCGGCGGCTATGGAAGCCCTGATCTCCTCCGAACACGGCGCGGGCGGAAGCCGCTGCAACTCCTCGAAGGACAGGGCGACGCCGCGCCGCCCGCAAACCTCCCCGGCCCGCTCCCTGATGCGCCCCTCGACCCCGTCGCGCACGGCCTCGTCTATGTCGCGCAAGTCGAGCGAAAGCTCCACCCCGCCCGGAATTATGTTGATGCCGCCGGGCCTCGCCTCTATCTGCCCCACGGTCCCGACGGTCGAGCCGGTCGCGGATGCCTCCTCTTCCACGACACCGACGACTTCGGCCGCCGCGGCCAGGGCGTCGCGCCGTGCCCCCATCGGCGTCGTCCCGGCGTGTCCGGCCTCCCCGGTGAACGAGAGCCGCAGCCACGCGGGGCCGGCTATACCGGTCACCACGCCGACCGGCAGGTTCTCGCCTTCGAGCACCTTGCCCTGCTCGATGTGAAGCTCCAGGTACGCGGCCAGGGAATCGGGGGATCTCACGGCGTCGCCGATCTTCCCCGGGTCCAGGCCGGCGTCGCGCATCGCCTGTTCGATGGAGACGCCGTCCCTATCCTCGTGGCGCAGGTCTTCGGGCGAGAGCGTGCCCGTAAGCGCCCGGCTGCCGATCATGCCCAGCGAGAACCGCGCCCCCTCCTCGTCGGTAAAGGCGACCACCTCGACCGGACGCTCCGTCTCGACGCCCTCTTCGTTCATGGTTTGAAGTACCTCGATCCCGCCGAGCACCCCGAGCGGCCCATCGAAGTCGCCCCCGTTCAGGACGGAGTCGACGTGGGAACCTATCAGGACCGCCGGGACGTTCGGGTCCCTTCCCTCCCTGCGGCCGAAGAGGTTGCCCGCGACGTCCTCGCGGACCGAGAGGCCGGCCTCCTGCATGTACGAGGCGACGAGGTCCTTGGCGGCCCGCTCCTCCTTCGTAAAGGAGAGGCGGGCGACGCCGCCGTCTTCTTGTTTGCCGATCTCCGCCAGCTCAGAGAGCCTCTTCCACAAACGCCCGCCGTCTACCACGCCGTGTCCCTCCCGTTCGATCAGCCCGCCAGCCTTCACATGCTAACGTGGAGGGCCGGCGGTTTTCGGCTCTTTGTCCTTCTGGCCCTTGGTCGGCCTACGGATCGGACCGCGCGGGCCTCGCCCGTCCGGCCAGGGGCCGGGCCTCGTCCAGCGCGTCGAGGAGAGCGTCGGGCGCGAGGCCGCGGGCCGTGATGCCGTCGCGGCCCGTCACGGTGCCCGCGGCGAGCAGGGCGTTCAGGATCGCGGCTTCGGTCGCCTCGGCCGCCGCGTGGAAGAGCGGGGTCATGCGCTCGTTGGGCAGCATGCGGACGGGGACGGTCTGGGGCACGTCCTGCTCCAGAACGGCCCTTGGCAGGCCGCGGTTGCCCGTGGCGAAGGCGAGGAAGATGTCGCCGCTGCCGTCGTCCAGGCCGCCGCCCATCCGGGAGAGGCCGACGCCGGCCCGGATCGCCAGCCTGTCGCACTGGATCGGCAACAGCGGCGCGTCGGTCGCCAGGATCACGATGATGGAGCCGGTGCCGGGAGGCTGAGCGTTCTCCTCCTCGTCGAAAGGCGACGGCACCCGGTCCGTCGTCAGCACCCGGCCCACGGGAAGCCCGTCCACCCGCAGCGTCGGGCGGCTCCCGTAGTTGGCCTGGACCAGCGCGCCGACGGTCCATCCGCCCTGTTCGGCGGGGATCATCCTCGATGCGGTGCCGATGCCGCCCTTGAACTCGTGGCAGATCATGCCCGTCCCACCCCCCACGGAGCCCTCGGCCACGGGCCCGCCGGACGCGTTCTTTAGCGCCTCCCTGACGTGCTCGGCCCGGACGTGCTGGCCGTTGATGTCGTTCAGGGTCCCGTCGTAGGTCTCGGCCACGACCGGCAGGGACCAGTACTCGTCGGGGCTTTCTTCGAGCTCGGCTGCTATCAGGGCGTCGCGGACCACGCCGACGCTGTGGGTGTTCGTGATCGCCACGGGCGTCGTGAGGGCTCCCGCCTCCCGGATCCACTCCAGCCCCGTCATCTCCCCGTTGCCGTTGAACCTGTGGCACCCGGCGAAGACCGGCTCGTCCCGCGCGAGCCCTTCCCTGGGGCAGACGACCGTGACGCCGGTCCTGACGGGACCTTCCCCGACGACGAGCGGCCCGTCGCCGCGGATGATCGTCGCGTGCCCGACCCTTACGCCCTCGACGTCCGTGATCGCGTCGTTCGGGCCGGAGGGCAGGACGCCTATCTCGATGCCCAATTCACGCGCGCGCACGGAATTACCTAACTGCGGAGCGCGGAGACGCGGTCCATCTCTTCGTCCGAGAGCTCGAAGTCGAAGACGTCGAGGTTGGCGCGGAGGTGGTCCTCGCTCGTGGCCTTGGGGATGGCCGAGACCTTCTCTTGCTGGACGAGCCAGCGGAGGGCGACGTGGGCGGCCGTCTTTCCGTGGGCCTCGCCTATCTCGCGGAGGGTTGCGTCCTCCTCGACGCCGCCGCGGGAGAGGGGGCGGTAGGCGACGAGGAGGTAGTCCATCTTGCGGGCCTGATCCAGGACAGAGTCCTGCCCCCTGTAGACATGGTACTCGACCTGGTTGCAGAAGACTTCCACGTGCCCCGACGCTTCTTCGACCAGGTCCGGGGAGAAGTTGCTGACGCCCACGTGCCTGACGCTTCCCTCTTCCTGCAGCTCCCTCATCGCGCCGAGCGTCTCTCCGAGCGGGACGCCGTCCCCGGGCCAGTGCATCAGGAGCAGGTCCACGTAGTCCGTGCGGAGCTTTTGCAGGCTCTCGCGGGTGCGCCGGATCACACGCTCGTGACGGAAGTCGTTGGGCCAGACTTTGGTTGTCAGGAAGACTTCTTCGCGGTCCACGCCGGAGCCCTCGATCCCCCGCCCGACCTCGGCCTCGTTGCCGTACATCTGGGCCGTGTCCACGTGCCTGTAACCCATGGAGAGGGCGAGGCTCACGGCCTCCACGCACACCTCCCCGCCGAGCCGGTACGTGCCCAACCCGAGAGACGGGACCTTCTCACCCTTTATGTTCTGGTGCTCCACCACGGCCTCCTTCCGGGACAACCCGCCCCCACCGTAGCACGTCCGGCGTAGCGAAGGACTGCGCCCTTCCCCTCACGCTGTCAGCTTTCAGCCATCAGCTTTCAGCAAGGACAAAAAGCTGATAGCCGAGAGCGTAGGCGAAGCCGGAGCGGGCCGACAGCCGACAGCGCGGAGGCTAAGCCTCCGCGTCCCGCTCTAGCGCTCGGGTGGGGCGAAGTCGTCTTCCGGGCGGCCTTCGAGGGCTGCTACGGTCGAAAGAAACCAGTCGGGGCGGGGTTGGACCGCGTCTTTTACGGGGTCGAAGAAGACGTGGGCGGCGAAGCCTTCGGAGACGGTCTCGCCGGCTTCGAAAGACTCTCCGGTGCGGAGTTCGAAGTCCATGGCGTAGGAGCGGTTACCGACCCAGGGGACGGTCGCGGCGCCGTGGAGGGTGTCGCCGAAGAAGATCGGGGCCTTGAAGCGAACAGTCGTCTCCGCGATGACGTAGCGGGCGCCGGGGACGTCGCCTGCTTCCAGGTTCGTTATGCCCGCGAGGTCGGCAAGGGCGCGCCAGTAGGCGACACGAATCTGCTCGAAGTAGGCGAGGTAAATCGCGTTGTTGACGTGGCCGTAGGGGTCGAGGTCGGCGTAGCGGATCTCGAGCCGCGCGGGCGCGGGAGGGTTCTTCAATGCGTGGCGCCTTTCCTGTTCGTGTGCGCGGGGGATTGTACACACCCGTGGGGTTTCGAGGCTTCAGGTTTCGGGTTACAGGCATCGGGGGCGCGGCGGATCCTCGATTCCCCACCCCTGAAACCCGAGAGCCTCCGAAGGAGGCGACCCGATGCCTGGCGGTCCGCGGGCGGTCCGCGGTTTATCCGCACCGCTGTGATTTAATGGAGAGATGGACTACGAGGAGTATCTCGAGCAGGGCGAAACCCTCGCGAGCGAGGGCCTTATAGAAGAGGCCCTCTCCCGCTTCGAGCAGGCCCTGGAGGCCGCGCCAGAGAACCCGGAGGCGATCGAGGCGGTCGGGCGGGCGCTCCTGAACCTGGGACGCCTCGAAGAGGCCGAGGCGAGCTTTTTGGACGCTTTAGAGATCGACCCCGAGTGGGTGGCCCCGCGTATGGGCCTGGCGCTCGTGGCTTTGGGCAGGGACGAGCCGTTCAAGATAGTCCACCACCTGGAGCGGGCGATCGAGGCCGACCCGGGCTACCCCGAGGCCTACGTCGAGCTGGGCCGCTACTACGGCTACATGGGCGAACCCGCGCTCGCCAAGGCGACCTTCGAGCGCTGGACCGGGCGTCACCCCGAGGACGCGGACATGCTCATAAACGCGGGCCTGACCCTCTTCGACGCGGCCGACTTCGCAGAAGCCTACGCCTTCTTCGAGAAGGCGGTCGAGGCGGCCGCGGAGGTGGAGCAGCGCAGCGGGGCGCTCACTTTCAGGGCGAACGCGCTCGACATGCTGGGCCGCTACGACGAGGCCGTCGCCGCCTACGAGGAGGTCATCGCCGAGACGCCCGAGTGGTGGGAGGCCCACGCCAACCTCGGCATCTGCCACGCCCGCAACGGCCACCTGCAGAGGGCCGAGGCCGCCTTCAGGCGGGGCCTCGAAGATTGCCCCGGCTCGCCGGAGATAAGGGATGAGCTCGCGGCCCACCTGCTGTCGCAGGGCGGGGACCTGCAGGAGGCGTTGAAGCTCTCGGAAGAGGCGGTGGCGCTCGGAAGGGATGAGATCCGTCATCTCGTCACTTTAGGCGAGGTACGTCTCGCCCTCGGCGACGACGAGGGGACCGCCGAGGCCTACAGGACGGTGCTCTCGCTGGACCCCGAGAACCCCGACGCCCACCTGGAGCTCGGCATCCTGCACGAGCGGCGCGGCGAGACGTCGGAGGCCGAGGAGCACTTCATAGAGTCCCTCAAGGCCGACCCGGGGAACCCAAGGGCCCTCTACTCCTACGCGAGCCTGTACTACACCGCCGACGATCTGGAGACGGCCGAGGAGATCCTGGAGCGCGCCGTCGCCGCCGACGCGGGCTACTCCCCCGCCCTCTCGGCCCTCGCCAGCATCCGGGCCAGGCGCGGCGAGTACGGCGACGCCCTGGACTTCATAGAGCGGGCCGTCGAGGCCGGCGAGAGCGACGCCGACCATTTCAAGAGCGCCCTAGAGTTCGCCCCCCTCCACTCGGACCCCCGCTTTCGCACCCTGCTCTACCGCATGTCCCACGCGGGGAGCAACGGCGCAGAATAGTCCTCATGCAACCAACCATCGCCTTCGGCATCCTCCTCTCCCTCGTGGGCCTCGCCGCCCTCTCATTCTCCGTCTACGCCCTCCTCCGCGGCGGCAAGGGCCAGCGCGGCGGAATCGGGCCTATCTCCGAACGCGGCATCCACGTTATCGCGGGCATAAGGATGCTCCTGATAGGCCTCGCGAGCCTCGTCGCCGGCGTGTACCTGCTGTTGAGCTAGCCACACGCTACGCCTTTCGGGCTCCGCTCTCAGCACGCTCGGGCATCGTCTCCGCGCTCAGCCGTCGGCTTCTTCCTCTTCGCGGCCCGCCCCGTGGCGCCTGGCTGGAGCGAGCAGCGCGGCCTCGATCGAACGGTCCTCCGCGGAGCCTGCTTCCTCCTGGACTCTCTCGCTCCCGCACAGCGCCGCCCGTTGGGACCCGAGCGCGGCCTTGTGAAGCCGGTACGCCTCGGACACGGTGATCCCTGGCCGGTCGGCGGCTTCTTCGACCTTGAGACCCTCCCAGGATCGCAACCGCAGGGTCTCTTGCTTCCTCTGCCAGAGGGAAGAGAAGCTCGGGGGAGGCGCGCGAACTCCGGGCCGAGCTCGGCCACCCCAGTCTACCGGCGGCGTTCGCGCGGCGCATACGCCGAACGGGACAGACCGATCGACGCCGTGGCCGGCGTTCCAGAGGCACCTGGGGGCCTCCGGGTGGGGATCGCGGGAGGAGCGACTTCCCGCGTTCGGCGGAGGTACGCGGGGCCTGCCGGGAGCGGAAGAGCCCCGTCAGGTGAGGCAAGGCTCGCGGGCCCGTGCGGGAGGCGGGACGGGCGCAAACGGCGGCCCCGGCCGAGAACATCGGGCCGTCCGGCGGGGGCCGGGACCGTTATCTGTTAGATTGACGTCATGCACCGGAAGGCGGGGGACAGCTCGGCGTACAGGTGGGAGGTGGGACCGTGACCGTGCGCGGCGGAGGCGGGGCCGGGGAAGACCGCGTCAGGCTCCTCAGCCTGGTGGACGTCTTCGAGCCCCTCTCGCGGGAAGAGATAGACAAGATCAACTGGCAGAACCTCAACACCCGCCTGGAACCCGGCGAGGTCTTCTACACACCGATGGACCTTTGCGAAACCCTCTTCGTGCTCCAGAGCGGGCGGGTCCGCATCTACAGGGCGCTCCCGGAGGGGCGCGAGCTCACGCTGGCCGTGCTCGAGAGCGGGACCGTCTTCGGGGAGATGGCGCTCACCGGCCAGCGGCTGCGCGCCTCCTACGCCCAGGCCATGGAGGAGTCGGAGATCTCCGCCATGTGCCGCAACGACGTCGAGCGCCTGGTCCTCGACAAGCCCGCCGTGGGGCTTCAGCTCGTGCACCTCTTGAGCGAGCGGCTGGCCGCCTACGAGACCCGCATGGAGGGACTCGGCCTCAAGGAGGTGCCCGCGCGGCTGGCGGGTTTGATCCTGGAGCTGGTCGAGACCCAGGGCATCAGGGACAGCGCCGGCTACAGGATACCCACCCGCTACACCCACCAGCAGCTCGGGACCATGATCGGCGCCAACCGCGAGGCCGTCACCCGCGCATTTGCCCGGCTCCGGGAAACAGGGGCCGTGGAGGTGAGGCGCCGCTACGTCCACGTCGAAGACCTGGAAGCCTTAAAAGTGGCGGCGGCGGGTACCGTCCCGGAGTAGGCCCTGCACGTTTAGACCACGGCGTCACGCCAAGGAGATCGCGAGGAACGATGGAAAAGCATCTGCTAAGGCAGTTCCAGAGGGAAGTCGAGCGCCAGTGCCAGTTCACGATGATCGCGTTACAAGACATGGAAGAGGCGTCCACCAACGGGGACGGCAAGCTCTTCTGGTACTCGGTGCAGAACCTCGTGGTGGCGGTGGGAAGGATCTCGCGCCTCCTGTGGCCCTCCGACCCCCTCTTCCCGAAGCGGGGTGACGAGCTGCGGGATAGCCTCGGCGTCGGCGAGGACTCCCCCTTGAGGGCGCTGGGCTTCGTCGAGCATTTCGAGCACTTCGACAAGCGCCTGGAGACCTGGCAGGTGACCTCCGAGCACCACAGGTTCTTCGACTCGTACACGGAGCCGCTCGACGTGCTCGCCGAGACCGCCCCCGAGGACCGGATGCGCGGCTACGACATGGACAACGACGCCCTCCTCTTCAACGGGGAGGCCTTCGAGCTCGGGCCCGTCTCCCGCGCCGTGGAGGACCTGCAGCGCCGGGCGGAGGCTGAGATGATGAAGCCCCGCTTCCAGCTCGACGTCTGACCCAGTCCGGCATCCCGCCTTCCCGACGCTCCCGGCGTTCGGTGTCATAAGACACACAACGCCGGCGCAGGCCCGCGCTTCTCTGGCCAATCACCGTCCGACTGTGTCTCAGGACACCGTAATCGCTGCTGCAAAATCGCTTTCCAGGGTAGGGTCTTAGCAACCCGTTCGGCAAGGCCGCGGGCACAAGATCGTAGCAAAGCGAAACAAGGAGGCAGAGCGATGGAGAACCGCAGCGACGGTTTCACGGCGATAGAGGACAGGTACGCGGGCTACACCGTCTACGACAACTCCGGGAGCAAGATCGGCAAGGTCGACGACCTGTTCCTCGACGAGAACGACCAGCCCGAGTACTTCGGCGTGAAGATGGGCTTTCTGGGCACCAGCTCCACGCTGATCCCGGCCGACATCGCCACCACCGACGAGGCGAACAGCACGATCACCGTCTCCTCTGACAAGGACGCCGTCAAGAACGGCCCCGCCTTCGACGACGACCGGGAGATCACGCCCGAGTACGAGAACGAGGTCCGCTCCTACTACGGCCTCGGCGCCGCCCAGACCCAGAGCACCGGCTCCTATGACACCTACGAGGAGCCCCGTTCCGAGGTAACGCACGACGACGAGCTGAGGGTGCAGCGCTCCGAAGAAGAGCTCCGGGCGGGCACCCGCGAGCGCGAGGCGGGCGCCATGAGGGTCCGCAAGCGCGTGCGCACCGACCGCGAGCGCATCGAGGTCCCGGTCAAGCACGAGGAGGTCAGCGTCGAGCGGGTGCCCGTCTCCGGCGAGGCGACCGAGGCCCAGATCGGCGAGGAGGAGGTCTCGGTGCCGGTGACCGAGGAGGAGGTCGTCACCGACAAGCGGGCCGTGGCCAAGGAGGAGGTGCGCTTGCGCAAGGACGTGGTGGAGGACACCGAGGTCGTCGAGGACGACGTCCGCCGCGAGGAGATCGACGTCGAAGACGCCACCACGCGTCGCAACGTCTAAGGACCTCTCAGCAAATCTACCCGGGTTGGGCCCAGGTTTTCGCAGGCCCAACCCGGCTTTTAGTACGACGGAGTGGGTGTCGGCAAGCGTCTTTGCAGAGGGGCCAGTAGCCCCGTGGGCACGACGAGCGGCACGCATGAGAACCATGCGCGGGGCCTTCGGGTTCCGCCGACGAGGAGGTAAGAGGTGGCAGATAGAGGAAACCAAAACGCGCCGAAGGTCGACGAGCACGACGCGCGCTCCGGCGGAGGGACGGAGTCCGGCCCGCGCAGGGTGGGCGAGGCGCGCCGGGACCACGAGGCGGATCGGAACCGCAGGGAGAGCGAGCTGGGCACGAGTTGGACCAGCGTCGTCTTCGGTTGGCTCGCCGCGCTCGGGGCCGGCCTGATCCTGAGCGGCATCGTCGGCGCCATAGTCGGTGGCATCCTTGGCGCCATGGGCGTGCAGGGCGGCACCGAGGGCGGCGTCGCCGGCCTCGTGGGCCTGCTCCTCACCCTGCTTTTGGCCTTCCTGATCGGCGGCTACGTGGCCGGCAGGATGGCGAGCCGCTCCGGGCTCAAGCACGGCATCCTCGTGCCCGTCCTCTCGCTGCTCGTGATAATCCTGCTGGCCATAATCGGCGCCGTCGTTGGCGCGAGCTTCATCGACCAGCTCTCCGGCGTCGCGCTGCCGCAGGTTCCCGGCAGTGCCCAGAACCAGGTCCCGCAGCAGGGCCTCGGCACCATCCTCACCACCACCGGCATCGTAGCCCTGCTCGTGCCGTTCGTCGGCGGGGCGCTCGGCGGCCTCTGGGGCGCGAAGACCGGCCGCAAGCGGCCGTAACGTAGGCGAAGGAAGCGGGCGGGGGCCAAACCCCCGCCCGCCGTCATTCCGAAGCAAACCCAAAAGAACGGGAGAGAATCATGCAGTCTGTAACGCAGTCTTTGTCGCAGGGGCTCGGTGCCATAATGGGGGCCTTGCCGGCCCTCATCGGCGCCCTGTTAATACTCATCATCGGCTACATCATCGCCAAGGTGCTCCAGGGCATAACCACCAGGGTGCTCCAGAGCATGGGCTTTCAGGGCTGGATGGAGCAGGGCGGCATAAAGCAGTTCTTCGATAGATCCCAGACCCGGCAGACCCCGCTCTCCATCCTCGGCAAGCTGGTCTTCTGGCTCGTCTTCTTCATAGCCATCACGATGGCCGTAGACACCCTTGGCATCTCGGCGATCTCGGACGTCTTGGCGCAGTTCATAGCCTACATACCGCAGATCATCGCCGCGATCCTGATCCTGGTCCTCGCGACGCTGCTGGCCAACTTCGTGGCCGGGATAGTGCGGGGCGCCACCGGCAGCAGCGTCGCGGGAAGCGTCGCCCAGTACGGCATCATCGTGTTCGCGGCGTTCGCGGCGCTGACGCAGCTCGGGATCGCCGAGGAGCTGATAGCCCCGACGTTCCTGATCCTGCTCGGATCCGTGGCGCTGGCCGCGGCCCTGGCGTTCGGGCTGGGAGGCCAGGGCGTCGCCCAGCGGATAGTCGAGCAGGGCTACGAGAAGAGCGGCGAGGCCCGCCAGCAGGTCCAGCAGCAGCAACAGCAGAACCAGCAGCAGGACGGTTCCTCGAGCGGCTCCTCCTTTACGAGGGTCGACTCGGGCGGGGAGCCGACCCGGAGGCGCCGCTAGAGCGCCGCAACGGCGACCCCGAAGACCCGGACGACCGTCCCCCGGTGGGCCACACATCGCGGGGGCGCGTGCAGGCCGCGCCCCCGCGGCGCGAGTCACCACGAAGGAGCACGACCCGGACAACTCGATGTTAGGGAGGGATCACCGCGGGTGCTTCGCGGCCCGATGGGCCGCACCCCGGGCCGCGTGCAACAGGTCCTCGTCATCGGGGGCTACGAGCCGGAGTACGTGGAGGTTAGCCCGGGTCTGCTCGGGTTCCGGTCGGCCCTCACCCCGGTGCTGGGCGTCGCAGTGGACGACGAGAGGCGGGTGCTCACGCTTCAGTAGCCCGGGACCCGCCGCCCCGGAAGACGGCACGCGCCCCGAAGGGGCCTACGTGCGGCGCGAGCCGCATGGCAAAACACACGACGAAACCGGAGGACGCCAGTGAGCGACTTGCAAGGCAGACGGATACCCGGCGAGGAGAACTCGGGCCGCAAAAGGCCCGTACTCTGGATAGTCCTCGGCCTCATACTGCTGCTCCTGCTGGCCGTCCTGATCCCCTTCGCATGCCAGTCCCTGACGGGCGGCTCCGGCCAGCAAGGCGACGGCTCAGGGGCCCAAGGCGACGCCCGGGGTGACGCGCAAGACGGCGGACAGGACGTCCGGAACGGCGACGAAACCCAAAAGAACGACGCGGCGCAGGACGACGGGACCGGGAGCGCGGGGAACCAGGGCGGCGGGGACGACGCCGAACGATCCGGGACCGGCGAGCCGGGGGGCTCCCAGGGGGGCTCCGTGACGCGGCTGGAGGTCCGGGATCAGAGCGGGAGCGGCGCCGCGGTGACGGTGCCCGCGGCCACGCTCGAGGGCACGAAAGGATGGTTGGCCGTCCGCGCCGACGACGACGGCAAGCCGGGAAGGGTGCTCGGCCACGCGCCCCTGAAGGCGGGCGCGAATAGCGACGTGAGGGTGGAGCTCGACCGGCCGGTGGCCTCCTCGCAAAGGCTCTACGCCACGGTCCACGCGGAGGACCCGGCCGACGGGAGGTTCACCTTCCCCGCCGACGATCCGACCGCGACGCAAGGCGGGCGGGCGGCGGCCGAGCCTATCTCCTACACGGTGGAAGACGGCGCCCCCGGTCGGGAGAGCGCCGGCATCCGGGACGACGAGCTGCCCGAGAGCGGCGGGGTCCCCCCCGGGGCCTTGCTTGCGGCCGGTACGCTCCTGCTGCTGTCGAGCGCGGCTTGCCTGTCCCTGGCGCTGCGCCGGGGCGCCGCGGACGGAAGCTGATCGAGGGGGTTTTCGTGGAAGGACGGGGCGGACACAGGGCGCGCCTGGACCGCGGCGAGCGGGAAGGCTGGGGCGTGAGGCTGCCCGCCGCCGTGGCCAACGACCCCGCCTTCGGCGCCTGGGCCGGGGTCCGGTCTCTGACGGTCGTGGTGGGCAAGGGCCGCGTCGTCTTCCGGCCCGCCGCGCTCCCGGGAGGCCAGGCGGCGAACGACGCGGGGGACGAGATCGGGACGGCGAAGGAGGCCGGGCGCCTGAGATGGTTCGACGAGGAAAAGGGCTACGGGTTCATAGAACTGCCCTCGGGCGAAGACCGCTTCTTCCACCGGTCGGGCCTCTCGTGCGACCCCGACGAGCTCGAACCGGGCCTTCCCCTGGCCTTCGAGACGCGACCGGGGGCGCGCGGGCCCTTTGCCGTGGGGGTCGAGCCGCTGAAGTTGCGGCGGCCCGGGGATCGGCCGGCGTGAAGCGCGGGGCACGTCTCTCCCAGGCGCGCGCCGATCCCGAGCGTCCGGCCCGAGCACCGGGCCGCGCCCGGGCGCTTTGGCGGCCGTGCTCGTCGTCTGCTCCTTCCTGGTCTTCGTGCCCATCCGCCACGTGTACCCGACGCGCACGGTCGTCTTCCGCAGGATCTCGCTCACCCTCACCACGCTCTGGCCCGGGAGCTACGCCGTGATCCTGTGGCAGGTGCCAGATCCGCACCCCGCGACCCTGACCTTCTCGGTCCTCTACCTCTCGGCGAAGGCGCACATCCGCCCGAGCGCGGCAGGGGTCGAAGGGAAGGAAAAGTCGTGAAAGACGGGCACCGCATTCAGGTCGGTACGGTCGAATACGAGGACGGCCGGATAGTGTTGAGCGGCGAGTTCGACCTGCGGGTCCGGCAGGCATTGCGGGAGGTCCTCCGCGCTACACACCGGCGAGGCCGCAGGGTGCTCCTGGACCTCTCGGGCGTGACCTTCATGGACGTGGGGTGCGCCAAAGAGTTGGCCTTCTGGTGCCTCCTCGACCCCGAACTCCTGGTGCCCTTGGATCCCTCGTGGCAGGCGCGCGCCAGCGCCGTCGCCTGCGACCTCGGGGGAGAAAGGCACCTCAGGGTCGGCGAAGACGCGGGGACGGGGAGCGGGCCGTGGCCCGTCTAAAGCGGCGCCGGCAGGCTCTTTACGCAACGGGCGTCTCCTGCCGCGGGTTGCTGTGGCATTCCGGCACGTCGAAGGGACCGACGCGGTCTCGCTGCGCGCCCCGCCCACCGGGGGCGCTGAAGTCCGGGGTGGCCCAGAAGATCGTGCGGGTGCTCTCGGGGGACCGCCCCCGCTCTCCGGTCAACGAGCCGGCCGGG
The DNA here is from genome assembly GCF_011492945.1 of Rubrobacter tropicus. Classification (NCBI taxonomy): domain Bacteria; kingdom Bacillati; phylum Actinomycetota; class Rubrobacteria; order Rubrobacterales; family Rubrobacteraceae; genus Rubrobacter; species Rubrobacter tropicus. The sequence goes on from NZ_CP045119.1 coordinate 3,555,154, forward strand.
AGGGGACCCGACGGCTGAGGGCACGGCGGCGCCGGACCGGCGGTAAGTGACTTGTCGAGGGCAAGGACGATCGCCGCTCGGCGAACCAGCCACCGAAGAGGTCCGGGCAAGAACGATTCAGCTTGATCCCTATAACGCTCGATAATGGGATGCGAAGGCTTTGTCCTGTTAAGGAGTCCTAAAACTATGTAGGGGCGTCCCGAAACTCTGTCCTGTTCGAGCAGTCTCGGTAAACGGTGGCTGGAAGGTTTCGAGACGTGGTAGCTGTCGTGGGCCGCTAACCGGGCTTGCAGGGCCACGCGACGGACCCGGCGATCCTATTCATCGTAGTTCGGGGAGCACCCCTTCTCGGAAGTTCACTTGCAGGATCCTGCATAGGTACGGCCGCTACGGCCGTCGAGGGTCGGTTTTCGGGACGCCGGCGAGGAAGGACAGACCACAACATATCGTGGTGGCGGATAGAAATGCGTGTTCTTGCATGGTAATTGGGCGAATCTTGGTCAGACTCCGGCGGCGATGATGGGAGAACGCCGGGGTTCTGCAGAGGGATTGTACGGGACGGGCACGGCGTTCCTGACCCCATAAGCGGGGTGCTGGCGCGAGTCTGGCGTACGCGGCAAAATCAGGGGACGCGCAGTGCGATCGTGGCAGCGCATTCGTATAGAGCGTGGTGTGAGAACGGATCAGGTTCGGTAGGAGGACGCATGGCGACCTTCGCTAAGACCTTGGTCGAGGAGTGGATGAACCGCCGGGGGTACTTCACCGTACGCGGGACCAAGGTGGAACTGCTAAAGATGGACCTCCTGCGCGTCAGGTAACGCCTGATGCCCGACGGCACACGCCGGAGGATGGGCGGATGATATATAGGGAGGGATCGTGGATGACGAGGTGAGGCTGGGGACTGGTGGGGAGGAGGCTGGAACCGTCGCGAAGCGACGCCTCGTCCCGATGCGCGTGGGCGAGGCGTCGGTGTACATCGAGGTGGCTGGCGAGCCGCCAAGCATCGAGGGGGACGAGGAGATCTACGCTGCCGCTACAAAAGACCCAGTCGACGCCTTCAGATCTGCGGGCGAGGTCCTACAAGAGGTCGTGCGCACGGTAGGCGAGCAGGTAGCGGCGTTGGGCGAGGAGGTGAGACCCGATCAGGTGAGTGCGGAGTTTTCCCTCTCCTTCGAGGCGGGGGGCAAGGCGCAACTGATCCCAGTGCTGTTCACGGGCGAAACGAAGGCTGTCTCCGGGCTCAAGGTCACCGCTGTGTGGGAGACCTCTTCGCTAGGTCCCCGGGATGGTTGAAGGGGTCTAAGCATAACTGCCCACTCTGAGCGCGGCTTGCAAGCGGCACGGAGTGCCACCGTGGCCGTGTGCAGACCCCACGGCGAGCACAAGGGGCAGGGCCTGTTGCTCCGGCTTGGCGGCGCGGAGGGCAACGTGGTGCTTACCTGCCATCACGTCGTCGCGGCTGTGGAGCGCGAGGATCTGCGGGTGAGGATACCTTCTGCCGATGGGACGCTTGGGGAGCCGGTGGGGGTCACCTACGACGAGCAGCGCTCCAATCCTGAGCGGGACGCGGCTGTGCTGAGGGTCCGAAAGGATGCGAATCCCGTCGCGTCAGCGATGCCCCTGTTGCACGAACTCGACTCCGACACATACGAAGGCTCCCTCAAAGCGACGGTGCTTACGCACCTTATGCCCAACAGTTTCGACGCCATGGTGAGGCTGGGCACGATGATCGACCGCCGGGCTGACCCCGCTGCCCGTTGGCCAGAGGTCCCCGAGCGCTATCGCGTGCGCGCCTTCCGCCTCGCCAGTGCGACGTACTCCAAGCCAGGGTTCAGCGGCGGGGTAGTCTTCTGCGAGGGTGGTGTACTCGGCCTCGCTCACTTCGGCAGGAGAGAGACGGAGGAGCAGGCCCGGGAAGACTATCTAGTGCCGCTCTCCGAGTGGGCGGAAGGGTGGCCCGCTCTGAATGACGCGATAGAGCCCCTCGTCGACAGAAAGCTTAAGGGGTCCGCGACCGTAAGGCGCGCCGCGCACCTGTCCGCGGGGCTCGCGGCGGACGTAACCGTCGCCGGCTACCGCCCTGAGGTGTACTCAGAGCGGGAAGTGGACAGGTTGGCTCGGCGCACCCTAGAGGAGCGCGGGGGCGTGGTCGTGGTCGGCCGACCCCTGTCCGGCAAGAGCAGGCTGGTCGTAGAACTCCTCCGCGAAGATCCGCGCGCGGTGTTGGTTGTTCCGAGGCTCGACAGCCAGGCCCCTCCAGAGAGTTTCGAGGCGTCCGGGTTCCGCGGCCTCGATGTAGTATTGCTTTTCGACGATCTACACTACACCGCGCGCAGCTCGCGGCCCCTCGCCTGGGTTCAGGCTTTCGAGGAGGCAACGGGACGCCGATGCAAAGTGGTGTGTACGTCTAGGGACGGCGCGGAGTGGAGTACGCTGGAGGCCGAGCAGCAGCTCCTGCTTGAATTCTTGGGCAAGGAAGAGGCGAAGGTCTTCACTAGCAGGGTCGAAGGGTCGCGCCGCGTGACGGGCGAAGACCTCTCCGAGGAGCAGGGATGGGAGCTCGCGCAGGATCTGGGCATTGGGATGGCGGAGTTCGACCGGCGCTTCGACGGTACCCCTGGCTCCCTGCTCCTCGACCTCGACGAGATGGGCCGGCGTTACCGGTCGCTGCGCGACGAGCACCGCGGAGGGGTGTCCATGGGTCGCCTGCTCGACTCCGCAAAGATCCTCCTCCGGGCACGCCACCTCGGCTTCTCTCACGATCTGGTACGGGCCGTGGCCGAGCGCGTGCGCGGCAGGACCCCTATGGACGAGGAGACGTGGGAAGCCTTGATCCGACGGACGAGAGAGGAGGGTTTCGCTCAGCTCGACGAGGAAAGCGGGAGCATACGCTACTACACACCGTACCTCGAGCGGTGCGTGGATTACGAGCCCCGGCCCGCCGACTTGCACGTGCTCGAAACCCTCCTTCAGGAGCAAAAAGACGGCTTGGGTCTCTTCGCCCTGGTTGCGGTCTACGGCGAAGACCTGCGTGACCCCGAGCGTGCCCTCTCCTGCGCCGAGAAGGCGCTGGAGCTGAATCCCGACTCCGCCGGAACCTGGTACAACGAGAGCTACGCGCTGAACGGCATGGGCCGCTTCGAGGAGTCCCTCTCGGCCATCGAGCGGGCCTTAAGCCTGGACCCCGGGTATCACCCAGCTTACTATTCGAAGGGCTTCGCCCTAAGCGGGCTGAAACGGTATCGGGAGGCCGCCGAGGCCTTCCGGGAGGCCATACGGCTAGGCCAAGGCACGCACGAAGGCATAGTCAGCATGTACTTCCACGGACTCGGAAACGCCCTAGCGGACCAGGGCCTCTTCTACGAAGCTGTGTGGGCTACCATGCAGTCGCTACACCTCTACCCCCCTTACAAGCCCGCGCCGCGTCTCTTGCGCCGACTGCTGCTAGGGGAAGCAAGGTTACACGGATTCGCTCTGGAGGTTTGTGACTTTCTGTTGTCTCAGGACTCGGAGTGGGCGGAAGCTTGGTGCGCCAAGGGGCACGTTTTTCGGGAGATGGACCGGCAGAAGGAGGCCCTCGCCGCTTACGAACGCGCCATAGGGATACAGCCAAGCCTCACCGAGGCTTGGGCCGGTAAAAGCTTGGCTTTGCTGGAGACGAGCGACTCTGCGAGGGGCTCGGACAAGCTGGCGAAGTATTTGACCGAGCAGGGCGCGAACGAGGTGGCAAACGACCTTGCTTCGCGGGGATTAGAAGCGCTCGACAAGGCCATAAACCTGGGCGAGAACACCTTAGGCAACTACTCCAATAGGGCCGTTATGCTCTCCCGACTAGATCGAGACAGGGAAGCCCTCCAGGCCCACAACGTGGCCGTGGATTTCGACCCTGGGTCTACTCAAGCGCTGCACAACAGGGGCATGGTCCACGTCAAGATGCGCCATTATGGCGATGCTCTGAGAGATTTCAGGGAAGCGGTTCGCCTCGATCCGGACTTCGCGCCTTCTTGGTGGCAGATTGCTTCGCTGGCGAGCGGTCACTTCGATGAGCAGTGGGAAGCGCTTTTCGCAGCCGAGCAGGCGATCCGCCTTCGGCCGGGCGACGCGGCATCGTGGTTTGCTAAGGGGTGCATCTATACGAAGCTCGGCCGGCCCGACCTGGCGCGTTTCTGGTTTCGGTGCGCCAAGAGCCACGGAACCCTCAAGCGGTGGTCCCTCCTCGGGGGTCCAAGCGGGGGGCGACTGTCGTTCTTCGACTTTGCCGGCCCTGTGGAGCCCTGCCCAGACAAAAGATACCGAAGTATTGGGTCTCCCACTGTAGACCCGATGCAGGCGATGCGGAACTGCTTCCTACTAACGCTGGGCCCTAAGCATCAGGACGTGATGCGGGCGTTGAAGTTGCTTGCATTCGCGAGTATAGCGGAGCCGACATACCGCCAGCTACGGGCCGTGCTCGAGAGCAACCGCCTCTTCGGCCTGGAAGGTATCGAGCTAGGTGACCTCCTCAACACCCTCGCCCGACAAGCATTCGTCAATCTTGCTCCCGGCCAGAATCGGGTCCGGCCGGAGTACGCTTGCCTGTGGGAGGCGGTGAGCTACCGGACGGGACGGCGCATCGAACAGGACTTGGACGCTCTGTCGGAGGTTTTTTATACGGAGTTGGCCGATCACGAGGCCCTGTCCCAGTTAAGCGGCGCCTACGCTCAAGCTGTACGAGACTACGCCGCCGCCCTGGCCTGTGCGGACCGTGCCATCGCCCTCAAGCCGGACTACGCACCGGCGTGGGGCAACAGGAGCGCCGCGCTCGGAAACATGGGACGAGATGCCGAAGCTCTCGAAGCCATAGAGGAGGCCGGGAGGCTTTCGTCAGGGCACCCGACCGCCTCATACAACAGGGCCGTCGCGCTCAACAAACTCGGCCGCCACACCGACGCTCTGGCGGTTTTCGACGAGATGGTCGGGATCTGGCCTGACAACCCCGACGTTGTATTCGGTAGAGCCGAAGCTCTCGCTGGTCTCGGCCGCAAATCCGAGGCAGCGGCCGAGGCCGTCCGTGCGGGCGAACTGCGGCCCATCGACCCGGACCTCGCGTTGCGCGAAGGCCTGACGCTACTCGGGTACGGGAATCATGAAGGGGCGTTGCGTGCCGTCGATCGCGCCTTGAGTATAAACTCTGAAAATCACATCGCCTTCTTTGTGAAGGCAACAGCGCTCATGGCGGCAGACAGGAAGGACGAAGCAGTGGCTTGGCACCTTCAGGCGTGGTCCATGCGCCATAGATTCCCGGACGAAGGGGCCATGATCGCGGAGATGCTCGGAGACCTGGGCCACGATCCGCAACAGGAGGAGTCCTAGCGGTACCGCAACGAGTGCCGTACCAGTACAGACATTGCTCTGCGGCTCTTGGCAGCCTTTGTAATTCTACGTTCCTCGTGTTGCGCGAGACGTCGCAAGATGAAACACTTCGTTCAGTCATTTCGCTTCAAGGCAGCGAATAGCTCAGTGCGGTTCAACGGAGACAGGAGTGCGATATGGACCCCGTAACCATAGCCATACTAGCCGCCGTGGGCAGCACGGTAGCGCAGGGCGCGGGCCAAGCGGTCGGAGAGAACGTCGTCAACGACATCTACGCGAGACTCAAGCAAGCCCTTGCCAGCAAGTTCGGCCGCGACAGCGACGTTCTCAAGTCGGTCGAAACCATCGAAGCCAAACCCGACTCGAACGGCCGAAAGGTGATGCTCAAGGAGGAGGTGGAGGCTTCCGGGGCGAACCGCGATCCGGAGATCCAGAAAATATCCCAGGAGTTGCTCGACGCGGTAGCCGCGCAGCCTGGCGGGGAGCAGCATATCCAGAACGCGGAAGGGAACTACATAGCGCAGGCCGACCGGAACTCCACGGCCGAGGTCAGGGTCAACCGGCCTGACGAGGAGTAGGGTCGTGTCGGGACAGCAGGGGCCCCACCAGCACGGACAAGGAGACTACTGGGCACAGGCGGATCGGGGTTCTACCGCCATAGTGAACGTGATCCGGTACGAGCATGTTCGCCCGCAAGAGCCGGATCCCGCGCTGCTAGAAGATTGCAGGGCGCTCCTGGAAGACCTGCCGCTGGACCACGTGCCCGCGGCGGCCCCGCCTCCCCCCGGCTCGAAGGAGCCGCCCATCGACCCAAATCCGCTCTTCATCGGCAGGGAGGAGGACTTGAAGGCGCTCGCTGCGGAGGTGAAGGCCAGCTCCACCGCGGCGGGACCGGTGAAGACAGTCTGCGTCAGCGGCATCGGCGGCGTCGGCAAGACCCAGCTCGCCGGCGAGTTCGCCCACCGTTACGGGCGGTTCTTCTGCGGCGGCGTCTACTGGCTCAACCTCTCCAGGCCGGACGCGGCGGCCGAGGAGATCGCCAACTGCGGCGGGGCGGGGGCAATGGACCTTCGCGGCGACTTCGACCGCCTGCCGTTGAACGATAAGGTCAGGGCCGTCAAGGCCGCGTGGCTGAACGAGCTGCCGCGCCTCCTCGTGCTCGACAACTGCGAGGACGCGGAGGCGTTGCGGGCGTGCCGGCCGACTACGGGGGGTTGCCGGGTGCTGCTGACGAGCCGGGGGGTGTTCGGGGATCCCGCGCTCGCGGTCGTTGCTCTGGAGCTAGAAGTTCTGGATCGAGAGCAGAGCGTGGAGTTGCTCCGTAGCCGCTGTCCCGGTCTCGAACTAGAAGAGGACGATCTGGTGGCGGTGGCCAAGGAGCTGGGCGACCTACCGCTTGCTCTGGATCTCGCGGGCCGATTCTTGTACGAGTATCGGGACATCGTTTCCCCATCCGGCTACGTCGAGCAGTTGCGCGCCGTCGAGCCCGTAAACCACCCTTCCCTACGCCGGACCGAGGGCTACTCTCCCACGGATCACGAACTGGACGTCGGGCGGACCTTTGTCGTGAGCTACCAACGTCTGGACCAAGAAGACCCAACCGACCGCCTAGCGATCCGGCTGTTGGCGAGGGCCGCGCGTTTTGCACCAGGAGAGCCGATTGAGCGGGACCTCTTGCTGGCGACTTTGGGGGACTCCAACGGGTCGGATGAACCAACCGAGGGAGCGTCCGACGCCTACCGACGGATCGACGCCCTGCGGAGGCTCACGGGGCTCGGCCTCGTGAGGGAGTCCGAGGCCGGTCTGGTGAGTATGCACCGCCTGGTCGCCTCCTTCGCGCGCCGCGAGGTCGAGGACGGGGAGGCCCAGGACGACGTCGTACGGGCGGTCGCGAGGGAGGCAATCGACGCCGCCGAGGCCAATCGACCCTCCGTGCTGACGAGGCTGCTCCCACACCTGAGGCACGTAACCGGGGTCTTGGAGGATCGGCAGGACGAGACGGCGTACATGGCCCGCTTCGCGCTGGGTGCGTCCTTCCTCAAGTTGGGATCATACGCGGAGGCCGTGCCCCTTCTGGAGGGCGCCGTCAAGTACAACACCGCCCACTCCGGGCCCACGGCCTGGGTCACCATGCGCCAGCGTAGCGACCTCGGCGTAGCGATGAATAGGTCAGGAGATATAGACGGTGCCCTAGAAGTTTTCAATGCGGTCCTTACGGATCAGGAGAGAGAGCTCGGACCGAACCACATCGATGTGGCTTCGACGCTCAACAACATCGGCGCGTTGCTTAGGGATCAGGGCCGCTTTGATGAGGTACTGCCGATATACGAACGGGCGCTCGACATACGCATGAACGCGCTGGGGCGAGAGCATCGCGACACGGCGGAGAGCCTCCACAACATGGGCGCGCTGATGATGGATCTCGAGCACTACGAGGAGGCGTGGCCCTTCCTGGGTGCTGCCCTGGAGATAAATGAGAACGTTATGGGCCGGGATCACCTCGACAACGTCGGCCCACTGTTGAAGATGGGCTGGCTGTTGAGAAGAGCCGGGGATCTGAACAGGGCCCGTACTTTCTATGAGCGGGCGTTGAGGATCCGTGAGAACGAGCTAGGACCAGAGCATAGCCACGTAGGGGCGACACTCCATGACCTGGGATCACTACTGGCGGAGCGGGGCTCCCATGATGAGGCCCGCCCCTACCTGGAGCGCGCGCTCCAAATATCGCTCGACACGAACGGTGAGGACCACGCCGCCACCGGCATGAGGCTGGATTCCCTGGCCGAGGTCCTGATGGCCCAGGGTGACCTCGAGTCGGCGCTCTCCCTCTACCGCAGGGGATTAGCCGTCGCCGAAAGGATACTAGGCGACGGTGACCCCCAGACAGCGCAGTGCTTCGGCAACGTGGCGAACGTCCTCGTGCTACAGGGCCGCTACCCCGAGGCGCGTCCGCCTTTGGAACGGGCCCTGGCGATCTTCGAGGGTACGTTAGGAGAAGTCCATCCCGCCACGGCGCGCGCCCTAGACAGCCTCGCCAACGTGCTCAGCGCGCAGAAGCTTTTCGAAGAGGCCCGTCCCCTCTACGAACGTTCGCGGAACATTCGCCTGCAAATATTCGGGCCCCAACACCCCGAAACCGCTACCAGCGAGAATAACCTCGCCAACCTGCTGAGAGAACAGGGCAAGATCGACGAAGCGTTAACGCATCAGGAACGGGCCGTGGCCGCGTTCCGGGACACTTTAGGGGACCATCATCCGAACACGTCCACGAGCTTGCATCATCTCGCCGCCCTTCTGCGGATGCAAGGGCGTGACGAGGAAGCGCGTCCATACCTAGTACGTGCGTTTGCCGCGGCCGAGGCGGTCTTCGGAGCGGGACACCCGTTCACACAAAGAGTGCGGCAGGACCTGGAAGATTTGGACTTCGGGTAGGAAGAGAGTCGCGTAGTTTGCCGTGATGTCGGCAGCGCGGGCAGCTACGATCCAATATATGCGAACGTTCCGAACTTCGCATAATTGGCCTTCTGAGACCGTCTGAGAATTCCTACGCACGTGCCAACCTCCTCGCCATGAGCCGTGTCATCGCCGCGTGGATGAAGGCCTCCCCGGTGGCGCACAACCTTTCGTGGTCCTTGCTCATACGGCGGTTGTGGCTTATCCACGCGAAGGTCCGCTCCGCGACCCAGCGACGCGGCAGCTTCTCGAAGGCGGGGCGTTTCGGTAGCTTGCCGAGGTCCATCTCGTGCCCCTCCTTGAACCATTCCCTCGCCCAGATCCGCGAGACCTTCTCCGGCGGCGGCTTGGGGGTGCGGTTCACGACCTCGACCTCCACGCCGAGCGACTCCTCCGCCCAGTCCTTGCCCCTACCCCGGTAGCCCGCGTCGACCCACAGGTAGGAAAGGCGGCCTAGTCGTGAACGGGCCGGGTCGAGAAGACGACGGATGCCGTCCTGGTCGGGAACCCTGGCGCTGTGGACACGGGTTTCCACCAGCAGTCCCTCCGTGTCCACCAGGATGTGGCGCTTCCTGCCCCTCACCTTCTTGCCGCCATCGAAGCCCCTCTGCTCGCCCCCGACTCCCGTGGTCTTCACCGACTGCGCGTCGACGATGCCCGCGCTCGGCTCGGGATCGCGGCCCAGCCTCCCCCTCAGCCTTCGCCGTAACCCCCGGTTCATCCGTTCCCAGGTGCCGTCGATGCGCCACCTCCTGAAGTAGTGGAAGACCGTCTTCCACGGCGGGAACTCGTGCGGGAGCATCCGCCACTGGCATCCTGTCTTCAACACGTAGAAAACGGCGTCGAGGATCTCGCGTGGGCTGTGGACTCGCGGGCGTCCCCGTCGCTTCGGGGCCGGCATATGCGGCTCCAGCAGCGGCCACTCGGCGTCCGAGAGGTCCGTCTGGTATCTCTTGCTCGCCATGGGCCGGACCGTAGGCGATCCGGCGGCGCTTTTTCAGACGGTCTCTCTCGGCAGTCAACACCGTGGGCTTCGGAAACGTGAAAACTGCAGGGGTGGATCTCGCTGCCTAAAGAAGCTTCAGACCGGCCGTGGCGTTTCTGAGGTCCTCCATGAACTGGTCGGTCTCGTGGCCGCGGCGGTGGGCTATGTCCTTGCTCGTTTCGAGGATGAGGAGGTCGGGGATCTGGCGCCTCAGGCTCTCGGCGTGCCAGACGGCGGCACGAATGTCCGCCACGTCTTCCTCGGTGCCTACCATGGCGAGCACGCGGGAGAGGCCCACGACGCCGAGGTAGTCGAGGGCGACGGCGTCCTTGAGTAGGGTGGCCTCGGCCCCCGGGTTGGGGGCCGTGCCGGGCGGGTGGGCCTCGATGGCCTCCATGGCGGTCTTCGTGGCCTGCGGAGGGAAGTCCGCGTCGTTCAGGATGCGCTGGGCGACGATGGCCGAGCGCTTGGCGTGGTCCGCCGGCTCGCGCATCGCGTAGGCCTTGTACAGCCCGATGTCGTGGAGGAGCGCCGAGACGCGCAGGATCTCGGCGTCGTAAGAGATCCCCTCCGCCCGCGCCAGCTCCTCGGCCAGCGCGTGGACGCGCACGCAGTGGCCGTAACCCCAGACCGGGTGCGTCCCGACCCTGGCGACGAGCGCCTCGACCTCTTCGATGAGCGACTTCATCGGACAGAGTCTAGCGAACGCCGCGGCGCGGCGCGAGCCTCCCCGGCTACCGTGGCACCACGGACAGGCGCGAAGCGCTTCCGGCCGCGGGCGCGCCAGGGAACACCCCGGGGTGAAGGATACGGGCCAGGATCTCGACCCCCTCCACGAGCCGCGGCGCGGGCCGCGAGAAGAACGAGTTAGCGTCCACAATCCACACGCGGTCGTTTTTCACCGCCGGGAGTTCAGACCAGCCGGGCAGGGACGGGAGCGTCTTCGCCTCCCCGGCGGCGCGCGCCGCGTCGAAGCCGCAGGGCATGAGTATCAGGACCTCCGGCGCGGCCTCGAAGACGGCTTCCCACGTCAGGCGCACGGAGCGCTCGCCGGGGCCGGCGAAGAGCTCGCGTCCTCCCGCCAGGCGGACCATCTCGGGCACCCAGTGGCCGGCGGAGAACGGCGGGTCGAGCCACTCGATGCACCCGACGGCGGGGGGCCGCAACCCGGCGGCGGTCCGCTCGACGTCCCCCAGTCGCCTACGGAGGGAGTCGACGTCCCTCCTGGCTTCGTCGCCGCGGCCGACGGCCTCGCCGATCCTGATCGCGTCCCGCAGAACGTCCTCGAGGGAGGTCGGGTTGAGCACGAGGAGTTCAGGCTTGCTCCGTAGGCCGGAGACGGCTTCTTCCACGAGGCTCGTCGAGACGGCGCAGACGTCGCAGAGCCCCTGCGTTATTACGAGGTCGGGGGCGAGGCGCTCCAGGAGATCCACGTCAAGCGCGTAGATGCTCTCCTCGTCGGTGACGAGCCGGTTGACGGCGGCGTCAATCTCGGCGCCCGACTGGGTGGGATCTATTCTGGAGCTCGTGAGCCTCGGCAGCTCCTCCACGCCGGCCGGATAATCGCACTCGTGCGTGACACCGACGAGCGTCTCGGCTGCGCCCGCGAAGTGGACCATCTCCGTGGCACTCGGCAACAACGAGACTACGCGCAACCCGTCACCCTCCCAGAACCCCCACTACGAACACACTTCTGAAGCCTGAAACCTGAAACCTGATGCCTCTCCCCTACCTGCCTGGTTTGCGGAGGTTGCGCAGGAGGGCCGCCTGGCCGACGTCGTCGGTCGTGAGCATACCTACCAAATCGCCGTCCTTTACGACGGGGACGGCGCGGAGGCCGCTCTCCTGCAGGATGCGGTTGCCGTCGGTGAAGAGGTCGGCGTCCGGGGAGACGGTCGGAAACTCCGTCTTCATCAGGTCGCGCACGCTCGAGAAGCGCTCCGGGGAGTGGGCCGCGGCCATGATCTCACCGCGCGTAAGGATGCCGACGAGCCGCCCGTCCTCGTCCACCACCGGGAAGTCTTCCTGGTAGCCGTGAAGTACGGCCTCGAAGACCTGGCCGAAGTTGTGGTAGGGCGTGACGGTCTCCGTGCGGCGCTTGGTGCCCATCACGTCGGAGACGAGCAGCCCCCGCATCGTCTCCCTCTGGCGGACCATCTGGGCCTCGCCGCTCGCCCCGAAAAAGATGAACAGGGCGACGAAGGCGAGCAGGAAGTTGTTGGTGGTAAAGGCGAGTATGAAGAAGCCGACGGCGAAGACCTGTCCCACGGCGGAGGCGATGTCCGTCGCCCGCACGGCGCCGAGGTTCGTGGCGAGCAGGCCGCGCAGGATGCGGCCCCCGTCCATCGGGAAGGCCGGTATGAGGTTGAAGACCGCGAGCGCCACGTTCATGAGGCCCAGGTAGGCGAGCACCTGCCCCACGGAAGTGGCCCCCTGCAAGACGTTCACGGAGCCCAGGAGGTCCGCGCCGAGCAGGAGGGCGGCGCCGAAGAAGATCGGGGCCAGAACCACGTTGACCAGAGGGCCGGCGATGGCGATCTTGACCTCGTCCCACGGGTTCTCCGGCAGCGTCTTGAGCCGCGCCAGGCCGCCTATGGGAAGGAGCGTTATGTCAGGGACCTCGATGCCGAGCCTCTGGGCGACCAGCGAATGACCGAACTCGTGCAGCAGCACGCAGAAAAAGAGCGCGACGATGATCCCGGACGTCACGAGCGCCGCGCCGACGTTGCCGCCGCCGCTGAGCCCCAGGTAGAAAAAGAAAGCGAGCAGCAAAAAGAAGGTCCAGTGGACCCTGACTTCGATCCCGAAAACCCGGCCTATCTTGAAAGATCCGCCCACGGTTTGGATTTTACCCCACCCCGGTCTCCGCTACGTGATCCCTGTCCCACCCCTGCTAGAATCCGACGATGGAGGAAAAGACCGCGAACTACACGCTCGTCACGGACCCGAAAGAGCTCCCCAGGGTCGTAAACGCGCTTGAAGAGGCTGGGGCCGTCGGCGCCGACACGGAGACCACGAGCCTCTCCCCTAGAGACGGCGAGGCCCGTCTCCTCCAGCTGGCAACCCCGGACGAGACCTTCATCATCGACCTCTTCGAGGTCAGGGACATCTCGCCCCTCAAGGAGGTACTCGAAGGCGGCCCGGTCAAGATCTTCCACAACTCAAAGTTCGATTTTCAGTTTCTGAAAGAGCTGCACGGCATCTCCGCAGCCCCCGTCTTCGATACGATGCTCGCGGCGCAGCTTCTGGACGGTGGCCGGCAGGGCGCGGCCTACGGGTTGGATGCCGTCGCGGAACGCTACCTGGACGAGTCGCCGGACAAGTCCGAGCAGCGCAGCGACTGGTCGGGGAAGCTCACGGGGCGCCAACTGGAGTACGCGGCGCGCGACGCGGCCGTGCTCTTGCCGCTTCGCGAGAAGCTTTTGGAGGCGCTCGAAGCGGAGGAGCTGGTACGGGTCTCGAAGATAGAGTTCGCGGCGGTCTCGTCCATAGCGGAGATGGAGCTTGCGGGGGTCAAGCTCGACGTCGGGCGGTGGAAGGAGTTGGAGAAGACCGTCAGGGAGCGGCGCGACGAGGCGGCGCTGGCGCTTGAGGCCCATTTCCCCGAGCCCGAGGGCGTGTTGCCGCTTGAGGGGTTGGGGCCCCGGCTCAACCTGAACAGCCCGCAGCAGATCACGGACGCTTTCAGGTCCATCGGCATCGAGCTGGCCGACACGAAGGTCTGGACGCTCCTGAAGGTGGACCACCCGGCCGCGAGGGATCTTCTCCGCTACCGCGAGCTCCAGAAGAAGCTCGGCACCTACCTCGAGACCTACCCGAAGTTCATCCACCCGAAGACCGGGCGCATCCACGCCAGCTTCCTGCAGTGCCGGGTGCCCACCGGGCGCCTCGCGTGCGCGAGCCCGAATATTCAGCAGATCCCGCACGAAGAAGAATTCCGCCGCTGCTTCGTCGCCGAGAACGGCTACACCCTGGTAATAGCCGACTACTCCCAGATAGAGCTTCGTATCCTGGCGGAGGTCTCGGACGACCCGGCCTTCGTGAGCGCCTTCCAGAAGGGCGAGGACCTGCACAGCCTCACGGCGGCGACGATGTACGGCGTGTCGATGGAGGAGGTAACCAAAGACCAGCGCTCGGACGCCAAGCGCATAAACTTCGGCCTGATGTACGGCCGCGGCGCCAAGAGCCTCTCGGCCCAGCTCGGCACCGACGAGGCCCGCGGACGCCAGCTCATAGACGAATACTTCAACAACTACCCCAAGGTCCAGCGCTACCTGCAACGCACCGCCAACCGGGCCACCAGGGACAGAACCTTGCGGACCCTCGCCGGGCGCGTTAGAAAGTTCAGCAACGACCCCGTCGAGGACGACCGCGGCGCGATGAGGCGCGAAGCGATGAACTACCCGATCCAGGGTAGTTCAGCCGACATAGCGAAGCTCGCCCTCGCGTACATAAGCCGCGATCTGCGGGGCCTGGACGCCCGCCTCGTCAACTCCATCCACGACGAGTTCGTCGTCGAGTGCAGGGAGGAGTTGGCCCCGGAAGTCTCGGAGAAGATGCGGGGCGCGATGACGCGCGCCGGGGAGCGTATCCTGGAGAAGGTGCCGGTGGAGGTCGAGGTCGTCGTCTCGCGGGAGTGGACGAAGTAGCCGATAGCTAACCCCGTTCCGGCACGGTCTCCGGTCTTCTTCTCGCTTTGGTCGTGAAGAGCAAGACCACCAGGGCGCACACCGCGCAAAGGGCGCCGGTCCACCCGAGGGTGGCGAGCGAGCCGTGGCCGAGGGCCAGGGCACCGAGGCCGGCGCCAGCTCCCTGTCCGAGGTAGATGGCCGAGGCGTTGAGGGACAGGGCTATGTTGCGGGTTCGGGGCGCGAGCTGGGCGACGCGGTACTGCTGCAGGGGGTTTAGGGCGAAGCCGGCGACACCCCACACCGCGAGCGCGGCGATTGTGGCGGGCAGGACGAGCGCGGTACCGGCGAGCGCGACGAGGAGCGAGAAGCCGAGCAGGGAGAGGGCGAGCAGGGCCAGTATCGTCGCCATGAGCGGGGCGTAGCCGATGTGGTCCGCGCCGTAGCCCCCGAGGCCGTTTCCGAAAAGGGCCGCGACCCCGAACAGGAAGAGGAGTCCGCTCACGCCGGCGCCGCCGAAGCCCGTGATCTCGGCGAGCAGCGGGCTCACGTAGGTGAAGACGACGAACCCGCCCATGAGCCCGAGCGTCGTCAGGCAGAGGGCCGCCACGACGGCAGGCTGCTTCAGCGCGTCGATCCTCTCGCGCAGGCTGACGACCGTCTGGGCCTCGACGGGCGGCAGAAGAGACCGGATGCCGACCATGGCGACGACGCCGAGGGCCGCCACCATCACGAACGTCATCCGCCAGCCCGCGTAGGTGCCTATGATCGAGCCCAGAGGAATCCCGAGCACGAACGACACCGTGAGCCCGCCCGTTATGAACGAGATCGCCCTCCCCCGCCCCTCCGGCGGGGCCAGACCGGCCGCCACCGCGAGCGCCGTCGGCGTAAAGACCGCCGCCCCGAACGCCGCGAGCACGCGGCAGGCCAGCAAGAGCCCGAAGGTCGGGGCGAAGACCGCGGCCGCGTTCGCCAGCGCGAACACGGCCATCGCCGCCACGAGTATCCGCCGCGGCGCCACGCCGCCGGCCAGGGTGACGAGCACCGGCGAGCTTACCGCGTAGGTCACCGCGAAGACCGTCACCAGGTTGCCCGCGGCGCCCACGGAGACGGAGAGGTCCCTGGCGACGCCTTCGAGCAACCCCGCGAAGACGAAGCTCCCCGTCCCGAGCGCGAACGTCCCGAGCGCGAGCACGAGCAGACGGAGCCTCACGCGGGTAGTCCTTTCCCCCGGTTCGGACGAAAAGCCGCGGGCCTAGACGGCATTCTACTTCCGCTTCTTCTTTGTTCTCGGTCCGCCGCCGGCGTCCATGCGCACGATCTTCGGGTGAACCTCCCGACGAGATCCACGAGATCCCCTGCAGCGAAACGACGGTCTCGACGTCCTTGTACGCCATCGGGGCCTCGTCCAGGGAGCCGCCAACTAATGTGATCCCACGCTCCGCCAGATACCCCCTCCAGCGCTCTTCGGAGAGCGTCTTGAACGCCCGGGTGCGGCTCATGCGCCTGCCGGCGCCGTGGGCCGCGGAGTTTATGGAACGCTCGTCCCCCCTGCCGCGCACGACGTAGCCGGAATCCCCCATCGAGCCGGGGATCACACCCATGACCCCCCTGCCCGCCGGCGTCGCCCCCTTGCGATGGACGAGCACCTCCTTGCCGCGCCACTCTTCTACCCAGCAGTAATTGTGGTGGTTCTCGACCTTCGCCAGAACCTGCTCGCCGAGGGCGCGCGAGACCTTGTCGTGGATGACGGCGTGGTTGGCCGAAGCGTACCGGCCCGCGAGTTGCATGGAGAGCCAGTATTCCTCGCCCTCCTCGCTTCTGAGGTCGAGCCAGGCGAGGTCTGCGACGCTCTTGTCGAGCGTCGGGTGCCTGTCTTTGGCTATCCTGGAGTAGCGGTTGGCGATCCTGAACCCGACCCCCCGGCTCCCCGAATGCGAGAGCAGCGCCAGGTACTCCCGCCCCGGCGCAAACACGCCCCCATCGTCCTCTTCGAGCGCCTCGAAGGCCCCAAACTCCACGAAGTGATTGCCCGACCCGGAGGTGCCGAGCTGCGCCACGCCGGTGTCCTTCAAACCCCGCAGAAAAGACGTGGCCTCCCACGCCGGGTCGTCGAGAACCTCGTGCTCGGGACGGCGCCCTTCCTCGTACTTGGAACCGGCCCCGAAGTTAGTGTTGCGGAGCAGCACGTCGGTGAGGTCGTCCCTTCTGTCTTCGATGAGGTCGGACGATATTTCGTATACGGACAAACGCATGCGACATGCGATGTCCACGCCCACGGCCCAGGGTATGACGGCGCCCTCGGTGGCGAGGACGCCGCCGACGGGGAGGCCGTAGCCGAGGTGGGCGTCGGGCATGAGGGCGCCGCCGACGGAGACGGGGAGGCGCATGGCGTTCTCCATCTGGGCCGCGGTGCCCGGCTCTATCAGGCCTGCGCCCCAGACGCCGTAGGACAGCGGCTCGTCCCGCAACTCGTCGTTCGAAGCCCTGGTCTCGGCCTCCTGGAGCCCGATCAGCTCGCGGGCCAGTGGTTCGAGGGCGGGGTCCGTGGCCGCGTCGGGGGCGGCGCGGGTCTTCTCCAGCTCGCGGAGGATGGAGTCGTCGTCCATGCCGGCCGCGCGGAGTTTTTTGGCGGCGGCGAGGGCGAGGCCTATGGCCGGCCCCTCGGGCCAGCCGAGGTCTATCAGGCTCTTTCCGCTGATCATGATCCCCCTTTCGCGAAGAGCGAGGCCCCGGCGGCGGCCACGGTGACGAGCCCGATGGCGACGACGGCGCGGATGCCGAGCAACTCGTCGAGGACCAGGAAACCGACGAGGGCGGCCACGGCCGGCTCCAGGCTCATCAGGACGCCGAAGACGCGGGTCGGGAGTTTTCTCAGGGCTTCCAGTTCGAGGGAGTAGGGAACCGCGGAGGAGAGGAGCGCGACGCCGAGGCCCGCGAGCAAGAGCTTCGGGTCGAGGAGGGCGTATCCGCCGTCGGAGATGCCTATGGGAAGAAGCAAGAGCGTTCCTACGCACAGTGAGATCACGAGCCCCGTACCGCCGGGGAACACCCCCCCGACTCTGGCGCTCAGAAGTATGTAGGAGGCCCACAACACCCCGGCGAGTAGCGCGAAAGCGACGCCCACGGGGTCGAGGTCGTTACCACCTAGCACGTCGAGGGGCGCGAGAAGGACGATGCCCGTGGCTGCGAAGACTACCCAGAGCCCGTCGAGCAGGCGACGCGACCCGGCGACGGCCACGCCCAGGGGACCCAAAAACTCCAGCGTAACGGCTACGCCGAGCGGTATGCGGTCGATGGCGAGATAGAGCGAGAGGTTCATCCCCGCGAGCACGACCCCGAAGAGGGCGGCGAGCGCGTACTCCCGCCCGGCGTAGCCGCGCAGGTTCGGGCGCCACAGGAGGAGCAGGACGAGGGCTGAGAGTGAGATCCTGAAAAGCACCGTCCCGCCGGGACCTACGGCGTCGAAGAGCCCCTTGGCGATGGCGGCCCCAAACTGCACCGACCCGACGGAGAGCAGCACGAGGACCGTCGGCGGGATGCCCCGCGACCGCTTCGCAGGGTCGGCTGTCGGGTCCTTCTGCAAGACGGGGTGGGCCTCTCGGATCGCTTCCGTGAAACGGAGAGTCTAGCACCGGCGCAATAAACGTCCCCCTATCCGGGTAACGTAGACCCCAGGCCAGATGAGAGGAGATCCAATGACGGACCAGACCAACCCGCGGGGCGAGGCGGAACCCCTGAACTGGGCCTGCACCAACTGCGGCTACCGGGTCGAAGGCGAACCTCCCCCCGAGAAGTGCCCCGACTGCGGCGCGGACAGGGAGATGTTCGACGAGGTGCCCGTACCAGGGTTCTAGTCAGCACGCTGCGCCCTTCGGGCTCCGCTTGTCAGCCCGGCGCTTCGCGCCTCATCAGCATTTCAGCCTGTCAGCTTCTCTCGGGTGTGGCGGGGATTTTAGGCGGTCACGAGGACGGTTGTACTGGGTTTGCGCGTTGGATAGGATGGGGCTGTGGATCTGGTGACCCTGGCGCAGATCGTCACCGCGGTGACCAACGGGTTCTTCGTGATCGTGCTGGCGGCCGGCTACTATTTTACGTGGCGGGTGAGCCAGCAGACGCTTCGCGAGATGCGGGAGCAGCGCACGGCGATGGGCCGGCCGCTCGTGATCGTGCAGGAAGACTACGACGGCCTGCCCGAGCTCGACGTGACGATCCGGAACGTCAGCGAGGGCGCGGCCAAGGACATAACCTTCGAGTTCTCGGCCCCGATAGAGAACTCTGGCGGTTTCGTCATCTCTGAGTTGCCGTACTTCAGGGACGGCCTGGACTTCCTGCCGCCGCACGGCGAGATCTCCTGCTACTGGGACGACCTGGACGCCCTGATCCCATACCTCAAAGAGAAGGACCTCGGCGCCGGCATCCACGTAATCGTCCGCTACAAGGACCTCTCCGGCACGCCCTACGAAAGCCGCTGGCGCCTCAACCCCTTCCTCTACAAGGACACCCGCCTGGTAAAGCGCAAGGGCATGGCCGACCTCGTAAGGGCCGTGGAGAAACTGCATCGCCCTTCGGGCAGCTAGTCGCCCTGCGGGCAGCTTGTCAGCTTTCAGCCGTTCAGAACCTGACCGGGCCGCGCACCGCGCGGCGGTGCGGGTACCGGAAAACGTGGCGCGTTCAGACGACTGGCTGACTGCTGAAAGCGAGGGCCGAAGGCCCGAAGCGTGCTGACGAGGCGCGAAGCGCCGGGCTGAAAGCCTGCGAAGCAGGCGCGCGGCGAGCGAAGCTCGCCTAGAAGCTCCAGTCGCGGGCGAGGCGGTCGCGGAAGACGTCCGCGTCGCCGCCGCCGGCCTGGGCGTCTTCGAGGCGGGATATGACCTCGGCGACCGTCTCGTCCGTCTTCGCCATGCGTTCGGCGAGGGTGCGCCCGATCTCGAAGACGAGCTTGCACGCGGCGGGCGAGTCGTCGTCGAGCATCTGGAGCAGCCTGTCCCTGTCG
The DNA here is from genome assembly GCF_011492945.1 of Rubrobacter tropicus. Taxonomy (NCBI): domain Bacteria; kingdom Bacillati; phylum Actinomycetota; class Rubrobacteria; order Rubrobacterales; family Rubrobacteraceae; genus Rubrobacter; species Rubrobacter tropicus. Next base: position 3,574,568 of record NZ_CP045119.1, read on the forward strand.
ATACCGTGGGCCTCGACGGGCGTAACGGCCTCGACGGTGGCGGCGGCCCGGGGCTCGGTGAGGAGGCCCATCTCGCCGACCACGGTCGGCGCCGGGACGGTCGCCAGGTGCTGGCGACGCCTGCGCAGGATCTTCTTGTGGACCTCGACGGTGCCCGACGTGATGACGTAGAGCCTCTCCTCCGGGCCGCCCTCACGGAAGATCTGCTGCCCCGCGTCGAAGTACGCGGGCTCCATCAACCCTTCGAGCTCGGCCCTCTCTTCGTCGTCCAGGTGCCGGAAGACCGGCACCGCCCCGAGGTCTGGCGTCTCCTGCACTCCCACTCCTCCCCTACACGGACCAGTCTGTTATCAGCCTGTCGCGGAAGGCCTCCACGTCGGTCTCCCCCCGCCGCTCCAGCTCCCTTATCGCCTCGACTACCTCCTCGTCCAGGCGCGTGAGCCTACGGGCAAGCGTGCGGGCGATGCGGTAGGAGAGCTTGAAGGCCGCGGGACGCCCCTCCTCCACCATCCGGCGGAAGGTCTGGCGCGGGATCTTGACCCCCCTCACGTCGCCCACGGCCGTCACCGTCGCAGACGCCCCGCTCTCCCCGAGCAATCCCCTCTCCCCGACCACCGTGGGCTCGTCCCCCGCCTCTATCTCGGCCAGCAGCCGGTCCCGATCCCCCGCCAGGCGTTTCCTTACCTCGACCTTTCCCGAAGAGAGCACGTACAGACTCCCAGGCTCGGCCCCCTCAGAGATGATCGTATCCCCCGCCCCGAAAGACACGGGCTCGGAGACCTCGGCGAACTCCTCCCTCTCTTCTTCGGTCAGGAACTCGAAGAACCTGACCCCCTGCAACCCGTCGTCCACCGTCCCTCACCCTTTCCGAAGCCTCCGCCTGCGCATTATATGCCCGCCGCCACCCCGGCGAAAATACCGCAACCAAAAAGGGAGGGAGCGGCGATATCGCCGCTCCCTCCCGGGAACCTCGGATGGTTCGAGGCCCTACCCGATGACCTGAACGTCAACGTAATCCACGCCGGCGTAGGTCAGGCCGATCTCATCGGCCGCCGCCTGTGACAGGTCGAGCTCCCGCCCTCCCGCGTACGGCCCGCGGTCGGTGACCTCCACGACCGTGGAATAGCCGCCGTAGCTGACGAGCAACTCCGTACCGAACGGGTACTGCAGCGAAGCAGCCGTGTACTCGGTGTACGGCTCGAAGACGTCGCCACTCGCGGTGAGGTTGCCTTCGAGGCCCGGCCCATAGTAGCTCGCGAGCTGGGTGTCGGCCGCGGCACTGTCTTGCAGGGCAGCCAGCGAAACAACCATCACGCCAGCCACCATGATCATCTTGAGAAAAGACTTCACTAGGAGTCCCCCTCCAGATTGCTTGCACAACAGCCCAAGACCCTACTAGCAATAGTCAGAGTTACAAGCTAGTACAAGTTGGTTTTAATCTGATTTAGGGGGTATTTGTGAACTCTTTACATCACCCGCATAGGGTATTTTCGAGGCTTCTGACACTACATGTTGTGGTTTTTCGCGGGGCTCCCCGCGCGTTTCCAGACGCGAGGGTCACGAGCAATCGGCGGGGGTATGGGGGTTGTGGCCAAAGCGGTCTGCAAACAGGGTGAACCTGTCTGTGAAGCTCTCAGTTCTCAGCCGTCAGCTTTCAGCCATCAGCTTTCGGCCGAAGACAAATTGCTGACGGCTGATAGCGAAGGCCGTAAGGCCGAAGCGGGCTGACTGCTGACGGCGCGGTTTTCAGAAGCTGATTGCGCTCCTGAAAACCGCTCTAGGCGGGGTTCCGGTAGCGGTCGGCGCGGGCCTGTATCTCGGGCGTCTTGCGATCGGCGCGGCGTTGGGCGCCGCGGGGCATCTTTCCCGAGGCGGCGAGCCTCAGGAAGGCTTCGCAGACGCGGAGGGCTTCGGCGTGGTCGCGGCGGCGCTCGTAGATGGAGGCGAGCCGCTCGTAGGGGTGGCTGCCCACGAAGCCCTCGGCCACGCTCTTTTCGTAGAGGGCGATTGCCCGCTGGGGGTCGCCGTTCTGTTCGGCCCGCTCGGCCTCCTCGTTGCGTTGCATGGCCGCGTCGAAGTTGCGGAGGGGGTCGTCTTCGGTGCCGATCCTGGCGCGTTCGTCGGGATCCAGGCCGTACAGGGGCGAGGGCTCCTTCTTGGCCGGCTGTTCTTCGCCGCCGAAGATCTTTCGCAGGCGTCTGAAAACCAGGGCGTACCTCCGGATCTCTTGTCCGCCAGTATAACCGGGTTCGGGTGGTCCGGGCTGTGCTTTAATCCGGCTTCCGTGGAGTAAGAAGGGAGACGCTTTGGCCTACGAGTTCGGCAGGTATCTGAAGATCCGGGGCGCGTGGGGCGCGAGCTGGTCGCCGGACGGCCGCAGGGTCGCTTTTTTGACCGAGATCACGGGCATCCCTCAGGTATGGGAGGTCCCCGCGAAGGGCGGCTGGCCGGAGCAACTCACCTTCCACGAGGAACGAGTCTCGGGCGCCGAGTACTCCCCTACGACGAACGGGCTCCTCTTCGGCATGGACGCGGGCGGCAACGAGCGCTCCCAACTCTTCCTGCTGAACGGCGGCGAAGAACGCGACCTCACGCGGGACCCGGGCGCCATCCACTACTCCGGCGGCTTCTCCCCCGACGGAGAACGCGTTGCCTTCGCGGCCACCCGCCGCAACGGGACGGACTTCGACGTCTACGTGCAGGGGCTCCCCGATGGAGATCCCGAACTGGTCTGGGAGGTCTCCGGCTACCACACCGTCTCGCGCTGGAGCCCGGACGGCTCGTTTCTAATAGTCTCCCGCCACCACTCCAACGTGAACAACGACCTCTACAGGTTGGATCTCGCAAGCGGCGAGGCGGCGTTGTTGACGCCGCACGAGGGCGACGCCCGCTTCGGGTCGGCAAACGTCACACCGGGCGGTGATTCACTGTACCTGGCGACGGACCGGGACGGGGACTTCGTCAGGCTCGCGCGGCTCGACCTGTCCACGCTCGGCATCGAGTACCTCACCCCCGACGACCACGACGTCGAGGAGGTCGAGCTCTCGCGGGACGGGCGTTACCTCGCCGTGACCCGCAACGTCGGGGGCTACTCGGACCTACTGCTCTTCAACGGCCGCGGCGGGCGGATGCCAGACCCGGACGTCCCGCGCGGCATCGTCGGCGGCCTCGCCTTCTCGCCCGACTCGAAAAAGGTGGCCTTCACGCTCACGGGGCCAGCCCGCAACCCGGACGTGTGGACCCTGGAGCTCCCGGACGGGGAGGCCAACCGTCTGACCCGGTCCTCCACGGCCGGTATACCGCCGGGAAGCTTCCGCCGGCCCGAGCTCGTGCGCTACCCGAGCTTCGACGGGCGCGAGATCCCGGCCGTCTTCTACGAGCCTGACGAAGCCGGGGAGAACGCGCCCGTGATCGTAAACGTCCACGGCGGCCCCGAGAGCCAGTCGCGGCCCGCGTTCGCCCCCGTTACGCAGTACCTGCTCGGCCGAGGCCACGCCGTCTTCTCCCCCAACGTGCGCGGCTCGACCGGCTACGGCAAGGCCTTCACGCATCTCGACGACGTGGGGCTCAGGATGGACTCCGTGAAGGACCTCGCCCACGCCGCACACTGGCTGCGGGGGAGGGGGCACGAGAAGATAGCGGTCATGGGCGGCTCCTACGGGGGTTTCATGGTGCTCGCGGCGCTCACGGAGTACCCGGATCTGTGGAGCGCGGGGGTGGACATCGTGGGCATCGCCAACCTCGTCACCTTCCTGGAGAACACCGGCTCTTACCGAAGGGCGCTGCGCGAGCCCGAGTACGGTTCGCTGGAGAGAGACCGCGAGTTTCTGGAGTCCATCAGCCCCATTCACAAGGCCGACAAGATCACGGCCCCCCTCATGGTCATCCACGGCAAGAACGACCCGCGGGTGCCGGTGGGCGAGGCGGAGCAGATCGTGGAGAAGGTCCGCGAGAACGGCGGCGCCGTCGAGTACCTGCTCTACGAGGACGAGGGGCACGGCCTCGCCAAACTAAAGAACCGCCTCGACGCATACCCGAAGATAGCCGCATTCCTGGACGATCACCTCAAGGCCCCGGTATGAGCTGACACGGCGGGGCTTTCGACCACCGTAGACGCGAGGACGGGACAGCCGCGATCCCCCACGGAGGCCGCCCCACTGCACGCATCTTCAATCACATTGACTCACAGAACACGTGTCTGTAGACTTTGCGCTTACCTTTACAAATCTCTCGGGGGAAAGGTAAAGCATGGTTTCTAGGTTTGGCCCTCTGGGCGTCTGGTCCGTGGCGGGTGGGATGCTTTTCGGGTTGCTGCTCGTGGCGCTCGCGCTGCCGGCGGGGGCGCAGACGGGACCGGTAGACGACGGGCCCTCGCTCTCCGTAAGCGATCGCCTGGAGGACCGCCGGTACGTGGCGACGGGGTCGAGGGGGTACGTCGTCGGGACCGAAGACGGGCGGTTCCCGGCCATGGGGTTCCATACCAGGGGCGAGATGGGCGGGGTGTGGACGCCCCCGATCAAGCTGCTCGACGGCCTCTGGTTCGGTATAGGAGAAGACTGGATCGGGCCCGCCGAGAAGTTCACGGGCGGCTACGGCCACGTCGAGATGGAGCTGCCGGGCCCGGACGGCCTCTCGATACGGAGGACGGACTTCGTCCCCGACGGCAAACGCTCCGTCCTCGTCGGCCTCACCTTCGAGTCGGAGGGCGCGCGGACCGTCGACCTCAAGATGGACGCCCACTCCGAGCTGATGGGCGCCTACCCCTGGGGCGAGACCACCCCGAACCAGAAGACGTTCAACCTCCAAGACGAGGTTTCCGTCGAGGGCGGCAGGCTCGTCTTCCGCGAGCAAGGGACGCCGCCGGCCGAGAACGCGCTTCCGCACGACTGGGCGGCCGTCGTCGGCTCCAGCCTGACGCCGACGGGGAGCGAGACCGGCGAGGACTACAGGGGACCGCAGGACCCGGCCGAGGTCTGCCCCGCCCCGCCCGCCCCGAACGCGGAGCCACCGGGCGGCTGCGACGACACGGAGTTTGGCAAGGGCAAGGGCGGCCAGCTCCGCTACGAGGTGGGGCTGGCCGCCGGCGAGGCGAGGACCGTCTGGTTCGCCGTCTCGGGCGCGGACTACGACGGTGAAAACCCGGCCGACGCGAAGGCGGCGGCGCTCTCGGCAAACGAGGCAGCGCTGGCCGACCCGGACGCCCTGCTCGAGGAGAAGGTCCTCTCGCGGACCGGGCTGGCCGAGAACACCAGGCTCTCGTTGCCCGACGACCGCAGGCTGCAGCGGAGCATCGAGTGGAGCAAGCAGAACCTCGCGGACTCCGTGCAGACGGCGAGGGACCTGGAGATCCGGGAGACCAACGCGGGCGCAAACTACCCGGCGCCCGAGGGCGACCTCGAGAAGATGCGCTTCCTCGGGGCGGGCTTCCCGGACTACCAGTGGCTCTTCGGGACGGACGGGGAGTACACCGCCTTCGCGAGCGTCGGCGTCGGGCAGTTCGGGCCGATCAAAGACCACCTCAGGGCCCTGCGGGACGTAAGCCTCATAGACAACGGCCGCTCCGGCAAGGTCGTCCACGAGGTAGTCACGGACGGGACGGTCTTCTTCGGGTCGAACGCTGACGACGGCAACACCGACGAGACCTCCAAGTTCCCGAGCGCGGTCGCCCTGCTGTGGCGCTGGACCGGCGACGACGCCTTCCGCGACGAGATGTACGGTTTCACGAAGCGGAATATGGAGTACGTGTTCCGCGAACTCGACGAGGACGGGGACCTCTGGCCGGAGGGCCTCGGCAACGTCGAGCGGGCCGGGATGGGCGAGGAGAAGCTCGACAACGCCGTCTACACCATCCGGGGCCTCTATGATCTCGCGGACATGGCGAGGAGCAAGGGCGACGGGGAGACCGTGAGGTGGGCGACCTCGCGCGCAAGAGTCATGGAGCGGCGCTTCGAGGACGCCTGGTGGTTCGGGCGGGAGGGTGCTACGCAGTACGCCGACTCGCTCGACCGTTCGCCCGTCGGCGGTGCCAACGAGAAGATCTTCCAGCGGCACTGGATCGGGGGCACCCCCATGGACGTGGAGTTCCCGTCGGGCAGAGGGGAGGTCCGCCCCGGCCTCGCCTCGCGCGCCCACGGCAACGCGGCCCTCGACGAGCGCGAGCTGGACTGCTACACGGGCCGCTTCGGCATGTTCCACACGGGCACTGGCCCAACCAGCGCGGAGGGCGGCAACAGGGGCGCGAGTTGCGACAGGCACCTCTCTGAGGTGCAGAGCGAGCGAAACATCTTCACGCTCAACACCGCCATCATGGCCGTCGGAGAGGGCAACTACGGCAGGCTCGGCGAGGACCAGCAGCAACACTACGCCGACGCCAACGCGGATCTGCAGCTCATCCCGGACGAGCAGCCGGGCGCCATGCCAGAGATAGCGCCCTCCCCGGACTACGCGGCGGGCGGCTCGAAAGACAGACCCTTCAACGAGCGGGCGATGGTGCTGCAGGCGTGGGGTGCCTACGGCACGATCTGGCCCGTCGTCCACCAGTGGCTCGGCGTCCGTCCGGACATGGGCCGCGGCGAACTCGCCGTCGTCCCCCAGGTCCCACCCGGCTCCCCCGCCATCTCGGGTAGGAACATAAGGCTCGGAGGCGGCTCCGTCCGCGTCGAGGCAGAGGCCGAAGGCAGGACCTACCGCACCACCGTCCGCCCGAACGTGGCGCTGGACGGGCTGACCCTCGGGCATACCGTCCCGCGCTCGGAGTCGGTCCGCTCCGTCACCCTGAACGGTGAGAGGGTCCGCTACAAGGTAAACACCACAAACCGCGGCAAGGAGGTGCTAGCCGGGGCCCCGACGCGCGGGGAGCAGGAACTGATAATCAAGACGTCCAGGTAGGGCTAGACCGGGGGCGGCCCGTTCGGGCCGCCCCGCCGACCGTAGATTTAACGCAGAGTTTTCTGGCCTTTAACCTATGCATGAAGATGCCTCCCTATACTTCTGCCGGTCGTTAGGTAAGCGGGGCCCCAGCCTCGCTGCGGAGAAACGGAGGGAAGCGTCTTGGACGTAAAGGGCAAACCGGGTCGGGTCAGCCGCAAGCAATTTCTCGGGGCAGGAGGGGCGGGCGCGGCGGCGTTCGTGCTGGGCGCTTTGGGCACGCAGAGCGGGCCTCTGGGCGCCCTGGGCGCTCGCGGCGCGCTGGGGCAGGAGGCACCGCGCACGGAGGGCTACGGGCCGCTCGGGCCGTCCAACGGGCCGGATCTCCTGCTGCCCCAGGGCTTCCGGTATAGGGTGATCTCCCGCCAGGGCGAGCCTATGAGCGACGGCAACCCGACGCCTGGCATCTTCGACGGCATGGGGGCGTTCCCCGGGCCGCGGGGGACCACCATCCTGATCCGCAACCACGAGAACCGGCGGCGTCCCGGGGAGATCCCGGTCGTCGTGCCGGCGGACAAGCGCTACGACGCCGACCCGACCTACACGGCCGGGGACACCAAGGTCGTGCTCGACCGCAGGGGCAACGTGACGAGGAGCTTCGCCATCCTCGGCGGCACCGACACCAACTGCGCCGGCGGCGAGACGCCTTACGGGACTTGGATCACCTGCGAGGAGGTGGTCAACCGCTCGGCCGCGGGCGTCAAGCACGGCTACATCTTCGAGATCGACGCCTACGCCGAAGGTCCCGTAGACGCCGTGCCGATCCGGTCCGCCGGCCGCATGTCCCACGAGGCGGTCGCCTACCTCGACGGCATCCTCTACGAGACCGAGGACCGAAGCATCTCCCGCGATGGCGGCGCCTGCTTCTACCGCTACATCCCCGAGGGCGACGACGGTGACGACCGCGGCCGTGGCAGGGACGACGATGATCGCGAGAGGCTCCCCGACGGGGGCAGGTTGCAGGCGCTCAAGCTGAGGGACGAGGACCGGGCGAACATGGACACGGGCAGGCCCGTCGGGCAGGCGTACCCCGTCGAGTGGGTGGACGTGCCGGTGCCGGACCACGACGACGACACCGACCAGCTCAGGAGTGGGCCGGACAACCTGCTTCCGACGCGCTTTCAGGCGCAGAACCGGGGCGCGGCCCTCTTCGACCGCGAGGAAGGCATCTGGGTCGGGGACGGCAAGATCTACTTCGACTGCACCTTCGGCGGCGCCCAGAACCTCGGCCAGGTCTGGGAGTACGACCCGAACGAGGAGACCATCACCCTCATCTACGAGTCCTCCGACCCGACCGCGCTCCAGAACCCGGACAACGTCGTGATCGTGCCGAGGACCGGCGACATCTTCCTGCAGGAGGACGGCCCCGACGAGGACGGCCAGTTCGTCCGCGGTCTTACGGAGGACGGCGAGATCTACGACTTCGCCCGCACGGTGACGAATAGCACGGAGTTCTGCGGCGGCTGCTTCTCCCCGGACGGCAACACGTTCTTCCTGAACCAGCAGGGCGAGCGTGGAGGCCCCGTCAGCGACGGCGGCCAGCCCGTCCCGAACGCCGTCACCTACGCCATCACGGGCCCGTTCGCCAGGAGGAGGCGCGGCGGCAACGGTCGCAACGACGACTAGAAGCGCCCGGTCCCGTACGGATCGCGCGGTCGGCGCCCTCTGCGCAGAGGGCGCCGACCTGTTTTGCGTCTTTGTAGTGGCGCTCCCCGCCGCGCGCCTCTGGGAGCCTTGCCCTGCCAACCGGCCCGCGCCGCCGAAGTTCGGCGCGTTTTTACGCAAAGTTTACCCGCGTGTAACCCACGCCCTTTCACTTGCCCGTAAGCTCTACGACGGTTGTCCGGCGGTCATTCGGAGGAGAGATTAGGTTGGGTCTCTACAGACGCAAAGTCCTGACGACAGGGTCCGCGGCAGTAATCGGCACGGCCGCCCTGGCCCTACTCCTGGCAACCTCCGCGGCGCTCTTCGTCTTTCAGGACCAGGCAACCGCCGCCCGTCCGGGCGCAGAGACTCCAGACTGCGCCGCCGGGGTGGACTTCCTCGGCTTCTCGGACGCCCTGAACAAGCAAGCCTACGAGGGTACCAGCGTCGGTGGGCTCTCCGCACTGGCGTACACCGGACGCCGGGACATCTACTACAGCCTCGTGGATAACGGCCCGACCACCACCTCCGAAGCCCGCTTCTACACGCTGCAGATCCCGGAAAAGGATCGACTCGGCAAGCCCGAGATCGTGGACGTCACCACCCTCAAGGACGCCTCCGGCCAGCCCTTCACGGCCTCCGACTTCGACGGCGAGGGCCTGACGCTAACCCGCCGCGGCGACCTCCTCGCCTCCTCCGAGACGGAGCCCTCGATCCGGCGCTTCGACCCCGAAGGCAACCTCCTCGAGAAGCTGCCCGTGCCCCGGAAGTTCATGGTCGCGCCGGAGGGCCAGGCGCAGCGCAACCAGACGTTCGAAAGCCTGGCCCTCGCTCCCAACGGGTGGAGCCTGTTCACGGCGGTCGAGGGTCCGCTCGCGCCCGACGGCCGGACGGCCGAGGGCGAGAACCGCATTCGCATCCTGCGCTACGAGGACCGCGGACCGGGCGGCTTCGAGCCGGTCGAGGAGTTCTTCTACCTGACCGAGCCGGGCCAGGGCGTCGTCGAGATCGTGGCGCTCTCCGAAGACGAGCTGCTGGTGCTTGAGCGGGGCTTCCAGTCCGGCGTCGGCAACACGGTGCGGGTCTTCAGGGTCTCTCTCGACGGCGCCGAAGACGTCTCCGGCGAGCCGAGCCTCGCGGCGCCGGGACTGGAGCCGGTCGAGAAGGAGTTGCTGGTGGACCTCGCCGACTGCCCATCGGGCGGCGCGACGACGCCGGGGACGCAGCCGAACCCGCTGCTGGACAACTACGAGGGCCTGACGCCCGGGCCACGTCTGCCGGGCGGAAGACGGGCGGTGCTCTTGCAGAGCGACGACAACTTCAGCGCCGGCCAGGTTACGCGGGTGGTCGCGCTGGGCGTGGAGAACGGGCGTCTGCGGTGAGTCACGGGGCGCCGAGGACGGAGGGGCCACGAGGTCCCTGTCCCGAAACTAACAGAGAGTACCTGTAAAGCGACGCGAGAGGATGGAAACATGCGAAGGGAACACACCACGGCCGCGCGGGTTGGCGGGGCTTCTATCATGGTCGGCTTGCTCGCGGCAGGGCTCGCTGCGCTGATGGCGCTGATGACGCTCGTCGCCCCTGCGGAGGCGGCCAAGAAACCGGCGGAGACCGCGCCGGTGTTGAACGTCGGGCACAGGGGGGCCTCCGGGTACGCGCCGGAGCACACCATCCCGGCGTACGACCTGGCGCTAAAAATGGGCGCGGACTACATAGAGCAGGACCTCCAGTTGACCAAGGACGGCGTGCTCGTGGCGCTCCACGACGAGACGCTCGACAGGACGGCGCGGCCGACGGCCGAATCCGCGCCGGGCGACTGCACGGGCCTCGTGCGGGAGAAGACGCTCGCCCAGATCAAGACGTGCGACGTCGGCAGCTGGTTCAACGAAACGTATCCCCAGTACGCCAAGCCGGAGTACGTGGGGCTCAGGATCCCGACGCTCGAAGAGGTCTTCCAGAGGTACCGCAAGAGCACGAACTACTACATCGAGACCAAGAGCCCCGAGTCCGCGCCCGGTATGGAGGAAGAGCTGCTGCGGCTGATGGATGAGTACGGGCTGACGAAGCCCGCGGCGGACAGGTGGCAGGTATTGATCCAGTCCTTCTCGCCAGCGAGTCTCCAGAAGGTCCACGCCCTCGACCCGTCCCTCCCCCTCATCCAGCTCTTCTCCGGCGCCGAGACGAGCCAGACCATCCAGGCCCGCCTCGACGCGACCGCGGCCTACGCCGTCGGGATAGGCCCATCGAAGGGCGACGTGGACAAACCCCTCGTGGACGCCGCCCACGCCCGCTGCCTGGACGTCCACCCCTACACGGTCAACGAGACGCCCGAGATGGAGAAGCTTATCTCTATTGGCGTGGACGGCATGTTCACGAACTTTCCCGACCGCCTCGAAGCCGTGCTCGACAAGGAGGCCGCGAACGGCAAGTCAGGCGCCCGCCTCGCCGCCGACGCCTCCGAATCCTGCCGCGCCGGGATCGGGGTGTAAGGACGGATGAGGACGAAGGTACTACTCCTGGCCGCGCTCACGGCCGTCCTTCTGGCCCAGCCGGTCCTGGCCGGGACGAAGCAAAAAGAGCCGGAGACGACGCTGGAGGGACGGGCGATCTACCCGGCCGAACTCCGCGGCCAGGGGAGCCAGCCGGCCCCCAACCCCTTCCCCGACCAGCCGGTCGGAGGATACTCCGCCCTGCTCGACGCGAAGGGCGCCGACACCTACCTGGCGATGCCGGACAACGGCTACGGCTCGAAGGCAAACTCCCCCGACTTCATCCTGCGCGTGGACCGGGTGCGGGTGGATTACGAGACGGCGAGAGGCGGCAGCGGCGAGGTCGAGGTTCTCGATTACGTCCGGCTGCGCGACCCGGACGAGAAGATTCCATTCCCCATCGTGGACGAGAACGGCTCCGGGCAGCGTCTGCTGACCGGCTCGGACTTCGACCCCGAATCCATGAGGGTCGCGCGCGACGGAACCTGGTGGTTCGGCGACGAGTTCGGCCCGTTCCTGCTCCACACGGACAGCACGGGCAGGGTCCTCGAAGCGCCAATACCGCTCCCCGGCGTCAAGGCCCCGGAGGACCCGACACGTCCCGGACAGCCCGTGAACTTGCGCTCCTCTTCCGGCTTCGAGGGAGTGGCGATCTCCAAAGACCGCCGCTACCTGTACCCGAGCCTGGAGCGTTCCCTGAACGGCGAGGACATCCGTAAGCACCACATCTACGAGTTCGATCTGAGGGCCGGTGAGTACACGGACGAGCGGTGGACCTACCGCGCGGACCTTCCCATCCCGCCCGAGCAGGAGCACGTCATCGGGGACATGACGGCGCTAGACGCGAACCGCCTGCTCGTAATCGAGCGAGATTTCCTGCAGGGAGAGCGGGCGCAGTTCGAGAAGGTCTTCGTCGTAGACCTGAGAGAGACCGACGCCGAGGGCTTCCTCGTCAAGCGCGAGGTCGTAGACCTTCTGGACGTGAGGGACCCGGGGCTCATCTCGCTGCCGGGGCGCCCGGGCGACTACGGCCTCGGCGACCCGTTCGAGTTCCCCTACGTCACCACCGAGAGCGTCCTGCCCCTCGGGGGCCAGCGCCTCGCCATCGTCAACGACAACAACTTCGGCTCCGTCGGCGGGCGCAACCCGAGCCTCCCCGACTACACGGACTTCATAGTCGTGCGCGCCGAAGCCCTGCGCGGCGGGGTCTGAACCGCCCGCACGACGGCGTTTTCGGATTGCATGGAGGAGGCCCGCCCGGCACCGGGCGGGCCTCCTCCATCTCCGTGTAGAACCCCCTGTTGTTTAACGAGGGTTTTACCCGTGTGAAACAACGGGGGCGAACTTTGCTGGTACTTTATGCGGGGCCGGGGAACCGACCGGCTTCTTGAAAGTTTCCAACGAAGGTCGGAGGTTCGGGTTGTACGGTCTGCGTGTTCCGGCGGTCGTGTCAGGTGTCTTGCTCTCGTCGCTCGCGTTGCTCGTCTCGCTCGCGCCGGCGCTGGCGTCGCCCAACGGCGTCGTGATCTCCGAGCTTCGCGCCCGCGGGCCGGCAGGCGGCAACGACGAGTTCGTTGAGATCTTCAACACCTCTGCGGGCGACGTGGACGTATCCGGCTACAGGCTCCAGGGCTGCGCCGCCGCTTCGGGCAACCCCTCGGACCGGACCACGGTCCCGGCCGGCACGGTGCTCGACCCGGGCGACCATTACCTGTTCACCAACTCGGGCAGCGGCGGCTACTCCGGCGCCGTGCCGGGCGACCGGACCTACTCGACGGGCTTCACGGACTTCCAGGCGAACAACGCGAGCGGCGCCCGCCTCGTCGACGCCTCGGGCGCCGTCGTCGACGGCGTTGGTTCCCCGAACAGCCCGTGCCGCGAGGGGGCAGGCATCACGACGCCGGCCACGACCGGCGACAACTCCTTCGAGCGCAGGGACGGCGGCAGGCAGGACACCGAAGACAACGCGGCGGACTTCGTGGGACCGAAGGCGGGGGGGCCGCAGAACCTTTCGGGCGCCGGCGCTCCGGGGCCGGAGATCACGAAGATCCACGACGTCCAGGGCCCGGGAGCCGAATCGCCCATCACCGGCCGGACGGTCACCGTCGAGGGAGTGGTTACGGGGATAGACGACGAGATCGGGGCCAGCTTCGGCTCGGGCAACTCTATCCGCCGCTTCCCGGAGGACGCCGGTATCTTCGTCCAGGAGGAACCGGCCGACGCCGACCAAAACTCGGAGACTTCGGAGGGCGTCTTCGTCGGCTTCGTCCGGGACCGCGCGGCCTACACCTTGGGCGACGTGGTGCGCGTGAACGGCCGTGTGAACGAGAAGTTCGGGCACACGATCATCTCCGAAACCATAAACCGGGAACCGGAGAAGGTCGGCACCACCCCCGTCCCCGACCCGGTCGAGATCGACGCCGCGCGGGCGGAGGGCCAGGACCCGCAGGCCCGCCCGTACTACGAGAGCCTCGAAGGGATGCGCGTTCGCCTGGCGGTCGGCACCGCCAACTCGGGCGGCACCAACAAGTTCGGCGAGCTGTTCGTGACGCCTGGCACGGAGCAGGATCGCGTCTTCCGAACGGAGACCGAGCCGGCCCTCATCGCCACCGACGCCGACGCGGGCGCGGGCGACCCGGACAACCCCTTCCGCGACCCCGACGGCTCCACGACCGAGGTCGAGGCCGACCTCTTCGACACGGTGTCCGGCGCCACCGGCCCCTTGCTCTTCGCCTTCGAGAACTACCGCATCATGGTCCAGGAAGACGGGCTGCCGACCGTAACCGACACCGGTGTCACCTACCCCTACGAAGAGCTCTCCCCCTCCGGCCCGAAGCAGTTCCGCGTGGCCTCTTTCAACGTCGAGAACTACTTCCCCGTCGGCGGCGCGCTCGACGGCGGCAACGTTAGCCAAGAGGAGTTCGACGAGAAGACCGCCCGCCTCACGGACGCCACCAACGGCAGGCTGAAGCGCCCCGAGGTCGTCGCCGTGCAGGAGGTCTACGACCTCGCCACGCTCCGGGCGCTAGCCGCCTCGCTCGGCGGCTACACGGCCTACCTCGAAGAAGGCAACGACTCCCGCGGCATAGACGTAGGGTTCCTCGTCAAAGACGGGGTGAAGGTCGAGGGCGTCACGCAGTACGGCAAGACCGCGACCGCGCCGGACGGCCTCGACTGCTCCGACGTGCCGGGCGGGCTCTTCGACCGGCCGCCGCTCGCCATAGAGGTCCAGGCGAAGGGCTTCGGCGGGTTCACCGTCTTCTCGAACCACTTCGCCTCCAAGGCCGCCCCCGACGCGTGCCGCGAGGCCCAGGCCGCCTTCGTGCGCGACCGCGTCGCGGAGCTAGAAGACGCCGGGAGGCGGTCCATAGTCGCCGGCGACCTGAACGCCTTCGAGGACGAGTCGGCGCTACGGACGCTCGAAGACGGAGAGACGTCCCTGGACAACCTGTGGGACGCGGCGCCCGAGCAGGAGCGCTACAGCTTCGCCTTCCAGGGCAAGCTCCAGACCCTCGACCACGTCCTCGTAACCAGCGGCTTGAAGAACAGGATCGGCGACTTCCGCTACGCCCACTTCGACAACGACTACTTCGAGCGCGACGACCAGGCGGAGCCCGACGGCCACCACGTCTCCGACCACGACCCGCCCGTCCTCACCCTCTCGAAGTAACGAGGGCGGTGCAGAGGCTCTATGAGCCTCTGCACCGCGCGGTCAGCCATCAGCCCGCTCCGGCTTCGCCTCCGCTCTCAGCGGTCGGCTTTCTTGTTCTTGGCTGATGGCTGAATGCTGATAGCCGAAAGCTGATAGCCGAAGGTCCGACTTCTCGGAGGACCGCTTCGAGTTTTCCGGGCCGGTTCGTTTACGGAGAATTCATCCATATGAAACACTCTCCGCGGCGCGGGCTGCTATTCTGTTCGGGGCCGGGTATCTCCCGCCGCGTCACGAAGACCGGAAGAATCGGAGGGGTGGAATGGTAGTTACGTTGCGTGCGGCGCTGTTGCCGATAACGCTCGCGCTGGCCCTCATGCTTGCGCTTTTGGCGATACTGGCCTCGGGCGCGGAGTCAAAGCCGAAACCGACCAAGCCGGTGCCCGAGGACAGGACCAGCAACATCCAGCTCCTCGGCGTAAACGACTTCCACGGCCAGTTGGAGCCGACGACCCGCAGGGACGTTCCGGGCAGGACGCTCGGCGGCGCGGCCTACCTCGACGCCTACTTTGACCGCTACGAGGCCCGGAACCCCGAGCGGACCATCAGGGTCCACGCGGGCGACATGGTCGGCGCTTCGCCCCTGATCTCCTCCTACTTCCACGACGAACCTTCCGTCTACGCGATGAACGAGATGGAGATGGACGTCGGCACCCTGGGCAACCACGAGTTCGACGAGGGAGGCGAGGAGATGCTGCGCCTCATAAACGGCGGCCAGCGCTCCGACGGCAACCAGTTCAAGGACGGCCCCGACGGCGAGCCCATCAACACCTCCGACCCGGACTTCGACGGCGCAGACTTCCCCTACGTAGCCGCCAACACCGAGTACAAGGACTCGGGCGAAACGGTCCTGCCGCCGTACAAGATAGTCAAGAAGGACGGCATAAACGTAGGCTTCATCGGGGTGACGACGCTGGAGACGCCGAACATCGTGACCCCGGACGCGGTGGCGCCCTTCGACTACCTGGACATCTCGGAGACCGTCAACCGCTACGTCGCCGAGCTCAAGAGGAAGAAGGTGGAGACGGTCGTCGTGCTCGCCCACGCGGGCGGCGCGCAGACCACGGCGACGGAGGCCGTCGGCGAGATCGTCTCCGAGACCCAGCAGATGAGCGACGAGGTCGACGTCGTGGTCTCGGGGCACTCCCACTCGCAGCTCAACAACCGCGTCGGCAACAAGCTCATCGTGCAGGCCTTCTCGCTCGGCACCGCCTTCGACGCCGTCAACATGAAGATCGACCGCAGGACCAAGGACGTGGTCTCCTCCTCGGCCGAGATCGTCAACACCTTCAACGACGCCATCGCCCCGGACCCGGCGACGGCCGAGCTCGTCGCGGGCTACAAGGATCGGATCGACCCGATCGCCAACCGTGTCGTAGGTACCGCGGCCGAGAACGTGGTCCGCACGAACAACGCCGCGGGCGAGAGCCCGCTCGGCCAGCTCATCGCGGACGCGCAGAGGGACTTCGCGGGGACCCAATTGGCGTTCATGAACCCGGGCGGCATCAGGGCCGACATCGCGGCCGGGGAGGTAACGTACGCCGAGCTCTTCGCCGTGCAGCCCTTCGACAACCAGGTGGTGCGGCTGGAGATGACCGGGGATCAGGTCTACCGCGTCCTCGAGCAGCAGTTCCAGACGGACAACAACGGCAACCCGAGGACCCGCATCCTCCAGGTAAGCGGCCTCGAGTTCTCCTACAACTCGACGAACCCGGCGGGGCAGAGGATCACATCCGTCACCCTCCCGGGCGGGACCCCGCTCGACCGCGCCGCCACCTACACCGTCGCGGCCAACAGCTTTATCGCGACGGGCGGCGACGGCTTCACGGTCTTCAAGGAGGGCCAGAACCCCAACACCCTCGGCAGCGACCTCGACGCCCTCGAAGGGTACATCGACGGCCTGCCCTCGCCCTTTCCCGCCCCGGACCCGAACGCAGACCCGAGGATAACGAAGCAAGGGTAGGTTTCAGGCAACAGGCTTCAGGTATCAGCTTTTCGGGCGCGTCTTTCGGGACGCGCCTTTTTCGTGCCCGCGGCGGGGATATTTAACCGAGACTTTTCTGCGCGTTAACCCCGGCGCGTCCCGCCGCTCCTACACTTGTTACCGGCGTGAGAGACACGGCCAAGCCTACGAAGGGGGACTTTGGTGCAGGGTAGGGGAAGGTTGGGGGGGCACGTCGTCGTGGCGGTTCTGGCGGCGGCGATGGCCGTTGTCGCGGTCATGGTCGTGGCGACCGAGGGCGGGGCCCGGGGGTCGGAGCGGCGGGACGTGAGGGTGATGAGCTACAACATTCATCACGGAGAGGGGGCGGATGGCAGGCTCGACCTGGACAGGATAGCCGGTGTGATCCGGTCGGAGAAGGCGGAGGTCGTCGGCCTTCAGGAGGTCGACAGGTTCTGGCGCAGGAGCGACTTCGTTGACCAGGTAGATTACCTGGCCGAGGAACTCGACATGTACGCCGCCTACGGCGCGAACCTCGACCTCCCCCCGGATGACCCGTCACAGCCGCGCCGCCGGTACGGGACTGCGATCCTGAGCAAGTACCCCATCATCGAGAGCGGGAATACCTTTCTGCCCAGGCTCGGCACGAGCGAGCAGCGCGGCCTTCTGGAGGCCCTCATAAAGGTCAAGGGAGCCCCGGTCCGCTTCTACAACACCCACCTGCAGCACAACAGCAGCGAGGAGCGGGCGCTCCAGGTCCGCGCCATCATGGAGCACACGAAAGACGTCGAAGGGCCGCAAATCCTCGTCGGCGACCTGAACGCCCTCCCCGGGGCGCCGGAGCTCGCGCCCCTCTACGGGCGCTACGACGACGCCTGGACCCTCGGCGGCGAAGGCCCCGGCTACACCATAGGCGCCGAGAACCCCAACCGCCGCATCGACTACGTCTTCGTCACACCAGACGTGGCGGTGAGAAGCGCGTCCGTACCCCGGACCCTCGCCTCGGACCACCTGCCGGTCGTCGCGGAGCTCTCCGTGCCGAGGAAAGCCAGATAGAACGGCGGACTCGCCCGCAGCAGCCTTCGCGACCGGCCGCGGGCACATTTAACCCAGATTTTCGCGGGGATTAACCTACGAATCTCGGCCCTCCCTTATAGTTGCTGGCGTGCAGGCCGGGTGTCGCCGCGTGACGACTGGAAGGGGAGAGCCTTGAAGAGGAACCGCCTGTTGTTGGTCTTGATGGTGGCGGTTCTTATTGCCTCCTACTCGGCCGCGGCCGTTGCGAAGCCTCAGGGCTCAGGCAAACCTTTCGACGTCGCCCTGATCGGGGACATCCCCTACAACGCCCTGCAGGAAGTGCAGACAGCGAGGCTCTTCGAGGAGCTCGACCGCGAAAAGCTCGCCTTTATCTCCCACGACGGCGACATCAAGAGCGGCTCCTCGGCCTGCACGGACGACGTGTACCAGAAGGAACTCCGCCGCTTCGAGGACTCGAAGAACCCGCTCGTCTACACGCCGGGCGACAACGAGTGGACGGACTGCCACCGGCCTCCGAACCCGACGCCTGAAGAGGCCGACCCGCTGAACCGCCTCGACTACCTGCGCGGCGTCTTCTTCCCCGACGACGACTCGCTGGGCCGCAGGGAGATAGAACTCGAGCGCCAGAACCAGGACTACCCGGAGAACGCCCGCTGGCGGCGGGGCGGCGTGACCTTCGCCACCCTGCACGTCGTCGGCTCCAACAACAACCGCCCGACCACCCTCCCGGACGGGTCGGTTATCGGGAACGAGGAGGAGTACCAGGCGCGCAACGCGGCCAACCTGGAGTGGCTCGCGGAGACTTTCGACGAGGCGGAGGAGGACGGCAGCCCGGCGGTGATGCTCGTGATCCAGGCCAACCCTTTCGAAGAAGACACCGCCCGGCCATCCGGCTTCTCGGACTTCAAGGCCGCCCTCGAAGAAGAGGTCGTCGCCTTCGGCAAGCCGGTCGTCCTGGTCCTCGGCGACAGTCACACGTTCAGGATAGACAAGCCGGTCATCTCGGAGGAGCGCCCGCTCAACTTCACCCGCGTCGAGACCTTTGGCAACCCGGACGTTCACTGGGTAAGGGCCACGGTGGACCCGCGTGACGAGGAGGTCTTCTCCTTCGAACCGGAAATCATAGAAGAGAACGTCGCGCCGTAGAAGGCGCGGGGAGGAAGAGAGATGAAGCTTCAGAAAGGCCTGCTCTGCGTCCTGGCCGCCCTGATCCTGGGCACTCTAGGCCTGACTTCGGCCCTCGCAGCGGCCCCGAACGGCCCCGCCTACCGCGACGAGCTCCCGCTCGGCAACCCTGGCCTGAAGGAGACCCGGACGACCGAACAGGTGGCGCCCGGCGTCACCTACACGCGCGTCGTACGGGGGGAAGAGTCGAGGAAGGATTTCTATACCGTGGACGTGGCTTTCGAGGCCGGTCGAGCCGCGGCCGGGGACGTAGCGGACCAACTGCGCGCCGACGGCTACAAGGCCCGCGTCGAGAGGGTCTCGGACCGCGCCCCCGACGACCCGGCCGGCGGGCCTTCGGGCTACCTGGTCCGCGCCGGTAGGTTCGCCACCCAGGCCGGGGCCGACGCTTTCGGGGCCAGGCTGACGGCGGACGGCTACGCCGGAACGCGCACCGTCTACACCGGTGAGGACGGGGGGAAGACAACGGGGCCCTGGGTCGTGCACGTCCTGAAGGTCGACCCCGGCCTCTACGACGGCACGCTCGCGCCCGAGTTGGCAACGGAGGTCGTGCCGGAGCGCGAGCTCCTTACGGGCATCTCGGCGCGCACGGGGGCGCTTGCGGCCGTAAACGGCGGGTACTTCGTGATCGGCCCGAACGACGGCACGCCGAGGGACCTCGCCGGCATCTCCGTCCTGGGGGGCGGCGCCGTCAGCGAGGCCGTGGACGGCCGCACGAGCCTCGTCCTTCCCGAAGGCGACGGCGCCGGTTCGGACGTCGCGGCCCTCTCCGACAGCTATCTCGCCGCGTCCTCGGACGGGGCTTCGCTGCCCGTGGACGGTCTCAACCGCAAGCCCGGCCTGATCCGGGGCTGCGGCGGCGAGGGCGGCGACAACCCTACGGAAGAGCCCAAGCACGACTTCACCTGCACGGATTCGTCCGAGCTGATCCTGTTCACCCCCCTCTTCGGCGCGAACACGGAGCCGGGCGAAGGGGCCGAGGCCGTCCTCGACCCCTCGGGCCGCGTTACGGAGCTGCGCGAAGGTCGGGGCGGCCCCATCCCGCCCGGGGGCTCAGTCCTCTCCGGGACCGGCGCAGGCGCCGGCTGGCTCCGCGCCCACGCCGCACCAGGCGCGACCGTCAGCGTGAAGACCACCATCTCCGGCGAAGGCGCGCGCCTGGACGAAGGGACCGGCGTCGTCAACGGGGGCCCGAGGCTCCTGAGAGGCGGCGAGGAGGACATAACCGCGTTCGCCGAAGGCTTCGTCTACCCCGAGAACCCCGAGTTCTACTACCGCTTCGGCGAGCGCCGCAACCCGCGCACGCTCGCGGGGACGACGCCCGGCGGAGACCTGCTGCTCGTCGCCGTGGACGGCAGGCGTCCGGGCTACAGCGTGGGCGCCAGCTTCGAGGAAGGCGCGGGCATCATGGGCGCTCTAGGCTCCGACGAGGCCGTCAACCTCGACGGCGGCGGCTCGACGGGCATGACCGTGCGCCAGGGGCTGGTAACCCGCCCGTCCGACACGACCGGCGAGCGCCCGATAGGCGACGCGGTGGTGGTGCTTCCGTAGAGCGTTTCAGCCTGTCAGCACGCTGCGACCTGCTACGAGCAGGCCTCGATTTCGGCTTGTCAGCTCTGGGGTTCGGTGGGCGCGGGGGTTTCTGTGAGGCCGAGCTGGTGCAGAAGGCCCTCGGTGTCGGCCCGGCCCGAGTGTTCGACGAGCTTGCCGTCCGAGAAGCGGTCCACGAAGTCCGCGGTAAAGGTCGCGTGCCGTCCCGTGGGCGGGTACCAGAGGACGCCGCCCCTGTCGGTGCCGGAGAGGGTCAGGCGCGTCCTGACCAGGTTGCCCTCCGCCTCCTGCTCCTCGATGGAGACGGAAAGGTCGGGGTAGCTCTCCCACAAGGCAGAGAACACGCGTTTCATGCCGGGTTTACCGCAGCATGAAACGCGTCTGGGGTCGCGGAAGTCCTCCGAGACGAGGTCGTCTATGACGGAGGCGTCGTCAAGGCCCAAGCCCCGTTCGTAGAGGCGGCGGGCGGACTTGAGGTTCTCCCTCTCTCTGATGCGGAACGCCTCGCCGAGCGCGCTGCCGCGGGCGCGGCTCAAAAACACTAAGCCGAGCAGGACCCAGAGTGGCGCCTCGATCAGGCTGACACCCGCCGAATACCAGCCCACGAGGTAGAGAAAGATCTCAGTAGAAGGTTCGGCGTAGGTGCCGGTGTCGGGAGGGAACAACCAGAACCAGAGCGCCCCGAAGGGCAGGGAGAAAGAGAAGAGGCAGAGGAGCAGGACCCCGATCCTCTTCTCGCGGGCCACAAGCGCGAGCGCCGTGAAGGGCAGGAGAACGACGGGAGGAAGAAAGAAGATGGCGTAGAGAGCCGCGGCCTCCAGGCCCGGAAACGGGAACGCCGCGTAACCCTGCCACCTATCCCCCGTGCTCCAGTAAATAGAAGACGCGACGCCCACCGCTTCACCCATCAGCAGTAAGGCAAGCGACGCCATCCCCACAAAGGCCAGGCGTCTCCCCGTGCCGCCAAGGACGTTCCAGATCAGGTAGACGGCGCCAAGCAGAGACGCCATGGCAAACGCCTCCCCCACGAACCCCGGCACCTCCGCGAGCAGCAGCACCACCGGATCTACGTAGAACGAGTCCCCCAGGATAGCCCGCCGAATCGTGCCGAGAAGGCCGAGCCCGGCCCCCAAGAAAGCGGCCAGGGCGCCCCAGGAAAGCGGCTCTCTCAGCAGCTTCGCGCGGGGCCAGCCCGCTGCGGATACCCCGGCATGCACGACCCTGGTAACCTCCATTCCAAGAGTCTACCCGGGACGCGGACCACGTTCACCCCCGTCCGGGCGCCCCCGGCCAGAAGCGCATCCCCGGGATCGCCACGAGTTTCTCCACCAGTACGGTAGCGTGGTCTATCTCTCCGCCAGTACGACGAAGCGCGTGGGGAGGGGCTGTTCTGCCGCGCGAACGTTCGAGAACCCGGTCTCCACGAGCAAGCCGAGGAGCTGGCCCTTGGTGATCATGCCGCAGCCGACCACGGCCTCGTGCAACTGCACCCCGGCCAGCGCCTTGTAGACCGGCGACCTTCGGTATTCGTCGGGCGTATCCGGGTAGGGCAACTCAGAGACCGCCAGGGTCCCCCCCGGCTTGAGCGCGCGGCGCACCCGCCCCAGCACGTTCCGGTACTCCGGCGGACCGCCCGTCTCGTGCAGCGAGATGCTCATGGTGACCAGGTCGTAAGCGTCCTCCTCGGCAAGCTCGTTGGCATCGCCGTGGCGAACCTCGACCCTCCCACCCAGGCCGGCCTCCGAGATGGTGCGCCGGGCCAGATCCAGGCTCGGGCCGTCTATCTCCATGCCGACGATCCGGGCGTCGGGGAACCTCCCGGCGTAGTGCGCGAGGTGGTACCCGCCACCGGCACCGACGTCGAGCATCGTACCGCCCCGCTCCAGGCTCGCGAGCGCCTCGGGAGCCTGCGGCAGCACGTGCTCGGTGAGCACGACGCAATCGGGTTTCGTAAGGTTCTTGAGCGCCTCTATAAGGAAGGGATCGTGGTCGCCGCGCGGCCAGATCTCGCCCGCGCGCAAGAGCTCGGGGAAGGCCGCATAGTCTTCGAAGAGGGCGGCGTAGAACTGTATGCGGCCTCCCATGAAGTGCGGGTCCTCGGGATCCAGCAGCAGCGTTTCCATGTGCGGCGCCAGCCTGTAACCTGTCTGCTCGTCCCAGTCCAAGAACTCGAAGGCGTAGGCCCCCCGGCACCAGACCAGGACGTAGCGTTGGTCGAAGCCGAGTTTCTCCGACAACGCCCCCTCGGTAATTCCCCTTTCCCCGGCGTCGGCGATGGCGCGGAACAGCCCGGCTTTCAGGCCGATGTCCGCGATCCAGGTCGCCTGGTTGCCCAGGACGTGGTCGAAAAGCCTCTGCCACTGTTCTCGTTTGGCCGTGACCTCGGTGGACACGCTCTACCTCCTGACCGCGACTTCGGTGTTTGGCGATGACGCTCTGTTCCGGATCGGACGTCCCGGCGAAGCGCCCGTGGCGGCCCATCCGTCAGCTTGGGCCGGCATGACACGCCCCTAAAGCGTCTCGATGAACTTCAAGACCTCGCCGACGAACAACTCCGGCGCGGTGAGTATGGCCGCGTGCCCCTGGCCGGCCAGGATAGTGATGCTGGCATTCGGCAGGGTTCGGGCCAACGTCTCAGCATCCGCCCTCTCGTGGTCGGGGCTCTCACCGCCGACGAGCAGCAGGGTCGGCGACGCCAGCCCCTCGAAGCGAGGAGCTTCGAAGACGTAGTCGCGGTTGGCCCGAACCTCCCGGGGCACCGTGTGCGCGTTCGCCAGCCGTCTCTCCCAGGACGGTTGCGACCTCAGGTGCGAGATCTCCTCGGGGGACAGGCCCGCGAGCTCCAGAAGGGATGTTATTACCCCGTCCCGATCGTCCTCCGCAAGGAGGGCCTCCATCCTCTCCACGGCTTCGAGGGGGAGGATCCGGGCGTTGGGCGTGCTGATGTCGCCTTCGTAGAGAATCAGACCGCGAACTTTGTCGGTGAGGAGAGCGGCTTCGAGGGCACAAAGGGCCCCATACGAATGACCGAGCAGGTCGACCGCTCCGCCGATGGAGTCGACGACGGCGGCGATGTCTTCGAACTCGCGCTCGATCGAGTAGTTCGCGGAATCGGCGCTCTCCCCCCGCCCCCGGCGGTCGACCGCATAGACGGCGCAGCGCTCTTCGAGGGCGGGGAGGACGAAAGGCCAGGTGGTGGTATGGTCGGAGGAGGTTCCGTGCACGAGAACCAACGGCGTTCCCTCGCCGCCGCGCTCGTAGGCGATGGGGGTTCCGTCTTTGGAGGCTATCTTCTCCACGGAGGTTCTTCTCCCGTGATTGGCGAGGCCGAACGGCACAACCCGAGCAGCGGCGGCGCCCATGGAGTCTGTTGGACTACCGGGTACGCCCCAGCGCCCTCAGATATCGCCGCTCCTGGGACGTCTTACACTATATGTGTAGTAGTTGCTCGCGCCGAAAAACATGCCTTCGTCGGAGGCTTTGTGCAACGCGCCGGCCTCCGCCTCGGTCATCGCCCCGGACTTCGGCGCGAGCCCCTCGAACTCCGCAACACCACACGGGTCTCTTTTTGTTACATTCGTATCTTAACAAGGCAGTCTTCCCCCGATATCACGCAAATGAGTGATATCGGGCGGCGGTCGGCCGGGGGTGCGGGGTCTCCAAAAGCTGTAAGCTGACAGGCTGAAGTGCTGACCGGCTAGAAAACCGGAGGTTTTCGTGCAACAGACAAAGTTCCTTCTCGACGAGAAGCGCATCCCCGAGTCCTGGTACAACCTAGTGCCGGACCTGCCGTTCCAGTTGGAGCCGCCGCTCAACCCGGCGACCAGGGAGCCGGTGGGGCCCGAGGCCTTCGCGCCGATCTTCCCCGAGGAGATCATCCGCCAGGAAGTAACGGCCGAGCCCTACGTGCCGATCCCGGAAGAGGTGCGTGAGATCTACGCCCTCTGGCGCCCGACCCCCCTGTTCCGCGCCCGCCGCCTCGAAAAGCTCCTCGACACCCCCGCCCACATCTACTACAAGTACGAGGGTGTGAGCCCGTCCGGGAGCCACAAGCCGAACACGGCCGTCCCCCAGGCCTTCTACAACAAGCAGGAGGGCGTCCGCCGCCTGACGACGGAGACGGGCGCGGGCCAGTGGGGCTCCTCCCTCGCCTTCGCCTGCGAGACTTTGGGCCTCGACTGCACCGTGTACATGGTAAAGGTCTCGTACGGCCAGAAGCCCTACCGCCGGATCATGATGGAGACCTACGGCGCCGAGGTCCACGCGAGCCCGACGGACCTTACGCAGGCTGGCCGCGACATCCTCGAACAAGACCCCGACTCCCCGGGCTCCCTCGGCATCGCCATCTCGGAGGCCGTCGAGGACGCCGTAAAGAACGACGACGCGAAGTACTCCCTGGGCAGCGTGCTCAACCACGTCCTGCTCCACCAGACCGTGATCGGCCAGGAGGCCCTCGAACAGATGGAGCTGGCGGGCGAGTACCCCGACGTGGTGGTCGGCTGCGTCGGCGGCGGCTCGAACTTCGGCGGCATAGCCTTCCCCTTTATCCGGGAGAACCTCAAGGGCAACAAGGACACCCGCATCATCGGCGTCGAGCCCGCCTCGTGCCCGACGCTCACGAAGGGTCGCTACGTCTACGATTTCGGCGACACCGCGGGCACTACCCCAATGATGAAGATGTACACCCTCGGCCACTCCTTCGTGCCTAGCGGCATCCACGCGGGCGGCCTCCGCTACCACGGCGACTCGCCCATCGTCTCAGCGCTCGTCCACGAGGGCCTCGTCGAGGCGCGGGCCTACGCCCAGAACCCTACCTTCGAGGCCGGCGTCGCCTTCGCCCGGGCGGAGGGCATCGTGCCGGCGCCCGAGGTAACGCACGCCATAAAGGCGACCATGGACCTGGCCCTCGAAGCCAGGGAGGCCGGCGAGGAGAAGACCATCCTCTTCAACCTCTGCGGCCACGGCCACTTCGACTTCTCGGCCTACGAACAGTACCTGGCCGGCGGCCTCGTCAACCTGGAGCACTCGGACGAGGAGATAGAGAGGGCGGTCGCGGGGATACCGGGCTGAGGGAGAGGCTTCAGGTTACAGGTCGCCTCCTTCGGAGGCTCTCAGGCTTCAGGGGCGCGAAGTCGGGAGCCGCCGACCATCCCTGATGCCTGAAACCTCTTTTTAAACCCGAATTTACCCTCCCTAAACCATACGGTTCGGGCACGCTGCTATCCTCCGGCGCGGATGGAATCTGCACCCGTTTTCGGCGCAGAGAGAGGCCTTCCCGGAGACGGGCCGGGCCTGACCTACCCGGATCCGGAACACCCCGGCGCTCCGACCCCGGGCAGGCGCCTTGCGTAGGAGAACCGGCCCGGCGGCCGGAAGGGCCGCGAACCTCCGGAGGGACCCGCAGGCGCGGGTCCCTCTTTTTTTGGCCGGGCCGTTTTCGGGGAGACGGGCTTGAGGCGCGGGCGAAGGGCCGCGGCGGTCACGGCGCTTGTCCTCCTCGTTTCGTTGACGCCGCTCCTGATCTCCCTGACGGCCGAGGAATCTCGTCTGGAAGACCGCAAATCGGACGCGGTGCCGGCACGGGGGGAGCCCAGACCACGCGGCACAGCCGAGATACGGCTGCTCGGCGTCAACGATTTTCACGGATACCTCGAACGTTCCGCGGAGAGCGCCGGCGCGGCGTACCTCGCGGCACAGTTGGACCGACACGAGCGCGGGAGCACCATCAGGGTTCACGCGGGCGACATGGTAAGCGCCTCACCGCTCGTCTCGGCCCGCTTCCACGACGAGCCGACCGTGCTCGCCATGAACGAGATGGGCTTCGACGTCGGCACTTTGGGCAACCACGAGTTCGACGAGGGCAAAGAAGAGATGCTCCGTCTCATAGACGGCGGTCAACGGGCAGGGAGCGAAGACACCTCCGATGCGAGATTCCCGGGGGCGGGGTTTCCGTACGTGGCCGCCAACACGCTCGACCGAGAGACGGGCAGGCCAGTCCTGCCACCGTTCACCGTGGTCCGGCGGGCCGGGGTGAAGGTCGGCTTCATAGGGGTGACGACGCTCGAGACGCCGGAGATCGTAATCCCCGCCGCGGCCGACGATTTCCGGTTCGCGGACATCTCGGAGACAGTAAACCGCCACGCCGCCGAACTCGAAGCCAGGGGCGTTCGGGCCATAGTGGTGCTCGCCCACTCCGGGGCGCTGGACACCGACCGCGGGGGGACGGCGGACGAGATCGTCACGGAGACGAGGCAGATGAGCGGCAGCGTGGACGCCGTCTTCTCGGGCCACACCCACAACCGCCTGAACCTCGAAGTAGAGGACAGGCCCATCATCCAGGCTGAGGAGTACGGCAACGCCTTCGGGATCCTGGACCTCGAGGTCGCCCGCGCGAACGGCGAAGTCACAAGTTCGAAGGCCCGCGTGGTGACCACCAAGGACGACGGGGCAGGCCCGGACCCGGAGGTCGCCGCCCTGGTGAAGAGATACAGTAGACGGGTGGCGCCGCTCTCGGACCGCGTGGTCGGCAGGGCGTCCGAAGCCGTAACCCCGACGCCGACGGCGGCCGGGGAGAGCCCTCTGGGCGACTTCGTTGCCGACGGCCAGCGGGACCTCGCCGGCACGGATTTCGCCCTCGTTCCGACGGGCGGGCTCAGGACCGGCATCGCCGCGGGCCCCGTGACTTACGGTGAGCTCTTCTCAGTGCAACCGTCGGGCCGGGACCTCGTAAAGATGGAGTTGACCGGGGAGCAAGTCCGGCGCGCGCTCGAGGAGCAGTACAGGCAGGACGGCAGGGACCACCGGCTCGCCGTCAGCGGCCTCCGCTACGAGTACGACCCGTCAGGGCCCCTCGGAGGGCGGGTCACGGCCCTGACCTTCCCGGACGGAGATCCCCTGCAGGCCGGCGGGAGGTACTCCGTCGCGGTAAACGGTTTCCTTGCTGCGGGCGGCGGAGATTTCGAGGTCTTCACGGAGGGCGAGAGCAGGCGGACCGTCGGCACGGACATCGGGGCCCTCGCGAGGCACGCGGGAGAACTGGCCCAACCCTTCGTCGCCCCGGACCCGAGACGTCCGCGCGTCAGGCTGGAGCCCTGATCCCGTCAGTTTCACGTCCATTTAACCCGCGATTATCCCGCGTTTAACCCAAAAGTCGGACGGTGTCCCTAGAATCTTGGGGTCTGGATCTTTGCGCACGCCCCGGCCGTCCGGGGTGGAAAAGGAGCGTGTCATGGGAGAGAGAAACGTGTTCGATGAGTTTCACGTGAACCGGTTGGACTTCCTGAAGTACTCGTTCGCGACGAGCGTGGCCGTCTGGGCCGGTTCGGTGGTGCCCGGTGGGATCGGGATCGACGAGGCCGAGGCGCAGGAGCTCTTCACGGTGCGCCGCGTCAACCCACAGCGTTTCCCGCAGAGCGTGGCCTCGGGGGATCCGAGGCCGAACGGCATCGTGCTCTGGACCCGCGTCGCCTGGAACCGGCCGGAGCCCTTGCGGGTGGCGTACCAGATCTCCCCCGAGGCCGACACGGGGTTCCAGCGGCCCGTCTTGCAAGGGGTGGTCGAGACCAACGCGGAACGGGACTTCACCGTCAAGATCCAGCTAAACCGTCCGCAGCTCAGGCCCTTCACGAAATACCGCTACCGCTTCATCTTCAACGGCCAGGCGACCCGCACGGGCCACTTCAAGACGCTCCCGGCGGCGGGGGCGGACGTCTCGAAGGTCCGTTTCGGCTACATCTCCTGCCAGGACTACACAAACGGCTACTACAACGCCCTCTACCACCTCGCCCGCGAGGGCGAACTCGACTTCGTGGCGCACCTCGGCGACTACATGTACGAGACGGTCGCCTCCGACAGCTTCCAGGGGGGCGGTCCCGAGGAGCGGCAGTTCCGTTTCCCCGACGGCGGCGCGGAGTGCCTGACATACAAGGACTACCGCACGGCCTACAAAAAGTACAAGCAGGACAGGAACCTGCAGGCGCTGCACGAAAAATGCGCCTTCATCATGATCTGGGACGACCACGAGTTCGCCAACGACGCGTACCAGGTCTTCGCCCCGGATGAGGGCGGCACGGACGCGACGCCGGGCAACAACCCGTCCAGACGCCAGGCGGCGAGCCGGGCGTGGGCCCAGTTCAACCCGGTCGGCGTCCCGTTCGACGCGGCAAAGGGGCCGCTGGAGGAGATCCGGCTTTACCGCTCCTTCGAGTTCGGCAACCTGATGCAGCTCGTCATGACGGACCAGCGCCTCTACCGCGACGGCCCCCCCGCCGGCAACGAGACCCAGGACCGCTACGTCACCCCCGGCACGGGCGCCGAGGAGGCCCCAGGCCGCACGATGCTCGGCGACGGGACGGCGGGCGTGGGCAGCCTGCCCCGCCCCGACCAGCTCGGCTATTTCCTGGACAAGATGCTGAACTCCACGAGGACCTGGAAGATGTGGGGCAACGAGGTCACCTTCGGGCAGATCAAGGTGGCAAACAGCTTCCTGGGCCCCGGCAACGCGCTCCCGACCATCGACCCGTCCACGGCGCCCGAGGGCGTCTACATCACGCTGGATCAGTGGGACGGCTACCAGGCTGAGCGGCGCGAGATCACGCGCGCCATCAGGGACGCGAACGCCGGCCAGGGCATAGACAACTTCGTCACCCTCACGGGCGACATCCACTCCTACATAGCGGGATACATCAAGGACGACTACGACAACCCCGTGAGCACCGGCGAGAACCGCCCCGTCGGCGTCGAGCTCGTCTGCGGCTCCGTGACCTCCTCGAACCTCTCGGAGATAGCATCCTTAGGCTTCGGCGCGGCCCCGGCCCCCGACGCAGGTCAGTTCACCGCGGCCGTCACCGCGAGCAACCCGCACATAAAGTACTTCAACTCGAACGACCACGGCTACAACGTCGTAGAGGTAACGCCAGCTTCTGTCGTCTGCACCATGAAGCGCGTGGTCCCAACGACGGCGACCCCCCAGAACCGCGGCAGCGGCATAAGAGAGCCCCAGCCCACGAACACCCGCAAGGAGACGCTCAGAAAGTTCAGGATAAACGCCGGAGAGGTGCTCCTCTTCGACGAAACGAACGGCGCCCCGGTGCCTCTGCCGGCGTAGGCGGTGGGCTTTGCCCACCGCGCTTTCAGCTATCAGCTATCAGCTTTCTTATGGAACCCGGCTCGCGGAACGTGAGCCGGGTCGTGATCGCCCAGGGGACTGCCCGGACCGACGAGCTCGGACTACTGCTACGCCCTATAAAGGAAGGCTGACAGCTGAATGCTGATAGCTATCCTCGCGGGTTTCCCACGCCCAGAGTGCAGCGGTTGCCGGAGAGGGGGGCTATCTCGGAGTTGCGGAAACCGTCGACGAACTGGCGCAGCCTGGGTCGTTTGCGTCTTCGAGCTTCAGTTGGACGCGCCAGGAGGTTACGGTTACGGGGGCGTCCTGGCCCGGGTAGGGGCTGACTATCACGTTGTCTTCGGCGCCGTAGGAGCGGAGCTTCTCCGTCTGGTTCGCGGGGAGGTCCGGCTGGTGCGTGATCCAGACGACGCCGTGGTCCAGGCTGTGGACGGCGTGGCGGTCCTTTATGGGCTTCTCGTAGACGCCGCAGTTTTGCCACAGGGGATCGTGCCTGCCGTTTGTCGGCGGGCTCCGGTCGTACTTTATCGGCCCTTCCGAGAGCTCGTTGGTGGTTGGCGGGTAGACCTCTATGCCCTCGGGCGGGTCTTCTGGCAGCGGCCTCGCCGGGTCGGGCTTCTTGCCGTCGGCGGGGAGCATGTTCTGGATCTCCCGCGGGCTTGGTTTTGCTTTCGCGAGCTCCGCGGCCTCGCCCGAGGGAGCGCCGGCGGCGGTGGTCTCTTCCGGCGAAACGGTGGTCTGCTCCGATGCCGGCGTCCCCGTCGCGGCTTCTTCCCGCGCTTTTTCGTCCGATCCCCCCTGCGTGCCGCCGGACGTCTCCCCGCCGCACGCCGCCGGGAGGAACGCGAAAACGCAGGCGAGGATGAGGAGCCTCCACCCGCCGCCGCGCCTTGCTTTCGAACTTTCGATGCCCAATTCAACGACCTTCCGTCAGGTTCTCGCAAAGCTTCCTACGGGCCAGAAGGTACTACGGATGTACCCTGGGGCGCTGTGTGCGGCATCATGCCTCGCACCGCTCCCGGTCGGAAGGCCGCGTTCGTGCAGACCGTATCAGGCTTCGGGACGGGCACCGACACGCCCGACGGCCCGGGCGGCGGTCTCGGCGCCCCGGCGCATCGTCCCCGCGGGCTGTTCTTTGTCGAGCCAGGCCGCGAGAAAACCCGCGCTGAAGGCGTCCCCCGCGCCCGTGGTGTCCTCCGCCCGGTCCGCCGTCGCCGGCACCC
This sequence comes from Rubrobacter tropicus, assembly GCF_011492945.1. Taxonomy (NCBI): domain Bacteria; kingdom Bacillati; phylum Actinomycetota; class Rubrobacteria; order Rubrobacterales; family Rubrobacteraceae; genus Rubrobacter; species Rubrobacter tropicus. The sequence goes on from NZ_CP045119.1 coordinate 3,605,403, forward strand.
GGAGAGACGCCCCGGTCCCGTCGGCGTACACGGCGCCCTCGGGGCCGAGCTTGAGCACGACGGCCGGGTAGAGGGAGAGCAGCTTCTTCAGGATGAGGTCGGGGTCTTGCTCCCCGGTAAGGGTCTCCCCCTCCGTCAGGTTCGGGAAGAGAAGGTCGGCGCCGCGGGTCCAATCCAGGAAGCGTTCGGGCCCGACGGACCGGAGCAGGGGCGCGGATGACGGGTCTACCGAGACGGTCATGCCGGCTTCACGGGCGAGGCGCAAGGCCTCCAGCGCGGTCCGTCGGCGGCTGCCGCCCGAGAGGGTGTAGCCCGAGAGGTGGAGGTGGCCTTCGGTGAAGAGGGTTCTCGGAAGGTCGTTCGGGTTCAGGGCCTCGCTGGCTCCCCTGTCCGTGATCATGGTCCTCTCCCCCGCCCCGTCCACGAGCACGAAGACCTTGCCGGTCGCAAGGGAAGCGTCTCGGGCGAGGTGCGAAGCCACGCCGGCCCGTTCCATCTCACCCTCCAGAAACGCGCCGAAGACGTCGTCGCCCACCCTGCCGACAAAATGGGTCTCGACACCGGAAGAGGCCAGCCAGGCGGCCGCGTTCGCGCCCGAGCCCCCGGCGGCGACCCGGATCGGGACGAAGGTGTCCGTCCCGAACACTATCTCGCCCTCGGCCTTCGCGAGCAGGTCGTAGAGAAGGTCCCCGACGACGAGGACGCGAGGGGCCCGCAAGGATCAGGGCTTCCCGGCGAGCGCGACCGCGATGCGGGCGGCGAGGCGGGCGTTGCCGAGTATGATCTTCTTGTTCACCCGCAGGCTCTCGCCTTTGGTCTCCGCCGCGAAGCGGTCGAGCAGGAAGGGCGTAACCTCCCCGCCCCGCACTCCCAGCCTCCCCATCTCCTCGAGGCCGGCGCGCAGGGCGCGGTCGTGCAGGCCCGGGTCGAGCTGATCCTCTTCCGCCAGAGGGTTGGCGATGACGAGCCCCGAGTCCCCGAGGCCGAGGTCCGTCACGGCCCGTACGAGGCGCGCGGCCTCCCCTTCGTTCTCCACCGACCAGCCGAGCGGGCTGCCCGAGTCGGCCAGGTAGAAGCCGGGGAACCGCGGGGTGCGAAACCCGACGACGGGGACGCCGAGGGTCTCCAGGTACTCGAGCGTGGCCGGCACGTCGAGGATGGACTTCACGCCGGAGCAGACGACGGCGACCGGCGTCCTGGTGAGGGCGGCCAGGTCGGCCGAGACGTCCCAGCTCTCCCGCGCCCCCCTGTGCACGCCCCCGAGGCCCCGGTAGCGAAGAGCCTTATCCCCGCGAGCGCCGCCAGGTGCGCCGTGGCGGCCACCGTCGTCGCCCCGTGGAGACCTTTGGCGGCCGCCACCGGAAGATCCCGGGAGGAGAGCTTCTCGATCCCCTCGGCGGTCGCCATGAGCTCCAGCCCGGCACCGTCGAGCCCGATCTTCGGCGTCCCGTCTATGACGCCTATCGTCGCGGGGACGGCGCCTTCTTCGCGGACCACACGTTCGGACTCGCGGGCCACTTCGAGGTTGTCGGGGTGGGGCAGGCCGTGTGAGATCAGGGTGGACTCCAACGCCACCACGGGACCTTTCCTTTCGATGGCCGCCCTTACCTCGGGCCCGACCTCCAGGCTCAAGCCGCGGGCTCTACGCAGCGTTCGTCGTTGTTGCGGGGGCTGTTGACGAAGCGGCTTACGGGGAAGGTCTCGAGGTCGTCCCCCTCGTATGGCCTGAGCAGCGAGACGAGCTCTTCCCTCTCGGCCTCCGGGTCGAGCCAGGCCTCGCGTTCTTCGGCCGGCAGGATCACGGGCATCCTCTCGTGGACCTCCCCGACGAGCGCGTTGGCCGAGGTCGTCAGGATGGTGCAGGACAGGATCTCACCGTCGTTCCAGCTCTCCCAGAGCCCGGCGAAGGCGAAGGGGCGCCCGTCGTTCATGTGTATGTAGAACGGCTGCTTGCCACCCTCCTCCCGCTTCCACTCGTAGAAGCCGTCGGCGGGTATGAGGCACCGGCGGTGGCGGAAGGCGCTGCGGAAGGACGGCTTCTCCGGGGCCGTCTCGCTGCGGGCGTTTATCATGCGGGCCCCGATCTCCGGATCCTTGGCCCACGAGGGGACTAGCCCCCACCTCAGCGTCTCCAGCCTGCGGCTTCCGTTCTCGGCCAGGATCGCCGCGACGCCCTGGGTCGGCGCGACGTTGAAGTTCGGCGAGAGCTCCGCCCGAACTTCATCGAGATCGAACTCAGCAGCCAGCCGGTCGACTGGAACCGTCAACGTATACCTGCCACACATGTTTCACCCCTTCGGGGAGCTTGTCAGCTAGTCAGCCTGTCAGCCCTTTTATTGTACCGGGTGAGGCGGTTCCTCCCACCGGTCTGTTGGCGGGTCAGGGGGCTTCCCGGCGGCGCCGGGAGGCTTCGAGCAGGCTGATGACTTCTTCGTCGGGGGTCTGGTCGAAGTCGCGGTACCAGAAGCCGATGGCGCCGAGGTCCGGCGGGCATTTGAGGCAGACGAGGTCGTCCACCTCGGACCGGAACATCCCCGCCGTCTGGGCGGCGCAGACGGGGGCGGCGAGCACTATGCGTGCAGGTACACGGAGGCGCAGCGCCTCGACGGCCGCGCTGGCCGTCACGCCGGTGGCGAGGCCGTCGTCGACGAGGATGGCGGTTTGGCCCGAGACGTCGGCCTCCGGTCTGCCCCCCCTGAAGTGGCGGAGGCGCCGCTCGACCTCGGCGGTCTCCTGGCGCGTGACCCCGTCGAGGTAGTCTTCCGGGATACCGAGCCGCCTGACGGCGTCCTCGTTGAGGACGCGTACCCCGCCGGGGCCACGGCCCCGATGCCGAACTCGGGCTGGTCGGGGCGCCGAGCTTTCGGGCGACGACCACGTCGAGCGGGGCGTCGAGGGCGAGCGCGACCTCGTAGGCGACGGGGACGCCCCCCCTGGGCAGGGCGAAGACGACGGAACGCGCTTCGCGGTAACGCATCAGGCGCGATGCCAGCTTCTTGCCCGCGTCCCTCCGGTCCTTGAAGGGCGGCCCCGCGCCGAGCATCCCGGCCAGCTTCCTCATAGCGGTCCTACCGGAGGCTCTTCCAGAAGGGGGCCAACGCCGCGCGGCCCTCGTCCACCTGCCGCACCCCGCCCTCGTACTCCCAGCCCGGCGGGTCTTCGTAGGCCCCGCGCACGGTCGCGGCGACGCATTGCGCGAGGGCGTCGAGGTCGTAGCCGCCCTCGAGCACGAACGCCGGCGGGGGCGCCCCCGACTCGCGGGCGACGGCGGAGACGAGGGCGGCGAAACGCCCGAACGAACCCGCGTCCAACCCCATGCCCCGAGCGGGTCGGCCGCGTGGGCGTCGTATCCTGCGGAGACGATCACGAGCCCGGGCTCGAACTCCCGCAACACCGGAACGAGAACCCCCGCGAACGCCGCGGCGTAGACGTCCTCCCCCGACCGCGCCGGGAGCGGGACGTTGGCCGTGAAGCCGCGTCCCAGGCCGTCCCCAACCTCATACACCTCGCCCGTACCGGGATAAAAGGGGCTCCTGTGGGCGGAGAGGTAGAGCACGGTTTCGTCGGAGAAAAAGATGTCCTGGGTGCCGTTGCCGTGGTGGACGTCCCAGTCGAGGACGGCGACCCTCTCGACACCGCTGGATCTTGCGTAAGCGGCGGCGACCGCCGCGTGGTTGAGGAGGCAGAAGCCCATCGCGTAACCCGCGCCCGCGTGGTGACCCGGCGGCCTGACGACGGCGAAGGACGGCTCCCCGCCGAGGGCGCTCTCGACGGCCCCGCAGGCCGCCCCGCTCGCGAGCTCCGCGACCTCGAAGGAGCCGGGCCCGAGCGCCGTGTCCGGGTCGAGGTAGCCGCCCCCGGAATCGGAAAGCTCCCGCAACCGGTCCACGTAATCCGCGGTGTGGACGCGCAGGAGTGCCTCTCTGCCGGCGGGTTCGCAGGGGCGTCGTTCCACGCGCGCGCCCGAACGTTCGGCGGCCTCGATCCCGGCCACGGCGGCCGGAAACCTCGGCGGGACCTCGACGCCCGAGAGGTCGTTGACGTGGCGTTCCAGGGCCGGGTCGCTGTATACGTGCAAACCTCACGCTCCATGACTTTTCGCCTCCGCTACGACGCCCATTATCCGGCGTGAGGCTCTCCGGGGGCAAGGCCATCCACGCCGCGCCCGTCGCACCGTCCCCTCCCCCTCTTCCAAAAAAGTTCCTTGAAGGCCCGCAGATCCCTGGTAACATCGCCCGCTTGAAGTAGCAAGTAGTTGCAAGCAAGGATATTGGAGGGGGATCTCCACATGCGCAAGTTTGTTGTTGCCCTGTTCTCGTGCGCCGTGCTTTCGGCGGTGATCGTCGCGAACTCGCCTTCCGAGGCGTCGGCGCAGACGCTCTCCGGCGAGGCGGTCGTCGCCGAGGCGCAGTCCTACATCGGCACGCCCTACGGAGCCGGCGGCCTCGACTGCTCGGGCTTTACCTCGGCCGTCTACGCCAACCTAGGCGTCTCGCTTCCGGACGACCCGGTCGCCCAGTACGGCTACGGCGTGCCGTCGGAAGGCGCCGCCGGCGACCTCGTCTTCTTCGACGAGGCCGGCTACGGCATCTCGCACGTCGGAATAGCCACGGGCTACGGCACCGTCATCCACGCCTCGACCTACTACGGGACGATAACCGAGACCCCGATCTCGCAGGTTCCCGGCTACGTGGGCGCTGTGGATCCGGCGTAGGAAAGGCTTCAGGTTACAGGCTTCAGCTTTTTGGTTGATCGCCGATAGCTTCTCGAATAGGGGGCCGGGACAAAAGCCCCGGCCCCCTATTCGCTGTTTGGCTCACGCCCGGAAGCCAAAAGCTCGCCGCCAACGTCGAGATCCTGATGCCCGTAACCTGAAGCCTATCTGGTAATGCTGGCGATCAGCGCTTTCCAGGCCGCGGTTGCCTTGCCGGTACGTGGGGCGTAGGCGATTACGAGGGCTACGGCGAGGGCCAGGAGTAGGACGCCGGGGACGAGGAAGGCGGACCAGAAGCCGAGGGACGCGGCGAGCAGGCCCCCGCCCACGGGGCCTAGGGCGAAGCCGGCGGATGTGGCCGAGGAGGCCACGCCGAAGGCCTCCCCCTGGCGACCGGCGGGGGCGGCGGACTTTATCGCTAGGTTCGCGACGGGGATGGCGCAACCTATGAAGAGGCTGGCGAGGAGGCGCAGGATCCAGAGCTGGGGTACGTTTTCGGAGAGGGCCTGGGGGAGCGCGGCGGCGCCCGCGAGGGCGAGGGAGACGACCATGACGCGGCGGGCGCCGAAGCGGGCGGCCAGGCGTCCACCGAGGAGGGAGCCGAGCGAGGCAACGAGGGCCCCGGTGCCGATGATCCAACCCGCCTGGCTCGCCACCCTGTCGGCCGCCCCGGCCAGCGCGCCGACGAAACCGGGCAACGCGACGGCGGCGCTGGTGATCGACACGTGTACCGCGAACAACGTGAGCAACCCGGGCAACAGCAGCTTGTAAGGAAGGGAAGCGCGCTCCGGCTCGCCTTCGTCTCCGGTGTTCTCCGCCTCTTCCACGACCGGCTTGTTCTCCCTCACGCCGAGGAGGACTACAACGGACGAGACCACCAGCAGGGCCGAGGCTATGAAGAAGGAGGCCCTGAGGCCCGCCGAGTCGGCGCTGATCCCACCGAGCGCGGGCCCAACCCCGGCCGCCACGAATATGACGGTCTGAAGCGCCCCGAGCCTCCATCCGGCTTTCTCCGCCGGCGCGGTCGCGGCAACCAGCGAGGTGGCCGCGGGCACGGTCCCCGTCAGCGTCCCCTGCAAGAGCCTCAACACGAGCAACTGCCACGGCCCCGTAACGAAGGCCATGGACCCGACGACCACCACCGCGGCGATCGTCGCCCGCAGCAGCATGAGCTTGCGCCCCATCCGATCCGAGAGCCTCCCCCACAATGGCGCCACCAGCGCCATCGTGGCCCCCGACGCGCCGTTTATTACCCCGGCCCACGCCGCGGCGTGCCCGACGTCCTCGACCCCCAACGCCTGCACGTACAACGGCATGAACGGCACCACGAACATGAAGGCCGTGGTCCCCAGAAGCTGCGAGAAAAGCAGCGCAAGAAAGGACGCGGTACCCTCCTCCTGAGAGTGGTCGCGCGAGCCCTCTGCTGTTTCCGTCCGCCGGAACCTCGCGCGCGCCACAGCGCCCACGCCCCGAAACCGTTCTCGTAACGCCATACCCTGTACAAACATACCGTACGTGTACGTACGAGTCCAGTTGAGGGCGTTAAAGCGTTCACCCGAGAGGCTACAGGCATCAGGTTGCGGGTCGCCTCCTTCGGAGGCTTTCAGGTTCTCAGGTTTTCAGGGGTGGAGGGCCGGGGCCTGCTCGTGGCTTTCGTAACGCGCCCTTCAAAACCTTATAGCCTAAATGCCTCAAGACCTACTTCCCCAGTTCGCGCATCCTGGCTTCGCAGAGGGAGATGTCGCGTTGGAGTTCCTGGCGCAGGGCTTCGGCGCCCTTGAGGTCTTCGCGGGTCTTGGCTATATATTCCGTCACTTCGCGTTCGCGGGAGCGCAGGTGTTCGGTCGTTTCGGCCAGCACGGCTTCGCGGGTTGCCTCCTGGGCCGCGTCACGGACGGAGAGGAACTCCCGGATGGCGGCGAGGGAGAAACCCATCCCCTTCAGGCGCAGGATGCGCTCCAGGCGCTCGACGTCCGAGGCGTTGTAGAGGCGGAAGCCGCCGGGGGATCGGTTCTCGGGGGAGACGAGGCCCAGCTCTTCGTAGTACTTGATGGTGCGCGTGCTCACGCCAAGCCGTTCCGCGACGCCGCCTATCTGGGAGAGATCTCCGGGCTCCTGCAAACGAACAGCCTTTCCGCGTTCTAGGAGCCGTCAGGCTAAACCCCGAACCCCGGGCCGTCAATCCGGGCGGGGACTCGGGCTATCGGCGGGGGCTTTCAAGCCCAGCTCTTCGGCCGAGACGTCCCCCGGGGTGCGGGATGCGGTCGCGAGGCCGAAGAACATTGTGCGGCGAGGACTCCCGCTCTACCGGGACGGCCCCCGTCATCGCGATGCCCGGCGCGTCGGCCGTGGGGGTCGCTATCAGGCCGTGTTTCTCGCCGGGCGGCCCGTTCGCGGGTTGGGGCGCGTAGCTTCGAACCATCCCCGTCCTCTACCCAGAAGGGAGTCGAGGAAGACCTGCCGGCCGACGCCGATCAGGCCCAGAAACGCCTCATCCATGGCCCCCGGCGGTGGGTCGAGTACCACGCGCTCGGCATCTCTGTAAGGGTCGGACAAGAGGGAGATCAGCTCGCCGACGCCGGTCTGCCTGACCTCCCACCCCCCGGCCGTGTAGGATCGGAGAAAAGACTCGGCCTTCTCCCTCGAACTGAAGATCGGCAACGCGTTGCCGCCGCCGACCTGGGCCGTGAGAACGTCGAGCCGGCTGTGCCGGTGGCGGGCGATCGCCCAGTACATCGTCCGGTAGCTCCGTACGCCACCCGGTCTCGTGTTGGGTCGGGTCGTGGTATCCATCTATGCCGCTCCTTCCGAAAACGCCTGGCAGATAGGGTTCACCGAGACCCCGCGCCGGGCCTCGAACCGGAACGCGGGGGCGTGAGGAGGCTCCCGCGCTGCTTCGGCATCCCTATCTGTCCTACCCGGCCCATCAGACAAGGCAACGGTCCATCCGCTCCACCAGGACGGGCCGGTTCTTGTGATGCTTCTCGTATTCCTCCAGTTTTTCGACCTCGCGGGCGGTCAGCCCTTCGAGCCTGCGAACTACCTCCTCGACGTCCAACTGGTCGTAGTCGGCGACCGGCAGGTCTCTACCCTTCTCGTCGCCTCCATCCGCGCCGCGAGGACCCGACCCCGAAGCGTAGTAGAACGGCGCCCAGGAGAGGGCGACGCACATCCGGACGGACTCTTCGACCATGGCCGAGGAGATCTCGGTCCAGTCCTGGTAGAGCTTCGCGTTCTGCCGCTGAACGGCCAACGCGCCGCCGGCGAGCGCGCGCAAAGACTCCTGGTTCGCCCTCGCCAACCTCTCAGCCGCGCGGTTCATCTCGAACTCCAGCATCGACCCGTACCCCTCCTCGACCTCACGGTTCATTTATCCCTTCCCCGTTCCGGGGTGGCAAGGGCCGCGACTCCCGTGGTGTGCAAACCGGCCCCGCCCGTTCCCCTCGAACCTATTCCCCAGCCTTATCCACAACGGTAAGGCAATGCCATGTTAACCGACGCCCGTAGGCCGGCGTATCGTCTGATTGTCCCAATTTCTTGTAGGACATTTCTCCCAGTTCCGGCCTTCCGGACGAGCCCCGGACCCGGTTTACCGGGCTTCGGCGACGAGGTCGTGGTCGCCTTCGGCTGCCCGGGGGGAACGGAGGTTGCCGCGGCGCATGTGGGTGGTTGCGGCGGTTCCCTCGGCCCTGCCTTCCAGCGCGCGGTTGACGGCGCGGATGTAGGCCTCGTGCTGGTGACCGGCGTCGCCGCCGGGTCTTGCTGAGGGCTAAAAGCCGACGGCTATCTGTTCTCCAGTACCCGGCGGGCCACGGCGAAGGCGGTGTTGGCGGCGGGGACGCCGCAGTAGATGGCCCCGTGCAGGAGGACTTCTTTGATCTCGTCTTCGGTGAGGCCGTTTCTGAGGGCGCCCTCGACGTGCGTGGCCAGCTCTTCGTGGTGGCCGCGGGCCATGAGGGCTGTGAGGGTAATGCAACTTCGGGTCTTGCGGTCGAGGGCGGGTCGCGTCCAGACCTCGCCCCACGCGTAGCGCGTTATGAAGTCCTGGAAGTCGGCGGTGAAAGGGGTGGTCTTCTCCACCGCCGCGTCCACGTACTCGTCGCCGAGGACTTCGCGGCGGACTTTCATGCCGTCGTCGTGGGTCTCGTTCGGTGTCACGTTGCCTCCAGGTGGGTCAGGATGAGTTGGGTGACGGTCTCCGGCTGCTCCACGTTGGCGATGTGGGCGGCTTCCGGGACTACCTCGAAGCGGGCGCCGGGTATGGCGCCCGCTATGAGCCTGCCGTGATCCGGCGGGGTCGCGGGGTCGTCGGCGCCGGAGACGACCAGGGTTGGGGACCGGATGGAGGGGAGCCGGTCGCGCAGGTCCATGTCCCTGATGGCGGCGCAGCAGCCGGCGTAGCCCTCGGGGTCCGTGCCGCGCAGGGTGCGGGCCATCGTCTCGACGGCCTCGGGGTTCTCCGAGCGGAAAGCGGGGGTGAACCAGCGTTCGATCACGCCGTCCACGAGGGCCGCCATGCCCTTTTCCGTGGCCGTCTGGATGCGCTCGTCCCAGACGCTCTTCGGGCCGAGCAGGGCCGAGGTGCAGCAGAGCACGAGACTTTCGACCCTTTCGGGCGCTTCGGACGCGAGCCACATCCCGGTCATGCCGCCGATGGAGAGGCCGCAGAACGAGGCGCGCTCTACGCCGATGTGGTCGAGGAGCGAGAGGACGTCCCGGCCAAGGTCTTCTATGGCGTACGGGCCGGGGGGCGCGGGGGATTCTCCGTGGCCCCTGGTGTCGTAGCGGAGCACCCTGAAACGCTCCCGCAACGCGGGTGCCTGGTCGTCCCACATCTCGAGCGCCGTCCCGAGAGAGTTGGAGAGCACGAGTACCGGCGCGTCCTCGGGTCCTTCGAGCCTGTAGTTCAGGTCGGTGGCGCCTCCCGTCGTCAAGAGGGTTCCTCCTCGCGGTAGAGTTCCAGGGCCCGGTCCACGAATGCCCCCGCGGATCCGAGGTAGCCGGCCGGGTCGAGCGCGGCGTCTATCTCCGCTTCGGTGAGCACCCGGCCGATTCGTTCGTCTTGTACCAGCTCTTCCCGCAGGTGCCTGTTCTCGGCGAGGGCCCTGCGGCAGGCGGCCTCGACGAGGCCGTGGGCTTCGAGGCGCCCGAGCCTCTCCGAGAGGACCGTGGCGGCGTTCTCCGCGAGGAGCATCCCCCTCGTCGCGCCGAGGTTCTCCCGCATCTTCTCCTGGTGGACCTCCAGGCCCTCTACCACCTCGCGGACGTTGGCGGCGGCACCCCCGGCGAGGGCGAGGGCTTCCGAGAGGGCCTCCCATTCCGAGTGCCAGGCGCCGGCGGCCCGCTCGTGCTCCTGGGCCATCGCGGCCTGGAGGGTGTGCGCCAGGTTCTGGACGCGGCAGGCGTTGGCGGCGGCGGTCACGGAGAGGACGGGATTGCGTTTGTGGGGAAGCGTCGAGGAGCCGCCGCGTCCCTCGCCGGCGGGTTCTGACACCTCGCCCACCTCCGTCTGGGCCATGAGGATGACGTCGTGCGAGATCTTCGCTAGCACGCCCGCCAAAAGCGATAAGGTGGTGCCGATCTCGGAGATCCTGGTCCGGTCAGTGTGCCAGGGTACGGGCGCCTCGGCGAGGCCAAGCTCCAGCGCGAACTCCCGCAACACGGGTAGTCCGGAGTCCCCGAGCGAGGCGAGCGTCCCGGCGGCCCCCCCGAGCTGCGCGGCGAGCCCGGAGGCGCGCAGCTCGCTGAGCCTCCGCCGCGCCTCGAGCACGGAGACGAGCCAGCCGGCCGCCTTGAGGCCGAAGGTCGTGGGGAGGGCCTGCTGCAGGAGCGTCCGACCCGCCATCAAGGTATCCCTGTGGTCCCTAGCGAGCGTGGCGCACGCGTCCGAGATCCCGTCCACCTCGCCGAGGATGAGGTCGAGCGCCCGGCGCGAGACGAGCATGGCCGCGGTGTCCGTGATGTCCTGGCTCGTGGCGCCCCTGTGAACGTGGCGGGCGGCGTCTTCGGAGACCTTCGAGACTTCTTCGGTCAGCGCCCGGACGAGGGCCGGGGCGGGGTTGCCGGCCGGGCGTCCTTCCCGCCCGAGCTTTGCGGGGTCGAAAAGGTCCGCGTCGCAGCAGCGAACTATGGCCTCCGCCGCTTCCGTGGGGATCAGGCCGGCGCGCGCCCCCGCGACCGCGAGCGCCGCCTCCGCGTCGAGCATCGCCCGCATCCAGGCCCTTCCACAGACGGCCGCCCGGAGGGCGTCGGGAACGAAAATCGGGCCGAACAGGTCCCCGCTCATCACTCGAACCCGAAGAAGGCCGTCTGCCCCTCGCCCTGGAGACGAACGTCGAAGCGGAGGGCCCCTCCCTCGTTGCGGGCGACGAGGGTCCGTCGAAGCACCGGGGTCGATATCGACGCGAGGACCGGATCCGCGGCGTTCGCCTCTTCTTCGTCCGGGAAGTACAGGCGGGTCGCGACCGGTTTGAGCAGGCCGCGGGCGAAGACCAGGACGTCGACGTGGGGGGCCTGACGTGTTCCATCGGGCGTGAGGACGGGATCTGGCTTCGAGGTGACGAACGAGAAGCGTCCGCCGTCCACGGTACCGGAGCGCCCCCAGCCGGAGAAACCACCGTCGGGGGAGTTGGGGTTAGCCCGGAATCCGGTTGGCGTGGAGTGCGAGATCTCGACCATCGCGTCGGTCACGGGCTCGCCCGCGCCGTCGTACACGACGCCCGTGATCCTTACGGCCCCCGGCTCGTCCGGTGGGACCAACTCCGTCAGGTCTCGCCCGAGAAGCGCGTCGTGGAAGAACGGGCCTATGGTCTGGGAGGGCGTGGGTTCGAGGCTCACGCGTGCGGCCTCTCGAACGGGGTCTTATTGTGGCCTTCGAGAACGATGTCGAAGCGGTAGCCGAGGGCCCACTCCGGCTCGGTGGTTTCGAGGTCGAAGCGGGAGATCAGGCGCCGCCTGGCTCCCGGGTCCCCCACGGACCGGAAGATGGGGTCGTGCTCGAAGAGCGGGTCGCCCGGGAAGTACATCTGGGTGATGAGCCTGCTCCTGAAGGCGGAACCGAAGACCGAGAAGTGTATGTGGGCCGGGCGCCAGGCGTTGTCGTGGTTCTTCCACGGGTAAGCCCCCGGCTTCACCGTGACGAAGCGGTAGCGGCCTTCCTCATCCGTCAGGCACCGGCCCGCGCCGGAGAAGTTCGGGTCGAGCGGCGCGGGGTGCTGGTCGTTGTGGTGGGTGTAGCGGCCCGCGGCGTTCGCCTGCCAGACCTCGACGAGGCTGTTCCGCACCGGGCGCCCGTCGCCGCTCAGGACGCGGCCGGTTACGATGATCCTCTCCCCGAGAGGCTCCCCGTCGTGCTGACGGGTAAGGTCGTCGTCCGCCTCCCCGATCCTGCCATGCCCGTAGACCGGCCCGGAGGCATCAGCCAGAGCCCCCGGCAGGATAACCAGCGGCTCCTTCGGCGCCCGCAGGCGCGTGGACCTGTAATCCGGGTAGGAGTAAGGCGGCTGCCCGGCGCCCTCACCCGTAGTCTGCTGCGTCATGTCTCCATCCCCTCGCTCCTCGACCGCGGCCCCTAATAGCTGAGAGCTGACGGCTGACAGCTAATAGCCCTACCCAACCTTCTCGACGACCATCGCGATCCCCTGCCCCACGCCGATGCACATGGTCGCGAGGCCTAGCCCGGTCCCTTCCCTCCGGCCCAACTCGTGTACCAGCGTGGTAAGTATCCTCGCCCCGGAACACCCGAGGGGATGACCGAGCGCGATGGCGCCCCCGTTCGGGTTCAGCCGTTCGTCCTCGGCCTCCATCCCCCACTCGTGCAGGACCGCGAGCGATTGCGCCGCGAACGCCTCGTTCAACTCGACGAGGTCGATATCCCCGAAGGACACCCCGGCTCTGGAGAGCGCTTTCTCCGTGGCCGGCACGGGGCCTATCCCCATTACCCGCGGCGGGACGCCTGCGGTCGCCATGCTCCTTATCCTGGCGAGGGGCGCCAGCCCGTGCGCCTCCGCGTACTCTTTCGAGACCACGAGCACAGCCGCGGCGCCGTCGTTGAGCGAGCTGGAGTTACCGGCCGTTACCGAGCCGTCACCCTTGAAGGCGGGACGGAGCTTGCCTAGCTTCTCGAGAGTGGTGTCGCGCCTCGGGCCCTCGTCGGCCTCGACGACGGTGTCCACCTTGCGCCCCGCGACTCTGACCGGCACGGTCTCGTCCCTAAACCGCTTACCGTCCTGGGCGGCGACGGCTTTCTCGTGGCTCAGGAGCGCGAAGCGGTCCTGTTTCCCGCGCGATATATCGTAAGTGCGGGCGAGTTCCTCTGGCTTTTGCTCCTCGGCGGTCGTCTCGAAGCGCTCCTGGGCGAGGTTCTCGGCCGTGACGCCCAGAGAGTCGGTGTGTCCCATCTCCTCCATCCTCGGGTTGACCATGCGCCAGCCAAGGGTGGTGTCGTACATGGTGGCTTGGCCCGTCGGGAAGGCGCGCTCCGGCTTCGGTACGGCCCACGGGGCGCGGCTCATGGACTCGACCCCGCCACCTATGTAGACGTCCGCCTCGCCGAGCATGACCGACCGGGCGGCCTGGGAGACGGCTTCCAGGCCAGATCCGCAGAGCCTGTTCACGGTGGCGCCCGCCACGGTCTCGGGGAGGCCGGCCAGGAGCAGGCTCATCCTGGCGACGTTGCGGTTGTCCTCGCCGGCCCCGTTGGCGCAGCCGAAGTACACGTCCTCAACCTCGGAGGCGGGGACACCGGTCCTCTCCATCAGGGCTTCGAGGACTAGCGCCCCGAGGTCGTCGGGACGGACGGGGCTCAAAGCGCCGCCGTGGCGGCCGATAGGGGTGCGGACGGCGCCCACGATCCAGGCCTCTGTCGCGCCTTCGTAGGGCATGGGGTTACGCGCTCCTTTCTTTGGCGAACTCGTGGTCATGCGACGTCATCTAGTACCTCGTACTCTGATTGCACCAGACCGTTCTCGAATTGCCGGGTCTCCACGTGGCGCAGCCGGACGTCGTGGGGAAGCGGTCCGAAGAGCGGGATTCCGGTGCCGATAAGGACGGGGATCCTCGTGATGATCAGGCGCTGGATCAAGCCTTCCCCGAGAAACCCCTGAATAGTCTTCCCACCATCCACGTATAGATGCCCGAATCCACGCTCCGCGAGACGCCGAACCACCTCCCGCGGCTCCGCGGGCATGGACTCGACGGTCTCCGCGATGGCGTCTGGAATGTCCACCCGCCGGCTACTAAGAACGACCACGGGCTTACCACCATACGGCCACGAACCGAAGGACGACGCCAACTCGTAGGTGTTCCGACCCATGACGATCGCGTCCACGGTATCTATGAACTCTTGATACCCGTAGTCCTCGCCTTCCTGCGCGTCTTCCTCACCGGGGAGCCAGTCGATGCCGCCGTCCTCCCGCGCTATGAAGCCATCGAGGCTCGTCGCGATGTACACGGTAGCTTTCATGCTTTCTTCGCCTCCTCTGTCCTGGCTCGCAGGTCGCGCAGGACGCGCAGCTCTTCTTCCGTGGGCTGGTCGGTGGTAGTCGTCTCGTCCGCCACCCTCAGGTCCCAGCCGGTCGCTTCGCGGGCCCGGTCGGCCGTCGCGCCGGGGTGGAGGGAGACGAGGGTGAGCTCTCTCGTCTCGGGGTCGGGGCGCAGGACGCCGAGGTCGGTGATGAGGGCGGTGGGGCCGGCGCCGGTGTAGCCGAGCTCTTTCCGGGAATCGCCGCCGGCGCCGTGGCCGACGGAGGTGACGAAGGAGAGTTCTTCGACGAAGGCGCGCGGTTTGTGTCGGAGCATGATGATGACCTCCTTCGCGGAGGCGGCGATCTCGGGCGCCCCGCCCGCGCCGGGCAGGCGCACCTTCGGGGAGTCGTACGGCCCCACCACCGTGGTGTTTATGTTGCCGAAGCGGTCGACCTGGGCGGCTCCGAGGAAGCCGACGTCCACGCGGCCGGCCTGGAGCCAGTAGTTGAAGATCTCCGGCACGGACACGACCGAGTCGGCGTGCTCGGCGAGCACCCCGTCGCCGATGGAGAGGGGCAGCACGTCCGGTTTCGCGCCCACGGTGCCCGACTCGTAGATCAGGACGCACCCCGGCGCGTGCGTGGCCCTCGCCAGGTTCGCGGCCTCGCTCGGAAGCCCGATACCCACGAAGCAGACGGACCCGTCTTTTAGCTCGCGGCTGGCGGCCACGGTCATCATCTCGTCCGTGGTGTAGGAGGCTCCCCCTCCGTCCGCCTTCACTTCGCGACCATCCCTTCTCGCCGGACGCCCTCCAGGTACTCGCCGAAACCCTCCGTCCCGAGGACGTGCCTCTCCATCCAGGAACGGAACTCCCCCCTGTCCCGGCTGATGGGGTCCCACGCCTCGTAGAAGACGTTGTCCCTGTCGTAGTAACCGTCGGCGTAGGAAGGGTGCGCCCCCTTGGGCTCGACCGCAATAGCGTCCACGGCCACCGCGGGCAGGACCACCTGGAAGGGGTGCGGCGTAAGCTCCTCCACGACCTCCTCCACGGTTACGATGGCCCGGCGGGCTGAGAGCACCGCCTCCTTCTGGATGCCCGAGATGCCCCAGATCGCGACGTTTCCCCGGCTATCCGCCTGCTGGGCGTGGATGATCGAGACGTCCGGGTTCAAAGCCGGCACCGCCATAAGCTCCTCGCCGGTAAAGGGACATTTTATGGGGGCGATGGTCTTCGTTACCTTGGGAAGGTCCGTGCCGACGTAGCCGCGGAGGGCGGCGAAGGGGAGGCCCGAGGCGCCCGCGACGTAGCGGTTCGCCATGCCCGCGTGGGAGTGCTCTTCGATCTCTAAAGGGTTGGGCCAGGCGTTCTCGACGGCGTCCCTGAAACGGTGCAACGACCCGACGCCCGGGTTGCCGCCCCAGGAGAAGACCAGTTTCGACGCTGCGCCCATGCCGATCATCTGGTCGTAGACGAGGTCCGGCGTCATCCTGATAAGGGTCAAATCTTTTCGCCCCTGGCGAATGATCTCGTGCGCCGCGGCCGTCGGTATGAGGTGCGTGAAGCCTTCGAGCGCGACGGCGTCTCCGTCCCGCACGAACTCCGCGACCGCCTCGCGCAGGCCTACCTCTCTCACCCGGTCCTCAAGACGGGCTTGAGGGTGCCGCCGCCCTCGGCGTCCTCGGCGGCCTCGTTGATCTCGTCCAGGTCGTAGTACCCGATCAGGCGGTCGAACGGGAACCGTCCCTGCCGGTGCAACTCTATGAGCAACGGGATGAACACGTCGGGGACCGAGTCGCCTTCTATAACGCCGCGCACGGTCTTGCCAGGTATCATGACGCCGTTCCAATCGAGCGAGACTTCCGTCCCGACGGGCGGCGCGCCGACGACGCCGCAGGTCCCAAGCGGCGCCAGCGCGTCGACCGCCTGCCGCAACACTCGTGGCACGCCCGTAGTCTCCAGCGCGTAGCGGGGCCCACCGGCGGTGATCCGGCCCACCTCCTCGACCGCGTCCACCTCGGCGCCGTTGATGACGTGCGTGGCGCCGAGCTCGCGGGCCAGCTCCAACCTCTCGGGCTTCACGTCCACGCCGACGATGGTCGTGCAACCCGCCGCCGCGGCCGCCATGATCGCGCTGATACCGACCGCGCCCGTCCCGAAGACGGCGATGCTGGAACCGGGCTCGGGCTTGAGGGAATTGAGCACGGCCCCGGCCCCCGTCTGAACCCCGCAACCCAGAGGCCCGAGCGACTCGAGAGGCGTGTCCTGTGGCACCTTGACCACGCTGTTCTGCGACGCGAGGGCGTGGGTCGCGAAAGAGGACTGGCCGAAGAAATGGCTGTGAAGCGTCTGCCCCTCCTTGCCAAGCGCGGTCGAGCCGTCCAGGCGCTGCCCACCAAAGTTCCTCTCGAAAAAGGTGGCGCAGTAGGAGGGCTTGCCCTTCAGGCAGTTGGCGCAGTGGCCGCAGTGGTCGAAGCTCAGGACCACGTGGTCGCCGGGCCCGACCTTTTCGACTCCCGGGCCCACCTTTTCCACGACGCCCGCGCCCTCGTGGCCCAGGACCGCCGGCAGGGGCACGGGGTACCACTGGTCGCGCACGATCAGGTCGGTGTGGCACACGCCAACGCCCACGATACGGACCAGCACCTCCCCGGCGCGTGGCTCTTCCACCTCCACCTCCTCTATCGAGAAGGCCTGCTCTTTCTCCCAGACGACCGCCGCCGTGGCTTTCATGCGTCCATCCCTTCCGTCGTTCGCGCTATTGCTTCCGGGTCTTCCCGCCACTCCATCGGCAGGCCCACGTAGTTCTCGGCGAGCGAGGTCGCGGCGGCCCGCGAGCCCGTGACGTAATCCAGCTCGGCCACCTGCATCCTGTACTGGAAGGCGTTGTCCCCATCGAAGCGGTGCAGCATCGAGGTCATCCACCACGAGAACCGGCTCGCCTTCCACACGCGTTTCAGGCAGATCTCGGAGTAGTTGTCGAGAACGCCGGTACTGCCGGACCGGTAGAACTCGGCCAACCCTCTGGAGAGGACGCGCACGTCGGCGACGGCTAGGTTCATGCCCTTGGCGCCTGTGGGGGGGACGATGTGGGCGGCGTCTCCGGCGAGGAAGAGGCGTCCGTGGCGCATGGGTTCGCAGACGAAGGAGCGCATCTGGACCACGTTTTTCTGGATGATCTTGCCCTCGTTCACCGTCCAGCCGTCGTCGGTATCCAGGCGGGCGTGCATCTCGGTCCAGATCCTGTCGTCCGACCAGTTGGAGGCGTCGTCGTCCGGGTCGCACTGAAAGTACAGGCGCTGTATCTCGGGCGAGCGCGTGCTGACGAGCGCGAAGCCCCGCTCGTGGAGCGCGTAGATGAGCTCCTCGGTAGAGGGCGGCCCCTCCACGAGGATTCCGAACCACCCGAACGGATACCGCCGCCCGTACTCGGCCCTTGCCCCCTCCGGGAACGCCTCGCGCGACACCCCGTGAAACCCGTCGGTCCCGACGACGAAGTCGCACCGCAGCTCGTATTCCTCGTCGCCTTTGACGAACCGGACCTTCGGTTCCTCGGATTCGAGATCCTGGAGTCCAAGGCCTTTCGCCCGGAAGAGAACCTCGCCGCCGGCGTCGAGGCGGGTCCGGATCAGGTCCTTCACCACCTCGTGTTGGCCGTAGAGGGTTATGGTCTTCCCGGTCAGCCCTTCGAGGTCTATGCGTTCGCGGCGGCCGTCGAACTGGAGGTTGACGCCGTGGTGGACGGCGCCTTCCTTCCGCATCCTGTCGCCCACGCCGGTCTCGACGAGCAGTTCAGTCGTGCCGTGCTCGAGCACGCCGGCCCGGATCTCCGCCTCCAGCTCCTCCCGTCCGCGGGCCTCGAGGACGACGGAGTCTATACCCTGCAGGTGCAGGAGGTGCGAGAGCAAGAGCCCCGCGGGTCCCCCGCCCACTATCCCTACCATCGTCCGCAAGAGCCCTCCTTCCGAGAGGCCGTCCCGGTCCAATCTAACGCGTCGCCGCCCCAGGGGAAACAGTGGTCCCCCTGGCATCCTCCGCGGGAGATCTGGGAACGGCGGATATAAACACCGCGCCGAGCAGGCCGACGAGGGCGAAGGCGTAGAAGCCCCAGGGCACGGCGAGGCCCGCGCCGAGGAGGAGGCCGCCGAGCAGCGGGCCGCAGATCGCGCCCACGCGACCGATCCCGGCCGCCCAGCCGAGCGCCGTCCCCCTCCCGCTCGTCGGGTAGTGCCGGCTGACGTAGGCGTAGAGCAAGACCTGCGCGCTAAAGACGAAGAACCCGGTGACGAAGACGGCCGCGTAGGTGAGCGCCAGCGGCATCTGCACGCTGAGGAGAAACAGGAAGACCGCGGCCAGCGCGAACCACCCGGCGCAGGCGGCCTTCGAGCCGTAGCGGTCGGCCACGGGTCCGGCGAGGAGCAGCCCCACGACGGCGCCGACGTTCAGGACCAGCAGGAAGGCGAGGGCGGCGCCCAGGGCGTATCCGGCGTCGCGCATGATGGTCGGCAGCCACTGGTTGAGCCCGTAGACGAGAAGCAGGCCCATAAACGAGGCGACGGAGAAAGCCAGCGTCCCGAGCAAGTACCCGCCGGAGAAGAGCGTCTTCACGGCGCCAAGGCCCGTACCCTCGGAGGTGCGCTCCTCGGCCGCTACCCCCCGCACCTCCTCGGGTTCCAGGGAGATCCCGTACCGCTCGGCAAGAACCTCCGCCTCGTCCCGCCGGCCGCGGGCCACGAGAAAGCTCGTGGATTCCGGCAGGTTCTTGAGCATCAAAGGCACCAGAACGAGCGCGGGCAGGGCGCCCACGACGAACATCGCCCGCCATCCGAGAACCGGCAAGACGGGTATGGCGAGAAGCGCCGTCAGGACGCCGCCGACGTGGTAGCCGGTCATCATGAAGGTTATGGAGGAACTGTTGCGCCGGGTGCCGGCGTACTCGGAGACGAGGGTCGCGGCCGTGGGTATGAGGCCGCCCAGACCAAGCCCGCCCAGGAAACGCAAGACCCCAAATATCTCGGGCGAGGGCGCCACCGCCAACAGCGCCGTAAAGACCGAGAAGCTCGTTACGCTCAGGAGGACGCACATGCGGCGCCCGACCACGTCGGCGAGAGTCCCTATCCCCAGGGCCCCGATCATCATCCCAACCAAACCATAAGAGGTGATCGCCCCAACCCGCGGCGCCGTAAGCCCCCACGCCTCGTACTCGAGCAACGCCGGCGTTACAGCCCCGAGCACTACCAGGTCGAAACCGTCCAGCGCAACCGCAACCCAGCAGAGCACCGCCACCCAACGCCCCGTCCCCGAAACCATCCCCAACCCCCTTCCCTGACCGACCTCTCCCTATCCGGCATTCTGACCACCACAGCCGCACATGTCCAATGCAGCACGCTCCGGCCTGCTACGAGCAGGCCTCGCTCTCAGCCTGTCAGCTTTCTTGCCGCCCATAGCCCGACCGGGCAGCGCATGGCGAAGAGGTCCGAGTCCCCGGAGGCGCAGCGTGTACAGACGACCGGCTGACAGCTGAAAGCGAGGGCCGCAAGGCCCCAAGCGGGCTGACGAGGCGCGAAGCGCCGGGCTGACAAGCGGAGGCGAAGCCGGAGCGTGCGCGACGACCGAAGGGAGGAGCCCAGCGTGCTTTGTTCACACTGGCGGCTTGCAGTACGCTCCGCAGGGTTTAGTCTCTAGGTGTATTTTGCATCTAGTGAGGCGGTGTTGTGTTTCCGACAAGAATACTGGTAGCCACTAATGGGTCGCGGGAGGCGGAGCGGGCGTTGGAGGCTGCGGTGGATCTGGCGACCGGCACGGGGTCGGAGTTGGAGATAGCGTACGTCGTCTCCACGGTGACCGGGCCGCCCCACCCCAGCGCCGGGGTCGGGGTGAGCAAGGAGGCCCACCTGGAGCGGAAGAGGCTGCTAGGCTTCAGGCTCCTCGAAGACCAGAAGCGGCGCGTGGAGGATCTCGGCGGAAGCGTGGCCGCTTCCCACTACAGGGAAGGAAAGCCCGAAAAAGAGGTGGTCGAGCTCGCCAGGGAGATCGAGGCGGGCCTGATCGTAACCGGCGGCAACCGCCGCCCCTGGTTCGCGCGCGTCTTCGGCGCCGGTTTTTCCACGACGGTCCTCCGCAAGGCAGACCGTCCGGTCCTCGTGGTCGGCAAGCGGGAGACGCAAGGTTCGACGGTACCGAAGTAGCTTGTCAGCCTGTCGGCACGCGTCGGCCCGCTTCGCGGGCCTCGCTTTCAGCTTGTCAGCTTCTTGCCGCCGAGGACCGACCGGGCAGCGCCGTTCGCCGCGTTTTGAGTAACGGATGGTGCGACGGATCGAGACGACTCGCTGACGGGCTGAGAGCGAGCTTTGCGGAGGCGAAGCCGGAGCAAGGCGAAGCGTGCCGACAGGCTGACAAGCTTCACAAGAGCGCCCTGTTCATGGCTTCCACGTTCGGCTGCTTTCCGGTCCACAGCTTCTGGGCGAGGACGCCCTGGTAGAGGAGCATCCGCTGGCCGGTGACGACGGTCGCGCCGCGCTCGCGGGCGTGACGGATCAGCGGCGTCTCAAGGCCGGGCCGGTAGACCGCGTCGATCACGGCCCGGCCTTCGTCGAGGTAAGCGGGGGGCAGCGGCAGAGGGTCGCCGTCCCTCATACCGAGGGGTGTGGTGTTGACGATCACCGCCGCGTCGAGCGCTTCTTCCTCCAGGGCGTCCGGGGCGTGGACCTCCACCTCGGCCCTCTTGCCCACTTCGCGCAGTTTCTCCGAGAGGTCTCTTGCCCGCTCGACGTTTCGGTTGACGATCCGCAACCGTTCTATCCCCGCGTCGCAGAAGGCGGCGGCGATGGAGGCCGCGGCGCCCCCGGCCCCGAGGAGCAGTACCCGTCGGCCAGCTAGACGGATACCGGCTTCCCGGCACGCCTCCACCAGGCCGGGGCCATCGGTGTTGAAACCGCACAGCCTTGAGTCCTCGATCACGACGGTGTTCACCGCGCCTGAGACCCGCGAACCCTCGTCGAGCTCGTCCATCAGCGGGAGCACGGCCCGCTTGTGGGGCATCGTAACGTTGAGGCCCCTGAAACCCAGGGCCGCGGCGCCCCGGACCGCGGCGGGCACGTCTTCGGCCTTGACCTCCAGGGCGACGTAGACGTAGTCCAGGCCCTCGGCGGCGAATGAGGCGTTGTGCATCGCCGGGCTCAGGCTGTGCCCGATGGGGTCCCCGATCACGGCCAAGAGCTTCGTCTTTCCGCCGATCATGCCCGCGCTTTCGTCGGATCGTACCTTTCGTCCGGCACGCGAGCCATCAACCACAGCCAAGGATGCGTTCGAGCATGGTCCTGACGTACGTGTACTTGTCTTCTTCCTGAAAGAGCACGTGGCGGTCCTCGAACTCTTCCTTGCTGTAGCCCCAGAAGGAGACTTCGCCGTATGAAGTGTTGGAGATGATGAAGGAGTTCAGGACGACCTCCGGGTCTCCGAGGCGCTTCTCTATGCCCTTGATGGTTTCGTGGAAGCGGATCTTGGGGTCGTCCGCGCCTTGCAGGTTGCGCACGCCTTTGGGGTCCACGAAAGTGACGTACTGGCGATCCCCGACCACGAGCCACAGCAGGAAGTCCGGGTAGAAGTTGCCGGCCTCGAAGAAGCCTATGCCCTTGCCCTTGCTCAGGTTGCGCAGCAGGAAGAGATCTACGCCCTCGAAAAAACCGGTATGCCCCTCGTAGAAGATCTTGAGGTCACGTACGAACCGTTGCTCGCCCTCATTGAGGGCGACGGGCTTGACAGTCAAGATGTCTTTGTTGCCCAAATGGACGAGCGGGTTATATAGGTGTCGGCCGAAGGGGAAAACGTCGAGGCCGTTCCAGCTTTCTTCCAGCGCCCCCCAGTCCACCGGCTTCAGACGTCCGTCTTCTATGACCGTCTTGAGGTCCCCGAGCTTCTTGAGAACGGTCTCGTTGGAGGAGACGAAGCTGTACTCCCGCAACACGTTGGGGTCCTCGTCGGTTAGCTCACGGTACTCCAGAAAGTCCGCCTCGTAGGCGGCTTTACTTGTCTCGACGTATTTCGTGGCGTAGGCCTTGAGCAGCGAGGCGGCTATCTCCTGCCAGACACGTGCCCGCTGCAAGGGGTCGCCGCCACCGAACTCCAGGTCTTCGGGCGGGATGGAGAGCTCGTACCAGGTAGGGTCCTCCAAGAGAGCGGGGATCACGGCTCTCGGTACTGTGAGGTTGTGCCAGCCGCGCTCTTCTTTGTGACGCACGACCTCGAAGTAGAGGGCGTCCCGGTCCAGGAACGCCAGGTGCCGCTCTTCCAGCTTGCCGGTCTTGCGCTGGGCCGCAAGCGTCCTGTCGCGGCTGCTCATTGCCTGGACCTTCGGATACCAGTCAAGCCTGACCTTGATCTTGCCGGAAGCCGGCCCGCCTAGAGATGCGGGAGGCCCGAGCACGGGCTTCGGGCCGTTCTCCTTGAAGTCGCCGCCCTTGCCGACGCGAACGGTCTTGAGCTTCTTGTTGGCGAGATCCGTGATGGTCGGCAGCACGACCTCTACCTTGTTGCCGGAGGGAAGGCCCTCTTCTTCGAGGTGCTCCTGGAACTGCTTCATGTAGTCGGCCTTCACGCCGAAGACGTCGAGGGTCTCGAGGATGCCGATGTGGCGGGGGTGCGGCGTGCCCGTGATAGCGGAGCTCCGTTTCAGGCTGCGGCCGAGGCCCTTCAGGCGGACGCCGCGGCCGAAGAGCTGGATGATCTGGGACCCCTCGCTCTTACCGACCCGCATCAAACCCACGCTGCTGACCCGCCAACTGCTCCAACCCTCGGCGAACTTCCTCGCCCCGACCAGCACGTTTACCGTCGAGTCCCTCCCGTTGAGCCCCTCGAAGAGCGAGGGCGAGAGGCTGTTCTCGGAGACTACTACGTCCTCCCGGTCCTCCAACGACTTCGCGAGCTCCGTGGCCTTGCCCACGTTAACGACGCCGAAGGGCTCGTTGTTCCCCAGCCGTAAAGAGATCTCGCCCTCGGCCCCCTTGAGGACCTCGGCCCGCATCACCGCCGGGCCTGGTGAGTTGAAGAAGCCGCGCAAGATGGAATCGTAAAGCTCGTCGGCCCCGAAACCCCTCTCCTGCAAATATCCGAACTCGTCGGCGAAGAGGTCGCGGGTCTTGTCCAAAAGGCCGGTATTGCCGCTGAGGAGGCGAGAGATGTTCTCGACGCTTTCGGCCCGGCGGTCCAAAAAGCGGGAGAAAAAGAGCAGGATCTCCGCGACGTCCGTCTTCTCGTCGCCCGCGACGCCGCCCGTCACCCGCGAGCCTACGAACATCCACAGCGGACGCTCGATACCGTAGGCCGCGAACGCGGGTCCGCCCTCCTCGAAGAGGAGCTGCTGCTGGTGGAAGGAGAGCAGCGCCGCCGTCAGGTAGCGGCGGCGGACGGACTCGTCCGCCCCGACGCCGTCCTGGAGGTTGAGGATCTGGTAGTCCTTGCCGTACCCGTCGTCGTAAAAGTACCTGTACGAGTAATCGAAGAGGACGCACTTCGCGTACTCGTCGGATAAACCCTTGTCCTTGGCGGACTTCATCGCCTGGCCGAAGGTGGCCGAGTACTCGAAGGAGAAGCCGCCCTCGCACAGACGGTCGCGCCGCTCCTTCCACTTCTTCGTCTCCTTGACGGTCTTCGCCGTGGACATCCCCCTGTGCCCCTCGTCCACCAGGACCAGGTTGTTGCCCTCGAAGGCTTCCACAGCCACCGTCGTTGCACCCGAGTCGTCGGCTAGCTTGGTCACCTCCAGGATCTCGATCCGGTCGCCCGTGAATAGGCCCTCCCCGCCCTTGGAGAAGAGCGCCGCGTCGAGGCCCGACCCCTCGAACTCCGCGAGGTGCTGGCGGGAGAGACCCTCGTTCGGGGTGAGGAGCAATATGCGGTCGAGCTCGCGCCTCCTGCCGTGTTTGTCCAGGTAGTGCAGGTACTGGAGGACGTTGACGTGCATGATGAGCGTCTTGCCCGAGCCGGTCGCCATCCAGAAAGCCAGCTTGCGCAGGTCGTCCGGGGCGTAGTCGGGGACCTGATCCGCCTCCCCCCTGCCCTCGTTGAAGCGGCGGACGTGGGCGCCCAGCGCGGCGAGTAGCCCATCGGGGTCGGCGAAGAAGCGGTCGAGGAAGACCTCGGCAAAGAGCAGCGAGAGGTACTGGAAGTACTTCCAGCGGATGCGTTCGTCGCGTCTGGCGCCGATCCTCGCGGTGTGCCGCACGATGTTCCCATCGTAGCGGAGCAGGTCGTCCACAGACGGTCCGCCGGTACGCCCCGGCAGGTCGTGGAAGCGTCCCGCGAGCAGGTGGTGGATGCCCGAGACGTTGTTCGCGTCCCACTCCTCGTACCTGGGGTCTTTGATCTCCTCGTCCGCCAACCCCTCGAAGCCCTCGACCCCGAACAGCCCGAGCATCCACTGGTTCAGCACGAGCCGCTGCTCGAACCGCAGCGCGGATTTCTGTCTCCGTCCCACTAGACGCCCTCCGCGCTCGAACCGAGCACCACCCGGATTATGTCGTCACCCGGCGCTCTCGTCTCATGGCGTGCAGTTCCTCGTTCGCCAGGCGTACCGCTTCGTCCTCGCGGAGCGGTTCCACGTTGTCGTCGCGACGGCGGCGTTCCAGGCATTCGAAGAACTCTTGGAGGCTGCCGTACCGGAGACCCGCCCCGCCGATCCGATGGCCTGCCCGATAGCCGACGCGCATGATGTGGAAGAGCCCCTCAGTGTTTCTTTCCTCCATGCGGCCCAACGCCTCGCCGTCGTCCGCTCCCACGGCGTAGTTGCCGGTGGTTACGTCCACCACCAGGAACTCGCCGTCGTGCTCGCGGTCGAACTCTTCGGAGCGGATGTACCACTCGTAGATCTCGCGCCCCTGCCAGGCTATCTCTTCCGCCTTCTGCTTCGCGTCCATACGCCTCCTGTTCCGGGCCCTCGGCTAACCCGCGGTGACCAACGGCTCCACCTGTTCGGCTATCTCGTCGCCGCGCTCCCACTCGGCCATCTGGAGGTCGTAGTCGGCCTGCAAGCCGAGCCAGAATCCCGGTCGCATCCCGGACCAGCGCCCGAGCCTGAGCGCCATATCCGCGCTCACCGCACGCCTGCCGTGTACGATCTCGTAGACGTTCTGACGGTCCACGCCCAGGGCCTTCGCCAGCCGGTTGGGGTTCATCTCCAGCGGCTCCAGCCACTCCTGCCTGAGCACCTCCCCCGGATGAACCGGAGGATAGACCCTCTCCTCCGCGCTTATCTCTTTTTCCCACTCGCCCAATGTTTCTCCTCTAATGGTAGTCGGTGACCTCGACGTCGTGCGCGTCCCCGTCCTCGAACAGGAAGCAGATCCTGTACCGAGCGTTGATGCTCACGGACCACTGACCCTCTCTGTCCCCGCTCAACTTGTGCAACCTGTTGCCCGGAGGCCTGGCAAGCTCCTCCACGCTCTCCACCCGGTTCAACTGCGCCAGCTTTACCTGCGCCCGCCGCCTGGCCTGCTCCGGAATTGCCCGCGATTTTCGTCCCATAAAGAGCCTCTCCGTATCCCGGTCCGCGAAGCTCTTTATCACAGCAAGATTATGTCACGCATCGGATGACACGTCAATGGTCGCATGACATAGTTCACACGCCTTCCACCTCGAACATGAGGCGCCGGAACTCCTCCTCGATGAGGTGAACCGAAGGTCCGCCCTCCCCCGTCCTTAGCGCCAGCGTGTTGTCCCCGTTGGCGTAGACGCGGTCGAAGGAGCGTCCGGCGAAGCCCTGGGCCTCGAAGAAGGCGTCGAGGTCGTCGTTGGACTTCTCCCTCGTGTTGCGCCAGATCACGAGCACTTCATCGCCAGCCGGGTCCGTCCCCTCCGCCACCCGGAAACCGTCAACTGCGTAGCGCCGGCGGACGGCGAGGCCAAGCAGGTAGCCGAAAGTCTCCACCAGGTCCACCGTCTCGGCGCATGTCTCGTCGCCGCGCGTAACGTCCAGCGTGTACGAGAACGGGTCCTCGAAGGCGTCCAGGTCAAGCAGCGACGGACTCCCCTTCGTCTCGAAGTCCATCATGTACGAGATCGTGTACCCCTCCCGCAGCGCACGGTTCGTCCGAATGAGGTCGTCCTGCACATCCGTCCGGCGCAGCGACAGGTTGTTAAGCGTGTCCTCATAGGACTCCAGCCTCACGTACTTGAAGATGTGACTTACGCCCTCGCGCGAGACGGGCTTCCCATCCTTCCAGTCCTTGGAGTAGACGATCTTCTGGATGCGCGGCTTCAGCACCGAGTCGAAGTACCCGCCCATCTCCACCAGCACGTACTTCCGGTTGCCGCCGTCCTCCCGGTTCAGGTTGATGACCGCGTGGCCTGTGGTGCCAGAGCCGGCGAAGAAGTCCATCACGCAACCGTCGTATGCAGACGTTGTCAATTCCATCATCCGTTTTACAAGCCTAGTCGGTTTCGGGTTGGCAAACGGGTTGCTTGGAAACAGCGATTTCAGTTCATCAGATGCTTCGTGATTGTGTCCAACTTCATCATAGGACCAGAGCGTAGTGGGAGTTACACCCGCCTTAACCTCAGATAAGAAGCTCTTGCGTGAAGGCGTGGATTTGCCATTCTTACCGAACCAAATTTCACCGTTCTCATCCATCCTGCGCAGACTCTCAGCACTGAATCGAGGATATGTTCCAGGAGGTGGATTCCAAGAAACTCCGTTCTGAAACGTATAGCCAAAGGCTCTTTCTGTACCGCTTTTTGCATGGAGAGGTGTCGCTTTCCACAATCCTTTCGGATGATTATCGGGGTTGCCATACGCTGCTGTCTGTTCCTCAGAGCGCGGAATCAGATTGAATTCGACCGCCTCTTTCGTCCGCGCAGCTACGAGTATATGATCGTGGTTATCGGAAAAGTATCTGGCATCGTTCGCGCGAGTATACTTCTTCTGCCACACGACATTCGCAATGAAATTTTCTGCCTGGAACACCTTGCTCGTCAACATCCTCAGGTTGTGCACTTCATCATCATCGATGCTAACGAAGAACACTCCGCTATCAGACAACATCTCTCGACCCAGGTTCATCCTGTCTTGCACCATCGCAAGCCAGCTAGAGTGCTGATACTGGTCCTTGTATAGAAACCCATCCCCACCCGTGTTGTACGGCGGGTCTATGTAGATGCACTTGACGCGCTCGCGGTAGCGGGCCTGGAGCAGGTTGAGGGCCTGGAAGTTCTCGCTCTCGACGAGGAGGCCGTCGGTCTTCTCGTCCAGGTCCTCGATGCTCGCCAGCAGCCGATCCTTGAAATCGCCGCCGAAGAACTTTGTGTCGAGGACGAGGTGGGGGTTTGCCTTGATCCAATCGGCGCTGCGATTATCGCCGCCGTTCTCCAGGTTGGCTTCGATGGCGCTTATAGAGAAGAGCTTCTCCCACTCGTCGTACTGGGCGTCGTTGGCGGAGATTTCTTCGTACATCTCCTCCGGCACGTGGTCGAGGGTGAGGCAGTAGTCGGAGGAGACTACGAACTTCTTTTTGAGGAAGAGCTTTTTCTGGAAGTCTTCGATCTGGGCGAGGAAGGCTATGATCTTGCGCCCGATCCGCTTTATGACCCTCAGCCTGGACAGGTACTGCCCCACCCGCCGCTCGTCGTCGGTGTCCAGGTCGTCCACGTGCAGGACCTCGTTTTTGAGGAAGAAGTCGAGCTCCCGGTTCAGGAACCGTCCCAGGTCCTTGTGTACGAAGTAGTCGAAGGTGTTGCGCGCCGTGTACTCGTCCAGGTGCTTCTCCAGCACCGTCCTCTCCGGCCGGCTCTCCGTCGGCGCGGGCTCCGCCAGCCGCGTCTTCCAGCCGCCCGGCGCGTGGCCGAGGATCTTCGCGACGGCGCTCCTGTTCAGGTCGGCCTGCTTGTCCGGGTGCGGGCGGTACTCGAAGGAGACGCGAAGCTCGCCGTCAATCCCCTCTACGGGATCTTCCTCGCGCGGCACGAAGCGGCGCTCCCTGCCGCTCGCGGCCTTGTTGTTGTCCCGCTCGGTGGCGGCGGAGACGAGTTCAAAGCCGACGCGCCCGCCGTCTTTCAGCCCGAAGCGGTAGCGGCGGAAGTTCTCCGCGGTCTTGACGTAGTACTGGTCCGCGTTGGCCCAGTGCAGCTTCACCTCCTCGCCCTCGTAGGGGAGCGCGTAGACGCCCTCCTTGTAGCGGCGCAGGCTCAGGAAGTCCCCGTTCTTGTAGTAGCGGCGAAAGAACGTGTACAGGTCCGAGTACACCTCGTTCTCCAGCGCGGCCACGCTCTCAGACGCCGCGAGCTTCTCCTTCAAGGCGACGTACTTGGGCGAAGACTCGGCCGTAACCCCCGCGTCCCCGAGGGTCTTCTCCAGGCTCGCCAGCTCCCGGCGCGCGCCCTCCTCGTCCTCGTTCCGGTACTCCCTGAAAGCCTCCCGCACCTGTGGCAGCAAGTCTTCGTTCAGAAACGTCGAGACCTCGTCCCGCTTCTGGTTCATGATCCGGTAGATGCCGAAATCCAGGTCCTCGCGGTCGAACTGGAAAAGTTCCGCGAGAAGGGCCTTCAACCTGTCGTATGCCTGCGTCACCCCGGCTCCTCCCCAAATTCCAAGCGTTCCACCGATGTCTCAAGTATAGCGACCGTAACCGGCGGCACCACACCTGAAGAGTTTCACCACGCGCGCCTTCGTGTTCCGTTTCCTGGTAGCTACTTCAGGATCAGGCCGGAGAGCCAGAAGGTGCCGCGCACCACCGCCCCGGGCTCAAGAGGGGCTTCGGTGGGGGCGTCGGGGAAGATCACGACGTCTACCTCGCCGCCGAGCGTCTTGATCTTCGCGTGCTCGAAGTCCAAGGCCGTGTCGGCGTTGGTGATCCTGCTCATCTCCCGGACGAGGCCGCTGAAGATGGCCTCCGCGACGGGCGGCTCTATGCTCTCTCCTCCCGGCCTGAAGGTGCCCGATGGGATGAACGACTCGACGGCCATGAGGGGGCCGTCTTCCTGGGAAGCCAGGTACTCGTCTTCGGAGGGGTAGACCTCCATGTGGTGCGGGAAGGCCGCGATCTGGACGTCGCAGACCCGCGGAAGTTCCAACCCGTCGAGCATGGCGTAGTTGGGCGCATCGAAGACGACGGGGCACCAGCCGCTCTCCGGGTTCTCGTCCGACTCTGGATCGAGCCACCCGTAGAAAGCGCCGTCGAGTGACCCCTCGTATGGCGGCGGAATCCTCCTCGTGATGCCGACGCGCATCCGCGCCCTGCCGAAGAAGTGGGGGTTCAGCCCGAGGATGCTCTCCCCCTCCGGCGCGACCTGGCTCCACAGTTCTACGCCGTTCCCGACCCGCCAGACGAAGAGGTAGCAACCGTCTCTCGCCCGGTACGCCTTCCCGTGTTCGAGGACGGCACGCCGGGCGAGCTCCAGAAACTCCTCCTGCGCCTGAACGTCGAACCCGATACATCTCATATGATTGGGCATTCTTGATTCTCTCCGTGGCAGTGAATCCGTATCGCACCGACTGTCCGCGCTTTGTCGCTACTCTCACTCGCGTAAACGAGGCCGACACTCATTAACGAAAGGCTGGCAATCCGTCAGTAGTGTATCCCGGTGTTTTCGAGGGCGGCAGCCGCCAAGCATCCATCATCCTGGCGGCTGCAGCACAACTCTAGTTGTATCTGTAGGGGATCGTGACCTTCGGGTCGTTGCGCCAGAGCCATCCGTAGACGGTCTTCTCGGCGACAGAGAAGGGACCGCTCGGCTGCTCGGGCGGCGCGGTCTGGCCGGGGAGCGGCGTGATCACCGGCGTACCGATGCTCATGCCGGCTTCCCACTGCGGCGGGAACGTCACCGTGACGCTCATCGGGGACTGACCAGGCGCGAGAACGAAACCTGCCAGTGGAGCGAAGAACTCGACCTCGAATGAGCGAGGGTCTCCAGCCACGGGACGGAGGATCTGGCGAGCGTGAAACCTCAGCACCTGCGTGCCGGCCGGGATCTCGACCTCCGCCACCCGGTAGTATTTGATGAGGTCCAAGAGCGTGCGGAGCATGGGCTCCTGATCCACCGGGATCTCTCCAATGGTCTTCAGAAATTCCTCGCACTGCGACGCCTTGCCATCGCGCTTGCGAAAGTCGGTCCGCTCGCCGGTCGAGACAACGCGCACCTCGGCGCTGGACTCCTCCGTCGGGAATGGGAGGAAGGCCCAGCGTGTTCGGCGGTGCGATCGCCGGTTCGATCTCGACCAGTTTTGGATTGCGAAACTTCGTCAGCTCAAGCCGCCCGTGCCCATCTGGGGTCCGCATCATAACGATGTCGACTTGGACACTTTCGAGCCCGTTGACGCGGTCCACCCACGGGCCCTCGACCGGAATCTCGCCTTCGAGCGTCATGTCTCTGACCGTAGCATTCCCAACACATTCCGGTCGTAATGCTGGCGAGAAGGGCGGCGAGGTCCGGTGTGGCGGACCCTACTCATCCTTCCGCCAGGGCCGGGCTCGGCGATGAGCGGGGATAGTTTGCATTCATTTATCTGCTTCGCTTTGACGAACGATTTCGTCAACGACGCGCGCGACCGATGCGGTGGCGTCGATTGAAATGCCGTTCTTCGGAATGTCTTCTTTCGTCTGATGCAATCGCGCAATGAGCTCCCGTTCCGTTGGCTTTCCGCCGCCCCACTCAGAGTCCGGTCGCTCGTCAAGCCGCCGATTCAATGTGTCAAGGTCGACTTCAAGGACAAAAACGCCGTCGAATAAATCTATAAACTTTGCGAAATTTCTTGAACCACCGCAGAAGAATGTCACCGCTTCATCCTGGTTGGCGACCAAGGCTCTTACTTTATCCACATGCCAAATGTGGTGCTCGTGAGCGGAGCCATCCGTCGGTTCACCAGTTTCCGGATCGCCTTGATAAGCCAATTCGCGGTCACCATGAATGGCATGGTAGCCGCGCCGCTGCAATTCATTGCAGACCGAAGTTTTGCCGGTGCCGGAAACGCCTTCAATCAGATAATTTCTGATGCCCATTGCTAGATGATAAAGAACAATACGTGAGACGAGATGCTGTCTCTCACGGCTGTCGTGGCGGCGCCTGCGACAAGCCCCTTTGCCCGTCCTCTTGTCGCCAGTGTCACGACACGTATGTGCCGGGTATGTTGTGGCTAGGTGTGACCGTCATGTCCCTAGTAAAGCAGAGGCAGTGCGCGGCGGTCCAGGCCGACCGTTCTCGCGAGTTGGACGTGGTTAGCCGAGGGAACGCAGGGAGATGAGGGCGCAGCCAAGCTACAAGAAGGCCAGATGGATGTCAGCCCGGAGCTCGTAGCGGATCTTCAGGCGCCGGAAGCGGTTGAGCCAGGAGAGCGTCCGTTCGACCACCCACCGGTAGCGTCCCAGGCGGTTCTTGGGCTCGACACCACAGCGGGCGATGCGGGGGATGACGCGGCGCTTGCGCAGGGCCAGAAGGGAGGTGACGGTAGTCGTAACCCTTGTCGGCATGGAGCTTGTGCGGTCGGCGACGGGGCCTGCCGCGCGTCTTGGCGCGGATGGGCTCGATGGCGTCGACGGTAGCGAGCATCATCTTTGAATCGTGCACGTTCGCGGCGCTCACCAGGACCGCGAGCGGGATGCCGTGGGCGTCGACCACAAGATGGCGCTTCGTGCCCTGTTTGCCGCGATCCGTTGGTTTCTTACCCGTTTCTTGGCCCCCCCGGGGCCGGCACCGCGGCGGAGTCCAGCGCGACCCGGTCCCAGTCGATGCGATCGGCCTGGGCCAGCTCTTCGAGATGCACCTGGTGCAGCCTGCGCCAGACGCCCGCTTGGTACCAGTCTCGCAGCCTGCGCCAGCACGTCATCCCGCTCCCACGCCCCATCTCAGCAGGCAAGTACTCCCAGGGGATGCCCGTCTTCACCACGAACAGGATCTCCCTCAGCGCCGCCCGGTCCGACACCCGGGGCCGTCCGTCCTTGGGCTTCGGCGGCTCCGGCGGGAGCAGCGGCGCGATCCGCGCCCACAGCGCATCAGGCAACAGTTCCTTCGCCATGGCACCCTCCTCGATGGCTCCTATTCTGCTTCCTTGGCTGCTTACGCGACGGTTTTGTTAGGCGTACTAAACCGTCCCTGCATAGCCGACACGAGCCTGCTCAACAATTTCGTCCACAGCAGCGCGTACATGCTGGAACGCATCCTTCGAAGACCGATCCGTCTCTCCCCCACAGTGCTGGACGCGCGCGAGACGCGGTTACCCGAGTTTCCACGCGTTCAGCCCTCCTTCTACATGTCGAGATCGACCGAGCACGCGGCTTACGGGGAGATAGCTCCGTTCATACAGTCCTTCGCCCTTGGCGTCGGAGACAGGTGGGAGCCGGTCGAGCCCGACAGCAACGAGTTGGCCCTGGCATCACGGTTGAGTAGCAGGGAGATACGTGAAGAAGTGCGGACTGTTTGTCCCGGGATCAGCCGCAAGAAGGTGGAGCTAGATTCCGGGGAGGCCGAGGCCGCCGCCATCGCCGCGACTCGCGGTTGGACCTTCCTGACAGACGATCAAGCCTCGGTAGAATTTCTGCGTTGTCTCTATCCGAACATTCCCATCCAAAGAACCTGCACACTCCTGCTCTACGCTGTCGAGCGGGAAGTTCTCTCCTGCGAAGAAGCCGCGGATCGCTTCAATCGCCGCATCGTAGAAGAACTCGGCTTCTGGGCTTTCCGCAGATTGGCCAAGTGAGACAGCGCCTCTGGCTCCGCTGCGATCCTCCAAAATGGACCTGGGAACCATAGACTCTCGACCTCAACGCGTCGTCTTCGGGATCAGTAAACTCAAGGACCGAGAAGCACCCCGCGCTGCACATCGAACATCTCCTGGTACAGACCATGGCAGTTCAGCAACTCTTCGTGCGTGCCGCGCTCTACGATTCGCCCTCCATCGAGGACCAGGATCTCGTCCATCTCCTCCATCCGAACGAGCCGGTGGGTGATGACGAGCGTGGCCCGCTCACGCATGAGGTCGTAGGTGGCGTCGAGCACGCCGACTTCCGTCTCGGGGTCGAGGTTGGCCGTGGGCTCGTCGAGGACGAGGATGGGCGCGTCTTTGAGGAGAGCGCGGGCTATCGAGAGGCGCTGGCGCTCGCCGCCGGAAAGCCTGAGCCCCTGCTCACCGAGGGGGGTGTCTAGTCCGTTCGGGAGGTGTTCGACGAGGTCGGAGAGCCGGGCGCGGGCCAGGGCGCCGTGCAGGTCTTTGTCGGTTGCTTGCGGTTTCGCCACGAGCAGGTTGCCGCGCAGGGTGTCGGTGAAGACGTGGGTGTCCTGGGAGACGACGCCGACGAGGGCCCGCAGGTCTTGCTGGGCGAGATCTCGGAGGTCGCGGCCGCCGAGGGTTACGCGGCCCGAGGTCGGGTCCCAGAAGCGGAGGGCGAGGTCGGCGAGCGTGCTCTTTCCCGCGCCGCTCGGGCCGACCACAGCCACGCGTCTGCCCGGTTCGAGCGCGAGGGAGACGTCCTTGAGGACGGGCGAGCCTCCGGGCTCGTAGCGGAAGGTCACGTCGTCGAAGCGGAGGGCGTGGTTCGTGGGAAGGGGAGCAGGGTTTGCGGAGTCCGTAACCTCCGGTCTTGCATCCACTATTTCGAAGAGGCGCTCGCCGGCGTTTACGGAGCGGCCGAGGAACTGGAACGCCCTGCCCAGAGGTTGGACGGCCTCGAAGGAGCCGAGCATGACGAGCGCCAGGAAGGCAAGATAGACGCCCCGGATCTCCCCCGCCGAGACGAGCGGTACGGCGAGGGCGAGGACGGAAATGACGGCGAGGTTCATCATCAAATCGGAGAGCGAATCCTGAAGCCCCGTGATAAACGCCATCTTCTTCTGCACGCGCCCGAGCCTCCGGTCGAGTTCGGCGACCTCGCGCCGCTCGTCCCCCTCCCGGCCGAAGGCGAGCAAATCCTGCACGCCCCGCACGCCGTCCACGATCTTCGCGTTGAGCTCGGCCCGAATCTCCAGTTGCCGCCGACCGAGGCCGCGCGCCAGCCGCGCAACCAGGAGCGGGACGCCCACGCCCGTCGCCACGAGAAAGGCCAGGGCGACGAGGGCCAGCGTCGGGTCGAAGGCGTAGAAGATGAGGGAGGTGAAGAGGGTCACGAGCGCGGCGACCGCGATGGGGGACGAGATCCTCAGGTACAGGTTTTCGAGCTCCTCGACGTCCTTGATGACGCGCGAGAGGAGATCCCCCGAGCGGTGGCGCAGGAGGCGGGCTGGGGCCAGCGGTTCGAGGCGTTCGTAGAACCGGGTCCTCACGTTGGAGAGCAGGCGGAAGGTCAAATCGTGGGAGACCATGCGCTCGGCGTAGCGGGCGCCGGCGCGCGAGATGCCGAGTAGCCTGACGAAGTAGCTCGGCAGGACCAGGTAGCCTAAAAGCGGCACTATCGCGGCGGCGGAGATCACGTACGCCGCCACCGCGAGCAGCCCGACGTTCGAGGCGACCGTCGCCACCCCGAGCAACACGGCGAGCCCCACCCGCGGCAGATACGGCCTCAAGAAACCGAGCAGGCGCCCGAAGGTCCTCACACCGTCACGCCCCGGTCGGCCCGTACCAGCCGGGCGTAGGGTCCATCCTCGCGGACGAGCTCCTCGTGCGTGCCGGCCTCCACCAGCCGGCCTTCGTCGAGGACGGCTATGCGGTCGGCGCCGCGGGCGGTGTTCAGGCGGTGGGCGACGACGAGCACCGTCCGGCCGCGGGCCAGGCGACCCAGGGCGGCCCGGATCTCACGCTCGCTCTCCGGGTCCAGGCTCGACGTCGGCTCGTCCATGACGAGGATCGGGGCGTCCTTCAAGAACGCCCGCGCGATGGCGACCCGCTGGGCCTCCCCACCACTCAGACGCGCTCCCCGCTCCCCGACGGGCGTCTCGTATCCTTGCGGAAGGTTCCGGATAAAGGCGTCGGCCCCCGCCATCTCGGCCGCCCGACCGACCTCCTCGCGCGTGGCGTCCGGGCGGGCGAGACGGATGTTCTCGAGCACGCTCCCGTAGAACAGGTGCGGACGCTGCGGCACCAGCGCCAGGTTTTCGCGCCACTTCTCCACGGGCAGGTCGGCTATGGGGACGCCGTTCGCCAGGATCTCCCCTTGCTGCGGCTCCACGAAGCGCAGGAGCAGGTTGACGAGCGTGCTCTTGCCGGCCCCGCTCTTTCCGACGAGCGCGGTGATGGTCCCTGCTTCGAGCGTCAGCGTGAGGTCCGAGAGCGCCGGACGGCCGCCCCCGGGGTACGAATAACCGACGCCGGAGAACCCGACGTCCGGGCCGCCGGGGGCCATCTCTTGCGTGCCTCCGTCTACTGGCGCGGGCGTGTTCAGCACCTCGAAGATCCTGTCGGCCGCGGCCTTCCCCTCCATCCCGGCGTGCCTGTGGACGCCCAACTCGCGCAGGGGCTTGTAGAACTCGGGCGCGAGCAGGAGAACCAGGAACGCTTCCTCGAAAGGCATGCTGCCCGAGACGACCCGCACCCCAAGCGTCACCGCGACGAGGGCTATCGCCATCGCGGTCATGAACTCGAGCACCAACCCCGACAGGAAGGCGTAGCGCAGCACCTTCATCGTGCGCACCCGGAACCCCTCGCTCGCCGCCGCGACCTTCTCCGCTTCCGCCGCGCTGCGCCCGAACATCTTGAGCGTCGGCAGACCCTGAACCGCGTCCAGAAAGCCGGCCCCGAGCCGCGAGAGCGCCGTCCACTGGCGCTTCATGTGGTCCTCGGCGTAGCTTCCGACCAGGATCATCATCACCGGAATAACCGGCGCCGTAAGGAGAAGCAGCACCGCGCTGGACCGGTCCAGAGGAAAGACGCAGACCAGGATCAGCACCGGAACCAGGACGCTCAACGAGACCTGCGGCAAATACCGCGCAAAGTAAGCGTCAAGCTTCTCTACGCCCTCCGTCGCCGTCGTCGCGAGCTCCCCCGTCCGCTCCCCCTTGGCGTAAGCCGGCCCCAGCCCCAAAACGTGCCCAACGAGCCGCCCCCGCAACTCGGACTTCACCCGCACCGCCCCCGCTGCGCCGTGACCTCCCGCCCCCACAACAACCCCGACCGCAAAACAGAAGCCCCGACCAACAGCAACAGGAGCCTCCCAACCTCGGAGAGCCCCGCGCCCCCCACAAAGACCCGGTCGACCACCCCGGCAAGAAGCACCATCTGCGCGATCGTCGCCCCCGCGACCAGAACCCCGAGCCCAACCGTCGCCCCGAGAAAAACCCGCGCCGACCCAACGCACCGAAACAGGTCCCTATTCACGCACCGACCCCGTAGGGACGGGTTTCAAACCCGCCCGCGCGCCCACACGGACCCCAAAAAAGCCGAAAGGCGCGAAGCGCCGTGCTGAGAGCGAGGACTGCGGAGCAGGCCGAAGCGTGCTGAGAGCGGAGCCCCCAGGGCGGAGCGTGCTGAGAGCCCCCGAAGGGGGCGTGCTACTCAATACCCCTCGTCTTCGAGCCGCACCTTCCCGCGGAACATGCGGTAGATGAGGACGAAGTAGAAGGTGGCGAACACGATGCCGATGCTCCACCAGATCAGGCCGACCGCCTGGCCGTAGTCCGAGGCGGCGGCGTTCTGGATGGTGAGGCTGTTCTCGGGGTTCACGGCGGGCAGGACCCGCGGGTAAACGCCGAAGACCGTGCTCGTGAGCATGCCGAGGATAAAGGCGCCCGAGGAGAGGAAGGCCGGCCGGTCGCGCTCGGTGAAGCTGAAGAAGATCATACCGGCCAGGCCCACGATGGCGATCAGGGGCAACACGAACCCATAGGGCCTCTGCAGAAAGCTCTCGAACATCCACGGGCTAACCCAGAAGGTGAACGGGGTGGCGATCAAGGTGAGGACGAGGGTGGCTATGGAGAAGGTGCGAGAGATCCTGTGCGACCGCGAGTTCAGCACGCCCTCGGTCTTCAACGCTATCCAGTTCGCGCCGTGCGTGATCAGGGTGACGAACGCGAGAAGACCCACGATGATGGTGTAGGGATCGAGAATTCCGGGGGTCTGGGAGAACGGGCTGAAGTCCGTCCACAGGGGCTGGAAGAAGTACCCGTCCTCGTTTAGCGGGACGCCGCGCACGACGTTTCCCAAAGCCGCGCCGTAGAAGATGATGAGCAGCGAGCTCCCGAAAAAGAACATCCCGTCCCAGAAGGAGGCCCACATCGGGTCGTCTATGTGGGCGCGCAGCTCTATGGAGAGGCCCCTGGCCACGAGCAGCCACAGCACGATGATGAGTGGCAGGTAGAAGCCGGAGAACCCGGCGGCGTAGAGCAGGGGGAAGGCGAAGAACAGCGTGCCGCCGGCGGCGATGATCCAGACCTCGTTACCGTCCCACACGGGCCCTATGGCCCGGAGTATCGTGCGCCGCTCGCGGTCGTTCTTGGCGGCGACGAGGTGGATGGCGCCGGCGCCCAAATCGAAGCCGTCGAGCAGGACGTAGACGGCGATCATGAACGCCACCGCCATGAACCAGAAGGTCTCCACGGGCTTCTCCTCTCTAGGCCGTGAGGCCTTCGGACGCTTCCAGCGACTCTTCCTCGTGGTCGGGGCCGTGGTTGATCTCGCGCACCATCACGAGCACGTAGAGGAGGCCCATAATGAGGTACAGCCCCATGAACCCGATGAGCGTGAAGAGCACGCTGCCGGACGAGACGAGCGGCGAGACGCCCTCTTCTGTTCGAAACAACCCGTAGGCGAGCCACGGCTGCCGCCCGAGCTCCGCGCTGAACCACCCGGCCGTGTTCGCGATAAACGGGAAGGGAAGCGCGAGCATGATCGCCCACAGCATCGGCCTGAAGGTGTACAGCCACCCCCGCCACAGCATGAACGCCGCCAAAACCGTTATCCCTATAAATATGGTCCCGAGCCCCACCATGACGTGGTATGAGTAGTACAGGAGCGGGATGTTGTCGGGCCAGTTCTTCTGGGGGAACTCTTCCAGGGATTTAACGTCGCCCCCGGCGGGGCCGTAGACGAGCAGGCTCAGGCCGCCGGGAAGTACTATGGGGTTGTCTATCTCCAACGTCTCCATGTTCGGCTGCCCGATAAAGACCAGGTCCGCCCGGTCGGAGTCCTTGAAGTGTCCCTCCATCGCGGCGAGGGCGACGGGCTGGTGCTCGGCGACCTGGTCGCTGGACATGTGCCCGCTCGGGAAGAGCATCCAGACGCTCGCGATGACGCTCGCTATGACCCCGACTTTGAGGAAGATCTTCCCGTACTCCACGTCCCTGCGCGCGAGCAGGTAGTACGCCCCAAGCCCGGCCATCACGAAAGACCCGCAGACGACGGCCCCGCCCATGTTGTGCGCGTACTGCGCGAACATCCACGGGTTCAACAGGACGGCCCAGTAGTCGTCGAGCTGTATGTTGCCGTTCTCGAGCACCCTGTAGCCGACCGGGTTCTGCATCCAGGAGTTCGTGGTGATGATGAAGTAGCCGGACGCCCACGTCCCCAGGAAGACCATGAGCGAGGAGAACCAGTGGACCCTCTGCCCGAAGCGGCGCTCCCCGAACAAAAAGAGCCCCACGAAGGCGCTCTCGAGGAAGAAGGCGAAAGCGCCCTCCATCGCCAGAGTCTGGGCGATGATGTCGCCGGTGAAGGCGGAGAACGCCGCCCAGTTGGTGCCGAACTGGAACTCCATCGGGATGCCGGTGACGACCCCGAAGACGAAGGTTACCGCGAAGATCTTGCCCCAGAACCGCGCGGACTTGTTGTACAACTCGTTGCCGCTCCTCATGTAGATGCTCTTCAAGACGAAGACGAGCAGCGCGAGCCCCATCGTGAACATGGGAAAGAGGTAGTGGTAGGTTATGGTGAAGGCGAACTGCATGCGCGAAACGGTCAGCGCGTCTTCCACGGCCTACCTCCTCGGGATCTCTGTTCTAGCACGGCATCGTACCCCTCCCCGGTCCGACTCCGCACCCCGGGTGTGTGTTTTCTTTCACCCCGTCGGCGTGCGGCGTCAACGACCCGGCCAGTTTGTCCCGGCGCGGGCCGGATCGCCTGGTCTGATTTGACCGTTGAACTGGTTCAGATTGCCCGATTAGCGGCTGGCGGCCCTCTCGGCGCGGCGACGGGGGGAGGCGAGGGTCATGCCCAGGATCACGCACCCCGAGACGACCATCACCAGGCCCCACCAGAGGTTGATGTTGAAGCCGACGTTCCCCTGGGCCTGCTGACCGGAGGAGATCAACCCCGTCAGGACGAGCGTGACGCCGAAGATCAGGACGATGGCCGCTATGTAGAAGCCTATCGCCATGGAGTGGTTGGTGCCCGAGTGCTCCGGAACCCGCTCTTCTTCCATGTACTCGTGGCGCTCGCGGTTCTCTTCGGTCATTAGAAACCTCCGTTCTTGGGTTTCAGGCAACAGGCTTCAGGGGCGACGTTCGGGGTCCGGTGGCGACGACCGCCCCTGAAGCCTGAGAGCGAGGGCCGAAGGCCCGAAGCGCCCTGCAGCCTGACACCTCTCAAATGGCTACCAGAAATAGACATTCAGTGCCAACGTCATGGCGAGAACGATGACCGCGAGGATCCACGGCTTCTTGTACCAGGCCTCCTCCCTGACCTCCTTCTGCTCGGTCAGGCCCCAGACTATGCCGCGCAGCTCCGAGTCGGGCTTGGGTTGGGTGACGAGGGAGACGGCGATCGTCACGACGACGCAGGCGATCCAGGCCCAGATGGCGCGGTACATGGAGGCGCCTACCGAGCTGTCGAGCGAGATGAGGTAAAGGATCACGCCGGTCGCCGTCCCCGTGACGAGACCGAAGAAGCCGCCCCAGCCCGTCGAGCGGCGCCAGAACATGCCCAGAAGGAACGTCCCGAAGAGCGGCGCCAGGAAGATGCCGTGCAGGAGCTGCACGTAGTCGATGATGCTCGCGAAGCCGAGTACCAGGTAGGCCGCGAGCACGCTCAGGGCGACGCCCGCCACGGTCGCGATGCGGCCCACGTTGAGGTAGTGGCGGTCCGGGGCGTCCCGGTTTATGTACGCCTTGTAGATGTCGTAGGTCCATACGGTGTTGAAGGCCGTCACGTTGCCCGCCATCCCGCTCATGAACGCGGCGAGCAGCGCCGTCAGGCCGACGCCAAGCATCCCGGTCGGGAAGTAGTAGGCCATCGCGTAGGGGACGGCCATGTTGTAGTTGTCCTCGCCGAGGTTCGGGAGGATGGACAGGATGATCAGGCCAGGGAAGATCGCGAGCACCCCGTACATCAGCTTCGGGAACGCCGCGATGAGCGGGGTCCGCTGCGCCGCCGCCTCGTCCTCGGCGGCCAGGGCTCGCTGGACCACCAGAAAGTCCGTGCACCAGTAGCCGAACGATTGCACGAACCCGAGGCCGAACACGATGGCGAACCAGTGCACGGCCATCGGGTTGTCCGCAGATCCCGTGTTGGACCACGCGTGGAAGAAGTCCGCGCGGCCGATGGACTCCCGCAGGCCGGAGAGGCCGCCGACGTCTATCAGGCCGAAGAGCACGAGCGGCACCAGCCCGAGCGTTATAAGGAAGAACTGCAAGACCTCGTTGTAGATCGAGGACGAGAGGCCGCCTAAAGTCACGTACCCGAGCACTATTCCGGCGGACAAGATGATGCTCGCGGTCAGGCTCCATCCCAGGAGCAATTGGAACACTATCGCCATCGCGTACATGTTTATGCCTGAGAGCAGGATCATGAAGATGGCGAACAGGATGGCGTTGAACCCGCGCGTCGCCTCGTTGTAGCGGAGCTTCAGGAAGCCGGGGACGGAGTGGACCCGGCTCGCGTAGTAGAAGGGGATCATGAACAGGGCCACGAAGACCATCGCGGGTATCGCGCCGATCCAGTAGTAGTGGGACTGCATGATCCCGTACTGCGCCGCCCCCGCGCCCATCCCCAGGATCTCCAAAGCCCCCAGGTTCGCCCCCAGGAAGGCGAGGCCCGTGATCCAGCTCGGCAGGGACCGGCCCGAGAGAAAGTAATCTTCTGAAGTCTGCATCTTCGTCCTGAGCACGGCACCTATGCCTAGCACGAACACGAAGTACACCCCGATGATGAAGTAGTCCAGCCATGTGTCGTTGACCTCAACCATCGACTGGAGGAACGCCAGATCTCCCACCATATGCCTCTCCCCTCTCGACGCGGCTTCCCGTCCGCGATCCCTCTATGAACGGCACATTACACCGTCCCCGGGACCGGTACAACCCCTCACCGAAGGCGGCCCGATTTAGGTTAGATCTGGCGGATCTCCTTCTATCTCGGCGACCTTTACGGGCCTCCCCTCCGTACGCGACACCTCGCAGGCGACCGCGACCCTCAAGGCCTCCATCGCCGCGGCGGGGGGCGACGGGTTTTCGCGTTCGCCCTTCATCACCCCTATGAACGCTTTGGTCTCTTCCCTGAGGCTGTCCCCGAACCTCTCCATGAAGTCCCTGTACGGGCCCCTGGTCGGAGGAACCTCGTCCGGCTCCACGGGGCGGGGCTGGCTCAGGCTGTTGTCCCCAACGGAGAGGCTGTCTTCCGAGCCGAAGACCTCCAGGCGGAAGTCGTGGCCGCGGGCGTTGTGGCGGGTGCCGGTGACGATCACGGGCAGGCCGTCGGACATGGTCATAAGGATGGCCGCGTTGTCCACGTCGCCGAACTTCGCGTAGCGGTCGAAGCCCCTGACGCTTCCCGTGGCGTAGACCTGATCCACGTCGAGACCGGTCAGCCAGCGCGCCAGGTCGAAGTCGTGGATGTGCAGGTCACGGTAGGTCCCGCCGCTGAGTTCTATGAATTCCTCCGGGGCGGGCTCGGCGTCGTGGGCCGTGATCCTGAGGCTGTAGAGGGTCCCCAGGGTCCCGTCTCTTACCGCCTGATAAGCTCGTAGATAATCCGGGTCGAGGCGGCGCTGGAAGGCGATCTGGAGCACGTTGCCCCCCCTCTCGGCGTGCTCGATCACCGCAGCCGTATCCCGCAGCGTCAAGGCTATCGGCTTTTCGCAGAAGATGGGCAAACCTGCGTCTATGCAACGGTGCAACGCCTCCGCGTGAAGCCCCGTCGCCAGCGACACGAAGACCGCGTCGGGCTCGGAGTCGATGGCTTCATCTATAGTTCCAGCCGTCCCGCCCACCTCCCGGGCCAACTCTTCCGCCCGCCCGCCCGTCCGGTTGCCTATGAAGATCTCGTCAACCTCGGGCAACCCGCCCAACACCCTGGCCCGGAACGAACCGATACGACCGGCCCCAAGCACGGCTATTCTCATCAGAGACCTCCCACGTTCGAATCCTTATCCTTCACAAAGCGGTAGCAGGCTCTCGTAGCAACGCCGCGCCGCCTCTTTGGTCGGC
This sequence comes from Rubrobacter tropicus, assembly GCF_011492945.1. NCBI lineage: Bacteria > Bacillati > Actinomycetota > Rubrobacteria > Rubrobacterales > Rubrobacteraceae > Rubrobacter > Rubrobacter tropicus. The sequence continues at coordinate 3,647,840 of NZ_CP045119.1, forward strand.
AGTTGCCAGAGGCCCGCGTTGAACAGCTCTATCGCGAAGAAGCCGCCGTAGCCGTTCCGTTCGAGCGCCGAGATGATCCCTGCCAGGTCCAACACGCCCTCGCCGGGGAGGACCCTGTCGAAGTCGCGGTGGGTCAGGTCGGCGGGCGTGTTTGGCATGTCGTTGAGGTGGACGTGCTTGACCCACTTGACGGAATCGCTGTTTATGTCCGAGAGCTTGGTGGGCGTCACGTGGTAGTGGGCCGTGTCGAAGAGGACGCCTACTCTTGGATGGTCCGCGATCTCTGCCACCCGCACGCCACTCTGCAAGCTCCTGACGACGGGCGAGGCGTTGAACTCCACGGCGATGTCCACGTCCGTCTCTTCCGTGGCCTCGGCGAGGTCGACCAGGGCGCGGGCTATTGGGTCGAGGCTTTCGGGGGTCACCAGCTCGGGGCCGTCGGTGTGGACGATCATGGCGCTTCCGCCAAGCTCGCTTATCAGCCGGACGTTCTCGGCGTTTGCCCTGAGGTTGGGAAGAAGCACGTCGGAGGCGTGGAAGCACTCGACCGCCAGTTCCGAACTGGCGATGATCCGGAGCCCGAGAGAATCAAGAAGCGCCCGCGTCTCTTCGACCGTGTGGCCGTCCTCGAGCCAGGCTTTGACTAGTGGCAGGTAGGGTTCCACGTAACGGAAACCGGCGGTGGAATATGCCTCCAGCGCTTCTTCGAGGTTGCGGTGTTTCGTGGTCAGCGAGTGGATGGCGAGTTGTTCGGTTCTCAGCCTGGGCCGCCTCTCTCGAACGGGAACCGGACCGATGCGGCCCGGTTCCCGAGAATCCTCGATTAGCAGAGGACTACTTTAGTTGCGTCTTACGTGGTTGCCTCGACGGGGTCGCCGTGCGTGCGGAAGTCCTCTTCGAGTTGTTCGAGGGAGCGTCCGCGGGTTTCGGGGACCATCGTCTTCACGAAGAGGATGGAGACGACACCGACGGCGGCGAACAGGAAGAACGTGTACGAGATGCCTATGCCGGCGACCAGCGAGGGGAAGAACAGGCCGACGAAGAAGTTCGTGATCCAGAGCAAGAAGACCGAGAGGCCGATGGCGAAGCCGCGCATCTCGAGCGGGAAGATCTCGGCCAGCATCAGCCAGACGAGGGGCCCTATCGTGCCCTGCATGATGAAGACGAACGCTATGACGAAGAACAGGATCATGTACGCCCGCAGAAGGCCCTCGGGCAAAACCAGGGAGGAGACGCCGATCAGCAAGTGCGCCGTAGTCGTCCCTATAAAACCGAACAGGAGCATCGGGCGCCGGTTCACGCGGTTCATAAGCGCCAGGCCGACGAGGAGGCCCGAGATGGAGAAGACGCCGTTGAGGATGTTGAGTATGATCGCCGCGTTGTCCGAGAACCCGGCCTCCTGCAAGAGCTCGGTACCGTAGTACATGACCGAGTTGATCCCGGTCAGCTGCTGCACGATGGCGAGCCCGATGCCTATGAAGAGCAGGCGCCGGATCCAGGGCACCGCAAGGTCGGCCCAGCCCCCCGTCTGCGACGCCCGCTCCTCCTCGGCGAGCGCGTGAACTTCGGCAAGCTCGGCCTCGGCCCGCTCGGGCGACCTGACCTGCCGCAGCACGCCGAGCGCGTCCTGGTCGCGCCCCTTGGAGACGAGCCAGCGCGGGCTCTCTGGCATCCTGAGCATCCCGACGAACAGGGCTATGGCCGGGAGCGCCGCGACGAGGAGCATGTAGCGCCACACGCTCGGCTGCTCGCCCCAGATGTTGAAGATGATCGCGTTGATCGCGAACGCCGCGAACTGGCCGGAGACGATCATTAGCTCGTTGCGCGTAACCAACCCGCCGCGCCTCTCGGCCGGGGAGATCTCAGCGAGGTACACCGGAACCGTCACCGACGCGCCGCCGACCGCGAGCCCGAGCACGAACCGGAAGAACGCAAGCACCCCGTAGTTGGGCGCGAGGACGCAGCCCATCGTACCCACAAAGAAGATGACGGCGAGCAGGATGATGTTTTTGCGCCGCCCCTGGTAGTCGGAGAGCCTGCCCCCGATGGCGGCCCCCACCGCAGCACCCAGCAGCAGGATGGCCGCGACGACGCCAGTCCTGAACGGCGTGAGGCCGAGGCCCTCCTGCATGGGCGTCAGCGCGCCGTTGATGACTCCTGTGTCGTAGCCGAAGAGCAGGCCGCCGAACGTGGCGATCACGGCCACGAGGCCGAGCCGCTTGCTGTGCGGCCCAGGGGTATCCGGCGGCATGGTCGTCGTCGTGGTCGTCGTGCCCTCTACGGGTGGTGATTGGGACATGAAGGTTACCTTTCTTTCGAGTGGGCTACTGGCGGCGTCAGGTAGGGCCGCCCCGGGTAAAGCCCACGGTCACAGATGGGCCGTAAGCGCCAGGCCCCACCTCCTCCGCACCCGGATAACAGCCCGTCCGGCAAACCCGCTAGGCACGACCCCTCACCCCTCCCGCTCGCACAGCGGCAAGAGGCTCTCGTAGCAACGCCGCGCCGCCTCTTTGGTCGGCAGTTGCCAGAGGTCCTTGCTGAACATCTCGATGGAGAAGTAGCCGTCGTAACCATTCCGTTCGAGGGTGCCGATGGTCCCCGTCAGGTCGAGCACGCCCTCTCCCGGCAGCACCCGGTCATCGTCACGATGGGTAAGGTCTGCCGGTGTGTCGGGCATGTCGTTGAGGTGGACGTGCTTGATCCACTTGACCGATCCCTCGTTTACGTCCGAGAGCTTGGTGGGCGTGACGTGGTAGTGGGCCGTGTCGAAGAGGACGCCTACTCTTGGATGGTCGGCGATCTCGGCGACCCGAATGGCGCTTCCGAGGCTCTTGACGAGCGGCGACCAGTTGAACTCGATTGCGATGTCCACGCCGAGGTCGTCGGTGAACTCGGCCAGGTTGTGCATCGCGCGGGCCACGGCGTCCAGGGCCTCGACGGAGTTCCGCTCGGGGCCGTCGGTGCCGACGATCATCTTGTCGGCACCGAGCTCCCGTATGAGCCCGACGTTCTCGGCGTTCGCCTTCAGGTTGGAGATGCGCGCGTCGGGCGAGCCGAAGCACGCAACCTCCAACTGCGAACTGGCGACGACGGCGAGGCCCCGCGACGCGAAGAGCTCCCGCGTCTCGTCCACCGTGTGGCCGTCCCCCAGCCATTCCTTGACGAGGTTCAGGTGCGGCTCGACGTTACGGAATCCTGCGGCGGCGTAGGCGTCCAACGCCTCTTCGAGGTTCCAGTGGAAAGTACACTGCGAGTTTATGGTGAGCTGTTCGGCCCTCATACTGTTCGACGTTCTCCTCTCCCATATGTTTCGCCCGCGCCGGCTGAGTCCGGTGGTCCCCACCACCGGGGGCGCGGGCGCCCCTGACTTTGCGTTTGGGCCTATCTCTGCATCATGGACCGGCCTCGGTGGGCATCTTTACGGCCTCGGCGGTCTCGGGCTCCGAGAGGAAGCGGGCGATCTCCACCTTGTTCTCGGTGAAGAACCTCACCCCGTCTTTGCCCGTGGCGTGCAGATCCCCGTAGAAAGAGTTCTTTATCCCGTTGAACGGGAAGAACGCCATCGGCGCCGCGACCCCTACGTTCACCCCGAGCATCCCGGCTTCGACGTTCTCCCGCCAGTAGCGAACCGCCGCGCCGTTCTCCGTGTAGATCGAACAGGCGTTGCCGAACGAGGAGCCGTTCGTGAAATCCACCGCCTCCTTTAGGCTCTCCACCCTGACCACCGAGAGGACGGGGCCGAAGATCTCCTCCCGGGCTACCCGCATGTTTTCGGTGATGTTGTCGAGGATGGTGGGACCGAAGAAGAAGCCGTCTTCGAGCGGTGGTTCGCGGCCGTCGAGCGCGACAGTCGCACCCTCGCTCTCGCCGAGGTCCACGTAGTCTTTGACCCTATCCCGGTGGGAGTCCCGTATCAAGGGCGTCAGTTCAGAACCTTCTTCGTACCCCGGCCCGACCTTCATCTTCTCGGCGGCCTCCTTTACCGCCTCGACTACCCGGTCCCCCGCCTCGCCGACGGCCACCAGCACGCTCCCCGCGAGGCACCGCTCGCCTGCATTCCCATAAGCGCTGGAGACTATGTTCGGCACGGCCTTCTCAAGAACCGCGTCTGGCATCACTATCATGGAGTTCTTGGCGCCGGCCAGGGCCTGAACCCGCTTTCCGTGCGCGGCGCCGTGGCGGTAGACGTGCTCGGCGACGGGCTGGCTCCCCACGAAGGAGACGGCCTCGATACCCGGGTGCTCCAGTATTCCGTTCACCGCGTCGTGGGCGCCGTTGACGATGTTCACCACGCCCTCCGGCAGGCCGGCCTCGATCAGAAGCTCGACCAGGCGCTGCGAGGTTAGCGGGGTCCGCTCCGAAGGCTTCAAGATATAAGTGTTCCCCGCCCCGATGGCGACGGGCATGGTCCATAGCGGGATCATGCAAGGGAAGTTGAAGGGCGTGATCGCGGCGACCACCCCGAGCGGGAACCGGTGGGAGACGTTGTCTATGCCCCTCGCCACGTCCCTGACGGACTCTCCCATAAGCAGGCTAGGCATCCCGCAGGCGAACTCGACGACCTCTATGCCCCGGCGGACCTCGCCTCCGGCGTCCTTGGCGTCCTTGCCGTTCTCAAGGGTCACGAGGTCCCGCAACTCCTCGAAGTGCTCCTCCAGCAGCATCTTGTACCGAAAGAGCACCTGGATGCGCTGAACCACCGGTGTCTTCGACCAGTCGGCGAACGCCGCCCCGGCTGCCTTGACGGCCCGGTCGACATCCTCTTTCGTGGAGAGGGGGGTCTCGGCTATCGTCTCGCCGGTGGCCGGGTCGTAGACGGGTTCGGTCTCGCGGCCGTTTCCTTCGACCCATTCTCCGCCTATAAAGTTGCGGACCTGCCTGCGCGTCTTCTGCATCGTCTCTCCTCGGTCTTGCGTGGCTAGAAGAGCCACTCGTGGTCGGGGTCGTTCTTGAACTTCCACTCGCGTATTGGTCCGGCCATCACGTTCAGGTAGTAGAGGTCGTAGCCCGGAGGCGCCGAGACCGGGTGGTAGCCCTTCGGGACGAGCACGACGTCCCCGTCGCGGACGGCGAGCGTCTCGTCCAGCGAACGGTCGTCTGTGTAGACCCGTTGGACGGCGAAGCCCCTCTGCGGCCGTATTCGGTGGTAGTAGGTCTCTTCGAGGTAGGTCTCGTCGGGCGGGGCGTCCCTGTCGTGCTTGTGCGGCGGGTAGCTCGACCAGTGCCCGTTCGGGGTGAGGACCTCGACCACGAGCAGGCGTTCGACCTCCCTTTCGGCCATGAGGATGGGCCGCACCTCGCGCTCCATGTTCCCCGAGCCGCGCATCTCCGCCTCGATCTCCTCGGGCCGCACCAGGAATGGCTCGACGCCCCTCTCGGCGGGCGCGGTACAGACCGCAAGCTCGAGCCCGCTCGTGGCCTCCACCCGGTAGTCAACGCCGGGCGGCAGATACAGGGCGTGGGGCGGACCGTCGAACGGGCCTTCCCGTCCCCCGAACTCCCACCCGCCGGAGTCCGAAGAGACCGAGCAGGTGCCCGAGACCGGAACCAGGCAGACCTCCTCCCCGCCGGTGCGGCGTTCCACGGTCTCTCCGGCGGCGAGCTTCAGCACCTCGAAGCCGACGTACTCCCAGCCGGCCGATTCAGGAGTTACCCTTACAACGCTCCCCTGCTCGTCCGGTTCGTCCTTGCTCTTCACGATGAGATCTGACACCCTCTCAACCCCTTCCTGATGCTTGAAACCCGATGCCTCCATCACAGGTAACGGCGCTCCGCCCGCCTGTTGCGCGCGTACTCCTCACGCGCCGCCTTCACCGTCTCCATCTCCGAAACCTCGGCAACGGGCACGTCCCAGAACGACTCATAGTCGGGGACCCCCTCGTACCGGTCCACCGGGATGTGGATGACCACCGTCCGGTTTACACCCTTGGCCTCGGACAGGGCGCCTTTGAGGTCGCCGACGCTCTTCGCCCGGATGACGTGGGCCCCGAGGCTCTCGGCGTTGGTCGCGAGGTCAACGGGCAGCGTTTCGCCCGGGCTCTCCTCGGTATCCAGGCCTATGGAGCCGTTCTTTCTGTACCTGTACTGGGTGCCGAAGCCTTTCGTGCCGACGGACCGGGAGAGGGCGCCGATTGAGGCAAAGCCCGAGTTGTCCACGAGGACTATCGTTAGTTTGTGATCCTCCTGGACGGAGGTGATGATCTCGGCGCTCATCATCAGGTACGAGCCGTCGCCGACCATTACGTAGACCTCGCGCTCGGGCGCGGCCATCTTGATGCCGAGGCCGCCCGAGATCTCGTACCCCATGCAAGAGTACCCGTACTCGACGTGGTACCCCTTCGGGTCCCGCGTCCGCCAGAGCTTGTGAAGGTCACCGGGCATGGAACCCGCCGCGCAGACGACCACGTCCTCGGGCTCCGAGAACGAGTTGACGGCCCCGATCACCGCGCTCTGCGCCGGCAAAGGCTCATGCTCCAGCGTATACAGCCGCTGAACCTCCGCGTCCCACTCCGCGCTTGCCTTCCCGCTCTCCTCCCGATACGCCGCCTCCACCTCGTAACCGGCCAGGGCAACGTCGAGGGCTTCCAGCGTTGCCCTCGCGTCCCCGACGAGCCCGACGCCGGCGTGCTTCACCGCGTCGAGGTCGGCGACGTTCACGTTGACGAAGCGCACGTCCGGGTTCTGGAAGGCGGTCTTGGAGGCGGTCGTGAAGTCGCTCCAGCGAGTCCCAACCCCGATGACCAGGTCCGCTCCTCGGGCGGCCCGGTTCGCGGCGAAGGTCCCCGTCGCGCCAACGGCCCCGAGGGCGAGCGGGTGGTCGTAGGGCATCGAGCCCTTGCCGGCCTGGGTCTCGCCGACCGGGATGCCCGTACGTTCGACGAAACCGCGCAGGGCTTCTGTGGCTTCGGAGTAGATCGTGCCGCCGCCCGAGACGATCATGGGCCGCGTGGAGGCGCGGATCAGGTCCGCCGCCCGCTCGAGCTCCGCGGCGTCGGGCACCGGGCGCGTCACGCGCCAGACGCGCTTCTGGAAGAATTCTTCGGGATAGTCGTAGGCCTCCGCCTGGACGTCCTGGGGCAGGGAGAGGGTCACGGCGCCCGTCTCGGCCGGGTTCGTGAGGACGCGCATGGCGGCCAGGGCCGCCGGGATGATCTGCTCCGGGCGGTTGATCCTGTCCCAGTACTTCGACACGGGACGGAAGGCGTCGTTGACCGACTGGTCCCCGTCGTGCGGCGCCTCCAGTTGCTGCAGCACCGGGTCAGGCCCGCGCGAGGCGAAGACGTCCCCGGGCAGCAGCAGGACGGGAAGCCGGTTTATCGTGGCCAGGGCCGCCCCGGTGACCATGTTCGTAGCACCCGGTCCTATGGATGAGGTGCAGGCAAAGGCCTGGAGGCGGTTCTTCTGGCGGGCGTAGGCGGTGGCGGTGTGGACCATCGCCTGCTCGTTGCGCGACTGGTAGTAGGTGAGGTCGTCCTCGTACTCCAGGAGCGCCTGGCCGATGCCCGCGACGTTGCCGTGCCCGAAGATGCCGAAGCATCCGGCGAAGAAGCGCCGTTCCTCGCCATCGCGCTCTACGTACTGGCCCGCCAGGAAGCGGACCAGCGCCTGGGCCATCGTCAACCGAACCGTCATCGGGCCTCCTCTCGGTCTGCGCTCACAACTTCCCGCCCAGGTAATCCAGGCTCTTGCGCACCTCGGCGACGGGGCCTTCGCCCTCCGGCGGCTCGGCCTCGACCACGGAGTCCTGCTCCAGCACGTACCAGCCCGAATAGCCCGAGTCTTCGAGCCGGTCCAGAAGACCCTCGACGTCCACGTCGCCCTCACCCAGGGGCCTGAAGGCGTTCTTCCCGGCCGCTTCCTTGAAGCTGAGTTCCCGCGCGGCGAGCCTCCCCGCCACTTCCAGGTCCACGTCTTTGAGGTGGACGTGGTTGACCCTCGGGCCCGCGAGGTCCGCGATCTCGACGGGATCGCTCCCCCCGATGACGAGGTGCCCCGTGTCCAGACAAAGCCCCATCTCCGAGCCATCCAAAAAGCGCTTGACCTGTTCGTCGCTTTCAATGACGGTCCCATAATGGTGGTGCAGCGAGACGGAGATGCCGTGCCGGGCGCAGATCTCCTCAACGGATTTCAGCGATTCGAAAAGCTCCCGCCACGAGTCCTCGCCAAGCTCGACGAACGGCCCGAAGTCGTCGGAGGCCGGCATCGCGGCCAGCACGACCACGTCGGCCCCGGCGGCGGCGAAGAACGCGGCCCGCCTCTCGACGAGCGCCAGCTCCTCCCCGCGCCTGGCGGGTTCGTGCAGCACAGCCGGCACGAACCCGCCGACGAGACCCAGGCCGTACCCGGCCAGCAGGTCCGAGACTTCGGAGGGGTCGGACGGCAGCAGCTCCTCGGGGCCCGCTTCGACGGCCTTCAGGCCGAGCGAGGACGCCTCTTTCAGCACCCTGTCTGCTGGCATCTGGTAGCCCCAGTCCGGGATCTCGATAACCCCCCACGAGACCGGGGCGCCCGCGATACGCTCTGCGCTCACCGGGCCACCGACCCTTCTTTCTCGTAGAGCGCCGGCTTCTCGGGCACCGCGACGCCCTCGGGGTTCCCGGACCGTATGGACGCTATGCACGCCCCGGCTACAACGAGCGAGGCGTAGCCGTCCCAGGCGTCCGGCGTGGGCGGCCTTCCGCCGTCTATGGACTCGACCCACTCCTGAAGCTCGATGGTGTAGGCCGGCTCGAACCGGTCCAGCCAGTCGCCGTCGACCTTCTGGGTGAAACCCCGGTTTAGGCGCACCGTGGCGCCAGACGGGGGCGCCGTGTGGGCCGTGCCGTTCACGCCGACCACCTCGACGCCGACCTCGTAGCCGAAGCCCGCGTCCACGTTGACCTCTATCGTGGCGAGGCGACCATCGGCGAAGGTGAGCTGTATAAGTTGCAGGTCGAACTCGCCCTCAGGGGACCCGGTCGTGTTCAGGCCGCGGACGAAGACCTCCTCTACCTCGGCGTCCAGCATCCAGCGGGCCGAGTCGAGGTCGTGGATGGCGGCGTTTATGACTACCCACTCCGAGTCCACGCCGGGCGGTATCTGGGCGTTCCTGTGCCACCCCTTAAAGAGCACCGGCTCCCCGATATCTCCCGAGGCCGCGACGTTCTTGACGTCCACGTGCTGCGGGTCGTAGCGGCGCATAAAACCGACCTGCACGAGCTTTTGGCCGGCCTCCACCTCGGCCTCCACGATCCCGAGCGCCTCCTCCGGGCTCGTCGCGAGCGGCTTCTCGCACAGGACCGGCTTTCCGAGGCGCAGGCATTCGAGGACCAGTTCGGCGTGCGTCGGGTCGGGGGAGGCTATAACGACGGCCTCTACCCGCTCGTCCCGGATCATCTCGACCGCGTCACCAAACACGGCCGCGCCCCCGCACTCCCTGGCGACCTTTCCGGCTCTATCCGCGTCGACGTCGGAGACGGCCGCCACGCGCGCCCCGGCCACCTTCCGATGCAGGCAGTGGGCGTGCATACCGCCCATGCCGCCCGTCCCGACCACGCCGACGGGGATCCTGCCGTCGCTACCACGCTTCCCGTTGTTCTCCACCTTGTTCTCCTCCTCGATACGTTTGCCTGGCGGGGCCTTTAGCCCGCCGCGCCCTGCCGGGCGTGTTGCTCGTTCCTGTTCTGCCAGAGCGCGTTCATGCGCCCGTACCTCTCGGCCACGGAGGACATGAGCCCCTCGTCGTCCATCTCGCCGGCCAGCCAGCGTCGTGCTGGCTCGCCGTAAATCGAGCGCCCGATGGCGAAGCCGCGGCACAGGGGCTCGGAGGCCGCGGCGGCGAAGCTCTCGGCGAGCTTCTCCTCTTCCATCGCCTGGCCGAGGACGAGCAGGCCCGCGCAGTACGGGTCGTGCTCGCGGACCACGCTCCCGATCCTGGCCCACACCGCCGGGTCGGGGTTTGGTGGGATCTTCCACCACTCGGGACGCACCCCGATCTCGTAGAACCTGCCGATCAAACCCGCCACGCTCTCCCCGTCGTAGCTCGTCCCGGGCGCGGGCTGGACCTCGAGCAGCAGCCGCCGGTCGTTGACCAGGCAGGCGTCGTAGAGTTGTAGGACCCTCTCTTCCTGGACCTTCTGTATCTCTCCGTCGTCCCCCGGGTGCATGTACAGGTTGCACTTGACGACGTGCTCCTCGGGCCAGGCGCGAAGGGTGGCCGCGACGTTCGGGCCGCCGACGAACTCGACGGGCCGGCTCTTCGCCACCTCGACGGCGCGCGAGATCCAGGCCCCGCTCCCCGTGAGTTCCTCCAGCGCCTCGCCCCCGTAGACGTCGTCGATCAGGACGCCGGCCGCCTCGTCGTCCCCGGCCACCCGCCGGAACGCCCGCCCGAGCAGCACCTTCAACTCGCGCAACCGCCCGCGCTCCACCCCGAGCTCGTCGGCCAGCTCCTCGAGCTGCCAGCGGTGGTCCACGGCCAGAATCCGCAACTCCTCCGGGTCGTTGCGGGTCGTGGCCCGGTGCAGGTGCTCCAGCCACCCGTCGTCCCGCAACCGCCTGGGTTTCTCATCCAGCGCCAGGAAGTACTCCAGCTCCTCCGTCGTGGCCATCGCCGGGGAGCACCCGTGCCTGGAGACGACGATGGCGCCGCAGGCGTTCCCGAGCCGCAGGCACTCCTCCAGCGGCTCCTCGCGCAGCCAGCCGCTCAGGAAACCGCTCATGAACGCGTCGCCCGCCCCGACGGAGTTGAAGACCTCGACCGGGAAGCCGGGCACCCGCACCCCGTTTTCGACGTCATCCGGTATGTCGCCGGGGAAGACTATGGCCCCCATCGCTCCCACCTTGAGGACGATGGTCGCCCCGGAGAGGCCGCGGATGTTCAGGAGCGCCTCGCGGGTGTCGGTCGAACCGCCGGCTATCCTTACCTCCTCTTCGGTCCCCACGACGAGGTCGCAGTCGGGCAGCGCGGAGCGGTAGACCTCGGTCACCTCTTCGCTCGCGACGAACATCTCGCCGCCCTGCTCGTGGGGGGCGACGCCCCAGAAGACGGGCCGGTAGTCCAGGTCGAAGACTACCTGCGTTCCGCCCCGCCGCGCCGCCTCTACGGCTTTTACGGAGGCCGCCCTGGCGCCCGGGCGGGAGAGGGGCGTGCCCGTGATCAGGAGCGCCTTGGACGAGGCTATAAACTCCGGGTCCACGTCCTCTTCTTCTATGGCAAGGTCGGCCGCGTCGCCGTAGGCGAAGAGCCTCGGGAAGTCGTCTATCGCGCGGACGGCGAGCAGGACGTAGGGGGTGAGCTTCTCCGGGTCGGGCCTGACCTGGCTCGTGTCCACCCCGTTCTCGGCGAGGGTCTTCCTCACGAAGCGCCCCATCTGCTCGTCCCCGACGCGGGTGAGCATGGCGCTCCTCACCCCGAGCCTGGCCGTGCCGACGGCTATGTTCGTGGCGCTCCCGCCGACGTACTTGCGGAAGGACTGGACGTCTTCGAGCTTGGAGCCGTCCTGCTCGGCGTAGAGGTCGACGCTCGTGCGGCCGATACAGACGAGGTCGGGCCCGCTCATTCGTCGCCCCCCATCCTGCGCTCGCCGGTCGCGACGCGCGGGTCGGGCGCTCTTGCGGGTTTTGGCTCCTCGACCTTCTCCCAGCGGCCCGTATTACAAGAGCGGTCCATCGCGTCGACGACCCGCATGGTCGAGACGATGTCGCGGATGCTCGCCGGCCTCTGACGGCCGTCGGCTATGGAGGAGAGGAACCGCTCGGCCTCGGCGACCTTCAGGTCGTCGTAGCCCATCGAGATCCCGGCCCCCGGCTGGAACCTGTCGAAATCTCCCATGCCGGGTGCGGCGTGGACCTTGCGGTAACCCCTATCTCCGGTTCCGTCCGTCCTGTACAACTGCAGTTCGTTGAGGCGCTGGAAGTCCCAGGAGAGGGCGCCGCGCGTGCCGTTCACCTCGAAGCTCATCCGGACGTGGGGGCCTACGCAGGTCCTGCTGTTCTCGATGGTCCCGCGGACGCCGCTCTCGAACCGGAGGAGGCCGCCCACGTAGTCCTCGTTCTCGACTTCCCCCATGTCGCCGCCCTCGACGACGAAGTGGCCCGTGCCCATGCCCTCGGGCACCTCCGGCCTCTGCCGGATAAACGTCTCCCGCTGGGCCGAGACGCTCTCGATGGGGCCGAGGAGGTTCTGGGCCATGTCGACCGAGTGGGGCATGATGTCCCCGAGCACCCCTAGCCCCGCGCCGTCGAGCTTGTAGCGCCAGGTCAGGGCGCCGTTCGGGTCGGCTGCGTAGTCGGCCAGGAAGTAGCCCCTGTAGTGCGTGATCTCCCCGAGCTCCCCCGCCGCGATGAGCTCCCTGGCGTACTCGACGACCGGAACGTGGCGGTACATCAGCCCGATCATGCTGACGACCCCGGCCTCTTCAACGGCCTCCCCGATATCGTAAGTCTCGGACGGATACCTCCCGCACGGCTTCTCCAACCAGATGTGCTTCCCGGCCCGCGCCGCCGCGACGGCGACCTCTTTGTGCAGGTAGTTCGGCGCCGCGATGCTCACCGCCTCGACCTCGGGGTGCTCGATGACCTCCCGCCAGTCGGTGGTCCAGCCCTCGTACCCGAGGCGGTCCGCCGCGTCGCGCGCCCGGTCTTCGACCGTGTCTGCCGCGACGACGAGCCTCGGCCGCAACTCGCATTCCGGGTAGTGGTCGAGCAGACGCCGGTACGCCCGCGTGTGCAGCGTGCCCATCCAACCCAGGCTGATCGTCCCTATGCCTATCTCTCTTGCCACGCTTCCCCTTTCCAAGGCCGCCTGACCGGCGAACGTTTGCGCTTCGCGGCAGCCGGGTCCCCACCCGGATAGCCTTTCCTTACAGATCCACCAGCATCATCTCGAACCAGTAGGACTCGGCCGGGTAGCTGTGCGAGCCGTACTCTATGGGCCGCCCGTTGGCGTCGTAGGCGATCCTGGTCATCGTCAGGACGGGATCTCCGAGTCCCATCTCCAGAAGCTCGGCCTCCTCTGCGCCGGCCTTGCGGGCCCCCACCCGCTGCGTCGCGACGTTCGGCGCGACCCCGCCGCTCCGAAACAGCTCGTAGAGCCCGGTCCGCTCCAGGTCTTCTTCCCGGATCTCCACCAGCCCGTCCGGCACCACGTTGTGCATGAGCGCGATGGGGTCGGACCCCGCGACCCGTAGCCTGTCGAACCGCACCACGGGGGCGCCGGGCTCCAGCCCCAGATGCTCGGCCACGTCCGGCGGGCAGGGGACCCTTTCCAGCGAGAGCAACCGCGTCCGCGGCTCCCTGCCGGCCTCTTTGAGGTCATCGAACAGGCTGGTGAGGGCGACCGACCGCCGCACGGGCCTGGGCGCCACCATGGTCCCGATACCCCGCCGCCGGACGAGCAGGCCCTTATCCACTAGCTGCTTCAGCGCCGCGCGCATCGTGGGGCGGCTGATCCCCAACCGCGTGGCAAGCTCGACCTCACCCTCGAGCTTGCTCCCCCGCGCCAACCGGCCATCCTCGATGGCCGCCTCCAGAACCTGCGCCGCCTGGTGGTAAAGCGGCACGGGGCTGCCGTGATCCAGCCTAACCCCATCCAACGCGTCAACCATAGAGTCCCTTCCCCATCCTTACACCACTAATGTAAAGACATTATGACGTTAATATATAGACCTCGTTCTCGTGTGTCAAGAGGCACAAGAAAAACTTTGGAGACGCGGGGTGATTGCGAGGTAGGACGTCACGGGTTTGGTTGGGGGGTTACTCTTCCTTGCGTTCTTCTTCGGGGGGCGTGGGGCGGCGGTCTGGGCGGCCTTTACGTTCGGAGCGTTGTTCGACGGTGGCGTGGGCGACGGCGTTCAGGAAGGCGACTATGAGGCCGATGCCGGTAAAGAGGTAGAAGACGGTGAAGAGCTTGCCGGCGGCGGTCTCGGGGGCGAAGTCGCCGTAGCCGACGGTGGTGAGGGTGATCGAACTGAAGTAAAAAGAATCCAGCAGGCTCCAGCCCTCGATTTGCCAGTAGAAGAGGGTGCCTGCCAGAAGGGTGACGACCACCAGCGCGAAGAGCCCGCGGAACTCCGGGTCCTTCAGGGAGCGCCGCAGGGCGCGGGCGAAGCGCAGCGGGACGAGGACCAGGACGGCCAGGAGCAGGAGCACCGCCGCCACCGCCCCGATCATGGCGCGGTCCACGCTCCAACAGCGGCGATCCGGCTACGCCGTGATCTAGACCCCATCCCGCTCCCTTCCCGTCTGCCCCATCCGCCCGGGAAATCCGTCCTTTACCTTCCGCCATGGTACGTTCCACCGGCCTCCGACGGAAGCCCGGACCGGGCGCACCCAGACGGTCTGGACCAGAGAGCCGGCGGCTAAACGCTCCAGAGCGTGAAGAAGAAGGCGGCGCCCTTCCCCGGCTCGCCCTCCGCCCAGGTCTTGCCGCCGTGGCGGTGGACGATGCGGGCGACCGTGGCGAGGCCTATGCCGGTTCCCTCGAACTCGTCTTCGGCGTGGAGCCTCTGGAAGGGTCCGAAGAGCGCGCCGGCGTAGCGCGGGTCGAACCCGACCCCGTCGTCGCGCACGAAAAAGACGGTGACGCCCTCGTGGAGTTCGGCGCCGAACTCTATCTTCGCCGCGGGCTCCCTGGAGGTGAACTTCCAGGCGTTTCCGAGCAGGTTCTCGACGACCACCCGCAGCAGCCTCGCGTCGCCGTCGGCGGTCAGGCCTTCCCGTATCTCGAAGCTCGCGTTCCTCTCCGGGTCGCGCCGCCGGAGTTCGCCGGCCACCTCTGCGGCGAGGGCCGAGAGGTCCACGTTCGTCCGGCGCATCTCGACCCTCGTTACCCGGGAGAGGTCGAGCAGGGCGTCTATGAGCAGGCCCATGCGCTGGGCCGAGGCCCGGACGCGGCGGAGGTGGTCCAGGCCCTCGGCGTCGAGGCCGCCGGCGTGGTCTTCCTGCAGGATCCTGGAGAACCCGTCGATGCTCCTGAGGGGCGCCCTCAGGTCGTGGGAGACGGAGTGGGCGAACTGCTCGAGTTCCGCGTTCGAGCGCGCCAGCTCCGCCATCCTCCGCGCCCGCTCCTCCTCGGCCCGCTTCCGGTCGGTCACGTCGCGCAGCAGGACGAGCCGGCCCTTGCGGCGGCCCTTCCTATCCACCACGGGGGAGATCGTCAGCTCGTAGTCGCGGGCCTCCGGTTCTTCGTTGCCCCTGACCTCTTGCCGGACCACGCCCCCCGCCCTCCGGTGTTCCTCGAAGGCGGCCTTCCAGGCGGGGCGAGCCGGGCGAGCGTCATCCCGACGGCCTCGGAAGCCGGGCGGCCGAGGATGTTCTCGGCCGCGGGGTTCACGTCCACGACGCGGTCTTGCGGGTCGGCCACGATCACGCCGTCGCCCATCCCCTCGACGACGTTCCCCGCGCCACGGGGACCAGGTCGAGCAACCTGAAGCCGAACAGCCCGATAACCAGCGCCCCCCCGCCGAGCAAGAAGGCGAAGGGCGTCGGGTCGAGCCCGGGGACCGGTATTAGCCCAAGGACGTAGACCACGTTCCCCACCCAAGGTATCGCCGCGGCCACCAGCAGCGCCACGCCCTGCCTCCTGTAGAGCCGCAGCGAGCGGGCGAGCGCGGGGAGCAGAAAAACGGTCCCGGCCAGGATGAGGATCTGAGAGAAAATCCAGTACACGTAGAACCAGGGGCCATACTCGAAAGCGAGGGCGGGAAAAGCCCGGGAAAGGTCGGACGCCGTGGACGCCCAGACCAGGTTGTGCGCCCCGTTCGTCCACACGAGCGCGAGGGTGACGAGGGGAACGACGGCCAGCAGCGCCAGGTTACCGCGGGTCAGCCACCCCTCCCGCCCCGTGTACCGGACGCAGAAAGCCAGCCACGCCAGCGGCACCGTCGAGATCCCGAAATACTGGACCTTCGCCCAGAAGATTTTCGCGCCCACGTCCGGAGCGCCCGACTCCAGCGCGTACCCCAAAGCCCACACCGACACGCCGGCCATGAGGACCGCCAGGGTCCGCGCGCCCGGCGCCCCGCGGCGAGTCCAGACGTACCCTGCCAGCGCGGCCGAAAAGACGCCAGACGCGACCAGGAGGTAGAAGTACGGGGAGAGCTGCCAGCCCATCAGCGAACCCGGACCGCCGCCTCGACCCGGGAAGAAAAACGAACGAGACGCCCGTGCCGGGCGGCACTACCGCAGGGGCCACCGTCGCCATTCGTTGACTCGACCAGTAGATCTCCTCTCGTCGCCGGAAAGCCCGGCCAGAAGATCGTACACCACCCCAAAGAAGGTCGCCACGAACGTCGGCCGACAGCCGGGTCTCGCCCGAAGGGAATAGATCCCGTACGAGGGCGTGGGCGGCGCGGCACGAGACAACCGACCTGCCCCTTCCTCGTGTCCCTACGGCCCGTTTAGTTTGCCGCCGCTGCGATGTAGGGTGCAAAGATCCCTCGATGGCGGGACACGGGGAACCCGAAATACGCCTGACAACAGGTGCCAGGGCGCGGCTAGAGGTCCTCTGCGCGCTCGTTGGGCAGCTTACCGGGGTTCGTCGGGGAGCGGGGGTACGCTATCTGGGGATCTGCGCGGGTCCGCCGCCTTTTCGTAGGAGTGCGCGAGCCCGAGCAGGTCCGCCTCTCCGTAGGGCTTCCCGACCAACTCGAATCCGACGGGCACGCCCCCTTCGGAGAAGCCGGCCGGCAACGAGACGGACGGCAAGTCCGCCTGCGCCGCTATGAGGGCGTTGGTCGGAAACGTGAGCACGGTCCACTTCCAGTCGTCGAGCTCTTTCCTCGTTGGCGGGAGCACCTGGGAGTTCGGGAAGAGGATGGCGTCGAGGTTGTGCGAGGCCATCACGCCCAAGATGGCCCTTCGGAACTCCTCCCTGGCGGCGAGCCCCTTGTGGTAATTGGGGTCTTCTTCGGGGTGTTCGGGGGCCTCCTCCGCTATGGCCGTGAAGAGGTCGAGGCGCGGGTGGAAACGCTTGGCGTCGTAGAGCTCGCCCACCGTGTGGGAACCGGGCCTCGTCGAGAGGAAACCGTCTATGTCGTAGCGGGATTGCGAGAGGTAGAGGGAGGTGACCTCGATAAATCCCATCAGATTCGGCACGCTCACCGGGTCGACGACCTCCGCGCCGGCGTCCCGCATGGCCTCGATCGCCACGCCCACGACCCTGTTCACCTCGCCGGAGTCCGGGTCGTCGTCCGGCCCGAACGCCTCGCGCAGTACTCCCACCCTCGCCCCCCTCAAGCCGCCTTCCGAGAGCCCACCAGCGTACCCTCCCGCGCCCCTGGCGAGCGTGGCAGCCGCGGTGAACGGGTCTGCAGGGTCGTAGCCCACGAGCGCGTCGAGCAGGATCGCGGCGTCCTTCACCGTGCGGGTCATGGGGCCCGCGGTGTCCTGGAAGACGACCAGGGGAGACATGCCCTTGCGGCTTATAAGTCCTGTGGTGACCCTGAACCCGACCAGGTTGTCGAAGGAGGACGGGACGCGGATGGACCCGCCCGTGTCCTCCCCGATCCCCACGGCCCCGAGGTTCGCCGCCACCGCGGCCCCCGTGCCGCCGCTGGAGCCGCCCGGGTCCCGGTCGAGGTCGTATGGGTTCTTCGTCTCGCCTCCGGCCGAGGAGTAGGCGAACCAGGAGGTCGCGAAGTCCGGGAGGTTGGTCTTCGCGAGGATCAGGGCCCCCGCCTCCTTTAGCCTCCCCACCGCGGTCGCGTCCTCCTCCGGGACGTAGTCCTCGAAGGCCACGGACCCGAAGGTGGTCCGGATCCCGGCGGTCTCGGCCTGGTCCTTGACCAGCACGGGAATGCCGTGGAGGGGGCCGACGAACTCGCCTCTCCGCCCGAAAGAGCTGTCGAGTTCGTCGGCCTCGTCCAGCACGTTGGGGTTGACCGTGAGGATGGAGTTCAGTTCGGGCCCGTTTTTGTCGTAGGCCTCGATGCGGGCCAGGTACAGCTCCACGAGGCCGCGGCAGGTAAGCTCCCCCGACCGGAACGCGGAGTGGATGTCGTCTATCGTGGCTTCCTGCAAGCGAAACGATGAAGCGGTCATGGTCGTCTCCCGTGTCTCGGCGGGACGCGGATGTGCCCAGCGCATCCCGGCATCGTTAGAAATCCAGGTAGGCCATCTTACACTTTTGCTCCTCCCGATTGCCCGAGCACCGGCCACGCGGAAGAATCCTCGGCCCGTCGGACAAAGCCCGTCCGGCGCGTTGGGGTCGCGGCAGACGTCGCGAACCGTGATCCGCCTACACTGAACCGCCCGAGAGACCACCCTCGCGGGACTCTCCGGCTCCACCGCAGGCATCGGCGTCCAGGCCGTCGGGTCGTGGTCCGGAAGATACGATCGACTGTGGGTCCCTGCCACGGGTGAGATTGGGACATTGCCGAGACTAGCCAACCCAAAGAGGATCAGCGACAAGCTATCCGGTCTGAAGCACACCAGGGGGCAGGCTTCGAACCTGGACTAAATGATCCAGAGTCGGACGTAAAGAACGGCTCAACGAGTAGATCCGCCGCCGCACCGACGTGGTCGGCACCTTCCCCGACCGGAACGCGATCATCCGCCTCGTCGGCGCCGTCCTGGCCGAGCAGCACGACGAATGGGCCGAAGGCCGCCGCTACCTCGGGCTCGACGTCCTCGCCCGAGCCCGGGCCCTCGGCACCACGACCGGGGAGGTGACCGCCGAGCAGATCCCGCAAGCCATCGCGGCCCGACCCGGCCGCAACGAAGGATCACCCCGGATACACCACGCCAACGAACTTGAGCACTCCGGCGCGACGTGGCACGATCTCGCAGGTGACCAGCAGACCCGCCGCGGCGCACCACCTGCGCGACCTCGCGTGGCTGCGGCGCGCCCGCGACCGGATCGACCGGGAGTACGCCCGTCCGCTGGACGTCGAGGCGCTCGCCCGCGGCGCGCACATGTCGGCCGGGCACCTCAGAGGAGGCCGGTTAGCTTTTCTTTGGGCTTGCGTATCGGGTACGATGTGAGAAATCAAGGAAGGAAACGTACTTGCTGAGGTCGAAGGGCCGATGGTATTGGGTCTGGATAGAGTCTTCTTTCGGGGTCGCGTATGCATGGCGCACGACGCTTCGGTTCGACAAGAATTTGCACGTAAGGTCGGGGTCGATGTTGGGGTCGCAGAAGGAGTCCACGGGGTCGTCGGCAATCAGGAGGGAACATTCTGCGCGACCGCCGGTTCTCGGCGGGGGTGACTCGGAACCGTGAGTGACCCAGAACGCGAGACGCTTCGCGAGACGCCACCCCTCCGGAACGGCAGGTGGGCCTGATGCGCTGGCGAGAGACGCCTTTCGCGATCCCGCTGTTCCTCGCGGCGGTCGTCCTGATTCTGATCGCCCTGTACGTCTGGCGCCGTCGCCGCGGAGCCCCGGGTGCGACCGCCTTCGTGACGCTGATGGTCGCCGGGGCGACATGGGGGGCGGCGTACGCCCTGTCCCTGGGCGCGACGGACCTTCCAGTCAAGATATTCTGGGGGAACGTCAAGTACACGGGCATACTGCTCGTGCCGGCGGCGTGGCTCGTCTTCGCACTCCGGTACACCGGCAGAGCCAAAACTATGACTCGCCCGATCGTGGCGCTTCTAGCCGTCGAGCCGGTCTTCACGCTGCTGTTGATCTTCACTAACGAGGCGCACGATCTGTTCTGGAGGTCGAGAGAGCCGAGCGTGGGCGGCGCGTTCCCGACCATCGAGCCGGTCTACGGGCCCTGGTTCTGGGTCAACCTGGCTTACTCTTACCTTCTCATCTCTATCGCAACCTTTCTTCTCGTTCAGACGTTCGTCCTCTCGGCGGGCCCCTACCGCAGTCAGAGGATCGCCTTGCTGGTTGGGACCCTGATTCCATGGACAGGGAACGCGGCCAACGTTTTCGGCCTCATCCCGCCCAGGTACCCGGACCCGGCCCCCTTCGCCTTCGTCGTAACCGGTGCGGTCTTCGCCTGGGCCCTCTTCCGACGCGGCCTGCTCGACGCCGTGCCGGTAGCGCGTGACGCCGTCGTCGAGGGCATGGGCGACGGGATGGTGGTGCTGGACGTGCAGGACCGGATCGTGGACCTGAACCCCGCCGCACGACGCATTTTCGGCCTTTCGGTAGCCGAAACCGTCGGCCGTCCGGTGGGTGAGATCATGCCCGGCCGGGCCGTCCTGCTCGAACGTCACAACGACGCGGAGGCAGCTTCAGAAGAGGTAGAGTTGGTAGACGGACCGGGGCCGCCACGCGCCTATGAGCTCTCCGTCTCGTCGCTGCGTGACGGGAGGGGACGCCGCGCGGGGCGCCTGATCATGCTACGCGACGTTACGGAACGCAGACGAATCGAGGACACACTGCGGCGAAGCGAGCAGCGGTTCCGGGCGATCTTCGAGAACACGGCACTCGGGATATCCATCGCCGACCGCCAGAGGCGGCTACTGGAGACCAACCGCGCCTACCAGGAGATGGTTGGTTACGACGCCGAGGAGCTGTTCGGCAAACCCATCGCGGAGCTCTCCCACCCGGACGACGTGACGCAAGACCGGCGATTGAACGAGGCGTTACTCTCTGGCAGCGTCGAACGCTACCAGAGGGAGAAACGGTACATCCGTAAAGACGGCGAACTCGTGTGGGTTAGGCCCGCGATCTCCGCCGTGCGCAATGCGGATGGCGAACCCGAGTTTCTAGTCGGCGTGGTGGAGGACATTACCGAACGCAAGCGGGCCGAGGAAGCTCTCAAAGAGAGCGAGGAGCGCTTCAGGCAGCTCTTCGATCGTTCCGTCGACGCCCTGCTGGTCCACGACGAGCGGGGCCGGATCATGGACTGCAACGCCGAGGCTTGCCGCTCTTTAGGCTACTCGCGCGAGGAGCTACTTTCGCTCTCGGTCGGCGACTTCGCCACCAACCTCCTCTCGGAAGAGGAGCGGGCGGAGAGAGAGGCGGGGGGCGGCACCCTGTGGCAGCGTGCCCTCACCGGCGAGAGTAGCCTGTCGTCAGGGGTGCATCTGGGTCGGCACCGCCGCAAGGATGACACGACTTTTCCCGTCGAGGTGCGAGTGGGCCCCGTGGACTACGGGGGAAGAAGGCTGATATTCGCCTCAGCGCGCGACATTACACGGCGCGAGGCCGCGGAGGAGGCGCTGCGGGCATCCGAAGAGAAATACCGTACCCTCGTCGAAACTGTGCAGGAGGGTATCGGGTTCGTTGACGACCGCGAACGGATAACCTACTGTAACCGGGCCTATGCCGACATCTTCGACCTCACGCCCGAGGAACTGGTCGGCAGGTCCTTACTGGAATTTTTGGACGACGACCAACGCCTCAAAGCTCAAGAACAGACGGCCCTGAGAAAGAAAAACATGCGCTCCGCTTACGAGATCTCCATAACGAGCGCGTCGGGTAAGAGAAGATACCTCTCGGCTTCCGGGACCCCAATCCTGGACGGCGACGGGTGGTTCCGGGGTGCGGTTCATACCGTAGTGGATATCACGGAGCGCAAGCACACGGAAGAGGCGCTGCGTGCCTCCGAATCGCATTTCCGCAGGGTGGTCGAGAGCTTAGGCGAGGGTCTGGTCATCACCGACCTGGACGATCTCGTACTCGACGCAAACTCCCGCGTCACCGAGCTCACCGGGTACGCCAAGGAAGACCTGCTCGGCCATCCGGCTTACGAGCTACTGCTGCCCCTGGAGGAGCGGCGGCGGGCGCTTCGCAACAACGAGCGCCGCGCGAGGGGCCTCGTCGAGCGATACGTTACGCGTTTGAGACGCAAGAACGGTACGACGTTTTGGGGGGAGGTCACCGCGACCCCCTACCGCGACCCAACGGGCAAGATAGTGGGCACCCTGGGGTCCATCGCGGATATCACCGAGCGGAAGGCGCTGGAGCAGCGCCTGGCGCACCAAGCGTTCCACGATGCCCTCACGGGCCTGCCCAACCGGGCCTTCTTCGCGGATCGGCTCGAACGTTCCCTGGCCGGATCCGGCCGGGAGGTGGACGGGAAGGTCGCCATATTGTTTCTGGACCTCGACAACTTCAAGTACGTCAACGACTCCCTGGGCCACGAAGCCGGCGACCGGTTGCTCGTGGAGGCCTCCCGTCGGCTGCGAAGATGCCTGCGCGCCGAAGACGTTGCCGCGCGCCTCGGGGGCGACGAGTTTGCAGCCTTGCTCGAGCACGTTCAGGACACGGGCGAGGCCACGCGGGTGGCCGAACGGATCGTAGAAGAGCTGCGAGAGCCTTTCATCCTCGACGGCCAAGAGGCCTTCGTAACCCCGAGCATCGGGATCGCCTGCGGCGGAGGAAGTTTACGGGAAGGACCGGAGGATCTGCTGCGCGACGCTGACGTGGCCATGTACCGTGCCAAAGAGGAGGGCAAGGCGCGCTACCGCGTCTTCGACCCAGCGATGAAGTCGCTCGTCGTCGAGCGCCTGGGGCTGGAGAATGACCTCAGGCGAGCCCTGGAGCGAGACGAGTTCGTGGTGCATTACCAGCCGGTGGTCGCCCTCGATACCGGACGAATAATCGGCTTCGAGGCGCTGGCGCGCTGGCAGCATCCGGAGCGTGGATGCGTCTCGCCGGCACAGTTCGTGCCGCTTGCGGAGGAGATCGGGCTTATAGCGTCCATCGGACGCAGGATCCTTCACGAAGCATGCCTGCAGACTCGCGAGTGGCAGATCCGCTACCCGGGCCATCCCTCGGACCCACCCCTGATCATAGGCGTGAACCTCTCGGCGAAGCAGCTCTCCCATCCCCGCCTTACCGAGGACATTCGAGACGCCTTGCGGGAGAGCGGACTGGACCCCGCCTGGTTGACCCTGGAGATCACGGAGAGCGCCGTGGTCGGCAACGGGTCCCGTCACATCGACACCCTGCACGAGCTCAGGGCCGCTGGGGTGCGGTTCGCCCTGGACGACTTCGGGGTGGGCTACTCCTCCCTGTCGTACCTCAAGCACCTGCCGGTGGGCATGCTGAAGATCGACCGCTCGTTTGTCGAGAAGATCGAACAGGATCCTGAGGATGAGGTTCTTGTATCCGGTATGGTCCATGTGGCGAAGGGTTTGGGCCTTAGGGTATTGGCCGAGGGCGTGGAGACGCCAGATCAGCTGGCGCGAGTCGAGGCCCTGGGATGCGACCTCGGCCAGGGGTACCTTTTCTCGGAACCGCTGCCCGCCGAGGAGGCGGGCAGACTCCTAACCGCAGCCCGTAGACTCCCGTGAACGATCCGGACGGGGGTACAGACCAACCCGTCATCTGCCCGCCGCTTCGCGAAGAACCGCGCTGCCCCCTCGCCTCCCGGAGCCACAGGGTCCGTGGTCTCTTAAAGCAAAGGTAATCCCGCCTAGCCCTCCGCCGTCCGTTCGCCACCAGATCTTGTGATCCCTTCTTTCCCGGCATAGATGAGGCAAAATAAGGTGGTCGGGGCCGGCAGGCCCTGACTGCGTCGAGCGGCTACATCGAGGGGGTGACCCGAAAATGCTGTTGACCCGCAAGTGCTGGTAGAGGCCGAAGGGGTTTTGGGAGGCATGATGAAGGTCAGGGAGGTGAACGCCGGATGACCCGTAAGGCCTGGTAGCTGACATTATATAAAGATCGGCGGGCCGGCGGCCCCCGTTGCCTCGTGGACCGCCGGCCCGCTTTCCACTAGAATGATTTCCCTATGGGAGAAGAAGGGACCACCAGAGGGTCGACGAGGCGCGGGACGTGAGGAAAATTGCCAACTAGGCTTTCCCGACGATTCTTCGCGCGAGCCTACGTGACCGGCGTTGTTTGCCTGGCTATCCTTGCGCTGGCTTCCTGGGCAATATGGTTCGGCTTCTACTTGACGCCGACGGTGTTCGCGCTGGGACTCGGGTTAGGTTTTCTGTGCGCCCTGGAGCGCACCTGCCCGGTAAGCCTCGGCGTGGGCAAGACCTCCTTTGAGTTCGGGGGCGCGCCGATACTGTTCGCCCTGGTGCTCGGCGGCCCCGCGTGCGCTTTGGTGGCGGCCCTCCCCTCTGCGGTTTACCGCGATCCGTCGCGCACGGCCTTTCAAGGTTCCGTGCATGTGGCACAGGTGCTCGCGGGCGGGCTGGTCTTCTCGCTCCTTTGCCCCTCGACCCTGCTGGCGTTCCTATCGCAGACCTCCGATGCTGAGTACGCGTCGCCGACCTCGCTCGGGCTGGCGACCCTCGCGGCCGGATTGGTCTTCTACGGGTTGGACGCCCTCATCGGGCCTACGCTCATGCTCCTCAAGTACGGACTGTCTTGGCGTGAGGTCATCTTGGAGATCGTCGTTCCGGCCCTGCCGTCGGACGCCCTGGCCGTCGCGACCGTGCTCGTGGCTGTTCCTACCGTCGCCCTCGGCGGCCCGCTGACTGCCATAGTTTTGCTGGGTGGCACCCTGCTCTCGTCGGTGGCGATGGACCGCATCAGAGAGCAGCGCAAGCGGGCGTTGCGACTCGAGGAAGAGAATGCCGCCCTCAAAGACGCGCTGCGCGACTCCAACACGGAGCTCGCCTCTCAGCTGGTCAGACGGCTAGGATACCGGGACGGGCACGCTGCAGACCATGCCGCCGCCTCTGCCGTGTACGCCTATGACGTGGCGAGGGAGATGGGCCTCGGCGAGGAGCGCGCCAGGGAGGTGCGCGTCGCTGCGCTGCTCATGGACGTGGGACTCCTATGGTTACCGGATGAGATCCTACTCACGGCCCCCGAGAAGCTCAACTCCCTGGGCAGCATGCGCCTGGAGGAACACCCGATGGCAGGCGAGGAGGTGCTCGCTTCGGTCCCCGGTCTGGAAGTGGCGTCCAGGTGGGTCAGATGGCACCACGAAAGGCCCGACGGCGCCGGGTACCCGGATCGCCTGCGCGGCCAGTGGACCCCGACGGAGTCCAAGATTCTCGCGGTCTGTTCTCTCTACGCCTCGCTCGTCCTGCAAGGTCCCCACTCGCCAGGGCTCTCCCCGAACGAGGCGCGACGTGCGTTGGTCCGCGGGATGGGCACCGCGGTTGACGAAGAGGTCGCAAGGGCCTTGTTGATGGTACTCTCGACGGAGGATCCCACCTACGCCTCTGCCTCGGACGACCGCTTCTCTTTCCCGGCACGCGAGAGGAAGATCAACGCCTCGGCGGTCCATCGACGGTAGATCTGGGTATGCCAATAGCGGCTGAACCGGCAGGCCACGCGCGGCCGCGAGACCGAGCTATCGACAGACGGGCGCGGCACGTGAATCAGAATATGGTTGGCGCGGAGTGCGGCGCGTTGCCCGCACCTCCGCTGAAACCTGCGTCCCCTGCATGCGTTGCCTGAAGGAGCGAAGCAAGACGCACCGCAAGCGTGGCACGATTCTAGGGATCTTTCGACAGCAACTACTCTGAAGCGACACACGGGTGGTTCGGCGAGGCCTCCGGGGCAACAGATGAGTCCCGGGCGTACGCCGGCGCTTTTCAGGCGATGCCGGCCCTGGCGCGCACGATCACGGATTCGCCGTCGTCGCCGGGACGCCAGGCGGAGCTGCCGACCCGCACCGGTGGGCCTCCGGCTATCTCTTCCGCGATCTCTTCTGCGAGCCGGCGGGCATGCTCTTCGTCGACGCCGGAGCCGACGAGGGCCAGACGGCGTCCGCCGTGGCGACAGGCCGTGCCGCCGATGCGGGCCGCAACTCTCTGGAGGCCGCGCGCAACCGCCCGGATTTCCTCGTCTCCGGCCGCGTAGCCCTGCCGCATGTTGGTCCTGCCGATCTCCGTCAGCTCCACGAGAACCACGCCAAACGGGCGCCCCCGCATCTCCGAACGCCGCGCCTCGGCCTGCGCCGTCTCGTGCAGGTAGCGGCGCGTGTACAGCATCGTCAGGTTGTCCGTCAGCGCGAGCGAACCGTAGCCCAGCACGGGCTCGCCCTCTTTGCGCCTGGCCTGAAGCTCCGGATCCTCGAGGGCATCTTCAAGCTCGCGGAGCCGGTCGTCGCCTGGCGGTTTGCTGCGCACCTCCTCGACAAAGACGCGCACGATCTCGGGGTCGAACTGGGTGCCGGCGTGGTGTTCGAGCTCCTCGCAGGCCCCGGCTACGGACGTCCGCCTCCGGTACGGGCGCTCGGCCGTCATCGCGCTGAAGGCATCCGCCACGCAGATAATCCTGGCCTCGAACGGTATTTCCTCCCCGCGCAGGCCTGACGGGTAACCGTACCCATCGTAGCGCTCGTGGTGGTGAAGGATGCCCATCGCCATCGGCTCAAGCGCCGGCACCTGCTGCACGATGTGGTAGCCGATGCGCGGGTGTAGCTTGACGATATCGGTCTCTTCGGGGGTGAGGGCCGCCGGCTTGAGCAGAATGCGCTCGCTTATGCCGATCTTGCCGACATCGTGCAGGAGCGAGGCGAAGAGTAATTGCTCCCGGCGTAGGGGCTCGACGCCCAGACGGTCGGCGACCGCCGCCACGTATCCGGAGACCTCCTCGGAGTGGCCGCGCAGGAACGGGTCCTTCGCTTCGAGCGCCTCCCCCAGTACGCGGACCGTGGCCAGGTAGGAGGAGCGCAACTCCCCCTGCAGGCGGCCGTTCTTCAGGACCGCGCCAGCCTGGTTACCCAAGGAGAGCAAGACGTCCTCGTCGTACTCGCCGAATCCGCCCTCCTTGTTGGCGCAAACGATCACGCCGCCGAACTCGTCCTGGATGTAGATCGGGATCGCGACGAGGTTCTGGATCTCTTCGTCCGCCGGGGTGCTCCCCTCCTCTACCTCTTGGGGCTCATCCTCGCGGATTATCTGGTCGTTCTCGATGACCTCATCGGCGAAGCGCTGCACGATCGCACTTTCCTCCGGGTCGTTCTCGAAGCCCTCGACGGAGATCAGGTCGAGGTTGCCGTCGGAGTCCTCGTCTTCGCGCGAGAGTAATAGCCCCTTCTCCGCCCCGAGCAGCCTCTTGGTGAGACGCAGTACCATGCTCGGCACGTCGCCCGGGTCGCCTAAGGCACCCAGCTCCCGGTGCATGCGCATGACCTCTGCCTGCAATTCCCGGTTCCAGCCCCTCTCCGCCTCCCGCGCCTCCTGCGAACGGGCGCGCAGGTAGCGTTCTCGCTCCAGCTCGCCCTCTCGCGCCTCCAGGTTGGACTCGAGCCGTACCTTCTCCTGCCGCAACCCGTCTCGCTCCCTGCGGACCCCTCCGATCTCGTCGCGGACCCCGCCCAACTCGGCCTCACGCTTTTGCACCTCGGCCGCCAGTTGCTCGCGCCCCTTCTCGGCTTCCTCGCGAGCCTCCGCGATCCTGGAACGGTCCCACCACCAGCCGACGAGCGCGAGCAGACCCGCCACCCCGAACAGCAAGGATGCCGGGTCATACCCCTCGCTAGCCGGGCCCCCGAAAGCCACGACAAGCGTGTACGCGACAGCCACCAGGAACGTCAAGACCGCCACCGAGATCCAGACGACTCCGTACTTGTTTGAACTCAAGAGGTCCCTCCGTTACGCGGGTAGTGGGTTTTGGTGATGCGTTTCACGGAAGCTGCATTCTCTTCCGGTCGAGCCAGGTTGTCAATTTGTTGCGCGGCCGCCGCAAGCGAGCCGCCCGCCTCCATCGACCGGGCATTTTCTCGTCTGGGTACTCGTACGGTAGAGGTCGCAACATACGTCGTTTTCGGGCCGTAAGCGTCGGATATTTGACACAGGAATGGCCCAAAGTATGTACCGCACCTCGCCCCTATCGAGCGTCAGGTTAAGGTACAGTACAGTCTGAATCTTACCCATCAGTCGCTTGGTTGTGTCCGACAAAATGAGGAAAAGTATGGAAGCGCAACTCGCAAAGAGCCGGGAGAGCCTTGTCAGCGGTTGAGCGGCGCCCAAGGAACGCGCAAGCAGAACTTCCGGAGGCGAGACTCAGGACGCTTATAGAGCAGGCGCCTTTGGCCATGCACGTCTTCGCCCGCGACGGCACCTCACTCTTGGTAAACAAAGCCTGGGATGAGCTGTGGGACCTTGAAGAGGGGGAAAGCTCCGAAGGCGAGAACGTGTTCGAGGACGAGCAGGTCCGGGCCGCGGGGCTCCTGCCCCACGTGAGGGAGGCCGTGGAAGGCGAAACCGTTGAGACGCCGCCCCTACTCTACGAACCGCGCCGGACCGGACGCGGAGGTCAGCCGCGGTGGATGAGGGCGTTCTGCTACCCCGTCAAGGGGGAGGACGGGGAGACGAGGGAGGTGAGCCTCATCATAGAGGACGTTACCGAGCGCAAGAATCTCGAGGACAGCCTCGCCCACCGCGCCCTCCACGACGGGCTGACCGGGCTGCCCAACCGGGCGCTCCTAACCGACCGTCTGGTCCACGCCCTCTCCCGCGTCGGGCGCGAAAACGGGTCGGAGTCCGGCGAGACGGTCGGGGTGCTCTTCCTTGACCTGGACAATTTCAAGCACGTCAACGACTCTCTCGGGCACGGGGCGGGCGACGGGCTCCTCGTGGAAGTAGCGGCCCGCCTAACGTCCTGCGTCGGGCCGGGCCACACGGTCGCACGGCTGGGCGGCGACGAGTTCGTCATCCTGCTGGAAGGTCTGGAAAACGAAGAACTGGCGCAGGAGGTGGCGGGGCGTATCGCCCGGGAACTCAGACCGCCGTTCTCCCTGGATGGCCGGGAGGTCTTCGTAACCGCGAGCGTCGGGGTTGCAATTGGCAAGGTCGGAAAGGGCGGTCAGGAGGACCCCCAGAACCTCCTCAGAAGCGCGGACGTGGCGATGTACACGGCCAAGGAGCGCGGCAAGGATCGCCACGTCGTTTTCGAGACCTCGATGGACGGCCGGTCGGAGCGGCGCCTGACGCTCGAAGCCGGGCTGAGGTACGCCCTGGAGCGCGAAGAGCTCGGCGTGCTCTACCAGCCCGTGGTGCGTTTGGCAGACGGCCGAGACGCCGGCGCCGAGGCGCTCGTGCGCTGGAGGCATCCGCAGCGTGGCGTGGTACCTCCCGCGGCGTTCATACCGCTCGCCGAGGAGACCGGACTTATCATAGGGATCGGGGAGCAAGTGCTCAGGGAGGCCTGCGCCCGGGCCCGCGAGTGGCGGGACCTTCTGAAAGGGGGCGGTACACCGACGGTCTGGGTCAACCTTTCGGCCCGCCAATTCCACGAGCCAGGCCTCCCTGAGCTCGTGGAAAGCGTTCTGGAGGAGGCGGGACTCGACCCCGGATCGCTGGGCTTGGAGATAACGGAGGGCGTCGCCATGGACGAGTCGGGGTTCGGTGCCGGGCGCACGACGGCCACGCTACGGAACCTCAAGGAGCTGGGGGTGCGTCTGGCCGTGGACGACTTCGGCACAGGGTATTCTTCCCTCTCCTACCTGAAAAGGCTTCCTTTGGACGTCCTGAAGATCGATCGCTCGTTCGTCTCTGGCCTCGAAAAGAATACCGAAGACCGGGCGATCGTCTCCGCGGTGGCGACCCTCGCGCGGGACATGGAGCTCGAGGTGGTGGCCGAGGGCGTAGAGACGGAAGAACAACTCCATATCCTCCGTGAGTTGGGCTGCAGCCTCGCGCAGGGCTACTACTTTGCAAAGCCGCTGCCGGCCACTGAGGTCTCCGCACGGTTGGAGGGGGGCCTGGCGTCTGCTACGGGTCCGTAGCGGGCTTGCCACACGCCAAGGTCGACAGGGAAGCGAGATGATCATGAGGGTCGAGGCATTGCCGGGCCCGACCTTGTCCATCCACGCGTCGGGAAGAACGTGAGCATCCAGTACACACCTTACGTACTGCTGCCGCTGGCCTCTGCCCTGGCGCTCGCTTTTCTGGCCGTGGTCGCCTGGCGGCGAAAGGAGACGCCCGCGGCGATGCCTTTCGCCGCGCTTATGATGGCCGCGTGCGGGTCCAAGCTTGCCTACGCGCTGATGATGCTTTCGGCGTCCGTGAACGGAAAGATTTTCTGGACGAAGGCAGAGTACCTTGGTGCCGCCGCCATGCCGGTGGCGTGGCTGGCCTTCGCCCTCGTGTTCGCAGATTTTGCGTGGGGACGAAGACTCCACCGCACCGTGGCCGTCCTGGCCGTGATACCGCTTTGCACGTTACTGTTCACGTTGACCAGCGGGCTACACGGCTTCGTGTGGGACACGGTCGAACTGGACCGTTCGGGCCCGTTTGTGGTTCTCGAGATGGTGCGGGGGCCCTGGTATTGGGTCCACGCCGTCTACTCCTACGCGCTCGTTCTCTGCGGCACGGCCTTGCTCGCGTACAAGATCGCCCGCTCTTCGCGACTCTACCATCCGCAGGGCGTGGCGCTACTCTCGGGCGTGCTTCTGTCTTGGGGGGCCAGCCTGTCGCACGTCGTGGGGATCAGCCCGGTGCACAACCTGAACCCGGGCGTGCTGGTCTTCCCGGTCACCGGCGCCCTGTTTGCCCTGGGCCTTTTCCGGTTCCGGTTCCTGGACCTCTCTCCCGTGAGCAGGACCGACGCCTTCACCAGCCTACGCGACGGGCTCATCGTGACTGACCCCCGGGGGCGCGTCGTCGACCTCAACCCGGTCGCGGCCAGCATCCTGGGCCACGCGCCCGCCCGGGTGCTCGGTCGTGGCGTCTTTGGCCTCTTGCCGATCAGCCCCGCGATCCACCGAACGGCAGACGATGCGCCGCACCAGGAGATCTCCCTGAAGAACGGCTCGACGCGCCGCTACGACGTGACCTTCGCGCCGCTGGAGGGCGACGGGAACTCCCTGGGCCGTCTCTTTTCTTTGAGCGACGTAACGGAGAAGAGGCGCGCCGAAGAGACACTCAAGGAGAGCGAGGAGCGTTTCCGAGCCGTCTTCGAGGGGGCGGTGATCGGCATGGCACTTACGAACGCCGAAGGCAATCTAGTGCGCGCCAACACCGCCCTCAATCTCATGTTCGGCTACGGAGAAGGGGACCTTCGCGGAAGGTCCTTCCACCAACTCACCCACCCCGCAGACCGCATCGCCGGGTCGGAACCCTACCGCGAGATCGTGGATGGCCGGCGCGACCGCTACCGGGCGGAGAGGCGCATGCTCAAGAGAGACGGCACGGTGATATGGGCCCGCCTCAGCGCCTCGGCGATCCGCGGTACGCGTCCGGAGCAGGGGCTGGCCGTCGTCATGGTCGAGGACTTCACGGACAGGAAGGTGCTCGAAGAGGAGCTCACCCACAAAGCGTTCCACGACCCCCTCACCAACCTGCCCAACAGGCACCTGTTTGCCGACCGTCTGAAGCACGCCTCGGAGCGCGCCACCCGGTCGGCCGAGGGTATGGCGGTGTTCTTTATAGACATCGACGACTTCAAAGAGGTCAACGACTCCCTGGGCCACGAAGCCGGCGACCGGCTACTTTCGGAGGCCGGCGCGCGCATGAGGTCCTGCGTGCGGCCCGAGGACACGGTGGCGCGCCTCGGCGGTGACGAGTTCGCGGTCTTGCTGGAGGACGTTACAGAGTGGGAGGCCCGGCAAGCGGCCAGAAGAATCGGCGAGAAGGTGCGCGCGCCGTTCTATTTGGACGAATCCGGCCGGCGGGTTTCGGTCACCGCCAGCGTGGGCGTCGCCGTCGCCCAGGGCGGCGGTGCTCTGGACCCTTCAGCCTTGCTCCGGGAGGCGGACCGGGCCATGTATCGCTTGAAACAAAGACCCGGTAGAGGCAACCGTTCTTCGTAAGCCGCCGGTAGACCAACCGCGGTATTCATCGGAGGTCTCGGTTCTGTCATCGCGGAGGGAGGGGATATCTCCAGTAGCTGCCCTGTCCTAGGGCGCAACCGAGGGAGAGCAAGGTCGAGCGCTCGTCTTCGGTCTCCACCCCCTCCGCTACCAGCCCCAGGCCCAAAGACTCGGCCAGGGCAACCGTGGCCGAGACGATCGCGGCGTTCGCGCGGTTTTTCTTCACCCCGGCCACTATCGACCGGTCGAGCTTAAGTTGGTCGACGGGAAGTTGTCCCAGGGAAGAGAGCGACGAGTATCCCGTCCCGAAGTCGTCTATGGCCAAACCGACCCCTATACCTTTGAGCTCGCGCAGCACGCCAAGATCGGCGCTCGTTTCCCCGACCAGATCGTCTTCTGTGAGCTCCAGTGTAAAGGCATCGGGAGGGAGAACCGTCCCCGCGACGGCTCTGGCGACGTCCGACGTAAAGTCCGCGTCGCGTAGCTGGCGCAGGGAGACGTTGATGTTGATGCGAAACGGCCCGCCGGCGGACCTTATGTCCGGGCCTACGCCCCTCACCTCCTCCCACCACGCCCGTATCTGGCGGCAGGTCTCCCGGAGAACCCAGCGTCCGATCGGAACGATCAGGCCCGTCTCCTCCGCCACCTGGAGAAAGTCGCGCGGGGCTAGCAAGCCACGCTTCGGGTGTTTCCAACGCAAGAGCGCCTCAGCGCCGACAGCCTCGCCGGTCTCTATCCTAATGATCGGCTGGTAGTGCAGGCGGAACTGCCCGCGCTCCAACGCCCGGCGCAGGTCGTTCTCCAGGGAGAGGCGGGTCCTGGCCTGATCCTCCATAAAGGGTTCGAAGACGGCGTAGGACGCCCTCCCTCCCCGCTTGGCCCGGTACATTGCCAGGTCCGCCTCCCGTAAGAGGTCGCTTGGGTCCTTCGCCCCGCCCTCGCCGCTTGAGATCCCGATGCTGACGGTCACAAAGGCCTCTTGGCCGTCGAGGACGAAGGGGTCACCCAATGCTTCGGCGATCCTCGCGGCGGCCTTTTCTGCGGCCCCCGCATTCTCCTCCTCCAGCAGTACGACGAACTCGTCGCCGCCGAGGCGCGCCACCGTGTCCTCGGGCCTCAGGCACTGCTCCAGTCGCCTGCCGACCGCGACGAGCAACCGGTCTCCCACGTCGTGGCCCAACGAATCATTGACGACTTTGAAGTTGTCTATATCCATGAACAGCAGCGCAACCCGCCCGATGCCCCGCCGCGTCCTCAGGAGGCACCTCTCCAAGCGCTCGGTCAACAGCGCCCGGTTGGGCAGCCCTGTCAGAGAATCGTGAGTGGCCCGGTAGGCGAGCCGTTCTTCGAGTAACTTGCGCCCCGTGACGTCCCTGAGGACCGCCTGCACCGCCGGCCTGCCCGAGTAGGTTATGGGCTGTCCGACGACCTCCAAGTCCAGCACGCCACCGTCGAGCCGGAGGTACTTCTCCTCCAACAAGGGTGCCCGGTCGCCCGTCTTGAGGGTGTGCCGGACGCGCCAGGACACGAGCGCCCGATACGCGGGATGTACGAAGTCCAGAACCTTCCTGCCCACCAAATCCTCCGGCGAGGCCGCACCGAAGAGCTGCGCCCCGGCCCGGTTTATGAACAGTAGCCGTTCCCCGTCGTGGACGGCGATGGGTTCAGGTGAGAGCTCCACCAGCTTCCGGTAGCGCTCCTCGCTCTCCTTGAGCGCCATCTCCGTGCGCTTGAACTCGGTGATATCGAACATCACGCCATGCCAGACCTCTGTCTCCCCCTCCTTGCTTATGAGCCTGCCATCCTCCCTGAGCCACACGATCCGGCCGTCCTTGGCAACCATGCGGAACTCTAGCCTGAAGGGCTCGCCGGTTTGACCGGTACGCACGTCTTCCGCAAGCACGCGCTCCCTGTCTTCGGGGTGCAACACGGTCTTCCAGAACTCCGGATCGGAGGTGTACTCAGCGGGGGTGTACCCGAGGATCGCCTCGATCTGCGGGCTGATATAGGACGTGTAGCTCGTGCCACCTGGATTCTGAGCATGCACGTAGGTGACGGCCGGCACCCCCTCGACTATCGTACGGTACTTCGCCTCGGTCTCCCTGATTCGCTCCTCCGCCAGTTTCCGCTCGGTTACGTCCGCAAAGTAACCCTGCCAGAACCTGGGCCTTCCCTCGTCGTCGCGTATCAGCACCGCCTCGTCTCTGAGCCACACTGCCCGCCCGTCCTTGCGGATCATACGGTACTCTATCCTGAAGGGCTCACCCGTCCCGTTGGTCCTCTCGTTCTCGGCCAGCACCCTCTCGCGATCTTCGGGATGGAGGATGTTCTGCCAGAACATCGGATCGTGGAGGAACTCTTCGGGCTCGTAGCCCAAGACGTCCCGCACGAAAGGGCTGCGGTAGAGGGCGGAGTTGCTCTCGTCCGCCGCGTCTATGTAGACGACGGCCGGCACGTTCTCCACCAGCGCCCGGTAGCGCTCTTCGGCCTCCTTGATCCGCGCGTGTAGCCGGGCGCGGCTGAGCGCGTCGCTCGTGTGCTCGCCCACTGCCTCCAACAGCCGCAGGTCCTCTTCAGCGAGCTTCGCACCGTCGATGCTCTCGACGTTCAGGGTCCCGATCACCTCGTCCCGGTCGAACAAGGGCACGCAGATTTCGGAGACGATGCCTTGTATAGCGTCCAGGAACTCGGGGTCAGTGTGGGCCTCTTCGAGGTACGCCGGCTCACCAGAGCGCGCGACGCGCGCCATCACGCCCCGCGAGAGGGGGATGCGCTCCAACACCGAGCGGTACCCCACCTGGCGCTGCAAGACCAACTCCTTCTGCGGTTCTTCGTCTGCGATCAGGTACGCGCTGACCAGGACGTAGCCGTACGTCTCCGCGACGGCCTCCACGACCGCATCGAAGACGTCCCCGGGATCCAGCTCGCGCGAGAGGGCCGTGCGGACCTGGTGGAGCAGGGAGGACTCCCTGGCCTGATGGCGATGACGGCGCTCGCTCTCTCTGAGGGCTTCCTCGATCTCCCTCTTCGCCGAGATGTCGGTTAGGTGGCCTTGCCAGTGGGCAAACCCTTCTTCTTTTCCGACCGGCGCGGCCTCGTCGAGCACCCACACCACGCGGCCATCGTTGCGAACCATGCGGTACTCCATCGAGAACGACACGCCGGTTCCATCGGCGCCCCTGTCCTCGCCCACAACGCGCCCGCGATCCTCCGAATAAGTTACCTCCGTCCAGAAACCGGGGTCTTCTACGAACCGTTCGGGTGGGTAACCCAGAATCTCCTCTACCCTGGGGCTCATGTAGGTCACCTCGTAAGAGGCGGGCTCGCTGGTGAGCCCTTTCCGCATATAGATCGCGGCCGGCACGCCCTCGACGAGCTTGCGGTAACGCTCCTCGGCCTCCTCAAGCCTCCTCTCCGCGAGCTTGCGGTCCGTGACGTCGCGCGAGATGGCGACGATACCGCCCACCTCCGGGTCGGATAGGAGGTTGGTGCGGGTCGCTTCGACGTGGCGCCAGGAACCGTCTTTATGCCGTATCCTGTACTCGAGCGGCACCTCGATCCCGGGCCTTTCCAGCAGCCGAGAGAAGGCCGCACGAACCCTCTCCGCGTCGTCCGGGTGGACGTAGTCGAGGCCCTTGCGCCCTACGCGCTCCCCCGGCTCGTATCCCAACGTCCGCCCGATGGAAGGGCTGTCGTAGAGCACCGTGTCGTCCTCCGCAAGCACGGTGACGATGTCCGCCGCGTTGTTGAGCAGCGAGAGGAACCACCCCTCGCCACCCGGAGAATAGGATGTCATGCTCGACACGAGCGCTCTCCTAACCGCCCCCGAAGACGAGCATGGGCCGAAAGAATGCGGGCAACTCTGTTCTCCACCTGTATGGCCTTATTTGCGCAGGCCACATTATACCCGCGGAAAGGTTTCGAGGTTCAAGTCTCGCCTAGGCGAGAGACGATATCCCCCAGTCGAGCGCATGCACCGTCTCGGAGGCCGGGACCGCGTGCCTGCTCATGGCCCGTACCAATCCGGAGCGCTCGCGAACCCTGTTGCGCCCGGAGGAGAAGACGCTTCCCCTGCGGTCCGTAACGACCGTCCCGATTGGTAGGGAGCCAGCCAGGCCTCCCACGCCGACTCCACGCACATACGCCGGGGTTCTGAGAGATCTTCCCAGACGCGAACAAGAGCTTCGACGCCTCCCTCGCCGGCAGCGGTGCCGAGATAAGGTAGCCCTGGGCCAGCTCGCAACCCAGGTCCCTCGCCAGGGAGAGCTGCTCGGGCCTCTCGATGCCCTCGTTTGCACAAGATGACGGAAGCGCTCCTCGCTCTCCTTGAGCGCCTCCTCCACGAGCTTTCTAACGTTGAAGTCCCGGCCCACCGCCTGGTAGCCGAGAAGGTTGCCCCCTCGTCGAAGACGGCCCTATTGGTCCACTGCTGCCAGCGTACCTCCCCGTCATGCCGCCATACCCAGTGCTCGAAAGCGTCGACCGGGTCTTCGGGGGTCAACGAGGCCAGGTGCTCTTGCAGTGGACCGCGGTCCTTCTCCGGCAGGAGATCCAGGAAACTACTTCCGAGCAACTCTTCCCGGCTCTTGCCGAAATAGCGGCAGTAGCCTTCGTTGACATAGGTGCGCGTCAGGTCCGGCAAGGAACGGCAGATCAACTCAGGTAGGTCTTCGATCAGCGCGCGGTAGTTAGCCTCGCTCTCTTTGAGGGCCGCCTCGGCCGCTTCGCGCCCATCTCCGCCGCTCGCAAATGCCTCTTTCTTCTCGCGCCCTACGCGCAATCCTTCGTTCCCCGAACCGGGGTGTTCGGGGCGCGAATGTTTCTGACGGGATAACGATCAACGCCCTCTTTCGGACGAATCTCAGGAAGTATATTGTCCGCCGATCGTCTATTCCAAAAAGTGTGGCAAAAGGCGCGACCTCATGGATGCCAAGAGAGTCATCGTCAGAATTTTCGGAGCGAGCGTTACACTAGACGGCATCGCGGCTGTCCTTACCTGAGCCGGTTCGGTCACTCTCCGCCTGACCTGCCGCAACTCGGCCGTGCCCTTATCCTCGGTAATGCGCAACGGTGCGCGGGCTCATCGTCTACCCGTCCAGGAAGCGCGGCACCTCTTCGGGGCGCAACGGCCTGGCGAAGTGGTAGCCCTGGGCCATATCGCAGCCCATCTCCCGCAGGCTCGTTGCCTGCTCTCCTTTCTCTACGCCTTCTGCCACCACCTCCATCCCCAGGGTGTGGGCCAGCTCGATGACCATGCGCACGATCGCCGTGTCTTCCATGTCTTCGCCTAGACCTGCGACGAAAGAGCGGTCGATCTTCAAGATGTCGGCCGGCAGGCGCTTTAGGTACGAGAGCGAGGAATACCCCACCCCGAAATCGTCTATGGAGATGCGTACCCCCGCCTTCTTCAACCCGTCCAACGCGGCCGTGTTGCCCTCCAGCGCCTTGACGTAGACCGTCTCCGTCACGTCCAGGGTCAAGCAGCTCGCCTCCAGGCCGGTCTTCTCCAAGATTTGCTCCACGGTGCCGGCCAGTTCGGTGCGCTGGAGCTGCTTGGCCGAGAGGTTCACAGACAATACGAGCGGGGGCGTGTGAGGGTGACTGTCCTGCCACTCTTTAGCCTGGCCGCAGGCCTCCTCCAGCACCTTGGTCCCGACGGGAGTTATGAGGCCGCTCTCCTCGGCGATCGGCACGAAATCGGAGGGATCGAGCAGACCCCGTCGCGGGTGGTACCACCTGACCAACGCCTCCACGCCCCGGGTCTCGCCGGTTTGGAGGCACACCATCGGCTGGTAGCGGACGGCCAACTCCCCCGATTCCACGGCTTTTCTGAGGTCATTCTCAAGCTCTAGGCGTCGGACGGCTCGCTCGTACATCCGCGGGTCGAACATACAATAATCCGAGCCTTCCTCCTTGGCCCGGTACATAGCCGTGTCGGCATCCCTGAGCAGCTCTTCCGGGCCCCTGCTATAGGACCCTCCCAGGGCGATACCTATGCTCGCGGAGGCGAACAGCTCCCTGCCCTCGAGGGAGAAAGGCCTCCGGAGCTCAGCCGTGATACGCTCCGCCACCTGGACTGCATCGACCGGGTCCCCGACGTCCTCGACGAGCACGGTAAACTCGTCGCCGCCGAATCGAGCTAGCGTGTCCTCCGGACGCAAACAGCGTCGCAGGCGTTCGGCCAGTACCACGAGTAGGAGATCTCCCACCTCGTGGCCCAGAGAATCGTTGACCACCTTGAAGTTGTCCAGATCTACGAACAGCACCGCGACCTTGCGCCCCCGTTGGCGCCGGGTGCGCCTCAAGGCCTGACCCAGCCGGTCGACGAAAAGCGCGCGGTTGGGCAGATCTGTCAAAGGGTCATGGTAGGCCCGATGCTTGAGCTGCGCCTCCAGGGCCTTGCGCTGGGTGAGATCGTGCACGGTGCCGACTACCCGCAAGGGTTCACCCGCCTCATCCCTGACGACCTCCGCCCGACGGTGCAGCCAACGCACCTCCCCGTTCGGCCTGACGATGCGATGCTCCACGTCGTACGGTTTGTGACCGACCAGGGCCCCGTTTATGACCTCCGAGAGACGTTCCCTGTCTTCTGGATGCACGATCTTCATGAACCTCTCGAAGCTCGGCACGAACTCCTGGGGCGCGAGACCGTAGATGCGGTAGACCTCGTCCGACCAGGAGATCTTCCCCGTCCGCACGTCCCACTCCCACCCGCCAAGGTGCGCCAGCCGCTGTGCCTCCGCCAACCTGATCTCGCTCTTGCGCACGGCCTCCTCGGCCTCCTTGCGCTCTGTCATGTCGAAGAGTACGCCCTGCCAGTGAAGGGGTTCCCCGGCTTCGTCCCTTATCAGCACCGCCTGCTCGCGTACCCAAACCACCGAGCCATCCCTGGCCAGCAACCGGTATTCCTCATCGAACCGCCCGCCATTCCTCTCGAAGCGCTCATCGGCCGCCAGAATTCGCTCCCGGTCCTCGGTGTGTAGCCGCTGCGGCCACAGCCTACCGGTCA
This sequence comes from Rubrobacter tropicus, assembly GCF_011492945.1. Taxonomy (NCBI): domain Bacteria; kingdom Bacillati; phylum Actinomycetota; class Rubrobacteria; order Rubrobacterales; family Rubrobacteraceae; genus Rubrobacter; species Rubrobacter tropicus. The sequence goes on from NZ_CP045119.1 coordinate 3,686,404, forward strand.
ACCACTCTTCCGGCGTATAGCCGAGCATCTCTTCTATCTGCGGGCTCGTGTACAGAGGCGTATCGGAGCCGTCGGCCCGGTCTATGTAGCTCACAGCCGGGATCTGTTCCACGAGGGTGCGGTAGCGCCCCTCTGCCTCCTTGCGCTCGGTCACGTCCCTGCCGTTGAGCACCACCGCCCCCACGTTCGGGTCGTCCAGCAGGTTGGTACCCACGGTATCCAGGTGCCGCCAGGAGCCGTCGCGATGCCGCACCCTTACCTCCATCGATACCGGGATGTTCGGCCTGCGTAGGATCTCGGCGAACGTTTCCCTCGCCCGGGCGACATCGTCTGGATGGATCAGTTCGAACGACTCGGCTCCTATCCTTTCCTCGGGGTCGTAGCCCAACACACGTTCGAGGGCCGGGCTGGCATACTTGACAGTCCCGTTCGTGTCGTAGAGGGTGATGATGTCCGAGGCGTTTCGGATCAGGGACCGGAAGTGCTCTTCGCTCTTCCTCAACGCCTCTTCGGTCTTCCTGCGCGCGGTGACGTCGGCAAAGGTCACCACGGCCCCGGTTACCTCGCCGTCCTCCCATATAGGGGTGCTCGTGTACTCGACGGGAAAGGCGGTGCCATCCTTGCTCCAGAAGACCTCGTCTTCCACGCGGTGGACCTCACCATCCGAGAGCGTCGCGCGGATAGGACACTCCCCTTCCGGGTAGCGTGTTCCATCGGCTCTGGAGTGGTGGATGGCTTCGTGGAGAGATTGGCCGATCAGCTCTTCGGAACCCAACCCGGTCAACCTCGCGGCCGCCGGATTGACGAAGGTCGCGCGACCGTTGCGGTCGAGGCCGCATATGCCTTCCCCGGCCGAGCCGAGGATAAGCTCGTTGCGGCGGGCGAGTCGCTCGATGGTTCGTTCGGCCATCTTGCGCTCGGTAATGTCCACCATCACGCCGAACAGCTGCGTGGGGACGCCGTCCTGGACGCCCACGCACACGATGTCCCGCAGCCACACCACGCCGCCGTCTGCGGAGATCATGCGGTACTCGAAGTGGTGATCCTCTTTCTCGTCCACGGCCCGGCGGCAAAAGTCGACCGCCCACTCGCGGTCCTCGGGGTGGATATGATCCTGCCAGAACGAAGGCTCTCGCGTCCAGCGCTGCGCCGGATAGCCGAGGATGGTCTCGGCCTGGTCGCTCACGAAGGTGAAGCGCAGGTCCTGGGCCTCCCCTTTCCAGATGATCGCCTCGACCGAGCCGACGAGTTCCTCGTACTCCCGGCGTAAATCGTAGATTTCCTTCTCAGCTTCCTTGCGCCGGGTGATGTCGCGGGAGCTGACCACGACGCCACCCACCGCCGGATCGTCGAGCAGGTAGGTACCCGTGCTCTGCATCCACCGCCAGGAGCCGTCGCTGTGCCTGAAGCGGTACTCGGCCTCGTTTCTGGCGATACCTCCCTCCGACAGAGCCTTCCCTGTCTCTTCAAGGACGTGAGGAAGGTCGTCAGGATGCACGTAATCCAGCACGTTCATGCCGACCGTCTCCTCGGGATCGTAGCCCAAGATCCGGCTCCAAGCAGGATTAGCGTAGCGAAGCGTGCCATCCGGATCGACGATGCTCACTATCTCGGAAGAGTTCTCCAGGACCGATCGCAACCAGCGATTGTCCTCTCCCGGCGCACCGGTCACATGCTCAGGTTCATGCACTCCACCGTTCGCACCATTGGTCAGCTCTTCTCGGTCCTGCTTGGGGAACCCCACTGCTCCCTTTCCGACGCCCATTCTTCGAGCGGCAAGTATACATCGTGGCGGCTCGTACCTCGCGCCCCGGAGCCAGGAACCGAAGGCGGTTTCGGCAAACCCCGCGACCTAACGGGACTATGCGATCAGGCCCGCCCCAAGACGCGACACCAAAGACTTCTCCTCCGCAGGATCTCACCCGGCAAGAATTTCATGCTCTCCCGTCGAACGGTCCGTGGGCGCTTCGCTCACATGGCCAGGTCGTCCGCGCGAGGGGCATCGGGGCCGAGGATCGCCTGGTACAGCGCCTTTGCGACCGTCGGGTCGAACTGGGCGCCGGCCTGGCGCATGATCTCCTCCAGGGCCACCCCGACAGGCTTACGGCTGCCGTACGGGCGCTCGCGCGTCATCGAATCGAAGGCATCGGCCACGGCGGCCACCCGCGCGATGAGCGGGATGTCTTCGGCGCGCAGGCCGTCGGGGTAGCCCAGGCCGTCGAAGCGCTCGTGGTGATGACGGATCGCGGGCAGCGCGACAGCAAGCTCGGGGATAGGGGCCACTATCTCGGCGCCGACGGTGGGGTGCCGCTTTATGACAGCGTACTCCTCGTCGGTCAGCCTGCCCGGCTTGTGCAGGATTTGGTCGGGTATGCCGATCTTGCCGACGTCGTGGAGCAGGGCCCCGATCTCCAAGGCGTCGAGTTCGTCTTGGGGCAACGATAAAGCGCGGCCAATGCTGCCTGCGACGCGCGAAACGCCGGCCGAATGACCCGCCAGGTACGGATCGCGCGCCACCATGGCCCTCACCAAACCCCGGACGGACGGTTGGTCCGGTTCTGCCGGCCCACTTTCGGAGGTTTCCCGGGCGCCCACAACCGCACCGGCGATCCCCCCCGCCTCGCCCCGCGCCTCTTCGAGCGCGAGCAGCGCCGTCGCCACGAGCGTGTCGGGGTTCTCGGCCTGCGTCCCGGGTCGCGCGAACCCCACCGCCGTCTCCACGCCGGTTCCTATGAGGCCTTTCGATTCTTCGTCGAGAACCCGCATCAGCGAGCGAGCCTTTCCCGCCGCCTGGGCTTCTTCGCTGACCTGCGCCAGTACGATGATCGTATCCTCCGCGTACCGGAAGGCCCGCAGCCCTCGGCACCCGAGCCTCTTTCCGAGGCGTCCGAGCAGGTCCTCCGCCGAAGACGAAGCCGCATCCCCCAGCCCGACAGCCAGAACCGCCGGAGCGACGCCGGCAGAAAGCTCGCGACGCAGGACGCGGGCCAACGATGACGCGTTCGGCAAACCCGACGACGGGTCGGTTCCGCCGGCGGCGTCCGGGCGCCGCTCCAGCGCGGGCCGCACCTCGGCGGCGAGCCGCAGCAGTTCGCGCTCCTCTTCCGCCCCCACGCGACCGCCCCCGACGACTATGGCGCCCCACTTCTCCTCGTCGGGTGAGCCCACGGGTACCGCGACGAAGCCTTCCATACCGTGAACGCCCCCGTCAAGCCGAACGGCGCCACCCTCACGACAGCTCCAGAGCACGAGGCGTTGCACGGAAGGATGCCACCAGCTCGGGCAAGCGTCCGCCTCCCCCCGCATGACGGTGCGATGCGTGTTGCCCCTGAGCGACGCCACGTGCCCGTAGGGGGCCCCCGCGACGGCGCAAGCGGCCTCCGCGGTGTAGCCGAGGGCCGACTCGATGTTCAGTGCCTCCAGGACCGGGGTCATGGCGCCGGCTTGCGCGGCGACCCTCCCGGCGCGGTCCCTCTCCTGCGCAACGGCGGCCGACAGTCCGGCCGCGCGCGTCCGGAGCGCGTGCACTTCAGAGCCCACGAGGAGTGCCGAGGCGCAGAAGAGCACCAGGATCGCCATCCTCAAGGCGAACTGCGACAATCCTGAGCTTTCCCACCCCCCTGCGGCGAGCGTGGCGAGCAGGTACCCACCGATAAGGACCAACGCCGCGCCGGCGCTCTGGGCCCTCGCCCGGACGCGACCCTCCGGGTCACCCGAGACGTTTACCAGCGAGAGCACGGCCGGAAAATACAGCGGGAAGAAGACGGAGGCGGCGCCACCAGTATCCGCCAAGACCATGCTTACGATGAGCGTGTCCGCCGTGACAGGCACGATCCTCCGTCGGAAAAGGAGCCCCGGCCGGACGGTCGCGAGCAGGCCCAGGCCGGCCGCGACCAGCGCCGCCACATAAGCCCACACGGCGTCCCCAAAATTCCAGGATACGCCCAAACACAATAGAACCACGGCCGCGAGCGCCAGGCGGATCGGGCCCTCGTACGACTCGCGTATGGGCCGTGCACTCGGGCTCTCGACTTTTTTCATCGGGGGACTGCCCCGTGATCGTTACCCTCCCGGAACCCCAATCGCCCCCCGTTCTCCAAGCTAAAGAAGGCGAACCGATGGTCGTCGGCCATCCTGTACCCCTCGGATTCGGTGTCCAGGATCCTCAGGAACGCCCGCACCACCACCCCGTCGAACTGCGTGTCCACGCCGCCGCCGAGTTCTCGGCGCGCGTCTGCGGGGTTCATGCCCGGGCGGCTGGGTCCGTCGAGTACCATGGCGGCGTAGGCCTGGGCCACGGCGAGTATCTTTGCCTCCACGGGTATCCACGCGCCCCTGAGTTTGTCGGGGTAGCCACGGCCGTCCGGTCTCTCATGGTGCCACCTCACCCACGAGGCCACCTCCCCGAACTCGGGCACCGCGGCGAGCGCCTGCTCGCCGCGGACCGGGTGCTCGGTTAGCCGGGCCTGGGCGACGGAGTTCGGCCTGCCCGTGGCGAAGAGGATCTCCTCCGGCAGGCCGAAGAGGCCGATGTTATGCAGGAGGCCCGCGATCCGCAACCGTCCCGCGCGGGAATCCTCAAGCCTCATCTCCCGGGCCAGGTCTGCGGCGTAGACGGCGGTGGCCGCGGCGTGGCGGTGGGTGTAGCCGTCCCGGCGGCCCAGATCGCGGATTATCATGGTGGCGAACGTCGTATTCGAGCTCGCGAGGGCGTCCTCCATGGAGGACAGGCGATCCGTCAGCTCGCGGATCTTCTCTACCTGCTCCCGGGAGCGGTAGACGAGAACCTGGCTGCACATGGCGCCGGCCACCGTCACCACCGCGGCCACGGGCCCGTAGAGAACGAGCGCCAGCACGCCGAACGCCGCCGTAAGGACGTTGACCAGATCGGGCAGCAGGTAGGGTTGGACGACCTCCTGCCAGGTCTCGCCGAACGGACGCTCGTACTTTACCTTGTAGGTTGCGGCGCTGACGGCTTCGCTGGCCCCCGTGAGGACCACCCCCGAGAGTAGAGCACCGTACAGAACGGCGGCAGGAGGGGCCGAACCATCCAACAGTACCGGTCCCGAGACGAACGAAAAAACTGCACCCGCCAGGTGAACGATTACTACACTGTGGGCCAACTCGTATGTCGTTCGCAATGGACTTCGTCCGCCGACCAGGATCGCCGACGGAACGGCCGCGAGGGCGGCCCAGGTCGGACCGACCATCACCACGGCCACCATGAGCGCGATGTCCCACGCGCCAATAGCGGACTGCTCGCTCACGCGCAGCGCGTAGAGGTCCCCGAGCAGGACCAGGCTGCCCAGAATCAGGGTGCCCACGATGAGGCGCGCGTCCAGGGTGAGCCCGAAAAGGTACACCCATGAACCGACGAGCGCCGTCGCGAGAGCAGCTAAGACCCCGACGTAGGTTCTTAGACGATGCTCCCCCGGCTTGTTTTCGCCCATCGCGACGCCCGAGTCCAAAACGCCACTATTTTTGCACAGAACTCGGGCATCGCACAACGCGCAAATCTGCCCGAGTCTTTACCAGGTCCTTTTCGCCACGGAAACACACCCCCTCTTTTCGTCTGTACACCCTGCGTTGTCTCCCATCCGACGCGGTCTACCAGGTTCGCTTCGCCATGCTTGATCACCCCCTCTTCAGGTTCTCCTACGCACCTAATGCTACTTGCCACCATCCGATTATGCACGCATGCGCCCGAACGCCAGCGTGCGTCGCAGCAAGGACGCGGGTCACGGTACGCCTCGCCCCGGCGACAAGTTGGCCCCCGCCGGCCGGATACGCCTGTCTTTCACCCCTGCGTCCCTTCGGGCCGTGCCAGCAGGGCAGGCAGCAAGAAGAGCAAGATAAGGACGCCGACGCCGGCGGTGACGAGGCCGGAGAGGGCGTAGGTAGGACGGGGCCCGAAGGTATCTACGAAGAGCCCGCCAAGAGGGTAGGCCAGCGCCTCTGCGGCGCTGTAACCCGTGAATCGTACGGAGAATACCCGGCCGAGTAGGGCCTCGGGTACGCGCCTCTGCAAGACCGTGTCCGTAACGACGTTGTCCACACCGTTGGCGACCCCGGCTACGGCGAGCGCGCCCAGCGCCGCGGCGAAGATTGGTGAAGTTGCCGTTCCGAGCAGGGCCAAGGCCCACGCGAAGATACCGATAAAGTAGATAGGCAGCAGCGGCACCCGATCTCCCAACACGCCCATGCACGCGCTGCCGACTGCCATTCCGGCGCCCCAGACGCCCAAGAGCAGGCCGTAGCCGGCGTCGCCGGTTCCGAAAGTCTGCTTGGCGAGAAACACCTCGGCGGGCGTCGCAAGGTCGGTCGCCAGCACCGTGAGGAAAGCACCCGCGACCATCGCCAGGGGAACGCGTGCGCCAGCGAGGTAGCCGAGCCCGGCCTTGAACTCGGAGAGGAAACTCTCTTCTGACTCCGCCTCGGGGCCCGAAAGGGGCAGGCGGTAGAGAAGCGCGGCGGAGAACAAGAACGTCGCCGCGTCCAGAAGAAAGGCGGCGCCCACGCCCACGCCCGCCACGAGAAGCCCGCCGAGGGCCGGTCCGGCCGTCACGGAGACGCTGAAGGTGGCGCTTATCAGTGAGTTCGCGCGGGTCAGGTCGCCCCCCCCGACTACGCCAGGGAAGGCGGCGCGCACGGTCGGGTTGAAGAGGGCGCGCGCCGCGCCCATCAAGAAGATCAGGACGTAAAGGACGGCAAGGTCGCGGGCGAAGACGAACCCTACGGCCAACAGCGCGCGGGCCAGGTCGCTCGCCACCAGGACCATCCTCCTGTCCAGCCTGTCCGCCAGGACCCCGAAGAAAGGACTGGCGAGCGTCGGCAGGACGCGGGCGACGAGCGCCCCCCCCACCGCCGAGGCGCTGCCGGTGATCTGGACGATCAGAACCACGAGCGCGACCATCGATACGGCGTCGCCCACGAAAGAGGCGGCCTGACCGGCCCAGAGCCTCATGAAACCGCGATTGCTCAGCAGAGAGTTGCTCAGCCCGATCCCCTCCCAGGACGGCTTGGTGCCGGCTACCGGCCGGACTCCGGAGTCGCGCCCCGACCTTCCGCCGGTTCGACCTCAACTATAATGGCGGGCGCCGCGCGGGGCCACGCTTTCGTCGTGCGCTGGACGATTCCTTGACGCCTCCGCCACGGTACTACCCGTCTCTTCTAGGAGATTTCCTCGATGACAACCGCATCGGGCGTTTGCGGAGGTGGCCGACTGGGTCCGGGCACGGTAGGGCCCAGCCACAAGCCTAAACCATGCTTGTCCTTCTATGAATCATCGCCGGTTCTCTTGTCCGACTGAGACGGCCCCTCCACGTCCTGCTCGGCCGCCGCTTCGACGGCCTCCTTCGTCCAACTCCATGCATGGAACACGCCTACCCGGGAGCCGTCCGGCCTGAGTAGATAGAGAAAATCCGGGATGTTGAGCTCCAGACGGTACCCTACGGGCAACTGTGGTTCCGTCATATGTCCCTCCTCCGCCGCGTATCGGCGACAACATCGCTTATCGTGCACGTACCCCAACCACCGCGTGTCCGATTTCTACGCCTACATTCCGTTACCGACCTTCACACGCTCCACCAGAGCTTCGAGGTAGCGCAAGAGTTGGCGCACGGAGGCCCGGTGGGCGGTCATAGACTGGCCGTAGGGGTCCGGAATGTCCGTCCCTTCGCCGAAGTCGCCGACGAAGGTCATCAGGGTGTGCACCTTTGTAGAGGCCTGGGGCGAGAGGCGTAGCAGGGTGTCCGCATGGGTCCGAGTCATCGCGAGCACGAGGTCCGCCCTTTCGAGCATCCGGGCATCCACCTGACGCGCCCGGTGGCCCTCCGCGAAGACCCCGACCTCCTCGAGCGCCGCGCCGGCCCGGGGAGAGATCCCCTCCCCCACCAGGGCCGCCACTCCGGCGCTCTTCGCCCTCCAGGAGACGCCCCGCTCCTCGGCCAGGGCGTTGAAGATGGCCTCCGCCATCGGACTACGACACACGTTGGCTGTGCACACGAACAGAGCCCTCGTGTTGCCATCATCGCTACGCACGTTCGGCCTCCCTACCGTAGCGGTCTTGGGCACCCGGTACCGATCCCGCGCGTCCGTAGGCGTCTTCGAGGCGCACGATGTCTTCCTCGTCGAACTCGCCCAAGGGGACCTCGAGCATCCTCGCCGGCTCCTCGCTCTCCACCGACAGCCTGTGGACCGTCCCGCGATCCGGCGTCGCGAGAGCGTCCCGCACCCAGACGCCATCCTCTGGGTGCAAGTACACGGACAACGGGTTGGCAACGACGACGGTGGGGTCGCTGGCAACCCGTCCGACCGCCCGGCTCGCGTAGCGCACCGCGAGATCCTGGTCCAGCACCATCGCGACCGCAGGAGCCTCCTCCGCGGGTCGCTGGTAGCGGATCTCCCTTCTCCCATCGTGCCCTTCGGCTTTATTCAACGCGACCATGCCCCGGGGGTGTTCTTCCAGCACGCGTTCCCCTTAGAACGCGCTGCGGTCAGTCGCGAGCGCCTTGACCGTGCGAGCCAGCAACACAAGGTCCAACCACACCGACCAATCTCGTACATAGTGGGCGTCCATCCGCACCCGATCCTCAAAGGAGGTGGTACTCCGTCCACTCACCTGCCACGGGCCCGTCATGCCGGGGTAGACGCGCAGTATGTCGCTCTGGGTCACCCCTATGTCCCCGGACTCCCGCGGCAGGTAGGGTCTCGGACCGACCAGGCTCATCTCCCCTTTGAGCACGTTCCACAACTGCGGAAGCTCGTCCAGGCTCGTTCTCCTCAGAAACCGGCCGACCCGGGTGACACGCGGGTCTTCCCGCAACTTGTGGTACCTGGCATACTCCGCCCTCGCCTCCGGATCCCTCTCCAATATCCGCCGCAGTGCGTCCTCCGCGTCGGGGATCATGGTCCTGAACTTCAGGCAGGAGAAAGGTTCCCCGTTGCGTCCCAGGCGCGTGTCCGTGTAGAAGATCGGGCCACCCGACTCTAAACGTACCAACATGCAAAGCACCAGTAGCAGCGGGACGACGAAGATGCCCCCTGCCGCAGTGGCCAGGAGATCCAGGGCCCTCTTGACCCGACGTACCCACGTATCGAGCAGGTTGTAGCGGATCTCCACCCCGAAGACGCCGGCAAGGTCCCTGGCGACGACCGCCGAGTTGGCAACGCCCTCGAGGTTCGGTATCACCGTGACGTGCCGGAAGCCGAAGCTCGCCCAGTGTACGAGCCTCTCCAAGTGCTCTCGGCGGGTATGCGGCATCGCGAAGATCACGGTGTCCACGCCGTACCTCCGAGAGAGCCTCATAGCGTCGGCCAGGCTCTTGTCGTCGGGGGCCGCCTCGTAGTGCCGCCTGTCCTCCCCAGGATGGCTTCCAAACACGGCTATGGGCTTGTATCCGAGGCCCCACTCCTTCGCGAGCAAAGCGACGACGCGCCCTCCGGTCTCTCCGGAGCTGAACACGACCACCGGCTTGCCCCACAGGCGTAGCTTCATCAGGCGCCACTTTACGAGCTGTCGCACGACAGGGGCGCACAGGAGGAGCCCCGCGCAGCCCATGGCCAGTACGGAACGGGAGACCACATCGTCCACCTGCACCGCGACCGCGAACGTTGCGGTTATGGCCAGCGTGGCGAGCACGGCGTAGGTTTGACGCCGCAGTTCCTCCACCGGGTTCATCCCGTAGCCGGGGTACAGGCCGAGCAGGGCACGCAAGCCCACCCAGACCGTAACGATGGGAAGCACCCCGACAACCGTGACCTCCGAGACCGAGCCTCCCATGAAAAAGGCGCGGAGCAGTATCGCCAGCTGCCACACGGCGAGCGCGAGCGCACAATCCACCAACACCAGTAGCAGGTCGTTCAGGTGCTGTCGCCACGATTCTCCCAGACGCCCGGCATGAAGCTCAGCCAGGCTCGTCGGCTTCGCCGGTATCCCTATGGACTGCAACGCTCTCGCACCGAACGCATTTCTTCTGCTCGAGAGGTCGCTTAGCTGACTGCCGAAGTTGGGTTCACCCTTCATGCCGAGATGCTAGAAAAGAGCGGTAATCGGCACATCTGCCAACTGGCACATTTGGAGACACTGTTCAGCAGATGGGACATCGAAGAACAACAGACCCTCGGGTTCGTATCCTAGAGCGGACCGCTGATAGCTGAAAGCGGAGGCGAAGCCGCAGCGGGTTGATCGCTGACCGCGCGGCTTGCAGAGGCATTGGCCTCTGCAAGCCGCTCTAGGCTTTTGCGCGCGGGGCGACCACCGATACGACACCTCGACGATCCGCAACGCGCTCATGCTCGGTGCGATTGGCGTCTTTCAAGCTTGCTATCAGTCCTCGGCCAGCGTTCACGCGGCAAAACGTTTACGAAAGTATCGTGCGCATTCCTGTTGATCGTATTCTGGGTGGGCACGAATTCTGAACCGATCGACTCCCTCCACACCTACACTGTGAACCCTCCCTTGCGGAACAGGGACCGGGCAAATCCCTCACGAGTACCGTTTTTTCGTAGGATGCACGGAACGTCTCTCGGTGTCATCATAAGCATCGTGCAACCGTCCGAATCGAAACAGACGATGGGACCAGGGTCATCACTTGTGCATTGGGGCAGAGTAGGAGCAATGCTTGCCGGGGTGTTGTTCGTAGTGTGGGGCTACTTCCATGGCCTTGAAAGCTCTTCGGCCCCCCAGGAGGCCGTCGCAAAAGTACTGGGTTTCGTCGTACCGCTGCTATTCTTGGCAGGCGCGGCAGCGTTCTGTGTTTGGAGTAGGGAACGGTTAGGTTGGGTTGAGTCAGTTGGGCTCGTCTTTTGTAGCCTGGGCGCGGGGCTTGGCTTCTTATACCGTGTCTTGGATGCCTCTGGTGCCGTAGATGCGGCGGCGAGGTATGCGTACCTTGCCGGAAAAGGCTTGCCGCCTTTCTTGTTCGACTGGTTTCCTTGCTTACTGCTGGGTTTGACCCTGGTGGGCCTCGCCCATCTTGGCGCGACAACCTCGCAAGATTATCGCTGGTTGCCCCTGGCTACGGGACTGTCAGGTTGGCTCTACCACTTTAGCGACGTGAATGGTTTCATCGAGGCTCGCTGGGCTCACGTGCTCTTCGGGATATTGTTCGGCTGCGGCTGGGTGATGTTGGGTGGCATGATCAGGACCAACAAGAGCGGCCGATACTCCGACGACCCTGGCGGCTAAGACTCCGTAAAGAGAGGGCCGCCGCCGCGATTTGACTTTGTCGCTGTGAGATTCTTGGGAGCTCGCGGATAGCGGTGGCGCATCCTGCGTACAGGGCGTCTTTGGGCCGTCGCGCCGCTTTCGTTGGTGTATCTACGGAGGATACGAGCCGGACTCACGGGGGCCACAACTTGAGAGCGTTCGAAGAATTATCTTAGATCGAAGGGCCCACCCCTCCGGCTTTGGAGCGACCGTGTGGCGTGTGTCGGATGCGCTTGTTCTTGTCGTGGAAGAGCTTCGCGCTCCATACTCCTGTTCTCTCGAACACCAAACCTGGGAACCGATCGGACCGGCAGCTTGCGTCCATTTCACCCGCTAGTGTGCGCATTTACTCCGGTCCCACGTGCATTTGTAGTAGACTGGGCAAACTCACGAAAAGGCAAACCCGTCGCGAGGCGGAGGACGCAAAGCCACGGACCTCTCAGGAGGTGGCCGGGCTACCGAAGGAGGGAAGATGGCACGCGGCCCGCTTGTTATATTATTAGCATTTATCGCAAGCTCCGTCGTATGGTGGGGAGAGGGAACAGCACGGGCGGCGACCGACTGTTCGGGCGTTCAGATCCGCGAAGGCGACGACATCTCTCTGGTGGCAGACGCCCATGGCGCGCGGACGACGTTCTGCATCAACGACGGCGAGTACCCTGTCGTTCGGTCCGTCAAAGTACAGTCGGGGGACCGCTTCCGGGGAGTGTACGGTGACGGAACTAGGCCGATAGTAAGGGGCGCAGGCGCTACTACCATCTTCGACACGTTCGGCTCCGACTCAGCTGCGATCATCGGCCTTCGGGTTCAGGGGGCCATCGGCAGCGAGGCCTGTTCTCCCAACTGCGGGCGGGGCATAGGCGGGGGTGGCACGAACCTCTACGTCTCTGATGCGCACCTCATGCACAACGCCAATCAGGGCATAGGCGGGGTGGGTCCCGGTCTACTCGTGGTCAACTCCGTGTTCGACGACAACGGGTACGATTCCACCTTCACGGGCGAGACTGCCGGGCCGGTGAGCGCGGCGGGCATCAAGAGCGTCAACTCGATGATCATCAGAAACTCGGTCGTCAAAGACAACCGCTGGGCCGGCCTGTGGTGCGACATCGACTGCACCCGTTTCGAGGTGCACGATTCGACCGTCGTCAGGAACGGCAAGGTCGGCGTGCACGACGAGATCTCCTCCGGTGCCGCCATCGTCGAGGGTAGTACCATCAGGTACAATGGCGGCCTCGCGGCGGCGGGATCTCGACGGGCAGACCTGATCGCCCTCAACAGCAAGAACTTGAACGTATTCGGCAACACCTTCGGCGGCAAAAACGGCGCCGCCCTCATTGTCGCTTTCGATGAGGCGAGATTCAGGGCGGAGCCCAGAGGCGATGGGGGATTCGCCCTAAGGAATATCGATTTTCACCACAACCGTCTGAACGGTGACGCCCTCTCGGGGTGCGGGCTGCCCGACTGGCGGGTGCACTGCTACAAGAATGGTAGATGAGGGCGCTCGTACGCCCCGCGACTACCTTCATCTCCGCGTGGCGCGCCGACGATCTCCACGGTCGTGAAGGCCCCAACTTGCGGCGCAGCGACGGGGATTACCAACGGGCTCGGTCTCTGGAGACCGAGCCCCGAATGTGCGGTTGCTCCCTCCGTCTGTTGCCACCGTCCTCACGGAATGCCGGCCGCGAGCAGGTGACCGGGTCGTAGCGAGATGGTTCGGCACGCCGCCTTTGACCCGCCCGCCTGTCTCATCGTTACGATACGGTCTCGGGGGATCACTACCAAAACAGGCTACGACACGATGGCGTACGCGCGCAGGTCATCTGGCACCGCCCCGGCGTCCCGAATCACAACGTTCAGCAAGGACCGAAATCCCCGAGGCCCTGACTCGCCCGACTGACGGCCGTTCTCACACTCCGATCGGCATGAACTCCGAGCAGGCAGCGTTGCGCCCATCCTCTAGAACGCCGGTTTCCTGGCCGTGACTCCTTCCCCGGTCGGGAAGGTAGCGAGGCCCCTGTCCGCGGAAGCTTCCGTTGCAGGACTAGAGGCATCCCACGCCCGAGAGCGTGCAGCCGACTATAGCGTCGCCGCCCATCGTGTTGTTGTAAATGCTGATGTTCCCGAGAAGCGGTGTCCAGTCGCGGTCGTCCTCGGCCACGTGGATACCGTAGTACGTGTTGCTCCCGAAGGCATTGCCGTACACCTCGGCATTGGCGGACGCGTAGATGATGAGCCCAGCGCGGCGCCCGGCCACCGCGGCGTTGGTCCCGTTGCCCCGTATAACGTTGTTGGCGAAGACGGCCGGACCGCTCGACGCTTCGTAGTGTATGCCCGCCTTGCCGTTCGCCGTGATCGTATTGTTCCTCACCTGAAAGGCGTCGCAGTCGTTGTCACACCATACGCCGGACCAGTAATTGTCGTGAACGCGAGAGTTGAGCACGGTCATCGAGTTGACGCTCTTGATGCCCGCCGCGCTCTGCGACTCGCCGAACCTCGCGAAGGCGGGACTTCCGTTGTGATCTATCCGGGAGTAGGTAACGAGAAGCCCGGGTCCCGTGCCCCCGATTCCCTGGTTCTGATTGTGGTGAGACCACACGTTGTTGATCGTGAGGTTCGTACCACCACCGATGCCTCTTCCGCAGTTCGGCTTGCAGTGGTCTCCGCCCACCGCGCCACTCATCCCGAGTCCCCGGATCGTGGCCCCGCGGGAACCGTTGGCATCGAACACGTGCTGCGCCTTCGTGGTCGTGACAGACGGACGTGTTCCATCGGAGAACATCCCGATAAACCTGTCACGATTCTGGACCCTTACCGGGGTCGGGACAGCATAGTTGCCATCTTTGATGCAGAACGTCGTGCCAGCCCTGGCGTTGGCTGCCACGCTGGAAAGGTTCTGCCCCGGAGAGACCTGCTTGCCCGTGCAGGTCGCCCCCTCTGCCTGCGGGACGTAGGCAAAAGCCGAGAATAGCGTGGCCAAGGTCGCTGACAACACCAACAAACGTTTCACGCTAGACCTCCGTCGTTTTTGCGCTCCCCTGCGATCCTCCTCACAATCTGCCCTTGCCGACTCAGTCCAGGCCGCCTGGGGCTCGGCTGTACCGGCCACCACAGCAAGCCCGGGCCACGGGTTCGTAAGACGCCCCTACGTAGCCAGAATCGCACGGAGGCCCTGCGAGTAGTACAGCCTACAGCGAGAAGCTACGATTCCCCCTCCAAAGGAATTCTTTCGCAGCATCTTACGGTTTTTCTTTCGGCCAAGTATCTACTCAACTGGATACGCTGTATATTGGTCATCTGACCCATATTTTCTGACCGGCAGACCCATATCCGACCGGGATTACGACACTAAGAATGCCCAGAGGAAGAGCCCCTATCTCTCGTGCCCCGCACCAACCCCAACTCCGCGGCTTTGACGGCCGCCTGAGTGCGGTCAGAGACCTCTAGTTTGGAGATGATGTGTTCCAGATGCTTTTTCACCGTCGAGATGCTCACGTGAAGCTCCTGGGCGATCTGGTGGTTGGTGTTGCCCTTGACGAGGTACGGCAGCACATCGAGTTCCCGGGGGGTAAGGAGGGTTCCTCTGGCGGCCCTTTCTGACCGCGCGGGGGTTCGCCCGACCGGTAGGAACTTCGTCTGCTGCTCACGCCTGTTCTCGCCTTCCAGCCTCTTGAGAAGGCGCATAGCCACCTCGCGGTTGAAAGGAGACATGCCCTCAAGCGTCTTTTGTGCGGCGTTCAGCAGTTGGGCGGGCGTCGACCCTTTCAGAACGTAGCCGGCGGCGCCCAACCGTACCGCCTCCAGCAGGAGGTCTTCGCTCTCCCTGGTCGCCAGAAGGAGCACCCTCGTTCCGGGACATTCCTCCTTGAGCGCCCTGGCGGCTTCCATTTCGACGGCATCCGGTTGCGTGAGACCCACCAAAGCGATGTCCGGCCGGAGATCGCGACACAACTCGAGGGCCTCTCGCCCGTCCCGCGCCTCGCCGACCACGCGCAAGTCGGGCTCGCCCGAAAGTGCGGCCCGTATTCTCTCTCGCGCAAGGGCCTGGCGGTCCAGTATAAGCACCTTTGACGGCGCGGGGTCGTCGTTCCGCATGTCGGCTCCTTCAGTCCCGGTCTAGGCGACCTCGTCGAGTGGACGACTTGTATCTTTCTCCACAACTCGACAACGGAACAACTCGGACACGTGATCCCTCCTGGCCCACGGCCTCGGATAACCGGCTGCGCCGCTAGCGCACCGTCGCCCCGACTCGCGGTCTTCCTCTCGACCTCGGCTGAACCTTCTTGCGGCCAGGAACGATCTACTCCCCTGACGCGTGCGGCATCGAGGCCATCGCTCGACTTGCCGGCATTGCCACAAAGCTCCGTGGGCTCCGACGGGGGCGGAGGCCTGATCGAGTGACCGTCCTGGACGGAGCGTGCGCGGTTCGTTACGGGACGGTCTTATTCGCCGAAAACTCCGAAGTGTTGCCCGTCGTGTCAGTCGCGGTCGCGGTTACGCGGTCTCCGCTTGCGACCCCGGTCACCGGCACCGAAAACGTACCGTCAGGGCCGGCGACGGACGAGCCGATGAACGTCTTGCCCTCGCCGTAGGGGCCCGTGGCTGAATCCGCGATAAAGACCTCGACGGTACATCCCACACAAGCCGTCCCCGTAACCGCAAGAGGCGTGGCCGTCTCTATTACAGGGAAGTTCAGCTGCTCGTTGGCGTCGCCGTCGACGTCGCCCGGGTCGTTGGGAGTATCTCTGCCAAGGGTCGGGAGGTCGATCCCGAGCCCTGCGTTGCCGAAGATTGAGTTGCGTGTGATCGTGTTCCTGTCGCTGTCCGCACCGAAGATGCGCACGCCATTTACCCCGTTGTTCGCGACGACATTATCCGGCCCGACGTACGAGTCCGAGGAGTTGGTGCCGTTGATGCCGTCGATCTGCACGCCCGAGAGGGCGTTCGGTATAGCAGTGCCATCACGCGCGATGCCGATGCGGTTTCCGTGTATCCGGGTACTCTTGGAGTTCTTCGTGACCAGGATCCCCCCCTTCGTGGTGCTGTTCCCGATCACGTTGTCGGCGACCACGTTGTCGACGGGCCTATCCTCGACCTGCACGTTCCAACCCTCGTGGGAAGCGTAGTCCGGGGCAGCGTTGCCGGAAAGATCGGTGCCGATAAAGTTCCCGACGACCCTGTTTCCCGTCACGGCCACGCCGTGGGAGAGCTCGATGCCCTCCAGGCGGTTGCCGGAGATCACGTTGCGTTCGTACTGCTGGGTGCCTCCGATCTGGTTCTGGGCCGCGCTCAGGTTCAGGTCTACGCCGATCTTGAAGTTGGCCAACCGCTTGTTCCCAGCTGGTCCGAGGCCGATTATGTTGTTGACCACGCGGTTGGAGTTCGAGTTGGCGAAGAACGATATGCCCCTGCGGGAGTTTCCCGAGATAACGTTGCGGCCCTCGGGCGAAGCGACACCGATCGTGTTGCCGCTCGCGCCGTTCTGCACCCTGACGCCCTCCCCGTCGTCGACGAACGCCGCAGCGGAGAAGGTGGCGGCGGCGTTCGTCCCGACGAAATTGCCGGCGACCGTGTTGCTGCTGGCGTTGCCGCCGTACAGCCATATGGCCCTTCGCACCTTGAAGACAGAGAGACCGCGTACTTCGTTCCCGGGGGAGGTCATCGTGAGACCGTACACGCCCTCAGGAAACGCCTGGGAAGCGGTGATCTGCACCCGAATCTTGGCGTTGCTCGCCAGAGGGGCCGTGTTGGGCGACGACCCCGGCTGGGAATAGCCGTTGATCGTGGTCGGCCCGGTCTCGTCGCTGATAGTTGGCAGCGTGCTGCCTATCTGGATGCTCTTGACGCCCGTGCCGGGTATGTCGAAAGCTATCGTATCCGGTCCAGGGTGGAGGTTCGTCTCCTGAATGGCGGCCCGTAGGGTACAGCCGCCGTCGGCGGCGGCGCAGGTCCCGTCCCCGACGTCAGCGTCGACCCCGTCGCCCGTCGAGCTCACCGTGAACGTCGACACCTCCTGCGCCAGCGCCGGTCGCGGGGATAACCATTCGAAAAGCGAGGAGAGCGGGGCGATCAACGAGCTAGCCGACGACCTTCCAGCCCCCAGGTCCGCTGCAAATCCCGTCTCCGCCCCGTCGCCGTCGTAATCTGCGGCGATCGTCTGGAGGTCCGCAACATCGACGCAGCCGTCGCGGTTCACATCCCGGCTACGATCTTCCACGGAGCCACAGGCGCCGCCGGCCTCGCGCAGCGCCGTCCAGTCGAGCGCCACCTCCATGGCGTCGGCGTACGTGACCCGTCCGTCTTCGGTCAGGTCGGAGGACCGAGGAGAAGGCACCGGCTCCCTCGAGCCTTGCGACACGACGTCCGGCGCGGGGTAAGAAGGGCCCGCGTTCCGGGGGCCGACTCGGACAACTACGCTCTTGTCTGCCGCGCGGACGCGCAACAGATTGCCGGTCGCGTCGACGAACTTCGTCTCGGCCAACTCGAACTCCAGAACACCCGTCCGGTTCGGGACCATGGTGACGGCGAAGGGTTCGACAGCGCCCCCCACGCCACGGGCGGCCTCCGGGGGCTCGTCCGACCGCGTGCATTCCCCCGTCGGACACGAGAACGCGCCGATGGAGATGCCCCAAGGCTGCTCTACCGGGCCCAGCGACTCGACATCGCGGCCGCTGCGGGAGAGATTCCCGTTTGTTTGAGAGAATCCAACGAGGTTCGCGGCCTGACGGTCGAAGACCAGGTTGGTTTCGTAGCCGCCGAGGTTGGTCGCGTTCTCTACGCTCAGCATGATCTTGATCGGTTGCCCGACGTCCACTCGTTCGGGGGCCGAGATGCGGAAGGATGGTCCGGGATCGGCCCGGGCAGACCGGGTCACATCAGGTATCCCCGCGCACAACGCGAGCAAGACCGTTCCCACGACCAACAGGTGAATCGTACGTACCATCATCGCCTCCCCGCAGCCTTGCTATACGGCTCGCACGTTGCTACTAACCTGAGCATGACGCCACAATTTCATAGTATGTTTGTTACGAAACACCGGCGCATATGCCAGCTGGCACATCTTCGCCAGACAACGCCGACCCGGGCGGGCGAGGGGATACGAAGATCGCTTACAGAGGCTGTCCCGCGATCCAGACCGAGAGATCTCGCCCTATAAGATCCTGTAGGGCGCGAATGTCTTTCTTGTAGCTTTGGAGCAATTCTGCGTAGGTCTCCCTGTCAGGGCGAGGCTTCTCGAGCAACCGCTGGTTGAGCCTCTGGCTCAACCCGTAGCGCACCTCTCCGGGCACGAGGGCTTTCATTGCCGACCTCAGCGGGTTGGGCTGCAGGAGCAGCTTTCCCAGGAGTCGATTTTTCGGGATCCCGGTGGCGTTGGGCCGCAACGAAGTATCGACCACGAAGTCTGGGTCCACCCCCAGAAACACGTAGATGTCTTTGAGGAAGCCCATCGGATTCGCCAGCAGGTCGTCGTACAGGTAGACGCGTACCTGCTCGCGCGGGAACACATCGAAGAAGCGCCCGACCTGGGCCGCGTAGAAGCCGGTCCGCTGGTAGTGCCAGATAAACTCCCACCCTTGCTCGATCCGCTCCTCCTCGGCGAGCAGCCCTTCTTTGAACGTCAAGTGCTCGCGTCCATCCCTTGCCACGTGCAGGTAGCTCGAGAAGGCCCTCTCGGCGGGGTTCCGGAGCACGATGATGAGCTTCGCATCCGGAATGTGCCGATGGATGTTCTCCGCGGATCGGGCGGAGTACAAGTACCAGGGAGAGGCCTCGCCTATGGCCCCCTCACCGCACACTCCGGCGAACTGCTCCTTGTACGCCTCAAGGTCCGTGATAGCGGTTTCGGAGATCTTCTCGTCGCCGGGGCCTTTGAAATGGATGTTCTGTCCCTCAAAGGCAAAGAAGTTCGTCTCCTTGGTCGGGCCCATGTACACCTGAGGATGCTGCTTCAAGTAATGGTACAACGCGGTCGTTCCCGACTTGGCCGCGCCTACTACCAGGAAGTTCGGAAGCGTCATTTCGCCGCCCACGCGTCACGCGTGGTGGAGGGTAAGGGTTCGACCCCCTCCGGTGTCAACAGGGATAGCCCTTCTCTCGAAACCCGCTTTATCGGTTTACAGAGCATGGCGTGGAGTATAGATTTCGGGTAGATGCGGCGCATGGGTCAAGCAGCATATTCTTTGCAATCAAACGGCCACATATCCGGGCCGAACGTGAACCCGTCCGGGCTACCTCAGCCAGGTCGAGAGGTCCCTCTCGATAAGGTCTTCCAGCTTGATGATGTCTTCCCGAAAGTACTCGGCTGTCATCCGCCCACGCGCCTCCGCCGACAACCGGGGCTCCGTAAGGTTTTTGTTGTGCAACCCGCCGCCCACGCGCAGCAGGCCCCGGTAGTGCTTCTCGGGTACCAGGCGTTTGATAATCGGCCTGGCTCGGCGCAACCCCTGCAGGGTGAGGTGCAAGGTCTTATTCTTCGCGACTCCCGAAGCGTTGTACCGGATGCTCGTGTCCGGAACGAACGTAGAGTCCACGTCCAGGAACTCGAAGGCGTCCCGCAGCACCTGCACGGGGTCGGCCCGAAAATCGTCGTAGAGATAGACTTTGATCTGATCCCGTTCGAAGAGATCGAAGTAACGTCTCAGTTGGTCGTAGTAGAGGCCCATTCGGGTATAGTGGAAATCGGGCCACCATCCCTCCTCGATGCGCGCTGCCTCTTCTTTGAGCGCCTCGAAAAAGTTCTCTGACGGCTCACGGCCGTCCCGAACCATTTGGCTGTAGTGTGAGAATGCCCTCTCCACCGGATTACGCAATATGGCGATCAACCTTACGTCGGGCGCGTAGCTCTTTATCCGCCCGGCGGCCTCCGGAACGTAGAGGTAAGAGTGGGAGGCTTCGCCGATGGCCGTCTCTTCTTCGGCCCCCACGAAGAGCGCGTGGTAAGTGGCAGCGTCGGCTATAGCGTAGGAGATGTACTGGTCGTTTATGGGACCAGGACCGCGAAATACCGGGTTGGCAGTCTGGAAGGAGAAGAACCTGGTGTGTTTTTTGGGGCTCATATAGATTTGCGGGTGTTGCCTGAAATAGTTCCAGAGCGCGGTAGTCCCGGACTTTGCCGCTCCTATAACAATAAAGTTCGGCCTCTTGACCGTCCGGGTGGTTGTGTCCCGCTCTTCCTTCACGATCTTGCTCCTACTCCAGACTGCACCCTAACCCGAGTGCCGCGCGGTCACTCGCTGGCACCAGGAACTCGACACGAGCTGAAAACCGTCCGCCCGCGTGTAACCGTCGAGCTGCGTACCTGGACGTTTTCGTCCCGCGCGGGGCCGGTCAGGCTCCGGCCCGCGTCAGGGACGCCTCGCGAAACCAGGCGTAGGTCTTCTCTATGCCTTCTCTCAGCGGCGTTCTCGCTTTCCACCCCAGCTTGTGAAGCCTGCCTACGTCGAGCAGCTTTCGCGGGGTCCCGTCCGGCTTCGCAGGGTCGTAAGAGATTAGGCCCTGATAACCTACTACCTCTCTCACCAACTCGGCCAACTCTGAGATGGCCACGTCTCTTCCCACCCCGACGTTGACGACCTCGCCCGAAGAGTAGTTGCGCATAAGGTAGACACAAGCATCGGCGAGGTCGTCGACGTGTAGAAACTCTCGTCGGGGCTTGCCCGAACCCCACACGGTCACGGACGGATCTTCGCGTTCTTTGGCCTCATGAAACTTGCGGATAAGCGCCGGCAACACGTGGCTGGTCGCGAGGTCGAAGTTGTCCCCGGGCCCGTAAAGGTTCGTTGGCATGGCGCTTATAAAGTTTGCCCCGTACTGCTCCCTGTAAGCCTGGCAAAGCTTTATGCCCGCTATCTTTGCGACGGCGTAGGGCTCGTTGGTAGGCTCGAGTTCTCCCGTCAGCAGGTGTTCCTCTTTCATGGGCTGGGGGGCGAACTTGGGATAGATGCACGAACTCCCGAGAAAGAGAAGCTTCTCGACGCCGTACCTGTGGGCGGCGCCCACGACGGCGAGCTCTATTGCCAGGTTCTCCCTCAGAAAGTCTGCCGGGTAGGTGGCGTTGGCCAGGATGCCCCCCACCTTGGCGGCGGCCACAAACACGTACTCGGGCCTCACCGATTCGAAGAACTCGTCGACCGCCTTCGCGTCCGTCAGGTCGAGCTCTACCCGGTCCCGGGTGACCACGTTCTCAGCCCCCTCGGCAAGCAAGCGCCGGACGAGCGCCGATCCCACCAGCCCCCGGTGACCGGCGACAAAGATCTTGCTGTCTCGGTTCATAGTGTCGCCATACCCCGAGACGCGAAGAGGTGCCCGGCCTCCTTCAGGGTTCTTTCCTGGAGGGCGAGCTCGAAGTCGTGGTCCGTCATGCGCCGGACGAGCTCGTCGAACCCTACCCGGGGGCTCCACCCCAGCACCGTCTGCGCCTTGGTGGGATTACCCTGCAGCACCTCCACTTCGGTCGGACGGAAGTAGCGAGGGTCGACCTCGACGTACCGTTCCCAGTCGAGTTCCAGATGCCCGAAAACCCGCGCCACGAAGTCGCGCACCGGGTAGGTCTCCCCAGTGGCTACTACGTAGTCGCCGGGTTCCTCCTGCTGGAGCATCAACCACATCGCCTCGACGTAGTCGTTGGCGTGTCCCCAGTCGCGCTTGGCATCGAGGTTGCCCAGGTACAGCTTGTCCTGCAGACCCAGCTTGATGCGCGTGGCGGCACGCGTGATCTTACGCGTGACGAAGGTCTCTCCCCGGCGCTCCGACTCGTGGTTGAAGAGTATGCCGTTGGCCGCGAACAGGCCGTAGGCCTCCCGGTAGTTGACGGTCGCCCAGTAGGCGTACACCTTTGCGGCGGCGTAGGGGCTGCGCGGGTGGAAAGGCGTCGCCTCCGACTGAAGCGGTGGCGCGGCTCCGAACATCTCGGAGGTGCCGGCCTGGTAGAACTTCATCTCCTTGTCGGAGAGGGTCGATATATCGCGTATGGCTTCGAGCAGCCTCAGCGCCCCCATGGCGTCCACGTCGCCGGTGTACTCCGGCTGTTCAAAGGAGACCTTGACGTGCGACTGGGCGCCGAGGTTGTAGACTTCGTCGGGCATCACCTGCTGGAGAATTCGCCTGAGCCCCGTCCCGTCAGCCAGATCCCCGTAGTGCAAAAACATGCGGGCCTCCGGGTCGTGGGGATCTCTGTAAAGGTGATCTATCCGATCCGTATTGAAACCCGAGGCCCGACGAACCAGACCGTGGACCTCGTAGTCTCTTTGCAGAAGCAACTCTGCCAGGTAAGAACCGTCCTGCCCGGTGATGCCGACGATGAGTGCCCTCTTAGTCAACCGACTTTCCTTTCTCTCTAGCGAACCGGCCGGCACGACCTGTTCTTACGCCGCCCGCAGGTGAGCCTTTCGAGGTCTCCCCTGACAACTCTCACGATCCCCTGAACTTCTTGGTCCCTGTCTCGTAGGCTGGTTTCTTCCGGCCGTGCAGCCATACGGAGAGGTCCCGTCCGGTAAGCTCCTCCAGCTTGAGGATGTCCTCCTCGTACCCGTCGAGCAACTCGGCTCGTATCTCGGGGTCCATAGCCTCCGGTTTGGCGAGCATCAGACCCTGCGCGCGTCGACGCACCCTGGACGCGAACGGGTAGAGGCGCGAGTTGGCCGAGAAGCTCTCCAAAAACGCGGCGGCCACCGCGTCCATGGCTTTGACCGCAGCGCGGGCGGCCCGGCTCTTCGGAACCCCGGACGGATTGTGCTTGCGGGAGGTGTCTGGAACGAAACCGTCGTCTACCCCGAGAAGCCTGAAGACGCCCCGCGCGACGCCGGTCGGGTCGTCCCTCAGATCCTCGTAGAGAAAGATCCCAACCTTCTCCTGTCCGAAAAGCTCGTAGTAAGGTTCCAACTGCGCGTGGTAGAAACCGAGGTTGCGATAGTGAAAAACGTAGCGCCAGCTCTGGCGCCTGCGCTCCTCCTCCGACCTCAGGGCCTCGGAAAAGTGGGCGAGCGGCTCCACCCCCAGCCTGCGGGCGTGCAGAAACGACGAGTAGGCCCGGTCCGCCGGATTGCGCAGGAGCGCTATCACCCTGGCCTGCGACGCGTACTTCTTTATGCGCCCGGCGGTACCGGGCGCGTACATGTACAGGGTGGAAGCCTCGCCGACGGCGCTCTCGCCCGTGACGTTCTCGAACAGCGCCCGGTACTCGTCGAGGTTAGTGAACCTGCTGGCTCGACGACGGGCCGGCCCGCCAAATTCCCGCTCCACGATCTCGTGGTCGGCGTTTATCTCGTGGTTGAAGAAGAAGGGTTCCTTTACCGGGCTCATGTAGACCTGGGGGTGCTGGTTGAGGTAGTGGTACAAAGAGGTGGTGCCCGCCTTCTGCGCACCCACCATGAAGAAGTTCGGCATTGTCATCTGCTTACCTCGTCGGCCTTTCCTGTCGGAATGCCCCCCAGACGTTCCATCCCCCCGAAGCCGTCCCCGCCGCCCCGCCCCTCGCGGTATCCGCGCATCTCACCTCGGCGGTACGCCAGCAGTTGGAGCATGAGCAACCCCAAAAACCTCGGATTGTGTTTGGCGTAGCGTTTCCACAAACGCCTGGGGTCCATCATCAACCTGAAAGCCCACTCCAGCCCCGCCTTTTGCATCCAGCGCGGCGCCTGTCTTACCCGGCCCGTATGGAAGTCGAAGGCCGCCCCAACCCCCAGCATGACCGCGCCGAACTTTCCTCTGTGCTCGGACATCCACCTCTCTTGCCTGGGACAACCTATACCAACCAGGAGGATGCGTGCGCCTGACTCTTGTACCCGCCGCACTACCGCGCGGTCTTCCTCGAAAGTCAAGGGGCGGAAAGGTGGCGCTATCTGGCAGGCCACTCGGGCATTGGGGAAGCGCTGACCTATAACCCGGGTGAAGTCCTCTAGCGACTCGGGGGTGCCGCCGTACAGCCCGACCGGGATACCCTCCCTAGCCGCCCGCTCGATCACGTGCGTCACCAGGTCCGCGCCGCGCACCTGCGAAGCGTTCTCCGCTCCCAGGCCCTTCAACGCCCACACAAGGGGCTTGCCGTCGGGCGTAACCAGGTCGGCCCCGTTCACGACCTTCCTGAACTCTTCCGAGTCACGCGTCTCCATCGTCATGTGAACGTTCGCCACGCAAACGTAGGCGGACCTCCCCTCCGTGGCCCACCGCGCTACGTACTCTGACGTTTCTTCGTAAGATGTGGCATCGACCCTCATGCCCAAGATATTTCTCGAAGCGAGACCCACGCGCATCTCCTCACAAAACAGCGAACTACAGTCTGATTCAGGGACGATGATATTCGGGGTTAGTCTCTTGGCACATCCTCCACCTGGCACATTTTGCATCGGCACTCCCCGTAGGGACCCCGACGTGCCATCCAGTAAGAACGAGCCCCCGAATCCTACGCTTCGGTTTCGGGCCCCGCGACAACCCCCTCGTAAATACCAGACAACGAACGGTAGTTGGCTTCGGCCGTGTACTTAGATTCGAACTCCTTGCGAGCTTCCCTGCGCATCCTGCCGATCTCGACAGGGTGGTTCGTCGCCCACTCCACCTTGCCGGCGAGATCGCCCGGGTCGTGGGCCCTGAATTTGAGCCCGGTGCGGCCGTGGTCTATCAGGGATCTCATGTTGCCGAGATCGCTGGCTATGATCGGAAGGCCCACGGCCAATGCCTCCACGATAACCATGGGGAAGCCCTCGTACCACACGGAGGGGAAGACGAGCGCCGTGGCGTTTTTCATGAGGTCCAGCACCCGGTCTTTCGGCTGTCTACCCAGCCACTCTACTCCTTGAGATCGTCTCACCGCCTCCGCGACCTTCGGTCCCAAGGGCCCATCTCCCACGATTTTGAGACGCACCTTTTCCCCGAGTTGCTTCCGCGCCGCCAGCAACGTCTCCAGGCCCTTCTCCTGGGAAAGACGGCCAACGTACAGAAAGTACGAGCCTTGCCCCCGCCCCACACCGGGGTCTGGCTGTACGAAATTTGGTTTGACCACGATCTTCTCAGCGGGCAACCCCCCCTGGATGAACCTCCCGCGCGAGAAATCGGTGAGGGCCACGTAAGTGTTTACCGTATGCCTCCACGTGCCCAGCATGCGGTGCACACCCAATGCCGTTGCGACGACCGCGCTCGAGGTGCGACTTCCGCGGTAGCAGGCGTGCGCGATCCCAGGCCACGGCAATGTTTTTCCGGAGCAGTCCTCACAGACTCCCCCCTCGCGGAAGAACAGAGCGTTCGGGCAGATCAAACGGTAGTTGTGCAGTGTCTGAACTACCGGCACGCCTTCAGCCCGGGCGGCGTGGTACGCCGCCGGAGATATTAGCGGAAAGGTATTGTGAAAGTGGGCCACCTGGGGACGCTCGCTTCGGATGAGGGCTCGTATCTCCCGATAAACCGGTCCGTTCCACACCGTGGCCCCCACAACCGCGAGGCGCCCCATGTCGGAGATCTGGTCGTTGTGCAAGGTGTAGCGGGAGACCGCGTGTCCCCGGGCTTCGAGGAGTGAGCCCTCATCTGTAAACACCTGATCTTCGCCGCCGGGCTGCTGGTACAGGTTGTGCAACAACATCACCCGCGTGGGTCGTTCCGACAACTTGCCTCCTCATCACGCTTATAAAAACGAGAACCAAACCGAAGGTGAGGACGTGCCAGGACCAGACGAGGTCCACAGCGAAGAACGAACGCACGCACAAGATCGTCAAGACGCCCAAGCTCTCGAACCAGAGCAAGCGCGCAAGCTTATGCCTCACGACGTAAGGGTAGAGCCTGATCAACCAAAACCACGTTGCGGCCAGCGCCAGCGAGAACAGAAGCAGCCCCACGATCCCCGTATCCAAGGCCACCTCGACCCAGGTGCTGTGCACGGTGGAGACGTCTTCACCCAACGCATCCTGCAGTACGTAACGTCCGCCGACGTTGGCCCCGTAACCACCCAGAGGACTGTTTCCCAGCGCCTCGATACTCGATCGCCAGTAATCGACTCTTCCGGTCAGGGAAGCCAGGTTCTCATCGGTCTGGTTTCTCTGCATGAACGCGTATATCAAATGACTGTATCGGGTGAGGAATGCCACGCCCATCAGGCCGCCTGAGAGGAGCAAGAGGCCAAAGCGGCGGCCAGCGACCAAGACAACGATCACGGCCACACAGAGGGCTAGTATCGGAGAGCGACTCTGCGTCAGCACCATGGTAACCAAAGAGACCGCCAGTAACGATCCGTAGAGTACCTTGGAGCCGGGCCAAAAGAGCAACCTCACGATGGCGACGATCCCCATTACAGCGCCGATGTGGCCCACCGAGTTCGCCGCGATCGCCGGCAGGGCCCCCTGTATCCAAAAGCCCAGTATCCCCTCTCGATAGCCTGACATAATGGCGTACTCGGGCCACACAAGCATGCCCAGGTATACGCTGGCGATCAACGAGAAGATCAGAAACCAACCAAAGTCGAAAACCTTCTTGACCGCGTACGGCTGGGAGCGCGGATCCCTCACGGTCGAGGCGATCAAAGAAACCGTTAGAGCGAAGACGGCCAGCATGGCGCAGTACTCGGAGGCCTTGATCAGCGTACCCGCAGAGGAGACGGACCACAGCGTAGAAAGCAAACCCCACGTGGCGAAGAGGGAGAACAAACCCAGCACGCCCGTCCGCAGGTCCGAGAAGAAAGCGAACCTGTACCTGGCACCGACCGCCAGGAGCAACAGAACGCCGAGAGACAGGAAAGCCAGCCGCACGTAGTTGTCGGCTCCCGCCTCTTCCACGGAGAAGCGTACGTCCCTCGAAAGGTTCCACACGGAGCTGGCGCCGAGCAGGAGCACCCAGACTAGATAGAGCCAGCGAAAGGACAGAACGTGAAAAGGCGGACGGGTAACTTTCCAGCCGACTAGCAACAGCGCCGGTAGTCCGGCGGTCGTAGCGATCGCCCCCAACAATATGAGCGATACGACGTCATCACCCAGGCGCGCCTGCAACACAGAATCCTTTCGGTCGTGATCCGCATCCCCTCGGGGTATGTCCGGTAAGGACCGTACCGGGCAGGACGTACCGGCGCATCGGCCAGGTAGCCTATCTTGGCTGGATCCCTGGAAGACGTCAGCCGACTCCCTACCGTATACGTGTCGGACATTTTGGTTACGCCCTCACGGCCTCACTGCCGCAACAAGTACTCGTAGATAGCCGTGGCCTCGGACAAGAGAGCCTTCCGTCCTGGCGCCCGCAGGGCGGGCTTGATCCTGCTCTTATGCTCAGTCTTGGCCGCAGAGGGGCGTGCGATCCGCGTCTCTGATATCCCTCCCGCGTTGCGCTTCTTGTGCATTTCTTCTATGCGAGAGTAGACCCTGTTCACGTTCTCCTCGGTGTGGGAGAACGTAGAGAAGGAGGTCCCGAATTTCTGGTTTACGCGCTCGAGGATCGCGCCGTAATCCGTCGTTACCTCTTCGAAGGATGCCAGGACGCAAGCGTTGCGGTGCGCGGCCACCGCCTTGTAGAAAGATACGTAGTGCTCTATCGCCCGGTCCATCGGTTGCGGATCCCTTATCAACCACGAAGTGATTGCGTCTTCAGGCTCCCGGATAAGTACGATGGTAGGTATTCGCCACCGTGCGGCGCACACTACTTGTGCTGGGTAGTGTAGGTGGTGGGCTACGCGAAACTCCTCGCGCTGCGCCTGTTTGAAAGCCCATACCGAGAAGGTATTCGCGGATCTCGGGTACCCCTCTATCACCAGGTGCGTGTCCCGGCGGACACAGCGGCGGTCGCGTTTGATCCGGCAAACGGCCGAAAACAGAACGGGGTTGCGGCCCACGAAGCGTTGGAGTTCCCTTTTCGTATCTCTCACGTTTTTCGATGTCGCCGTGCTCGACACGCTGTCGGCGGGCGCTGCATGACCATCCTTCAAGGCGTACCCCCTGGCACCAAGGCTACTACGCGATCTGTTTCTGCGAACATGCTAAGCAGCGGGCCAGCACATCGCACCCGCCGGGTGACACATCTTGCGCCCCGCGAAACTCCCGGAGATCGAGAGCCGCCCGTGGTCGACGCACCGGTGGGAGCCGAGGGGTCGTCAGGCTACCCACGGCTTCCCCTCCCAGATGGCTTTACGCCAAGGCTGAAGGCCGGTGTCAGGCGATTTGCCGTCTTCAACAGATTTCACGTAAGCATCGTAAGCAGCAAGGCGTGTGAGGGCCCGAGCCTCGTTTTCGTTCAAGGTGAGCCGTCCCTGTTGAGACAGGTAGGCGGCGACGTAGCGGCCGGCCGCTTCGGGAGCTCGGCGGCGCAGAAGCCCCAGTACCTGCAGAACGTAGTGGACGAGATCGAGGTAAGGGAAACCTTGTAAGGTGCCGTATTCCCAGTCTATCGCCCGATGTCCCGCTTCACGCCCTTCGAGCAGGTTCCACGGAACAAAATCCCCATGCTGCACCGTGACGGGCCACTCCCTGGATGCCAAGGGTTCAAGCAAATTGTCGAACCCAGGTGTGCTCTTTTCGCGCATGCAGAGCACCCAGGGGTGTCTTTCGAGAGGCACTGGAGGAGACACGAGGAGCGACTCCAGCAGGTTGATCCATCCATCTGAGGGGGTCGGGCGGGGAGAAGGCGGCCTTCCTGCCACGGGGCTCGTCAGCAGGGCCACGCCCCTACCCAGCGGCCCGTACTTCAGCGGCTTGGGACCAACCTTTTCGGGCAACTCCTGTAGCACGGACCATTCCTGACGCATCCTTCTGCGGGCGGCGGCCTTCTCGGCATACTTCACGTAACCTATCACTCGGCCGTTGCCGTCCCAAAGCTGCGCCGTCATGCGTTGAGCGGGGGTGGGCGTTCCAATCAAGATCACCACCGAAGCCAGCGAAGGCACGGCGTCCTGAACGAACGTCCGTAACGGCCACCCAGCGGAGCGGATCGTTCGCGCCTGCATCAATCCCGAGGCGGCATTGAGCCTCAACAAGAGACGATACAACCTTGCCGTCAAACGGGAAGCCGGGTAGAGGGCGCTTTGGTCCCAGCGCTGAAGTGGGCGCTGTGTGGGCAGGTAAAGACGCGGGTTGCGTGGTCCGGGCAATGTGAAGACGCGCGTCTCCGGCGCGAAGAAGAGGCTAAGATCCACTGTCACTGGCTTTTCTACTCGTTGGCGCCGAAAACAGATCTCCACGGGACCGCCGGTGCAAGACGAGCAACATTATGGCCATGGACACCGCGAGGACTATCCGGGAGAAAAGTATGCCGATCCCTGCTCCGGCGATGAGCCAGAGGTACATGCACCACACGCCCAGGGTTCCGCCGACCACAGCATAGACTACATAGACCCGGAAGAGCCATTCCGGCCTCTCGAGCGACCTTATAGCCTGGGAGAGCACTTCGTTCGCGGCCATGGCGATGGGCAGGAGGCCCAACAGCCACAGCAGATCCGCGTGTGCCGCGTACCGTCCCCCGTATGCCAGGTTGATCATGGTTTCGTGAAAGAGACCCAGTAAGACCCAGTACAGAATCGGGGCGATCAAGAGGAGACCGAAGGCGGAACGCACACTGGAACCGAAACTATCCTGTTCCCTGGCCTGCACGAAGGTCGGTAAAAGCAAAGCAGATAGGGCCGTGGTGGCTTGCAGCATGGGCATCAACAAGTTCATGAGCGCCTTGAAGGCCGCGCCCGCCTCCAAACCACCCCAAACGGGCAGAATCAGATAGTAAACGTTGGTGGGTAGCCAGTACAACGCCCGGTTCCCGACAGACCAACGACCGTACTCCCAGTGACTCTTGAGGGCCTCGCCGGTCACCCCACCCCTCAATGGTGGCGCCTTCACGCCGAGACGCACCCCCAACCACAGGCTCACCACGAGGCTGCTTATCGCCATCACGCCGAGCGCGGTCGAAGTGGACAGCCACCCGTAGCGGTACAGCATGAACGCCCCAACCAGCATCATCACCATGTACCATGCCCCTCCCCAGGCCGCCAACTGGGGCTCGAAGCGGGCGTAGCACGCCCGACGCATCATCCAGAGAAGGTGGATGAACGGCTCGGTGAGCGCCAACGCGAAGAAGACGGAAGGGAGAGTGCTGGAGGGATCCCAATAGGCAAAGACCAACCCTGTCACCAACAGAGCCAGGCTCCCGAGAGTGGCGAAGCCGATGTGACCGTAGACGAGGGCGCCGAGGTACTCAGAGACGCACTCTTTGTATCTTCTCGGACTAAAAACGAGCATGGGTTCTGTGAGCGTCGCGGCGTGCAGGCACCCTACGAACGTGAAGACCGCAAAGGCCAACCCGAAGGCACCGTATTCGGTGGGCGGAAGCCAACGGGCCAGGAGTATGTTGAGCGCGAAGTTGGAGGTCGCGAACAATCCTTGATCCGCCACGGCATAGAAACCCTTTTTGAGCCAGCGTTTCGTGGTCCTACCGCTTCCAATCTGCTACGCGACGTTCGCCGCACCTTCGGGCACTAGTCAATCACGACAGGGCACAGCGCATGGCCCGGAGCACCAGCACTTCCGGTACGACGAGCCTGAGAGCTCCGTTCGAAGAGTAACGCTGCGTACGATCATCGGTCTCCCTGCGCAGGCTTATTAGTAACTGTAAGCGGAGTAGAGGCCCTTCTGACCGCCTTTGACATTGTTCATGACCGTTCCGAGCACGCTGGCGCCAACGGCGTCCAGCGTGCGCTTGGCCTTGCGCAGGGAGGCCTTGCGCGTCTTTTGCGCGTCGAGGACCAGCAGAACGCCGTCACCCTGGGTGGCGAGGATAGCCGGGTCGGAGACGGGGGCCGTGGGGGGGGCATCCAAAAGGACGTAGTCGAACTGCTCGCGTGCTTTCTCCAAGAGCTCCGAGAAGCGCTTGGAACCTAGCAACTCCGCGGGCCTACTCGGCAGAGGGCCCACAGTCGCGACCTTGAGGAACGGGACCGGCTCGTGCCAGGTTTCCTGCAGTTCGAGCTCGTTGGCCAGAACGTTTACGACCCCCTTGAAATTGCGCAGCCCGAACACTTGGTGCATCGCCGGCCTGCGAAAATCGCAGTCGATTATCAGCGTGCTCTTGTCCGCCTGCGCCAGTACGACTCCCAGGTTGGCGCACGTGGTGCTCTTGCCTTCTTTCGGGCCTGGGCTTGTCACCACTACAACCTTCGGAGGGTTGTCCACGACCGTGTAGAGGAGGCTGGTGCGCAGGGTACGGTAGTCCTCGGCGGCCATGCCGCCGGGCTCTGCGAGCGTGATCAGGTTCTCCGCAGCGATAGCACTGGCCCCGGTCTCTTTGCCCATCTTGGACTCGGTCTTGGGCTGCTGCATCTAGCTTGCCCCCTTCTTTTTGGGCTTCTTCGGGAGCCTGAACTCCCGAACGGCGGCGAAAGTGGGGACCCCGGAGACCTGCATGGCCTCCTCTGGTGAGCGCCAGCTGTCGTCCAGGTACTCGAGCAGGAAAGCCAGGCCGACGCCCAACATGAGACCCAGCACGAGGGCCAGAAGCCCGTTACGTAAGAGGTTCGGGCTTATGGGAGAAGACGGCACCGCAGCTTTTTCCCAGGTCACCGCAGTGATAGAGTTGGCGCTCGAGCTGACCTCGGAGACCTGTCCCGAAAACTCGTCTCCTATGGTATTGGCGATCTGGCTGGCCCTCTCGGGATCCGAGTCCGTGTAGGAGACCTCGATAACCTGCGTCTCGGCGACCTGCTCCACGCTCATGCCAGCGAGGAATTCGTCGGGGGTCGTCTGCAGATCGAGGTTCTGGATAACCGCGTCCGCCACGGTGCGCGTGTAGGCCAGCTCCGCCATGGACTGGGTGAGTTGCTGCAGGCCTATGACGTCGTTCGATTCGGGGGTCAGCCCCTGCCCCTGGCCGACAAGCACCTTGATGGAGGCCTGGTACATCGGGGTCTGCGTGAGGCCGTAACCCACCGCCGCCCCGACGACCAGGATGGTCATTAGCAGGATGACCCACGCTTTCCTCCAGAGCGTCTCCAGCAGGTCTCTTACGGAGAGGACCTCCTGGCCCCGGGGAGCGTCCGCCGGCCAACCTGCGTCGTGGTCGCCGATCGTCGGGGCGGCGTGTCGCGTGCCGTTGGGCAGCATACCTTCCAAGTCGTCTACACCTCCTGTCTCGCTATGGGCATTCCGGTAAGCGCGGCCGAACCTCCTGCACCAACGCCCAGCTTCTCTGTCCGAAACCCGATCTTGGGGCGATACTATGAAACGCTGGGAAATTCGGCATGGGCCACCCGGCATATCTTGTGCCTGGTTACCCCGGGGGATGCCGGGTGGCCCGTCTCTGGCGGTGACGCGCGGACGGGATCGCCGGGAGGCTCGCGATCACCTAGTTGTCGACCACCGACTCTCCGCCCACGGACCCTCCGTCGACTCGACGCCCCACGTGTCTTTTGAGGTCGTCGTCGAACGGGTTGCGTGCGGCCGCTTCTTGGTAGTACTCGCGTGCTTTGTCTTCTCGCCCCCGCTTCTCGTAGAACCTGGCGGCCAGGACGTACGGCGCGTAGTGACGGGGGTTGAGGTCTATCGCCCGCCCGTAGGCGTCCTCCGCCCCCTCGGCGGCACCCATGCGGGAGGCCAGCTCCGCCTCTCTCTGGGGCAGTCGGGAATCCAGCGGGTCGTATTCCTGTGCGCGCTGCACGGCCGCGAGTTTTGTCTCGAGGCTTCCGGCCGCGTAACTGCGGGAGAGCTGAACGTCCGCCGCGTACAGCGGCGCGACGACGAGCACCGCCAGGGCCGCGATGCCGACCCCGCCCGCGCGCAGCGGCCACCGGAGCGGGTGCGGCGCGAGTTCCAACTTCCAGGGCGCCACCAACATTGCCAGGTAGACGATGGCAGGCAGGGTCACGGCGGGAATCTGCCAGAACCACTCGGCGCCCGAGTGGACGAACCAGTAGGCCACCGCGGCCGTCAGGGCCCCGACCTGCGCCTTGCCCTCCGAGTGGAAGTTCTTGAACCGCTGCCACAGGCCGGCGACCACGCATACGCCCAGAAAGCCGAAGAAGAGGACGCCGCCTACGATACCGCGCTCGGCCAGCACCTCCAATGGCAGGGAGTGCGGCTGGCGCGCGAAACCGCTCGCCCGCTCCCGCTCCTGATAGTAAGTGGCCTCCCAATTCTGCGTGCCGACGCCGAGGACGGGACGCCCGGAGAAGTCTTCCCACGCCACCTGCCACAGGGTGTAGCGTCCTGTGCCGGAGATGCTCAGATAGCGGCTCTGGTCCTCGCCAGCGGTGTCGTTGGTCCTGAACGCCTCCCACTTTTGCTCTGCCACGCTCACGGGCTCCCCAAAGCGTTCGACAAAGACGGTAGCCCCGACCGTGAGCGCCACGAGGCACCCGGCCAGCACGAGCCCGCCGACGACCCGCTTGGCCGCAGCCGGGGGCCTCCACCGCACGTCGATGAGGCCCCAGATGAGGCCGTAGAGCCCCACGCCCGCGGCGCCCAACCAGACGGCCGGGAGCGCCGCGTCGAGCGCCGCCGGGGTGCTCCCTCCGTTCGAAGACACCACGTACACCGCGTTCAGGCCCGGGAATGCGAGGTAGAGCACGCCCGCCACCGGGGCGAGGGCGAGCAGCCCGCGCAGGCGCTGCCCGGAGAGCAAAAAGTAGACCGGCAATGAGGCGGCGAGTGCCACCATCGCCCCGCGCGACTGGGTGAGGACGGCCAGGTTCAGGCCAAGGACCGCGCCGGCGAGGACCGCGCCGCGCAGCACCGGATTTACCCGCCGGGAGCCGCCGAGGTAGACGGCGACCCACAACGAAACCAGCAGGAAGGCGGCCTCGCCATTGTAGTAGCCCACGGTGCCGACCAGCCGATCGTTGAAGAAGGAGGCGTCGGTCCGGGACGGAAGCGCCAGCAGGGTGAGGGCGGCGACGGCGGCCGGTCCGAGCACGGAGGCGGCGAGGACCCACCGCCGGGACGCCCCAAGGGCGACGAGCGCCACCGTCGTCAGGAAGACGAGCAAGTAGAGGTACGTCTGTCCCGCGCCGAGCCAGGCGTCGCCCTTGTTGGGCGACCACAGCACGGAGGCCAGCGTCCAGGCCGTGTAGGCGACAAAGAGCGCGAGCGCGAGGACGCCCCACCGGAGCCTGGCGCCGCCGAAGGGCGCCACCGCCGCCACGAGGAACGCCACCGTCGCCACGACAAACGCGCAGGGCGCCCAGTTCCCCACAAAGTAACCACCGTTCGCGTCGCCCATCCACGCGGCGAGCAGCACGGTCACGACGAGGGCTACGGTAGGGTACAGCCTCTCCTGGTTCTTGGACGCCTGCGTGCTCCTCCTGAACGCCGCGAGGAGGCGGTTTGAAGAGCCCCTGGGTTCCACGATACCGATCCCGAACATACCGGCGCCCTCCGGACGTGCCCTAGCCGCGCCCCGCGCAGCGACGGACGAGGGCTATGCCGGTGCCCGTCACGATCAGGGCGGCACCGACGAACAGGATCAAGGGCCCCCCGGTGTCGGGCAAGACGCTCAACGTGCCGGAGACCCGGCTCGCGTGGTCCATGGTATCGGTGGGCGATCCGTACTGGCCCTCCCGCGACTGCGCTTGCGCCGACGCGGCGAGGACGAGCATCGTGAGGATCGCGAACGCGCACCCCGAGAGCCTGGCACCGAGATGCGACTGGATTGCGCTCATAGGAACCTCCGGTTTGGTCTGTGCACGCGGCGCATCCCGCAATTCGCCTCCCCTTACGCCCATCTTTGCGAAGAGGATAGGTAGGAAGGGTTTGACGTACAAGGGCCACATGGCATATGTTGAGACCGCCCGCTGTGACCGCCCGCGCGGGTTGGCCGTTGCCTTCAGACCGGCGGGCGTCGCAGGGCGTCGAGGGAACCGGGTGCGCGAATACCTTGCGCCTCGCAAAAGGCGGCGAAGCGTCCACCGTCTCCGGCGAGGAGCGCGTCGGGCTCGCCGGACTCGACCAGCTCGCCATTCTCCAGCACGTGGACGACGTCCGCGAACCTCGCCGCCGAGAGGCGGTGGGTTATAAGGAGTATCGTCAGCCGACCGCGGAGCCCCTCCACGGCGTCCAGTACACGCCGCTCGTTCTCGGAGTCGAGGGCGCTGGTCGCCTCGTCGAGGATCAGCAAAGAGGGACGGCGCAGCAGGGCGCGGGCGAGGGCCAGGCGCTGGCGCTCGCCGCCAGAGAGCCGTACCCCCCGGTCCCCAAGCCTCGTCTCCAGGCCGTCCGGCAGACCCGCAACGAACTTCCGGGCGGCAGCCTGATCGAGCGCCCCGACGAGCTCCTCTTCGTTGGCGTCCGGACGGGCCCACAGGAGGTTGGAGCGCACGGTGTCGTTGAACAAGAAGGTCTCCTGGGCTACGTAGCCGATGCGGTCGCGCCAGGAGCCCCGCGCTCCACCCACGAGCGGTCTACCGTCCACCAGCACCGCCCCTTCCGTCGGCGCCAGGAGGCCAGATACGAGGTCGGCCACCGTGCTCTTGCCGGCGCCGGAGGGGCCCACGAGGGCGGCCGTGCTCCCGGCCTCCACGGTAAGGTCGAGGTCCCGCAGCGTCCTACGCCCGTCTTCGTAGCCGAAGCAGACACCTTCGAGCTTCAGGGCGTCCCGAAGCTCCACCGCAGCCGGGGCGTCCGGGCGGGCTTCGGCGGCGGCCCGTAGGCGCCGGCGCATGTCGGCCGTTCTGGCGAAGGCCGGAACCGCGCCCATAAAAGACTGCAGGCTCCCCTGGATGCCGCCGAAGAGCGGGATCATCCGGTTGAAGAGGACGAGCAGGAACAGGAGGCTCGCGGCCGGTAGCTCGAGCAGCTCCAGCGAGACCAGCAGGATGGCGCTCAGGATGGACGCGGAACCCACGCTGAACCAGAAGGCCGCGTCGGCATAGTTGCGGTTGCCGGCCAGGTAGGTTCCCATAGTTCTCTCCGTGAGCGCCGAGAAAATGCTGGCGCTGCGCACCTCCGCGCCGTAGCTCTTGACCGTCTTCATGGCGCCGAGGTGCTCTATCGCGGCGGAGTACAGGTCGCTCGTGGCCTGGGACATCTCCTCCCCGATCCGGCGTGAGGCCCGGGTCTTTTTGCGGAGCAAGAGCAAGAGGGCGGCGCCGCAGAGAAAGACCAGGCCGGTCATCGAAACCGAGATCTTCACGGCCAGCACGACGTACACGGGCACCAGCACGAGGCCGGTCAGTAGCTGCAGGAGGTAGGCGGTGGCCGCGCCGACCCGGTCTAGCTCGGTGGTGAGCGCGTGGGTAAAGTCCGAGGAACGACTGCGCGAGAAGGTGAGCCAGTCGGCGTCTGCTATGGAGCTGTACAGACGACGTCGCAGACGGGCCACGAACTCTTGCTGGAGCCAGAAGTTGGAGGTGGACTGCCACCTGCTCACGAGCGCCACGGCCGTCGTAAGGAGGACGAAGGCGCCAAGCACGGCCGCGGGAGTGGTCTGCAGACCGACCATGCCGAAAGCGGACCGGATCGCGCCGGAGAGCCAGCCCAAGGGCCCCTTCTGCACGTCCAGCCCGACGAGCTGCATGAGCGGGATGAGCAACAACAGTTGCGCCGCCTGGCTGGCGCTCCTGAAGAGCATCAGCGCCAGCGCCAGCGCCACCCTCCAGGACATCATCTCGAGTAGGGTCGTCACGTAGGCGCGGGGGGCGTTCTCCCTCCAGCGCTCGAGCAGCCTGGCCGGCACCTTCGAGATCACGCCCGGCGCTCCATCAACCGGAGCCCCTGCCGGGCCGCCAGGCGAATCGGACGGATCAGGGGGTACAGGGGCACCAGCTTTTCGGGGAGCGGCACGGCTTCCCAGTCCGCGGGGCCCGGCGCCGTGATCCTGCGGATACGGTAACGCAGCCTGTCCCGGTGACGATCCAGGGCCGAAGACTGAAACGCCCGACGTTCGGAACCCTCGGTGCCGCCCTCTCGCACCGCGGACGCGAGGAGGCTTTCGTGCAGGCGATCGTGCGCCCTCGCGGCCAGCACTCTCACTTTCCCGTCGGCATCCGCTGCGCGCCGGATGTTTCCGGGAAGCTCCGCGCCCAGGAGGTCCGAGGCGAGAGAGAGGCCGAGGAGGAGCGCCCTCTTCGCGTTCGAGGCACGGGCTCGCGCCAGGAGGAGCTCGTGGTCGAGTCCGGTGGGGCACTCGAGAAGGCCGGCGACGTCCCGGATCCAGCACAGACGCTCCCACAGGTGGGCCGTCCCGTGGACGCACAGCACCAGGAGCGTGTCCTCCGGGGATAGGGTGCGCACGCCCGGCCCGCCGAAGGGCGCCCGGACGGCGCGTCCCCACATTTCTTCGCAATCGAGCATGAACGAGACGGCGGCTGGGGCGACGGTCCAATGCAGCTCCACCACGGTGCCGTTCTCCCTCGTAAGGGGGTATTCGCGCTCGTAGCGCAGGAGGGCTGCTTCTTGCGCCGGGTCGAGCGTCGACCACGGGCGGTATCCGAGCGCCGCCAACGCCCTCTTAGCCCCGAGGGCGTCCCGCCTGCGGACAAGGACGTCCAGATCCCCGAACTCCCTCAACGACAGGTCGCCGTACGCCGACACCGCGAGAACCGGCCCCTTGTACGGCAGGGCGGTAATACCGTGTCCCTCCAGGACGCCCAGCAGCTTGAGCAGCTCCCCAGCGAGGTAGAGGTTACGCGCGCGGGCCACGCCAAAGTGGG
This sequence comes from Rubrobacter tropicus, assembly GCF_011492945.1. Lineage (NCBI taxonomy): Bacteria > Bacillati > Actinomycetota > Rubrobacteria > Rubrobacterales > Rubrobacteraceae > Rubrobacter > Rubrobacter tropicus. Next base: position 3,724,194 of record NZ_CP045119.1, read on the forward strand.
CGCGCAGCCGTTCCAGCACTTCGGGAGGCATGGCCTGCGAGAAGCCGCCGAGACGCGAGTGCAGGAGCGGCGCCACCCCGTGTCCGTAGGCCGCGCGAAGCAGCCGGTCCCAGTTGAGATCCCCGCCGAGCAGGGTCTCGATGCGTCCGGTCGCCCCTGCGGTCGCGCGAACCCCCGCGCACAGGAGCAGAAGTTCCAACTCGGGACTGTCAGCTTGAGTGCGGGCGCTCAAGGTCTTCCTCGATCAGGCGGGCCACCTCGGAGAGTTCGGCCAGGCTCCGGGGCCGCCTCAGATGTCCGAAGGTGACGTTGTTCACGACGTTGGCGCACTGGAAGAAGTGCGGCGACCCGCCGACGGCTATGAGTGCCTCGGAGCCGAAGGTGTGGCGCACCGACTCTACCAGCGCCTGCTGCGGCCCGAGGGGATCGATCCTCGCCCCCCCTTCCCCATCCCCGAGCACGCCGAGGAGGTAGACCCGCCCGAGCGGTAGGGACGATGGCACGAAACCCGCCATGGCCGGGCGGGTGCGTTTCTGGAAGTCCGGGTGCAGGCGCGGCAGATCGTCGGGATCTTCGCCCAGCGACGCCACGGCCTCCGGCCACAGCTTGAGCTGCGGGGCTCCGGGGCTCACTACGGGCGGCCCCGTTTCGTCCGTCCTCACGGCCGTCACATCGTCCGCCACGAGCGGGTGGCCCCTGGCGTGCAGGGCGGCGGCCGTCGTGGACTTGCCCCAACCCTTGGGCCCCAAGAAGGCGACGGCCATCCCGCAAACCGAGACCGCGCTGGCGTGCAGGATGAGGAAACCCCGCTGCTGGAGAAGCACGGACAGAACGGGACCGGAGACGAAGTTTCGGTACACGCGCTCCCCGGCCTCCGGGGCGGGATCGACTACTATCTCGCGCCCGTCCCGCACGAGAAAAGCCCCAACGCCCGCCCAGTAAAGATAAGCCTCCCTGGCGGCCGTGCCAGAGTATCCTTCCTCCACCGCGCGCGCCGGTAGGTCGGCCAAGCGCCCCGGTGCACGAGCACGTCGGCCGTTCCCTCCCGGGTACGAGGCCCGGTAGGGGAAACGGGGAACGAATTCCCAACCCATATGCATTATACGCGTACGTGCTTGGTCCTCCTACGTATAAGCCCCCCGCAGGGCGCGAAGGGTGACCCTTTCAAGAGCTTGCGGGGGACCACGGTCAGCCTGGCGCCGAAGGCGCCGGCCGAGAGGCCGCGATCACGGCCTGTTCTGCGGGTTGTTGCCGGTATTACCGACCTGAGAGCCGAGCCCCGGTGCAACGCAGCCGTCCGACGGGTTGCAGCCCGGGGGTCCCGGCCCGCCGAAGGGCGGGTCGCCGTTCGGAGCCAGGGTTATCTTTTCGACAGAACCGTGCACCGTGAGGCTTGGTGTGGTGTAAGCCTTCTTCATGGTCCACCTCCTTCCCGAAGATCGCCTAGCATTACATCGTCCACTGTATTTTCCCGGGGACCGGGGCGCACCGGCCACATGGCACATTTGGGGCCAACATCCGGGAGGCTAGCGTCAGTTCGCCTCCAGGGTCGCAAGGATCGTGTACCTTTCGATCCCGGTCCCTCCGACGAGCACCTTGCCCCCGCTCTGGACCCAGGCGTGTGCCTCCAGATCAGACCCTCCGCCCCCCACGACGCCGATCAGCACCAGGGCCGGATGGCCCCTACGACCGAGCAGCACCTGGCTTGTCAGGGCCAGGGTAAGGCAGGTACTGAACCGGGAAATGCCACGTCCCGCCGTCTCTACGGCCCACACGACCTTTCCCGGAGGGTACTCCTCATCCCTGACCCGGAACGGCGCCCGCACCAGGCCGCCCGAAAGCCGTCGCACGAGGGCGAACGGCAACAACCAGAGACAGAACTTCGTGACCATGAGCAAGATCGTCGCCTTTACCAGCAGCCTTCGTTCGGCCGCAGGGAGGCTCAACAACCGGCCGACCTTATGGATGGGTAACCTCGACGAGCCCCTCGCTCTCGAGGGCAGAGATAAAGTCGAGCAGATCTCGCTCGCAACGCTTTGCATCGACCTCGTACTCGGCGAGCAGTTCGTCTCGGACCTCTACGATCTTCCTCGGTCTCTGAACGAGATTCCAGATCCGAACCCCCACGGCGTCTAGCCCGTAGTAGGTGCCTCCCTTCAGGTCCAGGATCGCCACCTCGCCCCCGATATCGCTGAAGACCTGGTCTTCGGCCGCCACGACAGCGGAATCCATCGATGCCGTCTTTCGCATACCCCTCGTTTCTGCGGAGGCCGGGCGCGGCGGGCCGCCGCCCCGGAGGCTACCGGCAAGCTCCGGTAAGATACCTGTAGTCTTTACCTATACCCCGCGCGGCGACGGACGAGGGCTATGCCGGTGCCCGTCACGATCAGGGCGGCACCGACGAACAGGATCAAGGGCCCCCCGGTGTCGGGCAAGACGCTCAACGTGCCGGAGACCCGGCTCGCGTGGTCCACGGTATCTGTGGGCGATCCGTACTGGCCCTCCCGCGACTGGGCATATGCGGCCGTGCTCCAAAGTAGCAACAGAGTGGACGCAAGAAAGAGCCCCGCCAAATGGACGGCCTTCAAGCGTGCGAAACGGGTGTTCTCTACCATAGCTGCCTCCGATTTTCTTTGCGCGACCCGACGGGACCCTTTCCGCCTACCCCTATCTTGCTTTTTGCGGCTTTCACCGTGCCTCTTATCCTGAGCACGTTGACGCAAGACCAAAACTATTAAAGGTCCGAAGCCCACGCATGGGCCACCTGGCACATATTCGGGCCGGGAGTTACTCGACACGCGCCTGAACACTCTTCCAGCGGCGCGTTCGGCCCGCCGATGAGCACCCGGAAAAAGCCGGCGGATAATTCCGGACGCCAGGTCGCCAATATGCCGAATGGCACGCGCGTCCTTGCCGGTGTGTTGGTACTTTTGGGCTGTCGTGAGTAGAAGGTCGGCAGAGATGAAGGTATTGGTCGTCCTGGAAGATGAGTTCCGCGCCTACCGAGAGGTGCTAGCGGCCGGGGTTCAGGCCTTGCGTCCCGGCGCCCGGGTCTCCACGACCGTGCCCTCCAGTCTGGACGACGAGATGGCCCGCTTCGACCCGCAGGTGGTTATATCCAGCATCCCGGGCACCACGAGGCCAGGGAGCGTGATCACCTGGATAGAGTTGCCTACGGACCCCTCCCGGCCAACGGTCGTGAGCTTTGGTGGACGCAGTTTCGAGCGAACCAACCCGACTCTGGACGCGCTGCTGCAGATCGTCGACGAGGCCGAGGAGAAGTGCAAGCTCAACGGGCAGCCGGCGAACGGCGACGCGTTCGCCGGCTAAACCGGGGGATACAGACCTGGTTCCCGACCGCTTCTTACGAGCGCGCCGGGTGCAGGCGGAGGCGACTCGGGGCGTCGGGTCTCGCAGGTACGCTGCTTCGGTAAACCCCTTCTCCCGGATGGCGGGGCTGCGCCTCTCTTCCACCGACTGCTGAACGACCGCCGCAAAGCGCGCCTCCGCTGTGGCCGGTCACTCGTTCTCTTGCGAGTACGGTGACGTACGGTGATCTCGACCGTTTACGATTCTTGTGGCCTGGGACGGTTGCCGCCGCCCCGAAGCTGCCTGCTCGCGGAGAAGGGCGTTGTCTATCTCGCGCTCCAGGTCCTTCGTACGGCAGGGCCAAGGGATGAGGACACGCCCCCTTCCGGGCCGGGAGATGGTGGCGGACACGAGCTCCAGGATGGGGAGGCCGCCTTCGCGGCACGCCGCCTCGACCGAGGATAGGACGGCGCCCCGGTCCCACTCGTCAAGGCCGGGCGCCAGCAACACGAGGCGGACCCCCCGAAGGGTTCGTCCGGCGTCGAAGGTGCGTAGTGCCTCGAACCTCGCGTCGTACCCCGAGCCGCAGAGCAACAACTCCAAGGCGTTGCCGACGATGGAGTCCTCACCCAGGACGGCCACCGTCGGGGCGGCAGTTTCCACCGTCACCCTACTCTTTCGAGCCAGCACAACGCTTCTCCATCACGTGGGAGAATGATGCGCCAGGAGCGGGTCTTTGCCTATCCGCCGGGTGGCACATTGTTGGCCACCGGGTGGCGCCGCGGCTAAGGGCGCGGAAAATCGATGAGGCGCAGCTCGAGCGCGCGCACTACCGCCTGGGTGCGGTCAGAGGCCTCCAGCTTGGCGATTATGTGCTCGACGTGGTTCTTCACGGTGCCCACGCTTATGACGAAATCCTCGGCGATCTCGCGGTTGGTCTGCCCCAGAGCCACATGCTCGAGTACCTCGAGCTCCCGCGCCGTCAGCGGCTGCGCGGGCGCGGCGCGCCCGTCCTCGGCGCGCGGGGCGGCGGCGCCGCGGGCATCGTTGGCCAGCCGCTTTAGCAGGCCGGTGGCGAGCCTGCGGTTCAGGGTCGTCTCCCCTTCGAGCACCTTGCGAATGGCGGTGACAAGCTCGTTTTGCGGGGCATCCTTTAGCACGTAGCCCGCTGCGCCGGCCTTCACGGCCTCCAGCAGGTAATCCTCGTTCTCGTGCATCGTGAGGATGAGCACGCTGACCCCCGGGAAGCTGCGCTTTATCGAGCGGGTCGCCGTCAACCCGTCCATCCGGGGCATGCGTACGTCCATGAGGGCGAGGTCCGGCCGCTCGCGGCCGCAGATCTCGAGCGCCTCCTGCCCGTCGGCCGCCTCGCCCACGATCCGCAAGTCGGTCTCGCCGGAGAGCATCACCTTTATGCCGGACCGGACGAAATCGTGGTCGTCGGCGACGACGAGCCGGGCCGGGGCCTCTCTTTTTACGGGTGTTTCCACAAGCCTACCTACGACTTTCCGGAGAGGTTGGATCATCGTGTGTCCCGATCGACCACCCGGACACGCCTTCTTCACCCGGCGCAGGAATCAGCACGGTCACCCAGGCATCGTCACCCCCACGCCGCGCATCTAGACCCTCCCGACTCGCCCGCCGTGGGCGCCCCCCCTCGAAGGAGCCGGCCCCCGTCACAGGTCCTCCTGCTCGGCGGCCAGAAGACCGACACCTTCGGCTTCCACCGGGGCTCCTTCGCCATCGTCCGCACCCTCCGTGGGTAGCGGAACTTCGACCGTTACCAGGGTTCCGTCTCCGTGACGGCTCCGCACCAGGAAGCTTCCGCCGAGGAGCGCCATCCGCTCTTGCATGCTGTTCAAGCCTATCCTCTCCCCCGGGCCGCCCCCAATCCGTGGGACCGACGGATCGAAGCCTCGGCCCCAATCTCGGACGCCCATCCGGGCCCGGTCCTCGAGCCGGTCGAGCGTGACGCGCACCCGTCGCGACCGGGCGTGCCTGCGGACGTTCGTGAGGGCCTCCTGGGCGACGCGGAAGAGGGCCGTCTCGACGGCCATCGGCAGCCTCTCGTCCTCGTCGAGGTTGCTCTCGTAGTCGACCTGGTAGCCCTCGGCGCGCAAGCGGTCGGCCTCGATACGCAGCGCCGTCCCAAGCCCGAAGTCGTCGAGGGCGGTGGGGCGGAGGTTGGCGATCACCCGCCTCGCTTCACCCACCGTGCTCTGGACGAGATCCAGGGCCTGCGACAGCAACGCCTGGCCCTCTTCGGAGCCAGGGGGGTGGAACCTGGCGAAGCCCTGGAGGTGCTGGTGGGCGGCTGCGGCGACCTGTGCGAGGCCGTCGTGCACCTCGTAGGCCACACGGCGCCGCTCCTCCTCCTGGGCGGTGAACAGTTGGCCGATCAGGTCCGCGAGCCGCCTCTCGCGCTCGGCGAGCTCCCCGTAGAGCCTGGCGTTCTCGAGCGCGCTGGCGGCCTGGGCGGCAAGGCTGCGCAGGATTTCGACGGCGTCCTCGCTCGCCAGGGACTCGGGCCCGTAAGCCTCGAGCACCCCGGCGATCCGTTCCTTCATCCGCAGCGGCAGGCACAATCCCACGAGCTGTCCGGAGCCCTGGGGGCCCCGCAACCGGAAGAGTTGATGCTCATCGGCGTCCAGCACCGCGCGCCGGGCCTCCTCGGCCTGCGGGGCGTAGCGGGCCCTGCGCCACAGCCCCTCAAGGCCCACCTCGCGCCAGATGCGAGGCTGCCCGAGCTCGTCCTCGACGCTTATGACCGCCGCCGTCAGTCCGGAGACGCCGCGCATGATCGTCAGCAGTCTGGTTACGATCTCCTCGGCCTCCAGGGTCGAGCCCAGTATCTGACCGGCTTCCCGCAGGGCGAGCAGCACGCCTAGGCTGCGCCTGAGGTTCTCCTCCGTACGCTTGCGCCCGGTAACGTCGTTGACGACCACGCAGAGGACATCCGCGCCCCCGCGGGTAACGATCTCCGTGTAGACCTCGACGTCGGCCAGCGTGCCGTCTTTGCGCCGGTACTGCCTCTCGCCGATGTGGCTGCGCTTCTCTTGCAGCACACGTCGTCGGTTCTCCTCCACGCTGTCGGGGTCGTGGGCGACGAGATCATAGATCGTCAACCGCTTGAGTTCCTCGGCAGTGTAGCCTAGAGCGTGGCGCAGGGCCGCGTTGGACTCCAGGATCCGCATGGTTCGCGCGTCCGCAAGATAGACCCACTCCTTGGTTTGCTCGACCAACGCGCGGTAGCGTCCCTCGCTCTGACGCAGCGCCTCCTCGGCCTCCCTCTGCTCTGTGAGATCCTTGAGGTCCACAACCAGGGCGCTGGACCCCTTTGGTGTATTCGCGATCGTCGCACCGAAGCGGCGCCAGGATCCTTCCGAGTGCCGGATACGGATCTCCACGAAAGACTCTTCCGCAACGCCCTGTTTGGATGCCGCCTTCAGAGCTTCCCTGATCCGATCCCTATCCTCCGGGTGCACACCATCCAAGGCGTTACGCCCGATGGAAGCGCCGGAAGCGTGGCCGAGAATCTCCTCCGTGGCGGGGCTGGCGTATTTGAGGGTTCCGTCCGGCTCCATGAGCGCGAGTGCCCCGGCGGCCTTGCCGACCAGCCCTCGGTAGTGACGCTCGCTCTGGCGCAACACTTCTTCTTCGGGTTCGTGTCGCGCAACGTCGCCGCCGGAGACCGGGGCGTGTGGCGAGTCGGTCGCCGCGTTCTCCAGATGTACCCAGGAACCGTCCTTATGCCGGAAGCGCAGCGGCGGAGATCTCCTGGCCAGGTCCCCGGCCACTTTTTGTACCTCCAGGGCAGCGAGCGCGCGGTCTTCGGGATGTACGAGGTCGAGGACCGGAATCCCGACGAGTTCGTCCCGCCCATAGCCGAGGACCTGTTGTACGTGGGGGCTGATGTGGCTGATGGTGTTGTCCGCTTCGTGGAGCGCAACGAGGCCCACCCCGCTCTCGACGAGCACCTTGCCGATACTGGCGGCGGCCTCCTGTGGCTCGGCCCCGCTCCCCCCACGGGCAGATGCCCTGAGGATCAGGCCAATCTCCCCGTACCGGTCTGGCTTTCCCCCCGCGAAGGTCACCCGGGCCTTGAAGGCGCCGCCGTCCCGGCGCACGAACCCAAGCTCGCACCCGTCTTCCGCCACCCGACCGGCCAACACGTCCTTCCACCGCGAGTCGGCGGCATCCGTCACGGTACCAAGCCCCGACTCCAGAAGTTCTTCGCGCGTGTAGCCGAGCATCCCGCAGACCCGCGAGTTGGCATCTACCACCTCCCCGTCCACGGAGACGACCAGCATGCCATCGGACGCGTGGTCGAAGAACGACCTGTAAGAGAAGATCTGTTCGCCGGGCGCGGTCAAACGCGCTACCCCCTCCCTGCTACGCCAGCCACGCTACCACACCGAAAATTGTCCGGGCAAGAGATGAGAGCACGATAATAGCAGAAAGGGTGAGTATGGACCCCGTCCGGGGCGACGCGAAGACCGTGTCCGGTAGGGTTCCCTCCGTGAACTCTAATTCGTATCTTCTCCGCTTCTTACGGCCCAATTCGGTCGGTCGGCTTCCCGGGTTCCGCGATGAACGGGACCGGCAACGCGACTCCCCTGGCTTGGCCCCCACAGGTGCGAGCCGGCCCACCAATGAAGGGGTGCAGGCACGGTATGCCGTTGGGCCTCGCCGCGCGTGTGCCAAACGGCACATATTGGTCTGGCCGATCCCGCCGTACCTGGCACAAGAAGGTGTCGTGGGTCGGATGATAGAGAGGCGAAAGCCCAAGACTAGAAGTCTCCATCTGAGATGGCGTTGAAACGCAAGCAGCATGCACAGGCGGGGCGTCCACAACTCTGCATACTGCTTCGAGTTCTTTTTGACGCGGTCGCACACGAAAGGCGGGCTGGAGTACGAGAGGATCGACGCGGCCCAACGGCCGCGCTACGTGTTCGGACCCCGCTTGATCGCAGGGTTGGCCCGGCCTCTCTTAGTCAGCCTCGCCCCGATGCTCGGGCGATGTCTCAAGCCGCAAGACAACCAGGTAGCGTCAACCACTTGTGCTCAGGCGGCCGACTCGGGAGCGGCGGCTGGTCTTCCAGAAGCTCGTCCGATGTCTGTCCATCCGAGTGGACGCTATTCATGTTTAAGGGCCGTGGGGGAGAAGCCCCGGAAGGATCCGGGGCCCGGGTGCGGTGTTACCGGGGCGCCCCAGAGGGAACGAGAATCGCCCGTCGAAGGCGTAGCACGTAGGCGGTCCCAGAGACGCCGAGCACCCTCAGGAGTGGTCCAGCAAGCGTCTAACGGGAACCGAAAAAGGACTTCGTTCCGGCGAAACCGACCAAGGTTTCGACCACAATCGCGACCATGATCCCGTACGGGTCCAGGGGGTCCAGCGATCGCCCCAAAAAGCGAAAGCTCCATATCATGGGGCCCAAGCGGGGCTGCCGGACCAGGATTCGAACCTGGACTAAGTGATTCAGAGTCACCCAACGGACCCCGCAGCCGGCCGTCACGCACCGTCAAAGGCCGCCGCAAAACCGAAACGCCCGAGCCTCAATGAGACCCGGGCGTCGTGGATCGCCGTAGATAGCCGCGCAGTCTTGGTCAGGATCTTGGTCAGCGAAGATAGTCTCCAGAGATCCGGCAGTGATGAGCGGGGAGCTCGTCTTCTCCGGCACCCGGGTTGAGGTCAAGACGCTCGTCGACTACCTCAAGGGGGGCCACACCCTGGACGACTTCTTGGAAGGCTTCCCGACCGTCTCCCGCGAGCAGGCAGAGGCTTACCTCGAAACAACGCTCTCAGCCGCCGACGCTACGACGACCGCCGGTCGACTATAGAATCAGCCAACCCATTCTAGTTGCGTATACTACTGGACGAGAACGTGGACCGCCGCCTGAAACGGGACTTCACCGGAGGGCACGAGGTCGTGACCGTGGCCGAGGCCGGCTGGGTTGGAAAGTCTAACGGCGAGTTCCTCAAGCTTGCAGAGCGGGAATTCGACGTCCTTTTGAGCACGGACAAGGGCATCCCGCACCAACAGAACCTCTCCGGGTTCGACCTTACGGTCCTGCTGCTGCGTGCGAGGAGCAACGCCTACGAGGACCTGGCACCTTTGATGGACGAGGTCAACGCCGCCCTCGAGTCCGTCGAGTCCGGGACCGTCGTCAGGATATCCTCGGATCGGTAGCCGGATCGACAATCAGCGAACCCCGAAAAACGTCCCGAAACCGTGCCGGATAATCGCTCCGGGAGACGACACCGGAGCAAAACCTCATAGGCGAACCGTTTACGCCTCATCGGTTATGCCAGATAATGGTAGTTATCCTGCTCGGCACGCGGCGTCACCCTGAGTGGCCTTGGACCCTCCGGTTCGGCTTTTCGCCATTGCCCGAGGCGACGTTGCCGTTGGTTGCGTTCCTCCAACGGGCGTCCGTCCACCTCCGCTCGCTGCGGGCGCTCTCGACAGCCTTCTCGATAAAGTGGACGCCCCGCGCGCCGTCGTAGACCGTCGGGAAACCTTTTTCCGCCCCGCCGGGCTCTCGCTCGCCTTTCCTGACCCGGATTTCCTCGGCGACGCCCGCGTAGACGTTGGCGAAGGCCTCTATGAAGGCCTCCGGGTGACCAGGGGGCAGCCGGGACGCGTTCTTAGCCTCCACGCACAGGTAATCGTTGCCCGGCCTGAGCACCTGGGCCGGCGCGGCGGCGGGCTTCAGGAGGAGCTCGGTCGGGTTTTCCTGTCGCCACTCGAGGCCGGCTTCGGAGCCGTAGACGCGGATGCTTAGGTTGTTCTCTTCCCCGGTGGAGATTTGGGAGCAGATCAAGACGCCCCTGGCGCCGCCCTCGTAGCGGATCAAGAGGTTCGCGTCGTCGTCGAGGCGGCGCCCCGGAACGAAGGCGTTGAGGTCGGCGGAGATCTCCGCCATCTCGAGCCCGGTGACGGTGTGGGCGAGGTTCTCGGCGTGCGAGCCGATGTCCCCGACGGCCCCCGCGACGCCCGACCGCTCCGGGTCGGTGCGCCACTGGGCCTGCTTGTTGCCGTTCTCCTCTGCGCTGGTCGCGAGCCAGCCCTGACTGTACTCAACGATGACCTTGCGGACCTCTCCGAGGTGCCCCTCCCGAACCATGTGCCGGGCCTGCTTGACCATGGGGTAGCCGCTGTAGTTGTACGTGACGGCGAAGACGACGCCCGCCTCCTCGACCGCGTTCACGAGGCTCCGCGCCTGCCCTGAGTCGAGCACCATCGGCTTGTCGCAAACCACGTTGAATCCGGACTCGACGAAGGCGTGGGCGACCGGGAAGTGGACGAAGTTTGGCGTCACGACGCTCACGAAGTCGATCCGCTCCTCATCGGGGAGCGAGAGCTCGCCCTCGAGCATCTCCTCCCAGGAGCCGTAGTTGCGCCCGTCTGGAAGACCCAACGCGCGGCCAGAGTCTATGGCCTTCTCCCGTGTCGAGGAGAGGGCGCCGGCGGTAAACTCTGTCCTGCCATCCAGAACCGCTGCGCTCCGGTGCACGGCTCCGATGAATGCGTCCGATCCCCCGCCGACCATCCCCATCTTGAGTTTTTTCAAGCTACTACCTCCCGAGCGCCGCGTCGAATGCCGTCGCCGACGGCTCGAAGGCCATGTCTCTTACGAACGCCGCAGACCCCCTCGGCGCCCCAGCAGGCGAACTCCAGGCCGTCGTGCCCCGTCTCCTTCGCGAGCGGGGCCGACTCTTCCAAAGGCACGCACATTGTTCCGAAAACAGGGTGACCAGTCGTGGCACCGAGCCTCCTTTCTCGTGTTCCGGTTAGCGTACGCTCTTGCGAGCCAGGGCGACGGCGAGGATGATGATCGCCCCGCGCACTATCTGCTGCTGGCTGAACTCCAGGCCCATGAGGGTGAGGCCGTTGTTGATGAGGCCGACCAGGAGCGCCCCGAGGACCGACCCGACGACGGTGCCGTAGCCGCCGAAGAGGCTGGTGCCGCCCAGGATCACGGCGGCTATCACGGAGAGCTCGTCACCCTCGCCCCACTGGTAGCGCCCGGACTGCAGGCGCCCGGCGTAGAGCATCCCGGCGAGCGCCGCGACGGTGCTCGACGCGAGTAGCACGTAGAACTTAATCATGCGCGTGCTCACGCCGCTGAAGCGGGCCGCCGATTCGTTGCCGCCCGTGGCGAGCACCCTTCGGCCGTAGGCGGTCTTCCGCAGGATGACGTGCCCCGCAACGAAGGCCACGCCCATCCAGATCAGGAGCGACGGGATCGGACCTACCTGCCCGGAGCCGAAGATGAAGTTGAAGGCGTCGTCGAGCACGGGTACGGGGGCGGAATCCGTGATCCAGCGTGCCGTGCCCACCGCTATCCCCAGCATCCCCAGGGTGACGAGGAACGAAGGTATCTGCACAGCGGCGACCAGCGCGCCGTTGACCGTGCCGACGACGAGCCCCGTCAGGAGGCCCACCGCTATGCCCGCGAGGAGGCCGTACTCGGAGACGGCCAGGGCGCTGGTCACGGAGGCCAGCCCCGCCACGGACCCGACGGAGAGGTCTATCTCGGCGGCCGAGATGACGAAGGTCATCGCCACCGCCATGACCGCGATGATCGCGCTCTGGCGGACTATGTTGAGCAGGTTGTTCAGGCTCAAGAAACCCGAGTCGTAAAGGGTCACACCGAAGAGGACGAAGACCACAACGAAGGCTATGAACACGACGTACTGGCGCCAATCGAAGCGCGGCCCGCTCTTGGTGGTCTCGGTGCTGTTCGTCTCGCCTTCAGGCGCTCTGGACTGCATGATGTAACTCCTCCTCGGACTCCACATCCCTCCGCTTTAGCACCTGCTTTACGGTGCCGTCCTGGAGGACCAGAATCCGGTCGCTAACGGCCAACAGCTCGATAAGCTCCGAAGAGATCACGATGATCCCCTTGCCCGAGTCGGCCAGGCCGCGGGCGATGTCCAGGATCTCGGTCTTCGCCGCTATGTCCACCCCGGCCGTCGGCTCGTCCATGACGAGCACCTCCGGTTCGGCCGCCAGCCACTTGGCGATGACGACCTTCTGCTGGTTACCGCCGGAGAGCCGCCAGATGGGCTCGAAGATGGAGCCGACCTTGATCCGCAACCTCTCGACGAAAGACCGCGCCGTCCGCTCCCCGCTCCGGTCGTCGACCACCCCGCCGCGCTGCAGGCGCGCGAGCAACGGCAGGAGCAAATTGTCCTTCAGGGAGTGGTCCAAGACGAGCCCCTGCAGGCGACGGTCCTCGGGGATCAGGGAGATGCCCGCGTCCATCGCGTCCCGGACGCCGCGGATGCTCACCGGGCGGCCACGCACCAGGATCTCGCCGCCGTCCACCTTGTCTACCCCGAACAGGGCGCGGGCTATCTCCGTCCTGCCGCTCCCCATGAGGCCGGCGAGGCCCAGGATCTCGCCCGGGTACAACCTGAAGCTCACGTCCCGGAAGCGTCCCGCGGCGGAGAGATTTCTCACCTCCAGCAAGGGGGTCTCGGTCTGGTCGACCTCGCGCTCCCGCCACTCGAATGCCGCCTCCATCTTCTCGCCGACGATGTGGTCTATGACCTCCTCTAGCGTCAGGTTGGAGACGTCGTCGGTGACGACGTTGCGGCCGTTGCGCAGCACCGTTACCCGATCGGCCACTTGAAATACCTCTTCCATGCGGTGGGAGATGTAGACGATGGAGATGCCGCTCTCCTTGAACTTCTTGATGAGGGCGAAGAGCGCCTCCGACTCGGTCTTGGTGAGCGAGGAGGTCGGCTCGTCCATGATGAGGATCTGGGCCTCCCGCGAGAGCGCCTTGGCGATCTCGGTTAGTTGCCAGTATCCGGTGGGCATGTTGCCCACGATGGCGCCGGGGTCTACGTCCTCCCCCATCTCGGCGAAGATCTCGCGGGTGCGGCGGCGGCTCTCCCGGTCGTCCAGGAGCCCGCCTTTGCTCCGCGGCTCGCTGTTCAGGAAGATGTTCTCTGCCACGCTGAGAGTCGGTATCAGGCTGAACTCCTGGAAGATCATCGCGATCCCGTTCTCCTGAGCCTCCTGGGGAGACCGGATCTGGACCGGCGCGTCATCCACCTTCACCTCTCCCCCATCCGGCGCGTGGACGCCCTCCAGGATCTTCATCAACGTCGATTTACCGGCGCCGTTGCCGCCCATCAGCGCGTGGACCTCGCCCTTGCGAAGCTCGAAGTCCACGCCGTGTAGCACGGCGTTGCCGCCGAACGCCTTGACGATGCCCTTGAGCTCTACCGCCAACCCTTCTCGACTCACCGTCACGACCTTTTCCTTTGTTCGACGATGTGGTGTGGGGCGGCAGAACGTACCTGCCGCCCCCCTATGGCCGGCCTACTCGGCGGCGGCTTCCTTGACCTGCTCCGGCGGCTCCTGGTTGTAGACCTCTTTCCAGGCGTCCAGTACGTTCTCGCCGGTCACGGGCAGGGCGGGAAGCGCCACGTAGGGGGGTGCCTCCTTGTCCAGGAGCGCGTACCCGGCCAGGTTCGCCTCGGCAACACCCTGCTCGTAAGGTCGCTGGGAGCCCAGGCCCTTGACGATCCCGCCGGAGGCGAGCTCTATCGCCATGGTGGTTCCCAGGTCTATCGTGGTGACGTTCAGGTCGGTGCGGCCGGAGTTGCGGGCGGCGGCGAGCACGCCCTCGGCCGGCACGTCCCACACGGCCCAGATGCCGTCGAGGTCCGCGTTCTTCGTCAGCATGGCGGAGGCGGCCTCCTCGGCCTGGCCCGCGAAGTCCGGGCCGGCGATGCCCTGGTCGGCGACGATCTCGATGTCCGGGTATTCCTCCTTTATGGTCTTCTGGAAGGCCTCGTAGCGCTGCTGCGTGACGAAGAAGTCCGCTGCGTGGAAGATGGCGCCGACCTTGCCCTCGCCCCCTATGTTCGAGGCCATGAGGTGCGCCGCGGCAACGCCGTTGCCGTAGTTGTCAGCCGACACGACGCTGGTGTAGTCCTTGCCCTGCTCGAAGCCATCAGGGACGTTGTCCATAAAGACGAGCTCGACACCCTGCTCCCTCGCCTTCCTGTAGGCGTCGGCGGTCGCGACCGGGTCGGTCGGGATAGAGACTATGATGTCCGGGTTCTCGGCGAGCACGGTCTCTATGTCCGAGACCTGCTTGCCGGGGTCGAAGTCCGCGTCCGTGGTGGAGATGACCTCGATGCCCATCTCCCCGAACCGGGTCTGGAGGGCGTCGATCTGAGCCCGGCTCCAGTCGTCGCCGCCGTAGTGCATCACGATGGCCGCAGTGGCGTTCATCCCCTTGATCTCTTCGAGCTCCGCGTCGGACAACTTTATCTCGTCGGCTGGGGTCGGCTTCTCGCCGTAGGGGCCGGTGCTGAGGACCTTCCCCTCCAGGTTGTCAAGCGCCTTCTGCGCCCTGGGCAACTGCTCGGCGCTCCCCTGGCCTCCCCCGGAACCCGAGCCGCCGCACGCCGCCAACACCATCGCTATAGCCAGGATCATCACCCCGGCCGCGTATCCCTTGTTCTTGCTCACTTTTTCCTCCTTCGTGGTGCCCTAGGTTCGTTCGTCTACTCTTTCGTAGACGCTCTTGTTGAACTCTTTCACGGGGTCGGTGAAATCCCGGTACGGTTCGTCCCACGGGTCCTTGATCCCCCACCCGCGCCCTTTGTTCTCCACGTAGGCGCACCAGTGCCAGCCGAGGAACCAGGGCTCCCGGATAACCGCGCTGATGGCCTCGACGTAGTCCTGGGCCCTGCCCCGCTGGTCCTCGATCCCGCTGACCCGGTGGGGGTTCATCTCCGTCGGGGTCCAGTTGCCGATGTCCGCGATGATGACGGGCTTGCCGGCCTCCTCGTGCCAGCGCGCGAGGTCGTCGCGCATCTGGCGGCGCGACCCCTCGTTGGGCTCCGTGAAGTACTGCACCGACAGCACGTCGACGAACGGGTTCATGGCGCGCAAAACCGAACTAGGTATGCCCTTGTTGCCGTTGTAGCGGTCTCCGAGGATCAGGTGGTTCGGGTCGTACCGTTTGATGTGCTTCGTTATCGTCTCGTAGTACTTCGTGGCGACGTCGAAGAGCTTCTCGTTGCGCGCCGCTTCGTCGAGCCCCTTGAGCTGCTCGAAGTCTTCGCCGCTCGCATGGGGCAACCAGGCCGGGATATCGACGAGAAAGTAGCCGATGAGGTTGCTGCTCTCGGCATGGTCGAAGCAGACATTCCTCGCGAGATACTCGCAGTAGACGTCGAAGTCGTTCGAGTAGACGTCCCGGAAGGACGGCCTCCCGTTCCAGTCCTCTATCTCTTGAACGCGAAGCTGAAGAACGTACGGCATGTTCGCGGCCTCGAAGTCCCGGGCGCTCCAACCCGTCGAAGAGTGGCCGAGGTCGATGGGATCCCCGAACCAGTCGAGCGCGACGCCCCAGTCGCCGCTTATGTACTCCTGAGTCCACCCGATGGTGTTGAAGCCCCAATCCTTCAGGTCCTTTACGACGCCTTCCCGAATCCACTTCTCCCTGGAACCGTACTTCTTCCTCCAGACGTCCGCGTTGTGCGGGTACTTGAGGTTCGACTCGTCGGCGTGGTTCAGCCCGACGGTCACGAAAGCGCCGCCGTCGGGGTCGACCATCCACCACCGGTCGTTCGCCTGCTCGAGCCGGAAGTACCCCGTCCCTTGGAACCGCCTGCCATCGTTGCCGCCGTAGAAATCAAAACCCTGCACGGCTACCGCCTCCGTTCCATTACCGGTCCTCTCGAAAATACGCGACTCACGCCGTCACCTCGTCGAGGAACTTCTTGCTTATGCGCGCCCCTTCTTTCGGATCGTCGTAGGCGTCGAGCTCGACGGTGATCCAACCGTCGTACCCGACATCGTCCAGGGCGCGCATGATCCGCCCGAAATCCAGGCCTCCCTCCCCGAGCGGCAGGAAGTCGCCGTCAGCGTAGTCCTTGAGATGCACGTACTTGATGCGGTCCCCGTGGGTCCTTATGAGCTCCGCCGGGTCGCCGCCGCCGGCCTCGAGGTGCGCGGTGTCAGGGCAGAAGTTGACGCCGGTATGCTCGAAGGTCTTGGCGATCTGCTCCGGCGACTCCACGCAGGTACCGAGGTGCGGGTGGAAGCTCGCGATCAGACCGGCCTCGTCCGCGATAGAGACCACTTTTTCGAGCCCTTCACCCAGGAGCCGGTAGTCCTCTTCGCGGGTGCCGGAGGCACGGACCGCCCCGCCGCCGACGACTAGGTGTTCGGCGCCGAGACCAGCCGCGAGCCGGGCCGCGCCCCGGATACGACTCAACTCATCCTCCAGGACATCCGGGTATATAAAGTTCGCCCCGGAGTAGACAGCGACCAGTTGCAGGCCGAGTTCTTCCATCGGCGCGCGCAACTCCTCCTCGCGCCCCGCGTACTGCACGAGGTTCCCGTCGAAGAGCTCGACGCCTTCGTAACCGGCCGCGGAGACGTCGCGCAATGCCTCCTCGGTAGAGCCGTTTGCCAGGTAGTAGAGGTCCTTAACGCTGGTGACGCCGGCAGGGTGCCCTACCACCCCGCCCCAGGTGTTCGTGTGGTATGCGAGCTTCATAGTGCTATGCCCCCTTTCCCGCGGTGGTTGTCGCCCTTCCGGACCCGCGCTGGCGGACGACGTGCTCGGCGACCCGCCAGGCGTTCGCCATGATGGTGAGCGTCGGGTTGGCGCCGGTCGCGGTCGGGAACGGGCCGCCGTCCACGACGAACAGGTTGTCCACCTCGTGCGCCTGGCAGTACCTGTTCAGGACCGAGGTGTCCGGGTCGTCGCCCATGCGCGTGGTGCTGTGCTGGTGCGAGCAGTTGCCGGTCACGCGTTCGGGGTAGACGCGGTACGTCTTCGTCGCCCCTGCAGCGTCCAGGATCTCCGCGTTGCGGTCTATGACCCAGCGGCCCATAGCCAGGTCGTTCTCGTGCGGATTGAGCGTGATGCGCGCGACGGGCAGACCCCAGGCGTCCTCGACTGTGTCGTCGAGCTCTACCCGGTTATCGTGCTGGGGCATGTCGTGGAGCACCATGCCGACGGCGAAGCTGTGGTCGTAGTATTCGCGGTCCATCCGCTTGGCCTCGGCGCCCCACGCCGGACGGTCGGGCAAACTCCAGTTGATCGGCAGCGGTATACCGACGCCCGCCGCGGCGATGTGGCTGCCTCCCACGAAGCCGCGGGAGTCGTCGTGCTCGTAGAACTCGAAGGAGCTCGCGGCGACGTATCCGCCGCCGGCCCAGGCGTGGATCGGGTCGTCGAACACCCCGACCGCGGCGCTGTACTCGTGGAAGGTCGCGTTGCGCCCGACCAGATCGCTCCCGTTCGCCAGGCCGTTGGGGAAGCGCCCGGACCGCGAGAGCAGGAGCAGCCGCGCCGACTCCACCGCGCCGCAGCCGAGCATGAAGACGGCCGCCTCCTGCTCGATGAAGTCCCCGTCCGCGTCCTGGTAGATGGCGCTCTTCGCCCGGCCGTGCTCGTCGGTCGTGATCTCGTGCACGTAGCAGTCCGGACGCAGGTCGTAGCGGCCGGTCACCAGCGCCTGGGGCACCCAGACCGAGAGGGCGCTGGAGCGGGTCCCGGTCGGGTCGCCGTGCTGCTGCGCGAAGGCGCTCAGGGCCGTTGCCGGCCGGCCGTTGTAGGGTTCGGAGAGCGCCGCCATAGGCGTCGGGAACGAGTCGTAGCCGAGTTCGTTGCAGCCCTCGTGGAACTTCCGGGCGTAGTTGGTCGTCGGCATCGGCGGGGTTGGGTAGCCCTTGCTGCGCGGTGACTCGTACTTGTTCGCGCCGGCCTGCCCTGATACGCCGAAGGCCCACTCGACCTTCGTGTAGTACGGCTCCAGATCCTCGTAGGAGATGGGCCAGTCGACGAGCGTCGTGCCCGGCACCTCGCCCGCGACGGTCTTGAGCCGGAAGTCGTTCTCAGTGAAGCGCGGCAGCCAACCCTGCCAGTGGACTGTCCCGCCGCCGACCATCTGGGGGACTGGGCAGAAGAGTTCCTCGCGCGGCTCTTCGTCGTTCGACCCGCGGTAGGTGCGCGGGTTGAGGATCGGGTCGGGCCACAGATTGTAGCGGTTCACGTTGGCGAGCTCGTCGCCGCCGAAGCTCTCCTTCTTGCGGTAGGGTCCCCTTTCGAGGGCCACGACGTTTACGCCGCTCTCGGTCAGGACCTTCGCGGCGGTCCCGCCCGAGGCGCCCGCCCCGATGATGCAGACGTCCACCTTCTCCGGCTTGGGCTTACGAGCCATGACCGTTTTCCTTCTTCCAGTCGATCTGTTCCTCCGCGAAGAAGGGCCGCGTCGTGTAGCGACCCGCGTGCGTCTCGGCCAGCGACTCCGGGCCCTCGAACCCGATCAGCCTCCAGCCCACCCGGTCTCTGTTGCCGCCGTAGACGGGGTCCGAGTAGAAGCCCTGACGGGTGTGCAACGCCAGCAGTGGGAAGAAGTCGAGCTCGATCTCGGTGCTCGTCTGCTGCATCGCCGGCTCCGGCGGCGCCCCGTAGCCGGTGGCCACCTGCGCCTGTTCCAGATCCTTCTGCTGCTCGGGGCGCTCCATCTCGGCCAGCGCCTCGTCCTGCTGATCCTCTGAGAGCTCCACGAAGTCTCTGTCGAACCGAGCCCGGCTCCTGCGGTCCAGTTCTTCGATCCCCTCCGCGTACTTCCCGCGCAGGGCGTCTATGCGTTGCCTCCATGCCCCTGCGCGCTTGCCTTCTAGCTTCTCGAATCCGCTGCCGTCGGGCTTGGCGTAGACGTAATCTATGCCGGAGAGGTAGCGGTCGAGGAACTCTGCGGTCCCGGCCTCCCTAGCGCCGGGTTGGTCGTCAGTGGGGATGATCCGCGCCATCGCCGCCTCTACCGTCGCCCACTGATGTTCGTCGAAGAAGAGCCGCCCCCCGTTTTCCTGTTCGCTCATGCGCCGGACCCCTCACGGAAGAAGTCGAGGTATACCTGGGCCAGCTCCTCAGGACATTCCTCTGCGAGCTGGTGCCCCCAGGGGAGGACCACCCCGCGCACATCCTCGGCCACCTCCCTCATCTGCCGCTCGTTGTCTTCGCCGATAAAGTCCTTGCCGCCGACGGCGAGCACGGGCATCTTCAGCTTCGTCTTCGCGGCCTCCCGGTTCTGATCGGCGTCTTCGAGCGTCGCCCGGTAGATCTCGAACATGCAGCGCAGGCCCCCGGGCGAGGAGTAGCAGCGGATGTATTCGTCGAGGGCGTCGGGGGTGATCGCGCTCGGGTCGTGGGTCTCGTGCTTGATGAAGTACGAGAAGTACTCCCGCTCCTTGCCCGTGATAAGGAGCTCTGGGAAGTCGGGCACGGAGTAGAAGTTGATGTGCCACAGCCAGACGTACGTCCGCACGTTCTCCGGCGTAAGGAACGAGTAGTCCTCGAGCCCGTAGCCCGGCAAGATCATCTCCTGGTAGACGAGCTGCTCGACCCGCTCCGGGTACTGCGCGGCCACCTGGTAGGCGGTCGACGCCCCCCAATCCTCCCCGACGAGCCGGAACCGCTCGTACCCCAATTCGGTCGCGAGCTGGGCGATGTCCTCCGCCATGTTGCGCATGTCGTAGCCCGAGGTGGGGTGCTGGGAGTCCCCGAGACCTCGGAGGTCCGGCGCGATGACCGTGTAGTGGGGCGTGAGCAGCGGGATCACGTGCCGCCAGTGGTAGGAGGTCTTCGGGACACCGTGCAAAAGGAACACGGGGTCCCCGGACCCGGCAGTCATGTAGTGCAGTCGAACCCCGTTGGCTACGGCCCGGCCATGGGTGACGTTGTCCCCATTGTGATCTTTGATTCTCATCGGTACCCTCCTTCGGCATGTTTCGTCGCCCCTGTAACGCGATGGACCTAATTGCGCACGGCGATCACCCCCTCCGCCGCCATCACGCTCGCGCCTACCACACCCGCGATGTCATCGAGCTCGCTCATTACGACCGGCAGATTGCGTGTGGCGAGAGGCAGCGACCGCCGGTAGACGGAGCTGCGGATCTCGGCCAAAAGCGCGTTGCCTATGTGCGAGACGCCGCCCCCGATCACAATGAGCGAGGGGTTGAGCACGCTCACGACCGACGCGAGCGTCTGGCCGACGAGGCCCCCGGTCCGCCGGATGACGTCGAGCGCGCACGCGTCGCCGCGCCTGGCCGCCTCACCGATGTCACGGGCGCTCAGCTCCCCCCCCTCGCCCACGATCCTCGCGAGCACCTCGGAGCGGCCGTCCCTGGCGCACCTCTCGGCCCGCGCGACCATCGCCGGGGCCGCCGCCATGGCCTCCAGGCATCCGCGGTTGCCGCAGGTGCAGGTGGGGCCGTCGGGGTCCACCATGACGTGGCCGAGGTCGCCGGCGCAGCCCTGAGGCCCGCGGTGAAGCCTCCCGCCGATGATGATCCCACTGCCTATCCCCGTCCCGATCTTGACGAAGATCATGTCCTCGACACCCCTGCCGACCCCGCCCCAGTGCTCCCCCAAGGCCATGACGTTGACGTCGTTGTCCACGAAAACGGGTGCAGCGTACTCCCTGAGGAGCACCTCGCGGATCGGGAACCGGTCCCAACCCGGCATGATCGGGGGCACGGTCAAAAGCCCGGTCGTCTGCTCGACGGGCCCGGGGAGGCCCAGGCCGACGGCCAGGATCTCCTCCCGGCCGGTTCCCTGCTCCTCCAAGAGCTCCGCAACCAGCGCCTTGACCCTCTCAAGCACGGGCTCAGGACCGAACCGGACGTCCGCGGGCTCGCCCCTGTAGGCTAGGATCTCGCTGCCCAAGGTCGTCAGCGCGACGTCCACGGAGGTCGCCCCCAAGTCGACGGCCACTATCAGCCCAGCCGAGCGGGGGATGCCGAGCAAGGACGACCGTCGCCCCCCGTCGGACTCCGCGAGGCCCTCCTCGGCGAGGAACCCCGCCTCGATGAGCCCCGCAACCTCGGCCGAGATCTTGCCGCGGGTGGCCTTCAGGGCCGCGGTCAACTGCGCCCTGGAAACCGGCTTGGCCTCCGCGTGAACGTGCGCCATGATGCCTGCCTGGACCCCGCTGCCCACGAGCGGATAACGCGTACTGGCCTGCCCGGCTGCGGCTTCGTCGCCCATACTCTCCTTTCCCTCTTGCGCGCATTCTGCCCCAACTTATGCCGTATTGTCAAGAAGTTTTGAACAAATCTTGCAAAAGTTTCTCCTGACTCTGCATAACCAGTCCGGGTTCGCACCCTGCCATGCGTCGCTAAGACCACTACCCCGGGGATGCAGTCCTCCTTTCCACCCGCCATCGGCGCCGCCGGGCGTCGGAGGGATCCCGCTATCTCCGACGGTCGGTAGACCGCCTTCGGTCCGGCTTCGCACGCCGGACTCCCGCCCCGCCCCCTGGCCGTGGGCAGGCGACCTGCAGTCGCGACATGAGCACTTGGAAGATAACGGCGGTCATCTAGCACCCCGTGAGCGTAGACGAGCCACCGAACTGCAATCCTGCGGCACCGTGGGTTTTCCAAGATCACTCGAGAACGGCGCTCGCGCAGATAGCGGATGAACGAGCGGGACCGACAAGGCGTCTTCCGGACAAGCGGGGAAACCCGAAGAAGGCACCCCCGATACTGAAGTCTGTGGCGCCACTGGACGGGCTTCGGGCGGACTCGCGAGAATACGACCTCGCCTTCCCGCCACCGGGTCGTCCAGAACGCCAGTCTTGGTCAACTTCTTGGTTGGGTTCGAGGGCACGGCGGGTCGCGATTCTAAATTACCTGCAAATAGACGGTTTTTGTTGCTGCCGGACCAGGATTCGAACCTGGACTAAGTGATTCAGAGTCGGGCGTGATGACTCTCTTCAAGGAACCCTTCGTGGGGAAATTTTATGGTGGTTTGCGGGTAATTTTTGCCACGTCTGGTCTGAAGATCCTCTGCCGCGAAAGGCATTTGACCATAACTCGACCATAACCGAGTCGGGCGCTTTGCTGCCTGCGAGCGGATCGGCAGCGTGTTCGCGAACGTCGGCTCGCACGGCACCTTCTACCAACCCTCGTAAGGGTCGCGCTCGGGCGCTCCGAGATGCCTGCGTATGCTACGGATGCTCAACCCGCGGATTCTGCTGCTGACGTTGCCTTCGTCGTCCAGGATGCCACCTTCCGCTTGGGGGTTATCAGGTGGAGGCTCTATCCGGTACGACACGCGGTCGATCTGCGCGGACAGTGGCGTCGGGCGCGGTGTCCACGAGTTCTCTCGTGGCGCCCGGCCTGGCCGCCCTGGTCCTGTCCGCCTACGCGGTGGTCTTCGTCCTGGCGGCGGCGCTGCTCTTCCTGCGGCGCGACGTGGCGTCGTGAGCGGGGCGACAAAGCCGCGCCGCGCACCCGAACCGAAGTTTGCCGAACCCCGTTGCGCTGGTGGCTGCGGCCGAGCCGCGCCGCAACGACGGAGAAAGCGGGGTCTCGTTTGAGCGGCGCGCCGGTAAGAGACGGCGCGGCCGGGGGCGCGGGCGCCCGCGTGGCCAGAGTCTAGCCGGTACAATACGGACCCCACATCGCCCGAGCCCGGCGGCGATGCCGGGCGACCGCCGCCAGACCGGGCCGGTTCAGGCGCCGGCGTTCTCGAGCAGGCGCCCCATCACGCCGCGGAAGGCGTCGAGCTCCTCGTCGGACAGCCCGGTCCGAAGCCGCTCGTCCAGGCCCACGGCGGCCTCGTCCAGGCGGCGAAAGAGCTCCTCTCCGGCGGCGGTGAGCTCCACGCGCACGGCGCGGCGGTCGTCCGGGTCGCGCGAGCGCTCGATCATCCCGCCTTTCTCCAGCCGGTCGAGGTGGTGGGTGAGCGTCGGCCCCACGATGCCCGCCGCGGCAGCGAGGTCCTGCTGGGTGGGCCAACGGCGCCGCTTGAGCGCGAGCACGATCTGCCAGACTGGCCGCGAGCCGCCCGCCGCGGCCAGTTCCCCCTCGAACGCGCGGTTAAGCGCCTTCGCGGCGGTGACGAACGCCAGCCCGATGGGCAGCGCGTCCGCGTACTCCCCGTCGTCTGGGGAGACCGCCGGGCTCCATCGTGACTTCTCAGAAGCGCTCATGGGCTAGATACTAGCAGATACTTCGACGTCTATTGACATAGCATAAAACGATGTGGTATCTATTTATTTGATGTCTAATGATTTGTTGGGAAGGCAATTAGTGCGCCCTCTGTGGCCGCTCGAGCGGGTTGCCGCCCGTGTCTCGCGGACCGCGGGGGGCGGGCTTCGTGCCCGGGACGGGCTCGTCGGGTGATTCGACTGTGTCCGCAGAACGAAAGGGGAAACATGAAGGTCGAAGTCTACGCGGACGTGGCGTGCGCGTGGTGCCGCCTGCGCACGCACCAGTTCCATCGCGCGGTGGCCGCCGCCGGCGGCGAGGGGGAGGTCGAGCTCGTTCACCTTCCTTACCAACTCGACTCGGGCGGGACCGGCGAGCCCAGGCCGCTGATGGAGGTGATGGCCGAGATGTTCGGCAGGGATCGGGCGGACATGATGGCCGCGGGGATGACCCGGCTCGGCGCGGACGAGGGAGTGGAGTACCGGTTCGACCGGGCGCTGGCTGTCGACACCTTCGCCGCTCACAGGCTGCTGTGGTTCGCCCTGCGCGAGCACGGCGCCGGGCCGCAGGCCGCGCTGGCGCGGGCCCTCTACGAGGCGCATTTCCGCGACGGCGCGAACGTCGCCGACCACGCGGAGCTCGCCGCCCTGGCCGGGCGGGTCGGCCTGAACGGCGAACGGGCGAGGGGCTTCCTCGCCTCGGACGGGGGGGTCGCCGAGGTGCGCGAGAGGGTCGCCGCGGCGAGGCGGGACGGGATCTCCTCCGTGCCGACCTTCGTCTTCGAGGACGGCGAACGGCACCGCGGCGAGGACGCCGTCGAGGCCATCGCGGACGCCTTGGGGCGACCGGGCGTCGCGGGGTCTCCGGGGCGGTTCCCAACGGGCGGGGAGGGGGGACGATCGTGACCGCGGTGATGATCCGCTACAAGGTCAAGCCGGAGGAGGTGGAGCGGAACCTGGAGCTGATCCGCGCCGTCTACGAGGAGATGGAGGCGGCGCGGCCGGAAGGACTGAGGTACGCGACCTTCCGGCTGGAGGACGGGGTCAGCTTCGTGGACCTCGTGGCGATGGAGCACGGCCCGCAAGCCCTGTCCGGGCTCCAGGCGTTCGGGCGCTTCCGGTCGACCCTCGACGAGAGGTGCGACGAGCCCCCGACCATAACCGACCTTACGGAGGTCGGCTCGTTCCGCTTCCCCTGAGGGCGGCGCTGAGCGACGCAGCCCCCGCGGCGGGCGGTGGCGACGCCGACGCCGGACCTTCGCCCCGGCCGTTTCCTACCGACAGCGGGCTCTGCCGCCGCGCACGGATCCCGAAATACGTACACGAGCTTCGCAGGAGGTAACGACCTGCAACAGGCCGAACAGAGCGCCGTCGGGCGTACGGAACGCACCGGGCGCCCGAGGGTGGCTATCGTAGTCGGGAGCACCCGCCCGGGGCGCGCGGCGACGACGCGACCTTCGAGGTCGTGGACATCGCCGACCACGCGCTACCCCATCTCGACGAGCCCGTCCCCCCCCTCGCCGGCCAGTATACTCGGCCACACACCCACAAGTGGGCAGCAAAGATCGCGCCGTTCGACGCTTTCGTCTTCGTGACCCCGGAGTACAACCACTCCATCCCGGGGGCGCTCAAGAACGCCATCGACTTCCTCTTCGCCGAGTGGAACGACAAGGTCGCGGGCTTCGTCAGCTACGGCGTCGACGGGGGCATCCGCGCCGTCGAGCACCTGCGCCTGGTCATGGGTGAGCTCAAGGTCGCCGACGTGCGCCACCACGTCGCGCTCTCCTTAGCCGACGATTTTCGGGACTACACGGAGTTCGCGCCCAGCCCCGGACAGGAAGAGAACGTGGCCGCGATGCTGGACGAACTCCTGGCGTGGGGTTCGGCGCCCAAACGCTCACGGCCCTCGTCCCCCCTCCGAGATCCGGTACCCGGCAAACCAGGCGTCACGACGTCCCACCGGGAAGGCCGCTGCACCCGTCGCCGAAGTCCACGACCCTCACCCTGCCCTGTCCCCCGCACACGGGACAGTCACGGACGACCGCAAACCTTCCCTCCAGTCCCTGCCGCCCTTGCCCCGATCTCCTCCAGCCCCCGCACGCGAAGCATCTCCCGCCCCGCCCGACGACGACGCACAACCTCCTCTTCCCGCCGGAGACGGCGCGCCCCCTCACGGCCGTCTCCCCCCGCTCGCCTCCCCGTCACGTCGGCGCCTAGCCGCCCGTCCCGTAGAACCACTCCCCATCCTCGAAACCTCCTTACCGATATGCTCGGTAGCCTATCAGCGTGCATATTACCGATATTGTCGGTACAATGCCACCATGACGCTTCTGGAGGGCACGGAAGGCCTGCTGGAGACCTTGAGCCGTTACCGCAGGGCGGGTATGCTCCTGTCGGGTCAACCTAAGAGTCTGGAGCCGGGTCTGGCGGACGGCAAATACATGTACTGCGGCCACGTCTTCGACCGGCTGCTGGAGTCGAGGGGCTCAACCAGAGCACCTTCGCGGCGGAGTGCCGGAGGCGCGGCTTCAAGATCAGGGCCATGTCCGGCAGGCTGAGGGACGTGAACCAGAGGAGCGTCTCGGACTGGATGCGCGGCGTCACGGCGTGCCCGCGCGAGATCCCCGTCTACGCCGACGCCATCATGGCCTTCAGCGACGAGGAGTGGGAGTTGTTCGGGGCCGCCTACGCCTACGGGCAGACGGTGCCGAAGGAGGACTTCGAGGACCTCATGGAGTTCAGGAAGTTCTACCGCGCCAAGCTGTCCGAGGGCGACAACCACGAAACCGAGGAGGCGAAGACGGGGTAAGCCCGCGGCGTGGGCTACACCACCTGTCCCAGCAGCCGCTCCACCGTCCCGCGGTCCAAACCCTTCCACGCCGCGGGCTTCCCTATCTCCGGCCGGACCTCTTCGCCCTCGGCGTGGGCTATCTCCCTGACCTCATAGTGCGAGAAGACTACCAGCTCGAAGGTCTCGGCCCGACCGTCGGTGGCCTCGGGAGGCCAGTGCTCGATCCACACCGGCGCCCTTTCCATGCGGTGGTAAACCATCACCTCGGCGGTCAGCCGCTCGGTGACGCTTGGGCCGGTGTTGGCGGTGACCGCCGAGCAGGCGACCGCCGAGCAGACGGCCACCGGCAGGTCGTCGTGCATCAGCTCGCCCTCGGCCTCCGGCAGGAAGATCCTCATCACCCTGCACCTGCCCCGACCTGGCAGAGGATGCACGTAGTCGCTGGCCAAGTACAACCCTAACCCGGATTATTCACGGGCGTGGTCCCGGCTTGCTGGCGAACCTCCTTAGCCGCCGTTGGCGACCCGGTGACGGTTGAGTACGGTTACTCGACTATTAGGCAGTAGAGCGTCAAGGAAAACCACCAAGACTTTCCCGCTTGGCGAGTAGCGGGAGGGGGCTATAAGCGCCTCTAGACCAGCATCACGAGCCCTTGCGGCGATTCCTCTGCTCAGATGCCGGTCGCTAAGAATCCGTCCGTCTATCTGCATGGCAACGCGAGTCATGGGGTCAAGCAGGTCCAGAACCTTGTCTAACTGTACTTCTAGCTCGACCAAGTCGAACGGGACGGTCTTAAAGTCGCCAGGTATCCGCCGTGCGAGTACCTCTGCTAATGCGCTGGCCGGACTCAATGTAGCGTAGAGTGCCCGCTCCCTAGGAGGGTGCCATCGACCGTCAAAAGGCAGGGGCGACTCCAGAATTACCGGATTCTCGGAGCGAACTATACGATACACGCGGCTGTGGAGGGACCGTGCCGGTAATTCTTGCCGGTCCTCCGTCTTGAGGGGGGCAGCCGCGCCGCGAATTGCCTCTGACAATCGCTGCATGAAATCGTCGAATTCGACTGAGAGAGCGTTTGAAGGATTTCCGGAGGCACCTAGGGGCTCAGCGATTTCAGTCGGCACAGTACCGTCCCCAGGACCGACAAACCAGGCTTCTCTCGGCCCTCCTGATTCGAATGCCGGACGAAGAGCCTCAACTATGTCCCGGTCACTGGCAGAGTACCCGACGAAGATGATCGCGTATTTCCGTACGGCCGATCGGAGCCTCTCAACTAACCAATCCTGTACCTGATTCTGCTCCCACACCATCGTGTCTGGCTGATCGAAGTCGCCGTGAACTTTGAAGATATCGAAATCCACATCGGGGTCATATCTCATGTCCGCTTCTCTTATGATGGCTCTTGAACGTGGCAAGACGAGTTCCAACGCATTGTCCCAGTTCGCCGTATAAAGGAAGTCTGCGAAGTAGCCTTCCACCGTTAGTTCGGCCAAGGATTCATAACCTGAACTGGGCTTCCCCATTTGAAACAGTGGACGGATCCAGTGGCGAGCCTTGTCCTTCCCGTATTGATCGAGGACGGTTCGAGAAACGTTAGCGAATGTGGGGGAGCGGGAGTGCTCCTTCTTGAACAGCTCTCGCTGTGACCCTGGCGACTTACACGGGTACAAGAGTTCAAGGTATCGATCTTTGACTTTCTCGCCGAGCGGATAACCGCTGCTCACGGAGGCGCCGGCACCGGTGAATACAACGTAACCGCCCCCCCTCCTGCCTCTCTGGCTGGCGATCATCTGTCCAAGTGAAGCGATCCTATGTCTTACCCACATTTCACACCCTCTTGCTCACAAGGGTAAACAGTACCGTTATAGTAGCGTTAAGCACTTCGATATAGGCAGCTAACCCTGCTTATTCACGGGACGGGTTGAACTGAGGGGACCTCCTTCGCCACGGTCGGGTTGTTCCAAGACTCGGCGTAGTGAGGGGGCTCTCCATGAGGGATTGTGCCACAACCCCGACACGCTTCGACACCCTGACGAAGCTCGCGCTCAAGGCCGTCTTCGACGGCGGCAGCCTCACCAGTGACGGCGGGCTCACTTGGCTGGCCGGGACGGGCTCGGAGCTGGACTTGTGCGGAACCTGAGCGGAGCACATGCCGGAGTGGCGGCGCGGGAAGGCGCACTACCCTCTGCTCGCCCAGCGGAAGCAGCAACGCGTCCAGCATAAGTTACGTTCCCGCGCGATCGAAAACCGCAGCAAAGTCGTAGGGAGACGCTCTCCGGAGCCGGTTCGGGCAAACGTGGTGAGGCTCAGACCCTCGCGCACACCGCCGAGACCAGCACCATGCGAGTCACGGATTCGTTTTAAAGGAGCCCAGCCTCCCAGAGACGGACGAACTGCGCGGGTCCCAGTACCGGCACCGGCGGATCGCTCATCTGGAGGATGTCGTCGTCTCCGCTGACAACGTAGGAGGCCCTCTCCAGGACCGCGGCCATGACGTAGGGATCGTCTTCCGGGTCGCCCGTGTAGGAGGGCACCTCGTCCGAGTCGCCCGTGGAGATCTCTGTGATAGCGAGTCGCAGCCGCCTCACATATGCTCCGATCTGCGAAGAGTCCCACTTCAGCCGGTTGGCTATCTTGGGCCGGGCTAGCACCTCCTCGATCTTGGGGAAAAGCTGCGACGGCGCGCAGAGCTCGAAGTCGTGCGGGCCCTCTCCTAAAGCGTGGTCCAGAATGCGTGCAGGACTACCCTTCGAGCTAAGTACCGCGGAGACGCACACGTTGGCGTCCACCACGACTCTCAAAGCTTACCGGTCGTCGGCACTCTTGGTGGGAGGCGTACGGTCTCGCGCGGCTTCCATCTCGGCACCCACCAGCCCTTCCACCTCGTCCCCGGAAAGATCGGAGAAGGCCTCCCTGGCCTCTCGGGTGGACTCCACGAGCGCCCGCCTTTCTCCTTCCAGATATCGGTAAAGCCTTATGGGCACTAGCGCGAACACTTCCTCCCCGCGGCGCTCAACTACCACCGAGCCTCCGCGCTCGACGTCCTGGGCCACCTGCCCTAAGGACCTGCGTAGTGTCTCAAGCGGGATGCGGTTGTTCGTTAACACGAAACACCTCTCGTTCCACATGAACCGTGCGGTCCACATGGTACCATCAAGTCGTGTCATCTCGTGTTTCACAACCCTGCCCCTCACTCCGTGCGACAGCGTGCCATGGGGACGTCGAATGAGCACAAGACGCGACGACTTCGTAGCCAAAGTTAGGAAAGTGCTCGCCGAGCGGGCGGGGGTTCGATGCTCGAATCCCGAATGCCAGAAGACCACGAGCGGTCCGAACTCAGAGCCCGAGAAGTCCGTGAACATCGGCGTCGCAGCCCACATCACCGCCGCGGCTCCCGGCGGACCGCGGTACGACGCGGCGCTCACCCGCGCGGAAAGGAAGAGCGCGAAGAACGGCATTTGGCTGTGTCAGACTTGCGCGAAGCTGATCGACAACGACTCGCAGCGTTTCCCCACGTCGCTTCTTCACGACTGGAAGAGGGGCGCCGAAGCCAGGGCTTTAGCCTCGGTCAGCGGCACCTCCCCAGCGGCGAAAGCGTCCGTGACCTCCGCTTCCGCCGCTCTTCTCGCGGGAGAGGTGGATCGGCTCGCCGCCCACGTCTCGGATACCGTCGATCGGGACCTGAAGCGCATGACCTCTGCGTGGCGGGAAGGCCGAACTCGTGAGGTGGTGGAGTGGCTGGACGAAGTTAGAAGAGACGAGTCCAGATGGCGTGCCACGGCCCCCGCCTTGAAGGCGAGGTTGCTGAGGTTGGAAGCCAGCATGGCGCTGGAAATGGCGGACGACGTCGAAAGGGCCAAGAGGCTGGCGGACGAAGCGCGATCCGAAGCTCCTCTGGAAAACGATACCCGGTTAAGGGCCGTTATAGCCTACGCGGAGTCGGGACCAGAAGCGGCGGTCGAGCTGCTCGCCGAAGAGCGGGACATCGACGCCCTTAACCTTAGAGCCGGACTTCTGCTCGAGGTCAAACGAGCCGACCGGGCGGAGGAGGCCCGGGCTGTCCTAGACCTCAGCGGCACCGACCTGGAACCGAACGCCGAGACTTTTCGGGTGCGGGCCCTCTCCTGCCTCGCGTCCAAGGATTTGAACCGGGCGCAACTGGAGATACAGAAGGCCCTGGAACTCGGGGAACGGTGGGAGAGCGTGCGGTTTACCGCCGCGACGGTCGATTACCTCAGCTCCCTCTCTCCGGCGGCCCTGCCGGACAACGGCCCCGTGCCGTGGCCGGAGCCGGTGGACTGGCACCTGGTCAAGCGCGACGGCGAAAGCTTGGTCAGGCTGCGAGCGGCGGGGCGGACGTTCGAACAGTTGGCTGCGTCCGTCGAAGTAGCTGAGGAGAAACGCCGACTAGAAACCTGGCGACTGGCATGTCTGGCGAACGACCCTGACAAACTGCAGGAGGCCCATGACTACTGCGAGGCGATCTTGCAGGCCGATCCGGGTCACTACCGCGCCGTACTGTGGGCGATCGCGCGCGGCATCGACGTCGACCTGAGCCCGAGCGAGACAGCGTTGGCAGAACTCGTCGCGGATGGTGTTGCGGAGCACGCGCACATCCTGGCTTTGACAAGCTTGTACTTCGTATCCGGCATGATGGTCGAGGCGGCGAAGCTGTTGGATGACACGAAGCACGTGTTTAGAGAGATCGGGGCCGACGCGCTTTGGACGTTCTGGCGCGCACAAGCATCGACGCTCGCCGGTGACGCCGAGGCCGCAATAGGGTTGCTGGACCGAGCCGGACAAGACGAGGATCGGCTGCGGGAGGCCCGCACGTTGGCGCTGCGAGCGCTCGCGGAGAAAACCGGCGATTGGGAGAGCCTAATCAGGCATCTGGAAACCTCCTACGAGGAGACCGGGGACGCCGACTTTCTGGCGAAATACTGCGAGCTAATGGCGCAGAGGCAACATTGGTCCTACGTGGCGGACAGGGCGGAGGAACTGGTCGACAAGATCGGCACCGACGAGGCGGTCAGGCTCGCCGCGATCGCCGCGTATCTCTCGGATCGCTTCCGTCTCTGCATCAAGCTGCTGGACAAGCACAGGAATCTCTTCGTCCAAGGAAAGCTGCCCGACGAGCTTAGGCGCATTCGGGCCCTTTCCAGATCCGCCGTCGGCACCCTCCCGAAAGCGGTGGTCGAGGCCGAAGCGCTGGCGGAAGAATCCCCTACCACCCCTAACCTTGTCTCACTTGCGCAACTCTACTTCGCGCAGGGCGACCTGAAATCGCTGGCCGTGATCTCGCGCCGCCTTAAAGATGCGCCAGATCTGTCCCCCGAGTACCGCTTGGAGTTGAGCCGGCTGGTGCAACTGGAAGACCAGAGGCTAGCCGCGGCCCTATGGAGGGAAACCGTCTCCCAAGACCTGCCCGACTCTCTGGTCGGTATGGCCGTCTCACTGGGATTTCAGCTCAATCTCGAAGAGGAGGTGGGTCCGCTCGTCGCGAGGATGGCAGAGTTGGGGAATCGGGGCGAGGGAGGCGTTCAGGCGGTCAAGGCCGCGAACCTCCTCTCATTCCTGGAAGAGCGCCGAAAGGAAATGGCCGAGCTCGACGAACTCTATCGCAAAGGTTCGGCACCTGTCCACCTTATCGCGGAGCAGGCGAACCGATCGTTGTTGGAGCTGTACCATGGAAGACCCTCCGCAAATGAAAGGGCGCCTGCTCCGACGATCCAACCCATCCTCTTTGTTCGCCACGGCGGTCGTGGACCCGTCCCCGATTCTGATGGCGCGCTGGTTGGGCGCCGCCTCCATCTGGATGTGACGTCGGTGCTCCTGGCAGCACACTTGGAGATCCTCCAGCCGACGGAAGAGGCCTTCGGCCCGCTACGCATCCCGGCGGATCTTATACCCGCCCTGGTACTGATGACGGAGAAGACGTCGCACCATCAACCCTCGAAGATCGAGGAGTACAAACAGGTCGTGGAACTGGCAGAGGCCGGCTCGTTGGAAGTCGTGAGCACCGAACTGCGGACCGACCACGACGCCCGCTTGGTCGAAGAGCTCGGCGAAGACTGGGTAGCCGCGTTCGAGCAAGCGCGCGCGGAAAATGGGTTCCTACTCGACTTCTTGCCGCCCGTCAGGCTCGGCCTGGATGGGCCACCCATGTCGTTGCCGGAGGACGCGGAGAAACGCCTGGTCAACTGCCGATCACTACTTGAGGTGTTGCGTCAGCGCGGACAGCTCTCCGACCGAGAATACGCGCGCGCTCGAAGCCGGCTGGGAGACGAGGGGCGAAAAGAGCCAAGCTCGGCGAGTCCCGAGGCGGACTCGATCCTGTACTGCGACGGGGGAATGGCCGAGCTTCTGGCGGGCGCCGGGATACTTTGGGCGGCTTGCGGGCTCTTCCGAATGCGTGTGGGTCAGCGAGAGCTGGACGGGGCTCGGGCGTCTTTGCGGTATCACGAGTACGCTCGCAGTCAGGTCGAGTGGCTCAACGATTTGATCGACAGGCTGAGGGGCGGTATCGAGGACGGCACGTACGAGGTTATCCCCGCGCCTTCCCGAAAGGAAGAGGACCCCAAGCTCGCGGATTCGGCCCAGCTGGATCTGATCTGCCTGGAGACACTGTTCAGGTTCGAGGCAGAAGACGGCGACGTGGTCTGGATCGACGACCGGATGGCGAACAGCTACCCGGCCAGAGGCAGTGTACCCATAGTCGGCGTCTTGGAGGTTCTGCGAGCACTGGTCGCCGCAGGTCATCTGTCCGAGGACGAGTGCTATGACAGAATCGAACGGCTGCGGGCGGCCAACGCACGGTTCATCCCCCTCCATCAAGACGAGATTCTCTACCACCTCCGGAAGGCCCAGGTAATGGAGACGGGCGTTCTCGAGTCGCGGCCACTTCGTACCCTGAGACGTTACTATGCTGCCTGCCTCTCGCGGATCGAAGATCTCCAGCGGCCTCCGATGCCAGAGGCCGCTCCCAACCAGTTCGGGGAGCTCGAGTTCGTCGTCGGCCTTAACCGCTCCGCCTCCAGCGCTCTCCCCGAACTGTGGAAGGGGAACGAGGAAGACTACGCACGCAGAGTTAGGGCGGAGTGGCTGCTGGCCAACCTGTACCTGGATTTGCCAGCGCTCGCGCGCATGACCTGGTCGCAAACCGAGGAAGAGGACGACCGCTACAGGCTGGCCGTCGAACTCGCCGGGCTGTTGTCCCAGGCGATGCAACTCGATTGGCGCGTCCATGGGGACGAGTCGTCGCCGCGCCGGACGTACCTCGCCTGGTTGCACGAGCGTGTTCTGAGCAAGCGCTTCGACGCTGATCCCGATCTGATCAGTGAGGTGGCAGAGTCCCTCAAAGAGGGTTTCGCAGAGATACAGGAGAACATCGAGGGCGAGGATCAAGCGCGGGCGGCGAGCCTCTCGCTCCGTCTGTTCCTCGCTGATCTTCCCGAGACGTTGCAGAAAGAACTCGGTCTTGACGCCAAACTCATGGAGAGCATAGGCATCAAGCATCCGAGAGTGGCGAGCATCGGCGACCTCTCGTTCGACCCCGACGCATTTGCGCGGGCGGCAACCGAGGCGGTCAACGGCCGCGAAGCGAAGATCGCTCTGGTCGAAGGAGACGAGAAGATCACGTTCTCCCCCCTGCAAGACCAAGCGGGCACTGTCGGACTGCGCTTGGCACTACCGGGGGACGGTGGGGATACCAACATTACCGATGAGATCCTTACCGTGCTCAGACAATCGGTCACGGAGCGCGAGGCGGTACTTCGGAGGAACCGCCGCTGGTTCGACTGCCGGGACGACGAGTTCGAGCGCGCGGTCGTGGAGATCGCCTCCGCCGACGACCCCCAGCGACGGCTCGACGAGACCGAGAGATGGCGAAACACCAGCATGGCGGTGTTCTACGCAAACCTGCACAGGCGGCTGGCTCAACAGCGGATGTTCAAGCTACCCGAGCTGCGTCCCCCGGACGCCAAGGCGTTGAGCCGGCACTTGCGGCTCCATCCCGAGACGGGATCCGGCGGAGAATTCCGGGCCGCCCTCGATGCGGCTGCCGATAACCTCATCAGGGAAGAGGGACTTATCGTGGCGATCGAGCGGCTCGCCGGCCTCCCGGTTCCTTTGCCGAAGCCCGTGATAGAAGCCGTCGCGGCCATGTCCCCCGCAGATCGTTGTTCGCTCTTCCGACGATTGCTAACCGCTCCGGGCTCGCCACCCTCAAAGATGCAAGTCGTTAGGCTCTTGAGCCGCTTCGCCGAAGACACAGAAGCCTACTATCGGCTCGGGCGCCGGATCGCCGCTCGGTACTTTTCCCTCGACGGAGCAGAAGAGTTCGATGCCTTCCTCTCGATACTCAAGTGGGTCAACGACGAGTTCGACCGCTGGCCGGAGGCACGTTCCTGGAGCCATACCATCCGTTCGACGATGGTTTGGGCCCACGCCCACCGGCTCTTCGTCATCCTGGTCTCCACGGGGGCTCCCTTTCACTGGCTAGGTCGCACCTTCGCCCAACCCGGCGACAGGCGTATGACATCGGAAGTGTTCGAGCGGTCCCGTGAATACTGGTTGGATGTCACCCATCCGCGCCGAGTAACCAGGGAAGCTTTCCTGCTCGGGGGCCTGCCTTACGGCCTCGGCGACAAGGCCCAGAGGTTCGCCAACGAGGCCTCCTTGGAGACCGCGGACGGGATGCAGGGGGCTCAGCTGTTCCGGGATCCCACGCTGGCGCGCAACGACCTGAGCTCCTACTTGGGCGGGGACAGGGGAGAAAGACTATCGAGTCTCCTCGGTTCAGAGCAATCCGACCTCTACTCCCGGCAAGCCCTCAGATCGTTAGTGAAGGAGAAGCTAGACAGACGGGGGGGCCCGGAGCAGGAACACTTAATGTGGGCCTCGATACACGCCGTAATCGGCGACCTGCCCCCCTACGAAGACTTGGTGGCACCCCTCGACGAAGCCGTCAGACAAACGGATTTCGTCGTATTGACGCGAAAGAACGTCCAGACCGGAATCCTCGCGGTACACACAGCTTCGCAGCTGTCGCTGAACTTGGGCGACGAGGGCTGGAGAAGTCGTCTAAAGGAACAACTCGTTGGGATAGGAGCTCTCTTTGCCGAGTCGGACAGCGGAGCAGGCAGTGAGCAGGCCAGTGTTCAAGCTTTTACGGGAAACGTGAACTTTTCGGCGTTGGTGGACGCGGCACTTGCGGTCTGTTCTCCAGGAGATGTCCACCCCGAGTTCGCCGCGCTTGTCGATCGACTAGCAGGCGCCTGGCCCGCAACAACTCCCTTCTTCAGGCTCACGGTGCTACGCCTCTGCGAGGAGTTACCAGTTTCGCAGGCCAAGAACTACTGGCCCCTGCTCGTCAGGCTGCGCGCAGAATAGCAAGCACGCTCGCGTTCAGCGGCTCATGAGCCACTCGTCGACCTCCCTGACGTTGTAGAGGATCCCACGCTCGCTGACGTAGTGCCTGGGAAGGTGCGGCGCGATCCTCTCGAACTGCTTCTTGGTCCTTTTGAGGTGCAGCCGGATTCCCTCACCGTCCGCCCACTCTTCTCGCTGTATCAAAGCGAGCTCCCTGGTGGTTTGCGACAAGCTCTCGGCGACCTCCGAGAGAGTACGCGCCACGTCGGCGAGAGCCGAGGTCTCGAACTGGCGCAAGGCCTCCCTCGTCTCCGATAGGGTCGTTGCCGCCTCCACTAAAGAGGATGTGCGATCTGCGCCAACGGGTTCGCCGCTTCTCTCCTTTTCGCCAAGCACGCGAGCATATTACCGACATTGTCGGTAAAAATCTACCCGTGTCTTGAGTCCGGTTGGGTTCTGAGGAAAAGCAGGAAGCGCTATGACGCTCACTTTCGGAGGCTAGGGCGAAGGGCACCATGATTCGAGACGTTTCGATGGTTATCGAGCCAAGATTTGGATCTGAATTGTGCCGATTAGGTGAAACCGACGACCTCCGTCATCAGACTCTTTGGGGCCCAATGCATCGTCGTAGAGCCGAAACTGCCATAAGCGATACCGCCCCCGTCCCGGCACGAGTGCGGCAGCAACCTGACGTGTAGACACGAGTTTGAGGGTTCAATGGGTTCTACGAGCCTTGCCTGTAACGCCCAGAGAAGCTATTCTCAACCAACGCTCTCGTGCTCAGCGCAACGCGGCGTTGATGAGGAACGCCTCTACACGCAGGTCCCCCTGTGAGAGTTTCGCGGCTTTCGCGTTGAGCTTGCGCAGGGCGTCCTTCGGATCGCGCCGCATGGCGGTCTTGTGCCTCGGATCCTCTTTGTCCCATTGGGGACAGTTGAACCACCCAACCAGGTACAGCCCGTGCCTGCAGCGGTTGTCGCGCAGGTACCTGCCCGCGAGCTGCGCCTCCATCTCGTGGTACAGCCTCTGGTACCAGTTACCCTTGGCCTCGATGATGACCGTCACGGGGCCGTACTCCTCGGTGCGCGGGCCGCGCACCGTGGCATCCACGCGTATGTCGGTCCTTCGGCCTTTGCTTTCGCCTTCGCCTCGGCTTATGACAACCTCCCGATTTACGACCACGCCCCTGCGCTCCAGGTCTTCCTGAAGGTGCCTCTTCACGTAGTCGGAAAACCTTTCTTCGCCCTTCGGCCTCTGGGTCCCATCGTCGCGCTCGTTCCAGAGGTCGGGCGCCGCGGGGGTTTCGCCCCGCAGGTTGTCCTCCAGCCTGCCCAGCGACTCGATCACGACATCCAGGAGTTGGTCCCCGTTTCGCACCAGCCTCGCTGTCCGTTCTGCGGTCAGCTTGCGCACCCCGGTAGGATCAGGGGCGGTCCAGGTCTTGAGCCGCGCTTCGGCCCTGGCCTGGTACAGGGTCCAGCGCAGCGTCTCGAGGAGGGCGGGCAACGCCTCCATGATTCGTTCGATCTGCCGGCAGGCCTCGAAGGTCCCGCGACCGCGCAGGTTTCCGGGTATGTCGTCCCGCCACATGGCGATGCTCTCCTTGAGGCCGATGGCGGTCAGGTGCCCGTCGTCGCGGTACTTCATGAAGTATTCGGAGGGCGGGTAGCGGTCCATCAGCCAGATGTACAGGTCGGCCGCCTCCGACTCGGAGAGGCGCTTCTGCGGGCGGTTGGAATGGTGGGCCGTGCTGGCGATGGCGTCCACCAACTCGTCGGCGAATCCCTCGTCTCTTTGCAAGGCCGGCCACACCACGGACCAGCCCGCGTCGGCCGCGTGAAATATGAGGGCCCCCGCGGCCACCACCGCACGTGCCCTCGCTCCCTCTTCTTCATTCCCGGCCCCGGAGACGACAAGCGACTCCGCGAAGGCCTCCGCTTCGTCGAGTCCGTAGTCCAACAGGTCGTTCAGCAAGGACGAAAGGCAGGAGGGCTTCAGTCGTTCGTCCTGTGCCTTCCTCAGTAGGGCATGCGCGAGCCGATCGTCCCAGCACTTCTCAAGATCGCGGGTGACCGACAAGAAGCCCTGTTCTTCGTTCTCTTTGTCGATCAGGAACAGCGCGGTGTCGATGACCGTCCCGGGGGCGTGTCGGTAGGCCATCGCTACCAGTTCGTGGTGCGGCTTCATCCCTTCGGTGCTCGTCGAGATCGGGTAGCCGAGGATCGCGGCGGCCCATCTCTCCCACGCCTCGTCCGGGATCTCGGCGACGAAGTCCGGCGCCAGATTTACCAGCAGCCGGAGCGCACGGTAGCCAGCGTCCGTAGGGTGAGCCTCCCAGATCGAGCCTTCGCCCAACCAACCGTCTAGTTCCGGCTCGCCTTCCAGGACGTACCGCTCGGCCGCCCCTACTATCCTGTCCCTGGTCGCGGCGTCCGCGGCCTCCCACCCGGGCAGAGCGGTGAGGTCCCACTCCGTCGGGCTTACTCGGGAGCGTCCGTCCTCGTCGAACTTCAGGAAGTAGTCGACGCGCCGCCAGAACGCGCCCACGTCGCCGGCCTCGGCATCGTCCAGCGCGCGGAGAATCCTCTCCTTCAGTGGCGGGTCCGGCGGCGGAGACTCCTCGCGGTTCTCGCGCCAGCTTAGACTCTCGCGGTGGTAGCGACGCTGCTCCTCGGCCTGAGTGGACGATAGCTCGACCGGGTCGAAGAAGCGGCCGACCTCGTCGGCGAGCGCCGGTGTTCTCTGGTAGGCAAGGTACAAGAGCTCGTGCTGCTCGTCGCCCCAGCCGTAAAAGGATCGTCGTACGAGGGCGGCCAGGACTTCCCTTCCGCGTCCAGGGGGCGCGGCCTCCAGCTCCCCGATCAGCCACGCGGCGTCCTTGGCGAGCAAGAGCGGCGTCTTGTATTGGACGAGGAGCCAGGCCCCGTCGTCCTCATCCTGGAGCAGCCCGAGCATCTCCACCATCAGGCCACGCCGCTTCCGGTCGTCTGCGGCGACTCGGTTGCGGAAGGACGGTTCGTCGGAGTCGGACGCCACGAATACGGGCCTCCGCTCCTGCACTATCTCGTCGTGCTTCCTCAGACGCGCGAGGGCGGCCCTGGCGAAGGCTTCCTTGACGCCCGGATCGTCCAAGTGATCCCAAGCCCGCAGCATGATCTGGTCCATAAGGCCCGCGAGCCTGTAGGACGCCTCGTGGCGTCGCTGCTGACCTTCCACCCACGCGAGCGCCTCAGGAAGATCGGCCGGCCGTAGGCGCTCGGGCAGGTCGTCGTTGAGGAACGACGCGTAGGACCCGAAGTAGTTGTCGTTTGGCCTTGCCAAGGACCGGAACAACTCATCGGCGGTCAGGTGCTCGGGCCACAAGGCGTGGAGTCCCCACCCCCTGAGGTCGCCGTTCGGGTCTTCGCCGGCCTCTCCCAAAGCCAGCGGCCTGAGCAGAGACCTCGTCGGCCCGTCCCCGACGTGGGCCACGAACGACGCCGCTTCCTTACGGACGAAGTGGGGCTGAGAGGCGTCCAAGGCCACCTCGGCTGCCGTCCCCTGCAAGGTTCGCAGTTCGCACGCCTCTGCGATGTCCAGCGCGACCCTGCGCACCACGAAGTTACGGGTAGCGTCCGCGATGTAAGGTCTGAGCTGTTCCGCCAGGCCCGGATGGGCAAGCTTCCTGTAATCCTTGTGCGGGATAAGGCCGATGTCGAGCAATTTCCCCTCGTCGTACAGCCGAAGCATGGCGGCTACCAACCCCGCCCTGGCTTCCACGTCGGTGCTCGCGACGTCGCTCCGGAGTAGCACCTCGGGCTCTGAGTCCATCACGGCCCAAAAGAATTGGTCAGACACGCTCGCCAGCCAGGCCGCCGTCTCGTGCAGCTGCGGGACGAGCCTGCCTTCCTCGTCGTCGGGGTGCAGAATGAGCGACATCGCCTGTTCCACCCCTACGTCCCTGCGCGCTAGATAAAGGGCGGCAAGGAACTCCGCGTAGGTCTGGTGCGCCCAGCCGAGCCTCTCGGAGCCACGGGCGGAGAACAGGCCTGTGTCGAGGACCTCCCTTATCGCGGCCTCCCCCACGGGGAATTCTTGTCCGCTGACCGACTCCGCGCCGTAGGCAAGCTCCCTGACCGGGATGTCATCCTCCGCTTGGACGGCCCGCTCGAGTCCCGTCCAGACGGCCTGCTTACCCGAGAAGATGGTCAACGCCGCCATGCGGGCGGCGACTGCCAGCCGCTGATCGGCGCTGAGTTCCCCGACGAGCCCCCTGTCGACGCGGTCCTCGTTTCTCTCCTCGCACAAGCGCCGGCAGCCGTCGAGGTAGAGGTCGGCCTGGTGTTTCGGGAACCCGCCGGTTTCCCGGTAACTGTCAAGTAAGAACTCTAGCGTTACCGGTTTGATCGCCAGCGGCACGGCCTCCGCCTCGTTCACCGCCGCCAGGAAGCTATCCGGGCTCATGTCGTTGGTCTCGGCCGCCACGGCCACATCCACGCGCCGTAACGGGGCCAACTCGTACACGCCGACGGAGCCCTCTCTCCAGAGCTTGTTCATGCCTCCTTCCAGCTTCTTCGGCCAATCCGCCGTCCGACATCCAATACGTAGGGATAGGCGATCCACTGGGTGCTCCGCTAACTCTTCTAATAGAAGGTCCACCACGTTGGCCATGAGCAGGCGACATTCGTCGAGACCATCCAGGAAGACGTGGAGGCGGTAGTCTCCAGATCTCCACCCCGCGAACTCTTCACCGCCAAACAACCTGCGGGCGAGTCGGGTCTCACTTCCGTACCCGCCCAGGCTGATCCAGATAGTCTTGTCGCCACCGGCTTCGATCTTTTCCCACTCGTCCCGGAGGGCGGTCGTCTTGCCGATACCTGGTTCGCCCAATAAGGCAAGACAAGGCACGTCGGAGATGTGCTCGAACGGACGTAGGTCGGAGTTTGCGAACCGCCCGTAGGGACCTTCGGGATCAGTCAGGTACCCATGGTCACTCAGATCGAGGGCGCCGTTCCATGGACACCAGAATCGTTTCCAATCGTATCGAGATCGGGTCGGCGCGCTCGTGTCGCTCATCGCCCCCGACCGATCATGCGAATGTCTCCTCAAGGCGCCCACCGACGTCGCAGAGTTGCACCAAGGCTGAAAGCCACATCTCCGGCGAAGAGTGCAACGGCCGGGTTTCCTGATCTCGTGTCAGTGTCAGACCGCCGAAAGAACCAAGAAACACTGCCGGATGGTTCCCAAACTGCTCTACGTCCCTCTGGTGCAGACCGTCACCGTAAACAGCCAAGCTGTGCACACCCCTGCGTAGAAACACGGTTGCGCCGATCTTGATCGATTGTTTATGCCCCAAAAGGCCGCTACCTTCGGCCAGAAAGCGCTCCGCGCTCACAGGTCTATGTCCTCGTCGATCTCCTCGATACGCTCCTTCTCTGCCTTCTCTCGCAGGAAGGCCGCAAACTCCCGAAGCCAAGGCTTGGCAGCCTCGGGCGTTTCGCGATCCCCAAGGACCCTCTCAACATCTTCAAGCACGGATTCGGTTTGCCCGAACGAGGGGCCCCAGTGGGATATTATGCCTCCACGGATGCGATGGGCTCCGAGTGCTACGCCGTCCTGAATGTCCACGTTGTCGGGGTACCTCGCTAGCAAACCGACGGCCACGGGCCAAAATCCAGTTACTGCCGCGGTGATGCTGCGGGCGATCGTTTCGGCCTGTCTTTCGTCCTGATCGGCCAATGCTATCAGCAGGTCGCGGTCCGCTTCCTGGTCGAGCACGCCCTGCAGCAGCTGCGGGACGCCGATTATCCTGCGTTGCGGCCCAACCGCCGACGAGATCACGAGTCGGATAGCCCTCTCGCGATCGATACCTCGTAAAGTCGCCCAGAGTTCGTTCTCCCGACGGTCTCCGAAAGGCTCCCAACCCGCCGCATCAGCCCGTCTCAACAGCGTTTCGAGGAGCCGGAAACCCCTTTCGGGGTCCCGCCGGGCGAGCGCGGCGCTTAAGCGGTCGAGGTCGTAGTCATCATGATCGGAAGAGGATCGAGCCGCTTCCAAGCACCTCCACACGAAGTTTGCGAGCTCCCCTTCCAGAGGCTTCTCTATCAGATCCCAAAAGTTAGCCACCCTGACGGCGACCATCGCGTGTTCGAGATCTGGGGTCGCGAGCAGACGCAGCAGTTTCAGGCAATCTTCGGACTCAAGAGGCTCGGTCCACCGTCCGTGCAGGATCCGCTCGACCAACCCTGGGTTCGCACGCCCTTCCGACAGCAACACGCCGATGCGTTCGATACCAGGCACGCTGCCCCCCAGCCGGCTCGTAGCCACCAAGATGGCCAAGTCGCTGACCTCGCGCGTCTCGGATAGCTCGTCGAGCTGGTCCTCCACCGACGCGCGGTCGTGCTCCGCTAGGCCGGCCAGGTACGCCCCGAATGGGTCCGCCCCGCCGTCGCGAGATCCGAGACTCTCCACCTTCGCAAGCCAACGTTTTTCTGTGTCCAGCTTGCCGAACTGCCAGAAGAAAACGTGGCTCTTTTCGGCCTCCTGTGACAGCAGCCAGTCGAGTAGATCGTCCGTCAGCTGCTCCGGGTTATCCAAGATCTCCTGGGCAAGGTCCCGCAACTTCCGAGCGCCCCGTTCGAGGTTGTGCCCGTGCTCGTCGACCTCACGGTCGTAGTCTTCGAAGGTCCACTCGCCGGCCAGCCTCTTCAACCGGACCGGAAAGCTCCCCGAGTCGAGCCGCTCCATCAGGCGATCGACGTCTTCCACGGGTTTCTGGGTCTCACCCCCGGGCTCGGTCCCGGGCCGGCTCAGCCCGTCTCGCACCCGGCGTAGCTGGAACGCGAGGTCTGCCACGGGTATGGCCACCTCCTGGGTCAGCGCCCACTCGACCGCCGTCTCCAGACGCTCGACGGCGACGCGCGGTCGGGCGTAGAAGGCGGACGTGGCGATGGACTTCGGAAGAACGGCCATCGCCGCGTCGGCGGCCTCTGGATCGTCCGAGCGCGCGACGTCCATGAGCAGCCCGACCAAAGCTTCGACGTACCGCGAGATCTCGTCGCTGGTCATCGGGGGTGCCGTGTCTAGGGGCGTTGGCCCCTGACTGACGAACAGCATCATTCCCCGCTGCGGGATGCTCCCCTCGATAGCCTTGACCGCCAGCGTGCGCATCCCCACAAACTCTTCTTTCTCGAACATCTCCCGGAGTAGCAGTAGTCTCCTGTCGAGCGTCAAGGGAAACTGTGGATTGGTCCAGAAGAAGCTCTCGCAGAAGACGCTCGTGGCGTTGCTGCCGTGGTCGTCGGTCTCCGCCTCGGCCAACAAACCCAGGCACCGCAGCGC
Source organism: Rubrobacter tropicus (assembly GCF_011492945.1). Classification (NCBI taxonomy): domain Bacteria; kingdom Bacillati; phylum Actinomycetota; class Rubrobacteria; order Rubrobacterales; family Rubrobacteraceae; genus Rubrobacter; species Rubrobacter tropicus. The sequence goes on from NZ_CP045119.1 coordinate 3,766,973, forward strand.
CGTTTGGGCGGTTTCTCTGCGGTAGAGGCATTCTTGCAGGGCCCACACCAGCTGCTGACGTTCATATCCCGCGATTTCGCGCCGCTCCTGCCGGCTCATCACCGATAGTCCCCTCCAGACCATGTCCACGAACCGCCCGGGCTCCGCGGAGGCGGCGGGCCGTAGCAGATCGGGAAGGGACCAAGCGCTGGGCAAGTCTCGGAGGGGGCCGCTCGAGTTGAGCATGGCGTCCCAGAACAGGGATGCCTCCTCGACGGTCAGGCCTTGCAGGCGCCGAATCATCCTCCGTCTCGCGCGGTCGCTCAGGGCGGAGAAGAGGCCAACGAGTTCGGAGGCCCGCCCGCGGAGGGCCATCGCGCAGAGGTGGTTGGCGAAGAAGGTCGGGGTCACCTCGGCGTAGGATCCCCTCGGGCGTACGAGGCCGGCGGCAACCAAGCTATCCAATGTCCCAAGAATGTCGTGCTTGGTTGCGCCATCGCCGAAGTTTTCTAGCACGGCTTCGAGCTCTTCGAGCGCCGCCCTGGCGACACCGACTTGCGGAAGCAGGCTGAGTAACGTCAGCACCTTGAGGGCTTCTTCTCCCAACTTGCGCTTGACCCGGCGCTCGAACGCCTTGCCCACCTGCTCGGAGAAGGAGCCTGCCCTGGCCCTAAGATCCGGACCGACGCTCGCGGCCGTAAGCAGGATGTCGGGGTTGCCGCCGGCCCGCTCGATCACCCACTGCTCCAAACCGAAGTCCAAACTTGGCCCGGCTGCCCGCAGCAGCTCCCCCGCCCGCTCTACTGGGAGAGGCTCCAGCTTGAGGGTTGACACCCGATCGTCTTGTCCGAAGTTGGGCGCGGGCGCGTCCTCGGGCGTGGGTAAGACGATGAGCAGCTTGAGCCCTTCGATGGCCAAAGCGCCGTGGACCAGCTCTTCGGCCTTATCGGGGTCTGGATCGTCCAAGATGAGGACGACTTCGTTGTCGCACGATCCGAGCATTAGCAGATCCCCTAGTTCGAGCGACCGCGGCTCGACGGCGACGATGGTCTCGAAGGGGCGGTTACGTTTCGCAGCTTCCAGAGCCAAGCGCGTTTTTCCCATCCCTTGCGGTCCCGCCAGAACCATAGCCCGAGCACCCTGGTCCTCTAAAAACGAGGTAACGCTCTCCATCTCCGTCGCCCTGCCGACCAGGTCTACCCCCGCACCGAACGGTTTTCTTGAAGCGTGCGCGTTCCACTCGGTCTCCACCGCAGAGAACCCGGGCGTTCCCAGGTAGGCGAAACGGAGGTGCGGCATGTCTGTGAGGAAGGTGGCGATCTCCGCCGCACCGGCGATCTCCACTCGTACGGCCTCCGGCTTATCGTAGCCTTCGAGTATGTTCTCCCTAAGCTGACGCTTCTCATCGTGAGTGAGATCAAGGTTGACGAAGAGCACGTACCTGTCGGGGCATCGTTTTGCGTTCTCACAAAGGTCCTTAATGGCGCCCTTAAGATCGCTCTTGAGCTTGGAGAGCAGCGTCCCCCTGTTTGCGGTAGCAATGTCCCTTTGCTTGTACTGGAACACGTTCCACCCGGATCCGAGTAACGCGGAGGTACCATCGCCCTCTGGCACCTCCGTCTCCCACTCCGCGTCGACGCCTCCGTCGGGCACGTTGACGCGCTCCGTAAAGGACGGGAGGGAGGAAGGCCTCCTTTTGGCGGACGCCCAGGCGATCGCATTGCACATGGAAGCGAACCCCGCTGGGCCGAAGTCGCGACCAGTCAACCTCTCGACTTCCTCGGAGGTCACCGCCCGTCCGTGCGCCTGCGCCACGCCGCAAAATCCTTTCCGTCACACATAACCTACCCCCCTCCCCTAACTATATTTCCTGGTGCGCCAGGAGAGCAAGGTAAGAGACATACTTTGGCTTCTTATTGTCTTGCCGTCAGTTGAGGAAGGCGACCGTCTACCTGTACCAATCGGCGGCTTCGAGCATCAAACCCTTGAGAGCAGGATCTCCGGTAAGCCCGAGGGATTCCTCCAGTACCGCACTCAAGGTGGGAGCGTCGGGAGACGCATGCACCCCTAAGTCGGCGTATGGGTGCCTATGGGCAATGGTACCGAAATGGGATTTCGCCCGTCAGGGAGCTAGAGGCGCCGCGCCGCCAAAGCCGAGAGTCAGGCCGCTCAATCGTAGAGCCGGGTCTTTTCGTAGCGAACGTAGGGCGGGGCGTCGCCCAGCAGCGCCTCTGCCTCTCCCATACCGCCGTCGTAGAATGCCCGTTCGCCGTAGATCGCCCATGCGAGGCGCTGGCCGCTTCCGTTGAGGTAGCGGTCCAGGTGGTCTTTGCGGATGAAGGTGAACTCTTGCATGTCCGACAACCCCTCACCGTGTGCGAAAGACAACGATGCTCGGCGCCCGTCGGAGGCGAAAAGGTCGTAGGTCTGCGGTCTGTTGGTCAGACCTAAGTCGTCCGCGATCTGCCGGGCGGGAACGCAAGGCGAAAAGTCTGGCGTGACATCGCTGCGACCGCCCGAGAATCTATGCCTGTTTACGGGCATCGTCATCTGGCGCGATTCCATATCGAGGCGTCGCTCGTTCACCGTGACCTCTCGCTCCAGCAACTCGATACCCCGCTCCTGCAAAGCGCGGCCGAATTCTCTGACCGCAGCTTCGTCATCATCTTGCGTTTCGGAAACATCATCCTCATCGCCTAGACAGTGGGACATCAAACGCGTAACCTCGGCGTCGCTGACGCTCTCGCCGTCGCGGACGAACTCGATCTCGACCTTTTTCGTAGCGACCGTCGTTTCGCCCAAGATCAGGGCGATCTCGGAGGGTTCGGTCGACGGGTAGGTTTCGCACCATGGTATCTCGCCCGCGTAGGCATAGTGGATCTCCGGGATGTCGGTAGCGTCAAGACGGTTCTCTTCGGCGCCGTTTACCGCGCCCAGGATCTCATCCGCGTCCGCAGCTTCCAACAGGAGGCCCTGCATGAAGCAGAACATGTACCGCCGGTGCTTCTCGTCGTGCTGCGTAACGTGGCCCCACAGAAGTACCCACGGCCCCCGTTCGCCGTCCAGTGTTTCCACCTCGAGGACGTCCTTGAAGGCGAAATTCGGACCGCGCGAGATCCAGTCTCCGAGCGGCTCACGCCGGTCCCCGAGCAGGTCGCCCGGGACGAGCAGGAGTTCGGGTGGTCTCTCGGGGAAGCTGGGGTCTATATCGACGTGCGACGGGTTCACCTCCCAGTCGCCTTCTTCCCTGAGCAGACCGAGGTCGTCCCTGTGGCCCGCCAGCTCACGGGTCGCCACCCGCACATACTTGCGACCGTACCCTTCCGCCCATCCGCGCCCGTCGTCGTAGCGTCTCGCGTAAGAAGCTTCTCTGTTTATTCGGGCGTCCACAGGGCCGAAAGCGTCAAACGAGTAACCGAGGTCGTAGACGCGCCACCAGAGGTTGGCCTTCGCCGTCCTGTACTCAGGCGCGCCAGAGTGGTACTTGGAGATCCCGCGTCCCAGTTGCCCCATGGGGTCGTCTTCCAACGGGTTGAAGGGACTGCCTCCGCCGCGGTAGCCGCCCTCGTTTCTGTCCTCGCTCTGACCCCAGTCCCTGAGTCCCCCATCTCGGTAGGGTGGCCTCGTGCGACCGAGCCGCTCATCCGTAAACACATCGGGGTGGTGAAGCGCGGCGATCTCGATCGTCCTCCGCGCGTAGTTCCTGGCAAGGATGTGCGTGGTCGCGTGCGGCGCACCCACCGCGAACATGGCGGCGTAGAGCTTCTCCGCCCACCTCAGTAGCGTGCCTTCTACGAATCCGCGGTCGGCCGGGTCGTACCGGCGCGCCATCGCGACACCGTAGCAAGCTGCCAGCATGCGCTCGGAGACACACGGGTCGTCGATCTCGAAGGACCCCTCAACGAGCGTGAAAAACTCTTCCGGAAAGCGCCTACCGTACCAATAGAGGGCGCGCGTCGCCCTGTCCCTGAGGTCCCTAACCGTGGATGTCAGCGTCCACATGGCGTACTCTGCCGTCAACCGCAGCCTGTCGGCGAGCTCTGCCGGGGCCTCATCCGTCTTGCTGCAACGTGCCTCCAACAAACGGATCAGTTGTGCCGCAAGCCCTTGCGTTGTGCGCAAGTGCTCGGACCACGACAGGTCCCTTTCCGGCAGCGGCAGTCTCTTCAGCTGCTCGTGCCAGAAGTCGGCGTTCAAGGGGTGTCCTGGGCGGACGATGATCGGGTAGGACAGGCTCAGGAGCTCCCGCCGACGCGCCTCCTGACCGAAGCGCTCGGCAACGAGCCGCACGCTCGACTCTCCGACGTGCTCCGCGGAAATCTCGAACAGAGCGCGTACCGAGTCCGAGACGGCCACCTCGTTGTCCGTGAGCTCGTGCAGGTGCCGGCCCTTAAGCCCGGGCGCGAGGGCGGCGAGCGATCGTCGGATGTCCTCGTGGAGCGGATGCCGCTGGCTGAAATCGCTCCCGTAGAGGAGCTCGACGGCACGGTTTGAATTAAGGAAGCCCTTGAGGTCGTCGTTCTGTCCGATTATGTGGCGGGCGATGAGGTACCCGGCCATGAGGTCGTAGGTTATGAGGTACGCTTCCCCTTCTCCCAGCAGGTCCCGGCACACCACCAAGCCTTCGCTCTCCATCGCGTTAGTGCGCGATACGTCCCAAACGAGGTGCTCCAGCTCCGCCCCGTCGACGAGCCTCGCGGCTTCCCTAATGGGCACGAACCGGCCGCCGTGCAGCCACAGGTGCGCCGCCAGCCTTTGGAGTGCTTGGCTGACCACTGGGGTGCCACGGCGAAGTTCCAGGCGACGGGCCGCCTCCGCGTCACACCGCCGCAGGTACTGGTCGAAGATCTCGAAGAGGGTCTCCTCGCCTACCTGCACGTCGACCCACTCCCGCCGCTTGGGGTTCTTCGCCTCGCAGAAGAGCTTGAGGTATATGGGGTGGGCGAACTGATCGAGCGGGGTCGCGGTGAGGTCGGCCCGTATCTTGTAGGCGGCGAAGTACCTGTCGATCGCCTCGTCGACCCCGTCGAAACCGAAGCCGTCGACGAAGATGGCGTTCTCGGGCACCCCGCCCTCGTTCGGCCAGATCGCATCTCTATACGAGGAGCGCGACGTGGTAATGAGCGTCACCTCGGGCGCCTTGGAGATCTCCGCCACGAGGCCTGGCAGGTGCCTCTCCCAGACCGTGGAAAACCGCCCATTCCTGACGGCCTCGTTCAATCCGTCTATCACTATGGGGATGCGGGTGCGGTGGGCTTCGGCCGCCGCCTCCAAAGCCCCCACGAAATCGTTCCACCCGTACGATGGCGGCAGGTCGAGCAGCTCGCGCAGTTGGGTTTCGAAGCTCCCCTCCCCGACGAAGTTCTTGCCGGGGAGGAAGATCGCCGGTAGGCCTTTGTCTATCCTCTCGTCGCATATCCAGCAGGCGAGGTGAGTCTTGCCCTGTCCCGGGTCACCCAGCGCGTGGAGATCCGGCTTGTTCAAGTAGTCCAACAGGGAGCGTATTCGGCGGGCCCCGTCGTGGATCTCCGCGGCGTAGTTCCACGGACCGCCCAGCGTGCGCTCCGCCCGGAGCTTGTAGTCCTCCTCGTGGTCGGGCGGCCCTGAGTAGCCCAACGACGCTACGTCGATCTTATCTCGTACGTTTTGGTAAGCGCTTAGCTCCACGAGCAGGGATTCGAGAGGGAGGTCGTGTGCCCCTTGCCGAACGAGGTCCAACTCCCCGCGTCGTACGTGCTCGCGGATTTCGGACAAGCGATCTAACAGTCCTTCAAGAGCCGGACGCATGTCTCGCACGGCTTTAAGTAGGCCCCCCCGGACGTCGCCGAACTCCACTTGCCTGGGTATGCCCGCCGCAAGTTCTTCGACCCGCCGGTCGTAGTCGGCCAAGTCCTGCCGGAGGACGCCTAGCCTTCGATCCAAGTCGTCCCCAAAAGCGTCGTCCGCGAGCAGAGCGTGGACCAGCACCTCATCGTGGGTCTCGGTATGGAGCGGTCGCTCGTACTTGTCGCGCACGCCTCGTAATTGCTTCTCGAACTGGCCCCGGAACCACTGCACGGAGAGCTCCAACTCGCCGAAGAAGTAGCGCCTCTTGCCCGCAAAGCGCTCCTCGCTGAGCTTGTCGGAAAGGTATTGGTGGCCGAGAAACTCCAACGTCACGCTTCGCCCTTCGGGCACCACGGTCCTACCGCCGAGGATGGACCCAGGCAACCTCTCTTCGAACCACTTCCGCTCGGTCGTTGTTAGCTCCCCGGGGACGCACAGAAACCATTTGGTTAGGTCGGGGTGAACATCGCAGGCCCTTTGTAAAGACTTCTTTATCTGAGCCTTACGGCCGGGGGTGAGCCGGGTATCGGGAAAGAAGAACTTGGCCTGCCATCCCCACTGCGTCTCGTCGGGGAAGGTTGCGTAGAACTCGACGCCGTCCCCACCGCCGCTGTCGTCCACGGAGACGAACCGCGCCTCGGAGCCGTAGACTCCCTTCTCCACCTGATAGCACAATTCCTCGAACCTTCCGGTCTTGTCGCGCTGCCCGGGTTCGAGCCTAGACCAGTCGATCATCCAGAGGCTCTCTTCGCCGATAACTGCAACGACTCACCGGGGCTTCGCAAGTTGTTCACCGTTCCACGCCACTCTCGTGGCCGTCATTACCGGGGTACCCATACAAAGTGGATCTCCGGAGAAAACTTCAGCGTCGCCCTGAACTCGGGACGGTCCGCCTTACGCGACGAGACCTGCTCCTCGAAGAACCGCTTGCAGCACAACACCTCGAGGTCCCTGCGTTGGATCTCCATATTTCAGTCTTTCTTATCGACCTTGAAGTAACTGGTCCTCACAGGCCTATTGTCCTAGAAACCTTACTGTGTGTACATATGGAGACTCTGGAGACGAGTTCCGGCATCGAGCGTAACGTAGACAGTACCGCCCTGGCCAACTCCCGTGTTGATCAACTCTGCCAGTGCCAGGTCGGGCCGAAGCTTTTCGACATACGTTCATAGAATTCGACCCTAACCCCATGCGTATCGATAGGGGTCCACTGGAGTCTAGCGAAAACATCGAAAACTGAAAGTCCCGTAGAATGGGGCCCAAGCGGGGCTGCCGGATCTGAATTCGAACCAGGACTAAGTGATCCAGAGTCGGGCGTAACCACCGTCATCGGCCTAGATGCCGTCAGGTATATTTATGCTTGTTTGCAGGTAATTTGCGATGCGCCCGATCGGGGCGTGTAGCTTCCTATGGAGGCATTTGACCATAACTCGACCATAACCGGGTAAACAAACCTCGCCACGGCCGACGGGCTCTGTCGCTTTCCTGGTGAACAGGACTTACCGTTGGGCTCCGTCGAGCCAAGTAAGGAGAAGCGCCGCCATGAGGACCGTGATCGCGACCCACGAACTGCTCCCCGAAGGCCTGCGACTCGAAAACCTCCGCATCGAGACCGGACACGTGAGCATCTCGGTGTCCTCCGGGTCGAGGAGATGCGTCTGTCCGCTCTGCGAGCGCGACTCGTCCCGGGTACACACAGTCGCTATTCACGTACGGTCTCGGACCTGCCCTGGCACGGCATCTCCGTGACGCTGCGGGTCCGCGCGCGGCGCTTGTTCTGCGACGAGGCCCCGTGCGAGAGGAGGATCTTCTGCGAGAGGCTGCCGGACGTCGCCGCCCGTGCCCGAAAGACCGGCCGTTTGGAAGGGGCGCTGCTGGCGATCGTCTTGGAACTGGGAGGCAGGGCAGGAGCCAGGCTGGCCGCGGAGCTCGGCCTCGTGGTCGGCCGAGACGCCCTGCTCCGAAGGGCGAAGAGCGCGCCGCTACAGGACCCGGGTAAGGTGCGGGTGCTGGGCGTGGACGACTTCGCGTTCCGTCGCGGCGCCCGCTACGGGACGATCCTGGTGGACCTCGAACGCCGCAGGGCGGCGGATCTGCTCCCCGAGCGATCCCAAGAAAGCCTCGTTGCCCGGTTGGGGCGGCACCCCGAGGTGGAGACCGCCGCCCGCGACCGCTCGAACATCTACCGCGAGGCCCTGGCCAAGGGCGCCCCCGAGGCCATCCAGATCGCCGACCGCTGGCACCTTATGCACAACCTGGCCCAGACGCTGGAGGAGTTCCTGCTCCGGAAGGGACCCGCGCTGCGCGCGGCTGCCTCGCCCGAGGCGGCCCCAGAAGACAGGAGCGACAGGTCCTTCGCTTCGGGACCCATCATGCCCAACCGACCGAGGAACCACGACCGCAAGATAGAAGAAGCCGCCAGGAGGCGCCACGAGCGGCTGGTCCGCCAATGGGAGGACATCCGCCGCCTTTACCTGGCAGGCGCGGACCTCCGCCACATCTGCCGGGTGCTCGGCGTAAGCGCCAGGACCGTCTACCGCTGCAAGGACCTCACGGAGCCCCCGCCGCGCAGGTCGCACGGACGCAGGAAGAGCGTCATCGACCCCTACGTGCCGTACCTCCTCGAGCGGTGGGGCGAAGGGTGCAGGAACGGCTAGCGGCTGTTCCGGGAGATCCGCGAGCGGGGTTACCGAAACAGCCAGGAGACCTGCGCTAGGTTCATAGCCCAGATAAGGCGCGCCGAGGCGAAAGGCAAACCGCCGTCCTCGGTGCCGCGGGCGAGGAGGGGCTCCGTGGCCGGGTTCTCCCCGACCACCAAGAACGTCGCCGCGCTGTTCGTGCGAAGGCAAGAGAAGCTCAGCGAGGAGCAGGAGGGGTACCTGGAAAGGCTGTGCGCCTCCGACCAGGCGCTCGCCGACGCCCGCAGGCTGGCGCAGGACTTCGCGGTGATGGTCCGCGACCTCGAGGGCGAGAGGCTCGACGGGTGGCTCCAAGAGGCCGACAGAGCCGGCCGACGCTACACATATCCGTCACCGGACTGGCAGTAACAGGGCGAGCGCCGAAGAACAGCTCTCGGGTAGCCCCTGACCGCCGGATGTGGCATGGTTCTTCTCCCAGGACCGACACGCAGGTCCACCGCGGGAGGGGCGGAGTATGGGCGAACGGACACGCCGACGGCGCGTCGAGCCGACCGACGACTGGGAACAGCTGGAGCTACTCTGCCGTTGGCCGGAGCAGTTGGCCTACGAGGAGCTCAGGCCTCTGGTTCTGTTCGGCATGCCCGTCGCCGAACGAGCCGCGGAGACGGGTTCCTCGCAGAGGACCTTGTACCGTAGGGTTTCTCGGTTCCGGTCGGAAGGCATGGACTCGCTTTTCGCCGCGGGAGGCGCGAAGCGGCGCTCCCTGCCGCCCGCGATGCGCCGCCTTATCGTGGACCTCAAGGCCGAGCACCCGCCCATGCGCCCCCACGAGATCTCGACCGTCTGCTACGTTCGGTTCGGCAGGAGGCCGGACTACCGAACGGTCGAGCGGGTCCTCGCCGAGGAGCCGATCCCCCTGCGCATGGTCCGCCGTTTCCCGCTTTACCGCGAGATGGGTGAACCCCGCGAGAGGCGGACGGCGGTGGTGAGGCTGCACGCCGAAGGCTGGAACGTGAAGAGCATCGCCTCATACTTTGGGACCGCCCGCTCCACGGTTTACCGGGCGTTCCGGCGCTGGATAGAGGAGGGCGTGGAGGGCCTCGACGACAGGCCCAACACCGGTGGGGGCGCGAGGAAAACCGACCTGAGGGCCTATGCTGCCGTGAAGAGCCTGCAGGAGAACCCCCACCTCGGCGAGTTCCGTGTCCACGCCGCGCTGGCGCAGGTGGGCATCTACCTCAGCCCCCGCACCTGCGGCAGGATCTTCTTGGCGGTAAACCGAAAACTCTACGGCCTGGAGAAGCCTAAGGGACCGGCCAAGGAGAAGAGGGAGATGCCCTTCCTGGCCGGGAGGCGCCACCAGTGGTGGACGGCGGACGTGCGCTACATACAGGACCACAAACTGGGCGGGGGCACGGTCTACGTGATCTCCGTCCTGGACAATTACAGCAGGGCGATCCTGGCAAGCTCCGTCTCGCGTGCCCAGGACCAGGCCGCCTTCCTGTGCGTTCTCCACCGGGCCGTGGAGGAGCACGGCTCCCCGGAGGCGCTCGTCACGGACGGCGGCGGGATCTTCCGCGCCAAGAGGGCCCTCGCAGTTTACGAAGCTCTGGGCGTCCGCAAGGAGGAGATCGAGAGGCGCCAGCCTTGGCAATCGTTCCATGAGAAGGCACTATCTTGTCAAGTGGCCGACGTGGCGGCCTGAGCGCTGGGGCGTGTCGTTGTTCGCCGTCGCCGCGTTTCCATCCGCAGTCCCTTCGGCCTCGTTTCTGTGGGCCGGCTGCACTATGGGGTCCGTCCGAGGGCCGGCGCTCGCCTAAGGAGGTGCTCTCGTGGGTCCCGGGGGCGGGCCACCGGAGGGAGCAGCTGGACCGGGCCTTCTTCTCCGAGCGTTTCGTCAGGGTGTTGAATCCCTCTGGCTACGTCGTGTGGCGGCGCTGGAAGGTCTACGGAGAGGAGAGCCTCGCGGGCGAAGAAGCCGCCCTGTGGCTCAGGGAGAAAACGCTCACAGTAGAGCACGCTGGCGAGCCCCTTTCCCGCTACGACGTGGAGTTTGCGGCCGGCACCGGCAAGCCGCGGGCGTTCTCGCGTCCCGTGCTCTTCGAGAGCACGACCGCGCTAGCGCAGCTGCAGCTGAGGCTCTTTGGTCTCGACTCCCTCGGACAGGACGGATGGCTCAAGGCCCTGAGGCTGGAAGACTACGCTCCGAGAAGACAGCTACCCGGGTCGCTGCAGCAGGCCCTGTTCCCTTACCGCGAGGCCTGGGGCTAACGTCGGATCGATCACATCGCCCGGACTTCGGCTTGTTGCCCTTCTTGGAAGTGTGGCTTCTATTCATTTCCTCACCCCTAGTCGCAAGAGCTTCCGCATCCGACTGCCAAACGCCCACAGCAAACCTTAACGCTTGCCTTTGCCAACTCCCGCAGCACCGAGCTCTCCGTTTGCTAGATGTGTACGGATAAAACATACGATGCTGCGCATTTGACCGGCGTCTTGTGACATTGCTAACATGCTATTCGCGTGGGGACTAGCCCAAACGGGCTCTTTGGTTTGGTCGCCGACTGCGGTCAACGGGAAGGACGTAGCATTAGCAACGTGGAGAACAGACCGCAGCACAGTTCCGGTCTCCCCAAGTACCTTATCAAGACGGGCAGGGACACGCATCGTAACGAGGTCCGAGGGGGTGATTGCTTGCCTAAGGGGGAGGATAGTTGCTCCTTCCGCCGATCGCTTCTTTGAAGGTGGATCAAGGAGGAGCACGTGGCATACAACGGCAAGGAGGTACAGTAGTGAACCCTCATGGAAATCGGCTGTGGAGCCTCGGCACGGTGTTCGCCGCGGCCCTTGTGTTGGCCGCCTTGATGCTCGCGGCTCTTGCGGTCCTATCTCCGAGGCCCGCAGCCGCACACTCCGGAGACCGTGATCACGTGCACTCCCCGTCCTACCGCGACCGCTTTGATGTCATGAAGGCGGCCAACGAGACGGGGACCGGTCTCGTCTCGGTGACGACGGCGATCGAGGACTCCGACAGGCCGACCGTCCACGACGCGACGATAGAGTTCGGTACCGCCGAGTCGTACCCCGCGGCTTCGTCCTACCGGTGCCGGATCGACGGCGGATCTTGGAAGGTTTGCACTTCGCCGGTCACCTACCGCGGGCTCGCCCTCGAGGTCGAGCACACCTTCGAGGTGAAAGGTACCAGCCGAGGGATCACGGGATCGCCCGTGGCGAGCACCTGGACCACCGTGAACGAGACTGCTCCCGAGCAGGGCCTGGGGTTAGTGATACCCGAGGTGTTCTACGGCCTGCAATTAGACGAAGTGTTCGGTCACGTCTTTGGCAACGAATACGCCGGACTCTCGGGGCACGACCATCAAGGCTCGCCCGCGTATTCGCGCTTCTCCGTGGGCGGATCCAGAGATGTGAGTTTCTTGTACGCCGGAAGCGAGCCGGACAGCGTAATAGAGGTATGCAACCGCACGCCCGACAACGCGTCCGCGAAAGGGACCGCCTGGAATAATCAGACAGCCAATTGGCACGTCGCCATCGCAAGAAACGACGGGAACTGCAACGCCACCTACACTAACGCCAATCACGAATCGCACTGGACCACCAACGCGCTGGTTGGATCGGGCGGCGAGTCTTTCCACTGATAAGAGTCCCTGGTCGGCGTATTGGGATCATCGCAGGAAACGAGAGCGAAAAGCAAGTTCTGAGCTAACCGGAAAGCCTTGTTAGCTGCCAGCCCCGCCCCGGCGGGGCTGGCATTTGTTCGAGGGTGTTTCTGGCCGTGGTCAACCGCGTATACTTTTCTAGTTGCCTGTTGACGCAGCGCCAGAAGAGAAGGGCATCGTGCTGGCGATGATGGACCGTAGAACGGCGAAGGTGGCGGCGGGGGCGGTGGTGCTCGTCGCGGTGGCCCTGATCGTGGCGAGTCTCCTGCAGACGCCCACGTACGAGGCGTCCGCCGAGGTGCTGGTAGGCTTGCAGCACGGGAATCGGCAGGGCAACCCGCCGGCGCGCGGCGAAGCGGTGGTCCTGACGGAGGGGCCCGACGAGTGGGTAGTGCCGCTCATAGGCGTCATCGACTCGCGCCCCGTGGCCGAAGAGACCGTCCGAAGCTTGGGGTCGGCCGCGTCCCCGGGCGAAGTCCTGGACAACGTGACCGTCGAGCAGGTCTGGGGCACGAGTTCCATACGCATTACCTACAGGGGCACCGACCCGGAAGCGGCCGAGCGGATCGCCAACGCGTTCGCCGCGGTGTCCTCCGAGCGCATCTCCGAAATGAGCGTGGGCGGTAGCAATTTTACGGCCGCCGTGCGCGAGAAGGCGACGGTGCCCGACGCCCCGGCTCCCCCCGAGGCATTGAGGAAGGTTCTCCTTGCGCTGGTGATAGCGCTAGCGCTCTCGGCCGTGCTCGCCCGGGCCCTGCCCGGCCCCTTGGCCGCGAGCGTCGCGGTCGAGCTTGGCGGGCGTATCCGTCGAGTGCGCCGAAGGGTCGGCGAAGCAAGGGTACCCGCCGCGGCGCCTATCAGCTCAAGCGTTGCCGAGGGTATCAAGGAGAGGGAGCTGCTGGAGGCGCTCGGGCGCCGCGGGAAGCTGACAGCGGCGGGGGCGGCGCTGGAGACGTCGCTCAGGGGGGAGGAGGCCGACTGGATGCTACGGCAGTTGGCGGCCGAGGGCCGCCTCGAGGTGAGCGTCGAGGACGGTAGGCAGATGTACGCCCTTTGGGAGTGCGACCGACCCCAATAGGAACCTCGCCAAGATGCCTGAACGCACCTTCCTTGGCCCCTCGGGAGCGAAGGGGCAACCTACTAAGTTCGAAAGAGCCCAAATCGTGAGCGTCCTAGTCTGGGCGGGATTCCCGGAGCTTTCGAATCGCCTTAGAAGGGCACAGGTAGTCCGAAGAAGGTGAGAAGGGAGCGTACCAGGGCGAGCAGGATGCCGAAGATGGGGAGGGGTGTCAGGAAGGCTATCAGTATTAGACCCAGCAGGATCATCGGTCCGTACTGATTCATGAACATCACGAAGCCGTCCAGGGCGCGGGGCAAAAACGGGAAGAGGACCTTGGCCCCGTCTAACGGGGGGATTGGGATGAGGTTGAAGAAGAAGAGCAGCGCGTTGGTGAACGCTACCATCGCCACGACAATCGGCAGGTAGCCGCTCTGAAAGACCGGAACGAGGAAAAGGGCGGCGCAGACGGCCACGATCAGCAGGTTCGAGACGGGACCGGCGAGCGCGACGGCCACCGGCCCGAGCACCCCGCCCCTCAGCTTGGAGGGCACCACCGGAGTCGGCCTGCCCCACCCAAAGCCGGCCATCAGCAGCATCAGGCTGCCGAGCACGTCGAGGTGCGAGAGGGGGTTGAGCGTCACCCTGCCGTCGCGATAAGCGGTGTCGTCGCCGAGCAGGTAGGCGGAGGTTGCGTGGGCGGCCTCGTGTATCGTTATGCCCATGACGAGGCCCAACAAGAAGGCTACCCCCACCGCCGGGTCAGCTTCGAAGAGGCGCAAGAACATAGCACTATGATACACATCAGGCGTGCGCATGTTGTGACCGGAGGAAGAGCGCGCCGACGAACCTCGGACGTGGTCGACAACGTCGGGTGCGTGAGAACTACCTGGAGATACATATCTCCGAAGTTGGGCGAATAAAGATGCGGTCCGCCGAATTAGTATGCGGATTTTGGGGGCTCCTGAAGAGGCAGTTGGGATATGTTTGGGGTCTGATTTCGGAGTGGTGTTACAAGACCGCATAAAGATTCAGACCCTCGAAGCGTAGCCTGTCCGGATTCTGGGCCACTGACGTTTCTCAAACCTCACGAATCGAGTCGGGTTGTGGGTGTGCTACTGCCAGTCCGGCAACGGGTATGTGTAGCGTCGGCCCGTGGCTAGGTTTGGGTAGGAAACCCTTAGTTAGGCTTCAGTCGACATCTTCGTCCGTCCACTCGCCAAACAGCTCGTCGAGGTTAGCGACGTAGGGGGCCTGCATGGTGGGCAGGTAGTGAGTATACGTGTCCAGCGTGATCTTGACGTCCTTGTGGCCGAACATGCCCTGGACCGCCTTAGGATGGGCACGTAGCTCGGAGAACATCACGGTCGCCAGGGTGTGCCTGAGGTCGTGGAACCTTATCCTCGGCAAACCGGCGCGCCGGAGGAAAGGCCGGAAGTGCTTGGCGGAGAGGTTTGAGGGATCTATATGGGTGCCGTTGCGGGTGGTAAAGACCAGATCCCCGAGGTCGTAGCGGCGGGACTTCTTCATCCGCGGGACGCCCCAACGGTCGCCGGCGGCCAGCCTCTCCCCCTCCTGCTGCTTCCGCTGACGTTTGAGGGCACCGACGCCCATCCGGGTCAGCTCCACGGGGCGGCCCTCGTCGGTCTTGAGGTGCTCGATCTCGACGCCGGTCGAAGAACGGACCAGGTTCCGCTGCACGCGCAGGATCGGGCCGTCCGAGGCATCCAGATGCACGTCGCGCCACCAGAGGCCGAGGATCTCGCCCTCGCGGAGGCCCGTCGTCGCCGCTAGCACGTACAGCGGCCCCATCCTGTCCAGTCGCGCGGCCCGGAAGAACCGCAGCACGTCCTGCAGGGTCCACACGTCGAGCTGCCGCTTGACCTTGCGCGGCGGCTTGACCGCGCGGACCGGGTTGGCAGGTATCGTGCCCCTCCCTACCGCGTATCCAAGGGCCTTACCAAGGGTCTGCATGGCGTAGCGCACGGTGCGGTTCGAGAGGCCGGAGGAGAGCATCTCCGACTTGAGGTCGAGCACGTGATCCTGGTCGAGTTCTTTGAGCCTGACGTGGCCCAGAATGGGCGCGAGGTGACGACTCGCCATGCGGGCGTAGCCGTCCCAGGTCGTCTGCTTCACCGTGTCGGCCACGACTTTCTCCAGCCACCACGGCAGGTAGTCGGCGAGTTGGGGGTTGTGCGAGTCCAGAAGGACGCTGTCGTCGCGATCCCCGAGGGCGCGGATGAGGTTGCGCTCGCACTCGGTCGGCGTCTTGCCGTAGACGGTCCTCAGCTTGGGCACCCTCCCCTTCGGCCCCCTGACGTAGACCGTGTAGTTGGAGTAGAAGCGTCCGTCTTTGCGCTGCTTCGGCTTGCTACCCAGGCCGTTGGCCCGTTTCTTGTCGGTCATCTTCACCCCTTCCAGGCTTCCTCATACGAACCGTGCGCGTCGCACAGGAGGTCGGCACACCAAATTATACCGACAATATCGGTATAGCCCATCATGTTATTGTCCGGTCTCTTGTCCGGCCGCCGCGGTCAGAGGCGAGAGACGACGATTGCTGGCGGCCTGTGCCCGCGACGTATCCTGTTGCCTCGCGTACTCTTCTGGGTTGCGTTGGCCCTTGCTGGCCTTCAGCCTGCTCCGACTTCGGCAGCCACGATCTTATTCCGCCGGGTGGCGCAGGAAGCCTTCGTGGACGGGCACGCCGAGGTCAAACTCCCGCAGCCCGCGTTCGATCTCCGTCCGAATCTCTTCACAGGCCTCTTGCTGCCGGTCTTCGGTCTTGGCGACGGTCTCGGGTAGTTCCACGGCGTTGGAGGTGGTCCTGGTGTAGGAGACCCGGTCCCTCCCGTAGGCGAAAGCGGCGATTATGTAACGCCTGACGAGCGGAAACACGAAGTTCGAGGGTTGCCGGTCCATCATCTGTGCAACGAACACGCCCTTTCCCGTGACGCCGCGTCCGTTATGCCGGTCATTCTCGTCTTCCCTCTCCTTCAGCAACCGCAGAAACTCCTCGACGTTCGCGACCTCTATTTCGAAACCAGGCTCAGCGTTGGTCATGGCCTCTCCCCTCTCCCGACGATCGATAGGGCAGTCAGTGGGAGAACGAGCCCTCATCGCTCAGTGCGTGCGGACGCAGGAACTCCTCATTCGTAGGTGAAACGGTCAAACGGTACCGGCCCACTCCAAGCACTCCTTCCGAGGCTTTCCGGGGACCCTCGCCCGAGAGGGGTCCCCGGAGAGGCGACGCAAAGAGGACATGTAAATCGTTGTTTTGCGGGTCTTATTATATTTAGTCTATAAACTCTTTGCCCGCGGCTCCCTACGCTCGGTCCCATGGCCGAGGAGGAGTTGGCGAAGAGGTTCGGCGAGCTGGTGCGGCGCCTGCGCCAGGCGAAGGGCTACTCGCAGGAAGACTTCTCCTTCAGGGTGGGGCTGCACCAGACCTACGTCAGCTCGGTCGAGCGGGGGGAGAGGAACGTCACCATCGGGACCGCAAACCGGATAGCGCGGGCGCTCGGGACCACGCTGGCGGATCTGTTCGTGGAGCTCGAGCGGAGGCCCTCTGGTCCCGACGACTGACTACGGCGCGGCGTCTCGGCGCGCAAGGCCGTCTCCTATCCAGGATGACGACGGCTGAGCCTCGTCGGGTGGGATCGTCGCCGCGCGGCTACCAGGTCGAGCGCGCTTCGATGCCGTGCCTCGATAGAGCGTGCGTTGCCCTGGCCCCCGCGGGTGGGAAATCTCCGGCGCCCAGGTCGAAGGCCAACTCTTCCACCACGGCCGCCAGGAGCTCGGCCGACCTGCACTTCCCGTCCCGGCGTGCCTCGCCGAGCGAGGCGGTCGCCCGGAGGAAAGCCTCCTCGTCGCCGCACACTCCTGCCTTCTCGACCGCCGTATGCGTGGCCATTGCTTACCCCCGTCTCCTGATAACGCCTCCCATACTAGGCCAGGGACGGGTACCGCGGGTTAAAGGACTGTTAGGAATCGGTTACGAAGAGAATAAGGCTGACGTCCTAGGAGCCCGTACCGCGGCACCTTTCCTCACCTGTTTACAGTTCGTCCAATGGGTAGACGGGCCGGCTCACGTTCTCGAAGGGCAGGCGCGTCAGGCTCTCGGCGCACGGCCCCGGGAGGTCCAGGACGTAGCTGGCCCTCGCTATGGGACCGTAGGCCCGCTCGTGCTCGGTGGCGGCCTTGACCGCGATCACGAACAGATCTTCGGGATCGATGCCCTGGCTGCGCCACTGCGCGAGGTCACACGAGGGTGTTCTCCGGCTTGTCAGCAGCACGCTCACGCCCCCGTGCCTGACGACGGCGCACGGACCCATGTAGGTCTCTCCGCCAGATGAGCCGGTAAGATGGCCCTCCCGGTTCTCCGCCTCGAACCGTCCGTCACTCCTGTAGACCAACTCCACCTCCAGGGGCAGAGGCCCCGAGCCGATCTCCCCGCTCTTGCCACCGATCTCGACGGCGCGGCGCTCGCCCAGCACCGCATCTCCCAGGACTGCCACGGTCTCGGGGTCGTTGATCACCACCCCGGCGTCGGGGACGCCGTGGTCCACCAGCGCGCGCAGAACGTGCGTGGCGTCTCCCGCCGCGCCCGCGCCCACGTTGTCCGAAGGCTCGACGAGCAAGACCGGACCTTCAAGATGATCCCCCAGGCGCGTCATCGCCTCCTCCAGAGTCATCAGGGAAGGGGTTCCGGCTTCGCGTAGGGAGGATGCCATCACGTTGAGTTCCCGCAAAGCGCCGCGCGAGAGCTCCAGGTCGCCCGTAGTCACGGCAGAGAAACCCACCCCCGCCTCGGGCACGTCGGCGTACGGGAAGCCGGCGAGGACGTTGACGGCCAGGACGTCGGGAAGCTCGGCTTCGATCTCCCTTGCGCGCCTTTCGAGGGGGAGCATGGGTTCCTCGTCCGTCGTCGTCCCGGAGGGCGGCCACATGATCGGCGGGTGGTCCCGGACGGTCGTCGGCCGACTCTCAGTCTGCATCAGCCCTTCGAGTATGTCGGCAGCGAGGGTCGCCGCATCCCTCAAATCCGTCGGAGGATTCTGCCGATGGGCGATAAACCCGTCCGACTGGCGCCCCATGGCCTCCGTGAAGTTGGCGTGCGGGTCTATCACCCCGCAGATCGGCACCTGGGAGAGGTGCTCGACGCCGCGGATGCGACGCAGCATCTCGCCCTCGACGTCCTGCAAAGACTCACTCACCATCGCCCCGTGCAAGACGAGGAAGACGCCATCGATACCATCCTCCGCCTCCCTGTCGGCGACCGCCCGGAACTCGGCCCAGAAGAGGTCCACTACGGCGTCGGCGACCGTCGGTCCTGAGATGGCACGCACGTCCACAACGGGCAGCGCCTCCCAGCCTTTGTCCTCCGCGACCTCCATCACTCCCGAAACCGGCGAGGCGCCGGCCCGCATGCGCAGCATCTCTCCGCCGCGATGGATCTCGAAGTCCTCCAGGTTCGTACGCCCCTCGACGAACGCGTTCGTCTGATGAACGAACCCTGCCACGAGCACCCGTCTGTTTGCGTACAGGTCCTCTTGGGCTTGCTCCAGCAGTCCCTCCGGATCGATCATAGCCCCCTCCTCCCCGTCTCCTCAGATTGCCGTCAGCACCTCTACTCCTCGTTCGTGGTAAGTTCCGGTCTCGTCGACGCCGTAGCCCGTTTTCGTTTCGCAGGCGTGCGGACAAGGCTTCCTCCTTCGTCTCTCGCGAACGGTCGCCGTCAACCTTCGAGCCGCCCGACCGCGGCGACCGGTTGCGGGTGGCACGTAATGCCGAGTCTCGCGACCCGACGGGTCCTGCGCGGTCTCCGAGGATTGCAGCGACCCCTCATCTCTGGTGCTCGTTGCGCAAGTAACGGGTCTGTGCGATGGGAACGGGCGTCTTCACATCATGCCACCACGCGCGTCTCCACCAGCCGCCTGCAGGGCCGCTAACACTGAGTTCAGGTTCCTCAACGAGCCGACCGAGGCGTCCGCCTCCGCTAGCATTCTGGCGGGGTGCGTGGTGGTGAGGGCCACCACCGACATGCGGGCCGCCCGGGCTGCCTGGACACCGATGGGTGCGTCTTCCACCACCACGCAGTCCTGTGGCCTCACCCCGAGGAGGGCAAGAGCGTTGCCGAGCCCAATCGAAGAGTTCGGCACGCCGGAGGCCTAGCCACGCTTGCCTTCTTCCACGCCGCCGGTAGCAGTCGACCACATCGGAACCTTCGCCGTCGCGAACCCGGACTCGTACACCACCGTGCCCACGATCACGACGAGGTGTGGTTCGGCACGAAGTCGAGCAGTACCCTGATGCTCCGCTCGTGCGCCGTTTCGAGGATCTCGTCAAATTCTTCTAGCGTGCCGAACATCGGGTGGACGTCCTCGTAGTCAGAGATATCGTAGCCGAAGTCTGCCATCGGGGACGGACAGATCGGGCCAATCCACGCGGCGTCCACCTCCAGCCACTCCAGGTAACCGAGCTTTTCGGCGATGTCCCCGAGATCGTCAACCCCGTCGCCGTTGGAGTCTTTGAAGCTGCGCGGGTAGATTTGGTAGATCACCCCCGACCGCCACCACGGCGGCTCCTGGAGCTCCTGCGGCCCCGCGGCGAAGCCCTTCCGGACTTCTGTGGTATCTGTCGTCGGACCCGGCTCAAACATCCTTGCGAGCACCTCCTTTCTCGGGTGCCGTTTCTTTTTGCCCGGTCGCAGCCTGGTGGGCCCTTCTTCGGAGGCTTTGCGCGGTAGCGCCCATGACGACCAAGACAGCCGGATAGAGCAGTCCCCAACCGAACGACCCCGCCACGAGCAAGCAAGGCAGGAGGGCGCAGAGCCCGAATGCTCGCGCCGGCCACGACCGGACCAAGCGCAGGTAGGCTCCGACGCTGAACAGGTAAAGCAGGAAGAAGTTTTGTCCGGCCAGGGAAAGCATCGCCTGTTGGGAGAAGGCGCCCGCGGCGTGGGCCGCCACGACGACCAAGAAGGCCGCGGTGGTGACCACCACCGCGTTACGTGGCAGCCGCGAACCGGTGGTCACTCGCGCGAGGCCGCCGGGGAGAAGGCCCTCTCTGGCCGAGGAGAAGGCCAAACGGGAGGCCGCCCAGGTGGCACCGTTGACGTTGGCCACCACGATCGCCACCCCTACCCCCGCCATCGTCCCGCCGCTCCAAATGCCGACCGACTCCTCGAGCACCGCCGCTATGGGAGCCGACGAGATCCGCGGGTCGTCCGGCGATAGCAAGAGTTGTACCGCCAGGGCTAGCGCCACGTACAAGCCGATCACCACGACGAAGCTGACCGCCACCGCTATCGGGTAGTCGCGCCTGGGGTTCTTGTACTCCTCCGTCGTGAAGGACAGCATCTCCCAGCCGGTGAACGCGAAGAACACCAGTCCGAGTGCCGGAACGGCACCCGCCCACGCCGAGAGCGGCGCGATACCGGACCCCGCCGCGGATCCCGCGCCGGAAAAACCGGCCGTCAGACC
Organism: Rubrobacter tropicus; assembly: GCF_011492945.1. Taxonomy (NCBI): domain Bacteria; kingdom Bacillati; phylum Actinomycetota; class Rubrobacteria; order Rubrobacterales; family Rubrobacteraceae; genus Rubrobacter; species Rubrobacter tropicus. Next base: position 3,787,629 of record NZ_CP045119.1, read on the forward strand.
GGCGACGGCCACGCCACACAGCACGGCGACGAGCAGGTAGGAAACGATCTGCTGCACGCTGCCGGAGAGGCGCGCTCCGGCAGCGTTGGTCGTTCCGGCGAGTAGCACCAGCACCGCCGCGGCGGCCGACGCCATCGCGTCCCCCCCGCCGGTCAGGTAAGAAAGGTAGTCCCCGCCGACGATCGCTATGGCGGGGATACCGAGAGAAAAAGTGCCCAAGAGGAGGGTCTCAGTGGCGGCCCCGGCCCTCGGTCCAAAACCCTCCCGGACGAAACCCGCGATCCCGCCGGCCTGCGGGTGGCGTGAGCCCAGATACCCGAAGATGACGAGCAAAGGCACGACGATCAGGCCGTCGATCACCCAGGCGTACACGGCGGCCGGACCCGCTTCCCGGTACGCGAGCCCGGGCAGGGCGAGCAACCCCGCGCCGATTACCACGCCGAGGGCGAGGGCCACAGCCGAGGTCACCGTGAGGGTGCCCTCCAAGCGCTCCCCGCGCTCCTCCCGGGAACCCACGCTTGGGTCGGAGTCGAGTATCGGCTCGTTCGGTCCCCCGCCCGAATTCGGCGCCTTCGCTATGATGCCCTCCTCTCCGGGACCCCTTAAGGTTGGCCCGTGCTGCTCGCCCCCGACGACGCCCTACGCCACCGTTTCCAGCGCGATCACGTACACGCACCCTTCCTCGCCCGCCACGGAGGAATGCTTCGTGCCCTCGGGCAAAAGGAGGCGGTCTCCCGACGTGCAGGCCGCCTCCTCGTCGTCGTAGCGGAACGTGATCGAGCCGTCGACGATCAAGAGCGTTTCGTCGGTCGGGTGCGTGTGAGTCTCGTGCTCGCGCCCCGGGGTGTCGCGCTGAACCTCCACCGAACCCGTCTCTGGCAGCAGCTCCATCACCGCCATCTCAAGCTCGACGCCCCCGCCGCGGACTATCTCGGGCCTTCTGCCCGCCTCTTGCGTCATCGCGTCCTCCCTTCGGTCGCCTTTTTCCCGGGCCCGTGTCCGTTCTCCCGCCAGGCCGCCGCGCGTCACCGCACGGTCCGTCGCGGCGTGGAAGGGACAGCGCCCGGTCACGGGCGTGTTGTCGTCGGGCAGGAAGTACTGTTTCCACTCGTGCGATGACGGGTCCCCGTAGCTTCCCATGTCCGGGTGCGCCTCCATGCCCTCCCACGCCTCCATCCTGGCTCGGATGATCTCGCGCGCCCGCGTCCCGGCAGGCGTCCCGCCCTCTATTCCGTCGAAGACCCTCCTGGGCTGGAACAAGAGGACCAGCGAATCGCCCATATTCCTCGAATCCCGGAGACGATACGCCGGCGCCGAGGCGAACACGAACATCGGCTCCCCGGCGAAACAGAACTCCCACTTGGGATCTACAGGGTCGTACGGACGATCCTCCGGCCATGGACTCTCGTCCAGCCCGTGCAGGAAACGTAGGACGTACCAGAACCGCTCCTCGTAAAAAGATAGCGGCCTCCGCGCCCGTTCGGGCTCGAAGAACAGCGCCAGGGCGTGCCTGACCTGCGGGTTGGCCTTCGAGAGGGCGAGGAACTCCCGCAGCAGCGCGGGTACGTGTCCGACGTCGTCTCCTTCGACGTACCCGTAGCGCAGCTCCCCCCGCTTCTCCGCGGAGGTCCCGAAGTAGCACGGGTACTCGGGATCGAGGAGACGATCTCGGAAACGGCCGTACTCGCGCACGAGCCAGCGCGGCACCATCCCATCAGCCCCGGACACGTCCTGCCCTGTAAGCAGCAACCTTTGCTCGACTTTGACCAACGCGTCACCCCCCGCGACAAAGTAGGTCAGGGTTCTTACCTTGTTAATCGCACGTAAACCGGGCTATGCTTACCGCCAGTCCGGTATCCGGCGTTGGTGACATAGTCACATAGGTAGGTAGGTGTGTCAAGCGACCCGTACCAAAATCTGCTCAACGTGGACGCCTCCGTGGGCGTTCCGATCCACGTGCAGCTCGAAGAACAACTCAAGCACCTCATCCTAAGCGGTTACTTTGAGGAGGGGGGCGAGTTCCCCTCGAACCGCGAATTGGCGGGTTACCTGAGGGTCAACCGGAACACCGTCGCGCGCGTCATGTCCCGGCTCGAGCGTCAAGGGTACGCTGAGAGCAGGCGTGGTCTGGGCCGGCGCGTGAAGCGCCCGCCTGTGAACGTTAGGGAGGCCGAGAGAGAAAGGCTTGTGGAAGAGGTTCTCTGGTCGGCGGCGGCTCGCGGATTTTCCGCCGAGGAGGTCGGACGAGCGCTGCTGGCGCGCGCGGGGGGTCCCGCGCTTGAGAAGATCCCAATCGTCTTCGTGGAGTGCAATCCTTGGCAGGTTCAGAAGTTCAGCGCGGAGCTCGAGGAACGGTTGCCGGTCCAGGCCAAGGGCCTCCTGATCTCGGAACTCCGCGATGCCATCGGGCGCGGGGAGGAAGTATCCTCGTCTTGGGTGGTGACGACCTTCTTTCACGTGCGCGAGGTCGAGAGCCTAACAGAAGGTACTGGGGTGGAAACCGTCGGTCTGTTGTCGGTCGCGACCCTCGACAATCTGCAGCGCCTTCAGGACCTTGACCCCGGGACGACCGTGGCGGTCCTCGGCGACGTGCGAGAGGGCGTCTACAACTTGGTGCGCTCGATCAAGGGAGCCGGTCTGGACCATCTTGACTTGGTGGCGCTGTGGGAGAACGGTGACGAGATGCGGGAGGTCTTTGGTCGGGCGCAGGCCGTGGTGTGCTCCAGCCGCGTAGCCCGCGACTTGGCGCAGCTTGGTGCTCCCGCTGACCTGCCGGTTATCGTCGAAGACAGGACGCTAGATCAAGGCGGCATCGACATGCTCGGACGCCTGCTCAAGCAGTCAAAGCCTGAAGGCCGATCAAGTCTTTAATGAGGATCTAACTATGAATCGGACGCAGGCCTCCTCGCTGTTCTGGTAGCCCCGCTGTCGGATCTCCCGGAACAGCCGCTTGCCGTTGCGGCACCCTTCGTTCCAGCGCTTGAGGAGGTACGTGACGTACGGGTCCAAGGCGCTCGCCTTCCTCTTGTACGCCCGGCGCGGGGGAGATTCTGAGAGGTCCTTGCAGCGGTAGACGGTCCTGGCGCTTTGCCGAGCCTTCGGCAGACGTCGCGGAGGTCGGCCCCGGCCAGGTAGAGGCACAGGATGTCCCTCCACTGATCCACTAGCCGCTCGTGGCGTTTCCTCGCGGCCTCCTCGACTTTGTAGTCGTGCTTCCTCGGCCGGTTCGGCAAGATGGGCCCGGAACCGAGGGCGTCGTCGCCCTCCTGTCTGTGGGATAAGGGCAAGCCCGATGGTCACGAGGTTGCCGTTAGGTCCCGTGATACAGAGCCGGAGAGGTCTCGATGGCGTCCCCACAAGCCCGGACAACAGGTTCTTGACGTTCGACACGGGTCTACCTCCCCCTGACCGAGGCCGGAGGCGGACTCCCGGCCTCGGCACGCGTTTTTAACCCTGCGGGGACCACTGCTCGCGCCACCGCTCCATCTGCCCTGTTTCGCGCCTCTGGGCGTCCACGATGTCCCGGGCGATCCCTTTTGTCTGCTGGTTGTCGCTCTCCTTCAGGGCGACCTTCGCCATCGCTATGGCCGAGCGATAGTGCGGCATCATGGCGTCGATAAACGCCCTGTCGAGCGGCCTCTTGTCCGCGAGCTCCTGCGGGTCGGTCATCCCCATCGCGTCCATCTCGCCCTGGGCCATGGCGGAAGGGATCTCAGAGGTGCCGAACTCTTCGCGCTTTATGCCGCGAAGCTCCTCTATCTCGGCCTCCTGGGCGCCGACTATGTCCTCGGCGAGGATCCTTATCTCCTCGTGCTCGGCGTTCTCCAGTGCCACCTCGGCCATCTCCACGGCGCCCAAGATCGTCACCGGGTTGGGGGGCGAGCCCGGACCGTAGCGCCATTTCAGGAATGCCGCGTCCTTCTCCACCACACACGGAACCTCGGCGGACACCTCCTCGGAGAGCCCGTCGAAGAGCTTGCCGGAGCCGCCCCCGAAACCGAACAAAGGCTCGACGGCCGGCCCCCGCCCGAAGGCGGCCCCGAGGGCCCGATCCACGGCCCTGAGTCCCAAGGTCGGCACTTTCATCGCGGGCCTGAGCGGGGCGGGGACCCTCGTGGGCCGAGAGAGGTCGAGCGGCGCCCAATTCTTGAGAGGACCCACGGCGGGGGCTCACTCTCCGGACTCCGATTCGTCGGAGGCGAACTCGCCGTGACCGTCGCGATCGCAGCGCCGCCTTTTCCGTGATCATCAATCCTGTTTTCGTCCTCACTCCAGCGGAGGATCACCCGCACGGCACGGCCTCCACCACGAGCCTTTCGAGCTTAGGTACTGCGCGCCTAGCTTCCGCGGAGAGCCTCTCTCTGATCCTCGCGATCTCCGATGCACTCACGCCGCCCAGCACGCCGATCTCGACCTCCGAGTGGATGCGGTGGCCAACCCACCGCGCCCTGACCACACCAACCCCCTCTACGCCGGGGACGCCGGCGGCTACCTCCTCTATAGAGTCGACGACCTCTGGCTCGACCGCGTCCATCATCCGTCTCCACATCGAGCTCGCCGAGTCCTTCACGATGAAGAGGATGGCGACCGTGATCCCGAGTCCCACCAGCGGATCCAGGATCGGGTAACCGAACGCCACCCCCAAAGCGCCGGCCACGACCGCCAACGAGGTGAACCCGTCCGTCCTGGCGTGCTGGCCGTCGGCCACGAGCGCGGCGCTCCCGATCTTCTTGCCAACCCGGATGCGGAACTGAGCCACCAACTCGTTACCCAAGAACCCCACTACCCCCGCGGCGGCGACCCACCCGACATTGGAGACCTCCGAGCCGTTGATGAGCTTCGTCACCGACTGGTAGCCTGCCACGCACGCGGAGAAGAGGATGAGGCCCACGATCGCGACCCCGGCTAGATCCTCAGCCCGGCCGTAGCCGTAGGTGTAGGCCCTGTTGGCTGGACGTTTCGCGAGCGCGAAGGCCACCCACAGGGGCAGGGCCGTAAGCGCGTCGCCGAAATTGTGGATCGTGTCCGCGAGCAGCGCGACCGACCCAGAGAAGGCGACCACGACAGCCTGCAGGAGCGCCGTGACCACCAGCGCCACCAGCGAGATCTTGAGCGCCCGGATGCCCTCCTCGTTCGAGGCCAGGGCGTCGTCCACCGAGTCCGCGGCGTCGTGGGAGTGGCCGAACGGGTTTAGATGCGAGAGCACGTGCGAGAACGAACGACGCACCCCGGCCCACCCGCCCCCGTGGTGCCCATCGGCGTCGTGATGGTCATCCCCGTGACCGTGGCGACCGCTCATACTCGCCCACCCCCCGAAGAGAGGCGGGCGTGGTCCACGTGGTAGAGCGACTCTTTGAGGAGAACCCCGAGGTGGTCGTCGGCCAAAGAGTAGAAGACCCTGCGGCCCTCCCTCCGGCGCTCGACCAGCCCCAAGTCCCGCAAGACCCTCAGCTGGTGGCTCGTCGCCGACTCGCTCATCCCCACGGCCTTGGCGAGCTCCCCGACCGCGAGCTCGCCAGCACCCAGCAGTGCGAACAGCGCCCGGATGCGGGTGGGGTTGGACAGGGCGCCCATCAGCGAGGCCACCCTCTCGTCCACGCGTCCCATCTCGCCGCCCAACACGTCCCCGGGCTCCAGGAGCCTGGCGTCGGGCGGCGCGTCCTCGAAGTGTGCCATGCGAGAGATTGTATGAAAACATGAAGACTATTTCAAATTTTGTCTGCGCTGAAATCCCGAAACGCCCTACTGGGACATAGGACACGCACCTGAGCACGGGAGCAACGTGGTGAGAGCTACCACGCTGGCGTTAGACTTTAGTTGCGGTGCCCTTACTATGCGTTCTCGCCTCTCGGCATCCCGATGGCGTAGGCAAAATCGCTACGGTGCGGGAGCGGGACGGGAGATTAGATGCTCCGATGTCTCGTTGGGCCCTCCGTTGATCGTCCGCGCCGAGCGCCGAGCCGCTAGTGCTCGTGGCCCCCGCCATCGCCGCCGTTCTCGCCGCTCGTCGGTTCGAGGGGCAGGGCGACCGGATCTCCGCCGACCCCGAGGCTCAGCTCCAAACCGTCGGCGTCTTCGGGGGCCTGGAAGACGACGGTGCCCGATATCCTGCCGCCTGCGGGAACAGGGCCGTCCGTGAGGGTGGTCCGGAGGGGCCCGGCCCCTTCCATCCCCTCGCCCGTGAGCCGGAAGTCGTCCGCAGAGTAGGCGAGGTCGCCGCCTTCCCCGGCCGCGAGCGTGACGTCCACGGCGAAGCGCCGCTGCCCTTCGGGCGCCATGTCCATGCCCATCGGATCACCCATGCTCATTCCCTGCTCGGCGAACTTGTCCATCTGCATGGCCGCCATGCTCTCGGGGGCCACCCTGTCAACGCGAAGGAGCCCACCAGGCGCCTGCACCCAGCTTCCGACCCGGGCGGCGGGCGGCTCGGCGCCGAGGGAGGAGGAGATCCCCCAGCCACCGGCCGAGAGAGCACCGACGACTCCGAATAGGAGCAGGACGTGCCCGACCGCGGCCCGGTAGCGGCCCACGAGGAGCGTGATGACGGCGACGGCGAGAGCGACCTCCGAGGCCGTCGCGGCGAGGTCTAGCCCGCCTACCTTCTCCGGGTGCCACGCGTGCGGCCCCAAGAACGGCATGCCGACGGTGCGCGTAACGACGTACCCACCCGCGATGGAGAGGTTACCCGCCACCACTGACAGCAAGAATTGCTGTCCCGGTCGGCGCAGCAGGCCCGCGGCAAAGATCGCCTGGACCGCCGCGGTCGCAAGGAACATCGCGCCGTAGCCCCACCACTGCTGGAAGTGTTGGAAGGCGGCCCATACGTGGATGAGGACAGCCGCCACCGAGAGGGCTGCCGCCGCGCAAAGCACCGCCCTCTTGGGTGTGGCCGCCGCTTCGCCGTCTCTTACGTTTCTGGGCGAAGTTAACGCTGCGGCCATCGGCGCTGTCCTCCTGGTTTCGGATCTTGTCCGACATGGTCGCACGGCGCGTCAAACACGCCGTCGCGTCGATGGGCCATCTTTGCCTAGCCCAGGTGGGCTAGCCGGTCCAGGGCGATTAGGATGGGACCGAGTGTTCGCTCGTGGCGGACAGTACAGATGGGGACCGGCGACGCGCCGGTCCCCTCAGACCACGGAGTTCGTTGGACAGGGCGTCTAGCTTCTGGCTAGCCCTTCGACCACGTTGCTCAGGTCGGTGCGCACCTGCTTCGCGATCGGCTTGAGCGCTTCGTTGCCCACGATGGAGAGCATCCGCTCCGGTTCCACCGCGCTCACGTGCGTGCGGCCTTCTCGCTCGTAGACGACGACATTACACGGCAAGAGCGCGCCGAGATCCGGCTCGGCGTCGAGGCCTTGCCTTGCCAGCGGCGGGTTGCAGGCGCCGAGGATCACGTACGGTTCGCGTTCGATCCCGAGCTTCTCCTCCAGCTTGGCCTGTACGTCGATCTCGCAAAGGATCCCGTAACCGGCCTCCTGAAGTAGGGTGCGCGTCAGTTCTACGGCCTCCCCAAACGGCAGGCGCGTCTCGCTCGATAGGGTATAGCTCTGACTGGTTCCCACTTCGACCTCCCTCAATCATCTTTTCTCTTCCTCGAGAACCAACGCCGGACAGGTCGGTCTCGCCCATCACCCTTGCGGGTCGTCCGACCCATCGTAGGTTGGTTCACTAGCCCTGGCTTTCTGCGCGCTCGATCTCTTCCAGGTACCCTTGCATCAGCTTTATCTCGGCCGACTGTTCGTCGATGATCTTCTTGGCCAGCCCCTGAATCTCTGGGTGCTCGGCCTTGTCGAGTGCCTGCTCGGACATCTCGATCGCCTGCTCGTGGTGCGGGATCATCATCCTGAGGAACATCTCGTCGGCCACGTCCGCGCCCATTGACTCCTGCATGGAGCCGCCTGCCATACCTTCCATCATTCCAGAGTTCATCGTACCGCCGGTCGTGCCGTAGGCAGGTCCCGCGTCGGGGTACCAGCGCTGACGCCACTCCCGCATCTGCCCGATCTGGTCGGACTGGCTCTTCTGGATGTCGTCCGCGAGCTTGCGGAGTTCCGGACGGTCGGAGTCCGAGATCATGTGCTCCGAAGACACGATCGCCATCTGGTGATGCATGATCATCTCGTCTATGAACCGCAGGTCGAAGGGTTGGCTCTTATCGAGATTCTCCGGTCTGGGGCCGCTGAACGTCCCCGGACCGTTCATCATGTGACCCATCATAGAGTCGGAGCCGTTCACCATCCCCGAACCGTATCCTGTAGACTGTCCGCCCATCATGCTCTGGCCGCCCCAGGCGGAGGGTCTACCGTCTGCGTAAACCGTTCCGATCCCCGCCAGCAAGATGGCCAATACCGCCAGGACGGGTACCAGGTACTTCGCCGTCATCCTAGACACCACCTCTCAGATAGTTCTCTTCGCCATTGAGCGCTCTCATCGAACGTCCCTACTCTTCGGCGTCGATCTGTCCGCGGGCGAAGCGTTCCCGCAGGACGTCTTCGGCCGACTCCGTGGGCACCCCCTGGTGCAGGCGGCCACTGCCTGCGTTCGGCACGATCCTCGCTACCGCCCAGATCACAAGCGCTATGAGGCCGACCCAGAACAGCAGCGGGATGAGCATCCCGAGCCAGCCAAACACACCCCATCCGCCCATCACTCCGTCCAAACCGCCCATCATTGTCGATCGTCTCCTCTCCTGGGTTGCCTCTGTTTACGGTTCCAGTCTAGAAGACGGACCTCAAGCGTCCGTCGAACTACGATCAAGATCGGGTCAAGATCCGGGGCCGGCGGCGGGCAGGGTGAAACTGAACGTAGACCCCTTGCCCGGTCCGGCGCTCTCCGCGTGAATCCCGCCGCCCATGGCCCGCACGAACGCGTGGGAGATGGCGAGCCCCAACCCCGAACCTCCTCCCTCCCGCGAGCGGGATTTCTCGATCCTGTACAGCCGCTCGAAGACGTGGGGCAGGTGCTCGGACGCTATCCCCGCGCCCGTGTCCCGCACGCTGAATCGGATCTCGCCGTCCCGGTGCTCGGCCTCCACCGTGACCCTCCCGCCGGCCGGCGTGTAGCGCAGCGCGTTGGCCAGCAGGTTCGTCAGAACCTGGACGAGACGGTCCCTGTCCGCGAGCACCGGCGGCAGGTCTAGGCCAACCGCCTCATCGAGTTCGACACCTTTTTCGGCGAAGAGGGGGAGCATGCTCTCGGCGGCGATGCGCGCCGCATCATGGGGAGGATGAGTCGCGATCTCGAGAGAGAGTTGTCCGGCCTCAGCCCGCGAGAGCTGCTGCAGGTCGTCCACCAGGCGCCGCATACGCTCCGCCTCGGCGTAGAGAACCGCCCAGGTCTCCTGGGAGGGTTCGACGACCTCGTCCATGAGCCCTTCCATGTACCCCTGAAGCGTCGAGAGCGGGGTGCGCAACTCGTGGGAGATGTCGGAGATGAACTCCTGCCTGTGCCGTTCGGTCTCTTCGAGGGCGGCGGCCATCGTGTTGAGGCTCTCCGAGAGGTCACCCAGTTCGTCGCCCTCGCCCACCGGCACGCGCTCGCCGTAGCGGCCCGTGGAGATGCGGCGGGTCGCGTCCAGCATGTGGCGCACGGGGGTCCAGATCCTCCGGGCCACGAAGAGGCTCGCTACGCTCGCGGTGGCAGCCGCGGCGAGGGTTGCGGCGATCAAGGAGTAGAGAAGCGTCTGCCCGAACGCGCGGTAGACCGACGCCATCATATCCCCCATGCCCGCCATGCCCCCCGGCCCCATCATTCCGCCCATCAGGTTCCCGAATACGACCGGCGCCACGATGGCAACGGCGGCGAGGAACGTAAAGGCGCCAACCAGCGCGACCAGCACGTGGGAGAAAAAGAGCCTGGTTCCGAGGCTCCTGATCAGGCGGCGAGGCAGCCTTCTCACCGGCCGAACCTGTAGCCGACCCCACGCACCGTCCGGATGTGACAGGGGTTCGCGGGGTCGTCCTCGATCTTTTTGCGCAGGTTCGCCACATGTACGTCCACCACGTGCTCGTCGCCGAAATAGGTCTCGCCCCAGACGCGCCTCAGCAACTGCCCGCGGGTGAAGACCATGCCAGGCCGGGACACCAGGGCCGCCAGGAGGTCGAACTCCAGGGCCGTCAGACTTACCTCCGCGCCCCCCGACCGCACCTCCCGACGCCCGGGGTCTATGGTGAGGTCTCCGAAGCTGAGCGGCGCCTCGGCGGCCTCCGCACCGCGATCCCGCGGTCTTCGCAGCATGGCCCTGATGCGGGCCACGAGCTCGCCGGGAGAGAAGGGTTTGGTCAGGTAGTCGTCGGCGCCCGCGGAGAGGCCGACTATCTTGTCCACCTCCTCCGCGCGGGCGGTCAGCATGATCACGTACGCGTCCGAGAAGCGCCTCAACTCTCCCAAAACCCGTGTACCGTCCAATCCGGGCAGCATCCAGTCCAGGACCACGAGATCCGGCCCCACCCGCCGGGCCACCTCGAGGGCCTCGGGACCGTCGAGGGCCTCGTGGACCTCGAAACCCTCACGTTCGAGGTAACCGCGCAAGAGGTTCACGAGGTTCTTCTCGTCGTCGACTACCAAGACCCGAACGCTCATGCCACCATTCTAACCATCGCGTGCCCGGTTCCACGCCTGCGCGAACTTCTTCGCCAACCCGCAACCGCCAAGGAGGACCCGACCAGCGGCCCCTTTCTTCTAATGCCTGGGAGCCTCTAGTGCGTCGCCTCTTCCCCCTCCATGCCTACGAAGGCTCCGTGCCAGGTGTGGTACCAGACCTCTCCGGAGTACCCGTTGACGCTGAGCATCCCGGTCACCTCGCCGTCGCGCTCGGTGTGCAGGGTGTAGTAGCCGTAAAAGGTGTCCGGCTTCTCCGCCTCCGTACCGGGCGAGACCCGGTCGAGGTAATCTTCGGCGATCTTCCGGGCTTGCTCTGGGGTCACGGGCATCTCGTCGGACGGCGTCCCGGGTATCCTCTGCGGGGGGCCGTTCACCGTGCCGTTTCCGCCCGCGCCCATCATGGGCCCCATGCCGCCGGACATCATGCCGTATTTGGTGTTCCACATCATGTTCGGCCCCGGCTCAGGGTAGACTTGGCCCGTGCGTTTGTCTATCAGGAGCTCCATCGCGTAGATACCGGTGCCGGATTCTCTGACCTCAGCGTAGTAGTTGCTCGAGAACTCCATCACCTCCCCCACCTCGAGGTCGGCGTTGCCGTAGCCTTCCACGGCCCGTTCGAAAGTCTCTCTGGCCTCCGGGAGACTCTCGACGCTGCTCGCAGACGAGAAAGGGTTGCCGCGCGCGGCAAAGGCGCTCGCCAGGATCGCAAGGACCACCGCGGCGGCCATCATCCCGAGCCCGGCCAGGAGGAGGCCCCTGCCCCTTCGTGTTCCGTGGGCGGTGGCCATCCTAGGCACCCCCGTGCAATATCCGGCGCCGCTCCTCGTACTCCTCGGCATCGATCTCGCCGCGGGCGAAGCGGCCCCTGAGGATCTCCTCGGCCGATTGCGTACCACGTTCAAGAGGCTCGCCGCCCGTCCGCGCGCCCGGGAAGATGCGCATCACGGCCCAGACTATGAGGGTCAGCAGGCCGCCCCAGAACAGCAGCGCGACGATCATCCACAGCCAGCCGAAAGCGCCCCAGCCGCCCATCATTCCGCCGTCCCAACCGCCCATCATGGCCGATCACTTCCTTTCTCCTCGGTCTCCTTTACGTCCCGAGTGTAGGGTGCGGAGGTCAAGCCCAGATCCGGACAGGGTCAATGTTCGATCAAAATCCCCTGTGTCCTCTGAAGTACCTCCAGGGTAGAACGCCGTCGCCGCAACATTCGAAGCGGCCCTGCCCTCTCGAAAGCTGAGGGTCAGGTGCCCCCGTGCGCCGGGTGGGCCGGCTCGCAGGCCATCTTGCGCTGGCGGCGGATCTTGAGCGCCAGGTAGATGATCCCGGCGAGGTTCATGACGATCCCGACCCACAGCAGCGGCGTCTTGTACGCGTTCAGGAACACGGCCGCCCCCGAGAGGCCGACGATCGGCAACACGTCGGTCAGGTGGTGGGCGCAGCAGGCGAGCATCGCCGCCGTGCTGGTTCCCGTGCTCGCGGCGACGCCGCCGGCCGCCGCGCGGCTGTGCATCCCGCGCAGGTAGACGAAGAGACCCACCTGGGTGCCGAACCCCGCCACGATGGCCCCGACGAAAGGCAAATCTTCGCCGAGCTGCTGGACGGCGTGCGTCCAGCCCTGCGCCACGGTGATGACGCCCAGGTAGAAGACGATAAGCGCGAGGGCGGCAAGAGCCCCGAAGACAGCTGGACGCAGGAGTCGTGGCCCACCCGACAACCCCGTTCCTACAAATTCCATTCGAAGCTCCTCTCGGGCACGCCCGCCACGTCGCGGATGATCAGCGTGATCTCCCTGGTGTCTCTACCGATCACGGCGCCACCGTCTGAGGCCTTCTCGGGAAAACTCAACTTCCCTTCTCGGTGGTGCCCGCCCTTCGGCGCAGCCCACGCCCTGGCCCGGACCTCCTGCCCGCCATCGTTGCGCAGCACCGCGAGCTTCCTGAGATCGTAGCCGTCGAGGTCCACGGAATGCGTGTCCATCGTCACGTCGAACGTGGGTCCGGCGTCCCTGCCTTCCCACACAACCTTGATGGTCACTTCGCCACTCTCGTTCGTCCTGGTCGCGGCGCCCTGCTTCGCCACCCCGTTCCCGGCTTCCGAGAACGAATCGTCGGGCGACTTCGTCGCCCCGCACCCCGAGAACTCCAGCGCGAGCGCGATGAGCAGGCCGGTGACCGCCAGCGCCCGAAAGGGACGCCCGGACCATTTCCAGAGCGCCTCAGGCATCCCTGCTCCTGGCGGGAGAGGTAACCACATCGCCTGCCTTCTCACCCCGAATGGCCTTGACTACGGTGTATATCAGGCTGCCCACCGCCAGCAGGAACAGGGCGACCGGCAGGATGACGAGTAGCACCACGGCCAGGAGGACAAACACCAGCTCCATGTCGTTCGTCTCCTTCCGCCGGACCCTTCGCGGTCGTCCACGGTCAGCTCCGGCTGTCTCTGTCTGGAGGTTAACCACCCGTGCTGAAGAAGCCCTGAAGCGATCCTGAGCGTATGCTGAAAGAGAAGGAGAATGACGACACCGGTCAAAGCAACCATACGAGAGCCCTGGTCTAATCGGGTTCTCGGTCGACAGGGACGAAAGAAAGGGGCGATGGTGAAGGTAGAGGTCCTGTACTTCGACGGCTGCCCGACGTACCGGGAGGCGGAGGAGACCCTGAGGGAGGTGCTTGCGGAGGCGGGCGCGGGTGCCGGCGTGGCGCTTGTCGCCGTGAACACCGACGAGGAGGCCGAGAGACTACGCTTTCCGGGGAGCCCGACGATCCGGGTGGAGGGCGAGGATCTGTTCCCAGCCGGCGAGCGGGGGGAATGGCGACTGGGCTGCCGGGTCTACGCCACCCCGGAAGGGTTGAAGGGTTCGCCGACAAAGGAGATGCTCAGGCAGGCGCTGGAGCGCGCCGCCGTCTTGCCCTCCTGACGGGTCGCGAGCGCCACGCGATGGTAGGGGTGACCGTAGCGGGCATGCGTCCTGGACGTCTACGGTTCGCGTGGGCTGCCAGGGCGCGTTTGCCCGGCCTCTACGTGTCCCGCGATGCGCCCTCCCTCCCCTCCCCGCGGCCCTCCTTCGCTCGTATCGGCAGGATGCGCTCGACGGCGGACGCGAGCTCGTCCACGGTCTCGTCGGGTCCGAGGTCGTTCCCGGCGGCGCCGTGCAGACGGTGACCAGCATGGTACTGAAGGACTAGCAGCGCGACCTTCTCCGACGCGGCGGCTACGGCCCCGATCTGGGTGAGGATATCCGCGCACGGGGCATCCTCCTCGACCATGCGTTGCACGCCACGCACCTGCCCTTCTATCCGCCGCAGGCGTATCTTCAGCTTCTCCCTGTCGTCCGCGCCGATGCAGGCCTCACCCGGCCGCCCGAAGTCCCGCTCCCCGTCGTGCGCGATGGGACTCACCTCACACCGCTTTCCGGTTAGCGCGGCGCAGGCGCGGGAAAAAGGCAGGGACGAGCGCGGCGTACCTTTCGTACTCCTCGCCGAATTCCTCCCTCACCTCCCGCTCCTCGCGGCGGGCAAGCCTAACGTACATCATCACCAGCACGGGGAACATGGCGAGCGTGATGAGCGTCGGCCACTGCATCAGGAAACCGAACATGATCAGGACGAAGCCAGCGTACTGCGGGTGGCGCACGCGGGCGTAGGGGCCCGTCGTGGCGAGCCGCTTCTCACGCTGCGCCCTGTAGAGCACGTTCCAGGAGGCGGAGAGCAGAATGAAGCCGGCGGCGATGACCACGTTGCTCAGGACGTGCAGCGGGTTCAGGTGCGGGTTCCCCTCCCACCCGAGAAGCACCTCCCACAGGTGGCCGTTCGCGTGCGAGAACGGGTCGATACCGGGGTAGCGGCTGCCGAGCCATCCGGAGAGCAGGTAGATCGTGAGCGGGAAACCGTACATCTCCGTGAAGAGCGCCACCAGAAACGCAGAGAAGGCGCCGAAGGAACGCCAGTCGCGCTTCGTACGCGGTCGCGCGAAGCTGAAGGCAAAGATGATGAAAATCGCCGAGTTGATTATGACGAGCAGCCAGAGGCCGTAAGCGGGCGAATCGGAGATCATCGCGTACCCTCCTTAGGCGGCTTTACACGTTCATCGTCGTCGGCCGAATGTCCGCCGTGCCCTCCATGTCCGCCGTGCCCCCTGTGCATGAAGAGGTGGAACACGATGAAGAGCGCCACCAGCGCGTACGGCAGGAACCCGGAGAGATGGACCCTGTGCTCCAGGACCAGAAAGAAACCGGCGACGGCGAGGGAGGCTAGCAGGACCACCCCCGCGCGGGAGCGCAAGAAGGCGATCATCGCGTACCTCCGTTCGTCGCGGGGCGGACCGTCACCCGGTACAGGTCTTCCCGCGTGGGCGGCAACGGGCAGAGTCCGTCCTCGCCCGTTCTGCAGAAGAGCGTCTGGGTGACGCCGATCCGGCCCGTCGCGAACGCCCGCGCGCAGGCCGCCATGTAGAGCCTCCAGATCCGGTAGGTCCGCTCGCCCGCCAACCGCGCAGCCTCCTCGTGCCGGTCTTCGAGGCGCCGCACCCAGTGTCGTAGCGTCAACGCGTAGTGCTCGCGCAAGCTCTCCAGGTCGCGCGCCTCGAATCCGGCGTCTTCGGCGTAACGCAACGCTTCTCCCGGCGTCACCAACTCCCCGTCCGGGAAGACGTGGCGCTGGAGGAAGGAGGTCCTCGGTGCGAGCGCCCTCCCCAGGGCCCGCCTGGGCGCAGAGACCGGGGAGAGGAGGACGATGCCGTGGTTCATGAAGAAGCCTCCGGGTTTCGTGAGCCGGTAGGACCCTGAGAAGTAGGCCGGGAGCCTCGTGCGACCGACGTGCTCGAACATGCCCACGCTGGCGACCTTGTCGAAGGCGATGCCCCGCGGGAGGTCCCTGTAGTCACACACCTCGACGCGGCACCTGTCCTCCAGGCCGGCCTCGCCGATGCGGCGGCGGGCCAGCTTCGCCTGGGGCTCGCTGAGCGTGATCCCCAGAGCTTGAACGCCATAGTTCTCGGCGGCGTGCAGCACCAGGCTCCCCCAGCCGCAGCCGATGTCCAGCAGGGTCTCCCCGGGCGTGAGGCGCAGCTTGCGGCAGATGTGGTCGAGCTTGGCCTCCTGCGCCGCGTCGATGCTCTCCGTGCCCGTCGTGAAGTAAGCGCACGAGTACACCATGCGTTCGTCCAGCCAGAGCGCGTAGAAGTCGTTGCCCACGTCGTAGTGGGAGCGCACCGCCGCGGCGTCCCGGTCCCTGGAATGGAGCCTGCCGGTCGGGTGACGCGGGACATCTCCGCCGTCACCCTGCGGTGGATAGTCGGGGGGCAGCGTGCGGAGGCGTGCCAGCAGCCGTGCGAGCACTACCGGCGACCGGAGGCGGGAGGAGATCTCGCCGGCCAGGGCCGTCGCGGCCTCCGCGTCCCCCTCCACGTCGAAGTCGTCATGCAGGAAGGCCTCGCCCAGCGCGAGCTCCGTTGGCGGCAGCAGCATTCGCCGGAGCGCCCCCGGCCGCCGCAGCACGAGGGTAAAGGAGGGCTGCTGTCCGTTATCCGGTAGCTCGACCGAGCCGTCCCACAGCCGCACGGCGAACGTCCGCACGGCAGGCGGGCCGAACAGGTTCTCCAGTACCCCTCTAGCCGTCAGCACCGCCGGCGCAGCGGTCTCGACCTCCGCTCTAGGCGCTCGTGGTTGCGCTGTTGTCGGTCCTGGTCTCCTCACCGCGGACGCGGCCTTCCTCGTCCCGGTCCGCCGCCAGCGCGCGCCGTGCTCCAGCCTAGCTTGTTGTACAGCGGGCAGTAGCCCGTTACTCCGGTGTAGACGAAGTCCGAACCTAGCAAGACAAGCGCCAGTCCGAGCACCCCCGCGCCTACCGAGGCCGGGACCGGCAGCAGGAGCATCAGGCCGACGAGCGCCGCCAGTCCCCCGCCCACGATCCGCAACCAGCGTTCGGCCGTCCCCACGTTCTGTACCTTCCGCGCCACTTCCAACTCCTTCCGGCAAGAATGCATCGACCCGTGCTCGCCTCGGGTTTCAGGCTCTACCTGACGATCAGCCACACGACTATCGCTATCATCGGCGCGCAGCACAGGGCCATCAACGCCCAGTGTTTCCACCCACCGCCTCCACCGCCGTGGTTCATCCGTCACCTCCTCCCGGTCTTCCTACTCGACCACCAGCTTGCCGCGGATCATGCCCATCTGGCAGGCAAACCCGTACTCGCCGGATTCCTCCGGAAGGAACTCCACGGACACCGTCTCTCCCTCGGGCAGGCGCGCGCTCTTGTCGAAGTCGCCGAAGACGACCATCTCCGAGCAGGCTGCGCTCTCCTCGCGTCGGAAGTTGAGACGCACGGGCTTGCCGCGCTCCACCAGGATCACGTCCGGCGTGTACCCGCCCTTGACCAGCACCATTGCTTCCTGGTATCCGCCGGAAGTTACCGGAACCCGGTAGCCTCCCCTGCGCGGCCCCCAGAAGAAAAAGGCGATGGCGGCGATGGCGGCGAGACCGCCGATAACGACCAGTACGTCTGCGGTAGTCATGCTTGAACCTCCCTGGTCTTGTGGGGCGTCTCGACGGAGCACGTGTCCGGCAATGACCGCCACCCGGTCCGGCAGTGGAGCCTCATCGGGCCACCGCCGCGAGGACGAGGGCGATGGCCCACAGGCCTGCGAGGGCCAGGAGCGGTCGCTTGAAGTCCGAGTCGATCACGACGTTCACCAGCGCCATCCAGCCGATCGAGGTCGCCCATACCAGGGCGAGAACGACCAGCGCGCCGCCTTCGCCCGAACGCAGACTGGTGTTTGCCAGGTACGCGACGAGCACCCCGGTCGAGACGATGTAGCCGCCCATCACCCAGAACACGCGCTTGAGCCATCGAGAGAGGTCGGGCGCGGCCTTTAGGAGGGCAGCCTGAGTAGTGCCCATGAAACGGGCATCCTCGGGTAGCAGGGCCGGGCGGGCGATGATGAAGTACCCGCCGATCCCGACGAGGGCGAGGCCGGAGAGGGTCAGCAGCCAGGCGGCTACCGAGGTCACTCAGTCACCCCCTTCGCTTCCTTCGGCTTCCAGAGCTTGAGCCGGTTGGCGTTGGTGATCACGGTGATGGAACTGAGGCTCATCGCCAACGCCGCCAGCAGCGGCGAGAGCAGTATCCCCGCGAACGGGTAGAGGAGCCCGAGGGCCACCGGGATGCCGAGCCCGTTGTAGACGAAGGCCCCGAACAGGTTCTGTCGGACGTTGCGCATGGTGGACTTGGAGATCTCGACCGCCGTCACCACGCCCCGCAGGCTGCCGCTGATGAGCGTTACGTCCGCCGCCTCTATGGCCACGTCGGTGCCGGTCCCGATGGCGAAACCGACGTCGGCCTGGGCGAGCGCGGGGGCGTCGTTTATTCCGTCGCCGACCATCCCGACCTTCTTGCCTTCCAGTTGAAGCTTCTGAACGTTGTGGGCCTTGTCCTGCGGCAGCACCTCGGCGAGCACCCGATCGATACCGACCTGCCGCCCGATCGCCTCGGCCGTGCGCTGGTTGTCGCCGGTGATCATGGCGACTTCGAGCCCCAGGCGCTTGAACGCAGCGACGGCCGACACGGAGTCCTCCTTGATGGTGTCCGCCACGGCGATGACGCCCGCCGCGGCGCCGCCGATGGCGACGTACATCGGGGTCTTGCCGTCGTCCGCGAGCCGGCGGGCCTCAGCTTCGAGCCTTCCGAGGGCGATGCCCCGGTCGTCCATCAACTTCGCGTTGCCGAGCATGACGCCCCTACCTTCTACGCCGGCCTCAACGCCGTGGCCGGGGATGGCGGAGAAGCCCGCCACCTGGGGCAAGTCGAGCTCCCCTGCGCCCTCGACTATCGCGCCGGCTAGCGGGTGCTCGGAGTTGCGTTCGATGGCGGCGGCGAGCCTGAGGACCTCGTCCTCGTCGAAGCCGTTCTCGGTTACGACGTTTGTCAGCTCGGGTTTCCCCTTTGTTATGGTGCCGGTCTTGTCCAGGACGACGGTCTGGAGCTTCGAGGCGGTCTGGAGGGCGTCTCCGGAGCGGATCAGGATGCCGTTCTGGGCGCCCAGGCCCACGCCTGTAGTCAGGCTGACCGGTGTCGCCATACCCAGGGCGCACGGGCAGGCGATGATGAGGGTGGTGACCGCCACGATGAGGGCGTAGGCGAGGGCCGGAGCTGGGCCGAAGACGAACCAGACGACGAAGCCCGCGATGGCCAGGATCATGACCGCCGGGGTGAAGTAGCTAGAGACTGTGTCCACGACGCGCTGGATCGGGACCTTCGACCCCTGGGCGTCCTGCACCATGCGGATGATGTTAGAGAGCGCCGTGTCCTTGCCGACCTTGGTGGCCGTAAAGCGGAAGCTCCCGGTCGCGTTGATCGTCGCCCCGATGACCTCGTCGCCCTCGTGCTTCTCCACGGGTATGGATTCGCCGGTGATCATGGACTCGTCCACAGACGAGGTACCCTCCAGCACGACGCCGTCCACCGGCACCTTCTCTCCGGGACGGACGACCACGGCGTCGCCAACGAGCACCTCTTCGACGGGTATGTCCATCTCCCGTCCATCCCGGACCACGCGTGCGGTCTTGGCCTGCAACCCGATGAGCTTCTTGATGGCCTCCGACGTACGTCCCCGGGCCTTGACCTCGAGCGCCAGGCCTAGAACCACCAGCGCCGTCACCACCACGGTCACGTCGTAGTAGACGTCGGTCATCGCCTCGTCCGGGAAGATCCGGGGGAAGAGCAACGCGATGGTGGAGTAGATCCAGGCGACGCCGGTGCCGGTGGCGATGAGGGTGTGCATGTTGGCCTGCCGGCGCTTGATCCCCTGCCACATACCCACGAAGAACTGGCTACCGCTGTAGACGAGCACGGCCAGGCTGGCTATTCCCATCAGTCCCCAAACGACGCGCAGCTCGGCGCTTCCTCGGGGCAGGACGTCCCGCAGAATTGGGATGATCCACGGGTAGGACAGGATCATGGTCGGCCCGCCGACCGCGGCCCCGAACCACCACTTGCGCATCAGGCGCCGGTACTCCCGCTCCTGCTCGGACACCTCTTCCTCTTCGGCCCGTTCGCCGGGCTCTCTAGCCTCCTGTGCGATGTACGGGCCGGCGCTCTCCACCGCCCGCTCCAGTCCCTTAAGGTCCACTACACCCGGCAGGTAGTCCACCTTCACCTCCTCGGTGGCGGCGTTCATGGTGGCATCCAGCACGCCCGGTGCGGCCTTGAGGGCTTTCTCTATCTGGTCTATGCACGCCGAGCAATACAGGCCCGTGACCTTCAGACGCAACGACGCGCCGCCGGTGTCGAAGCCGGCGTCCCGTACCGCCCGCACCAGCCGCCCGACGCCGACCCGCTCCGGGTCGTATTCGACGCGGGCACGCTCCCCGCGGACGTTGACCCGGGCTTCGCCCACGCCGGGCACGGCTTCCAGCGCCCGCTCCAGAGCTGGGCCACCCGGACGGCTTCGCTCCAGGCCCGTGAGCGGCAGCTCGATCCACACCCGACCGCCGGTCTTCGGCGGGACTCCCGTCGTCGCCGACGGCGTGGCCATGGGTGTCCCGCGTGCGTCGTGTTCGTAGCCTCCGGCGTGGGTGTGTCCCGTGTGGGCGTGGCCCCCGGCGCGCATGTGCTCTCTCATGTACGTGGCCTCCATGTACCTCTGCGGCTCCGCGTCGAACCGCCTCGCGCATCCTTCCGAGCAGAAGAAGAGATCCGTCCCGTCGTGGCGGCGCGAGGCTTTGGCCTTTCTCGCGTCTATCAGCATCCCGCACACCGGGTCCCAGCCCGGGCTCGGAGACCGGTTCACGTCCGGATTCTCCATCAGGCCTCTCTTTCTCTCCGGCCGCAGTCTCGCATCCGGCCCTGAAGCCTCCCTGAACCGGACCTGAGGCTTCGCTGAACGGCGGGACGAGCTCCCGGCTCCTACGCCACCTTGATGATGCGCGTCATGCCCCGCTCGGCGTGGTAGATCTGGTGGCAGTGGAAGGCCCAGTCGCCGGGGTTGTCCGCCAGCCAGTCGAAGGCGAGCCTCTGCTTCGGGTCGACGAGCACGGTGTCCTTGATCGGGCCGCGACCGGTGCCGTTGTCCACCCTGAAGAAGTGGCCGTGCAGGTGCATCGGATGGGGCATCATGGTCGTGTTCTCCATCTCGAAGCGCACCCGCTCGCCGCGACCCGCCTCTATGGGGTCGGCGTCGGGGAAGGCCTGGCCGTTTATGGTCCAGACGTAGGTCTCCTCGTCACCGTTGAGCGTGATGGGCAGCACCCGGTCCGGGCTGCCAGACTCCGGGGCTCCGGCTTCCTGTGTAGCCCTGAGTGCATCGTAGTAGAGCATCCGGCCTGCGAGCTCTGCCGGCCTTTGGTCGGGCCTGGGCCTCGGGTCTTTCGCTCCTCTGTAACGGAAGACGGCGCGGGCCTGCTTCTCGGTGCCTTCGGCGTGCGCGGCGAGTTGCCAGGCGCCGGGATTACTCGCCTCCACGAGCACATCGTAGCGTTCGCCCATGCCGATGCGGATCGTCTCGACCTCCACTGGCTCTACCGGCTGGCCGTCGGTGTGGGTGACGGTCATGCGGTGGCCCTGCAACGCCACCCGGTAGATGGTGGCGGATGAGGGGTTGAGGAGCCTGAGCCGCACCTTCTCTCCCCGCCGGACCTCCAGCTCCTCCGGTGAATCGGGGGGCTTGCCGTTTATGAGGTACATGGGGTAGACGACGTCCGGCGGCCACTGGGGAGGCGCGTCTCCGCCCTCCGTGCCGAGCATCCCCTCCATGCCCTCCATGTCCGCCATCGCGCCCCGGTCGGACTTCAGCTTCTCCATCTCCTCCTCCGGGGTGCCCCGCACGCCGTCGAGCCAGTCGTCGAGCACGAGCGTGTACTCGCGGTCGTAGGAGAGCGTCTCGTTCCTGGGCTCCACGATCAGGGGCCCATACAGGCCGCGGTCGAGCTGCGTGCCGACGTGGGAGTGGTACATGTAGGAGCCGGAGACGGGCACCTCGAACTCGTAGACGAAGTCCCCTTCAGGCTTTATGGGCTCCTGGGTGACGCCCGCGACGCCGTCCATGCGGTTTGGAACCGGCAGGCCGTGCCAGTGGATGGTCGTGTCCTCCGGCAAGCGGTTGCGCACCTCCACGCGCAGGATCTCGTCCTGCTTGAGCCTTATCTCGGGCCCCGGCAGGTCCTTTCCGTACCCCCAGGTCGAGACCTTGCGCCCGCCCAGGTCCAACTCCAGCGCAGAGGCCTCCAGGGCGTATTCGGCAATTCTGGACGCGCTACGGGCTGTCGGAGGGTTCTGTCTCGCGGGTGACAGGACCCCACATCCGCCCAGGACGAGCGCCCCGGCCCCCAATCCTGCCATTCCAATGAATCCCCGGCGGGTCAACCTCGGCGGTCTTCTGGACTCCCTCATTCCTTCGCGCCTCCTCTCGTTTCGTGCCTTCTCTTGCGCTTGTGTCTTCTTCTAAGCGTGCAGTCTCGCACCCGGCACTGAGTCGTCCCTGAGTTGCTCCTGAGAACAGTCTGAACGCCCGACAGAAGGGCGGCGCGGCCGGCCGGTATCGAGCGTCTACGAGCTGGATGGTGCCAGGCTCGACCTGATGAGCGGAGCTTTGCCCATGGGCCCCTTCGGGATCTCGGATACACGCCGTACCTCCAACTTGGGCGTGATCGCCCCCTGCGCGCCCAGCTCTCGCCTGAGGGCGTCCGTCAAGACCCCGTGCGCGAAGTCTTTCGGCGCTCCACTCAACAACACAGTCAGGCCGCCCGGCTCCTGCACCACCTGCCAGCCGGCTGCCGGCACCGTGTCCATAACGCGGTGAAACACGATAGGCTGCACGGAGACCTCCGCTCCGGAGTCGGAAGAGAAGCGCAGCACATCCTCTACGCGGCCCTGGATGCCATCGATGAGGTCAAAGGGACGACCGCAAGGGCAGTGAGGAGCGGTAGCTGGGCGCACGCTGTCGCTCATCTCGTAGCGAATCAGGGGCATGGTGCGGGAGAAGAGAACGGTGGCAAGCACCTTATCGCCGTAGGTTCCCGGAGGAACGGGGCGGTTCTGCCCGTCGACCACCTCGGTGATCACCAGGTCCTCGAAGAGGTGCATGCCGGCATGCCGGTCGCATTCGGAGGCTATGCCGGCGGGTTCTGTGGCCGCGTAGACGTTGAAAGGTTTTCTCTCCCAGGCCTCCTCGGCACGGCGCCTCGTCTGATCCGTGAGGACCTCGGAGGCGCTGAATATGATGTCCGGTGAGATCCGCAAAAGTCCGGCGATTTGCTCCTCGGCCAGAAGGCGCAGCATCGAAGCGTAGGCCACCAGCACTTCGGGCTGCCAGTGGTTGAGCCGCTCGATGATGCTCTCCATAGGGTCTCCGGAGTCCAGACGCAGAGTCGGCACCCAGGGGCTGTGGACCGACGCGCCGACCCTTGAGGACTGGTGCCAGGGAGTGGTGGAACTCACGATCGCCATCTTCGTGCGGCGGGTCAGGCCGGCCTTCGAGCCAGCCCAATCGAAAGAGCGGTTGTAGGAGGCCAGCACGGTAATCCACTCGTCCAGGTCCCAGAGAAAGATGCCCCTCAGGCCCGTGCTTCCGGAGGTGGAGGCGACGTAATAGCGCCCGTGGAAGCGCTCGTTACCGCGCAGAGCGTTTACGTGCGCCTCGACATCGGTGAGGTGTACGGAGCGATCCGCAACTATTTCGTCAAAGTGCTCCATCACCAGAGCTTTTGTCAGGATCGGCAACTCGTCGAGCGGACGATCGGTCAGGCCCTTATGGAAACGCCGGTAGAACGGGGAGTGGGAGTAAGCATGCTCGCGCATCAGCCGGAGCGAGCGGGCCTGATGTGCCTCCAGTTGGCGGCGCGTCCACCGGTCTCGTCGGCGTAGTTGACGGCGCGACCACAGAACCTTCAAGATAATCCGGGTGTTCATCACAGACCTCCTACAGCCTTCACCGCTCCCGCAGAACGCCGATGACCGTGACACCGTCGGGATGAGCTGGCGCCTACCGTGATGGCCGCCGAGCCGGTCGTCGTTTTGGGCGGCGGCTTCACCGCGCGATGGGCTCTCCGGCCCGGAAGCCAACCCTCTCGACTGCCGCCACGAGCCTGTTCGCTCCTACGACCGCGGGGTCGTACTCGACGTAGGCCGTCTCCGTCGCGGGGTTGACGTACACTTGCACCACCCCCGGTACTTTGGCGAGCGCCCGCTCTACGGTCAGCGCGCCCCCTCCTCCGCACCCCAGCTCGTAGATGAACACCGTGACCCGTCGGGTCTTCACGGCTGCTCCTTTCGTCGTTCGAGCGTCCTCGACCGCCTGTTCAACTGCCTTTTCTGTCTTGCAGAATCGCACTCCGAGTTGAGGAACGGCTGAGGTTTTCCTGATTTGTTGCTGAGAGCGCCGAGGGATCGTGAAAGTTAGCATTTCGGGCCGTTGGCGACGCGAACTACGGCGTCATCTTCTTCCCGAGCGCAGGAGGCCGAAGAGCAGCCAGAGGCCGAAGAACACCGCGCCGATAAACGAGACGCCGAAGAACCAGCCGGCGTAGTCGCTGCTGGTCTCGGGCGCGAACATGTGCAGGAACAGGCTCAGGCCCACGATCAGCGATCCTACGAGGATGCTGACGGCCAGCCGGTTGACCATGGCCTGGATCACGGACAGGAACCTATCCATGTCGCCCAGCTCGACCCGCGCCCCGAGCTGGCCGCGCTCCGCCTGCGTCATGAACCGCCTGAGGTGGCGGGGAAGCGTCATCCCGAGATCGGTCATCTCCGCGACCCCTTCGGCCATCCTCTCCTTTATCTTCTCCGGCGAACGTTTCGCGAGCCAGAAGCGCTTGAAGTACGGCGTGGCGAAGGGCACGAACTGGAAGTCGGGGTCGAGGCGTGTGCCCAACCCCTCGCTCATCGCCATGACCCTCGCCATGAGGAGCAGATCGCTCGGAAGGCCCAGGCGGTGGCGCCGGGCCAGTCCGGTCATCTCCTCGAAGATGTGGGCGGCCTCGAGTTCTTTGGCGGAGCTGTTTTTGTACAGGATGATCATGTGGTCCAGGTCCCGCTTCAACGCGATCCTGTTTACCCGGGTCCGGGAGACGTCCATCGCCAGGAGCTCGTCCATCATCCGCTCGGTGTCCCCTTTGAACAGGGCCATGAAGAGCCGCGTGAGGCTCTCCTGCAGCGGATCGTCGAGGTAGCCGATCATGCCGAAGTCCATCATGCCTATGCCGCCGTCTTCCAGGACGAAGAAGTTCCCCGGGTGCGGGTCGGCGTGGAAGAAGCCGTGCAAGAACATTTGCTCCAACGTCAGACACACGGTGTCCGCGGCGAGCTTCTTGCGGTCGACTCCCGCCGACTCCAGCGCCGCGAGGTTGTCCGCCTTGACGCCCCGCAACCGCTCCTGGACGATCACGCGGTCCGTGGTGTAGTCCCAGTAGACATGCGGGACGTAGAAACCGGGTTCCCCCGAGAACGCCTCCCGGAAACGATCGGCGTTCTGTCCCTCTCGGGTGTACATCAGTTCGCTGCGCAGGGTAAAGGCGAACTCGTCGGCCAGCCCGGTCGCATCGTAATCTGAGCCGAAGGCGGTGTGGTCCTCGGCAAGCCCGGCGATCTCGGTAAGCACGTCGAGGTCTCGCTCCACAGCGGCCGCCACGCCCGGCCGCTGCACCTTGACCACGACCTCCTCCCCGCTGTGTAGCCGCGCGGCGTGTACCTGGCCGATGGAGGCCGAGGCCAGGGGGCTCTCATCGAAGGCGGCGAAGACCTTCTCGGGCGCCGCGCCCAGCTCGGCTTCGAGGACGACGGCCACCTGGGCGTAGGGCGCCGGCGGCGTCGCGTCCTGCAGTCTGGATAGTTCGGCGATGTAGTCGGGAGGAAGCAGGTCCGGACGAGTGCTGAGAAGTTGTCCCACCTTGATAAACGCGGTCCCCAACTCCTCGAAGGCAAGACGCAGGCGCGCCGGCTGCGTCACTTTCTCAGGCTCCTCCGCCCGTCCAAGCCGCTGGGAGAACGGCACGAGGTCCCGTAGCCCGAGCCCGGCTACAAGCCAGCCGAAGCCGTGCCGGGCGAGCACGGCGGCGATCTCCCGGTAGCGTCCGAGGTTCGAAGTGCCGGGTAGCGAGGTGCTCACCTAAGCGGCCTTCCTGGAAGCGCGTCGGGTATTCTCATTTCACGACGGCTCCCCACCGGGGGACGTATCGTCGGAGGCGACCGGCAGCCCGAGGGTCATCCAGTCGTGCAGGCCGCCCCGGTAGTAGAGGATCTTCTCCGGCGAGTGGCCTGCTTCGATCAGGGCCTGGATGGCCGCCGGGGACTGCCCGCACTGCGGACCGTTGCAGAAGAAGACCGTCGGCGCCTCCCGGTCCAGCTCACCCAGGCGTGCGGCCGTCTCCTTGAAGTGGACGTTCGTGGCGCCGGGGATGGTGGATTCTTCGTAAGAGTCCCGCCCCCGGGAGTCCACCATGGGCAGGCCCTGTTCCAGGTGCTCGATCACCTCCGCCTCGCCAACGGTGCGCACGCCACTGGCCACCGTCATCGGCTGGATGGTACCCCAGGTCGCGTCCACCTCTACCAGGCCGGGGGCACCTTCGACGGGTCGCGGGACCCTCCGCGGCTCCGTCCTCTTCATGGCCCGCTCTACTCCGGGCATGCTCTATCCTCTCCTACCCGGGCCCGCCGGGCACACCGGCGGCCACTGGTAGCTCTCTGCTTGAAGGGCGAGGACAGCGGGCGTTTTGCCCGTACGTCTTTAACGCGGTGACCGCACAGTCGAGATCCCTCTGAGCCGCCGGTGTGCCGGACCCGTCGGATTTCACCGCCGGCCTCCACCCACGATCAACATCGTCACCGCGGCAATCAATGCGACCAGGAAACCCCAGAAGAGCAGCATGAACAGCAGCCCGAAGGCGCCGCCGCCCCACATGCCCCCGCCCATCATGGAGCCCACGCCCATCATGCCGCCGCCGGTGAAGACGGCGAGCAAGAGGAGCAGTAACAACGCTCCGATCAGGACCCATACGATCGTCCTTCCATCGTTCATCGAGTGACCTCCCGGTCCTGGCGCTCCACGAGTTCTCCAGTCACGTTCTCCGGATCCTTACGGACTCGCGGAGCGATGGGTTCGAGCACCGCGTTGTGGGCTATGCCAGGGAGGGGATCCGGCTCCACGAAGCCGACGCGCATCTCAGGCACCACCTTTCACGCGATCCTTCTCACCCCGCAAGACGTCTAGGGATCTCTCGTACTCCTCGGCGTCGATCTCACCGCGGGCGAAGCGCTCGCGCAGTATCTCTTCCGCCGAGCCCGTACGGCCGGCCGCCCCGAATCCTTCCAGCCGTTCCCGCCAGTCGGGGAACACCCTAGCCGCGGCCCAGGCAGCGAGGACAAGCAACCCTATGAAGAACAATATGCCCAATCCGCCCATCATCTTCCGTCCACTCCTTACTCGTTGTCTTACGGTTTTAGTCTAGAGTGCCCTCATCAAGCTCCCATAAGGTCGACGTCAAGCTCTGCTCAAGATCGAACCAACACGGGTCACGGGTGTTCTCGAGGTCCTGCAAGAGGATCTTTCACCGCCGACCACCACCTTTGGCTACAGGTCCCTTCCATTGTGCCGGGACTCCCTGAGGCGTTGCTGAAACGAGACTGACGGTATCCTGAGAGAAGCTGGTTTACGGGTAGAGGGGCAGGCGCACCGTAACGGTCGTCCCCTCGCCCGGCTTGCTGTCTAGCTGTACTCTGCCTCCGTGCGCCTCGGAGATCCAGCGCGCAATAGGGAGGCCGAGTCCCGTGCCGCCGGGGTCGCGGGCGCGGGCCGGATCCGCCCGGTAGAAGCGGTCGAAGACGCGCGGCAGGTCCTCGGGGGCGATACCGACGCCGGTATCGCGGACGGTGACCCTCGCCGACGCGCCGTTCCGGCAGAGGTTCACGATTATTTGTCCGTCTGGCGGCGTGTACTTGATGGCGTTGTCGAGCAGGATAAGGAAGAGTTCCTTGAGTCGATCGGCGTCCCCTTCTACTATCGCCGGTTCCAGGGCCGCAAGCTCCACCTGCTGTCCGCGGGTCATATGACGCGCGGTGGAGATCGCCTCCAGCACCACCCGGTCCAGCTCGACCCGATCACGCCGGAGCGAGACGCCTGCGTCCGCGCGGGCCAGCGAGAGCAGGTCGGCGACCAGGTGAGCGAGGCGTCTGGCCTCGCGGTTCGCCTCGCTCACCGCCTCGCGTTGTTCGGCCGGTGGTTTGTCCGGGTGACGCTGCAGCAGTTCCAGGTTGCCCTGAATGGCGGTCAGCGGAGCCCGCAGCTCGTGCGAGGCGTCGGCGACGAATCGCTTCTGGGCCTGATAGGCTCCCTCCAGACTGTCGAGCATCCCGTTGAAGGTGGCCGCCAGCCGTCCGAGTTCGTCCCGATCTTTGCCCACGGCCACCCGCCGGCCGAAGTCCCGCGAACGGGCTATGGAGCCCGCCGTCTCGTCGAGGTCCGCAGCGGGCCTCAGGGCGCGTCCGGCCAACAGGGCGCTGGCGGCCATGGTCGTTGCGACCGCGCCCAACGTCAGAAAGGCCACGAGCCAGCGTAGCTGCGCAACCGTTGCATCGACGTCCGCGATCGGTGTCGCGAACACGAAGTACCGGGCCGGACCGTTGTCGGCCGGCAACACGTAGAGGCGCCAACGGTTACCGTCAGAATCCGAGGTAAGGCCGAACGCGCCGCGGCCGGCCTCGATCTCTTCGAGCTGCGGCCCGAGCCTCGCTAACGGATCAAAAGCCGGTCCGGACGGCCGGGCGAGCACCCCGCGCGGGTCCACCTCGGGCGCGCGCCCGCGGGCGTTCGGACCTTCCGCCAACATCCCTTTATCAGGACCGTAGACCCGCACCGCCATGCTCGGCCCCACGGGTACCGAGAGCATCGCGTCGAGCTGCTGTTGCGTTGGGTTCTCCGCGTACCTCCCGACCGTGTGTTCGGCGACCCCGGTCAGCATCATGTCGACGTCATCGTAATGTGCCCGAGTGTGTACGACGTAGACGATCATGCAGACCAGCACGACGACCACGCCCGTCAGCGCACCGTACCAGAGGGTCAGGCGTAGCCGTATCGGCACCGCCTACCCCTCCCGCATCACGTAGCCGGTGCCGCGCAGCGTGTGGATCAGGCGCGGCTCCCCCTCCGCCTCCAGCTTCTGCCTGAGCTGCTTGACGTAGACCTCGAGCACGTTGGTGTTGCCCCCGAAATCGTAACCCCAGACGCGGTCCATAAGGAAGTCCCTCGGCAACACGCGCCTCGGGTGCTCCATGAACTGGAGCAGGAGGTCGTACTCGGTCGTGGTCAGGTCGATCTCCCTCTTCCCGCGCAGCGCCTGCCGGGTGCCGGTGTCCAGGCAGAGATCCCCGAAGCGCAAGACCGCGGGCCGCTCGGCCTCCTGGCGCCTCAAGAGCGCCTTCACCCGCGCCAGCAGCACGTCGAAGGCGAAGGGCTTCACCACGTAGTCGTCGGCCCCCTCCCCGAGGCCCAGGACCTCGTCAGAAGGCGCGTCCTTCGCCGTCAGCATCAGGACCGGGAGCTGCAAGTCTGCGGACCTGAGCCGCTTCAGCACCTCGATGCCGTCCATGCCGGGCATCATGATGTCCAGGATCACGAGGTCCGGGTAGCGCTCGCGGGCGATTGCGAGGCCGTCCTCGCCGCTCGACGCCACGTCCACGTCGAAGCGCTCGTAGGAGAAGCCCCGTTTGAGAAGGCTGGTTACTGCCGGATCGTCGTCGATCACCAAAACGTGCGGCATGGGCACATCCTCCTTACAACGGAAAATGTAACGGCCGGCAGACGCACCGTCCTGAGCAACTTGGCCCAACTACCTGATGAGAATTGCGCTAAAGGCGACCACACCAGGTAGATTGCCCTTATCCGTCGGCAGGTCGTATGATCCCCCTTCTAACGCGTTCAGCAGCCGTTCAGGCTCGCTTCAGGTTCTTCTCAGAGGGCCATGCTAGCTTGGGTCTTCGCGACTTTCAGGACGGGAGGACGAGTGGAGAACCGGCGCGGGGGATCACACCTGAACCGTTACCGGCAGATAGCCGAGGCCCTCTCTCGCCACGGACTCGGGTACATGGTCGGCATCTTCGGGTTGGAGCAGTTCGTACCCTTCCACAGAGGGCTGTTTAGCCACGAGCGCCGCGAAGAACCCTACACCCGCCCCGAGCACCTGCGCCTGGCACTCGAGGACCTGGGAGCCACCTTCATCAAGCTCGGCCAAATCCTCTCCACCCGCCCGGATCTTCTGCCCCCCGACTACGTCTCCGAGCTCTCGAAGCTCCAGGACGCCGCCCCGCCCGTACCCGGAGAGGAGGTCAGGGGACTGCTCGTCGAGGAGCTCGGCCTTCCGCCGGAGAAGGTCTTCGCCAGCTTCGACCCGGAACCTCTGGCCGCGGCCTCCATCGGGCAGGCTCACGTCGCCACGCTGGCGGCCGGCACGGACGTAGTGGTAAAGGTAAGAAGACCCGGCGTCGTCGAGCAGGTCGAGGAGGACTTAATGATCCTCCAGAGCCTGGCCGCGCGGGCGAACCGCCGCTGGGAGGTGGCCGAGCGTTACGACATCGTCGCGCTCGCGCGGGAGTTCGCCGAGACGCTCCGCGCGGAGCTTGATTACGTCCGGGAGGGCAGGAGCGCCGGGCGCTTCGCGGAGAACTTCGCCGGGGACGAGGACGTCCACATCCCCCAGGTGTACCAGGAGACGAGCACGGCGCGGGTCCTCACCCTGGAGCGCATCCGCGGGATCAAGGTCAACGACCTGGCAGCCCTGGACGCGGCCGGTATCGACCGTACGGAGCTGGCCGGGCGCGCGGCCGGGATGGTCCTGGACATGATCTTCGAGCATGGCTTCTTCCACGCCGACCCGCACCCGGGGAACTTCTTCGTCGAGGAGGGCGGGGTGCTCGGGATCATCGATTTCGGCATGGTCGGCACGGTCGACGAGGCCACCCAGGAGCAACTCGCGCGCCTGCTGGTCGCCATCACGAGCCAGGACGCCGATAGGCTGGTCGACGCCTTTCTCGAGCTCGGTTTCGCGAAGAGGAGGGTGCGGCGCGACCTCCTGCGCCAGGACCTCTCTCGGCTGCTCTCCCGTTACAACGGGCTCCCGCTCGGTGAGATACCGCTCGGGTCTCTGATCGAAGAAGCCCTCTCCATCGTCAGGCGGCATCACCTGCAGTTCCCTCCCAACCTCGTACTGCTGCTCAAGATGACGATCATGAGCGAGGGCATGGGCACGCAACTCGACCCGGGCTTCAACCTGACCAGCGCGCTCGCACCCTACGCCGAGCGGCTCGTGATGCGCCGGTACTCGCCGTCTGTCGTGGCGCGGCGCCTGAAGGCGACGGGGATGGAAGCGGCGCAACTCGGACTGGACCTGCCCGAACAACTGCGCCGGATCGCCGGCGATATCGAGCGCGGCGATCTCGAAGTCGGCGTGCGCCCGGAGGGCTTCGAGCCGATGTTCGGGCGCTTCGAGCGGCTCGCGAACCGGATCGTGCTCGGCATCATCACCGCCGCCTTCATAAACGGGCTCGCGGTGCTCGTGTCCGTCTACCATCCGGGCGGGCCGGGGCGGTGGATCGGGCTAATGCTCGCCGCGGGCTTCGCCACGGCCGCCGCGCTCGGGCTGTACCTGGCCTGGAGCATCCTGCGCCCCGGCCGCCGTCGTTGAGCCGGGACGCCCGGAGAACCGTTGCGCAACCCGCGAACAAGAAGGAGAAAACGTGGCAGATAGGGCAGATCTCGTGGTCGTCGGGGCCGGACCGGCCGGCTCCTCCACCGCCTACCACGCGGCGCGCTCGGGACTGAGCGTGCTGCTCCTGGACCGCCAGGAGTTCCCGCGCGACAAAACCTGCGGCGATGGCCTCATGCCCCACGCCGTCTCGGAGATCTCGCTGATGGGCCTTTCGGACTGGCTATCCGATCCCCGCCACGGCAGGTTCCGCGGCTTCGCGCTGCATACCCAGACCGCCGACTTCAAGGAGCCCGTCCCACCCTCCATCCATGGCCCCCGAGGCTACGTCGTCCCCCGGATCGAGACCGACGCCGCGCTCCTCGAACGGGCACGTAAGGCCGGGGCGCGCTTCCGCGGCGGGGTGCATGTTACGGAGGTCGCGCGCTCGGCGGATGGTCGGGTGGCGGGCGTCGAGGCGGAATCCAACGACGACACTTCACGCTTCGAGGCCCCGCTGGTGGTCGTTGCCGACGGCTCCGGCGGTGGGCTTGTCCACGAACGCAAGGCCCACCAGAACGCCGTCGCGAGAAGGCAGTACTTCAGGAACGTCTCGGGGCCGGACAAGGACCACCTGCACATCTTCGCCACGAAGGAGCTAAACGAGCGGGGTGCGGGCTACGGCTGGATCTTCTACCTGGGCGACGGGCGTGCCAACGTCGGGGCCGGGCTCACGAACGAGGCCCTCTCGCGCTCGTCCTATACCCTGCAACAACTCTTCGACCGGTTCCTCAAGAAGCAGCCCGTCGCGGAATGGCTCGCGGACGCAAAGCCCGACGGCCCGGCCAGGAGCTGGTCACTCAAGATGGGGATGTGGGGGGCCAGGAGAGTCGGGCAAGGCCTCATGCTCGTCGGGGACGCGGGGAGCATGATCCACCCGATAAGCGGCGAGGGCGTCGGTTACGCGATCCAGAGCGGCCGGCTGGCCGCCGCCTTCGCCCACGAGGCGCACGCCAAAAGCGACTTCTCCGCGAGGCTCCTCTCCGGCTACGAGAAGGGACTCAGACGCGAGTGGGCCCTAAGATACTTCTCCGGGCGCGCGCTCGTCAAGGCCTTACCGAACCTGGCCGTCCTAGAGCCGATCTTCAAGGCCAGTGAGGTGGACCGCGAGCTGCGTCGGACCCTGATCGAGAGCTTCACCGGCGACGCCTCCGTCTTCAAGCTGCTCAAGCACCCGAAAGTTTTCGCGAGCCTAGTTCGAGAGCGAGCTCGAAAGGCCGGTTGAGCAGCGTCTTCGCGGTGGACCTTTGTATTACGAAACGCTAGGCTGTGTTCCCGGCATCGAGCAACGTTCTGGAGGCCGAGAACGGAAAGCATACAGAGCACCGAAAAGGTGAGCGAGGACTTCGACCGCATTGCGGATCTTTCGGGCACGGGCGGATGGGACCACAACGTCCACTACCACGCCTTCCTGCTGGAGCAACTCCCCCTACGCCTAGGTGAGGCCCTGGAGGTCGGATGCGGCACCGGCCAGTTCGCCCGCTCGCTGGCGGAGCGCTGCGAGCGGGTCCTCGCCATCGACCTCTCGCCGCGCATGATCGAGGTCGCCAGGGACCGCTCGAAGGAGCACGCGAACATAGAGTACGCCGTCGCCGACGCCAACTCGTGGGAGTTCCCGGAAGAACGCTTCGACTGCGTGGCCTCCATCACGACGCTGCACCACCTGCCCCTCGCGCCGACACTCGCCAGGATACGTGACGCCCTGAAGCCCGGCGGAACGCTGCTGGTGCTCGACCTCTACCAGGTGCGGAGTGTGGGCGACTACCTCGTGGGCGCATTGGGGTTCCCTGCGAGCAAGGCGCTGAAGCTGGCTAAGACCGGTAGGCTGTCCAACCGTCAATCTCCGGAGTTGCGGCGAGCGTGGGAGGAGCACGGCGCGACGGACCGCTACCCGACCCTCGCCGAGGTGCGCGGGGCCTGCGCCGAGGCGGGGCTGCGAGGGGCGAAGGTGAGGAGGCACCTCCTCTGGCGCTACTCGCTGGTCTGGCGCAAGCCGGATTCGTAGGGTAGCAAGGAGGAGGGGGCCTGCGCCGGCCCCCAGCAGCGACGGTCTTCGGCCCGAGCATCCGAAGCTCCAGGCCAGGCTTCCGCGCCCGAAGAGCACTCGAGCGACTTCCGCCGCGTGCCGCCAACGCACGGACGTAAGCCCCGCGGCGAGAGGGCGGAGGGCCACCCTGCCGTTCCGGTAATCGGTTGGCGAGGGCCCTCCGCGAGGACCAGTTATCGATCCCTACCACCAGCTGTCAGACATCGCGTCGAGCAACAAGGCCGCCGACCAGGAGAAGAGATCGGAGCCGTGGCCCACCCCGGTTCTGGGGTTGAAGTATTCGTAGAAACCGTTGTCCCGGACGAGGTTCACGATGGACTCGCGCAGGCCCCGGGCGTGTTTCTCGTACCCGTATCGCTCGAGCCCGCGCATGAGGAGCCAGTCTATGTTGATCCACACCGGTCCTCGCCAGTACCTGGACGGCGAGAAGCCGAAGCCCAGGGGGTCGTAGGAAGGCACTGCGATCATACCCTCGCCCCCCAAATCGAATCCTGTCGTCTTCAGACGCTCGACCATCCGCCGGGCACACTGCTCCTCCGGTATGCCCGCGAAGAGAGGAAGGAAGCCCGCCGCGGCGTAGACGCGGATGGGCTGTCCGGTCGCGAGGTCGAAGTCCAGGTAGGTTCCGTGCTCCTCGTCCCAGAGCTTCCGGTTCACCGCCCCTGCGGTCTTGCCGGCCCGTTCCTCGTTTGGCGATGGGTCTTCGCCGATAAGTTGGGCGATCTGCGCGAGATCCCTCTCTCCCTGACACAACAGCGAGTTGAAGAGCACGTCCTGCACCAGGAAGGGACAGTCCTCCCTTATGCGGGCTTCGTCGTAGTTCAGCCTGGAGAAAAGCTGAACCAGGTAGGCGAAGCGGTCGTAGGCCGCGCTTTCGGGGCGATCCGCCGGGGAGACCACGTGCGTGTCGACGCGCCGGTAGGCTGGGATCTCGTGGGAGCGGAGTTGCATCCGCAGCATGATCGCATCCCACAGCGGAGAGTTGTCCATGCCCGACTCCCAGGGATGACGGATGTAGACGAGCCCTTCGTTCTCCGGGTCCCGCTCCCTGTAGAGATAGTCGTGCCAGGCCACGAGACGTGGGAACGCCTCCTCAAGAAACGCCCGAGCGCCCGGGCGGTCTACGCCGTGCCGGTATACGTGGAGGGTCGCGGTGGCGTGGATGGGCGGTTGGACGACGCCTGAGGTCTTGTAGACGCACACCGCGCTCTCGCTGCACTCGGCGTGCCAGAAGTCTATTCCGGGGAAGTACTCGCCAAAGTGCGGGTCAAAGACTATCTGCGGCAACAGCCCGTTGGTCCACTGGTTATCGAAGAGGTGCCGGAGCTCCTGTATGGCCCGCTTCTGGTCGTAGCGGGCGTAGCCAAAGGCGATGAACGCCGAGTCCCAGGACCACTGGTGCGGGTAGAGCCTGGGGCCGGGGCGCGTGTACTCTCCGGTCCAATTGGAGTCCAGGACCATCTTGGCCTGATGGATGAGCGTGTCGAGATTCTGTGGCACGGATCTATTCTCCTAGTTTCCGCGGACTCCAATGCGACGTCTCGCCGGGCCGGGCCACGAAGGCGATGCCGGAGACCGTCACCACGACCCCGATGACGCTCAGAAGGCCGAGCGTTTCGCCAAAGAGGAAGGTGCCCACACCCAGACCGAAAATCGGCACCAGGAACAAGAACAGCACCAAACGGCCGACGTCGCCGCGCTGAAGGAGCCAGTACCAGACGACGGTGGTCAACGAGGTCCCTACCAGCGCCAGGAAGAGCAGCAGACCCACGAACTCGACGGTCCAGTCGACCGCCGCGTCGCGCTCGACCAGGGCTGAGATCGCCAGCAACGGCAGGCTGCCAATGGTTGACTGCCAGGCGGTCAGTATCAGCAAGTTGGGTGGCGTGCCCATGCGTTTGACGAGCACCATGCCGACGGCCAGGCTGACCGAAGCTACCAGCGCGAGCACCGCGCCCGAGATGCCGAAGGCGTCCGGCCCGGTCAGCGCCGGGGCGGCGATCAGCGCGGCACCGGTCAGCCCGAGCGCGAGGGCGACCGCCTTGTCGCGGGTTAGCGGCTCTCTCAGAAACAACCCGGCCAGCCCGATGACGAGCAAGGGCTGCAGGTTGCCCAGCAAGGAGGCGATCCCGACGCCCGTCCGGCCTGGACTCAGGAACATCGCGCCGAAGGCAAGGGTGGTCGCGGTGAGAGCCAGGGTGAGCAGTAAAGGCCACTCTCGGCGGGCGGGGAACAACTGCTGGCGCAGGATGATCATAAGTCCGAAGAGGGCCAGGCCCGCGATCAACGCCCTCAGGCCGCCAAACCACAGCGGCGGCGCGAACGGCAAGCCGGCCTTGACCGCGGCATAGCAGGTGGCGTAGATCGCGCTCAACACCGCCACTATCAGGATTCTCATCCGGACGACCGCCGTCCCTTACGTTGTCCCGGGCGATGCAGGCCGCGATCTCGACCCGAGGACACCCGGCAAAGCCTGCAAACAACACCGTCTTCCGTCTTTCGCCGAGCAACCAGCGACGAGCGTGCGACCGCTATTTCGGTATCTCTGCGCCGCTCTTGGCCGCTACGCTGATCAGACAGACGGCGTCGCTGAGGGCTTCGACGGCGTGGCGTACGCCGGGGTCGCAGGCAATAAGAGTCTCCGGCCCGGCTTCGACCACCTCGCCCGCCGCCGAGAAGCGGACGCTGCCCTCGCGCACGCCGAGGGAGTTGGCCCCGGGGGCGGCGTGCTCTTCGAGCCTGTCTCCCGCCCTCATGACCATCAGCACCACGTTCATTCCCTCCCCTTGCGCAGGGTGATCGCGTTGCGACGACCCTCGGTAAAGGCGCGCTCCCCGCGCAGACGGGCAAGCTCGGCCTCCAGGTCGAAGTGCTGAAGTGGCCCGTGCATCAGCCGCTCGGATTCCGGGTGGGGTCGGTTCGTCATCTCTCTCCTTCCTTCGACGCGCCGCTAGGGGAGGCTGACCGTGTCGAATTCGGTGCCACTAGGCGTGGTCACTATGCCCGGGGGTCGCCACGGACGTGGGGTGCGGGGTCTCGGGGCTGTCGCCGGGCTCGGAGCGCTCCACGCCGGGTAGACGGGCCCGCTTCAGGAGCAAGGCGTTGACCGCCACCAGTAGCGAGCTTCCGGCCATCGAGAGCGCCGCTATCTCCGGCCGCAGTAGCAGCCCGATGCTCGGATAGAAAACCCCCGCCGCGATCGGGAAAGCCACGGTGTTGTAGCCCACCGCCCAGAAGAGGTTCTGCTTCATCTTGCGTACCGTCGCCCGGCTGAGGGCGATGGCGCCGATCACGTCCGACGGGTCGCTCTTCATCAACACCACGTCCGCCGCCTCCATCGCGACGTCGGTGCCCGCCCCAATAGCGACCCCAACGTCAGCCTGGGCGAGCGCCGGGGCGTCGTTTATCCCGTCCCCGACCATCGCCACCAGCTTGCCTTCGTCCTGGAGCTCTCTCACCTTGTCCGCCTTCTGGCCGGGCAGCACCTCCGCGAAGACCGTCCCGACGCCAAGCTCTCCGGCGATCCGTTCGGCGGTGGCGCGGTTGTCGCCCGTCAGCATCGCCACCTGGACCCCCAGGTCGCCGAGCTCCTCGACCGCCTTCTGAGAGGTGGGCCGGATCGCGTCGGCGATCGCGATGAAGCCGGCGGCTTCGCCGTCCGCGGCGGCGTAGACCACCGTCCGCCCGGCGCCCTCCAGGCTCGCCGCCCGCTCGCCGAGACCGTCCAGCTCGACGCCGCTCTCGCGCATCAGCTTGCGGTTGCCGACCAGCAACGTCCGGCCGTCCACCGCCGCCCGCAACCCGTGCCCGGGGATAGCCTCGAAGTCTGTCGGCTCGGAGAGCGTCAGGTGTTGCTCCCTGGCCAGGTCCACCACCGCCTGCGCCAGCGGGTGTTCGCTCGACTGCTCTGCGGAGGCCACGAGCTTCAGCAACTCTTCTTCCAAGATGGGGTTGCCGGAGGCCGCGACCTCGACCACCTTTGGCTCTCCCACGGTAAGGGTACCGGTCTTGTCGAAGATGATCGCCTCCACCTTGCTGGCCTGCTCCAGGGCCGTGGCGTTCTTGTACAAGATTCCGTTCATCGCCCCCAGGCCCGTGCCGACCATGATGGCGGTGGGGGTCGCGAGGCCCAGGGCGTCCGGGCAGGCGATGATGACCACCGTGATCGCCAGGGTCAGGGCGAAGATCAGACCGGCGCCGGCAACCCAGTACCAGCCGGCGAAGGTCGCCAGGCCGAAGAGTACCGCCGCGGCCACCAGCCACTGCGAGGCCCTGTCGGCCAGGCGCTGCGCCGGCGCCTTGGAGTTCTGGGCGAGCTGCACCAGCTTCACGATCTGGGCCAGCGCCGTGTCCGCGCCGACCTTGGTTGCGCGGAATCGGAAGGTGCCCGTCTTGTTGATGGTCGCCCCGATCACCCCGTCACCCGGTTTCTTCTCCACGGGTACGCTCTCGCCGGTTATCATGGACTCGTCCACGCTGGAATCGCCCTCGCTGACGACGCCGTCGACCGGGATCTTGTCACCGGGACGTATCAGGACGGTATCGTCCATCACCACCTCGGAGGTCGGCACCTCGATCGGCTCACCGTCCCGGATTACCGTGGCCTTGGGCGGCGCGAGGTCCAGGAGCGCCCGGATCGCGTCCGACGCCCCGGCCCTCGCCCTCATCTCCATCCAGTGCCCGAACAGGACGAATGCCAGCAGCACCACCGACGCCTCGTAGAACACCTCGCTCTCGAACAGGAACGTCGCACCGACGCTGAACAGGTACCCCGCCCCGACCGAGAGCGCCACCAGCACCGACATGTCCAGGACGCGGTTCTTGAGCGACCGGTAGGCCCCGACGAAGAACATCTTCCCGCCCCAGAGCACCGCGGGCGTGGCGAGCACGAACAGCAGGATGTCGTCCGGTATCCCGAAAGGGATCGGCAGCCGGATCCCGAACACCTCCGTCGCCAGCGGCGAGTAGAGCGTGACGAGGATTCCCAGGACGAAGGCGACCCAGAAACGGTTGCGCATGTCGCGCACCATCTCATCCATGCCCATCCCGGCGCCGTGGCCCATCTCGCGCGCCATCTGCTCCGTCCGACCGGAGGGAGCCTCTTCTTCCAGGACCGGGGGCCCGAGTTCGGTGGCTACTTCCTCTGGACCGACGAGGTTGCGAGGAATCACCTCACCCTCGCAATGGCAGCCGAACTCCTCGATCAGACGGCGCACTTCGGCCTCGGAGACCTCCGCCTCATCGTACTCCACTGTCACCGTCTCGCTCATGTAGCCGGCTTCGGCGCGGCGGATGCCCCGGTGGCGGAGCAGGAAGCTCTCCAGCGCCGGTCCCGAGCTGCCCCGCAGCAACCCGCCGGCTTCGAGCACTACCTCTTTCACAAAGTTCCTCCTCTACTGCTACCCTTGTCTCCGGGCACGCGCGCCGTTCGGTCGCGGTTCGGCGGGCGCCCAAGACCCGTCCCTTCGCCCGAGGCCGTCCATCCAACCGACGACGACATCCAGCGCCAGGCCCGTGTTACCGACCTGACAGTGATTCTGGGCCTGTTCGGTCCGCGTGAAGATCCTGCCGGTTACGGACCCGGCGCCGGTGAGCGCCCGGATCTGGCGGTAGAACTGGGAGAGCGGCACGTAGTGGTCATCCGCCCCCGCGAGCAGCAGGACGTCGCACTCGACATGACGGGAGACGCGGGCGGTGTTGTAGCGATCCAGTTCGCGCAGGTACTCGTAGGGGCTCTCGACCCCGAAGACGTTCATTCCGTGACGCAGGCCCCACTGCAACATGAGGCTCTTCGATATAGTGCGACGGGCCAAATCGTTCACCGTGTCGGCGGCGTGCACCGCGAGCAGTGACCGCAGCGCCACCCGCACGATCGGGTTCGTCTGCCGGAGGTTGCACTCGAGGAAGTCGAGGAGAATGTCCCAGGCGACAACCCTCCGTACGCGCCGGTCGAACGCCGCCGCCCGGATCGCCAGCCCGCCCCCCAGCGAGAGACCGACGAGCGTCACCTCGTCGAGCCCGAAGTGGTCTAGTACCGCCCCGACCGGCCGCTCCCACTCGGGGGTCATGGGGAGCCGCGACTCCTCCAGGGCTCCGCCCTGCCCTGGTCCCTCGAACACGACGACCTGATAGCCGGACGCCACGAGGAAGAAGGCCATCGGGAAGAGTTCCTCCGCGTAGCTGTCGAAACCGCCGAACAAGACGACCGTCCCCTTCGGATTCTCGGGAACGAAGCGGTGGGCCGGCAGGGAGCCGCCATCGTAGGGTACGGTCTCCGCCGCGCCCACCCCGTAGGAGGACCGCGCCAGGGCGACGAACCGTTCCCGGGCGGGCAGCTTGTCGGGGTCGTCGGGCATCATGTAGAACTCCGCGGCCCGGAAGTAGTAGGCTGCGTCTAGCCTCCTCCCGCCCGTGAGTGCCCCTTCTGCCAGGCTCAGCAGTTCCCGTTTCCAGTCGCGGTGGTCCCGGATCCTGGGTGCCGCCGCCCGCACCTCCCGAAGGACCTCTTCACCCATACCCCCGAAGAACCGGTTGAGCTGGAAGTTGAGGCCCGCGTCTTCGTGCAACCGGTGGTAGCCGACCGGGAAGGCCGGTGCCATACGAACCTCGCCCACGCTCAGGGTGTTGTCATGGGTCATGCTGCTCCTTCCTGGTCGTGCCGAGGCTCGCACGGCCGGCCGGGTGTCTTTGCGCACCGCGTGCGACCGCCCGCGCCGGCGTACAGGGGCGACGGCCCCCGACACGACGCCTCCGCCTCGCTACGTCGCCGGCTACCGGCGCCTGGCCCCTTTCGCGGAAGGTGTGGGGCCGGGCTTCATCTCGAAGCGGTGCTGCTCGACGAGCTTCAGCAGGTCGAGGGAACTGAGCATCCCCACGATCTCCTTCTCGTGCGTCACGACGACGTGGTGGACGCGGCGGTTGCGCATCAGCCGCGCCGCATGATGCACGTCGTTGTAGGGCGGGATGGTATGCACCTCGCTCGTCATCACGCGGCTGATGGGCGTTGCGCCCTTGAGGTTCGCGGCGAGGTCCTTCGACGAGACGATGCCCGCAGCCGTCCCGTCCGGGTCGGCGACCGGCAGCGCGTGGATCCTGTGGCGTCGCATAAGCTCGCGCGCGTGCTCCACCGTGTTGTGCCTCTGGACCGCCACCACGTCTTCGGCCATAAGATCCGCGACCTTGACGTTCATGCTCTACCTCCTATGCTCGCCTTCTCATTGGCTCTCCGGACCTTCCGTCCTCCTCCGCACCCCGGGACGCGCCCCGACTCGCTGCGCGCCGTCCCGGTCGAATTCTCGGCCTTCCCGGGGACCGTCTCCCGGTCCCCGGCATGAGAGGTCGTCCTCGTCCGATCGTGCTCGCCCATGCGCAAAACCCCTCTTCACGCCCCCTCCGGCTCCAGCCCGGCCAGCGCCTCTTTCAGTACGGCGGCCGACCGGCGCAGGCCCTCTATCTCCTCCGGGTCGAGATCCGGCCTGAGTACCCGCTCCACGCCCTCCCGGCTCACCACTGTGGGCAGGCTCAGGCAAACGTCGTCGACGCCGTAGTAGCCGTCGATGAGGCTGGAGACAGAGAGCACGGTGCGCTGGTCCCGGAGGATGGCCTCGACGATGCGCACCAACCCGGCGGCCACCGCGTAGTAGGTGGCGCCCTTGCGTTCTATGATGGCGTAAGCGGCCTCGCGCGTCCGCCGGAAGATGTCGTCCAGTTCCGAGGTATCGTGGGCCAGCCCCTGGGCGGCGCAGAAGGCTGGCAGGCGCATGCCGGCTATGTTGGCCAGCGACCACACCGGCACCTCGCTGTCGCCGTGCTCCCCCACGACGAACGCGTGGACGCTGCGGGGATCCACGCCGAAATGCCGGCCCAGCAGGTAGCGAAAGCGGGCCGTGTCGAGGACGGTGCCCGAACCGATGACCCGCCGCGCCGGCAGCCCCGAGCTCTTCCAGGCAGCGTAGGTCAGCAAGTCCACCGGGTTGGTGGCCACGAGCAGAATGCCGTTCGGGTTGACGCGGGCCACCGAAGCCGCCACCTCCTGGATGATCGCCGCGTTCCGCCCGGCGAGCTCTAGCCTCGTCTCGCCCGGCTTCTGCGCCGCCCCGGCGGCGACTACGGTCACCACCGCCCCGGCACAATCTTCGTAGTCGCCGGCCCAGACGTGGGCGGGGGGCCCGAAGGGGACCGCGTGGCCCAGGTCCATGGCCTCTCCCTCGGCCCTGGTCCGGTTGCTGTCCACCAGCACGATCTCCGCCGCCAGCCCGCTCAGGAGCAGCGTGTAGGCGAAGGTGGCGCCCACGCTGCCGGCGCCGACGATGGCTACCCGGGTGGGATGTTCGTCT
This sequence comes from Rubrobacter tropicus, assembly GCF_011492945.1. NCBI lineage: Bacteria > Bacillati > Actinomycetota > Rubrobacteria > Rubrobacterales > Rubrobacteraceae > Rubrobacter > Rubrobacter tropicus. The sequence continues at coordinate 3,829,340 of NZ_CP045119.1, forward strand.
CCGGCGCGTTTCAACTCCCCACCGTTACACTGACCACGGGTCGGTCGGCTCCTCGGAACCCTTGAAGCCGGTCTCCCTGAACCCCACGTGCGCCGCCCGCACCGCGCCCATGCCGGGATGTCCGACCTCCGCGCCGGCCAGGTGCTCGACCGGCTGCGTGGTCGCCGGCAGGAAGGCCTTGGCGATCCCCATCGCCGCGTCGGTCTTCTCGATGGAGGCCGCCCCGTCGGGCTCGATCCCGGTCAAGGCCCGGACACAATCGATGGTCTCCGGCACTACGATGGCCTCGTTATGTACTTGGAAGGTCAGGTAGACCTCGCGCTCGTCGGCGGCCAGGGCGTCTTCCCACACCGCCACCTCCCACATGTCCCCGCGCGGGCGGTCCAGGTCGCGCATCAGCTCGATCACGGAATTGAGCGCCACGACCCCGTCGGTCGCGCGCACGAAGGCCACGCGTGGCGCGTCCCAGAGGGCGTCGCGCAGCTCGTCGAGGCTCACCGGCCTGGTGGTCTCGATCATGGCGAAGTGGATGTGGCTCAGGTTGTAAGGGCCCGCGCCCGCGACGGTGGTGATATCCAGGTCCGGGAGGACCGTTCGGGCGTCGGGCCCCTGGTGGCTCGGGACCTTGGTTTCGGGGATGACCGTGTTGATCATGCCGTTCTCGTGCGACTCCCAGGGGTCGGTGCCGCGCCTCAGGAGCACGGCACGCACCCTCTTCACCCAGCCGTGGCGGTGCAGGGCGTGGCTGATGCGGCTCAGGGCCGTGGTGTTGCAGGAGACCACGCGGGCCGAGTCGCGCCCGACGGCGCCCTCGTAGTTGACCTGCGCCACGAAGGAGTAGCCGGCCACCTCGTGCTTCTCGCCCCCCTGCCAGATCGACTTCACCCCCGCCTCCGCGTAGCGCGGCCGGTTCTGGACGCCCACCTTCTTCGGCGTGCAGTCCACGACCACGTCAGCCCGCGAGAGCAGGTCGTCGAGAGTGCCGGCGACCGGGATTCGGGCGGCCTCCATCTCGGCCCGGCTTTCGGGGGTAGAGGCGTGGACTGGGTAGCCGCGCTCGACGGCCACCCGGATGCGGTAGTCGTGCATCACATCGGCGACGCCTACCAGTTCCATGTCGTCTTGCAAGGCGACAGCGTCGGCGACCCGCTTGCCGATCACCCCGTAGCCATTGATTGCCACCCGCGCTGTCTGCGTCATCTTTGCACGCCCCTTTCTGTTTCGATTGACATCCCTGCCCCAGACCTTCTAACCGGCATGGACCCTATTCTTGCCCCTCGCTCCTCCGGCAGCCGCTCTGGCGAGTCCGGCCTGGCCGATATCCTCCACGGTAAACACGCCCAACAACTCGCCCCCCTCGACGACTGGGATGCCGCGCAGCCCGCTTTCCAAAAGGAGATTCTGTCCTTCCTCGAAGAGGTCGGCCGTGGGCGAGACGGTCGGGAACTCAGTCCTCATCAGGTCGCGGACCGTCGCGTAGCGCTCCGGAGAGTGGGCCGCGGCGAGGATCTCCCGGCGGGTGAGCATCCCGACCAGACGGTCCTCCTCGTCGACCACCGGGAAGTCCTCCTGGTAGCCGTGGATCACCATGTCCAGGACCTGTCCGAAGGTGTGGTAGGGGGTTACGGTCTCCGTGCGGCCCCTCGTGCCCATCACGTCCGCTACGGAGAGGCCGCGCATCGTCTCCCGCTGGCGGACCATCTGCGTCTCGCCGCCGGCCCCGAAGAAGATGAAGACGGCCACCAGGACTAGGACGAAGTTGCCACTCAAGAGACCGTAGAAGAAAAACAGGAAGGCGAAGGCCTTCCCAACCGCCGCCGCGGCCTCCGTTGCCCGTACCGCTCCCATCCTGGCGGCGAGCAGGCCCCTCAGGACCCTGCCCCCATCCATCGGGAAGGCCGGTACGAGATTGAAGACGGCGAGGACGGCATTGAGCAGGGCCAGGTAGGCGAAGACGGCGCCCCCGGTGAGGCCGGGCGCGTGGATGTCTACCATCTGGAGGGGGGCGCTCCCGAAGCCCAGGTAGGCTATGGCGCCCAACGCGAGCGCCAGGACCACGTTGACCAGAGGGCCGGCGAGGGCTATCTTCACCTCGTCGGCGGGCCTCTCGGGGAGGGACTTCATCCGGGCCAGGCCGCCTATCGGCAGGAGGGTTATGTCCAGGATCTCGGTGCCGAGCCGTTGGGCGACGAGCGAGTGTCCGTACTCGTGGAGCAGCACGAAGGCGAAGAGCGCCAGGATAAGCCCGGTCATCAGGACCGCTCCGGTCAAATTCCCTCCCTGCACGTAGCCGTAGCCGGCGAAGAAGACCAATAGGAACAGGAAGGTCCAGTGAACCCTGACGTCTATGCCGAAAGCCCGCCCTATCTTGAAAGACCCGCCGCCCAACACATCTCCGCTTCGGGGTGACGGGTTGCCGCCGACCCTGCCGCCGTTTGAAGTTGTCCGAGTCGAGTTCTCTTGCGCCATAATCCGTGCCCCTTTCTGTTCGGTGGACAACGTCAGCTTCCCGGAGGGAAGACCGCCGATAGGTGGCTGCCCGTGGCGAGGCATCGCTTCGATCAACCGAACGATGTCTTCAATACAGGCAGCGCCACCTTCGGATCCAGCAGCCCGTGATAGATTCCGGGGATCTCCTTATCTATGCTGAGCAATCCGTACACGCCGTGCATGGCGCCGCGCACCGAGTACTCCACGGTGAACACGACGTCCTCGGGCACCTCGGCGTACTGTCCGAGGAAGGCGAAATTCCTTGAGCCTTTCGGAACGACCTGCGGGCGATCCTCGGGTTGTCGCCTCTCGAACTGGCTGGTGATGTAGGGCATCATGACCGTAACCACGGAGGTCGTGCGGCGGATCTCCTCCAGTGCGTCCTCGAACCCGAGCTGATGGACCAACTCGGTGAGGATCTCCTGTCCGGTGGCCTCGGAGAACTTCTTCTTGACGTAGTCTCCCTCGTTGTCGATGAACAACGCGTATCCCCACAGGGTGAAGACGTCCTCGGGCTGTCCGGCGAAGTGGGGCTGGTGCGGAACGACGATCGACATGAGCCAGCTAGAGTCCTTGAAGGTCATCAGACCGCCAGTGCCGGGTAGGTTGCCTGAGAACTCCACGATCCGGTGCAGCAGGAGAGGGCTGTGCATGGTCAGCGTGAACGATTCCCATTTGGCCTCGTCGACGTTCCCGTTGAAGACGTTCGGCCGGCCGAAGTCGGGCGCCTTCGGCGCGATCGCCTCCCAGAGCCGCCAGCCGCCGTCCCGCTTGTCCCGGATCAACTCCGGCACGCTGTCGCCGTCGCCGTAGGTCGCGTCGGCCGTCATCGAGCCCAGCGTCAGGAACGCGTAACCGTCGGCGCCCAGCTCGATCGTGTCGTGTCGTGCGTCCCGCGTGACGTGCAGACGCTCCAGGCGCCGCTCCCCGTGCCCGTCCGTTCCGAAGTCGGCGTCCTCGACCCGGACTCCGTACTCGACCTTCGCGCCGCGTTCCGCGAGCCACCGCTCGATCGGGCGAACCACCGAGTCGTACTGGTTGTACTTGGTCCGTCGCACGCCGCCGAGGGTATGGAACCGTGGGAGTTCCTGAATGAAGCGGAGGCTATAGCGTTTCAGTTCGATGGCACTGTGCCAGTTCTGGAACGCGAACGTGGTCCGCCACATGTACCAGAAGTTCGTCCGGAAGAAGTGGTCGGAGAAGAAGTCCTCGATGCGCCGGGCGCCGATCACACGCTCGGGCGTCGCGAGTAGCCGGGCGAATTCGGCGCGGTCACGGGCATTCAGTTGCAGGTCCGACGCATCGACGATGGCGTGATTCTCGTCGATCAGCCGCGCTTTGGAGTTCGACTTCCACTTCGCGTTGAACTTCCATGTCTCGTCCTTGACCGACGTGGAAGGATCCTCGAGCGAAGGAATGGTCTCTAGCAGGTTCCAGAGGCAGACGTAGGCCTCTTCCGTGAGCATGCGTCCACCGCGCGTCACGTACCCGCCGTCGGGCACGTTGGGCAAAGTGGTGCCGTCGAGCGAGCCGCCCGCGATCGGCAGTTCCTCCAGAATATGGACGTTCTCGCCCTTCAAACCGCCGTCGCGAATCAAGAACACGGCGGCGGCCAGAGAGCCGATGCCGGCGCCTACGAGATAGGCTTTGGTCTCTTGGTGGCTGTCTATCATTTTCGGACCGCTTCCCTTCTGCTGGGGTGTTTGGCACCCGGTTCCTACGCGGCCGTCCGCGCCAAGTCATCCCGCGTCACGTCCCGTTACTGCGGAAGCATAGGAGGACGCGCTGATGGAAGACTGAGCGAAGGCTGAGTGTTGGCTGAGGGAGCGGGGTTCACGGCGTCCAGACCCAGTCGCGTATCTCCGGCGGGTCCTCCAGGTGCTCGCGCGAGTAGGCCGTAACTCTGGAGATCAGAGACTCAAGCTCGGAGGTCAGAGTCGAGGCGCACGAGTGCGCCCGGCACCCAGGCCCGACGCATTTGAGGGCGTCCATCGCAAGGTGGTAACGGCTCATCTTGTTGAGAACGACCATATCGAACGGCGTCGTGGTGGTGCCCTGCTCGTTGAAGCCGCGAACGTGGAAGCGGTCCACGTCGACGTGGCCGTGCACGATCTCGTGTATCGCCCTCTGGTAGCCGTGGAACGCGAAGACTACCTGCTTGTCGGGCGTAAACAGCTCTACGAAGCGTGACTCACTCATGCCGTGCGGGTGGAACTCGCGCGGGAAGAGCGTCATGAGGTCCACGACGTTGACGACCCGCACCTTGAGTTCGGGGGCGTGCTCGCGCAGCCAGTGGGCCGCCGCGACGGTCTCCAAAGTGGGGATGTCCCCGGCGCATCCCAGCACGACGTCGGGCTCCTCGCCATCGGGCACGTTGGACGCCCACTCCCAGATCGAGACACCACGCGTGGCGTGTTCGATGGCCGCGTCCATGTCGAGCCACTGAAGCTGGGGTTGCTTGTCTATGACGATCAGGTTCACGTAGTCGCGGCTGCGAAGGCAGTGATCCGCGACCGAGAGCAGGGTGTTGGCGTCTGGGGGCAGGTAGATGCGCGCGACGGTGCCCCTCTTGGAGAGCATCACGTCTATGAGGCCAGGCCCCTGGTGGGAGAAGCCGTTGTGGTCGTTGCGCCAGGCCGTGGAGGTCAGGAGGATGTTGAGCGAGGAGATCGGCTCCCGCCAGGGCAGGTGGACCGCCTCCTCCAGCCACTTGGTGTGCTGGACCACCATCGAGGCGGGGATCATCGCGAAGGCCTCATAGGTGGCGAACAGGCCGTGTCGTCCGGTCAGCAGGTAGCCTTCCAGCCACCCCTCGCACAGGTGCTCGCTCAAGACCTCCAAGACCCTCCCGTCCGGCGAAACGTGGTCGTCTATCCGGATCGTCGGCCCAACAAAGCAGCGGTCCTCGACCTCGAAGACGGCGCCGAGGCGGTTGGAGTTGGTCTCGTCCGGGCAGAAGAGCCGGAAGTTCCGCCGCGCGGCGTTGAGCGTGAAGGTGTCGCGCAAGAGATCCCCAAGCTTGCGTGTGGACTCCTGGCGCATCGTGGCTGGCGCCGGTACCCCGACGGCGTAGTCGCGGAAGTCGGGAACTTCGAGATCCTTTAGCACCCGACCGCCGTTGGCGTGAGGGTTCGCGCCCATGCGCCTATCCCCCTCCGGGGCGAGCGCGACAAGCTCGGGAATCAGACGTCCCTCTTCGTCGAACAGTTCCTCGGGGTGGTAGGAGCGCATCCATTCTTCGAGCCGCGCGAGCTGGTCCGGGTCTGACCTCACCCTGGAGAGCGGCACCTGGTGGGAGCGGAAGGTACCGGTGGCCGGCAAGCCGCTCACCTCGCCTGGGCCGGTCCAGCCCTTGGGGGTGCGGAGCACGATGGCCGGCCATCGCGGGCGTTCCGAGATGCCATTCTCGCGTGCCTGACGCTGGATAGCCCGGATCTCCTCGTAGCACCGGTCGAGAGTGGCAGCGAAGGCTTGGTGCACGCGAGCCGGGTCGTCCCCCTCGACGAAGTGGACCCAGTAGCCGTGTCCCCTGAGGATGGCGCGGACCTCGTCGTTCGATGCGCGGCCCAGCACGGTGGGGCCCGAGATCTTGTAGCCGTTCAGGTGCAGTATCGGTAACACCGCCCCATCACGCGCCGGGTTGAGGAAGCTCGTGGACTTCCAGGAACCCTCCAGAGGGGCGGTCTCGGCCTCGCCGTCTCCGACCACCGCGGCGACGAGGAGGTCCGGGTTGTCGAAGGCGGCGCCGAAGGCATGGGAGAGCACGTAGCCCAGCTCGCCGCCCTCGTGGATCGAGCCGGGAGTGGGCACGCTGACGTGGCTCGGCACGCCCCCGGGCGTGGAGAACTGGCGAAAAAGCCTTTGCATCCCGGCCGCGTCCCCGGAGACCTCCGGGTAAACCTCGGAGTATGTTCCTTCGAGGTAGACGTTGGCCAGGACGGCCGGGCCCCCGTGGCCTGGGCCGGCCAGGTAGATGGCGTCCACGTCGCGCTCCCGTATGAGGCGGTTCAGATGCACGTAGACGAGGCTCAGGCCTGGGGAGGTGCCCCAGTGGCCGAGCAGGCGCGGCTTGATGTGCGAAGGGTCCAGGGGGTCGCGCAGGAGTGGGTTGTCCTTCAGGTAGATCTGGCCGACCGTCAGGTAGTTGGCGGCCAGCCAGTAGCGGTCTATTTTTTCCAACAGCTCCGGCGAGAGTGGCCCTTCCACCGGCGTTTCCCGTAAACGGGGCGGTGGGCCGCCGTCGCTCTCGACCGCGCTGGAGATATTGGGGTCGAAACGGTACGCGGGGCTCTCCTTCATACTACGCTCCTTCCTGTGACGTGAACCTTGCGAGTTTGTAGGTGTGGCGGGCGATCGTCAGGTCCTCGTCGGCGGGGATCACGTGAACGGCCACCGGTTCGCCGTCGCGGGAGACGACGGGCGCGTTCTGCGCGTTGCGCTCCGGGTCTAGCCGGATACCGAGGAACTCCAGCCCCTCGCAGATGCGCCACCGCACGGCCGACGCGTGCTCCCCGATGCCGCCGGTGAAGACGAGCGTGTCCAGCCCGCCGAGCGCGGCTGCTAAAGAGCCCAGGGACTTCTTCGCCGCGTAGCAGAAGAGGGCGACGGCCTCGGCGGCGCGCGGGTCTTCCGCCACGCGCTCCAGCAGGTCGCGCATGTCCGCGCTGGTCCCCGAGACCCCGAGGAGCCCCGACTCCCGGTTGACGAGTTCGCGCAGGGCGCCGGGGTCCATCGACCGTAGCAGGTGGAGGATCACACCGGGGTCGAGGTCGCCGGGCCTGGTGCCCATCACGAGCCCGCCCGAGGGGGTGAAACCCATCGTCGTGTCCACGCCCACGCCTTCTCTTACCGCGGCCATGCTCGCCCCGTTCCCGAGGTGTGCTATGACGACGCGCCCGGCCGCCGCCTCCGGGTCCAGGCGGCGCAGCTCGCCCACCACGTACTCGTAGGAGAGACCGTGGAACCCGTAGCGGACAACGCCTTCGTCCGCGAAGCGGCGCGGGAGGGCGAAGAGCCGGGCGACGTGGGGCATGGTCCGGTGAAAGGCGGTGTCGAAGGCGGCCACCTGCGGTATCTCCGGCCCGAGGGCTTCACGAACGGCCCGAATCGCGGCGAGGGCGGGTCTGTTGTGCAGGGGCGCGAGCTTTCCCAGGGCTTCGATCCCTTTTAGCGCCGCGGGATCCAGGAGCGCCGGCCCGGAGAAGCGCGCCCCGCCGTGGACGATCCGGTGGCCGACGGCCCCGACGCCGTCCAACAGGCCGCAGCGGTCGAGCTGTCGCATCACCAGGAGCGCAGCCCAGATGTGATCGCCCGCCGAGGCGGGCCGTACCGTCTTCTCGCCCCTCTCGCTGTAGATCTCGACGTTTCCGCCGGAACCCCCGATCCTGTCCACGGCCCCGCGGACCAGAAACCGCTCGCCCTCCGACTCGAAGAGCCCGAACTTCAACGTCGAGCTTCCGCAGTTGATAGTGAGGACCCTCATGACCCCGCGACGGCCCGAAGAAAGTATTCCGGTGAAGCCTCGAACTGACCCCGGCAGGACTCAGAGCAAAAGTCGTAGCGGTGCCCGCGGTACTCGTACCCGAACGCCGGTGTCGGTCCGAGCAGCATCCCGCAGACCGGGTCCCTATCCTCCCTGCCGAGACCCGCCTGGGCGACCGCCACGTCCGGTTGCCGCGCCCCGAGTAAGGCCCCATAGAGCCTGAGCTCGTCGGCGATCAGGCGTGTAAGCAGGAACCGCCCGCGCACGAGCTCCCGACCCATCCCGGCAAGCTCCGCTCCTTCCTCTGGATCTTTGAGCAGGCGCAGGGTCTTCGCGGCGCACTCCTCGACGGAGTCAACGAGGAAACCGCCGGCCCCGCCCTGCATCTGCAGCGGGATGCCCCCGGCCCGGCCGGCCACCACGGGCGTCTCCTTCCACAGCGCCTCGGAGACGACCAGGCCGAAGCCCTCGCGGATCGACTTCTGTATCACCACGTCGGAGAGGCGTTGGAAGGCGTTGACCTCCACGTTGCCCACCCCGGTGAGGTTGGTAAAGAGGTGGATGTGGAGATCGGACTTTGAGGCGGCCTGGATCCGGCGGTAGATCTCCCACCCCTCAGGATCGTCGAGCGCCATCGAGCCGACGAGGGCCAGTTGCAGGTCGGGCACCTCCTCCCGGACGAGCCGGTACGCTTCCATGACGCCAAGGGGGTCCTTCCAGGGGTCGAAGCGCGAGACCTGGGTGACGAGGGGTCTGGCCGTGTCAACCCCGATCCAGGCCAGCACGTTCTGCGCGGTCCTACGGTCGAGCCTCATGTTCTTGGGGCTCTCCGGGTCTATGGCCGGAGGTACGATCTCCACCCTCCCCACCGGCACGTCGGGCGGCGCGAAGCTCCCCAGGGTGAAAACGGCCGCGTCGTAGCCCTCGAGGTACTGCCGCAAGAAGCCCCAGACCTGCGGGTTGGGCTCGGCGGTGTCTATGTGACAGCGCCAGACCCAGCGCGAGCTGCCCTTGCCCCGCAACTTCAGGAGCGCGAGAGGCTGCGGGTCGTGGACGACGATCAGGTCGTACTCCTCCTCCAGGAGGGAGGCGTTGCGGGCTGAGTAGGTCAGGTAAGTCTCCCGCTCGGCCGGTGTCAACTCGCGTTCGGCCCCCTGCAAACCGTTGTGCATGGCCTTCGTCACGGAGAAGAAGGGTTCGTCTCCGGTGATTAATCTCCAATCCGCCACGATCCCGAGATCCCTCAAAAGCGGTATCTCGGAGCGCAGGATCTCGGCCACCCCGCCGCCGTAGGGCGTCGCGTTGAGGTGGAGCACCCGCGCCCCGCGCAGGGGCTCCGCCAGCTCCCTCAGTTGCGCCACGGCCTCAGCCCCTGCGCTCGATTCGTAGAGGTTTACGTACTGCCTCCCAACGTCCACGGTCTCGAGCACCGTTACCTCCCTAGTCCGTCTGCAAGGTGCTTCCGCCCGATAGAGCTCGGGCCGGCTCTCTCACGGTAGTGCCCCGAAAGCACTTAGCGCGGCACCACCCGGAGGCCCGCCTCCTGTTCTCCCCGTGCTCGCTTCTCGATAGCCCTCACGTCGCACAGGACAGGACTTTACCCGTGGAACCTGATGGCCGGCTGAGTTCTGGCTGATCGGTAACTGAGGGCCCGTCGTGGCGGGCCGACCCATCAGCCGCGGCGCAGGCGCAGGACGGAGAAGGACGGCAGGCTGCCCGGCCAGCGGACCTCCTCTACCGTACCCCCGCCGAACGGGCTCTCCCCGGCCAGATCCAGGAGCCGCTGCCGTCCGCGGGCCGGGGGCCACAGCCAGCCGGCGAGGTCGTAGATCCGGGCCTCCGCGCCGGGCTTGAGGACCCGGTGGATCTCGGCAAGCCCGCGCGCGGCGTCAGGCCAGTGGTGCAGGGAGAGCGTGCTCACCACACCGTCGAACGAGGCATCGGGAAAGGGCAAAGCGCCGACGTCGCCGGTCACGAAACGCACCCGTTCTGCAAGGCCCGCCTCCTCCGCCCGCAGCGCGGCGCGCTCGACCATCCCGGGGGAGATGTCTACACCGATCACCACGAGGCGGTCCGCCCTCCGCCCCAAGCCCCCCACCGCGAGTCGCCCGGGACCGCTACCCACTTCGAGGATCTTTCCGCCTGGCGCATCGGCAACGACAACCTCCCCGGCAACGCGCTCGTAGAACGGCTCCAGGACCGCCCCGATCAGCGCGTCGTAGAGACCGACACTCGGCAAATCGAAGTCCCGGACGTTGGCGGAGGCCCGGCCCAGAGAAGCCCGCAATCGTCTGCGGTAAAGGATGGTCACCCCCGCCACCGCGAGCAAGACGATCGAGGCCCGCTTAGACATCGGCATAGTTCCCTCCCAATGCGGTCGAGGGGCAAATAAGAGCGTCCAGCCGTGCTCCTACGCCTTCTGGTGGCGAACGGGCAGGTGTGCGAAGAAGAGGCCCAGGGCCGCCAGCACGCCGAAGAGCGCCACGAGGCCGATGCTCTGGCCCAGCGGACGAGCCTCGATCACCGGCTCCGCGCCCATCGCGCCGCCTGCTTCGGACCCGGGAGCTCCGGAGACCGAGATCTGGGTCGTCGCGCTCTCTTTACCGGTCGCCTTTACTTTGTAGTTGCCCGGCTCGAGATCCGCCGGAAGCCGAAATTCCTGCGTGAAATCCCCCTCCGCGTCGGCTTTCACCTCTCCCAGGTCCACGGTCTCGCCGTTGCCGATGACCAAGACCTCCACCTCGCTGTTCGGGCCGAGCAACTCGCCGTTGACGGTTATGGGCTCGTCCGGCCGCGGTGAGAGCGGCGAGACCGTGACGCCCTTCACGCCGTCGGCCAACGCGAGGCCCGGCGCCAACGCGAGCATCATCAGCGCCAGCAAGCCCCCCATCAAGATTCGGATCTTCATGTCCTACCTCTCTTTCGGAAGTCCGCTCCCATGGTCTCCTCTACTCCAGATGCGACACGACCGGGGTCACGGCGGTGATGATCGTCAGGACCGTCAAAGCGACGACCAGCACGCCCCCGAGGCCCAGCATAAGCGGCCTCCGTCGCAGGCGACGGAGCGGCGTTCGGTCCAAGAACGGCACGAGCACGAGGAGCCCGAAGAAGACGATCGCGGCGTACAGGACGCCGTTGACGCCGAACCACGCCTCGGGGGTGTACATCCAGTAGTAGATCGGCGACGGCTTGGTGATCTCCATCGCGGGATCGGGGGCCGCGCCGATGGCGCCCGGCAAGAGCACCGCCAAGGTTCCGGCGAGACCCAGGACGACCAGCCCGTAGCCGAGCATCTTCCGCGCGTGGGTCGCGTAGCTGGCGGTCTGCCTCTCTTTGGGCAGCTTCCCGCCGGGCGCCTCGCCGGCCTCTTCCTGGGCCGGGGTCGGGGAGATGCCGTGGTACTTGATCAGGAAGATGTGGGCGATAAGCAAGAACACCAAGAGCAGCGGGACGATGCTGACGTGCGCGATGTACAGGCGCGGCAGCATGGAGACGCTCGTCGTGAAGGCGTCCGAGAAGAACCCCCCGAAGGCTCCGAGCAGGCTCGCCAGCTCCATGTTGTGGACCATCGCCTCGTAGGCCTCCTGGTCCCAGCGCAAGACCGTCCCAGTAAAGAAGGCGCCGAACATGATCAGGCCCAGCAGACCCACCCCGACCAACCAGTTGACCTCGCGCGGGGCCTTGTAGGAGGCGGTGATGAAGACCCGGACCATGTGCAACACGGCACCGATGACCGCTATGTAAGCCGACCAGATGTGTATGCCGCGCATGACGTCGCCCAGAAGCGCCTCGTTCTGGATAAAGAGCACGCTCTCCCTCGCTGCGGCCGGGTCCGGGTTGTAGTACTGGGCGATCCAGACGCCCGAGGCGACCGAGATGAGAATCGCCATGAAGGTGATGCCGCCGAGGATGTACCAGATCGTGTTGGCGTGCTCCGGTACCGCGTATGCGAGAGCCCGGATGCCCGTGCGGCTCTCGATCCAACCCCACAGCCTCCCTGGCCTCGTCCCCCTCTGCCCCGCGCCCGTGAAGGTTCTGGCGCTCCTCGCGGTACCGTCGCCACGCGCAATCTCGCTGTCCTGGGCCATATCTTGCCTCCTTTGGCCCGCGGCCGGCGCGAGGGCCATCCTGGACGTAGGAGTACCAGAGCATCCTTAATGTTTTCTGATTTGTGGCTTAGTTTTTCCTGAGTATTATCTCTGGGCGGACCGCAGACCGGACTCCGTGTCGGGCTCAGAAAACGCGGCGGAGTGGAAGGCCAAGACGCTACCTGGAGAAGAGATCTCCGGCGGAGATCTCGAAAGGAGGATGCGGGCCCGATGAGGCTTCGCATCCTCCGGTAACTCACCGCTACATGTGGTGGTGTGGGCCGAAATGCACCATTGCCATGCCCGGGGCGGCGTGGGCGTGGACCGAACCGGCGTGCGCCATCGCCTCGCCACCACCGGCCTGCGCCATCACAGAACCGGCGCCCGCCATGACCGTACCCGTACTCGCCATCGCCGGAGATGCTGCCACCAGCATCGTCGCCAGAACGGCCGCCAGCGCGATCAACTTCCTCATCTTGTCCTCACTCTCGCCTGGATCTGCTTCGTCTCCGAAAGTCCCTGCCGGGAGACTGTTTCTCCTGCTTCCACCTCCTCTGCGATTGGCCGTAGGGTGAATAAACGATCTCTCGTCTGCAATTCTCGTACCACACGGCCCTGAACTCCCGCTGATGCGAAGCTGAATGCTTCCTGAAAACCGCCTGGCGACAACAAACGATGTGGAGCGAAATCCTGGGCGGATCCGAACCTCCAGGCAGGTTGACCGTACCGTCACCCGCAGGTTCTCTTGCGAACGCGCCGCATTTAGCACCGCGACGATCGTCACAATCCCAGGCACGTGGCATCGTAACGAACCGCGGGCGATAAACTTGGCGGCGATGGACAGGGTTCTCTCCCTCATCGAGCACTACGGCTACCTGGTCGTCTTCTTCGGCGTGATGCTGGAGAGCACGGGCGTGCCACTGCCCGGCGAAACCATTCTCCTGGCCTCCGGCCTGCTGGCGCAGCAGGGGCACCTCGACGTGGGCGACGCGATCCTGTTCGGCGTCCTTGGGGCCGTGGTCGGCGACCAGATCGGCTACTGGGTGGGCAGGGAGAAGGGCAGACCGTTCGTGCTGCGGTGGGGCAGGTACGTGCGGATCACCCCCGAGCGCCTCGACCGTGCGGAGGCGTTCTTCTCCAGCCACGGTGGCAAGGCCGTCTTCTTGGCCCGCTTCTTCGCCGGCCTCCGAGTGTTCGGCGCGCTGGTGGCCGGCATAAGCAGGATGCACTGGCGGACCTTCGCCTTCTGGAACGCCCTGGGTGGGATCGTTTGGGCTTCGGCGGCGGTCCTCGTCGGCTACCTCCTGGGCGGCAGCCTCGATGTGGTCGAGCGGTGGCTGGGGAGAGCGACGCTCCTGCTGGCCCTTGTCGTCGCCTCGGTGGCGGGCTTCTATCTTGCCTACCGTTGGGTTGCGGCCCACCGGGCGCTACTCGTGTCATACGGCGAGGTCGTGCTATCCTGGCCTCGGGTGGCCAGACTGCGGGTCCGCTACGACTCCCAGCTCCGCTGGTTGCTGCGTCGCCTGACGCCGGGACAGTACCTCGGGTTGCACCTCACGCTCGGCCTGTCCTTCGCCGGCGGGTGCCTGTGGCTGTTCGGCGGGCTGGCCGAAGACCTGCTGACGAAAGATCCTCTCGTCCGCTACGACCATGCGATAGCCGGCTACCTGCACTCCCTGGCGAACCCGCCACTCACGACCTTCTTCCTCGGGCTCACCGCCCTGGGCTCCATCGAGACGATGGCGCTCTTTGGGGCGCTTGTCGCGGCGTACTTGGCCTGGAGGCGGCGTTGGCTGTTCTTTGGGATCTGGGTTGCCGCGGTTGGGGGCAGCGCGGTGCTCGACCAGCTCCTCAAGTCTTTATTCGCCAGGCCCCGCCCCGTCTTCGAACACCCGTTGCTGCTGGAGACTTCGTACTCTTTCCCCAGCGGGCACGCGATGGTGTCCTTCGTCGTCTACGGGATGCTTACCTACTTCGCGGTTCTGGCCCTAAAAACCTGGCGTGCGCGGGTAGCCGTCGTGTTCGGGGCGGGGCTCCTCGTGCTTCTGATCGGCTTCTCCAGGATGTACCTGGGCGTCCACTACTTCAGCGACGTGGCCGCCGGCTACGCCGCCGGTGGCGTATGGCTAAGCGCGCTCATCACGGGCGCGGAGACCGTCCGACGGGGCAACGGAAGATCCGAGCCATCCCGAACCGGTCTTGCGAAAGAGCACTGAACGGGCCGAGCTCCACCAGTTAACCAGGTCTATCCTGGCAAGGACGCCAGCCCGGGATACGGGCATGCCGCGGTTCTCTCATCGACCGCCGGGTGCTCGCTACTGCGCCTCAAGCGACGCTTCCCAGCAACACCTGGGCCGCAACCCCTATGGCCACCGTGAACGCTAGCGCCGCAACCCAGACCACCGCGACCGACGGTGGAGAGACCGGTGTCTCTTTTGCCCGGCCGTACATAGGGACCACGATGCGCAGGTACACCGCCAGCGAGACGACGCTGTTGAGGATGCCTATCACGGCCAGCCAGGTAAACCCGGCCTCGATGGCCGCGCCGAAGAGCAAGAATTTCCCGACGAAGCCGCCCAGGGGAGGGATGCCGACGAGCGAGATCAGGAACACCACCATCGCAACCCCAGCGGCCGGCCTGGCACGCCCGAGTCCGGCGAAATTCCTCAGGGTGGTCCCGGACAGGGCGACGATGGCGAACGCACCAATATTCATAGCCGCGTAGGCGGCGGCGAAGACGACCAGCGACCTCACCGCGAGCCTGCTCTCCCCCACGGCCACGACGCCGAGAAGAAAGTACCCCGACTGCGCGATCGCGGAGTAGGCCAGGAGCCTCACCACGTTCTCCTGGACGAGCGCCGTCAGGTTACCGTAGGTCATAGAGATCACGGAGAGGACGGCGACGGCGAGCGGCCAGCCCGTCTCGGCCGGCAGGTCGCGCGCGATCTGGGCCACGGCGAAGATGGCGCCGACCTTCGGAACCACGGACAGGAACGCGGCCACCGAGACCGGCGCTCCCTCGTAGGCGTCGGGCGCCCAGAAATGGAACGGGACGAGAGAGGCCTTGTAGCCCAGGCCGACGAGCACCGCGACGAGGCCGAAAGTGGCGGCGAGCGGGATGGCCGTGAGCCCGTCCAGGTCTACCAGCAGGGTGGAGCCCGCCGCTCCGAACCAGTACGTGAGCCCGAAGATCATCACGGCCAGCGTCACCGACCCGAACACGAAGAACTTCATCGCCCCCTCCGTGGCCCGGTCGTCTGCCGGGTAGGCGACCAGCGCGAAGGAGCCGACGCTGGAAAGCAGCACGCCCAGCACCAGGAACATCACGTCCCCCGCGCCGGCCAGCACCAGCGCCCCGAGAGCCGTCAACGAGAACAGCACGTAGACCGTCCCCTCCCGCTCGGTGTCCCTGACCTCCGGGTACGCGAGGACGACGCTCAGGATGGTGGCCGGAAGCAGCGTCAGCTTGGCCCACTCGGAGAGGGCGTCTATGCGGAACGTCTCGGAAAAGACCGTCGTCTCCGTGCCAAGGAGCGGCACGGTCAGGCCGGTGGCGACGAGAAGACCTACGATGGTGAGCGGCAACGCCACCCTCGGCAGGCGCAGCATCTCGAAGAAGAGGGCGCCGACGGCGGTCAGGACAACGACGATCTCGGGAGCCAGAAGCGACAGGTCACGCGCCACGCGCCCCTCCTATCTCCAGCGCCGGGTTCACGGGAACATCGCCTGCGTCGCGCGGTGGATCACGTCCAGCACCACGAAAGGTACGACCCCCAGCACGACGGTGAGCGCGAGCAACGGGGCTATCGCCAGAACCTCCCGCGCGTTCAGGTCCTTCATTCCGGACCACCTCCCGGAGATCGTGCCCAGGAAGGTCCTCACTATAGCGAGCAGGTACAGGCCCGCCGTTACCACGATCCCCAGCACGACCACCACCGCGACCGGGTAGACCTGGAGCGTGCCGAGGAAGATCTGGAACTCCGCCGGGAAGTGCGCCAATGCTGGAAGACCCAGGGACGCGAACGCGGCCAGGACAAACCCCCAACCGAGGACGGGCGCCGCCCGCAATATCCCCCCGAACTCCCCCATCTCGCGCGTGTGCGTCCGGTCCTGCAAAGCCCCGACCAGCAGGAAGAGAACGCCGGTGACGACGCCGTGGCTCACCATCTGCAGGACCGCCCCGTCGAGCGCCAGCGCCCGGACGCCCGCGTCCGTCGCAGCGGCGGCCACGCCGACGCCCACTACGACGTAGCCCATGTGGTTCACGCTGGTGTAGGCGACGAGGCGCTTGAGGTCCGTCTGGGCCAGGGCGACGAACGCGCCGTAGAGGGCGGAAAAGACGCCGAAGATCACGACGACCGGGGCGGCGGCCCGGAAGGCGTCCGGGGTCATCTGGAGGGCGAAGCGGACCAGGCCGTAGGTGCCGAGTTTCAGCAAGACGCCGGCCAGGATCACGCTCCCCGCGGTCGGGGCCTCGGTGTGGGCCAGCGGCAGCCAGGTGTGGACCGGGAAGACCGGGGTCTTCACGAAGAAGGTGACGAGCATGGCGATCAGGGCGAGCATCGCCGCGAGCCCCGTCAGGGGAGGACTCGCTATGTACTCCCGCATATCGAAGGTATTGGGGTCGCTAGCGAGATAGAGGCCCAGAATCGCGAGCAAGAGCGGCAGGCTCCCGAGCAGGGTGTAGAGGAAGAACGTCAGGGACGCCCGTCGTCGTCCCTCGTATCCCCAATCGGCGATGATGAAGTACATCCCGACGAGCGTCACCTCGAAGAAGACGTAGAACAGGATCGCGTCGAGCGCGACAAACACCCCGATGGAGGCGGTCTCCAGCATCAGGAAGAGGGCCACGTAGGAGCGGGCCCGCTCGGTGATCTGCGTCGAGAAGACGAGGGACACCACGAACAGGACGGTCGTGAGGAGCACGAGCGGCAGGCTCACGCCGTCCACGCCGACCCGGTAGGCGGCTCCTATGGAGGGGATCCAGGCGACCTCCTCGACCTGCGAGAAACCCGGACCCGAGGGCACCCCGCGCGCCCACATGACCCCCGAGCCGGCGAGGGCGAGCCCGGCGGCGGCGAGACCGATCGCGTGCGCGACCCGCGGGGAGGCGCCCGGCAGCGCCACCAGCAAGATCGCCCCCAGGAGCGGGACGAAGAGCGTCAGGGATACGATGGGGATCATCCGAACCTTTCTCTAGAGGGTCACGGCACCCAGCGCCAGCAGCGCGAGCAGGACGGCGCCGCCCGCGACGGCGAGCAACAGCTCCTTGTGAACTAGCCCGGACTGCAAGACGCGGGCCCGGCCACCGAGGTCTCGCGTGCCCCTCACCAGCGCGGAGATGAGGCCGTCTATCCCCCGCTCGTCGGAGATCCGCGTCGCGTCCGCCAGGGCGAGGGAGCCCCTCCCCACGCCGAGGACGAGGGCGTGTATGCCGCGGTCGAACGCGTCGAGAGCTCTTGCGATCTCCATCGCCGGACGCGCAACGAGCCCGTCGAAGCCGCCGCCGAAGCGGAACCCGCGTCCGGCGGCGCCGCGTAGCGGGCCCAGGAGACGGCCGGCAGGGACGGACCATCCCAGCGGCAGCCCGACCAAGGCCAGCACGATGCCCAGGCCCGCGACCAGCAGGTCCTTCGGCACCTCTTCTCCGAGCAGTGCTGCGAGCGGTTCGAGCGCGAGGCCGAGCGTAGCGGCGAGGACGACGAGCGTCGCCAGGCCCGCGCCCATCCATCCCGCGCCCGCGACCCGCTCGTCTCTTCCCTCGCCGCGCCACAGCAGCGCCAGCGCCCGGCCGACGTAGACGGCGGTCAGGAGCGTTCCAGCCAGGAGCAGGGGAGCGAGGAGCCACGCGTGCGCGGACCCGAAGACGGCGGCCAGGACGGCGTCCTTCGACCAGAACCCGCTCAAGGGCGGCACGCCGGCGAGCGCCAGGCCCGCGAGGACGAACCCGGCGAAGGTCCATCGCCGCCCGCGGCCCGCGCCCTCCAGGTCGCCGAAGGCTGTGGAGCCGCGGGCGTGCTGGAAGACCCCGGCGCCGAGAAACAGGGAGCTCTTCATCGCCGCGTGGGCGATAAGGTGGACCGTCGCGGCCACAGGGGAGCCCGCGCCCACGGCCAGCAGCATGAAGCCGTACTGGCTTGAAGTGGAGGCCGCGAGCAGGCGCTTCAGGTCGCCCTCGCCGACGGCTATGAGCCCGGAGACGATCGCCGTGACGCCGCCGAGGAGGCCGACGACGAGCAACACCGGGGGCGGGAGGAGCGGGGAGGTGCGGATCAGGAGTATGGCGCCCGCGGCGACCAGCGTCGCCGAGTGGAGCAGCGCCGAGACCGGGGTGGGGCCGACCATGGCGCTCTGGAGCCAGCCCTGCAGAGGCGCCTGGGCCGACTTGCCGGCCGCGGCCAGGAGCAGGAAGAGGCCCACGATTATCGCCGCCGTACCGCCAACGTCCAGGGTGGCCCGGATCCCGCTAGTCCCGGTCTGCGAGATAAGGACGAAGATCGCCCCGTAGAGGCCCAGGTCAGCAGACCTGGTATAGAGGAAGGCGCGCATGGCCGCGCCGCCCACGCCCGGCCGCTCGTAGTAGAAGCCAATCAGGAGAAAAGAGAGAAAACCTATAATCTCCCACGCCGCCAGCAGGAGCACCCAGTCTCCGGCTACCACCAGCGCCTGCATCGCCGCGGCGAAGAGGCTCATGCCGGCGAAGAAACGTGGCTTGCCACCCTCCTCTTTCATGTAGCCGACCGCGTACACCATCACGAAGAAGCTCACGACCGCGACGAACGTCGCGAGCACCGCGGTCAGGGGGTTGACCACGAGCCTGAGCGGCAGGTCGGGCAGACCCGGCAGCGTCGCGGAGTAGCGCCCCCCGTCCGAGACACGGACGAGCGTGACGAGAGCGCCGAAGAGTGCGACCCCCGTACCGAGTAGGGCAAACGCCGATGCACCGCGGCGCAGGAGGAGGATAACGGTAGCCGCCGCAAGCGGGCCGAGAATTGTCAGAGCCGCGATGGTCATCCCTTGAGCTCCCTGGCCTCTTCCATCTCGACGGAACCCCTCGCCCGGAAGCGGCTGGTGGCTACACCGAAGCCGACGGCCATGTCGAGGGCCATCACGGTCATGATAATGAGGAAGAACGTCTGCCCCGGGTATTCGGTGGGATGCAGGAAGCGCCAGAAGGCGACGAGGTTGACCAGCGCCCCGCCGAGCATCACCTCGACGCCCATCATGATCATGACCAGGTTCGTCTGGCTCAGAGCTCCGTAGAGCCCTATCCCGAACATGACGGCCCCGACGACGAGCGCGACGTAGAGCGGCGTCATTCTCCCTCCTCCTTTTGCTCCGTGGCGCCCCTCGTGGCCACCGCGACGGCCGTGGCCGCGATCATGGCCGTGAGGATGGTCACCCCGGCGGTCTCGAAGATCAGCATCGAGCGCTCCATCAGGTCCAGACCTAGGCCCCTTAGCTGCGCCTGCGGACCGGGCGCGGATTTCGCTGGCGTTCCCCAGCCGGCGAGGAAGGCGACGCCTAAAGCCGCGAAGGCCCCGAGGACTCCGGCCACCTGCGAGACGCGCTTCTGGTGGGTCATGTCCATCTCGCCCAGGCCGCCCGGGTCCATCATGAACATGACCATGAAGATCGCCATGATCGACATCTCCGTCGCCATCATCATTATCTGCAACACACCGAGGAACTCGGCCTCCATCGCGAGGAACATCGCGCCAAGGGCGGCCTGCGAGAACAGGAGCGCTAAAGCCGAGCGGACCATCGAATAGGTCCGGAAGACGACGACGGCGAACCAGATCGCCGCGAGCCCGAAGAGGCCTATAAAGATGGTCTGCAGGATCATCCGGTCACCAACCCTTACCAGGACTACATCGACATCGAGGACGGCTCCCCGACTACAAGAACGACGCCAACGTAGAGAATGTTCAGGAGCGCTAGGGGTATGCCTATCTTCCAGTACCAGGCCAGCATATGCTCCTCGCGCACCCGCGGCACGTATCGACCCGCCACGAGCATCACGGCCGCCACCGCGAGCGTCTTGGCTGCGGTCCAGGCCCAGGGCGGCAGCACGGGACCGTTCCATCCGCCGAGGTAGAAGACCGTGATGGCCGCCGCGAGCGTCACGACGAGGACCGCGCGGGCGAGGCGCACCACCGCCAGGCGCCAGCCGGTGTACTCTGCCATGGTCCCGCCGGCGAGCTCCCCGGGCGCCGTGGGTAGGTCGAACGGCGGCAGGAAGCACACTGACATCGCCGCCACAGAGAAGACCACGAAGCCGGCGGGCTGGTAGATCGCGTTCGGCAACGCGGCCTGGGACTCGACGATCGCCGTGGTCAGCAGCGACTCGGCGCGCATCGCCACGCCCACTATGGCCATGACGATCGGCATCGAGTAGCCGATGAGCTGCCCCAGGAACCGGAAACCGCCGACCATGGCGTAGGCCCCGTCGGGCCCCCATCCGGCCATCACGAGCGCGACCATCACGTAGGCCAGCGCAGCGTTGACGAACAGGGCGCCCGTGGCGAGGTCCGCGACGATCAGGCCCGGAGCGAGCGGCAGCACGGCGGCCGCGAGGACCGCCGAGACGAGCAGCAGCACCGGGCCCACCTCGAAAAAGATCCGGTCCGACTTCCTCGGGACGATCGACTCGCGCCCAAGGAGCGCGATCCCCGAGAGGAGCGGAGATGCGAAGCTGAGACGCCCGGTGGTGGTCCAGGCTTCCAGTACGGCGACGAGGTACGCTCCCACGATCAGCGCGAAAACGACGATGACGGTGGTCATCGCGTCACTTCCCAGGGCGAGAGGTCGAGCGACGCGACCCCGGTTAGGGCATCGCCCAGCTCCCTTTGCTCGGTGACGGGTCCGATGAGCTCTATATGCCCCGTCGAGGGTGTGTGGAGCTCCACGACGACCACCTCGCCGCTTTCCAACGTCACCGCGAGCGTCGCCGCCCCGCGAGGCGTCTCCAGGGTGGCCTCTCCCCTTCCGGCGGATGCGTTCTCCGGAACGGCGCCGGAAGCGGATGCGCCTCCTACCTTCTCCACGAGTTGGAGGCTCCGCTCCGTCTCCGCCAGCCGCACCCGCAGCCGCGCGAGGGCATCGCCCCCCTCAACGACGACCGGCTCGAAACCTAAAGACCGGTACGCGTCCTCGCCCACGCGAGCGTCGATCGACCGTCCGTCGGCCCGCGCCACCGGCCCTGACGCCCCATCGAGGTCCGGCACCACGCCGACCCCATCCAGCTTGCGCCGCAGGAGCGGCGTCCGCTCCAACCGACGGACGAGTCGTCGCACCTCCGTGCTGATACGCGCGGTCCCCTCGTTGCCCGTCCGCAGGAGGGCGAGCTGCAAGACTTCAGCCCGCTTCGCGAGCCAGGAGTAGCCAATCAGGTAGCCAAAGCCCGCCATCCAGTTCAGATGACTCACCGCCCGCTCGCGCTCGAGCGCCCCCACCCGAGCCAGCGTCACCTCATCGGCCGGCTTCACACCAGTCGCGCTCTCGACGGCGCGCATCGCCAGCAGACGGTAAGAGACCGGCGCGAGCGGGTCGAGCTCCGCGAACCGTTCCACGAATTCCCCGATAGGGCCGCGCGGATCCTCACGGCTCTGTACGGCCACGGTCGAGGCCGCCTTCGCCTCCGCCACTGTGTCGCCGTCGAGGGTGAGGATCAGCGAGAGCCCGCCCGGCAGCCCCTGAAACAGCGGCCCGAACGGCGCTTCGACCCACTCCATCTGCAGCCCGTCGGAGCTCCTCGGCGTCCCCTCAGTCATCTCGACCATCGACATGAACTCCATATCCCCGTGGTCCATGCCACCGTGGTCCTCGAGGGCATGGTCTTCCCCGTCGTGGTCCGTGCCGCCGTGTCCGCCGTCGTGATCGGCGCGTCCCTCGTGGCCGTGCGCCCCGCCGTGTTCGACGGACCCTTCGGTGTGCTGTGCCCCTTCATGCTCCGCTTCGATATCCTGGCGGGAGTGTCCCGCACGCCCTTCTCCCGATTCGGTGGCCTCCGCGCCGTGGTCTGTATCTTCGTGTTGTACGTGGCCTTCGTGGTCGGCGTTCTCTGCCGCGCCGGCTTCGGCGGTCTCACGCGGGACGAGGTCCATCCCGCACCTGGGGCACGTGCCGGGCTCGCCCTGGACGACCTCCGGGTGCATCGGGCAGGTGTACTCGGTCCTGCTCCGGAGCGCGGCGGGCTCGAAAGGTTCGGCCGTCGGGCCGAAGGATCCCTCCGCGAACCGGCGTCGCAACTTGGCCACGCCGGCAACCAACTCGTCCTGATCCGGGCCCACGGACACATCCGGTACGGGAAGCGGCAAGACGTCTTCCGCGCCGACTGCGAGCACCGCCCGCGGCCGGGGCATCTGGGCGTAGGCGACAGCCGCCGCCTCCCTCAAGCTCTCCGGCACCTGGCCCACCACAACCAGCACGTTCGCGTGGCGCGGGGTGGGAGAGAAGTCCAGGCCTGCGGCCCGCGGATCCAGGGCGCGGGCGCGTACGACCTCGGGCCCGGGGACGAAGAACGCGGAGAGATCCCGCGCCAACGTCCGGGAGACCAGCCTCCCGAGCCAAGACACCCGCGCCCCCCGAGAACCGGAGAGCGAAGCGTTCGCGGAGACGCTCGCTCGAGAACTCACTGCCGTCTCAGCGCTCCCTGGCTCCATCCGTAGAGGAGCCCTAAGAACAGGATCGCCAGGAAGACGCCCATGTCCAGCAGGGCGACCAGGCCGAGTTCCCTGTAGACTACGGCCCACGGGTACATGAAGGCCATCTCCATGTCGAAGGCCAAAAAAAGCAGGGCGTACCCGTAGTAGCGCACGTGGTAGCGTGCCCACACGGGGTCCCTGTGAAGCTTGCCGGAGGTCGCAGGCACGTCCTTACCCTCCTCCTCGCGCGGCTTGCCGAGCGTGCGGGAGATCGCGCCCAGACACAGCGCCAGCCCCACCGTGGCCACGGCCATGCCGAAGAGGAGCGCGTACTGCTGCAGAGATTCCATGACCCGCCTTCCTAGAGATCCGCTCCGGCGACGCCCGGCCCTGCGGACGCCTCGAACCGCGCCGTCCGCCGCAACATCGAGTTTATGCCCCTGCCCCCCACCTCTCCAACCCCGCGAAGGTTCCCGCGGGACAAAGTGGTCCCTTTGGGCCAGGCCGCTTGCCGGACGAGGGGGTCGGTGGCCGTCATGCGGCGGTCGGCTTTCCGGGCGACGTTTCGGAGGACGGCGGCGCGTCTGAAGACCCCGCGAGGAAGGCCACGAGCATTCCGACGGCGCCGGCGAGCACGACGGTCCCGGCCCAGAGTTCCACGGGCCACGAGAGGCCGCCGGTGAGGGCCAGGGCGGCAAAGTACAGCGCATAGAGGCCGGCGGGCGCGGCGAAGGCGAACAGGCGCGGGGCGCCGGATCGGCCGGCGGCCGGGTAGCGGAGCAGGACGTCAGAGATCAGGCCACCCAGAACGGCGACGGGGACGAACAGGTAGTACCCGTGCGGGAAGACCGAGGGGACGAGCGCGAGAGAGAAGACGAGCGTGGCGGCCCCAAAGGGCAGCACCCAGCGCCGCGCGGCCAGGAGCATGGCGCCCATCAGGATCCCAGCCTGCAGCAGGATTCCGGTGACCCCCAGCGCCCGTCCCAGGCCCTCGGTGGCGGCGTAGACCGGCCCGTCCTGGGATCCGCTCTCTGCTGGTACGACGGAGAAGTCGAACCGTGCGAGGTTGAACTGGCTATCGGGCCACGGGATACCGAAGGGGTTGGCGTACGCGGTAAAGAAGACGAGCACAGAGACGGTCAGGCCCAGCGACAGGAGCGCAGGAAGCGGGACGGCTCCCGAACGGCTCCCCGGACGCAACCACGCGGCCCGTAGAGGGCCGCTGGCCACGAGCGTGGCGCCGGCGGCCAGGAGCAGGTGCGTGGGGCTCAACAAAGCCTCCAGTCCCACCTCTATCCCGAAAAAGACGTGCCAAAGCATGTCCCCCACGCCGCCGGCGGCGAAGGCCGCCACGCCGAGCGCGGAGAGACCGTATCCATCAGGCAACGCCCCGCGCCAGGAGACCCCCCGCGCGTGGTTACGGATCGCGGCCCAGGACAACGTCACGGCCGCGGCAAGGAGGCCGGCGTAGAGGATAGCGTGCCACGGGGTAAAGAACGTCTCAAGCGTCGCGGGGAGGTTATCGTGCGCCCAGGCGTCAAGCCACGCGCCACCGACAAAGAGAATTGAGGCGGCGGCCACCGCCCAGTCCAGGCCGGTGGCGCCCGTACCGCGTGCGGCCTTTGTGCCGGCAGCCCCGACGATAGAAGTATCCATGTCCATCTCCGTTCCTTTCAGCTGCTCTTTCGCGCGTCGGTTCGCGGTGACCGGGAACGCCCCGCGAAAGCGACGGACTCTATGCGACCTTCACGACCCGCATCATGCCCCCCTCCTGGTGGTAGGCCTGGTGGCAGTGGAAGGCCCAGTCGCCGGGGTTGTCCGCCAGCCAGTCGAAGGCGAGCCTCTGCTTCGGGTCGACGAGCACGGTGTCCTTGATCGGGCCGCGACCGGTGCCGTTGTCCACCCTGAAGAAGTGGCCGTGCAGGTGCATCGGATGGGGCATCATGGTCGTGTTCTCCATCTCGAAGCGCACCCGCTCGCCGCGACCCGCCTCTATGGGGTCGGCGTCGGGGAAGGCCTGGCCGTTTATGGTCCAGACGTAGGTCTCCTCGTCGCCGCGGAGGGTGATGGGCACCACGCGGTCCGGGCTGCCGGCCTCGACCCCATCGATACCCGGCGCGCTCCTGAGCGCGTTGTAAGAGAGCATCTCGCTCCCGAGCTCCCGCGGCTCGAGGTCCGGCGGGGGCTGCGGGCCGTTGGTCCCCTCATAACGTAGGACCGCGCGCGCCATCTTCCGCGTCCCCTCGGCCCTTGCCGCAAGCTGCCAGACGCCGGGGTTTGCGGCCTTCACGATCACGTCGTAACGCTCGCCCATGCCGACGCGCAGGGCGTCCGTCTCCACGGGCTCCACCGGCTGGCCGTCGGTGTGGGTGACGGTCATGCGGTGTCCGGCCAGTGCCACCCGGTAGATGGTGGCGGAGGAGGGGTTGACGAGGCGCAGCCTAACCGTGTCGCCGCGGCCGACCTCGAGCTCCTCCGGCTCCTCGGGGGGCTTGCCGTTGATCAGGTACACGGGGTACTTCACGTCTGGCTCGGGCTCCGCGCCGCCCGTGCCCCCCATACCCGACATACCCTCCATCCCGGCCATCTCGCCCTCGCCAGCCCTGAGCTTCTCGTATGTATCCTCGGGGACACCGTCTACGCCGTCGAGCCAGTCGTCGATCGTCAAGACGTACTCGCGGTCGTAGGAGAGCGTCTCGTTTTCGGGCTCCACTATCAGGGGCCCGTACAGGCCGCGGTCGAGCTGGAGCCCGGAGTGGCTGTGGTACATGTAGGTGCCCGGATCGTCGGCCCGGAACTCGTAGGTGAAGCTCTCGCCCGCCGCCACGGGGTCCTGCGTAACGCCGGGCACGCCGTCCATCCCGTTGGGAAGCGGCACCCCGTGCCAGTGGACGGAGGTGCCCTCGGGCAGCCGGTTGCGTAACCTCACGCGCAGCGTCTCGCCCTGCTGTAGTCTTATTTCAGGGCCAGGCAGTCCCTCCCCGTATCCCCATGTTTCGACGCTCGGCCCGCCCAGGTTCAGCTTCAAGACAGAGGCCTCCAGGACGTATTCGGCGACCTTGTAAGTGCTGCGGGCCGTTGGCGGGTTTTGTCTCGTGGATGACAGGGCGCTGCATCCGCCAAGGACCAAGGCGCCGGTCCCCAGCCCCGCGAGCCCCAAGAAATCGAGGCGCGTGAGCCCACTTCTTCGCGCGCTATTCTCCCTCATATCCGCACAAGCCCTTTCCTCGTCGGAACCGCGTCAAGACGCCTCCCGGGCGACACTCGACGACAGAGAAACCGTTCGATCCCCCGACGTTGGCCTCGTCGTGGTCCGGCGTCTTGTCTAGACCCTCAGGAACCGCTCGACCGCTGCGGTCAGCTCCTCGACCTTCTCGTCGGCTTTCTGCCGGTCCCCGCTCTCGATGGATTCGCGAACGCAATGCTCGACGTGGTCCCTTAGGATGATCGTGCCGACCTTCTCCAGGGCGGAGACGACGCTGGCGACCTGGGTGAGGACGTCCACGCAGTAGGCCTCCTCTTCGACCAGCCGTTGTAGCCCGCGCACCTGCCCCTCGATGCGCCTCAGGCGGTTCCTGAGCTTCTCCTTGTCCCCCTCCTTTATGTACCCGTGGGGAGCGCCGGCCGTCTCGATCCCCCGCTCGTTTCCCTCTACTGTCTCCATGCCTTCGTCCCTTTCCCTAGACATCCGTCGCCTCCGCAATCTTCGTGATGCTCGACGCCGGGGTTACCACCGTCGCCTTCTTCCCCGGACAAATAGCCCGCCCAGCGGGCCAGCAACCACGAGCCTACCCGCGAAGGCCGTTCCGTCACCGAGGCCACGAACCCGGCCAACGGCCGCCCGCATCCAGACGCCCACTTTATACCCCTGCCCCCTATTTTGCAAATCGACGTACGAGCGGGCGCGTGTTTCTTGGGCGTTTCGAGACGGCTGGCATCCTGACCGCGGGAACCGTCGAAGGAGGTTCGAACCTCGCGAACGCCGCCGTCGGATACTCCCACTGGGTTGCGCGACGTCCCCGGCGTTGACGGCTAGACAGGGTTATCGACCCACTCGGGGTCGGGTGTGATCTCCGCCTCGGGTTTGCGCCCCGGACCCCCGGCGCCCATGGACGTGACGGTGGCCAGGGGCCTCACCTTCACGTCGTGGTCGGCCACCGCCTGGCACGAGAGCCGCGCCTCCCCGAGCAGGCCTTTCTTCTCCAGCACCTCGAGCTCCGCCCGCGTCATCTTCTCGGGCTCGCCCTCCAGGTACTCGACGCGGCAGGTCGTGCACCGGGCGTAGCCCCCGCACCGGTGCATGATGTCCACGCTCGCATCCTCCTCTATCGCCAGGACCAGCCTCTTGCCATCCTCGACCTCGAAGGCCCCGACACCATCAACTTCAACCCGCGGCATCCCGTACCCTCCATACTCTCCGCCCGTGGAAAAGGCGCCCGAAAAACGATCCACCCGCCAAAAAGTCGGGCGGGGAGCCGCGCTCCCCGCCCAGGCCCGCCGGAAACCCAGCCCGCCTCAGGACTTGAGGGCGTAGCCGGCCTCCTCGACGGCTCCCCTGAACTGCTCGTCTGTGACCTTGCCCTCCTCGTATGTGACCTCGACATCACCGGTGTTGCGGTCCGCCCTTGCCGCCCGCACGCCGTCGAGCTCGTCGAGCGCCTCCTGGACGCTCATCTCGCAGTGCCCACACGTCATGCCCTCAACCTTCAGCACCGTCGTCGTCGCCATCCTTCTCTCCTTCCGTTCCAAGGGTCTATCCGCGGTCCATTTTACCCATACCCCTTATGGGTATCAACTATTCGGTCTCTCAACTTTGCGGGTACCACTCGGTCCTCCACTGCTCAAGTTGCCGGATCTCGCGCTCCTGCTCCTCGACGATGCCCCTGGCGAGCTTGCGGATCTCCGGGTTCTCGCTCTCGTCGAGGACCACGTTCGCCATGTCTATGGCGGAGCGGTGGTGCGGGATCATGGCGTCTATGAAGGCCCTGTCGAAGGGACGTTGCCCAGCGAGCTGACCGGGATCCGTCATACCCATCGCTCCCATGCCGCCGGCGTTCGAAGGGATGGCGGAGGAGCCGAACTCGCGCTCTCTTATGTCCTTCAGGTCCTCGATCTCGGGCCGTTGAGAGGAGACGATGCCCCTGGAGAGGTCGAGGATCTCGGGCCGCTGGGACTCATCCAGGGCCACCTCGGCCATGTCGATCGCGCCCTCGTGGTGCGGCACCATCGCGTCGATGAAGCGCTCGTCGGAGTAGCGGCCGTTCTGGACGAGCATCTCGCGGGCCATGCCGCCGGAACCGTCCGCGTTCGCCGCCGCTCCCAGGCCGCCGCGGGATCCGCCCGTCTCCGACGGCATCTCCATCCCGGGCATCGCGTCCCGTCCACCGTCCATGTTGCGGTGCGGTCCCGGGGCCAGGAAGAAGGCCGCGGCGCCGATGGCAAGGGCTACCACGGCGATGCCGCCGAGGTAGGCGACCTCGCCGACGCGGGCGCGCAGTGGCGGGTGCAGGATCTCTTCCGCGCTCTTCGGCCGTTCGAAAGAGCGGAGGCGGAGGGCGTTCGTCACCACGCTTACCGAGCTCATCGCCATCGCCGCCGCGGCCAGGATCGGGCTCAGAAGCACACCGAAGAACGGGTAGAGGACGCCCGCGGCCACCGGGATCAGGGCGACGTTGTAGGCGAAGGCCCAGAAGAGCCCCTGCTTGATCTTGCCGACCGTCTTTCGCGAGAGCGAGATCGCGGCGACGATGTTCCTGAGATCCCCCCCGATCAGGGTGATGTCGGAGGCGGCCATCGCGACGTCGGTGCCGGTGCCTATTGCGACGCCGAGGTCGGACCCGGCGAGGGCGGGGGCGTCGTTGATGCCGTCCCCGACCATCGCCACGGTCTTGCCCCGACTCTGGAGCTCGGCCACCTTCGCCGCTTTCTCCTCCGGCAGCACCTCGGCCAGGACACGATCCCGGCCTATCCCGACCTCGGCGGCTATCGCCTCGGCGGTGGCGCGGTTGTCGCCGGTGAGCATCCAGGCTTCGAGGCCTAAAGCCCCAAGCTCCGCGACCGCCTCGCGCGATTCCGGCTTGAGGGTGTCGGCGACGGCGATGAGGCCCGCCCACTCGCCGTCCACGGCGACGTACATCGGCGTAGCCCCGCCCCGAGCCAGCTCCCCGGCACGCCCCACGAGGCCGTTCGGTACGATGCCCGCCACGTCCATCATCGCGCGGTTTCCTATGAGGACCTCACGCCCCTCAACCCTCGCCCTGACGCCTTTGCCTGTCATGGACTCGAAGGTGGAGGCTCTTGGAAGCTCAAGGCCCCGCTCCTTGGCCCGCGCCACGATCGCCTCGGCCAGGGGGTGCTCGGAGCCGACCTCCGCGGCGGCGGCCAGCCGCAACAGCTCCTTCTCGGGGACGCCGTCAGATGGTACGACCTCTGTCACCGCAGGCTTGCCCCGCGTTAGGGTTCCCGTCTTGTCGAGGACGATGGCGTCTATCTTGCGGGTCATCTCCAGCGCCTCGCCCCCCTTAACCAGCACGCCGTTCTCGGCGGCCTTGCCGGTGCCGACCATGATCGCCGTCGGCGTCGCGAGGCCCAAAGCGCACGGGCAGGCGATGATGAGCACGGCGATGGCCGCCGTCAGCGCGAAGATGGGCGAGGGGCCGAAGACGAGCCAGACCGCGAACGTCAGCACCGCCAGCACGAGCACGGCCGGCACGAAATAGCTGGAGATGGTGTCCACCATCCGCTGCATCGGCGCCTTCGAGCCCTGCGCTTCTTCGACCATGCGCACGATCTGGGCGAGCGCCGTCTCACTACCGACCTTCTCTGCCCGCATGACGAACCCGCCGGTCTTGTTGAGCGTAGCCCCTATGACCTTGTCGCCCACGTCCTTCTCCACCGGCAAAGACTCGCCGGTCAGCAGGCTCTCGTCCAGCGCGGAGGCACCCTCCATCACGATGCCGTCCACGGGCACCTTCTCACCGGGACGCACCCGGACCAGGTCCCCGACCCGCACGTCCTCGACCGGCACGTCTACCTCCGCACCGTCCCGGATAACCCTGGCCGTCCTCGCCCGCAAGCCCATGAGCGCCTTGATCGCCGCCCCGGTCTGCTTCTTGGCCCGCGCTTCGAGCCAGCGACCCAGCAGTACGAGGCCGATAACGATGGCCGAGACCTCGAAGTACAGGTAGAACGGGAAGCCCCACGCCGCGCTGAGCTCGGGCCACAGCGTCACGAAGGCGCTGTAGCCGTACGCCGCGCTCGTGCCAACGGCGACCAGCGTGCTCATGTTCGTCCCGCCGTGCCTCGCCGAAGTCCAGGCAACCTTGTAGAACGTGGACCCGGCCCAGAACTGCACGATGGTCGCCTGGATCAGAAGTAGTGGGGCGACGACCTCCATGCCGGGTCCGAAAGGCAAATACATCTCGGCCATCATGATGACACCGAGCACGAGGCTGACGATCCACTTGTTCTTCAGATCCTTTAGCTCCGCCTCGCGTTCCCGCTCTCTCGGGTCCGCCTGCGCGTCGGCCGGCCGAGCGGAAGGTGTCTGCCGCGGCTCTGCGATCTCGCCGACCTTGTAACCGGCCTTCTCCACGGCGGCCCGCAGGTCCTCGACGCCGGCCCCCGCCTCAGGGTCGTAGACGACCTTGGCCTTCTCGGTCGCCAGGTTGACGGTCGCGTTCTCCACGCCCGGCACCTTCAGGAGCGCCTTCTCAACCCTGCCGACACACGAGGCGCACGTCATCCCCTCCACCGGCAGCAGCACCTCGCCGTCGGCGCCCCCGGCGTCATGGGCCCGCGACACGGGCGGAGCAGCAACGGGGAGCTCACGCACCCGGTAGCCCGCCTTCTCGATGGCCGACTTCATCGCCCGTGGGTCGGCGATCTCCGGGTCGTAGGAGATTCGCGCCTTCTCGGTGGCGAGGTTGACGCTCGCCTCCTCGACGCCGTCCACCTTGCCCAGCGCCTTCTCAACCCTGCCGACACACGAGGCACACGTCATCCCTTCTACCGGGATCTCTAACGTGCTCCGTTCGCGCTCTCCAAGCACCGCTTTCTCCTCTTTTTTCTCGTACATACTATACCCCTCCACCCCATGCTACCATGGATGGCGGGTCGAGCGCCGCTTGCGTCTCGCCGGCTCTAGAGACCGTCTCTCGGGATGGTACGCGCGGTCGTGGCCGCTTCCCTGGACGCGGGCTCCACCGCCACCCCTCCCTTGACCAATCGCTCCAGCCGCGAGGCCTTGAGCCTCAGCCGTCGGGCCTCGGAGATCAGCCGTTCCGCGAGATCATCGTCGGTGCCGGCGGAGGCGCATCCGAAGCACACGAGACCCAGACGCCCTCCCCCGATGCGATGGGCCACTAGACGGGTCTGGCCGTTCTGGACGCCGAAGTTCCGGCCGCACAGCGCGCATGGCCCCATCAAGCAGATCGTCCCCACGTCCCCTTCGGCCCGGATCTCGACGGCCGTCTTCTCTGCGACCCTGCTCATCCCTAACCCACACTTGGAAGGCCGGCCCTGGCGAACGCGCGGTCGATGGTCGGCGGGTGGAACCCCACGACCCAGGTGTCCCCGATCTTTAAGGCAGGCACGGCCGACTGGCCGGTCGCCTCGACCATCTCTTCGGCCGCCGCTGCGTCGCGCTCCACGTTGACCTCCCTGAACGAGAGGTTTTTGTTCGCCAGGTACTCCTTGGCGCGTCGGCACCAGGGGCAGGTGGACGTGGTGAACACCAGCACTTCGGCCATCGTCTTCTCCTTTCTCGATTCTTCGTTCGGCTATTCGGTTAGGTCTTCGATGCGGCGACGGACCCGCTCAGCAGGCCACGACGCCGACCACGGCCTCCGTGCAGGAGTATCCGGGCGCGCAGGAGCAGACGTCTGAGCCGCACCCGCAGGCGGGCGGACCGGTTTCGTTGTCCCCCATCTTCTCGCGCACTAGGCCGGCCAGGATCTCGACCCCGCGCCGCGCGAGGCGCGGCTCCGCGAAGGAGAAGCTCAGGCGCAGGGCGTTCCTTCCCTCCGTACCGCCCCACCCCCCGGGATAGAAGTCCGCGCCGGGGACGTAGGCCACGCCGCGTTCGGTCGCCTCGGGCAGCATCCCCGCCGCGTCGATACCCTGGGGTAGCGTCACCCAGACGAAGAACCCCCCTGAGGGGCTCGTCCAGGAGACCCCCTCCGGCATGAACTCGCCGAGGGCGCCGAGCACGGCGTCCCGACGTTTCCGGTAGCGTCGCCCGAGCCTTCCCAGGTAGGTCTTCCATTCACCGCTCGCGAAGTAGGCGGCGGTCACGGTCTGAGAGAGGACCGAGGGGCCGAGGTCGGCGCCCTTCCTGGCGGCACGCATCGCGCCGAGGATCTCGGGGTGGGCGTGGATCCACCCGAGCCTGACCCCGGGCGCGAAGACCTTGGAGAAGCTGCCCAGGTAGACCACGCGCTCGGGTCCCCCGCGCTCGCGCATCTCCAGGGCGGCCAGGGTCGGCACGGCGTCCCCCTCGTAGCGCAGGAGGCCGTAAGGGTTGTCTTCGAGGATCAGCGCGTCGTGCTCACGCGCGATCTCGAGCAGCTCCCGCCGCCGCTCGAGCGCCATCGTCGCGCCGGTCGGGTTCTGGAAGGTCGGTACGACGTAGATGAACTTGGCCCGGTAGCCGGCACGACGCTCGTGCGAGAGGATCTCCCGGACGGCCTCGACGTCGAGGCCCCGACGGTCCACAGGCGCCGTCATGACACGCGGCCCGTACGAGGAGAAGGCCTGAAGGGCCCCGTGGTAGGTTGGCGATTCGATCAGGACGAGGTCGCCCTCCTCCAGGAACGCCCTGCCCGCGAGGTCGAGACCCTGTTGCGCCCCGCTGGTCACCGCGACGTGCTCCGCGCCGACCGGCGTGCCCTCGGCAGTCATTACTTCGGCGACCGTCTCCCGCATCACCCCCGTACCGTCGGTGGAACCGTACTGCAGCGCCGCAGCGCCGTCCCCGACCACGGCCGAGGCCATCTCCCGTAGCGTCTCTTCCCCGAAGATCGACGTGTCGGGGTGCCCGCCAGCCAGAAACACCACGCCGGGCTTCGGCGCACGGCCTCCCGCACCCCCGTGCGCCGCACGCGACCCGCGAAGAGGGGGTCGAAAACGCCCGCGACGCTACCTCTCTGGAACACCACCGTTATCCTCCTCTTCGACCTCGGCCGGACCCGACACGTGGGCCAACGGCACTCCATTACCTAACCATTTCTCAAGCACTATACCATACCCCCCTATAGTATTTCAAGAGAGACTTTGCCCCTGCTGCCTCGCGGTGATCGCTTCGAACGCAGCTCCACCTCTGTGCCAAGGGGCGTCGTAGCTGGCCTCCGGGTTCGTCGGGGCTTCGGTGTCTACAGGACGCAAGAAGACCTGGTCGGAACCGCGCGACGAAGCTGGGCGGTCCCTGCCAGGCGGGGTTTGCCCAGGGGGTATGATTGCTGAATACTTGCCATTGTCTAGATATCCCGGGGGTAAATGGGTTGCAGGGGTACATAAAGGCGCAGAACAAGGAGAAGCTGGCCCGGCGTTTGGACCGCATAGAGGGCCAGGTGCGGGGCGTCAAGAGGATGGTGGAGCGTGAGGCCTACTGCATAGACATCGTCACGCAGATCACCAGCCTCGTCGCCGCCTCCGACAAGGTCGCCTCCATGCTGATAAAGGACCACGTGGAGCACTGCGTGAGGGGCGCGATGCGGGACGAGGATAAGGCGGACGAGAAGATCGCCGAGCTCACCGCCGCCGTCGAGCGGTTCTTGCGGGTTTAGGCCAGGATCCTGAAGGATCGGTTTGGGGACCGCGTGGCGCGGGGAACGGTGAGCGCGATGCCAATGGGGACGAGGTTCACTCGGCGTACCCGGACGAACCTTTGGGTTCCGTCCGGAGGCGCGTGCGCGGCGTTCCTCCTGGCGATCGCGCTGCTGCTGTGCCACGGCATCTTCGGAGCCGAGCACCTTACCCCCCCGTACCACGCTGGCGCGACGGACCACGTCGAGCGGTCACCGCTGCTCACCGTCGAGGACGAGCTCGGGGGATGGCCTCCCCTCGACGGTGGGGACGACGCAGCATACTACGCCACGCTCCTCGCGGCCCTTCTCCTGCTCGCGGCCGTGCTCGGTCCCGGCCTTCCGGTCGTCCTGTGCGGGGTGCGCGGGCACCGGATGTCGTTCTGCCATCCTCCCCGCGTGCCCCCTCCCCGCGGCCCCACGGCCCCGCTGCTCCAGGTGTTCCGCCTGTAAGTCACCGTGCACTGAGACGCTTCACCGAGAGCGGGGCAAGAATAGCTCCGCCCGCAAGGAGACGAGCGAGGAAAGGAGCCGCATGGTCACTTACGCGCGGCAAATCATCCAGAACAGCCCCAATCAGGCCCTCACGGACGACGTCGTGCTGGTCGAGTGCATAGAGGCGTGCTTCGACTGCGCCCAGGCCTGTACCGCCTGCGCCGACGCCTGCCTCGGCGAGGGGGACCCGGCCGGCCTGGTCAAGTGCATCCGCGACGACCTCGACTGTGCCGACATCTGCGTCGCCGCGGGCAGAGTGCTCTCGCGTCAGGCGCAGCCGAGCGCTGCGGTAACCCGGGTGGTCCTCGAAGCCTGCGCGGCGTCGTGCAGGCAGTGTGGGGATACGTGCGCCGAGCACGCCGAGCATCACGAGCATTGCCGGGTGTGCATGGACGCCTGCCGCCAGTGCGAGGTCGCCTGCAACAACGTCCTCTCCGCCCTGGCCACTTAGGGGTAACCCCTGGCTCCCCGGAACTGCCCGCTCTACGGGTCCGCGTGCGTGCGGCGCGCGGGCCGTGGCGTCTGTGACGCCGTAGGAATAGGGAGGATCCCGCCGTGAGGAAGAACGCTCCAGCGCTGCTGGACCCCCCGTGGGTGTTCGCAGTGGCCGGCCTTCTCGCGTCTTTGTCCATCGGCCTCGTCGCGGCCATGGCCAGCTACCTTGCAAGCCTGATAGTCCCCGAAAGCACCGTCGCACAGCTGGTTCCATGGGCGGTCTACCTCGTCGCGGCGGCAGCGCTCAGCGTCTCGAGGATCGCCGTGGCGGGCGACAAAAAGAGGCGACTCCCATGGCCTTTCGCCCTGGGTGTGCTGTCCGGCCTGGCGCTTTTCGCCTCCTACTACTGGCCGGCCTGACAAGATCACGCCAGTCTACGTGAAGGGCATGCAGCCTCGCAGGCATCGGTTTGTGGTGCCTCCCCTTGCTGCCAACACTAACCACGTCGCGCGGCGGCGAGGCCCGTTTCGCGCGGGCTGCCGGCGAGGACGCCGGTCTGGCGTCGGAAACCCGGTGGCGCGATGCAGGCGGTCACCAGAGGGTGGACGCCGCCAGGGCCACCGCCGCGTACCGCACGCCCTTGCCGAGCGTCACCCAGAACACGAAGGCGCCGAACGGCACCCGCGTCATCCCTGCGAGCGCGACCAGCACGTCACCTAAGACCGGGAGGGGGGACAAGAGCAGGGCCGGCCCGCCGTGGCGCCGGAGCAACCGTGCCGCCCGCGCTTCCCCGGCCGAAGCTTCCCAACGACGGCCGAAGACCCTGGAGGACTTGCGGCCGAGCCAGTACGTCGTGCAGGCGCCGAGGACGTTGCCCGCGGTCGCCACGAGCAGCGGCCCGACAAGCTGTCCCCGGGCGCCGACGGCCGCGGCCAGCGCCGCCTCCGAGCCTAGCGGCAGCGCGGTCGCGGCCAGGAAGCTCCAGGCGAAGAGGCCCGAGTGCGCGAGAACCGACAGGGCCGTCTACCTTCCCGCCGGGCCGGCGGGAGACGGGGTTGCGCGTTCCCGTCTCCCGCCGGCCTCTCGACTCAAAGCGCGAGAAGCCGGGTTCAACACGGTGCCCGAAAGCGGGCGAGACGACCTAAGGGATCGCCGACCCGGCGCTCGAAGGCCGGTCTCACCTTCTCCGCCCGTCTCCGGAGCGCCACCTTCACGAGACCTCTCTCCGGGCAGCTCGTTCGCAGAGGGCTCCGAAGAGCGCATCGAGCCCGGTCCAGAAGACGAGCAGCGTGCCCAAGGAGGAGAGCCGGAAGTCCCACAGCAGGCCGGCCGGGAACCCGCCGGGGTCCGCGCTGTCCGGTAGCACGGCGAAGAGCACCAGCACGCGGAGACCGCGAGCACGAGCCCCACCGCCACGTGGCGGACGGGGGCGCTCACGCCCCTACCACGGAGGGCCCTGGCCGCGTCCCAGGCCGCCAGCACCGTCAGGAGGGAGAGCGCCACCATCGCGAGGTAGGCGCCGGTGCGCCCGACGATGGTGGCCGGGTCGCCCACGGTCGGGGGGTTAGCCGGGTCCTTCAGGAAGGGTATGAGGATCGCCCCGGTGAAGATCGCGGCCGCCAGCGAGAGGCTTCGGGTCCAATCGCTCTCCGAGACCAGGTGCCCGCGAAAGTGGGCGAACACCAGCGCGAACAGCCCTCCGACGAACGATCCTGCGAGCCCCGTGACGAAGAAGAGCCCGACCTTCTGGGCCATCCGGCCGACGAGTTCGGCGTCGGGCTGACCCCCGGCCGCGCCCTCCAGCTCGACCGCCCGGTCCAGGGCCGACTCCCCGAAGAGGAGCGCGAAGAGCCCCGCCAGAAGGTCCGCCGCGAGCCCCCGACGCAGGTACGCCGCCACCGCGTAGGCTCAGCCCCTAGTGGCAGGGGACGGCCATCAGGTGGCGGCCGTCGTGGGCAAGCTCGTGCAGGCAATCGGTGGCCCCCGCCGCCTGCCCGAGCAGCGGCGCGAGCAGGGCCCCGCTGGCGAAGAGGAGCAAGAAGAGCGCGACGACAAACAGCGCCGCCAGGAGCCAGGCCCACAGCAGCAACCTCCCGGACGGGCCGGCGCTCCTGGGTAGGGCTCTCCATCGAATCCTCCTCGGGACCCTCGCCCCGGTCGGGTGTTTGAGGGCGGCGGGCCGGTATCCTGGCTCCCGGATCCACGCTCACCCCGGCCTTCCCACCGGCCTGGTCTCAGGCTGCCAGTGGCCCCACGCAGGGCTCGCTCCCCGGTCACAGTGGCGGGACCGCGCCGGACTCCAAACTGGCTTCCCGGGCTCACCGCCCTTCTCACGTGGTCGGCAATATACAGGCCGGATAGCCGCCGGGCAACAGCACCGGCGGGCCTCTTGGAACGCGGTGTCCCGCCGCCGGCTTCTCGTTCCGGCGCGGGCAAGGCTCCGGACGCCGTCGGCCGGCCTTGTGCGCCACGTGGCATACGTGTATGCTTCCCGCCATCTTCGGTGCTCGACGAAGGCGCGGGGCGTCGTGTAGGGCCTGGGGCCGCAAAAGAGAGAACGGAGAAATCCCTTGCGTAGGAGAAGATTGTTCTTGCTGGCCTCGTTCGTGTTGGCAGTTTTGGTTTCGGCCGCCGGTGTAGCGCTAGCGCAGCCGAGCCTGGATGAGCAGCAAACCGTCCAGGCCCAAGAACAGCAGCAGGCCAGCCTGCTCGACGACAAGGAAGGGGTCATTGACACTGCCGGCGAGGCCCACGCCGAGCACGACGAGCAGCACGGCGGCCAGCAGGGCCACCTGCCGCCGAGGCGGAAGGACATCAGGGTGGTGGGCAAAGCCGCGATAGATTCGCCCGTCGAGGGCAGGGTCTCCGACGTAGGGGTCTTCGGCAACTACGCCTACCTCGGCGCGTTCAACGAGCCCGACTGCCAGAGGGGCGGCGTCTACGTCTTCAACACAAAGGACCCCACCTCCCCCAGGCAGGTCAACTTTATCGAGGCGGCGCCGGGGTCCTACGTCGGCGAGGGCGTGCAAGTCGTGTACGTGACGACGCCCAAGTTCGACGGCGACCTGCTGATCCACAACAACGAAATCTGCTCCGACGATCCGGCCGCGGAGGGCGGCGTCTCGCTCTACGACGTCAGCGACCCGAGGAACGAAGAGAAGCTCGCTAGCGGCGTTGGCGACGAGGATCCTGAAGCCGCGGCCGGCACCGGCGCCCACCAGGTCCACAGCGCCTTCGCCTGGGACGTGGGCAGGAAAGCCTACGCGGCGCTCGTGGACGACGAGGAGGGTGCCGACCTCGACATCATGGACATAACGGACCCGCGCGCGCCGAAGCTTATCGCCGAGTACGACCTCAACGAGCGGTTCCCGCAGATAGTTCAGGAGGACCTCGGCACCGCCGAGTCATTCCTGCATGACATGGTCGTCAAGAAGATAGACGGCCGGTGGGTCATGAGCGCCTCCTACTGGGACGGCGGCTACGTCACCCTCGACGTCACCGATCCGACGAACGCCACCTATCTAGCCGACTCGGACTTCAAGAACCCGGACCCCGAGGCCAAGGAGAGCGGCCTCACCGTCGCGCCCGAGGGCAATGCCCACCAGTCGGAGTTCTCGCTTAAGAACAACTTCATAGTCGCCGCGGACGAGGACTTCTCGCCCTACAGCGTGGAGGCCCGCAACACAACCGACGACGCCGAGTTTGACGCCACCCAGGGCTCGGACACCCCGCAGGTGGACGCCGACCGCTCCCTGGAGGGTCAGACCGTCTTCGTGGGGCGGGCCTGCACCACAGACACGGCGGTCCCGGCTGGAGACGGCTCCCAGGTCGCCGTCGTCGAGCGCGGGGTCTGCGGCTTCACCGAGAAGGTCCAGAATGTCGAGAACGCGGGCGGCTACGCCGGTGTGATCGTGATGAACCGCGAGGGCCCGGACGCCTGCTCCGACCTCTTAAACATGGACGTCCAGGGCACCATTCCCGCCCTCTTTGTCGGGCGCGACACGGGCTTCGCCTTCTTCGACGCCGCCTACGACGAGGACGCCTGCCGGGTGGGAGACGGCACGGCCCAGGCACCCATAGAGGTCGGCACGACAGGCGACACCGTTAGCGTCCGGGCGGTCTTCGACGGGTGGGGCTACGCGCACCTCTTCCGCAACGGGGAGGGCAAACTCCGCGAGCTCGACACCTACGCCATCCCCGAGGCCCACGACGAGCGCTTCGCCGAAGGCTTCGGTGACCTCTCTATCCACGAAACCGCGATGAGCGGCGAGCGCAACGACCTGGCGTACCTCTCCTACTACTCGGGCGGCTTCAGGGTCGCGAAGATCCAGAACGGCAACCTCCGCGAGGTCGGCAGCTACGTCTCCAGAGGCGGCAACAACTTCTGGGGCGTGCAGACCTTCGGGAAGAACGGCAAGGAGTACGTCGCGGCAAGCGACCGCGACTACGGCCTCTACGTTTTCGAGTACACCGGCCCGCGTTAAACGGTCGGCGCCGTGGCAAGCGGGGGCAGTCCTTCGGGGCCGCCCCCTTTTCGTGGCGCGCAGAGACCGGGGTCAAACCAGATGGGAGGCCGCGCGGCCTCCCGGCAGCCCCAAGGACGGGCATTGGGAGGAGCGGTGTGTCGCGTCGGGTTCAGCCGGCGAAGAAGGTCTGGTAGAGCAGGAAAACGTTCAGGGAGACGATGAGCGCCACCACGACCGCGGCTATCGTCGTGGTGAGGCGATGGTTGACCAGGGCGCCCATCACGTTACGGTTGCGGCAGAAAATTAGGAGCGGGATCAAGGCGAACGGGATGCCGAAGGAGAGCACCACCTGGCTTATGACCAGCGAACGGCTGGGGTTGAGGCCCACGGCCAGGACGATCAGGGCCGGGGTCATCGTTATCAGGCGCCTGAGCCACAGCGGGATGCGGCGGTTTATGAAACCCTGCATGACGACCTGCCCGCTCAGGGTGCCGACCGAGGAGCTCGAGAAGCCGGACGCGAGCAGCGCCACCCCGAAGAGGGTCGCCGAGAGGCCGCCGACCTGCTCGCCCAGGGCGACGAAGGCCTTGTCTATGTCGCCCACCCCCGTGAGGCCCTCCGCGTTGAAGAGGGCGGCGGCCATGATGAGCATGCTGGCGTTGATCGTCCCGGCTATGGCCATGGCGATCACCACGTCCACGAGCTCGAATCGGAAGATCTTTTTCCTCTCCGCGTCGGTGCGGCCCACCACCCTCCTCTGCGTGAGGGCGGAGTGGAGGTAGATGACGTGGGGCATCACCGTGGCGCCGAGGATGCCCGCCGCCAATAGCACGCTGTCGGTGCCCGCGAACTGCGGGGTGAAGAGCCCGGCCAGTATCCTGTCCCCCTCCGGCTGGGCGTAGAACATCTGGAACGCGAAGGAGAGAACTATCACCCCCACGAGCGCTGCGATGCCCGCCTCCAGCGGCCTGAACCCCCGCCGCTGGAGCTCCAGGATGGCGAAGGCCCCGACCGCCGTCAGGAGCCCCGCCGGAAAGAGCGGGATGCCGAAGAGGAGGTTCAGGGCGAGGGCAGCACCTATGAACTCGGCGAGGTCGGTCGCCATCGCGATCACCTCGGCCTGCACCCACAAAAACAGGGTGACGGGCCTCGGGAAGCGCTCGCGGCAGACCTCGGGTAGGTTCTTGCCCGTCGCGATACCCAGCTTGGCCGACATGGACTGTATGAGCATCGCCATCAGGTTCGCGGTAAGGATCACCCACAAGAGCATGTACCCGTAGCGCGCCCCGCCCGCGATGTTGGTTGCGAAGTTGCCCGGGTCGACGTAGGCCACCGCCGCGATGAACGCAGGACCCAAGAACGGCCACAACCGCGCCAGCCCCCTGCGCTTGCCCCTCAAGGAGGCGTGCGCCGCCCTCGCCGTGGCACTCTCGCCCGGCAGGACGCTCTCGACTATCCCGTTGCCGTTGTTCTCCTTTGGGTGCTCGCTCACGCACTCCCTTTCCGGCATTACAAATTAGTCATGTCTAACAATAATATCTGTTTGTTCAAAAAGTCAAGATTCTCGACACTTGATCCAGGAATTTTGGTCGACTAATATGGACGGCAAGATGGACGGCGCCACGATACCCCGGTCCCCCTCATCCTCGGTAGGCGACTACTTGAAGGCAATATGGGAATCTGCCGAGGCGGGGCCGGCCTCCACCAAGGAAGTTGCAGAAAGGCTCTCGGTGTCGAAAGCGTCGGTCACCAACATGTTCGCGCGTTTGCGGGAGATGGGGCTCGTCGAGTACGAGCGTTACCGGGGCGCCTCGCTGACCGAGGAGGGCCGAGTCGAGGCGCACGGGTTGATCAGGCGCCACCGCCTGATCGAGACGTTTTTGCTGGAGCACCTCGGCTTACCCGTGGGAGGAGGTGCACGGGGAGGCCGAGAGGCTGGAGCATGCCGTCTCCGACTCCTTCACCGAGCGGCTGGCAGAACTCCTCGGGCACCCCGAGCGCGACCCCCACGGCGACCCCATCCCCGGCGCGGACGGGACGATCGCACGGCCTTCCTGTAGCGCTTGGCCTGCATGATCGTCTTGCCGCCCTTGAGAGGGTCGGGGTTTATCACCACGGCGTCGACGCCCTCGTCGCGGCTGGCCCGGGTGACGTTGACCTCGGTGCCCTCGTCGGAGAAGACCTTCTCGAAGACGTCGCGCACGAGCATCTCGAAGTCCTGCCAGTCCATCGTGATCAGGTTGCTCCCCGCCTCGAGCTCGTCGAGCACCTCGCGCGCCTCGATGAACCTGGGGTCCTCCCGCTCTATCCTGCGTATGGGCGCCACCGGCTTGAGAGAGGCGAGCCGCGAGGCGCCCAGGCCCTTGAGCTGCCTGAAGCAGGCCTCCGGTTTCACCCTGCTCAGGTCGATCTCCGAGAAACCCTCGCGCTCGGCCTCGCAGGAGGCGATGCACGAGCGGAAGTCCCTGCCCGTGCTGGGGTCCACCCCCTGCACCCAGCCGTTGACCACCGCCGCTTCGCAGACCCCGGCGTAGTCGCCCTCGAAGACCTCGTGGAGGGTCCTGAGGACGGTCTGGTAGACGAGCCCGTCGTAGTACCCCTGGAAGTCAGAGTCCTTCATGCGGGCCTCGTCTACCGTCTTGCGCGAGGCGACGTACTTGTACTGGACCACCCGGGGCACCGCCTCCGGCGAGGGCAGCTCCAGGTCCACCACGACCGTCCGCTCCTCGGGCCGGTACTGCACGCCGAACTCCCGCGGGAAGCCTTGCGGGTAGGCGGAGTTGGCGAGCACGAGCGAGACGTACTTCTCGACCGACTCGGGCTCCCCCGACTCGTAGCCCTGGCGAAGCCCTTCGACCTCGGCGTTCTTCGCCGCCCGCTCTTCGTCGTGGCGCCTCTCCGCCTCCTCATGCTCTCGCTTCAGCCTCCGGTACTCCTCGCGCGCCGCGTCCTCGGCCGCCTCCCGCTTGGCGGCGAGTGAGGGCCTAAGCCTCTCAATGAGGACCCTCTTCTCGGGTACCCCGAGGCGCGTCGCCACTTCCTCGGGCGTCGGAGGTGTCCCCGGATAGGGATCGCGGTCCTCGAGGTCTTCCCAGTCTATGCGGTCGTCCACGGCCATAGTAGCCTGGAGGATGCCGCGGTGCTCCTCGATGCGGGCCAGAGCGTCGTCGGTCGCAAGCTCCGCGCGCTCCTTCAAGTCGGCGACCGCCGCCCGTTCGCGAGCGCGTTCCTCTTCCTGGGCCCACCGAAGCACCTGCTCCGTGGCCTTGGCCTCGACCTCCCTGGGCGTGCGCCCGGTCACGCGCTTATGCTTGCCCAGGTACTCGTTGCCTATCTCGACGTAATAGCTGTGGCCGGCCACCCGCCCCTCCCCATCGACTCGCCGATCGATACGCATTCCACTATATCAAGGGGGCCACTTCGGGCGCTATCGTGATAACCGAAGGGTAATCACTAACTTGCTTTCGACCTTGGGCGCTTTCAGAAGAGCTTCCCTTCAGGAGTCACCGGGTCTCCTAGTAGATCTCGTACGCCAAGAATCACCCGTCATCATTCGCTGGACCCTCCGCCTCGAAGCTCCAGGGGTACTTAGGGCGTGAGGATCAATTGGTTTGCGCTGAACCGAGGAGCCGTTCGCTCTCTGCCATCCACGTGGCTGTCACAGTACTA
The DNA here is from genome assembly GCF_011492945.1 of Rubrobacter tropicus. Lineage (NCBI taxonomy): Bacteria > Bacillati > Actinomycetota > Rubrobacteria > Rubrobacterales > Rubrobacteraceae > Rubrobacter > Rubrobacter tropicus. Next base: position 3,871,914 of record NZ_CP045119.1, read on the forward strand.
CTCTGGAAAAAATGAACGGCAAGGAGATCCTCTACCGGACTGGATGGTCGCTAAGTTCCGTGGGGGAAACCGTCATCCGGAACGGAGGTGCTATCCAGAGGCCTTCCTGTTCGACAGCTCGACCAACCGGGGCACGACGTAGTCTCTGATCCATCTGAAGGGCGGGAACTCGAGCTCGTAGCCGACCGCCCGGACGTACCTGGCCCGCGCCTCCTCCATCCGCGGGAAGCTGAGGGCCACGCCGAGGGGCATCTCCTCGTCCTTAGAGATGGGCGCCGTGTTCCAGGCCTCCGTCATCGCGGAGCCCGCTTCTTCTCTCGTGGCCCGGAGGAGGGAGTCGTAGACCTCCGTGACGCGGTGAGATTGGATGCGTACCCAGTTCTTGTGGAACAGGAGATCCTGCTGGACCTCGTGTATGAACTCGGCCATACGACCGCGCACCTCCGGCGTCGAGCCCTGCTGGCGCCTGATCCGGTAGGGCAGCTCCGCGTAGCGCTCCACGGCGGCGAGGGCTTTGGCGAAGTCCTTGCGCCGCGCATCCTGCCGCGCCTGGTACTGGTTCACGGTCAGCACCACGAGCGCCACCAGGCCGGTGACGATCGCGGCGATTACCGGCCCGCTTACCCCGGCCGAGGTCGAGGCATTCAACCGGCGGCCCCCGCCTCGTTCGCGGTCTCCTCGGCTTCCTCCTCGCCGGGATGGATCTCGGGACCGAGCCACTCCCCGACGTCCCACCCGCCGGTCCGCCTCCAGTACTCTTCGCGGAAGAGGTGGAGGCGCGCCATCTCGATCAGGCCCACCAACCGGTGCTCTGGCAACCAGCGGAGCTCCGGTGGATCGGCCGGGTACCACATGCACAACCTCCTCTCGCCGTACCTGTGCGGCGACTCCGTGGGCCCGTCGGCGAACACCTCCACGCACGACGCCGGTTCGCCGGCCTTGAAGACTATCGTTATCCGCCGCGCCTCGTAGACCTCGAGGTCGAGGTCCAGTTCGTAGGTGAGCTTTTTCGCCGATCCTGAGATCTCGATGCCGGGGTACCGCGATCGGATGCCGGCCTCCATGCGCCCCCGGGCGGCGACGTCCCGACGCCACCAGGGCGCTTTCAGATTACCGGGTCTGCTGGTTCTTATCACCGAAGGACCTCGCCGACGGGATGTCCTCCCTGAGCTTGCCGGAGACGCTCAAACCGCCCGCTCCGCGGTACACCCAACCGTTGCCCTTGCGGGCTCCGGCCGCGATCTCGGCCTCCAGGTCTTCGCCCTTGGGAGGATTAACGGCGACGGGCAGGACCTTCGACCAGTTGCGCTGGGCCTGCGCCGTCTGCCCGTCGGCGTCGAACTCCAGCGCCTGCTCGGCGAGCTCGGCAAGACCTTTGAACTTCCTGGCCGCGTCCTTTCTACGAGGCACGTTCATCTTTATCGGGCCGGAGACGCCCGCCGGGTCCTCGGTGAGTCCCTCATTCAAGCTATCCGCGGCGTGCCGGAGGAACAGGGCGAGCCCTTCGGGCAGGGAGACCTTCTCGGCGACGGCCTCGAGGCCGAGTGCCGCGACGTTGAAGGAGACGATGGTCTTGCCGTTGTGGGCGTTGGCGTGCTTCGCCAGACGCAAGATCCTCGCGAACCGCGAGTCGGTCTTCTTGTTGCGCGCGACTATGAGCTCGACGTGAGGCTCGGGGTCTGAGGGGTCCCAGCCGTCCTCGTCGAGGTCGGGGATATACAGCCTGCCCTCGTACCGCCGGATGGCGACTATCAGGTCGGCGGTGAAGTTGTCGCCGCCTGGCTGGATAGGCTCCATGAAGTTGACCCTGATGGCCCGGTGCCCCCCGGTGAAGAAGCTTACCTTCGGGTATTTTTCTTTCAGCCGGGTCCGGAGCACGCCCCTAACCGTTTCCACCATCGCGCGAGGCCCCTCCCCGTCGGGACCCAGGTCTTCGTAGACCCTCCGGTCGAGGACCACCCCTGCGTCGGCATCGTTGAGGGGGTCGTTCTGGGTGGCGTGCGCCAGGGAACCCGAACCGAAGGTCCGCAGGGTGTCGAATTCTTCCTCGACTATCACCCAGAGCTCGTCCCGCCGCTTTCGGCCTCCTTGAGTACCCCGTCCGGCACGGCGATGCGCCCGCGGGCCCCTTCGAACAGTTCGTTTACGGTCATATGACCCTCCAGGTACTAGGTTTCAACACAACTCTTCCATAAATGTTCATTTATGGTACCATAGGGAAGCGGAAGACGAGAGTGGCGGAAACGGGAGGCACGGGATGGCGAAGACGCCGAAGAACCACGGCAAGGACTGGACGAAGAGCGAGGTGAGTCAGCTTCAGAAGCTCGCCAAGGGGAACACCCCAACCGGGCTGGCGGCTTACAAGCTCGGCCGTACGGAGGACGCCGTCAGGTCGAAGGCCAGCGACGAAAACATCTCGCTTAAGCCGACCAATCAATCGCCGTACAACAGGCGCAAGAAATAAGCCGGCTATCTAAGCCTTTCACCACAACTTACGGCAAATCCACAGCCCTGTAGCGGGCTCGCCCGAACAATGGCGAGGCCACACCGCGGTGCCCACGGGTCCGATGCTGGATCGGGTTTGACTGCGGGGTAGACGGGGCACCAGCAAACGCACGAAAGGAGGGTAGGTCGTGGCCATCACGCACGAGGAGCTTGCCGGGCGGCTCAAGGCGGCCCGGGAGAACGCCGGGCTGACGCAGCAGGAGGTCGCCGAGGAGGTTGGGATGACCCGACTCGCGGTGGTGCGCATCGAGGCCGGCAGGCGCGCCGTGAACAGCCTCGAACTGGCGGAGATGGCGCGGCTCTACGGGCGCGGCATCTCCGAGTTCCTCGAAGAGGGGGTATTCGAGGAGGACCCGCTGGCCGCCCTGTTCAGGGCGGCCCCCGGCTACGCGGAGGACCCCAAGCTCAAGAGGGAACTGCTGCGGTGCGTCGAACTGTGCCGCGAGGCCACGAATTTGGAGGGGCTTCTGGGGCTCTCCTCCTCGTCCGCCTCCCTCGTTGGGTACGAGTTCAAGGGCCTTTCTAGTCGCTGGGACGCCGTCAACCAGGGGCGGTACATCGCGGAGCAGGAGAGGAACCGCCTGGACCTGGGGACGTCGCCCACTTGGGAGGTGGCCGAGATCGTCGCCCGTCAGGGAGTGCGGGTGACCGAGTACGATATGCCGGACGCCGTGTCCGGGCTCTTCTTTCACAGCGAGGACACGGGGTTCGCGATCGTTATCAACCGGGGGCATTCCCGGAGCCGCAGGCTGTTCTCCTACGCCCACGAGTACTGTCACCTGCTCGCCGACCGCGACCGCTTCGGCGGCATAAGCCACGCGGGGAACAGGAGCGAGCTGGCGGAAGTGCGCGCCAACGCGTTCGCGGCACATTTCCTGATGCCCGAGGCCGGCGTGAGATCCTTCCTCAAGACGCTCGGCAAGGGCGAGGGAACCCGGCAGAACCTCGAGATCTACGACGAGTGGGAAGGGGTGCCGGCGCAGAGGCGGACGCCCACAGGCAGCCAGGAGGTGCGGGTCCACGACGTCGTCGGCCTGTCCCACCACTTTGGCACGAGCTACGAGGCTGCGCTCTACCACCTCCTCAATCTGGGCATCATCAGGAAGGACACCTTCGATGCCCTCTGGGAGAGCAAGGGAGCCCAAGGGCCCATCCGTCGGGCCTTCCGCATACCGGAGTGGGACGAGGCGTTCCGCTTCGACCTCGCCGAACAGCTGCTGTCGCTGGGTTTCGAGGCCTACAGGCGGGAGGAGATCTCGCGCGGCAAGCTCATGGAGCTGGCAGAGAAGACGGGGGTGGAACGCGAAGAGATAGAGGAGGCGCTCTACGACGCCCAGCCGCGGCCGGAGCCGATCGAAGCGATACTCCCGGGCGAATAGCAGGCGTGGGGCCTGCCTCGGACGAGCGAGTGCTGGTCGTCGCCGACGCCAACGTGCTCATCAATTTCTTGCGGGCGGGGCGCCTGGACCTGCTGCGCCACCACGGAGGCTACAAGATCGTCGTCACCGAACACGTGCGCGGGGAGGTGGCCTATCCCGACCAGGCGGCCGAGTTGGCGGCGGCGCTCTCGGCGGGGGACATCGGGGAGATCCAGGTGACCGACCCCGTCGAGCTGGAGATCTTCGCCGAGCTGAACGCCGTCTTGGGACGCGGAGAGTCGGCCTCCATCGCCGTGGCGTCGAACCGCGGCTGGGTGATCGCGATGGACGAACTCGGCCGCGCAAGGCGGGAAGTCCACGAGCGGGTCGGAAGAAACCGCCTCATCAACACGCCCGGCCTCATCCTCAGTTGCGTCCGCGACGGCGCCATCACCGTGCCCGAGGCGGACGGCATCAAGGAGAGGCTCGAGTCCCAGGGGCAGTCCTTTGCCGTTAACTTCGGGAGCTTCGGCGACCTGCTGTGAATTCTGAGTTCGTCCTGCGAGGCTACAAGCGCCTCGACCCGAGGCGTCTCACCCGTCGCCATCTTCGGCCGGATACCCGTACAAGGTGGACCTGTCTACCCAGAGCATCTCGCCCACCGCCGTCGGGGAATACGCTCCCTCCCCCTTGAGCCTGCCGGCCAAGCTCACCTTGTACTCGCCGAGCATCCTGGGCCCCGCCGTGGCGCTCCTGCCGAAACGCAAGTCGGAGCGAATATCGGGCCCAAGCGATCGAGACGTAGTTTCGGGACCGCTACCCGGAGTTGCGAGACGTCTTACCGAGAGAAATACTTTCCGTCCTAATACTCTCCCCCTAATATTGACATCGAAACTCTAAAGGATTCGGACGTCGGCATAATCCGGTCGTAGAGGATCTCGTAGGTTCGGCGGTCCATCCCGAGCGTCTGGGGGTCTCGACCTCTAGGCAGATCCCGCCGTCGGCGGCCTCCACGAACCGACCCACGTCATCGGACATGTACACCGCGCCGCCGCCGGAGGGTATCTTGCCGATCGTGTGTTCAACGGCCGACGCTTTGTCCCGCCGGTAATCGGGGACCGGCTTGGACAAAGAGGACTCGCCCGCCGGCAGCGGGCGGAGGAGATCACGCGCTCCCTCTGACCCACCAAGTCTTCGGCTCCGAAAGGGGCTCTATCGGGCCGGCCGTGACGAGGGAGGTCGCCACCGATTCGAGGATGTCGCCAACCCAGGCGACGTCGAAATGGATCAGGCGACGCACCCGCCGATCGGGCGGCCTGATGAAGTTGACGTAGCTCACCCGCGCCGGCCAACTCGTCTGCGCGAACTCGCTTGCGGGCTCCGAGAGATGGTACTCGTGGGTGTAGGCCGACCGGACGTGCTCGTAGAACACCCGCCCGTAGCTTAAACGCCTGAGCCCCTTGGTAGCGAGATCGGGGTCTAGCGCGACTAGTTCGGCCTCGGCCTGGTCGATCTCGTCGCCTACGAGCACCCGCGAGTCGTTGCCCGGAGCGAAAATGCCGGGGCGGCTGGCCCGCACCTTCTCGATGATTGCCGTCTCCCCCTCCTCCCGCAGAGCGTCGAGGAGGAGCGGCACGCTGACCCTCCCCGCGTTCAGCGCCGGATCGGAGAGGGTGAACCAGGCCTCCACGAAGCGGACCATGTCCCGTCCCTTGCCTGGCGAGGCGTCCGAGGCGAAGCCGCTGAGCACCGCCGAGAGGACGAGGATGGCGTCGGCGTAGGTGCCGCCGCACTCGTCGGCGTCCAGGCGCTTGGCAAGCTCGACGCGGCCGTTCACCCACTCGTGGAACTCGGCGATCCGGTCTGCTTGGGACATGCCTGCTGATTATATAGCCCCGCGTTGCGCTGCCCGACGCCTAGTTTGAACCACCGACACGATTCTCTTTCGCCCGCGAACGGCCGCGGGTGCTACGCTTCCTGGACGGGACAGCGCGCCGGAGACCGTTTCGGACCCGGCAGGGCAGAGGAGGATCAAGGATGCCGATGAGGGCTATTTACCGTGAGGGAAGGTTCTACCCCTCGGCGGTCTGCGACCATTGCGACGCGGAGATCGAGGACGCGGGCAAGGCTACCGCCCTCTGGGACCCGGACTCCGGGGAGGCTTTCTTCGTCCACAAGCCATGCAACCGGGCCTTCGAGTCCTCCTTCGGCGGGCGCTTGTGGTGGGAGCCCCTGGACTCGTTCTTGCAGCGAGTCCTGCGCAACTCCGGGTTCCGGCCCGACAAGGCGAAGGAGAAGGCGGAAATGCTGGGGCAATTGCCGTGAGGGGAGGAGCGTCGTCTTGAGCGAATCGTCGGGTGACAACAGGCCATTGGTGCGCAAGCGGTGGCGGGTGGTGTTCGAGGTGGAGGCGACCGGGCGCGAGCTCACCGACGAGGTGGCGCGCGAGCACGCCCGCTCGTACTCGAACGCCGAAGAGGTATTAAGCCGTGACAGCTACTGGGAGGACGTCGAGCGCCAGCGCAGGCTGCTCCGGGCGATGCTCGCCGATCCTGGGATGATCGACGCGTGGCTCGGGCACGAATCCTACGCCCTCTTCGAGGGCGGCGACGCCGCGCGGGCGCTCGAAGAGTCGGACACCTTCATAAGAAGCGGCGGGCTCGACGGCGACTGGGAGATCCTCCGGAACGCGCTCGGACGGTTGTCCGACGAGGACCGGGCGGTCCTCGAGCGGGCGAAGGACGCGGAACTGGTCTACGAGAGCACCGACGTGCTCTCGGAGTGCTTCGACGCGAGGATCGTCGGCGTCGAGGTCGAGGAGGGGACGGACGGGACTTGACCTGGCTCTACGACAGGTTGCTCGCGGAGGAGACGCGCACCATAGTCGCGGGGTACGACTCCGCCGAAGACCGCGCGGAGTCGGGGCTGCTCCCCGACCTCGTGGTGCTGCGCGCGCCGAGGGACGTGGCCGGACTGGTCGTGTCCGATGGCGAGAGAGGACCCGACTTTCAACCTCCCGACGAGGAGCGACAGAGGGCGCAACCGATGCGGTTCGCCTGCGCCGACGACGCGCCCCCTTTCGCCCCGCCGCTAGCGGAGGCAAGTGTCTACTTCGTAGAGCACCTCGACGAAGACGGCACCGCGGGCGGCCACCTGGTCGCCTTCACCGACTTCGCGCGCCACGCCTCACCCGGCTACCTGCGCGGACAGATCGGTCAGGCGGGAGCGGAGGGGGTAAGCGAGGAGGACGCGAGGAGCGCGCTTTCGGCGGTCGTCGCCGGGGCCGAGGGCGCCGCGGAGCTGGACGCCCCCGATGGTAGCCCGTTCCCGGGCGTCGAGGCGGCCACGGAGGAGATAGCGCGGCTGGACGACGAAGGGTTGGCCGAGCGCGCAGGACGCCTCGCCCGGGCGGTCCGCTGGACCGCGCTTCTGAGCACCTACACGGAGACCGAGAGCAACGTCCTGGGGCCGGTCTACTCCTGGCAGGCCTACCTGGCGCCCGACGGCAGGATAGCGAGGGTCGGGGAGGGCGATGACGCGCATTTCTTGATGAGGGGGTTCCCGGTGGGCGGCCTGTCGGGGGCCGGAGAAGATGCCGCGGAGGCCGAAGAGATGCTGGAGACGGTGGCCAGCTGGAACCTCACGCCGACGCTCTTCACGCTGGGACTCTACAACTGCGAGAACGTGGTCGCGCGGGCCGCCGCGCCGGACCACGCCGAAGGGCAGGCGTTCTTCGAGCGCTACGGGCGGCGCGCGTCCGCGTACTTCCGGCCGGAGGTGCGTGCGGTCGCCGGGCAGGAACGCTACTCGAGGCCACGCGGCGAGGCCCTGATCGCGTCGCCGTTGGCGGGCGGGGAGTTCTGGCGCCGCCCGCTGGCGGACGACGAGTACGAGGCCTCGGGCACGGTCTGGGTGCCACGCGCGCGGGAACGGGCCGGTAGTAGCGCCGCGCGAGGCGAGATGACGTGAGCCGGCTCTACGACAGGGTCGTTACGGCCGCGGGAAGCCGGGACCTAGGGGACCTCGACGCCGCGGAGATGGACTCCCTGGAGCGGGCCAGGGGGAAGGTGGTGCGCGCCGACGAGATCGCCGAGTACATGCGGGGCCTCGCCGGCGGCAAGGGTTGGGACCTCTTCGGCGACTTCCCCCGCGTCGTGCCGCCCTTCGACAGGACCTTCATCGAGTTCCGCCACCGCCAGGACGGCCAGGTGTGGGCGCTCGGGCTTCTGTTCGAGCGGGAAGACCTCTTCCACGGGGTCCCGTTCGAGGAGGCGCTGGCCACCGTCGGGGAGGGGCGCCTCGACAGCGTCGTGAGCTGGGCGAGGGCGCGACTCTCGGGGGGCATCGAGACCGTGGAGGACCTCGAACGGATCGCCTCCCACGGGAGGCCGTCCGGCCTGTCGGCGACCGCGGCGGGCGCCGAGCAGGACGGGCCCTCGGGGAGCGGCGGGGCGCCGCGGGGGCTCAGGCGCCGCTACGAGGACGTCGCGGCCCGTGCCCGGTGGGCGTGCCGGGCGAGCCTCTTCTTCGAGCAGCACAAGGGCAAGCCGGCGGGCCCGATGCTGCGGTGGAGGATGCTCGTCGCGCCTGACCAACGCGCCGTCGGGCGCGACGACGGGGAGCCCGCGCTGGACTCGGAAGCCGCGACGGGCGGCGAGGGGGCCAAAGACGGTCTCGGCGCGGCCATTCTCCCCGCGCTTTTCGCCATAAGCCTCATGCAATGCGACAACGTCGTCGAGCGCGCCCACGAGCCGCCCAATAAGCTCTCCAAAAAGTTCGAGAAGCGGACGGGCAGGCCCCTCACCCGCTACTACACCCTCGAGATAGAGCCCATGAAACGCGTCCTGAGGCACGAAGGCCGGGTGGAGGACCTTGGCCTGAGGAGGGCGCTGCACATATGCCGCGGACACTTCAAGACGTACACAGAGGAGAGACCGCTCTTTGGCAGGTACGCGGGCACCTTCTTCTTCCGGGACCACGCCAGGGGCGCCAAGGAGAGCGGCGAGGTCGAGAAGGACTACGACGTAAAGACCCCATAACGGCCCGTTACGGGAGCGTCAGGGGCACCGCGGCCGTGAATGTTTATTCGCCCTCGTAACACCGCCCCGAAACCGGCCCCGGATCACGCGCTGGCGACGGCAAGATGGAGGCCATCAGCGCCCTGCGGGTGGCCCGCCGCTCGGCGGTGAAGGCCAGGACCCAGGCGGCAAACTAGCTCAAGGCGCTGCGCGTCACCGCCCCGGACGAGCTGCGCGACCGGCTGCCCGTCCTCCGGGTGGCGGACCTCGTGAGGATGGCCTCCCGCTTCCGGCCCGACGGGGATCCCGAGGGCGCGGCCGAAGCGACCAAGTTCGCCATGAGGTCGGTGGCCCGCCGCTGCCGGGAGGCTACCCGCCCACGCCGACCCTGTGCGTTCGCCGAACGAGGCGTTGGTCTTCGAGCCACCCTGGCCCGGCGGAAGGTTCGAGACGCCTCTGACTCAACGCCTCCCGTTTCGTGCTCCTCGGACGATCAAGACCGGGCAACGGGCGTTCCGGACCACTCTGTCGGAGACGCCGCCCGTCAAGGCGCGCCGTAGCTTACCCCGCCGTCGGCCGCCCAGGACGATGAAGCCGGCACCGATCTCCTCGCTCACCTCCAGAATCGCGTCGGCGGGACGACCGCTCATTCTGAGGTGGGTCCTGGCGACGATCCCACCGGCGTCCTCGATCTTCGCGACCTGTTGATCGAGGCATCCCTGCGCCTCTTGCCTTAGCCATTCGACCAGGCCCTCGTGACGTTCAAACCAGGGCGGGTGCCCCCGCCCGACGTGGACCACGTGCAGCGCCGAGTCGGTCGACGCGGCGAGGGTCATCGCCACCAGGGGAGCCGCGTCCGATTCCCTCGAACCACCGGCGGCCAGGAGGACCCTCCCGGGTGAGACCGCCATCCCGTCTTTGCCCTTCCCCTCGAGCACCTCAACCGGTGGACGACGGAGAGTCGTTGCGGTGCCAACGCCCCGGTGGCCGTGACGCGGGAAGCCCGTGTGCTTGGGGCGCACGCCGGCGGGCCCACGGGTGGCCGAAACGGCGCGCGCGAAAGGGGCGCCGTTTCCGCCAACACCTTTGTCGCCCTTCGCGTCTCTCTCGTCCCTCACCCGTGCCTCCTACCTGACCCAAAATGTCATCTCGCCGTCCCCCGCGCTGTAGGACCAGTGGGCGGGGTGCAATGCCGTCTCGTGCATCCCGGGGTCGGCGAACCTGACCAGCAGCGTGTGACGTCTCTCCTCGCGCGAGAAGAACCCCAAGCTCCACAGGTCCTCGGCCTGGGGCGAGGTTGCGGACTCCACGAAGCGGTACCGCACGATGTACGCGCCCGCCTTCGCGAAGTGCCGCACCGCCTCCCTCAGCAGCGAGCGGGCGACGTCGCGGCGTCCCGGCCGCACCGTGAGGTCGAGCACGTGGCCGTCCCCGCCCTCCCGGGTGACCCGCAGCACGGCGTAGCCGAGCAGGGCCTCCCCCGCCCTTACGCCGAGGACGGTCACGGGGACGGCGGGCGAGCCGGGACCGTAGCGCCACCGCAGGAACGCCGCGTCCTTCTCCGCGAGGCAGGGGATGGCGGCGGCGACCCCCTCGAAGAGGTCGTCGAACGACCCGTCGAACCCGCCCAGGGCATCGACCTCGTGCTTGCCCGCGAAGACCCCGCCCAGGACGCCGTCGAGCGCCCGAAGCCCCCGGGTGGCGGACCCTAGCAAGGGCCGGAGCCGCGCGGGGGCTCTCGGCACCCTCGAGAGGTCCAGCAGCTTCGCGTCGTACCGCAGCCTGCCCGCCTTCTCGGCCCCGAGCCGCGTCTCGACGGCCATGGCCTCCCCCACCTGGTCCAAGGAGACACGGTTCTCGGCGACGCGGAAGAAGCGGCGCATCAGCGAGATGGCGTGGAAGCCGTACCCCGGCAAGACCTGGAAGTCCGCCGGGGTGTGGGCGACGACCCGCTCCCCGTTCACGCGGTAGTATTGGGGCACCGCCGCGAGGTGTCCGACCACCTCGTCTTCCTCCGTCGCCACCACCCAGCGGCGCATGTGCTCGTCCGCCAGCGGGTGGCTCGCCAACCACCCCCAAACGGAGCGGTGCCACGCGGTATCGTGGGCCTCGGGATGGTCGGGGTAGACGAGCGTGCGCAGCCTGTCCACGCCGCGCAGGAGGTCCTCGCCCTCGAGCGGCCTGACGGTCGCCTTCATCGTCCTGCCCCCCTCACCCGCGCGCCTTCCCGTCCCCCACCCTCGACCTCGGCCCTGCCGACGGGCTCGGCCCGCGCCATGAGCCCGTCGGTGTAGTAGTCCGGCGGCGCGCAGTCCCGCGGCGCGCAGGTCCGCAACCCAGGCCCGCGCCCGCCACCTCCGGCCCACCGTCTTTTTCGCGTCCTCGAGTCCCAAGCTGTCACACCCGCTGTCGGTGGTACGGTCTTCTCTTGCCGCGGGACCCGCCGGTTCTGGCGGGGGGCCGTCACGCCTTCTCCTTCGTCTCGGCCAACTCTGCCCGGACGACCAGCCGCTCCGAGTAGTCCGGGAGGGTGCAGGTCTGCAGGCTCACTATGTTCTTTCCGGGGATGGGCTTCTTGACGGAGACCCTGTCCGGCGGCACCACCATCCTATCGAAGACCCGGTAGACGTAGCGCGTGCCCTTCGAGTCCTCGAGCAACACGCTGTCGCCGCGTCTGAGGGTGTTCAGGTCCCAGAAGACGAGGAAGCTCCTCGTGCGCGGGTAGCCCAGGCGGTGACCGGCGATGTACACGTTGGCCTCCTCCCACGGGAAGCCGGTGTCCTCGACGTGGAGGGCGCCGCCCCGAAGGGCCACCTCGTCGTCCGCGGCGGCGTCGGAGACTGGCACGTCGCGCACCCGGTCCATCTTGGGGACCGTCAGGGTGAGGGCCTTGTCCCGGGAGACTTCCGCTGCGGCGGCGCCCCCGCCCGGTTCGGCGGGGCCCCGCAGCTGGGAGAGCGTCGCGAAGAGGGCCGAGATCACGAGGGCAGACCCGAGGGTAAGGAGCGCGATGCGGCCGAGGTCGCGCCCTCCGGGGCGCCGCCGCTTAGGCCGCCGGGTGTTCTCCGAGAAGGACGCCGGGTTCCGGGCGGACTGGCGACCCGCCCTCACCCTTCCCCGCATCCCTCTTCGGATTGCCGCTCGGGTTCCGGGGCGGATTCCGGGTCGGGCGCTCGCACTGGTTCTCCGCCGCTGCTCCCCGCGATTGCGCGAGGCTGTTGCCCGGCCGAGCCCGGAACGTCCCCGACGGCCTCCAGCACCACGGAATCTTCCGCGACCTTCACGGTCACAGACTCCACCCCCGCCCAGTGCTCGAGCCAGATCGGGTCCTCGAGGATCGCAGGGTCGAGCCAGAGTCCCCACCCGTCACGCTCGCCGTGGTCGAGGTTGCCCTCGAAGACGCTCTCGGGCTCGCCGGGCCCGCTGCGGTGGATGCCGTTGCGGGAGCGGAACGATTGCACGGAGGAGGGGCTCGTCCCGAGTGCGTCGGCGATCCACTCGTCCGTTTTGTTCGCCGTCACCCACTCCTGTATCCGCCCTGCGTGTGGCTTCAACGCTACGCGCTTCTTGGGAGCCGTCATGACGTCGCCCTCGCCTCCTCGACTTGCGGTGTTCGTTGCTGGGATTGCCCCGGGTCCGCCCCCGTGCGTCCCTGATCGGACGGCCCGCCCCGCGCGTCGACGGTCTGTACGAGCTCGGCCTGGACGATCAGGCGCCGGGAGTAGTCCGGCAGCGTGCAGGTCTGGAGGGTGAGAATGTTCTTGCCGGGTTCGGTGTCGGTGACGGAGGTGTCGGAGGGTCCGACCGTGAACTCCTTGAAGACCTTGTAGGTGTACTCGGTACCTTCGGCGTCGGTGACGAAGACCTCGTCGCCCACGGCCACCTCGTTCATGTCCCAGAAGGTCAGCCAGCTCTCGGTGTTGGGGTAGCCGAGGCGGTGGCCGGCGATGTAGACGTTCGCCTCGTCCTGCCAGGGGAAGCCCGTGCCCTCGAGGTGGATGGCGGCGTACTTCTTCAGAGAGGCCTCGTCGTCCCCCGTCGTAGTGGGGATCTCGTCGTCGTCAATGCGGCTCATCGCGGAGACGGTCAGCTTCAGGGTCTTGTCCTCGGGCCCCGCCTCGGTTGTCTCCTCGTTGCCCTGCGTGGTCTCGAGCCTGGGGACGTTGAAGCCGCCGGGGTCCTCGCTGTTGGTCGCCGTGCTGTCCAGGCGACCGGCCAAGAAGAACGAGGCGACGAGGGCGATCCCGGCGAGGAGCATGACCGGGCTGAGCACCCAGAGGATTATCTTGCCGACCCGAGATCCGCTTCGCGATCCGCGCCCGGCCCGCCCTTCCTCGGCCGTCTGCGCCGCCATCCTGCCGTCGCCGCTCATGCGGGGGCCTTTGCCATGCCGTCGGCCCGCGCCACGCGGCGGTCGCGCCGCGCGGACGTGCCGCGTCCGCCGTTCTCCGCCGGACCGCCGCGCGGCGGTCTATCCGACGGCCGTAGCTGGAGGGACGGCCCGTGGATCACGCGACCGACGCCGCGATCCGCGCCCGCCACGAGCGTCCTCTGTCGATGCCCTCTTGCCGGTACGAATTTCTTGCCCCCGCGGGCAACCCGCCCGCCGCGATTTTTGCCCAACGCGCGCACCTCTCTTTCTGGGTTTCGGTGGTCGACCGGCGCCCGGGCGCGACGACCGCGCCCCAGGGCTATGCCGACGGCTCAGGGATCCTTGCTTGGAGAGCCTTGCCTAGCGGCTCAAGAGAGCACGGGGGAGCCGCGGCGGCGGCGGCTCGGGGGGGAGGTAAGCCTCGAGGGGCCTCCGTTGACGCGAGGCCCGCCGGCAGCCGACGAACGCGAAGAAGGCGGGCGCCGCGGCGCCCGCGGCCGCCAGCACGGCGGCCGGGCAGCTCGACGACGGCTCCGCGTGGGTGGCGTGGGACAACTGGGTGGCAGGCGGGCACCCGCCGTCGTCGCACAGGCCCGCCCCTTCCAGGTAGGGATGCGAGACCAGGAACACGAAGACCAAAAGCACCGAGGCCGCCAGCAGCGCGGGCCGGACGAACGACGTCCGTGCCAAAGGGGCTCCAAGGGGGATTCGTGCGGGCGACATAACGGGACGGATTATACAGGTCGTGCGGGTGCGGAGTGGCCGGCGCGGGCCCGCGGACTCTACGCGGGGCGGATCTCCGAGGTGGTGGCCGCCGCGTCGTCGTGGGCGACAGCCCCTCCGAAGTGACACCATCGCGTCAGTCGGCGCGGGGGCGCAACCCGGTCACGGTAACCGCGACGAGCCGGCGGACCGCGGCCTCGGACGGCATGCTGCCTGCCGCCCCGAGGGCGTGGAGGCAGTAGCTCGCGAGCTCCTCGGGCGCGACATCGTTTCGGACGTCGCCGGTCTCCGCGCCCTCGCTCAGCAGGTCTCTGATCAAGTCGCGGAGTTGCTGCCGCGTCCCGGCGACGTGCTGGCCCCGATGCAGGAACGCCGCGAGTTCGCCGGCGTGGTGCCCGTGGGACTCGCTGGAGATGAGGGCGTAGGCCCCGAGCACCGCTTCGAGCCGCCCGCCGGCGTCGACGGCTTGGTCCCGGACCTCGGTGAGGTGTCCGAGGTGGCCGGCGACCTGGCGCTCGTGCCAGGCGAGCAGGATCGCCTCGACGTCCGGGAAGTACTTGTACAGCGTGGCGCGTCCGATGCCGGTCTCCTCGGCGATCCGCGACATCGTCACCGATAGCAGCCCGCGCTCGGCCACCAGCGCCGCCGTGGCGTCCAGGGTCGCCTCGCGCACCGCCCGACGGTGCGCCTCGATCGTCTCGTTCCACAGCTTCGGCACCACCCCATTATACATAACGACGATATTAAGACAATATGAATTGACATAGACGAATTGTCTCGTTAAGCTGCGCCCCCACGGAAACCTTGACGTCCACGCGCTACGGAGGACATGAACATGGACGACCCAACCCGCTACCCCGACACCGGCGACGACACCGGCGTAAGGCCAGATCGCGGATCGACCACCGGCACACCGCGCTGGGTGAAGGTGGTTGGGATCGTCGCCCTCGTCCTGGTCGTGCTGGTCGTCGTGATGCTCCTCGCCGGCGGTGGCAGCCACGGTCCTGGTATTCACACACCGGGATGACCATGAAGCCCCGCGTCCGCAAGTTCGCGCTCACCGCGCACGTCGCCTCCTCGGTCGGCTGGCTGGGCGCGGTCGTCGTCTTCCTCGCCCTCGCCGTGGTCGGGTTGACCGGCCGGGATGCCCAGACGGTGCGTGGCGCCTACCTCGTGATGGAGCCGGCCGCCTGGTTCGTCCTCGTCCCGTTGGCCTTCGCCACGCTCACGACCGGGATCGTCCAGTCGCTGGGCACCAAGTGGGGCTTGTTCCGGCACTACTGGGTCCTGTTCAAACTCCTGATAACCGTCTTTGCCACCGTCGTGTTGCTGGTGTACATGGAGACATTTGGCTACCTGGCGGGCGTCGCGGCAGATCCGACTGCCGATCTCGGCGTGGTGCGCAACCCATCTCCCGGGCTCCACGCTGCACTCGCCCTGCTGGTGTTGCTCGTGGCCACGGTGCTTGCGGTGTACAAGCCGCGGGGCATGACCCCGTACGGGCGGCGTAAGCAGCATGAGGATGGCCACGAAGGCCGCTCCCGCTAGCTTCGAGACCCGGCTGCACGACGACGGGCCCGCCCCTAGCCCCACCTCTGCCACGGAGGCTACGAACCTTATCTCCCCTACCGCTCCCAGTAGGCCTCGCAGATCAGCGACAAACGCGGGAAGTGGGAAGACACCTCTCCCGTGATCCCTACCCGGAGGTCTCCGGCGGCGAGGGCGGCATCACGGTACTCGTCGCCGAGCGTTTCCGAAGTCAGAGTGGCGCCGTGGCATCGTTGTGACGGACGCTGACGGGCGCCGGATGCCTTTTCCGGACGACGGCTTCGATGTGGTCTTCCTCGTCGACGTGGTCGGTGAGATACCGGACAAGCCAGCGTTTTTCGGGGAGTGTGCGCGGGTGCTCAAACCGGGCGGCGTCCTGGCAGTTACCGAGCAGATCAGCGATCCGGACTTCCATCTGCCGAGTTCCGTTCGGACGCTCGCCGCCGCCGCGGGGTTGATGGAGGATGGCCTGGAGGGGCTCCCCTGGTGGACATACACCGCACGTTTTCGCAAGTAGACCGAACGCGGGGCCTGGTCGGGCATGGACACTGGCCGCTTCGCCCAAGCCCCCTTTTCCTAGCCTACTCACCCGACGTAGCCGTAGTGGGGTTCTCGCTTGTTGGGCTGATGATTATTTGTTTGGGTGGACGGCTATGCGAGTTTCGGGGCCTCCGACGGAGCGTTCGGCCGAGATCCGGGACCGGATTTCGGAGTGGTGTTACAGGGTCGCATAAAGATTCAGCGACGCCAGAGACCTGCTCGGCGTTCTCGGCCGACCAGCACCCGAGCGCTTTGGAGACTGTAAACCTCTAACAAAGGGCGTCGTTACTGCCAGGCTGATGGCACGCATACGCCGGGCCATCGATGGCGAGATCTGGTACGGGCGGCGTAAGCAGCGCGAGCGGTGTCGCGGCCGTAGGTGCAACGATTCCTGTCCTGACCTTGCTGAGGCGACGGCGGCACGGGGGCGCAATCGGTTGTCTCCGAGACTGTGTGAAAACCCTCGAAGGGGGAAAGTCCCGGGCGTCCTGCTACTTCTCCCGGCGCATAATCGTATACTCTGGCGTCGTGTTGCGGACGGTTCACAGGCGGGCTGGCGTCGGGGCGCGGGCGGGCGTTGCCCTTCTACCGACGCTCCTGATCACCGCCCTGCTGCTCTGTCCCGGCGCCTTGGGTTTCGCGCACGGGCTCTCCCCCTGCGGCCCGTGCGAGCCCACGGACGCTCCTGACTTTCTGCTAAAGCATCACGCCCCGGCGGACGAGGCGGCGTTGGGGGGGGGTGACTCCGGGTACTACGCCGCCGTGATCGAGCTTGCTGGGGCGACGCTTTTGGTGCTGCTCCTCGGCGTGCCGCCTCGGCGCGAGGCCCCGTATCGCGGACCACCCCTCCAGCGAACGCACCCGCGGGCGGTCGCCCACTACGCTCGGGGGCCATCGCCCCCCCTCTTGCAAGCGTTCCGGCTGTAGCGCTCTGCGGCCCCGCGCCACCGCGGAGCCGCGGCGAACGGTCGGGCTTCGGCTCTCTCGGCCCCCTTTGGTAGTCCCGCTACCGCCTGCCCCCATCGGGCCCGCCACAGGCCGGAGACCGCGACGGCAGAAGTTGCCTTGAAAAGGCGAAAACGAGGAAATCGCGGGGCCACGGTGGGACGAGGAGGGATGAAACGGGTGCGTATCTCGGGAGGCTCGGGGACAGTGGGCGGGCGGCGGAGTACTGCCTACCTGCCCGCCAACCCGGGCGATGACGTAGTCGAGGCGAGCGAGGAGGGAACGACGTTTTGAGCGAGAAGATCACGCGGCTGGGGTTGCTGCGGGCGGCGGCCGGTGGCGCGGCGCTGGTCGCGGTGGGGGGCGCTTTGGGTTGCGGTGCGGCCCCGCGTATCAGGGCGTCCGCCTCTCCCGCGCGACCGGGGCAGACGTGGGAGTTCCGCTCGCGTCCTGACCTTGCCATGCCCCCGGTTGAGGTGACCACACCGGCGCGCGGCGTGGCCCCCGGCTACCTCTTCGCCGCCGCGAAGAACGGTCCCGGGGAGTCGTACCCTGCCCAGGACGGGCCGATGATCCTCGGCAACGACGGCCGGCCCGTGTGGCTGCGCCCCGTGCGAAACGAGGAAGAGGATGCCATGGACTTCAAGGTGCAGCGTTACCGTGGGGAGCCGGTGCTCACCTGGTGGCAGGGCACCCACGGCGGTTTCGGGCGGGGAGAGTTCCTGATCCTCGACGGATCCTACCGCGAGGTTGCCCGGGTCCGCGCGGGCAACGGCTACGCCGCGGACCACCACGAGTTCCTCATCACCGAAAGGGACACCGCGCTTATCGGTATCTACGGCGAGGCGACCAGAGACCTCTCGTCCCTGGGGGGGCGCACGGACGGCGTCGTATTGGAGGGGGTCGTCCAAGAGATCGACATAAGGAGCGGCGAGGTCCTCTTCGAGTGGCACAGCCTGGAGCACGTTGGCTTCGACGAGTACGCTTACGAGCTGTCGCCCGAAAACGAGGACGCCTTCGACTACTTCCACATAAACTCCGTAGACGTGGACCGCGACGAGAACCTCCTCATTTCCGCCCGCAGGACCTCCGCCGTCTACAAGATCGACCGCGAGACGGGCGAGGTGATCTGGCGCCTCGGCGGCGAGAAGAGCGACTTCGAGATGGGCGAGGGCGCCAGGTTCGCCTACCAGCACGACGCCCGCCGCCGATCTGACGGCACCATCACCCTCTTCGACAACAGGGGCGAGAGGATGAACGAGCCCTCCCGCGGCGTCGCGCTAGAGCTCGACGAGGACGCGATGACCGCGACCCTCGTTCGCGAGTACACCCACCCGACCGATACGTTCGCCATCTTTCAGGGCAACGTGCAGGCTTTGCCGAACGGCAACGCCTTCGTCGGCTGGGGCAGCTCACCCTACCTCTCCGAGTTCTCCCGCGACGGGGAGCTGCTCTTCGACGCCCGCTTCCCCGACGAGGCCGAGTCCTACAGGGCCTTCCGCTCCCCGTGGAAGGGCCAGCCAGCGGACGTCCCCGCCGTCGCCGCCGAGTCCGGGCCCGAAGACCAGGTTACCCTCTACGCCAGCTGGAACGGGGCGACGGAGATCGCCTCCTGGGAGATGCTCGCCGGGCCAAACCCCGACGGGCTGGAGCCCGTGGGCTCGGCCCCCCGCAAGGGCTTCGAGACCGCCATCTCCTTCAGAACCGGCGAACCTTTCGTTGCCGCGAGGGCAAAGGATCGCTCCGGGCGGGTGCTCGGCACGTCCGAAGCCGTCAGGCCGGGGGGCTGAGGATGGCGGGATCCGAAGGCTCGGCGAACACCGATAAACTTCGCAGGAGTTAACACGGCACATAGCCTTGCCCCCCTAGGGTAATAGCGTATAAACTCTCGCCATGGTTCTTAAAGAGAAGCGATCAAGCGGGCGGCGGAGCAACCAACGGGGCGACCGACGGGCGGGCATGCGCGTGTACGGCCGCAGGTACAGGAGGAGGCGACGGGGCGGCCTTCTTCTGCTCTCGATGCTCACCATTCTGGCCCTGGCCAGCGTGGGGGCCGGCGCCTTTCTCGACGGCTCCCCATTGGCTGGGGGCGGCGCCCCGGTGGGACGGATCGACGCACCCCGCGTCGGCGCGGCCCCCGAGGCCGCGGACGAGCCTGCCGGGCAGCGGGCGGACGGCGGCCTGACCGCAGCGCAAACCGGACAGACGGCCGCGAGGCCCGAGGCCGGCGGCACCGAGGAGGCAGAGGACGCGTCCAGCGCGACCGGATCGGGCGCTTCGGGCTTCGACGGCGAGAAGGCAGGAGAGCGGCCGGCCGAGAAGAGCGCGGAGGGGAGCCAACGGGAGCAGGCTGATGCGGGGCCCACGGTTCCCACGCCCGCGACGAACGATTTGTGGATGTCCATCCCGAAGATGGACCTCTACGACGACTACGTGGCAAACTCCGACTCGCTGGCGGCCATGGACCAGGGGGCCATAAAGCTTCCCTCCACGGCCTTCCCGTGGCAGGAGGGCGCCAACACCTACATCGCGGCGCACAGGATCGGCTACCCTGGCACCGAAAGCGACTACCAGTTCTACGACCTCCCGAACCTGGCCTTGGGCGACACGATCTACCTCGGCGACTCCAACGGGACCACCTACACTTACGAGGTGACCGGCTTCAAGGAAGTGCTGCCCAGCGAAACATACGTCACGGCGCCACAGGCGGGCCGGGACATGATCTCCTTGCAGACCTGCATCGAGGACTACGGCGACTACTGGACCATGGGCCCCAACTGGTACGTCCGCTACGTCGTCCAGGCTGACCGCGTGGCCGTAGACCCAGCATAGATAGGCAAGGGATTGCAGCACCATGGGGTGGTCTGGCGACCCTCACGGACCGCTTCCTGCCGGAAACCGTCTCGCTTGCGGCCGAGGTGGCTATTGGGTGACGAAGTCCGAACGAGCGAGGAGCACGGACTGCTATCGCGATACTGCGGATCTTCGCGTGCCGAACCCGGGTATCGCTCGGACGGCTCGGTGAGGCCGCAATGGATCCTTACAAGGCGCAGGCGACGACCACCGCCTCCGGTTTTCGGTTGGGGCGCGCTGGGCAAAGCCCCGTCGCCTCCGGCGGTCCCGCTTCGAATTCCTCCTTCCCCTGGTCTGATCGTTCCTCTGCATCCATATTCCAAGCGAGTATCTTCCGCGTCTCGCAGTCGATTACGGCCTTGCCGAAGTAGAGGAAGCCGCCCGATTCGGCACGGCGCGCGTCTGCGAGTACCGGTCCCAGGTCGTCGGCGCTCCGGGCCACAAGGTAGGTAACTTCCGCCGTGTCTTCCCGCCCGCTGGCGGTCACACCTACCTGGAACAGCCGCAGCCGCTCCCCATCCCGGTGCCTGTCGGCGAAGTAGCGGAGGAGCTCCTCTCGTCGATTGGCGCCGAACGCGCCACGTCCGTGCTCACCGGTGCCGACGCCGTACAGGGGCGGGGAGGAGTTCCCAGGCGCAAAAGTTCGGCGCAGCTCGGGACCGTTCCCAGCGTTGAAGGCCCGAAAGAAGTCAGCGATCAGTCCGGCCACCTGCCCCGGCCCGCAACCGTCGGGCAGCGAGCCATCGTTGCGGCTCACGGCGACGTCCGCGGGCGGCCCGTCTGGTTGGGCCTCGGTCTGAGGGCTTTCTCCTCTGTCTCCCTTTGGCGGAGACGCGGGAGTGTCGCCGCCGCACCCCGCGAGCGCCAAAGCCATCGCCAGGAGCACTAGTAGGGTCAGCGCCGCGCGGTCCGGCTTTCGGTCGCGGGCTGTAGTTTTGGCCTCCACGTGGGCAGTGTACGATGGCGGTTGGCACATGGCCAGAGCCCCTCGCACTTGACCGTCCGCGGAGGATCAAGCCTTTTCGGCCTCCTATCCACTCCCGAAAGCCGGACCAAGTAGAGTACCTCCTCCACCCTTTTCGTCGGCAACCTCAGCAGCCATCGGTGCATCTTCAGGTTCTCCTTCAGGTTCTCCTTCCCTGCCAAGATGCACTCCTTTCCAGTCCTCGACGAAGAGCCGCACCCACCTATCCGTGGGCCGCAACAGCCGGTGATTAGCTTGAGCAGCGTCGTCTTGCCGACTCCATTCGGTCCCAGGAGCTCTAACGCCGAGCCCGACTCTACCCTGACATCCAGCAACCTCACGGCTACCTGCCTGCCGAAACGCTTGCTCAATCCGATCGTCTCCACAATCGCTCTCGTCACGCTTGCCTCCGCCCCGTTCTCATGTCCGGCCTCTATCGTGAGCGAGCCTATACCACGTCTCCGAACGGATTCCAAACAAAGCGGACGAGGCTCAAAACTCCCCATAAATTTCTCCGAAACCTCTTATGCTCCTGCGCTGCTCCCGGCAGATCATTGTTGGGTCGAAGGACTCACAAACCTTTCGAGGCATAAGCCAGGAGCCGGCTGTATCGTCTTCTCGTGAACATTTCTGGGCGTGGGCGCTACTAAGCTTGTAGATGGATGAGACGCACGCACTGCACACGGCGACGGGGTACGTACTTCGGGTGAAGAGCTCGGCCGACGAGGCAAGAACGGTCGTCGCACGGCTCGCGCGCGGGGACGTTCGGGCGCTGGACGAGCTCTATGCCAGCTTCGGGGCGGCGGTCTTTCGCTACCTGCTGACGTTCGTCCCGGACCGGCGGCTCGCTGAGGAAGTCTTGCAGGACACGTTCGTCGCGGCCTGGCGCGGCGCAGATGGCTACGGGGGACGCTCCGGGGTGAAGACTTGGCTGTTCGGCATCGCCCGCCGACGCGCTCACGACTCCCTGCGTCGGCGCGGGCTGGAGTTGGTCGCCGAGAACGAGCTCGTGGCGCTGGTGGACCCGGAGCCGAGACCCGAGGAGTCTCTTCTGGCCGCTGGGAGGAGGGACGAGCTGAACTCTTGCGTGGAACATCTGGCGCCGATGCACCGGGAGGTGGTGGCCCTGATCTTCTTCCATGGCCTCTCCTACGCGGAGGCGGCGGAGGTACTCGAAGTCCCTGTCGGTACGGTCAAGAGCCGCCTCTACGGCGCCCGGCGGGCACTGAAGGCGATGTTGGAAGATTCGGAGTACGGAAGATGAGCGACCTGGCCAGAGATCATGTAACGAGGCTCCTGCCGGCTTATGTGGCCGACACGATCGGACCAACGGGCCGACGGCGCGTGCGCGAGCACCTGAAAAACTGCGCCGCCTGCCGGGCCGAGCTGGCTTCCTGGGAGGCGATGGCGGAGGCAGTCGCCGCCGCCTCGGAGCGGATGCCGGCGCCCCCGGCGGACACCATGGAGAGGGTGCGGACGCGCATAGAACGGGAAGGAGCGACCATCCGGCCCGGATCCCAACCCCTCTCCTCGAAGCTCTCGCTGGCCTGGCAACTGCTCGTCGGGCAGTTGCCGCTGGTGCGCAAGAAGATATGGGCCGCCTCGACCGTGACGATGGCGCTCGGCCTGGCGGTCTCCCTGTTGCTCTCCACGGGCGCCTCCGCCGCCGAGGCCACCTTCGCTCTCTTCGCGCCCGTGGTAGCCGCCGTCGGCGTAGCGTTCGTCTACGGTCCTGAGAACGACCCCTCGCTGGAGATCGCGCTCTCCACGCCCACCCCTCCGAGGCTGGTCCTCCTGGCGCGCCTTACGCTCGTCTACGGCTACGACCTCGCGCTGGCGCTCGCGGCGACCGCCGTTCTGGCTGTGGTCAACGGGACCATAAACTTGTGGCCCCTGATCTCGCTGTGGGCAGGGCCGATGCTCTTCTTCTCGGCGCTGGCCCTCCTGCTCTCGCTGCTCTTCGGCTCGTCGGCAGCCGTGCTGACCGCGATGGCGCTGTGGGGAGTAAGGCTCGCGGCCGCCACCTACTCCGCTCCGGGCCTGGACAAGCCCGCCTGGGCGCAGACGGTGGAGACCCTGTGGCGGGCCAACGCAACGCTCCTTCCGCTGGCGGCCTTGCTGCTTGCCGCGGCCCTCCTCCTGGCGCCGTACCGGTCGGTGCTCGCTCGGAGCCGGACGATCTGATGTCGCTCGCCCGTTACGAGCTGCGCCTGCTCGGAAGGTTCGGGCTCGCGACGCCGGTCCTCGCCCTGCTCCTCTTCGGGGGCATGGCGCTCCTGATGGCCTTCCTCGGGGCGAACGACGGGCAGGTGGCGCGGGTGCTCGTCGCCGCGCTGGAGCTCGGGCTTCCGCTCGCCGCCGGGGTGATCGCCGCAACCATCGTGAATGACGACCCGGCCATCGGCCTACAGCTCTCTCTCAAGACTCGCTACCCGAGAACGCTTGTTAGGAGGCTCGTCGTGCTCACCCTCTGGACGGCGCTCATCGCGTTTCTGTGGACCTCGTCCCTGCACCTGAGCGGTCTGTGGGAGTTCTGGGTGCCGGAGCCGTTCCTAGTAGGGCAACTGGTGTGGCTCTCGCCGCTGTTGTGGTTCGTGGCCGCGGGGGCGCTCCTGGCGCTCCTGCTCGGTGGCCGCGCGACCAGCGGGGCGATCATCGGCGGCCTGTGGGCCTTCGAGAACTTGATGCGCGGGCTGTTCCTGACCAAAGAGTGGCTCAGGCCGGAGTTCCTCTTCGCCACCACCTATGCCGCAGGCGCGGACTTCTGGCTTACCAACCGGCTCGCCCTGATCTCGACCGCCCTCGTAATGGGCGCCGTCGTCTGGGTTCTGTCTTCGAGGATCGAATCCCTCGCCAAAGGAGGCGAAGCGTGAGAAAGGAGACACCTTCGGCGCTGGGGGGCGCCATGAGTTACGAGTTCCGCATGCAGCTAAGGCGCAAGGCGCTCTGGATCACCTTCATCGTCTTCAGCCTCGCGCTCCTCAACCTCACCTTCAGCCCGTGGACCCGCTGGAGCGAGGGGCTTTCGGTGCCGCACCTCGTCGCCAACTGGTCGCTGGCCGTACAGTTCTTTCACCCCATAGCCTTCGGCATCCTGCTCGCGGACCGCTTGCCGAGAGACAGGCACACCAGGGTCGAAGAGCTACTCGACACCCTGCCGGCCTCACTGGGAAGCCGCTTTCTGGGCAAGTACCTCGGCACCACCCTGGCGACGCTCGTGCCCATCTTCCTGATCTACGCGGCGGGAGTAGCCTACATAGCGGCGGGCCGCGGCGACCTCTCGGCCATACCGCTCGCCCTCGGGGCCTTCGCCACGATCAACCTACCGGGGCTCTTGTTCGTGGCGGCCTTCTCCGTCTCCTCCACCGCCGTCCTGTGGGTGCCGCTCTACCAATTCCTCTTCGTCGGCTACTGGTTCTGGGGGAACCTCATCCCGACGGACCCGACGGGCGGCAACATGATGCCCACCCTGAGCCGCACCATCCTCACGCCCTTCGGCGAGTACATGGCCAACGGCTTCTTCGGCACCGAGCAGACCACCGTACGCGCCACGGCGTTGGAAGGGATGGCGAGCATGAGCTTGCTCTTGGGTCTCGGAGCCCTGGCGCTCTACAGCGGTTACCGGGTCTTACTCTGGCAAAGAGACAAACAGTGACGCATGGATACCCCTGAAACGGACTCGAGGAGGAATAGGCGGGAAGGACATCCCCCGGTGAAAAGGAAGGCTTTAGAGTTGAAGAGCACGATCGGCCCGGAATGGCTCCCCTACGAGCTGAGGCAGCTCGGAAAGGTCGGATTGGCAATGCCGATTTTCGTGGCGCTCGGGTTCGTGGGAATAGCGGTCGCGATGGCCCTCACCGGGACTGGGACGGAGCAGATCGCCCGACGGCTCACGTCCGGCCTAGAGATAGCCCTGCCCTTCGTCGCCGGTTTGGCGGCGGCCTTCGTGGTGGCCGACGAGCCTGCGCTGGACCTGCAACTCACCGTCCTGACCCGCTACAGGACCACCGTACTAAGGAGATTGGCGCTGATCGTCGGGTGGACGGCCCTGGTCGCGATCCTGTGGGCTGTGGCGTTGCGCCTTCTCGGCTTGTGGGCCTGGCCCGAACCGTTCCTATTGATGCAGCTCGGCTGGCTCTCGCCCTTGCTGTGGTACGTCTCCTTCGGGGTGCTCCTAGCGCTCTTGCTTCGCAGCCGGATGGCCAGTGGTGCCGTCCTAGGCGGCATCTGGGTGTTCCAGTACGTGCTCGGGGGAGCACTCGGTTTCAACTACTGGACATCGCTGCTCCTGAGCCTATCCACAACCACCTACCAACTCCCGTTCTTCGGTATCGAACAGTGGCTGTACAATCGGCTCGTCTTAATCGCTACGGCACTCCTGATGACGCTCGGTGCAGCTCTGATCCTGCGCAACAACGAGACCCTCGTTCGCGGAGGTGACGGATGAACGGGAAAACCTACGGTGAGACGTGGTCAGCGATAACAGGCGCTACCCGCTACGAGTTCCTGATGCAGTTGAGGCGCCGGGCCGTCTGGACCGTGGTCGGTCTGTTCGTTGCGTGGGGCTTCGCAGCCTTCCGCTTCTACGTTGCCTTGGGCGGAGACGAAGCGGAAACGCTGTCGCTCGCTCAGTGGATGGCTTCGTGGTCCCTCGTGGCCCAGTACTTCGCGCCCATAGGCTTCGGCATCCTCGTCGCCGACCGCCTGCCCCGTGACGGGGGCACCTGGGTGGGAGAACTGCTGGAGACCTTGCCGGGTTCTGCCGGCGGACGATTCTTTGGGAAATACCTGGGTAGCGTGGCCGCGACACTGGTGCCACTGCTCCTGATCTATCTCGCGGGTGTCGCCTACCTGGTGTTCGAGCGCGGTAACTTGATGGCGATACCGCTCGGGCTGTTGACCTTCGCGGCGATCAACCTGTCCGGGCTCCTGTTCGTGGCCGCGTTCTCCATCTCTTGTCCTGCAGTCTTATGGGTGCCGCTCTACCAGACTTTGTTCGTGGGCTACTGGTTCTGGGGAAACCTTCTGAGTCCGGACTCGACCATACCCACCATCAGCGGCACGATCCTTACGCCGGTCGGCTGGTACCCGGCCGCCGGTTTCTTCGATCTAAAGGGTACGAACGCTGGGGACGCTACGGCATGGGAGGCGGTCGTGAGTATCGCGTCGCTGCTCGCCCTGGCCGCGCTCGCGCTGTACGGTGCGCACCGCTACCTGCGTTGGCAGCGGGCAAGACAATAAAGAATGACGGAAAAGGAGAGAAGAATGGAAATAACTATCGAAAGGCTGACCAAAGTCTATGGCGGCAAGGTGAAGGCGCTCGACAGCGTGGACCTGGAGATCCCCACCGGCATGTTCGGGCTTCTGGGACCGAACGGAGCGGGCAAGACCACCCTGATGCGTATACTGGCCGGCATCCTCAGGCCCACCTCCGGTTCGGCGCGCGTCGGCGGCAACGACCTCTCGACCGAAGCGGGACGGCTGGCCGTCAAGAGGGCGCTGGGGTACCTGCCACAGGAGCTCGGGCTCTACCCGGACCTCTCGGCCCACGAGTTCCTGGATTACATAGGTATCTTGAAAGGATTGGAGGATAAGCAAACCCGACGCCGGCGGATCGAGGAACTCCTGGACGTAGTGGGCTTGAGAGACGTCAGCAAACGAAAGCTAAAAGGCTTCTCGGGCGGGATGAAGCGGCGGGTGGGGATCGCGCAGGCTCTGTTAAACGACCCGCGATTACTAATCGTGGACGAGCCGACGGCGGGCCTCGATCCCGAGGAGCGCATCCGCTTTCGGAACCTCCTCTCGGATCTGGGCGGCAACCGGACGGTGCTTCTCAGCACCCACATAGTCGAGGACGTCGCCCAGACCAGCCGCAACCTGGCGGTGATGAACAAGGGGACGGTGCTCTACCAGGGGACGGCCGCTGACCTGATCCGGGCATCACAGGATAAGGTGTGGACGATAGAGACCGAAGGTCCAAAGCCGGACGGTGGGCTCACCGTTGTCTCTACGCTGCACCTCGGAGATTCCGTGCAGTACCGCGTTGTGGGAGAACCTTCTGCAAACCTCAACGCGAAGCCCACCCCCCCCAGCCTGGAGGACGGATACGTGTGGCTGATGCGCGAGAATCGGGTGGTAGAGGCAGCCTGAACGAAACGCGAAGTCTCGTCTCCACTCTCGAACAGTGAGGTTCCATGCTCCAGCGACCGGTTACCCCCTCCTTCGGTCGCTGGAGCATGGAACCCACAGAAAGGTCTGCGCGTCCCCGAGATCTCCCGTACCCCTTCCGAAGGAGGGCAGAGTCTCGGAAGGTGCCCCCTGTGCCACTGTGTTTGTAGCTGTCTGCTTCTGGGCGTAGGTCCTCCCCGGGTGCAAACTAGGGCGCTCCTATAATTTGTCTGGGGTAGCCCGTCTTCGGGTCACGGCTCAATGTTCGTGCTGCTCATCTCCCCTCTTATTGCGCCACAGGAGACGCCTAGGCGGCGCCTCGCGGGCGGAGGCAGCCCACCTTCGGAGGAGGCAATCTGTTTCCCGAAGCCCCGCGAGATCCTTTTGGCAGTCGGGGCATCGCCGCGCATGGCGCTCCAGCGAACGCTCATCCTCGGCCGCCAGCTCCCCGAGCACGTAGAGGACCAGGAGCTGCCGGAAACGGTCGTCAGCCACGACGTGTCTCCCCTGCCGGGGCTTCTCCGGTCTCGGGCCGTCCACCCTCGGCGGCGCGGCAGTTGTCCGTCTCGCACTGGTTCAGGACGGCGAGTTTGGCTTCCAGCCAGCGGGTTAGTTTCTCGGGGGCGGAATCGTAGATGTTGTCGAGCTGGTAGGGGTCTTTTCTGAGGTCGTAGAGTTCTCTCTCGCCCGTCCTGTAGAAGACGTAGAGGTAGTTTTCGGTTCTGAGGGCTTTCAGCCAGGGGCGACCCCACTCCTCGCTCGAATCGGCCCTGCCGGAGGAGGTCTTGCGCCAGTCGTTCGGCAAAGGGTCGCCGGTGAGCGCCGGCGCCACCTGGCTCTCGTCGACGAACGGGGGCCTGGGCACGTTACCCCTCTCGGCCACCGCCTCGACGAGGAACCTTTGTCGCCAGTCTTCTTCGGGGGTCGGGGTCTCGTCCAGCAGGGGCGCCAGCGAGCGGCCGTCCACGAAGTCCGGGGGGTCGACCCCGGCGAGGTCGGTGAAAGTCGGCGCGAGGTCGTTGTTGAGGACCATGTGGGGGAGCTTCTTGCCCTCGGGCACGCCGGGGCCGCGCACCATCAGGGGAACCCTGATGTCCTCCTCGTAGGCCGTCCACTTGCCCGCGCCGAGCCTGTGCTGGCCGAGGTGGAAGCCGTTGTCTGAGGTGAAGAAGATGTAGGTGTTGTCTAGTTCCCCGCTTCGGCGCAACGAGTCCGTGAGGTCCCCCACCATGTCGTCCACGGCGAGCATGGACTGGAGACGTTTGCGGTGGAGCTCCTGCATGTAGGCTACCTGGTCCGGACCAAGAGGTTGATTGTCCTGCACCCAGCGGGGCTTGTCCCTGACGTCTTCCTCGTTGAAGGAGGGCGACCTCGGGAGCTCGAGGTCCTTCAGCTCGTCCGCGTGACGGGGGGCAGGGGTGGCGGGCTGGTGGGGGGCCTTCGTGCCGAGCCACATCAAGAACGGGCGGTCGGTGGTGAAGAACGGCGGGTCGGCGCCAGCGGTGCGCTCGACGTAGTCCGAGGCCTTGTCCGATAGGACGTCGTCGAGGTGGTAGCGGTCGGGATCGTAGCCGATCGTGACGCCGTTCTCGTTGAGGCTGTTGCTCAGGAAGTTGCCGTTTATCCCGTACCACTCGTCCCAGCCGGGCGGGACGAGGTCGCCGTAGTACCCGTTTAGGTATTTGCCGAAGAAGGCCGTTCGGTAACCGTCCTCTTGCAGCCAGGTTGCGAAGGTGGAGTCCTCATGGCCCAGGAACCGGAACTTCTCGGCACCCCCTAGCGGCGGCCCGTTGGAGAGTACCTGGTGGTTGTGGGCGTACTGGCCGCGCAGGGTCGTAGCCCGGCTCGGGCAGCACAGCGAGTTCGTAACGAAGGAGTTCTCGAAGGTCGTGCCCCCCTCGACCAGTTCCCTCCTCAGGTTCGGCATCTGCTCCAGCATGGCCGGGGAGAGGTCATCGTAAGCGAGGTCGTCGGTGAGGATCAGGACCACGTTCGGGCGGTCGGCATCTTTCGCCGTTCCGAAGCCCGCCGGTCCTTCGTTGTCCGCCTTTTCGGCTCCGTCTGCCGTCACCGCGCATCCCACCAGCAGGAACGCCGCGAGCAGCGCGAGAACCGAGAGGGCACCGCCCGCGGACGGAAGTCGAAGTCCCCCGCCTGCTCCCGCGCCGGTCGTCAATTCCCGGGACCCCGTTCGGGATTCTCGGGCCTGGCGCCCCCGGCCGGCCTGGAATGGCGAAGCATCAAGACCATCGCGAAGCCGAGCGCGAGCACCGTGGCGACGAGCAGGTTGCCGCGTATGGCGCCACCGATCAGGAACGCCGGGTCGATCCTCAAGAGCTCCATAAACAAACGCCCCGTCGAATACAGGCTGACGTAGAGCAGGAACACGTCCCCGTCCTTGAGCCATCCGGCGAAGCGGCGTCCGACCCAGAGCAGCACCAGGCACACGAGCGCGTTCCAGATGCTCTCGTAGAGGAAAGTCGGGTGAAAAGTAGCGGCGTCGGCGAACCCGTCCGGCCTGTTCTCCGGGGAGATCCTTATGGCCCACGGAAGCTCGGACGGCCTGCCGAAGAGCTCCTGGTTGAAGTAGTTGCCCCACCGTCCTATGGCCTGGGCGAGCACGAGGCCCGGGGCCACGGCGTCGGCGAAGGCCAGCGGGCTGATACCCCTGATGCGGCAGAAGACGAGTAGGCCTATGAAGCCCCCGATCACGCCCCCGTAGATGCCGAGTCCCCCGTTCCACACGGCGACGACGCCGGGCCAGGGGTCGCCGGCGTAGAGGTCGTAGTCGGTGATGACGTGGTAGGCCCTAGCACCTATGAAACCGGGCGGTATTATGAAGAACAGGGAGTCGAGGGCGAGCTCGCCCTCGTAGCCCTTGCGGACGAGCTCCCGGCCCGAGAGCCAGGTGGCGACGACGATGCCGAGGGCTATGCAGAGGCCGTAGTAGCGAAGGGCGAAGGGCCCCGCCTCGAACATGATCGGGGACGGCGGGCTCGGCAGGGAGGCCAGAATCAACTGGATGGATCTCCCATGGGAAGGGACTGCAAGCGCAAGTAGGGCGCGGAGAATCCGGTCCGAAGCCCACAGCGCAAGCCATCGAGAAAGGACGCCGAATCGAACGTTTTAAGGCGCTGGCGCGGGAGCCCGGCAAGGGTCAGCACCGCAGCACCGTATGATCTGCGGAGGCCGCGCGAGGGTCGTCGAAGGCAGGGATGACCGACAGCCCATCGCCGAGGTCCCACGCCGCGCTCTCCTATCATCCGCACGGCGGCTCTCCAGGGAGACGTCGGATGGAGAGTGCCTTCGCACTCTCCGCGAGGATCCTCTCACCTTCGTCCCTCGTCGGGGTTCCCGCTGTGGCCGTACCCGGGTCGCGCCACCCCAGCCGCGCGAGGAACCGCAGGGAGTCGGGATCCCGACCATGCACCGGGGCGGACACCTCTTTGAGTCCGGCCCTGCGGGCCTGGATCTCGTATGCCCGCACCAGGGCGGTGCCGACACCGAGTCCTCGCCAATAACGGTCCACCACCACACACGCCAGGCTGCCCATACGCACTCCGCGTCCGTATATACGGTCTGGCGACCAGATCCCCGGGTTCAGGTCATCCGGCACCGCGCGAGTCGGGTACGCGCCCTGCCCCCCGCCTGCCTTCGAGCCGCGGACCGCGTTGACGAGTGCCTGTCCCGCGATGCGCAGACCGTGACGCCGGAGCACATACGAGCGGTGGCCCGCCGCATTCAGCGAACCCAGCAAGAACCCTACGACGTTCGCCTCGCGGTCCTCCACGGCCACGAGCGCCGTGGCGTGGGGACTCTTCAAGAAGAGGCGATGGTAGCGCGCGACAGACCGACCGGTGTCCCGGCCAGTGTGACCGTCCCGCGTCAGCTCCTGCGTATGCAAGCCGCAGGCGGCGGAGGCTTCCCCCGGGGCAGGCGGGCGAAGGCTTAGCGTTAGCGGGCGCGTGGCGCTCCCAATCCCATCCCACCCCGCCCTGGTCGTTTCTCCCATCGTCCTAAGCCCCCTCGATACCCTTAAGCTCGGCCTTCACGATCAGGCGCTTGGTGTAGTCGGGCAGCGTGCAGGTCTGGAGCGTGAGGATGTTCTTGCCCTCCACGCGCTTGAGGACGGAGAGGTCGGTGGGCTCCACGATCTTCTTCTCGAAGACCTCGTAGGTGTAGCGCCTGCCGTCGGAGTCCTCCACGTAGACCTTGTCACCGTTGCCCACCTTGTCCAGATCGTAGAAAGCGAGGTCGCTGTTGGTGCCGGGGAAGCCGATGCGGTGGCCGGCGATGTAGATGTTTGCCTCCTCCTGCCACGGGAAGCCCGTGTAAGGGAGCCGGATGGCCGCGTTGTCGCGGAGCAACGCCTCGTTTGTGCCCTTGCCGGTGGGGATCTCGTCGTTCTTGATCTCCGCCATCTTCGGCACGGTGAGCCTGAGGGTCTTATCCTTGGCCGGCTCCAGCTTGTTGCCCTCGTTCTCCGCATCGCCGCCGGTGCCTACCTCGGGCGCGACCTGCTGGTCCTTGGCCTCCTCGGTCATCTTCTTATCTTCGGGCTGCTTCTCGGCCTGCTCCGGGGTCTCCTGTCTCTGGGAACCCTGTCCTCCTGAAGCCTGTCCGGCACCACCGGAGTTATCTGCGGAGCCCGCGGCGCCGCAGGCCGACAGTGCCGCCGCCGCAACGAATACCGCGAAGATCAAAAACAATCTCTTTACGCGCACGCTCTACCCCTCTCTTTTGGGAACGGTTCTCTCACTCTGGAACTTCGGCCCAGCCGGTGGTGTTGCCGGGGTCGTCCCAGCCGGCCACCCGCGGGGCCGAGGTGTCGTAGTGAGGCCCGTCCTCCGGCGGGGGCGGGTTGTACGAGTAGGTGTAGGTGTGGATCATGTCGTCGTAGGTAACCTCGCCGTTCTCGGTCACCTTCTTGTACGTGTCCCACCGGATACCGCGGGTTGTGTCCTCGAAGATTTTCTCGGTAGTCATCTGGACCTTCTTGCCCGTGGGCTGGCCGAGGATCTGGGCGTTCAAGAAGCCCTCGTCGTCCACCCACTCGCGGATGAGGATCGGGGCCTCCGTGGTGTTCTTGAACCGCACGTCGATGGCCCCATTGCCGTACTCGTCACCGAACCACACCGTTGCGTCGAATCCGGGCTTGATGTAGGGCAAAACAGCATAGTGTGGTTCTCGCTCGACGATCTCGAGCCCGGCGTACTGGGCCGCCATGTAAAGCGTCGAGGAGACCTGGCAGAGCCCGCCGCCGTTGTCGATGCCGACGCCGCCGTTGGAGAAGGTCTTGGCCTCTTTGTAGTCGAGCTCCGCCGCCAACTCGTTGAAGGAGAAGACTTCGCCGGGCTTGACGACCGTGTTGTCCACGGCGCCCGCCGCGAGCTTCATGTTCTCTTTGCGGTTGGGGTTGGAGTCCCAGCGAAAGTCCGTCTGGTACTCGCCTATGACCTGCTCGGGCTTGCTCTTCTGGATCTCGGCGGTCGTGATCTCGGGCTCGGGTGCCGGCCCCTCGGCCAGCGGCACCCGGCCGCTCATGTTCTGGAGCGCCCCTTCGAGGTTCGCGAGCGTCGCCTGCTCGTCGAGCATCCGCCCGTTTTTCGCCTCCTGCACCACGACGTCTCCGCTATCGGCAACGGTGAACGTGGCGTCTTTGGGCTCCCGGTTGAAGTCGCCGGCGATCCTGTCGACAGTCGCCTGGGCCGCCTCCCTGTCATAGCCGGCCTCGAGGTCTACCTGAGTCGTCCCGAAGTAGGAGCCGATCTTCTCAAAGAGGCCGCCACGTCCGACAGCGTAGGCCTCGTTTGCGGCTGCATCCGTGTTCACCCTGACGCCCAGATCCTCGGCGTTCATGGAAACGGCGTCCGGGCCCGTTCCGAAGGAGATCTCCTCGAAAGTCTCGGAGGCGTTTCGTTCCACGGCACCGCGGGCTTCGTCCTTGCTCATCCCGCCGACGTCGACGTCCCCGATCCGGACGCCGCGCTGGATGTCACCCTCGCTGCCCAAGAGATCGACCAAGAGGAAACCGACCAGCAGGAAGCAGGCCACCATCGTCACGACCGCGAACCCGCGCCTCCGGGCGTACCGCGACCTGCGGCTATAGGCGTACCGGGAGCCGCGGCCGCGCAACTCGCGCTCGCCCGAAGCGCGAGTTGACCTGTCGCTTCGGCCCGGGCCAGGGCGCGTTTTATCCGTCTTGTACGAACTCTTCATGCTTGCTCTCTCCTTCCTCTCTCGCCAGCCGGACGCTCCTTCACGAGTTCCGCCCGCACGACGAGGCGCCTGGAGTAATCCGGCAGTGTGCAGGTCTGGAGGCTCACTATGCTCTTGCCTTCGACCGGCTCCTTGACGGAGGTCCGGTCGGGCGGCACGACTCTCTTGTCGAATACCTCGTAGAGGTAACGCGTGCCGTCGGAGTTTTCGAGGATCACCCTGTCACCACGCTTCAGGACGTTCAGGTCCCAGAAGACGAGGAAGCTTCTGGTGCGCGGGTAGCCTAATCGATGGCCCGCGATGTAGACGTTGGCACCCGCTTCCCAGGGCATGCCCGTGTCCTCGGAGTGGAGCACGCCACGCCTCAGGGCCGACTCGTCGTCGTCAGCCGCGTCGAAGACCGGCACCTCCCGAACCCTCTCCATGGCGGGGACCGTGAGCTTCAGGGACCGCTCCGTCAGGGGCCGGTCCGCGGGGGCGGTGGTGGCGGCGCCGCTCTCCGGGGCCCTCAGCTGGAGAAGCACGGCGGCGATGGCGACGGCGATGAGGACGACCCCCGCCAACAAGAGCGCGCCGCGGCCGGGACCCCGGCTACGGCGAGGCCTCGATGTCCGCCAGGCATCTCTGGGGGATGAGGCCGCTCCCGGTGTGGTCCTGCTTCTCACGCCTGTCCCAACTCCCCGGCCGCTTGCCGCGCGCCTTTCGCGCCGACCGCGGTCTTCTCGACGAGCTCCGCCTGCACGATGAGGCGCCTAGAGTAGTCCGGCAGCGTGCAAGTCTGCAGCGTGACGACGCTCTTGCCGGGTACGGGCCTGGTCACCGAGAGGTCCGTGGGTGGGACGACCGACTCCCTGAAAACCTCGTAGGTGTACTCCGTTCCATCGGCATCCGTGAGGAAGATCCGGTCGCCGTCTTCCAGCTTGTCGAGGTCCCAGAACGTGAGCCAGCTCTCGGTGTTCGGGTAGCCGAGGCGGTGTCCGGCGATGTAGACGTTGGCGTCCTCCTGCCACGGAAACCCCGTGCCTTCGAGGTGAATGGCGGCGTACTTCTTCAGGGACGCTTCGTCACCGCCGTCGGTGCTCGGGATCTCATCGTCTTCGATCCTGGCCATCCCGGGGACGGTGAGCTTGAGGGTCTTGTCCTCGGGACCCGTTCCACCGTCTGCCGCGGCGCTCCCCGAGGTCTCTCCCCCGGTCTCCAGCCTGGGGACGTTGAAGCCGCTCGGGTCATCGCTGTTCGTGGCAGTGTCGCCGGCTGCCAGTCCCAGAAAGAAATACCCTATGAGGGCCACGCCGGCCACGAGCATGGCCAGCCCCACAAACCCGGACACCAGGCCTCTCGCGTTCGACACAGGTTCACCTCCCCCTTATGGGACCGCGTGAGTCCTCAGCTCTGCCCGTACCACTGCTCGCGCCATCCTTCCATCTGCCCTATTTCGCGCCTCTGGGCTTCCACGATGTCGCGGGCGATCCCCTTTATCTCAGAGTTGTCGCTCTCCTTGAGGGCGACCTTCGCCATCGCTATGGCGGAGCGGTGGTGCGGGATCATGGCGTCTATGAAGGCCTTGTCGAAGGGCCTTTTGTTAGCGAGCTCTTGCGGGTCGGTCATGCCCATCATCTGCATGTCCATGTCGGACATCTCTTCTGAGGACTCGGCCGAACCGAACTCCCGCTTTCGGATCTCGCCGAGCTCCTTTATCTCGGCCTCCTGGGCGCCGACGATGTCCTCGGCGAGGTTCCTTATCTCGTCGTGCTCGGCGTTGTCGAGGGCGACCTCGGCCATGTCGACGGCGCCCCGGTGGTGAGGAACCATCGAATCGATGAAAGCCCGGTCGGAGTACTCGCCGTTCTCCATGACCATCTCCCGCGACATCGCCGCCATGCCTCCTGCGCCCATCTGGCCGTGATCCATGCCTTCCATGCCTTGCATGCCGGTCGTCTCCCCCGCGCCCATCATCGTGGTGCCGCCGGGCATGCCGCCGGTGGACTCTCCACCGGACGCGACGGTCGTTTCCTGCTGGCCGCCACTGTTGTTGCCGTGGTTCATGCCCTGCATGCCCCCGCCATCGCCCTGCTGCTGGCCGTCGGAGCCTGAGCCCTGTCCCCCGCACGCGCCCAGCGTAAGCGCCGCCACGGTCAAGAGCACGGGCATGGCAAGCTTTCTGTGCCTCTCCAAGGTTTCCTCCTGCTTTCGAAGCCTTGCATTGATGCGTCGTCCTTGAGCGTGCGCCTTCAAGACGTAGCTCTAAAGGATTACGGCTCTACGCCCCCGATTCCCGGGGAGCGGTCGTTTAGAGCCGGAAGACCTGCAGGGAGGAAGTCGTTGGCGGTCGGCCGGGCAAGAAGGCGGCGGGCGGGGGCCTTCGGACGGCCCAGGAGGCCAGGGCGGAGGGCGGCACCGCGCCACGCGAGGCCGGCCAGAAGATCAACGCAAGAAAGACTACCAGCAACGCGGCCATGTAGAAACTCGGCGGGAGAGATGGCGCCGGGTGTCCTTCCTCATGCCCGGCCTGGCGCTCCCCGTCGGTCCCCGACTCGGGCGACGCGGAAGCGTGGTCCGCGTGCCCGTGAGATATGGGCCCCGAAGCGGGCGCCAGCTGGTGGAAGCCCCCCATGGCACCGTGGCAAAGGAGCAGGGCCAGTATCAGTAGAGACGCGAGCAGCGTCGTCTGGGCCTTGCCCCCCGCCCACCGGCGGGCCGGGAAGAACGCGTTGTAGGCTGCGCTTACCATAAAGCGTCCAGATTCTAACCCATGCGCGCCGAACCGTTGCGGGAACCCACCGGCCGCCCGGCCCAGAAGGTCGCCTCGCCGTCGCCAGCGCTGTAGGACCAGTTGGCGACGTCCAGGGCCGTCACGTGCAGGTCCGGGTCAGCGAACCTGACCAGCATCGTGTGCCGCCTGCCCTCCCGGAAAAAGAACCCCAGGCGCCGGAGGTCCTCCGGGCGGGGGGAGGTGGGCGACTCGGCGAAGCGGTACCTGACGATGTACGCCCCCGCCCGCGCGAAGAAGCGGACCGCCTCGCGCAGCAGGGAGCGGGCCGCATCCCGGCGCCTGGGGCGCGTCGTGAGGTCGAGCAGGTAACCGTCGCCGCCTTCCTCATTCACCCAGAGCACGGCGTAGCCGAGAAGATCCCCGCCCTCCACGGCGCCCAGGACGGTCACCGGGTTGGGGGGCGAGCCCGGACCGTAGCGCCATTTCAGGAATGCCGCGTCTTTCTCCACCGCACACGGAACCTCGGCGGACACCTCCTCGGAGAGCCCGTCGAAGAGCTTGCCGGAGCCGCCCCCGAAACCGAACAAAGGCTCGACGGCCGGCCCCCGCCCGAAGGCGGCCCCGAGGGCCCGATCCACGGCCCTGAGTCCCAAGGTCGGCACTTTCATCGCGGGCCTGAGCGGGGCGGGGACCCTCGTGGGCCGGGAGAAGTCTAGCCCCTTGGCCGCGTAGTGCAGTCTCCCCGCCTTCTCGGCCCCCATCCGCTCCTCGATCGCGATGGCCTCCGCGACCTGGTCCACGCACACGCAGTTCTCGGCCACGCCGAAGAAGCGGCGCATGAGCGAGAGGGCGTAGAAGCCGTACCCCGGCAGGATCTGGAAATCCGCGGGCGTGTGGGCGACGACGCGCGTGCCGAGTATCCGGTAGTGCTGGGGAACGGCCGCGAGGTGCCCGACAACCTCACCGTTCTCCGCGACCGCGACCCACCGGTGCATCTCCGCGGCAAGCGGGTGTCTCGCCAGCCAATCCCAGACGGCGGCGTGCCGTCGCGGTTCGTGGGCTTCCGGATACTCAGGGTAGACGAGCGTGCGTAGCCTGTCCGTACCCCGCAGGAGATCCGCGCCCCGGAGCGGCCTGACGGTGGCCCTCACGCCGCGCGCCCGTCTCGTCCCATGCCGCGCGCGACGTGCGCGCCCTGGCGCTGCCGCCACCCGGTCGCCGCGCTCTGTGCCCCTTTTCGGGACGATTCTGTCTTTCGACGAAGCATAGTCTGGTCCCCCTCTGTGCCGGCTTTCGTTCAGCGTCTCCGCGCCGGAGGCCGCCGACGGCCGCGTTCCGGCCGCCGCGTCTCCCCGAACGCGCCGCGAGGTCCGGGCCTCCGGCCCACCCACGCACGCAACGGTCGGGCCGCCAGGGCGCATCCACGCCCTGGTGGCCCCGATCACCGGAGAATCAGTTGAGGAAGACCTGCAGAGTTCGCCGAAGAGGGACGGCCGGGGGCCGTGTCGCCACCCGGCGTGTGGGACACCCCACGGGCGGGGTTAGGGGGACGCGACCGATCGTGAGTGCCGGTCGGCGTGGCCGCCGGGCGACCGCGACGAAGAGGGCGGCCGCGGTGGCGGCGCAGAGCCCGAGCCCCGCGTCGTGGGCGCTTTCTGAATCCAGGCCCGCGTGCTGGGGGAGAAAAACGACTCCGCCCAGGACTGCGAACGCCAGCCACAACACGACCAGGGGGGGCAGTAGTTTCGCCACCGATCTGCGCACCGCAAAAATCACGGCCGGGATGGTACACCACCGGCCCGTCGCCGTCCAAGGGCGCCCCCGACCCGGCTTCCTCACGCCCCTTCGAGTCGGAAGCCGGCCGCCTCCCAGGCCTCCATGCCCCCCGCAAGGTCCCACACGTTCTCGTAGCCGAGCCCGACCAGCGTCTCCGCGGCGGAGGCGCTCATCGACCCGCTGCGGCAGTAGACCGCGATCCTGGCGCCCTTATCGGCGGGGAGGCGCTCGAGGTTCCCCTCTATCTCGTCGTACGGAATGGAGAGGTCCGTGCCGGTAATGTCGCCCGCGAAAGGCACGTGAGTGTTCACGAGCAGGAGGTCCCCGCCCCGCAACGCGTCCCTCAACTCCTCCGGCGAGAGGCGAGTATAGGATCCATCAGCGACCGCCACCTTCTCCCCCGCCCCGCTTGCGGAACTCCCGGCGGTATTCCGGGCGACGCCGTCTCCGCCGCTCCCGCCTTCGGATCCGGCGGACGGGGTGTCGGGGGTCCCGCACCCGAAGACGAGGAGCGCGAAGGCGATAACGAAGGGCAAAATCACCCATTTTTTGATCCTCGTTGCTTGTCTTGCTCCCACGCCGGCCACCTAACTCGCCGCCCGGCAGGACCGCTCCGCCGCGAGCCGGACGCGGAGGGCGTAGCCGAGGAGCACCAATGAGAGGAAGCCCAGGAGAGGCTGGATGGGGGCGAAGTAGGAGAGGGCGCCTCCGGTCCCGAGCGCCAGCACCACGAGCTTGTTGCACACGGGGCATCCTATGGCGAACACGGAGAGCAGGCCGCCCCCGAAGAACTTCCCGCCCTGGGCACCATCCGGCTCTTCGGGTGCGGCGACGTAGGTGGCGGCGAGGAGGCCCACGAGCGCGGCCCCCGCCACCCAGAACGGGTAGTCCCACCATCGCACGGGCGTCATGCGCACGAAGAGCGGCGTGTCGAGCATCTCCGTGGGCAGGCCCGAGAGAAAGAGCCAACCAAGACCCGCGACGAGGGCAACCAGGTAGCGCCGTCTCCCCCAGCCGCCTATGCCCGCCAATGCCTCCACGGGCCCAGTATAGCCGATGTTGTGGCCTACCCCCCTACCCCACATTTCGGGCTCTGCTAAACTCCCCGCCATCCTATGCGACGCGACGATGACATCCACGCCGCGGTCGGGCCCCGGCATTCGCCGGAGCCCCCGCGCTTCCTGCTCGGTCGCGCGGACTGGGCTCGGGTGCTCGCCCTCCTAGTGCCCCTAATCGCCTACGTTCTGACGCTGAAGTCCGTTCGCGTGGCGCGGTTGCCCGACGAACACGGGTTCTTCGCGGCGCTAGAGCTGATGAGGAGCGACCTCCTCTTCAACGCGGGGTACGCGCTGCTCTGGGTGGGGCTCTTCTCCGTCGCCCGGCGCGGCCCCGGGCGCGCCGTCGTGGCCTTCCTGTTCCACTCGACAGCGATCATCGTCGCCCTCGTGGCGACCGGCGCGCACCAGTTCTACGAGGTCACGGGCTCGACTTTGGGATTTGACGCCGTGCTGTACTTTGTGCTCGCCCCGAGGGAGGTGGGCGCCGTGGCAGCGAGCGAGGCCAGCCCCGCCCTGCTAGCCGTAGTCTCCGCGGCCCTCCTATATGCCGTGTTCGGCCCCGCCCTGCTCACGCGGACGCTCGGCCGGCTGCGCGGTTGGGATGCCGCACCCGCCGGGGCGGGCGGCGCACCGTGGCTCGGCTTCACGGGAGCGGTCCTCGTCTCTTTCGGCCTCGTCGCTCTCTCCGTGCTGCCAGCCGGGGGCCCCGCGGGCGCAAGCGAGTCCTTCGCCAAAGACCCGGTCGTGAACGCGGCGATGACGGGGCTAGAGGAGATCGAGGGCGATGGCCCAACGGTTGACGGCGAAGCCGTACGCGAACGTCTACCGCTCGAGACGAGCCTCTCCCAGACGGCGCGCACCGAGAAGCGCAACGTCGTGATCGTCCACCTCGAGTCCACGCGGGCCGGCTCGGTGACGCCCTACGGCGGTGATGAGGGGCTCACGCCTTACCTGAACGAGCTGGCCGGGAAGAGCCTCCTCGCGGAGCGCGCCTACGCCTCCGTGCCGCACACGACGAACGCGCTCGTGGCGACGATGTGCGGCATCGTGCCCCCCTCGGGCCGCCTGCAAACGAACTCCCTGGGGGACCGCATCCCTTCCCGGTGCCTGGCTGATCTCCTCGGGCAGCAGGGCTACCGCTCCGCCTACTTCACCTCCGCCGAGAGGACCTTCGAGAGGCGCCCGGAGGTGGTGGAGAACCTGGGCTACGAGGACTTCTACTCCGTGGAAGACATGGACACGGAGGGCTTCCAGCGGGCCAACTACTTCGGCTACGAGGACGACGTCATGCTCGAGCCCAGCAAGAGATGGCTCGAAGAGAACGCCGAGGATGGGCCCTTCGTGGCGGCCTACGAGACCATAACGCCCCATCACCAATACCTGGCCCCGAACCGGTACGGGAGGAAAGACTTCGTCGAGAAGGACGGCCTGGACCGCTACCTCAACTCGGTACGCTACGTGGACTTCTTCGTGAAGAACCTCATCGACCAGTACAAGGAGATGGGCCTCTACGAGGACACGGTCTTCGTGTTCTACGGCGACCACGGCGAGGCTTTCGGCGAGCACGGCCGCTACCAGCACGACAACGTGCCCTACGAGGAGGGCCTGCGCATACCCTTGATGATCCTCGACCCCGGCCGCTTCGAGAACGGCGAGCGCGTCGAATCCCCGGTGGGCCAGATCGACGTCCTGCCGACCGTCCTCGACTTGCTCGGCTACGAGGTCGAGGGTGGAGAGTATCCGGGCGTCTCGCTGCTGGACCCCGTCCCCGAAGATCGCACCCTCAAGGCCGCCTGCTGGTACGAGGACGAGTGCCTGGCGAGCATCAAGGGCGACAGGAAGTTCATCTACAACTACGGAGACCGTCCTGACGAAGCCTACGACCTCTCGGCGGACCCGGATGAGAAAAACAACCTCGCCGACGGGCGCGACGCCGGGTGGCTCAAGGAGCGGCGCGATGAGCTTCTGCGGTGGGCCGCGGAGGTGGAGGCCGCCTACGAGGCGTCCAGCGGCCCCTAGGTTACGCCCGTCACGCTAGAACCGTACGATCCCCAGCGCCCAGAGCGTCGCGATCAGGACGGGCTGGTGGACAAGATAGATGAAGAGGGTATGCCTTCCGATAAAAGCTAAAGGCGCCGCGAGCGGCGGTGGCGCGGCGGGGGACCCTTTCCGGGCCAGGTAGAAGGCGTTGCCGAAGAAGAGGCCGAGGAGCACTACTCCGAACCAGGGCAAAAGCGGCCTGTAGTCTGGCATGGGGAGACTCTCGGGCAGGACGCCCAGCGGGGAGAGCAGGACGCCGGTGGCACCCCCGACCACGAACCCCTCGCCCCGCACGTAGAGGCCGGCGGCGATCACGGCGAGGCCGACGATCAGGTTAGAGTAACGCAGCCCCAAGAACGGGTAGGCCAGAACGATGGAGAGCCCGATGAGGTGGAGAATGCCAAAGAGTACGTACCCATAGTCCAGCGCCAGAAAGACGGCGGTGATCAGCATCCCGTCGGCGAAGATCCTCGCCCCGCGGCGCAGGTACTTGCCGAAAGGGCTGCGCCCGGACTCCCGCTCCCTCGCGTGGCTGATTGAGAGCGAGAGGCCCGCCAGGAAGACGAACGAGAACGCGCTCGCGTCGGCGAAGACGGCCCAGAAACCGCCCGTGGAATCCACCGGGTAGCCGCCGAAGTTGTCCAGATCGAACACGAGGTGGTACAGCGCGACCATCGCCATCGCCACACCCCGCGCGACGTCGACGTCCCAGTGCCTGGCGGCAGATTTTCCGCGCTCCGCCACCATTAGCAGTCCGGCGCGGGTCCCGACCTGGGAGCGGTGCTCACGGGTCGACGGGGGCCACGGGCACGGTGTCGGCCGGGATGGGCTTGCCCTTCTTGTCCTTCAGGGCCTCGTAGGTGTCCCTGTGCAGGACCCCGTCGTAGAGGACCTTGCCACCCTCCCTGTAGGTCTGGTAGGTGACCCATCGGGCCGAGTCGGCATTCCTATAGACGGGCTCCGACCACGTCTGCACATCGACGTCGTCGGGGACGCCCCACACCTCGGCGTAGATGTAGCCGTCGTCGGCCACGTACTCCCTGAGAAGCACGTACCCCTTGGAGGTGTTCTCGAACTCCATGTCCAGCTCGCCGTTGCCCTGCTCGTCGCCGAACCACACGGTCGCGTCGAGGCCCGGCCTTATGTACGGGAGCTGCGCGTAGTGGGGGGAGCGCTCCGTGACGTCGAGTCCCGCCTCGTTGACGGCGTTGTATAGGGTGGAGGTGACCTGGCAGAGCCCGCCGCCGTCGGCGAGGGCCTCCTGGCCGTCCACGATGACCTTGGTGGCGTTGTAGTCGAGGCCAGAGACGGTGTCGTTCATCGAGAAGGTCTCGCCCGGCGCCAGGAGCGTGCCGGTTATCGCTCCCGAAGACATGGCGAGGTTGTCCACCCTGGCGCCCGAGTCCTGGACTATCGAGTAGTTGGTGCGGTACGAGCCGAGCTTCTGCGTCGGCCTCATCTTCCGGGCCTCGGCGGTGGTGAACTCCGGCTCGGACACGACCGTCGTGACCGCGTAGCGGCGCTCGCCGTCGGAGAGGCCATCCTCCAGGGCGCCGAAGAGCTTCTCCTCCTCGATCCGTCGACCCTCCCGCCCCGGCGTGACCGTCACGGCGGTGCCGTTCACCTCATAGTCGGCCTCGACGGGCCGCTCCTCGAGCGCAGCGTAGACGGCGCTTAGATTCTCCTTGAGGGCATCCCGGTCCACGGTAACCCGGAGGGCGCCGTCCGCGGGCGCGAAGTCCAGGGAACGTCCGATCTCGGCGGGCGAGAGCTCCCAGCGCCGCCCGCCCGACGTCAGGAGGACCTCTTCCGACATCGCGCGGCGTGCCTGCGCGGCGGCCGCCTCGGCCTCCGACGTTGAAACCTCCGGCTCCAGCACCTCTCCTGCCAAGCGGGCCTCGTCACGGAGGTTCCCGATGGCTTGTCCGACGTTCTCCGCCGTGGCCCCGACATCGGGACTATAGCCTTCCCTGGCCGCGACGACCTCCACCTCAGAATTCCGAACCTCCACAGAGGCGGGCCGGGGTTCGCGGGCCAGCCTCGCCGACGCGTCCTCCACCGCCGCGCGGACGGAGCCCGGGTCGTACGCCACCGCGGGCTCGACTGCCGTACCGAAGAACGCCCTGCCCCGGTCGCCGAGGCGCTCGAAGAAGCCGCCCGTTCGTCCCACGGCGTACGCCCTATCCGCCGTCTGGGCGACGTCGAGCCTCGCGCCCATCTGCCCGGCCTCGAGGACGATCTCCCCCGGCCCGACGAGCCGAATCCCCGCCGACCCGACGGCGCGCGTCCCGAGGAGCTTCTCGGCCTCCCCGGGCGTCATGCCGCCCAGATCCACGCTTCCGGCGAACACGCCTGGGTAGATCTCACCCCCGCTCGACCAGGTGTCCGCCGCCACCAGCACGGCGAAGATGGCGCACAGCACGATCGTGGGCCCCGCCACCGCCCGCGCCACCGCGGCTCTGCGACGGCATGGGACCGCCCCGCCCCTCCGGCCGGATCGCCCCTTCTTGTCCGCCCGAACTGTCCGATGCTTCAGCCCCAAATCCCACCTCCGGTACGTCGTCCACGGCGGCCGCTTGCCGGAGCGCCTCCGCCCCGCCGACCGCGCGGTTACAGGACGGATTGTACAACCCGTCTCCGAGGTCCGAGCGTTCTCGCGCTACACTGCGACAATATTTTGTTAAGATTAGTTAAGAAATTGTTGCGGGAGGCAAACCGTCAAGTACCTGCAAACAGAGCTTTTTTCTGACAGCGAGAGTCATATATTTAGCGGCAAAGGGTTGCATAGGGTTGGGGGGCTACCCTAAAGTGCCGGACTTGGAGGGGGGTCCACCGGGTCCCCGAACGCGAATACGTGATCACTTACCTCGGAAAGGGGGGTGTGTACGCATGTGCCCAAGGGCAAGCTTGGTGTTTCTCTCTGGCCTTGTCGCCGTCATGGTACTTTCGTTCGGCCTCTCGGCCAGCGCGGCGCAGGAGGGCAGCGTGGAGGCCAAGAAGGCGGAGGTGGCAGACGCGCGGGACCGCCTGATGGACATCCGCACCGAGGAGGAAGCGGCCTCTTCGGTCTACAGCAACGCGCTCTCGCGCATGAACCAGTTGAACGGCCAGATCGCCCAGGCCACGGAGGACCTCGACGCCGCCAGGAAGCGGCTCGCCGAAGCCCAGGCCGAGCTCGAGGAGCGCGCCTCCCAGGTGTACAAGAGCGGCAACGTGGCGTTCATGGACGTACTCGTCGGCGTCGACGACTTCTCGGAGTTCGCGACCCGTCTCGATCTATGGGTGAGGCTTCTAGGCGAGGAGCGGGCCAAGGTAGAGGCCGTGGAGAAGGCCAAGGACGAGTTGGCCGCGCGCAAGAGGGACCTCGAAAAGCAGCGCACGCAGCGGGTTGAAGCCGTCGAGAAGGCGATCGAGCAGAAGGAGCGGGCGGAAGAGGCGGAGAAGGAGGCCGAGGAGTACCTCGCCTCTCTGAACTCTGACTTGAGGGCGGCGATCCAGGCAGAGCAGAACCGTCAAGTCGAGGCCTCTCTAGCCGCTGCCAAAGAGTTCAAGGCCGGGGAAGCAGAGCCCGTCCCCGCGCCCGACGAGCCGGCCCCCATCCCCGAGGTCGAGGTCGCGGAGATCAAGCAGGTCCCCGTGGAGCAGCCGGACCTGCAGGACGAGCAGGCCGCAGCCGACCGCGCCGCCGCCGCCGAGGCAGCCGCGGCCGAGGCCGAGCGCCTCGCCGAGAAGCGGGCCGCGGAGAGGCAGGCCGCCAGGGAGGCCGCAGAGCAGGCCGCCGCCGAGCAGGCCGCGGCTGAGAGGGCCGCCGCCAGGGAGGCCCGCCAGAACACCAAAG
Organism: Rubrobacter tropicus; assembly: GCF_011492945.1. Lineage (NCBI taxonomy): Bacteria > Bacillati > Actinomycetota > Rubrobacteria > Rubrobacterales > Rubrobacteraceae > Rubrobacter > Rubrobacter tropicus. The sequence continues at coordinate 3,916,552 of NZ_CP045119.1, forward strand.
CCGCGGCCGAGCGTGAGGCCGAGCTCGCCGCCCAGCGGGCCGCAGAGAGGCAGGCGGCCAGTGAGGCGGTCGAGCGTGAGGCCGAGATCGCAGCCCAGCGCGCGGCAGCCGAGCGCGCCGCAGCCCAGCAGGCCGCCGACGAGCGCGAGGCCGCCAGGCTCGCCGCCCAGCGGCGCGCGGAGCGCCAGGCGGAGAGGCAGGCGGCCGCTGAAGCAGCCGCCGAGGCCTCCGCTTCCGCCGCGGCCGCCGAAGAGGAGCAGGCAGCCCAGGAGGCCGCCGAGCAGGCCGAGGCCAGCGCATCGGCGAGCGCCGCCGCGCAGGAGGAGACCACCGCTGGCAACAGGCCATCGCAGGAGACCACGACCGGCAGCGCCTCGGCGAGCGCGTCCGCTTCCGCCGCGCCCGTAGGTGGCGGCGGCGCCAGCGGCTCGGGCAGCGACGTGCTTGCGGTGGCGCAGGAGCACATGGGAACTCCCTACGTGCTTTCGCCCCCTGGGCCGTGCGCGGCTTTCGAGGCGGAGGACTGCTCGTGCTTCACGATGCTGGTCTATGCCGAGCTCGGTATCGCCCTGCCCGACGATCCCAACGCGCTCCTGGGCTACGGCACCCCGGTCTCCGGGGCTCCCATGGCGGGCGACCTCCTCTTCTGGAGCGAAGATGGCAGTGGATACGTGACGCACGTCGGCATCGCGATGGGGGACGGCACCACCATCCACGCCTCCACCTACACCGGCGAGGTCACCATAACCGACATGGGCTACATCAACGGGTACATGGGTGCCAGGAGGGTGCTCTGAACCCGCAACGCCGGGGCGTCGCCAAACGGCGTGCCCCGGTGGTCTCTTTATCTCTCCAGAGCGAGAGCGCCGGTGGACGGGCGGGGCCTTCCAACTATCACGTACGAGTAGTCAACCCTCACGTCGTCCTTAGGGCGGCATCTATGCTCCGAAAGGGGACGTTATGAATCGTTGCCGTTCTTCCCTTACGTCGGCCGCGGTCGTCTTCGCCGCCGTCCTCGCCGCCTCTGTTCTCCTGTTTGCGGTGCCAGAGGCTCGGTCGCAAGACACCTCATCCGGTTCCGCCCCCTACTTCCAGGTAGTGGACAACTCCGACGAGGAGCGCTTCCGGGCCAGCGGATGGGAGAGGCGGGGACAAAACGCGCAGGCCTACGGCGAGGACTTCGTCCGCGCGGGTTCCTCGGCCGGGGCCGCCGGCTTCAAGGTCAAGATACCCAAGACCCGCTACTACACCGTCTACGCGCGCTGGCCCGGCGACGGGGGTAACCTCTCGGCTGCGCGGGTCCGCGTACCGACGGCCTCAGGCACGAAGTGGGAAGAGATAGACCAGCGGTCCGACGCGGGACTCTGGGTGAGCGTCGGGGTCTACAAGATGAAGAGGGGCGAACGCGTCGTTGAGGTCGAGGGCCAAGACGGCGCCGTCGCCGACGCCGTCATGGTGGCGGCCGATGCCATGGTTGCGCCCGAGGGAAGGACCGCGAGCTACGCGAACCCGGACGAACTCGCCGGTGAAGACCCGGAGGGGAAAGAGAGCACTGCCGCCCGTTCCGGGGAAACCGATGCTCAAACGCGCACCTACGCCAATCCCACCCGCGCCGACGTGGTTCGGCAGGCAAAGAGGCACCTCGGCACGCCCTACCGCTACGGCGGCCTGAGCGCCTGCAGGGCCTTCAGGACGGAGGACTGCTCCTGCCTGACGCGGCTCGTCTACAAACAATTCGGCCGGACCCTGCCCGACCACCCTGGCCAGCAGTGGCAGGGCCGCTACGGCAAGAAGATCTACAGCAAGTCCGGGCTCCGTGCCGGAGACCTCGTCTTCTTCGACTACTCGAGGGACGGCCAGCTGAACGATCCCCACGACGCCGTAGCCGTCTATGCCGGGAACGGGTCGGTCATAATCGCCTCGAGCTACTGGGGCAAGGTGGCCAGAGTCGAGATGAGATACCTGAACGGCTTCTGGGGCGGTAAGAGGCTCGCGCTCCGGTAAACGCGTCCAACAACCGCTGACTCGGAGGCGGCACTGCACGTTCGTGTCGCTCCCGACCCCACGTGCATGAGAAGGGACGTGGGCAACCCTACGCTGTAGCCGGTCGCAGGCTATGCCCCCGCAGCACTAATACAGACGCCCGGAGAAGGTAAACCGTGCGGCGAAGCGCCTGACCTTTTCGGCGCCGCGGTTGTACCGTCGCTCCGCCCTGCCCACGGCCTGCGGGTCGAGCGTCCCCCGGTCTACGCGAACGATGGTGCGGTAGAGGTGTTTGACGTCCTCCAGGGCGTGGAGGAGATCGTCCCTGCGGGCCTTTGCCTCCGACGAGAGATCTTGGGGCACCCCCAACGCCTCCTTGAACTCGTCGATGTACTCCAGCGCCTCCGGCATCAGAGGTGCCGCGTCCGACAGCCCCGCCTCGATCTCGCGCATGACCCGCGCCATGTAAGCGTGGGCTGTGGCGCAGCCCATGCCGAAGCCGAGCTCCGTCAGCTTCTCCTCGTCCGACCGCTCCGGCAGGGCGGCGGAGCTGGTGACCGTGGAAAACAGGAAGCGGAGGGTTCGCGGGACCGCGAGGTGCTCTGGCGTTGCGTCGAAGAAGGCGAGCTTGTCGGCGGGGACGCGCAAGGAGCAGTGCCACTCGCCGAGCCAGCGGACCTCGAGCTCCAATTCTTCCGCCTCCGGGTAGAAACCCCTGATAAAGAAGAAGGTCTTGACGTACTCGGCGAGCTCGGCCGGGGGCTGGTACGGTGGCACGCTGGCGCGGACGGCGAGTGTTCCTCCCTCCTCGGAGATCTCCGGCTCCAGCAACCCCGTCGCGGCGAGGACCATCTCGAGGTAGAGCCGCCTGAGGGAGTCCGGGGTCTCGACCCCAAACAGCTCGCCGGAGATCTCGCGAATGTTGTCCACCTGGAAGAGCTGGGCGCCGACAGAGAGGCTCAGGACCGTCCGCATCAGGTCCTCGACGAGGCGGCCCAGTTCCTCGTCGGTGAGGATCTTCTCCTCCTTGGTGCGGGTGCGGAAGTTGGTCTGAACAAACCGGACGCCGTCCTCCAGAAAATGCACGTCGGAGTGCGCGTCCGAGTTACGCACTTTCGCCTCCACGCCCTCCAGGGCGGCCACGAACGCCGGCTCGTCGCCGGCGTCGGCCAGCCACTGGTGCTTCTCCCCGAAACCCGCCCAGTCGGAGACGTCCTCCCACTCCTTGGGGGATCCCTTCGCTGCGAACATGGCGAAGAGCAGCAGGTTGGTCACGCGCCTGAAGCAGCCTTCGGTGAGCCGCCCGTAGACCTGCACGACGAAGTCCTCCAGGACCTCACCTACGCCCTCCAAGAGGTGCAACTTTCGGGGACGGCCGCCGCCACGCCAGGAGAAGAGGGCGCGACCGGGTTGCGGGAGGCCGAGGCGGCCCTGACCCGGTCCGTCCGTGGCCTGAGGAGCGCCGTCCACGACCTCAGCCTGGAGCCGGAGGCGGGAGGGCCGTTCCACCGCTCCGTGGAGGCCCTGGTCGAGCTCAACCGGCAGATGAACCCAGGCTGCCGGTTGGATCTGGAGGTGGACGAAAGCTTCCCGGACGAGCTGCCCACCAAGACCTCCAAAGAACTTCTGCGCGTGGTGCAGGAGGCCCTGGCAAACGCCCGCCGGCACTCGGAGGCGGACAGGGTCCGGGTCGTCGCCAGAGTCGTCCAGAACGAGAGACTGAGGATAGAGATCTCCGACGACGGTAAGGGCTTCGACCCGGAGGAGGTTCCCGCGGGCGTGGGGACCAGAGGGATGCGTGAAAGGGTGCGCGCCCTGGGCGGTGACCTGGAGGTGGCGGGCGTGCCCGACGGCGGCGCGCGGGTAACGGTGGAGGTGCCTAACGACGCGGTCGGTGACGGCGTCCCCGTCCCTCCCACGGAACGGGCCAGGGTGCTGCTCGTGGACGACCACGCCTCTTTCCGGCAGGGCGTCGCCTCGGCGCTGGAGGCGGAACCGGACCTCGTCGTCGTGGGCCAGGCGGGGTCCCTGGCGGAGGCGCGGGAGACGCTAGCGGGGGAACAGGCGGTCGCCGTGGCCGTCATCGACCTGGGGCTCCCCGATGGTCACGGCGCGGAGCTCATAGCCAGCCTACGCGCCGCCAACCCGCGGGCGCAGGCCCTCGTCCTGAGCGCCTCCCTCGACCGGGCCGAGATCGCCCGGGCCGTCGAACTCGGGGCGTCGGGGCTGCTCCACAAGGCGTCGAGCATGGCCGAGATAGTGGACGCCGTCAGGCGTCTCGGCGCCGGCGAGACGATCCTGCCGCTCGGGGAGGTCGTCGAGCTGTTGCGTTTCGCCGGAACCCATAAGGAGCAGGAGCAGGAGGCGCACCGGGCGCTCGATAGCCTCACGGACCGCGAGCGGGAGATACTCACCCTATTGGCCGAGGGCCTGGACGCCGCGGAGATCTCCTCCCAGCTCCACATCAGCGCCAAGACGGAGCGCAACCACGTGGCGCGCATCCTATCCAAGCTGGGCGCCCACTCCCGGCTGCAGGCCGTCATCTTCGCCGCCCGCCACGGCGCGGTCGAAATATCTTAGAGCGGTCAGCGATCAGCCCGCTGCGGCTTCGCCTCCGCTTCCATCGGCCGGCTTTTGCTGATAGCTGACCGCTGGGGTCGTGGTTTCACCGCCTGCGTCCGAACGCGAAGTAGGAGATGGGGCCCACGAAGTTGACGAACGAGATGGCGGTCCACGCCCATTTGTTGCCCCGGATCTCCTCCACCGGACGCCGGTAGATGTCCGCGAGGGCCATCAGGAGCAGCGAGATCTGGACCGATCCCACCGTCAGGACCACGGTTTTCTCTCTGTCGCTCAGTTCGCTCCACCTGGTCTTCGCCACGGCCGTATCCCCTTCTGCCAGGTTACCTACCCACTCCTTGACCGCCGCATCGGGCGTCCCTCTATTCCGGCTCTTCGAACACCAGCCACGAGCCCTTGATGCCCTCGATACCCCGCCCGCCGCCGAAGTCGCCCTTTCCGGGCACCACCTTCACCAGGCGATCACCCTCGCCTGCGAAGTCTTCCAGCGTGCCGGTAAGGTCTTCCCTGTGCAGGACGAAGACTACCCGCTGCTGCTTGGTCATCTCTTCGATGGACGCCCGGTCGCCTTCGCCCTCGGCGACGGCCTCGGCGAGGAGCCGTTGCCGCTCGGCCGCCTCTTCCCACAACTCGGCCCTGCGGGCGTCCACCTCGGCCTGACGGGTCTTCTCCTGCGCGCGGTAGTCCTCCACGTGGTCCTCGATCTTCTTCAGGATCCTCTCGATGACGGGCCTCCGATTCTCGTCCATCTCGCACCTCCTCGTCCTTTTTTTTGACAACGCCGCCTGCTGGGGCGGCACAACACCACTTAACTACGAACCACGAGGGTGCGCGCCGCCATGTCCCCCAAGCGCTGGTTCTTGCCCGAGACCAGCACGGTCACGAAGGCCACCCCGTAGCCCAGGAGGCCATCTACCATGCGGAGCGCCGTCCTTATAACAGCGGCCCGCAGACTGGGTGCCCGACCCCCGGCCCCTTCCCGTAAGACCTTTATGCCGAAGAGCATCTTCCCGACGGTCTGACCCACGTACCCTTCGAGAAGCACGTAGTAGAAGACCACGAGAAGGACGTAGACTACGGTCGGGATGGCCGGCATCGAGGCGTCCCAGCCAAAGGCGTCCGTCTTGGTGATCGTCCCGAAGAGCGCGGCCATGACGGCGAACAGCAACCCCAGCAGCAGCCCGTCCACGATCGTTGCCAAGATCCTGCGCCCCGTGACGTGTACGTCTTCGCGCGTGCCGGCAACCGGCGGAACGGCAGAACCTTCGACGATCATACTCGCCTCACCTCCTACCAACGGGCGAGGCCACAGGCCCCGCGGTTCTTACAGCGTCCGAAGTATGCGGTTGGGCGAACGGCAAGAGCTTGCCGAAAACTGCCCGGTTGTCTGGGCCAAATTGACCAATTGCGGTGTCATCCGAGAGGGGCTACCCTTCGATAACCGGTGCGGTCCACACAACTAGTCTCTGGTGCCGATCAGCTTGTTTCTGACCGCTACTCATCCCGCTCGCTTCGTGGATCACGACTACCCCAGGCCACGGCCCCCTCCAACGGCGTGGCTACGTAGGCCGACAGCCCACCGCAGGGGTGGGAATCTCGACTTCCTGTTACCGTCCTTGCCGTATCGAAACGCCCACCGACCAGAAGCAGCGGGACCGGCTCGCCTTGCCCCGACCCACCACGCGTATCCTCGGCCGGCCGGCATCTCAGCCCCGGCTAGATGCGCCCCGGTTCCGTTCGCCTGGACGATCGTCACCATCGCTTTGGGCCGATCTGACCACGCGGGGCACGTTGCCATTGCTTGCCCTTTCGGAAGCCGTCGGAGAAAGGTTCCAGACTCGACAGTCGTCTGGTCAGGGTCAATTCTGGTTATGGAGATAGTTGATCCGCGTCAGGACGGAGGGCGTCCCTTACCCTAGAGTGAGTTGGACGGCCTCGCGTGAAGACGGGGGGCCGCAGGGACCCACGAGGCCACACGCGCGAAACGGTTGTCGCGACCCGAAGGGAGCAACGTGAAACGCCGACGCGAACACACGAAGAGTTGGCTGTTGCTGACCGCGCCCATCGCCGTTCTCGTGACGTTCGCGGCCGGGGGAGAACTGCTCTTCGACGTTTTTCGCGGCGACTCACCGTATTTCGTCGCCCAGGCGATAGGCCAGGACATCGTTACGCTGGTGGTCGCGCTCCCAGCGCTCATGATCGGGGCAGTCCTGGCAGCGCGCGGTTCTGACCGCGCCCGGCTGGTCTGGTTTGGTGTCCTGGTCTACTTGGTGTACACGTACGTGATCTACGCTTTCCACGTGCGCTTCAACCCCCTCTTCCTCGTCTACGTGGCGCTGCTGGGGTTCTCGCTCTACGCCCTAATCGGAGGCCTCGCGACCACGGACTTCGAAAGGATCAAAGCGCGCCACACCCGCGAGAGATCCGCGAAGACGGCCGGCACGTTTCTCCTGGTGGTGTCCATCCTCTTCTACATCGTGTGGCTGGGCGAAGTGATACCGGCCCTGTTCTCCGGCGATGTCCCCCGGAGCGTAGCGGACAACGGTACGCCGACCAGCGGCGTCCACGTGCTCGACATGGCCTGGATACTCCCCGCCCTCGCGATGACAGGACTCTGGCTGCGGCGAAAGCGGGCCGTGGGTTACGCGCTGGCGGGAGCCCTTCTTACGTTCCTGGCGCTGCTCGCTCTGGCCATCGTGTTCATGGTAGTGTCCATGGCCCTGTACGGTCAGGCCGCCTCCGTGGTACCGGCGGCGATCTTCGGCCTCCTCGGAGCGGCGAGCCTGTGGATGCTCCTCCGGTACATGGGAGGCATGAAGGCGGGGTGAAGGTCGCTGATCGTCCCACCGGAGAGGATCTCCTCCACAAAACCATCGCGTGCCGTCGTCACGCTCTCGTCCCCGATCTCCGTGCCGGCGCTGGTCGGCGCCCGGCCCACGCTCGGGTTCTTTCGCGCCATCTCGGACCCGGTGCCGGCGGCGCCCGCTTGAGGTCCTAATACCCGCGCGCTACTTTCGAACAGCGCTTTGTAGCACGATGGGGAGGGCGGACAGGAAGATCGAGGCCAGTTGCCGCGGCGGGAGTTGTTCGTCTATGAAACCCAGCGACCGGGCGAGCGGAACGGCACGCATGACGTTGCCAAGCAACGCCAACGGCAGACGAGGATCCTTTCCGACGAGTTGCAGGAACCCCGTGTCGAGCAGTGCCCACGGCCGGGAGTCCCGCCGGCTCGGCGCCAGCGGACGGTGTTCACGCCACAGGCGGGCCAACTCCTCGCTTTCTTTGACGATGCGGACTATTCCGTAGCCGGCGCTGGGTTTCACGAGGCCGCGCTTCGTGCCAAGGAGCACGTGCCGGGGTCCGGCGGTCCGCAGAGGCGGGAAGCCCAAGGGTATGGATCCGCTCTCCTCGTGGGGCGCGACGAAACTTGCCCCCGGATAACGGTCCATGAGGTACCGCAGGAGTGGCGCCGCGTCCGTCTTTTCCGCGACCGGGCCGAACGTGGCGGACTCCAGCAGGGCCTCGTCGGGGCCAAGCGGCAGCAGGTACGCGAAGGACCGTTCGTCGAGCGGGTCGAACAGCGTCGCGGTCGCAGCATCGAACGCCGGTCGGTCCGAGGTGACGCGGATGCCGGTACCGTTGAGGACAGCCCCCGGCCGGTGCGGCGTAGGAAAAGCGGGGCCGATATCGCAGGCGCTGTCGAACACCCAGCAGGCGCGCAAGACGCCAGCGTCGGTGGAGACCTCGTACATTCCGTCGTCACGGCTTCCGATCGAACGTGCCGAGGTGCGGAGCCAGTCCACGGGTGCGGACTCCAGTCGTGCCGCCAGGTCGGCGAAGACGTCGCCAGAGCGTACCAGGCTCATCGTGTACGGGGCGATGGACTCCGGCGGCATGTCCCCCACCTTGGCCCGCTGCCACGCGCCGATGGCGAACCGGTCATAGGGGGTTCGCTCGTGGCTCCAGTAGCTCCAGTGGACGCTCGGTTGCGTCGGAAGCGGAGACGGATCGACAACCGCGACCCGCCCAGGCAGTTCCTTTCGCAACTCCTTCAGGAGCAATGAGGCGGCCAGGCCGCCGCCAACAAAAACCACATCGTACTCTCGAACGGACATCGGCGACCATTCTACGCCGGATTCTCCTGCTTCGGCAGGAAGATCCGGCGGCGAGTCCTTGGGCAGACTCGACGATGTTCTCCCACTTCTGACCATCACTCCGCGTGGCCATCGACCTCCGCGCGACAACTACCGCCCGACGTGTCGAGGTGAGGGATCGGCGGTGCCTTCGAGCCAGGACGCCGCCCGCGAGCGATGCACAGCCGGGTGTTTGGTCAACGTTGACCACGAGAACGGTCAAAGCGGGTCATCCGTGGGTCCGCCGGCCTCGGTAGGGTGAGGGCACGTCGAACGGACAGAGGAGCAGCTCGTGAAAGCAGCCGTCGTGCGCGACTTCGGTCGGCCCCTGAGCGTGGAGGATGTGCCCAAGCCCGAGCCCGGCCGAGCGAGATCCTGGTAAAGATCGAGGCTTCGGAGCTCTGCCATACCGACATCCACGCCGCTCACGGTGACTGGCCCGTGAAGCCGAAGCTCCCGCTCATACCCGGCCACGAGGGCGTGGGCATCGTGGAGAGCGTCGGAGAGGGTGTCACGGAGGTCGAGGAGGGCGAGCGGGTGTCGGTCCCCTGGCTCGGCTACGCCTGCGGGGCGTACGAGTACTGCGCCTCCGGCCGGGAGACTTTGTGCGAGCACCAGCTCAACACCGGCTACTTCCTCGACGGCGGCCACGCCGAGTACGCCAAAGCCAACGCCAAGTACGTCGGCCGGGTCCCGGAGGGCGTGAGCCCGCTGGAGGCCGCCCCCCTGACCTGCGCCGGGGTGACCACCTACAAGGCGGTCAAGGTCTCTGGCGCCCGGTCGTCGGACCTGGTTGCGATTTTCGGCGTCGGTGGACTTGGTCATATGGCCTTGCAGTACGCGAAGATAGCGGGCGCGTCGGTGGTGGCGGTGGACCTCTCCGAGGAGAAGCTGAAGCTGGCGCGGAAGCTGGGGGCAGACCATGCCGTCAACGCCCGCGAGCAGGACCCGGTCGAGGAGATAAAGAGGCTCGGCGGAGCGGACGCGGCCATAGACACCGCGGTCTCGCCGAGGGCCTCCGAGCAGGCGTTCGGCTCCCTGAAACGCGGAGGCACGCTCGTGTTGGTGGGGCTGCCCAAAGACGGCCACGTCAGGCTCCCCGTCTCCGGGACGCTGCTGAACGAGATAACGTTGAAGGGCTCCATCGTGGGCACGCGAGTGGACCTCAGGGAGGTCTTCGAGCTGCACGCTGCGGGCCGGACCCGCGTGATCTACGAGACCCGGGATCTCGCCTCCGTCAACGACGCCATAGGGGAGGTCGAGAGGGGCGAGGTGGACGCCCGGCTGGTGTTCGACTTCGGCGTCGGTGAACCCGCGAAGCAGACCGCTGGCGTGTTCACCGAAGAACGGAAGCGCCCAACGGAGCAGCCCACCGGCGAGGCCGGGGAGCATGGGGGGCCGCTGCCGGGATAGATGGCTCTGGAGGATCGGAGGTGAGTGGTCGATGGAGCTGTTGGTAACGGTGCTGGTGTTCTAGCTGCTGGTTCTCGTCCTCTTCCTGGCAAGGCCCAACGCGGGACGCATATTCGTCGGGCTCTTCTTCCTCGTAATGGCGCTCGGCATCAACCTCGTCCTGGTCTTCGTCGCCGGTGTCATCGCCATGCGCGACGACCGAAACGACGCCCAGCGCATAAAGGCGGGTAGGCTCTGGCAGAGGATGCACCTGTGGGCCACCGTAAAGGGACTGGCGATGCAGCCTTTGAATCAGATAAACGAGCGCGTCGACCGGGAGGCGCAGTTGGGTATGAAGCCCAGGTTCGGCAAGGAACTGGAAGAGCTACTGGGTGGTCCGGGCTGGCGGGGGGTCTTCACTTTCAGGCTGGGATACCCGACGAACGACGCGCCGGAAAGCCCACGGCGTTCGGTCGAAGAGATACTGGTTTAGCCATGGGAATGGAGAAGCACTCACGGCGTTGCCGCGTTGGGGAGCATCGGGGTGGCGCTCGTGATCTTGGCGGGCTCGTCGAGATAACCGTCGGTGCGTCGATCTGTGAGGTGTCGGGCGATTAGACCTGACTCATCCAGAGTGCTCTCTGCCACCGAGGTTGCCTTTGGGTCGTTCCGCTGGGGTGCGCAAGAGGGCGATGGCCAGCACCACGACCCATAGCATGTAGGCGTAGATGTTGACGCGCTCCCAGACCCCCATCCACGGCGTGGGCAGGTTCGCCGCAAGCTGCGGAGCGTCCAAACCCGTCAGGGTGCCACCCACGACGAGCATCAGGATTGTCGCGATCGAATAGAGGCGGAAGCGCTTTCCGAATGCCGCAGCCCCGAACCCCAGGGCGAGCAGCATGAAGAGAACGCCCGCAAACGTTAGAACTCCGTGCATCGTATCGGTGAGCGTTGCCTCGACCCCACGCAGGTGCATCGGGAAGAAGAGCGTTACCATCAGGCCGAGGACCTCCTTTCCGACCATCCCGACCGCCGCGAAGCGCAGGGCGCGCTTTCGACCGGCCGATCCCCAGACGCCTAATCCGAACGTGATCACGAGGACGCTGTACGCGGCGAAGAGCGGAACGACTAGTGTTCTCGTCGGAGCGCCGATGGCGATCAGCTCGCTGACGGTTTGGGAGGTGGAGCTGTAGCTCTCCCATCGCATGGGCGAGAGCACGACGGTGGCGACGTAGAGCAGCGAAGAAACGATACCGCAAACGAGCAAGACCTTTCGTACCATTCTTAGCTCTCTCTTGGCTTCGGGTCTTCGGTGACAGTGTGCTTGGCTACCCCTTTCAAACCACCCGCCTCCGGAGCGGTTGCCGCGAGGAGAGCTGCCCGCCGTTGGCCACGGCGACCGTCGCAACGACGACCCACAGCGCGACGGCCAACACGAGGTACGAGGTCAGGAGGGGCACCCCCGTCGCCGGAGGCATGAGGATCATGGGCAAGCTGGCCGTGAGACTCGCGTGCATGAGCATCGCCACGGGCAGGCTCCCGGTACGGTCGTAGACCCACACCATGAGCACCCTGTAGGCCGGCAGTACCCCCACGTAGAAGAGGAACTGGGGCATGAAGAGGAGCAGGGAGAACGCCCCGGTGGAACTGCCGCTTCCCCAGACGTTCACGAGGAAGTGCCACGCTCCCCACAGCACGCCCACGATGAGCCCAGTGGCAAGGACACCGTAACGCGGCCTCAGCCCGGGCACAGCGAACCCCGTCCAGCCCAGCTCCTCGAAGAGACCCGCCGCCAGCCCTCCCGCGACACCGACCAGCAGAAGGGTGGCCTTCTCGTCTGACGTGAGAATGCCGGGGAGGAACATCGAGGAGGTCAGCGAGAGCGCAAGGAGTACCGCCGTTGCCAGGAGCGGGGCGGTCAGGAGCGCCACCGCGTACCAGCGAGCACCCACCCGCCACCCGAGCAACCGGGACAGAAGCTCGCGAAGACCCGCCCTTCCATGGACGAAGCCGGTCAACAGGATGCCTGCCACGCTGGGGCCGACGAGCATCGCCACGACCACGAACGGGAGCAGTGTCTCGGTTTGCTCCGGGGTAGCCGGGATTCCGCCGGGACCGACCAGGATGAGAATGCCGCCCCATGAGGTGACGAACGCTAGGGCGAAGTAGGTCGCCACCGGGTGCTTCTCTATGAAAGCCTCGATGATCGTCACGATGTCCTCCTTCCGGCCAGAGATACCTTCAGTATCAGTGTGCTACAAGGGGGATGCCCTGCCATGATTCACCTTGATGCTTCCATTGGTCAACCCTGATCAAGTCTTATTACAAGGCCGGATAAAGATTCAGGGCCGCAAAGCGCGGCTCGAATGACTGTCGCCGAACCAGGATCGCCGCCATGAGTAGTGCCCAAAGCAGCATGACAACCAGCACGAACGGCACGTCAGCCTCTCACCCTCCTGCAATCCTGTCCCCGTCCACAACGCTACGGACCTACCATTCGCCGGTGCCGTCAAACAGCGCCCCGCCTGGCACGCTGGTGCTGCGACGGTAGCGACCGTGCCGCGACTCCTGCATGGGCAGGTTTGACCAGTGGAACGGTACGGATTGCTCAGGCGCGCGGCCTGCCCTCCCAAGTAGGGTGAGAGGCGCGTCAATCGGTGCAAGTGTTCGGTGACGGCAGGAAGAAAAGGAGCAGGCATGGCTGGACGAATCGAAGGCAAGGTGGCGGTCGTAACCGGGGGCGGGGCGGGGATAGGCAGGGCCTCGTGCCTGCGGCTCGCCGAGGAGGGCGCGAGGGTCGTCGTCACCGACATAAGCGAGGAGCGCGGGCGGGAGACCGTCCGGGAGATAGAAGGCAAGGGCGGCGAGGCGCTGTTCCTCCGCCACGACGTGGCCCGGGAGGATCAGTGGAGGTCGGTCGTGGCGGAGGCGGGGGGGAGGTACGGCGGCGTGGACGTGCTGCTGAACAACGCCGGGCTTTACCTCATAATGCCCCTGGCCGACATCACAGTCGAGGACTGGAACAACCTGATGGCCGTCAACGTCACCGGCGTCTTCCTCGGCATGAAGCACTGCGCTCCGGTGATGGCCGAGCGCGGCGGGGGCTCTATCATCAACCTCTCGTCGGTGGCGGGACTGATGGGTGTCGCCGGGCACGCTCTTTACGGCGCTTCCAAGGGGGCGGTGAGGATCATGACCAAGGACGTGGCGATGGAGTACGCCCGCGCCCAGGTGAGGGTCAACTCCGTCCACCCCGGCTACATCCACACCGGCATGGCCGAGTACGGGGCCGAGACCGCGGGCACGACCATCGAGGAGCTCGGGCGGCAGATGTACCCTTTGGGCAGGATCGGGGAACCCGAGGACGTGGCGAACACGGTACTCTTCCTCGCCTCCGATGAGTCGAAGTACACCACCGGCGCAGAGTTCGTCGTAGACGGCGGGGGATCCGCGGGTGTGGTCGTTGGGGAGTAGCGGAGGCGCAAGGGGGGCCACCGGGTTCTCCCTCGCCGCCGTTGCATCTTTTACCGAGCTCCTGTCCTCCGTGGGTAGAATCGTCACCGTGAATCGGTCGGCGAGTCCCACCGGCGGGGTGGTAGGTCCGCCCTCCACGCTTCGTAAGGAGGCAAGGATGAAATTTCGGGGACGGCTCTTGTCGGGAACGGTCGCCACCGCCGCTCTCCTCGTGGCTTCGGCGGGCCGGGCGCACGCCCACGAGAAGTGGTTCGTGGGGGAGGCGGACGGCGGGCTGCGCCTGGACCTCCTCTTTCGGCCGCTGCCCCTGACGCTCGTCGGGGCGGTGCTTCTCGCGACGCTTGTGGGCGGGCTCCTGTGGAAGACACGGGGGAGGGGCTTCTTGCCGGGACCCGAGGCGTTCGGAGCTACCGACGGGGGGCGGAGTGTGCTCTACGGGCTGGTGCCCCTGATCCTCGGCATCCACGTCGCTGTGCCCCTTCTGGTCAACGGCGTGCAGGGGACGCTCTTCTCGCCGGACAACGTCATGCCGGGCGTATGGGGGAACTTTCTCGGCCTCGCGGAGACCGGCATCGCCCTCGCCCTCTTCTACGGCGGCCTGACGCGGGTGGCGGCTGCGGCGCTCGGCCTGCTGTGGTTCTTCGGCATCTTCCTGGTGGGATTGGAGCCGATGCTGGAGAACGTACTTTACCTGGGCTTCGCAGCCTTCTTCCTGCTGGCCGGACGCGGCCCCCTCTCGGTGGACCGTCTTCTCTTCCCGCGTTTGGAGCCGCGGGCGGAGCTCTCGCGCTACGCCGTACCCGCCGTGCGGATAGGAGTCGGCCTGAGCCTCGCCATCGTCGCCTTCACCGAGAAGTTCGCGAACATCCCGCTCGGGCTGACCTTCCTTGAGGAGTACCCGCTCAACTTCACGGGCGCTTTGGGCGTGCCGCTTTCTGATGAGGTGTTCGTGCTGTGCGCCGGGGCCGTGGAGCTGCTGGTGGGACTGTGGATCGCGCTTGGGATCTTCGTGCGCGAGATCGTCGTCGTCGCATGGTTCCCGATAAACCTGACGCTCACACTCTTCGCCTGGGAGGAGCTGATCGGCCACCTGCCCATCTACGGCGTGATGGCGGTGCTGCTAATTTGGGCGACCGGGCCGAAGAACATCTCCCTATGGACGAAGGGCATGCGCGAGCGGCTGCTGCCGCTCGACCCGTCGACGGGGGACGACGAACGCTAGGCGACCGGGACCGGCTTCGCTCCTACTTGCGCCCGCCTGGTGGTATGGGCCGGAAGTGAGAACCGGCCGGGCTCGCCCTCTCGTTGTACCGAAGGAGGCTCGTCCGTGGGCGGGAAACCACCCCGTGTCCCAGAACGCTGCCTACCGTTTACCGGCCTGGTTCGAGGTCCACCGAGTAGAGGGTGGCACCCGAGGAGTCTTTGAGCCGGACGGTCATGACGCCGGTATCTCCGGCGATGGTGGCCGATCCGCCCGGTCCCGTGAAGACCCGTCCGCGTCGGCCACCCGTTCTGATATGCTCGCGGCCGTAGGCAAATGAGGTACTGCGTGCCGTCCTCCCACGCCCCCGGCGCGGCGTGAGATTACAGTTGGGCAGGCGCGCTGTTCCGGCGCGGAAACATACTTCGATGAACACGCGCTTCGCGAAACGCTCACTTCTGATGAAGAGGCTGCCTACGTCGTGCGGGTTGACCGTGAGACGCAGCACGGTAATCGTTCAGGCTACCGGCGTGCACTCCGCGAGTGAGTGGCAGCGGCTCGGGACGCTGCCGACCCAGACTCCTCGCCCTCGCAGTAGAGAGTAGGAACGTAGGCGGGTACCATGCCCGTAACGAAGTTACACCATAGCTATTGCGTTGTTACGCGTGCGTCTGGGTTAGCAGAGGGGACCCGTTTACCTCTCCCCCAATAGGCCCGACGCACCAGTTTGGGGAAGTCGGCCCAGCTCATCTCTGTGTCGTACAAAGCGCTCCTATCTCCTGCGTCCTCTCCCGCCGCCGATCTTAACGCGTTTGGGGTTGAGGGCGACGTACACGTGGCCGTCCTCCACCTTCACATCGTGCTTCGGTACGGGTCTGAGAGCGGGCAGGCTCTTGGCTTCGCCGATCCTCACGTCGAATAGGGCGCCGTGGCGGGGGCATTTGATCCGGTCCCCCTCCAACCCACCCTCGCTAAGGTACGCGAACTGGTGGGTGCAGATGTCCTCGAAGGCGTGGAACTCGCCCCCCACGTTGCACAGCGCCACGGGCCTCTCCTCCACGCGGTACTGCTTGACCTCGCCTGGGGAGACCTCGTCTACGCCCGCTATCTTGTGGAACTGAGCCATCGCCTCGTCGAGCCTCCCACTTCCTGTTCGAAACCCGGGCCGATCTCGGTCCGCGTCGTCCGGTCAGACTTCTGCTAGGATAATATTACCAAATCAGTAATAGACAAGTACGCCCGTTCCGGCGGCAGGTCGGCCCCGTGCCGAGCTCGGAGTCGGTGGAGGATCGGGCACGGAACGCGGGCGAGATCTCCAAGGAAGGCCACCGGTGAACCAAATGCAGTTGGCATTCAACGTCGCGCTGATCGTTTCGGTCGCGATCTTCGTGGGGCTCTTGGGGGCCCTGATCTGGGCGATACGGCCCTACAAGAACTTCGAGCGGGGGGTCGCCACCCTGGTCTGGGCCTTCCCCGCGAGCGTCCTAGTGACGATGGTCCTGGTGTACCTGGATACACCCTACATCTTCCTCTCGCTCTTCGGCGGCCCCGGCCTCTCCGCCCTGATCGCGCCCCCCGCGCGTTCGAGGGCGTGGTGCGTCCTGGGAGGCGTTCTGCTGGCTCTCTCCGTCTTCATCACGCTGGTCACCACCGGCGTCCTGGAGGTGCCGGAGAGGTAGTCGTCGGAGACTCTGTCCCACGGCGAGGGCGAGGTCCGCTCAAACCGTGTGGTCCGAGAACCCCGCGGTCTCCCCGTCGGGCATGATCAGCGCGCGGCGGACGGCCTCGGCGCACCGCCCGGTAGCATCCGGACGGAGCGGGTCCGACAGCGCGACCTCACTCGCGCGGATTCTCTCCTCATGGAACTCGCGGCCGAGTTCGCGCAAGAGCACGCGCGCGGCGGCCTGGCCCATATCGCAAAGCGGGTCGGGAGCATCCGGGGCCGCGCTGAAGTAGACCACGCACCCTCCACCGCCCCCGCGCATGATCGGAAGCGCGGCCGTGACCGCGTACAGAAAGCCCTTGACGTTCACGTCCACCGAACGCTCGAAGGCCTCCACGTCAAGGCTCGCCAGCGGCGGAGCGGAAGCCCGGGCCATGAACAGCAGTGCGTCCAGGCCGCCGAACCCCTCCACCGCGGCCTCCATCAGGTGGTCCAGGTGGTGGCGCTTGGCTAGGTGGGTTCCGACGACCAGAGCCCGCCCCCCGGAGTCGGTTATCTCCTTCTCCAGCGCTTCCAGCCTGTCCCGACTGCGCCCTCCCAGCACCAGGTTCGCGCCCTCGTGGCCCAGCATCCTTGCCGTGGCGGCCCCAAAGTGGCCCGTGGCCCCGAGGACAACGGCGGTCTTGCCGGCCAGATCCCCACCTCCGACCATCGCGGGGTGTTCCGTCGCTCGACGAGCATCGTCTACTGCCACAGGGTCCTCCTTCTCGTCTCTCGCCGGTGGTCTCCGGGACGCACCCGTCGGCCTCCGGCCCGCTTGAGCCGGAGGACAGTGAGGGGAAGGGCAGACGTCACGAGAACGGCGCTCGCCACGCACCACTGACAGATGGCCCGGATCACGAAGAGTTCCAGCCAGGTCAGATAGGCGCTGAACAGGGTGCCGATCAGGGCGACGAACAGACCGAAGAGCACCGCCCGCTCGCCCCTCGTCGCGGCCGAGAGCAGCAGCCCGGCATAGGCGAGCAGGCCGAGGGCGGCGACGGGGACACCCAGTATCTCGGAGTAGCGGCTCGTCTGGACCGTCTCGCAACCGCTACCGTCGCCGACGCAGACGGGCACGGTCCCCCGCAGGTGACCCCACGTGAGGTAGGCGCTGATCAGGATGCCTGCCAACGCGAGCAGGGCGAGCAGGACCCGGAGGCCGCGCTCGCCCACTAGCCCTTCACCTCCTCGATGGCCTTCTCGATCTCCTCCATCGGCACCGCTCCTCTCAGCTTCCTCTCGCCCTCGGGGCCGGAGATCACCAGTGTCGGCGTGCTGTTTACGCCGTCCTCGTTCGCCTTCGTCTGGACGGCGTTCAGTTCCTCCTCGACTAAGTCCTCGCCCCGCGCCTCGTCCCACTCGCTCACGTCGAGATCCTGCGTCTCCTCCGCCAGGTTCGTCAGGAACTCCTCGGTGGCGTAGCCGCTGTTCTCCGCGCCCTGGTTCTGAAAGAGAAGGAAAGCGTACTGCCAGTAGCGGTCCTGCTCCCCGGCGGCGATGGCCGCCCGGGCGGTGGATACCGAGTCGGGGCCGAGGAAGGCGAGCGTCTCGGAGACGAGCTTCGCCTCCCCGGGCTCCACGTGGCGCTCGACCACCTCCGGCAACGTCTCGCGCGCGAACTGGGCGCACGCGGGGCACTGGAAGTCCTCGTAGAGCCGGATGGTCACCGGCGCGTCCTCCTCGCCGAGCCTCGTCCCGTCCTGCGGGATGCCCGCGAAGACGTCCTGAGAGCCGCCTCCGCCCCCCAACTGGCTGAGGACCACCATAAGCCCGGCCACGACGACCGCGACCACGACCATGCCGACCGCGAGCCGCGTAGTTCCTCTCTGCATCATCGATACCTCTCTCCGGAAACTCCTCTTCACGCCGGGGCAACCGTCGATCCACGCAGACACCGACAAACAAGCCCCGGAAAACCTGCCGACCCGTCTAGGTCCGGGGCGGCTCGAGCTCCGGAGAGAGATAGACCTCGGCGGGCTTCCGATCGGAGGCGAAGCGGCGCCGAATGCGCCCGGCGAACGCCGGCGCGGCCGGGATCGCCCTGACCAACGCGACGACCATCCCGGCAGGCAGCTCGCTGGAAGCCGGGACGTGAGCCTGCGAGAAGTGCGGGCACCCGGGCTCGCCGCAGGAACCCGTGGCCTCCAGGTACGGGTAGAGAGCAGCGAACGCGAGTACGAGCGCCGCGAGCGCCCCCAGAAGCGCTCGACGCAGGCTCGCGCAGGACGCCCAGATCTTTCCTCTCGACTCGCTGCTCAACGCGGTGTCCGCCCTCTTGGTGCGTCCGCTCTCCGTACTCTACTCCGATGGGGTCCTCGTCGCGCCACCGGAGGTGCTCACCGGCCCCCTCTCCCACTCGCCCATCTTCCCGCCGAAGAAGCCTCCGAGGAGGTTGAGGACGAGGAGTGCGAGGCTCGCCAGCAAAGCGCCGCCGGCGAACCCGAGCGTTACGGAGGGGAACGGAATCCCCCCTTCGACCAGGAAGAGCCCGGCGGTGGCCAGGAGGATGGCCGAGACCACCGCCACGGCGACCACCACGAAGAGGAACCCGAGGATCGCCACCATCACGCCGTGCAACCCACCGGAGGCGCGCGCTCTCCTGCCTGCCACGTAGCCGCCCGCGAAGTGGGCCAGGAAACCGGAGATCAGCGAGATCGTCACGACCCCGGTCGTGGGGTTCGCGGCGTCCAGCGCTTCTCCACCGAACAGCAGAATATGGGCCGCCTCGAAGAGGAGATTGAGCAAGATGCCCGTCACGATCGCGGCGGCCCACCCCACGATCACGGCCCTCCAATCCATCTTCTCCGACACCCTGCGGAACATGGGCTTACCTCCCGAAGCTCATTCGACGCGCCGGCTCTGCTCCACCCCGGGAGTCGTCTTCCCCGACTTCCGCGCCCTCTCGCGGGTCAGGGTCGCCTGGGGGTTGGAGCTGCGGTACTGGACGGGGCTGCGGCGCAGGTAGCCTAAAGGTACGCTCCAGGCATGCACCAGGCTGGAGAAGGGCCAAAGGGCGAAGAGTAAGAAGGCCGAGAGGGTGTGAAGCTGGAAAATCAGGGGCGCCTCGACCATCAGCTCGGGCTGCGGGGAGAAATAGAGGAGGCTGCGGAACCAGGGGCCGATGGTGTCCCGGTACTCGAACTCCTCCTGTAGCTCGTACTGGCTGACGTACACTCGGTAACCGATGGTGGCGGCCATACCCAGCAGGATCACCACCAACAGCAAGGCATCCGTCACGAACTTGATCGTCTCCGTGTTGCTCCTGATGCGCCCGATAAACCAGCGGCGGAGATTCAGCAGCAGGATGTCGATCAGGGCGACGACCCCGACCACCGAACCGGCCCACAGCGAGAGCAGATGGTAGTCGTGGTCCGAGACCCCCATCGCTCTGTAGACCTCTATGGGTACGAGCAGGCCCATGACGTGACCGCCGAAGACGAAGAGCAGCCCCCAGTGGAGGAGTAAGACGCCCCACATCAGTATCCGCCGCTCCAGGATCTGGCTGGACTTCGGCGTCCAGCCGTACTGGTCGTAGCGGTAACGGTAGACGTGCCCCAAGACGAAGGTCATCAGGGAGAGGTACGGGAAGATTACCCACAGGAACTGCTCCCAGAGGTTCAATGCTTCCTCCCGTGGAAGGTGACGTTGCTACCGGGGGAGCTACCGGCCAGGGTCCCACCCGCGGGCGAGTCGGCCGCGTAAGGTTCGAGACCGACGGTCTCCTGTGGCGGCCCCTGCACGATGAGCTTCCGCATCTCCATGACGGTCTCCTCGTCGAGCTCCGGCAGGAAGAAGCAGAGCGCCTCGAGGAGATGCGCGCAGGGGCTCCGGTCATGGTGCAGGGACCGACGGATCACCTCTATGGCCCCCCGGTGCCCGGCGAGCATCGTCAGCCCCTCCTCCGGGGCAACGGCGGCGAACTCCAGCACGAGCGGGAGGTAGTCGGGAAGCTCGGTCGTGTCGAGCGGGTAGCCGGCCCTCTCGTAGGCGGCCTTCATGTCCGCGAGGACCTGGCCGCACGCCCTCTGGTCGCCGTAGCGGTAGTAGCTCAGGTACAAACAACCCCGCCGGTTGAAATCGAAGGTGGCTGTGTACCTCTCCTGCAAACGCTGCGGGGACTCATTCTGCCAGTAAGCGAGGAACTCGATCATGGCGTTCCTGGCGGGGGAGTCCGGCAGCTCGCGCACGGCCCCGACCACCTCTTCGCGGGCTTCGAGTATGGCGGCGTCAGGGTAGCGCAGCAGGATGGAGAGCAGCTTGAAGATCACGCTCCAGCCCCCCTGGGCTTGAGGTGAAAGGACTGGAAGTCCTTTTTGCTCTTGATCGTGACACTGGTCGTTTGCGCTTGCCCGCCGACCTCCCTGGCCTTCTTCTCAAGCTCCACCTCCTTCTTGCTCTTGAACGTTACGTTGGGCGCCTGCACCCGCCCGCCGACCTTCTCGAGCTCCGCCTTCATCGCGTAGAAGGCTTCGTTGCGGCCTCCGCCGTTGGTACCGTGCCCGTCCGTGGCGGGCTCCGCGCAGCTTCCGGGGCCGCCGGCGAAGTCGAGGCCGCAGGAACCCTGCTGCTCGTCGAGCTCGTGGGCGAGTTCCTTGTGGGCCAGCGGGATGACGTAGCGGTCCTCGTACTTGGCGATGGCGAGCAGGCGGTACATGTCCTCGATCTCCCGCGGCGTCATGCCGACGGAGGCGGCGATGTCAGCCTCGGACGCGCCGGAGATGTTCTTCTCGCGCATGTAGCCGCGCATCGCGGCGAGCCGCTTGAGGACGTGCCGGACCACCTCCTCGTCGCCGGCGGAGAGCAGGTTAGCGAGGTACTGGATCGGTATCCTCAAATCGTCTATCGCCGGAAAGACGTCGTCGGGGTCGGCCTCAGAGCCCTCGCCCTCGACGAAGCCCATCACCGGCGAGAGCGGCGGCACGTACCAGACCATCGGGAGGGTACGGAACTCCGGGTGCAGCGGCAGCGCGATCCCCCACTCTATCGCCAGCGGGTAGATCGGGGACCGCTGCGCGGCCTCGATCCAGTCGTCCGGTATCCCGTCGAAGCGCGCCTGCTCGACCACCGCCGGATCCTTCGGATCCAGGAACACCGACCGCTGCGCCTCCAGGAGGTCTTTGTCGTCGGGCACGGAGGCGGCCTCTTCTACCCGGTCGGCGTCGTAGAGGACGAGCCCGATGTAGCGCAGACGTCCGACGCAAGTCTCAGAGCAGATGGTCGGCTGGCCAGCCTCGATGCGCGGGTAGCAGAGTGTGCACTTCTCGGCCTTGCCAGAGTCCCAATTGAAGTAGACCTTCTTGTAAGGGCAGCCGGAAACGCAGTAACGCCACCCCCGGCACTGCTCCTGGTCCACGAGCACGATGCCGTCCTCCTCGCGCTTGTACATCGCTCCGGAGGGGCACGACGCCACACAGGACGGGTTGAGGCAGTGCTCGCAGATGCGCGGCAGGTACGCCATGAAGACCTTCTCGTACTCGAAGCGAACCGATTCCTCCAGCTCGCCCCGGATGTTCGGGTCGAAGCGGGCGGTTTCGGGGGCGCCGGCGAGGTCGTCCTCCCAGTTGGGTCCCCACTCGAGCTCCATCGGCTCGCCGGAGAGCTGCGAGATGGGCTGCGCGACGGGCTGGTGCTCCGAGAGCTTCGCCTTGGTGAGGGTCTCGTAGTCGTAGGTCCACGGCTCGTAGAAGTCGTCTATGGAGGGGAGGTCGGGGTTGTAGAAGAGGTTGGCGAGTTTACGGAGCTTGCCGCCGGCCTTGAGCTCGAGCTTGCCGTTCTTGCCTAGAGTCCAGCCGCCCTTCCACTTCTCCTGGTCTTCCCACTGCTTCGGGTAGCCGACGCCTGGCTTGGTCTCGACGTCGTTCCACCACATGTACTCGGCGCCCTCGCGGTTGGTCCAGACGTTCTTGCACGTCACGCTGCACGTGTGGCAGCCGATACATTTGTCCAGGTTCATCACCATGGCGATCTGCGCTTTTATGCGCACTAGTACTCGACCTCCTTCAGGCGCTTGCGGATCACGGTCAGCTCGTCGCGCTGCGACCCCGTGGGACCGTAGTAGTTGAAGCCGTAGGAGAGCTGGGCGTAGCCCCCGATCATGTGCGTCGGCTTGACGTAGATCTTGGTGAGCGAGTTCTCCGTGCCGCCGCGCGTTCCGGATAGCTCCGTCAGCGGCACGTTCAGGTGCCGGTCCTGGGAGTGGTACATGATCGAGGTCCCCTCCGGGATGCGATGGGAGACGACGGCCCTAGCCGAGACTACCCCGTTCCGATTGAAAGCCTCCAGCCAGTCGTTGTCCTTGACACCTATCTTCTCCGCGTCGCGGTCGCTGATCCAGATGACCGGTCCGCCCCTAAACAGGGTGAGCATCCTCAGGTTGTCCTGGAACTCGGAGTGGATGGACCACTTGGAGTGCGGCGTGAGGTACTTGAGGACGACCTCGGAGCGGCCCTCCTCGCCCGAGGTGAGGTCGCCGAGGTGCTTGGCGAGCCTGAGGGGCGGACGGTAGATCGGCAACCCTTCGCCGTACTCGAGCATCCACTCGTGGTCCACGTAGAACTGTTGCCGCCCAGTGAGCGTGCGCCACGGGATCGACCGGTCTACGTTGATGGTGAACGGGGAGTAGCGGCGCGTGCGGCTCTCGGTGCCCGACCACTCGGGGGAGGCGATCACCTTGCGCGGCTGGGTCGTGATGTCGGCGAAGGTGATGAGCTCCTCGCCCCGCTCCTCGGAGAGGTCGGCCAACTTCACGCCGGTGCGCTTCTCCATCTGCTTGAAGCCCTCGACCGAGAGCCGGCCGTTGGTCGTCCCGGAGAGAGCAAGTATCGCCTCGCAGACCTGATCCGCACGCGCGATGGACGGACGTCCGTCCCCGGCGCCGCCACGAACGGTCCCGTTCTTCTTTCCGAGGTACTCGATCTCCGGCACGGGCTTCCACAGGTTGCCCTTGGCCCCGATGCCAACTTCCTCGATCGCAGGGCCCAGAGCTTTCATCTTCTCGGCGATGGCCCCGTAGTCGCGTTCGATCACAACCAGTTTCGGCATCGTCTTGCCGGGGATGGGCTCGCACTCGCCCTTCTTCCAGTCGAGCACCCTCCCCGAGGGCTGGGCCAGCTCGTCGGGGCTGTCGTGCATCAGGGGTACGGCGAGCAGGTCTTTCCTGACCCCCAGGTGCTTCTTCCCGAGTTTGGAGAACGCTTCGGCAACGTAGTTGAAGATGTCCCAGTCGCTCTTGGCCTCCCAGGGAGGCGTTATCGCGGGGTTGAATGGGTGGACGAACGGGTGCATGTCCGTGGAGGAGATATCGTGCTTCTCGTACCAGGTCGCGGTCGGCAGGACTATGTCCGAGTACAGTGACGACCCGTTCTTGCGGAAGTCTATCGTCGTTAGCAGGTCTAGCTTGCCCTCCGGCGCCTCCTCCCGCCAGACTACCTCTTCCGGACGCATCCCTTCGGGCATCTCTTCGCTGCGCACCGCCGCGTCGGGCACGCCGAGGAGGTGCTTGAGGAAGAACTCGTGGCCCTTGGCCGACGACCCCAGCAGGTTCGAGCGCCACAGGGTCAGCACGCGCGGGAAGTTCTCCGGCGCGTCCGGGTCCTCGGCGGCGAAGCGCAAGCGACCCGCCTTCAGCTCCCGGACGACGTACTCCTTCACGTCGATCCCCTCGCGCTCGGCCTCGGCCGTGATCTCCAGCGGGTTGCGGTTGAAACCGGGGAAGGACGGCAGCCAACCAAGCCGGGCCGCCAGGGCGTTGCAGTCGGCGAAGTGCTTGCCGGCCAGCTTCCCCTTGCCAAGAGTGGTGACCAACTCGTCGGCCGCGAACGTCTCGTAGCGCCACTGGTTCGTGGCCAGGTACCAGAGAGGGGTGCCGGCCATGTGGCGGGTGGGCCTCGCCCAGTCGAAGGCGAAGGCTATCGTGGACCAGCCGGTTATGGGCCGCACCTTCTCCTGGCCGACGTAGTGCGCCCAGCCGCCGCCGTTCTTGCCCTGGCAGCCGCATAACAGGACCAACGTGAGCATGGCGCGGTAGATCTGGTCGGAGTGGTACCAGTGGTTCGTCCCGGCGCCCATGATGATCATGGACCGCCCCTCCGTCCGCTCGGCGTTGCGGGCGAACTCGCGCGCGATGCGTACGGTCCTTCCGGCGTCCACCCCGGTGACCTCTTCTTGCCAGGCCGGCGTGTAGGGTTCGGGATCGTCGTACCCCTCGGGCCACGCGCCCGGCAACCCCTCCCGTCCCACGCCAAACTGGGCGAGGAGCAAGTCGAAGACGGTCGTGACGAGGTGCCCGCCGACGCGCCTCACCGGCACCCCGCGCCTGAGCACGCCGCCGCTCTCCGTCTCACCCTCGTCGAAGCGCGGGAGGTCCAGCTCCACGAGCTCGTCGTGCCTTCCCAGCAAGCTAAGAGCGGGCTCTACCGCGCCGAGCTCCAGGTTCCACCGACCCTCGCCTTCGGCGCCGTACTTGAAGCCCATCGAGCCGTCCGGCACGACGGGCTCGCCCGTCTTCGCGTCGATAAGGGCGGTCTTCCACTCGGCGTTCTCGGAGGTCTCGCCGAGGTCGGCCGCGTGCAGAAAGCGGTCGGTGACGTAAGCGCCATCGCGCTCGCGCAGGGTGACGAGCATCGGCAGGTCCGTGTACTTCTTTGCGTAGTCCACGAAATATGGGACCTGGCGGTCGACGTAGAATTCCTTGAGGATGACGTGGCCCATCGCCATCGCCAGGGCGCCGTCGGTGCCGGGTTGGACCGGGAGCCAGTGGTCGGCGAACTTGGTGTGATCCGAGTAGTCCGGGCTCACGACCACCGTCTTCTGGCCGTTGTAGCGGGCCTCGGTCATGAAGTGGGCGTCGGGGGTGCGGGTGATGGGGACGTTCGAACCCCACATCATCAGGTACGAGGCGTTCCACCAGTCGGCCGACTCGGGCACGTCGGTCTGGTCGCCCCAGATCTGGGGCGAGCTGGGCGGCAGGTCCGCGTACCAGTCGTAGAAGCTCGGGATTATCCCCCCGATCAAGGACATGAAGCGCGAGCCGCCAGAGTAGGAGACCATGCTCATCGCCGGGATCGGCGAGAAGCCGATGACACGATCCGGTCCGTACTTCTTTATCGTGTACACGTGCGCGGCGGCCATGATCTCCGCGACCTCCGGCCACGAGACGCGTACGAGCCCACCCTTGCCCCTGACGGACTTGTATGCCCTCGCCTTCTCCGGATCCTCGACTATGGAGGCCCATGCTTCCACGGGATCACCGGTCTGTGAGAGCGCCTCGCGGTACAGCTCCATCAGGACACCCCGGACGTAGGGGTACTTTATGCGGATCGGGGAGTAGGTGTACCAGGAGAAGGACGCGCCCCTCGGGCACCCACGCGGCTCGTACTCGGGCATGTCGGGGCCATTGGACGGGTAGTCGGTCTGCTGGGACTCCCAGGTGATGATGCCGTCCTTGACGTAGACCTTCCACGAGCACGAGCCCGTGCAGTTCACGCCGTGGGTGGAGCGCACGATCTTGTCGTGCTGCCACCGCTGGCGGTAGGCGTGCTCCCACTCCCTATCGCGGGCGTTGATCTCGCTGTGACCGTCGCCGTGCTTCTCCCCCCTGCGGAAGTACTGCAAATTCCTCAGCAGGGGGTTGGTGGTCTTCCCCACTACCTCACTCTCCCTTCCGTAGCCGCGCCTCCGCTGGCCGGCCTCCTCGTGACGTACAACAGATTGACCAGTAGACACCCGACGGCGAAGAGTGCCAGCAGAACAAAGCCTATGGCGTAGGAGCCGGTCGCGTCTCGCACCACGCCGAGGACCAGAGGCGGGAAGAATCCGCCCAGTCCGCCGGCCGCCCCGACGACGCCCGTGACCGCGCCGGTCTTGCCCGGGTAGTACTCGGCCACCAGCTTGAAGACGGCCCCGTTCCCGAGCCCGAAGAGTACCGCGCTAGTGAGGGCGCCTATCGTGAACAGGACTATGCCGGGCTCGAAGCTGAGGATGAAGGCCATAAGGGGGAGAATGGCAAAGCTGATCATGAGGGTACGCGGGCCTCCGATGCGGTCGGCGAGCCAGCCGCCCACCGGACGCGCCAGCACCGCCAGCACCACGAACCCGGCGGCCCGCAGCCCCGCGCCGGTCTGGGTGTACCCGAAGAGGTCGACCAGGAGCTTGGGCAGGTAGATGCCCATGGCCACGAACCCGCCGAAGGTAAGAAAGTAGAAGAGGCTCAACACCCAGGGCATCGCCTCTTGCCGAAACAACGCGACGCCCGCCGCAAGAGACGGCCTCGGTCCCGTGGAAGGCGCATCCCGGCCCACCACCCAGAAGATGACCGCCATGATGATCAGCGGGACGATGAACACCCAGAACGCCCACTGCCAGCCGTAAAAGGCTGCTATCGCCGGGGCGGTGTACGCGGCGATGGCGGTCCCGATAGTGCCGATACCGTAGATCCCCAAAGCCAGTCCCTGCATGTGCGGTGGGAACCACTTGGAGACGAAGGGAACCCCGACGGCGAATGAGCTACCGGCCAATCCCAGGAAAAAGCCCCAGAAGAGCAACCCTGCAAAAGAGCCGCCCAAGATGCCGACAAAGAGCACCGGCACGATCAGAATGAGCATCAGCACGGGGAAGACCATCCGCCCACCGAACCGGTCCGTAAGCAATCCCATCGGGATGCGAAACAGCGCCCCCAACAGCATCGGCGTCGCGATGACGACGCTGATCTGGGTGCTCGACAGCCGGTACAGCTCCTGAAACTGCGGCGCCAACGGCGCTACGAGCCCCCACACCGAGAAGCACAACGCGAAGGCCAGGGTGGAGAGGACCAGCGCCCGGTATGCTCCGGGCCGCACCTCGTCCGTCCCGCCTATGGTTTCCCGAAGGTTCGTCCCCGCCATGTCTACCTCCGCGCTCCGTCCGTGCTCACCGTCACCTCGCCCGATCCTGGCGGTTCGCTCCCAGGTCCCGCTCCCAAAATCCTTATGATCCCGAAAGGAGCCCGTCCCGACGACGTCAAAATGGACCGTTCGACAGGTCAAATTTGACCAAGCGATCCCCGAGCATTACCCGGCCAGCAGGCCCGTCTTCCGGGCTTCGGCGAGTACCTCTATCTGCGAGTGCATCCCAAACGCTCGCAACAGGCCCCGGACGTGGCCGCGGACGGTGGCCTCCGCGATGCCCAGTTCTCGACCCACGGCTCTGGCGGACATGCCTTCGGAAAGCAGCCTCAGCACCTCCAACTGACGGGAGGTGAGCTCCGGCGTGTTCCCGGCCGTGTCGAAAGCATCCCCGTTGGACCCTCGGACCAGAGCCCGGGCCATCTCCAGCGCATCGTGCATCCGTTGGGAATCGCGCAGCAGGTTGATCAGGTACGGCCCCTCTTCGGCGTCCACGTTCAGCACCGTGACGCTCACCCATCGCTTCTTGCCCGTGGGAGAGCACAGGCGCACTTCGTGAGAAGGAACCGACTGCCCGGCCCGGGCCAACCTCATCGCGGAGCACCCACAGTGGCAGAAGGGCGTACCGTCCTCCCTCTCGCCCGCCACTGTCTCGTGGAGAGGTTTGCCCACCACCTCCGCGCCAGCGAGCCCTGTGAGAAACTCGGTCCGGGGATCCCAGTAGACGACGCGATGGTCGGGCCCAACCACGAACACCGCGTCGTCCGTGCGGGCCCCGGCAAGAGCCTCGACCGCCGCGGGAAGTCCATTCCCACAGTTACCCGCCATCATCCCTGACCGTTCACGGCGAGCACCACGAGGACCACGCTGACGAGAAGGTCCAGCATCGAGACCCGGAAAGACGTCCTCTGTAGTAAACGTCTCTGTCCGGCCAGCGAGCGGACCTCCTCGGCGTCGGACGCCTCACGCTCGGCCTCCGCGAGCCTTCTCAGACGCCGCCCGAAATACGCCCCGTGCGCCGCGACGAGCCCGAAGAGCAACACGAGCAGGACGTACTCGGCGTAGAGCACGGTCCCGAAACCTCCGAGCGCGCCGTCCAGAACGGCGAAGACGAGCAGCAGCGCCAGGTTGGCCGTCCCCACCCTGGCGTACTGACGCCCGATGGCCGACCTTACCCCCACCCGCTCGGCCTCGCCCCACTTCATCGCCTTCAGGGCCGGCGAGACGACGGTCGTCGTGAACACCACTCCGCCGAGCCAGACCCCGGCGAGTAGAACGTGAAGCGTGTGAACGATCGCGTCCAAATACCGACCTCCTCTACACAGCACCTTCTCCGAACACAGAAAATATTACCATTATAGTAATAGTATATCCAGAGGCGGTTGTGGAGAGAGACACAACCCGGTGAGAGATGCTGGGCCGACGCCGGACCTTCGGGTAGAAGAGATTTCGGGAGACGTTTGACGCGGATCACTAACCCAGGTCACATCCGCGGCCCAAAACCCTTGATCGAGCAACGCTTACTATAGTAGTAATAGTAATCTGACAGGGATCTTCGTAGGAGGTAGTGATGCGCATCATCGAGCCTGAGAGCGGGACCACCCGCGCCGCTCCGGTAGAAGGTGGCCCCACGGTAGAGGTGCTGGTCGGTGGGGACGGTGCGGAGAGCGGCAATCTGGCCGCGGCGCGCGTGACGGTACCACCTGGTGGGAGGATGCCGGAGCACGACCACGGGGAGTCCGAGGCGCTCATGATCGTACAGAGCGGACGGGTAGTGATCCGGGAGGGTGGGCGCGAGGAGACGCTCGCGCCGGGGAAGATGGCCTCGATCGGGATCGGCGAGAGGGTAAGCCTCGAGAATCCCTCCTCTTCGGAGCCGGCCTCCCTTCTGGCCTTCTTCGCGCCGCCGGCATTCGCCAGGACTTTCGGGGCGTGGCCGTCGGCGTAGCGGACTTCCCGAGCGCGAAACCCCGAGCGCGGGGTCTTGAACGCGGGAAGGGACTCTATGCCCGGGCCTCCTCCTGACCCCCGGAGGGGCCGGCCCTCGATGCGGTCCGTGAGACGAACTCCGAGAGCGTCTGGGCCTCGAGATAGTCCAGGATGGCCTCCTGCCCCTCCTCCCAGGCCCCGTGCATGGCGCAGGGTGCTCCCTCGCCGCAGGCCCTGTCCTGCATAATGCACTTGGTGACCTCGAAGGGACCCTCCATCGCCACCACGGCGTCCCTCAGCGTTATCTCCTCGGGCGAGCGGGCCAGTCGCGAGCCCCCGCCCCGCCCCTCCTGACTCGCCACCAGCCCGGCGCGCGAGAGCCCGGCCAAAACGCGGGCCAGCAGGCGGCGCGGAATCTTCGCCTCGGCGGAGATGGTGTCGGCGGTCGCCATCTCCCCGATCTGCGCCAGGTAGACCAGCGCTCTCAAACCGTAGCGCCCCTCGCTGCTAAGCTCCAGCCTCAAGGCCCACGCTCCTTTCGGACGGTCTTTCCAATCCGTTCGCTTAACTGTTACCATTTAAGTATAGATTATGCCATTCCGGAGGACACTCGGCATTCGTCATTGACGCCCGATCTCCGCCAGCCTCTCGGGATCCAGCAGGACGATGCGTCCTCCCTCCATCTCCAGGATTCCCTTCTTGCGCAAGCCGATCACCGCGGCGGTTACCGACTCGCGGGTAGAGGCGACCATCGTCGCCAGGTCGCCGCGGGTGAGCCGGAGCCCGATTGCGACCCCGACATCGGTCGTCTCTCCGAACTTCCGGCCCAGGATCGGCAGCAGCTTCGCCAGCCGGACTTCGGTCCTGCGGGGCAAGAGACACCCCAACAACTCCTCATACTCGACCAGCCTCGTTTCCAGGAGCGTCGCCATCTCAAGCGCCACCTCCGGCCGCCGGCGTATCGCACGCTCCACCAATGCCCCGGGTACCTTGATCGCCTCACAGTCGGTTACGGCCCCCGCCGAGAACCGGCTCTTACGCCCGTCGGCGAACGCCGAGAAGCCGAAACACTCCCATGGCCCAAGCAACAGAAAGGTGGCGTCCTTGCTCCCTACGTAACCCGCGTAGCCGACGAAGAGTTTCGCGACACCTCCAGTGAGCACGTAGAGCGTCCTTCCCGCATCGTCCCCACGGTAGATCTCCTCCCCGCCATCGTAGGACCGACGCACGAGCGGCGTCCCCGTCTCGCGCAGCGCCGCCAGCAGCCTGCGACACCCTCGCCCCTCCGGCGCGGCGTATTCTCCAAGCGCCACCGCAGCCCCCGAAAGCCTCATCATCGGCACCGATCCGCTCCCGTCCCACTTTCTCCTTATCCTTCTACTATGACGATTTTTGTAATATTATAACGGTCGATCGAGTAACTCACCGTCTGCGCCGGCAGACCGACGGAAGGAGAAGGCAGATGTCGACCCGTCCCCACCCCGAGTCCGAGCGGCCACTGCATGGTCCGCTCCAGAGCTTCGATCTGGAACAGGAGGTCGCCCGTCTGCGGGCCGAGAAGGCCTGGCGGGATGGCAAGCGAAACGCCATAACCCTGCGTAAAGGCGAGGGCATGAACGTGGTGCTTCTGGTCATGAAGGCCGGCGACAGGCTCGAGGAGCACGCCGCGCCCGGTCCCTTCAGCCTGAGCGTCCGGGAGGGGCGCGTACGCTTTGCGACGGGTGAGGAGACAGTCGAGGCCGGGCCCGGAGTTCTGCTTACATGCGACACCGGGGTACGGCACACGGTAGAGGCGCTCGACGACGCGGTGTGCCTGCTCACCGTCGCGGGATGACGTTCTGGGGCAGAAGCCTCCGCAGAGGTAGAGTGTTTCGATCCGTACATCGGGAGGGTTCATGAACATCACTTCCGAGACGCTTCTGGAAGACCTCCTGGAACGCTACCCGGCGGCGAGGGTGGTGCTCTCCCGCTAGGGTCTCGACGCCTACGAGGAGGCCGATCCCCCGCGCAAATCGGTCGCGCGGTTCGCTGCGGGCAGGAGCATACCGGTCGAGCGGCTCCTCGAGGAGCTGAACCGTGTCGTGGACATCTCTCGGCAGGAGCCTCCCCCCTCGAGCTTCCTCTCTCTGCTGGAGACGCACGAGTGGCTGGACGAGCACTTTCTCCTGCACCAGGAGGCACTCCTCGCGCAGGATCTGCTCCTCGCGCTCCAGATCCTGGAGAAGGTCGAAGAGGGACAGAGGGAGCACATAAGGGTGGAAGAAGAGATATTACTGCCCGTCTACGCCCGGGCAGGGCAAATCCCGGGCGGAAACCCCGAGTTCTACATAAACGAGCACCGGAAGATGCTCACGATCCTCGACGGCTTCAAGGAGACCCTGCCTCGCCTCATCGAGAAGAGCCCGGGCGAGCGGCGGCGAGAGATCATCGAGCTGTTCGACCAGGGCTATTGGTTCAAGCGACTCCTCGAGCACCACGACAACAGGGAGGAGAACATCCTCTACCCGGTGCTCGATGGGGTGACGAGCGAGGAGGAGCGCGAGGAGCTCCTGGAGAAGTGCTTCCCCGAGTAAGAGCGCCGACCGAGCTCCAGATAAGAACCCGGGAGGATGCAGGACCTCGGGTCTCCCCACCGCGCCTTGGGGACAGCGTCCGTCGCTCTGCTCCGTGCGAATCAGGACCGAACCAGACCGGCCATCCCTCGAGCTCGTTGGCCATCTTCCAGAACAGGCACTCCATCCGGCAGCTTGTAATGAAGTTCTCTTCCATCCTTGCCCGCTCGCTCGGCCAAGCCGTCGGGGCACCTCGCGAACTCGCGGCAGATGTCCCCGACCACCGGGTCGGCGTGGAATTCGATCCACTCTTTGAACGGATGAGACTCCTCGGGCTTGACGTCGTCTTTCAACCTGAGCCCGATCTCCCGGTACGTCAGCGGGCAGGGGTATAGGGCGCAGAGCAGCTCGCCCAGGGTGCCGCTGTGGGCCGAGTAGAGCGTGTGCCGGGTATAGTTGCGGGCGGTGGGAGCAAGCTCGTCGGCACGCTCCAACTCCTCCATCGGGTATAAGGTGCCCGAGTGATTCATCGTGGGGCACCGCAAGACGCCGACGGGCAGGCCGAAGGGCGCGAGTCCTTCGCGCCCCCGTAAGCCTTACAAGAGAAAGAACCTACCTGCGGGTACCTAGAGGGCGTTATAAACTTGGGCCAAAACCCCATAGGAATGCGGGTTTCAGGGTCGGGCTATGGTCCTTGCGATCCACGTTTTCCGCATTCCTAAGCTGTTCTTGATTGGGTTCATGACACCCTCTAGATACCCGAATGCGGCCCGATCATTGTCATGGTCACAATCGCGTGCTCAGTACCCGCGGCGCCTGAGTAGCACCCCGCCAGCCACGAGCAGGGCGCCGGCGAGAAGCCCCAAAAGCGCCGGGACGCCGGTGTCCGGCAAAATCAGTCGCTTGATGTAGTCTATGACTTCCTGCATGACTTCCCGCAGCTCGGGGTAGTCGCGGGTTGCCGGGTAGATTACCAATTGGGTCCACAGCATCGCGATGCTGAGCGTCAGCCCGAACAGCACGGCAGAGACAATGAGTCCGGCAACGGCGAGTCCGGGCCTGCGGTCCTTCCGGCTAAGACCGATGCAGGCGAGCAGGCCACCTCCCGCTGCCAGGACGGTCGGGACGACGCCCACGACCGGGAGCAAGAGCAGGAACGGGGCGGTCACGAACGCTCCGGTCGCGAGGCCGAGGGAGGCGATGCCGTAGCCGTTCCAAGACCGGTCCGTAGGCCGAGGTATCGGTCCCGGGTCGGCGTCAGGCACCGGCGAGGGTGAGGTCGTTGGCGTGCCCTCAGGCTGAGATACGTTGGACATGGTTGCTCCTTCCGATGATCGGATCGTCGACGCGCTGAGCGCGGGTTGCTGCGGCGATCGCTGGTCACACACGGGTGTTCACGCGCGGATGTCGAGGCGGTTCAGGATCGCTGATGTGCCAGCCACAATCGCGACCGTCAGCGCCGCGGACACGAGCACGAAGAACAGCACGCTGTCGGGTGTGATCGCGTATACGTCGAAGCTCGTCCCCTCGCCTGATACGAGGATAGTGCCGAGCTGCGTGGCCTGGGTAAGGACGGCGTAGGGCAGCACGGACGACACGGCCTTGATGCCGACCAGGAGCGCCATCGTCGAGACGCCAGTGACGACGAGTGCGATCGCGACGGGTGCGGCGAAGGAACGGAAGAAGGTGGAGAGGGCCGATTGCAGTGCAGCGACGGGTATGCACGCCACAATGACGACGGCGCTGCTGAGCCAGTACTGCGCGGGCAGCATCCCGGGCAGCCCGAAGGCGAGCTTGCCGAGGGCGATCACGACCGTGACGAATACGAGCTGCATCGCCGCGGCGAGCAGGGAGATGGCCGCGACCTTGCCGATGACGACCTGTACGGTGGAGACCGGACGGCTCATGAGGGCGTTCCAGTTGCCGTTCTTGTGCTCGACGCGCCAGACGAGGGAGGCGAGGATGGCGATGCCGACGGGCAAGATCGCCATGCCGTAGAACCCGATCGATCTGGGCCAGAGGGTGTGCCAGCCGTCGGCGAACTCGCCTTCTCCGGCGAAAGTGCTCATCGCACCGGCGAACACCATGATGACGGGCAGGAGCACGACGACGGCCCAGCTCATGGAACGCTTGAGCTTGAGGAACTCGGAGTAGATGGAACCCATGGGTCAGGCCTCCTGACGGTCGAATCGGCTGGTGACGAACAGGAACAGGACACTGCCGACGACGGCGAGAGCCAGGACGCTCGGATATGGCAGATCAAGGTAGACCAACTCCATCCCCACGTAATCCGCCGGCATGGCAAGCGCGTAATAACCCCAGGGCGTCAGATGGGAGAGCCAGTCAGGAAAAGCCTGTCCGAAGGTGCCGAAGAAGATGCCGACCACACCGATTCCGAGGCACACGAGCTGGTTCTCGATCTTGGCGGACAGCAGAATGTGGAATGCGAGCACTACAAGGTTGATGACGACTGCGGAGGCGGTGTATCCCAACCAGTGTTCGAGGGGAAAGGGGGACGTGATTCCCGCCAGAAGTCCGAAAGCGATCAGTATGAGGCTTTGAAGGATTGTGGCGGCGACGACAAGCGTGCCGAGGGCAAGGAACTTTGCCCGGCAGAGGCGCCCGGAGGTCACGCCCGAGGTGGCCGACAGTAGCCAGCCGTTGCCAAGATGTTCCATCTCAACCTGCCGGCTGGCCAATACCGCCAGGAGGACGGGTGCGATCAAGGCCACCGCGAAGCCGTCCAACAGGAGCTTCCACGCAAAGCCGTCCGGGTCGTCCAGGCGGGAGAACAGGCCCGAACCAGATGCCTGAAATGCTGTGAGACCGGCCACACCGAATAGCAATAGGCCCACGACCAGCCAGACGCGCAGACGCCTCATCTTGGCGAACTCGTTGATGATGACTTTCGCGTTCACAGTCCGCCGCCTTCGGTGAGATCCATGAACACCTTCTCGAGCGACTGCTGATCACGTCGTACTTCGTAGATACCGATCCCGGCGCCGACGAGGGTCGAGACGACTCGGGCGGTTGCCTCGTTTCCCAACCCTGGGAGTCGCACTGCCCGGTCATCGAGGCTGCTGTCGAGCTCGCGTTCGAGCAGTCCGTGCGCTCGTCGCGGGTCGGAGCAGTCGATGAGCAGGTCGGGGATGGATCGGGCAAAGAGCTCGTCACGTGTGCCCTGGAAGATCATCCGCCCGTTGCTGAGGATGCCCAGCACGGTGGCGGTCTTGTCGATCTCGCCAAGCAGATGGCTGGAGACCATCACCGTGACCCCGTCGTCGGCCAGGCGCCAGAGAAGTTCGCGGATCTCCTCGATGCCGGCCGGGTCGAGCCCGTTCGTCGGCTCGTCGAGGATCAGCAGCCGGGGTTCGCGGGC
The DNA here is from genome assembly GCF_011492945.1 of Rubrobacter tropicus. Lineage (NCBI taxonomy): Bacteria > Bacillati > Actinomycetota > Rubrobacteria > Rubrobacterales > Rubrobacteraceae > Rubrobacter > Rubrobacter tropicus. Next base: position 3,951,760 of record NZ_CP045119.1, read on the forward strand.
CAGGGCCATCGCGATCCCCAGCCGCTGCTTCATCCCCATCGAGTAATTGCGGACCTGCTTATCGAGATGGTCCTGCAACCGCACCGTGCGCACCGCGCGGGCGACCTGCCCGTCATCGAGACCGAGCAGACGCTGCACCAGGCGCATGTTCTCCCGTCCGGTAAGGTGCCCGTAACCGGGTGGGGATTCGATGAGCGAGCCGATCTTCCCCAGCAGCTCCCGCCTCGTCGCGCGAGTCATCGGACGCCCCATGACCCGGACCTCGCCGCTCGTGGGCCGGACCAGGGACAGGAGCATCTTCATGGTGGTGGACTTACCCGACCCGTTCGGACCCAGGAAGCCGTACACGCATCCTTGAGGGATGCGCAGGTTCAGATTCTCCACGACGTTGCGTTTGCCGTACCGCTTGCTGAGTCCATCGGTGGCGACGATGTAGTTTGTGTCATCCATGGTCTCGATATTAGTAGCGTTAGCAGCGCAAATCGTCTTCCTTAATGCAGATCTTTCGCGTCTTACCTGAGATAGACGAATCGGCGCGTGTACGCCTCAGGGACTACGCCTCAGGGACTACGCCTCAGGGACGACCCGTCCGGGCGTGGAAGCCGCGAGACGCGCCCGGTATGTGCCGGAGCCGACCGTCGTCGCTCAGCGGTCGCCGGCCTCGACCAGGCCGGTCTCGTAGGCGAGGACGACGGCCTGGACCCGGTCGCGGAGGCCGAGCTTGGCCAGTATCCGGCCCACGTGCGTCTTGACGGTGCCCTCCGATAAGACCAGCTCCCGGGCGATCTCCGCGTTCGACAATCCCCGGGCCACCAGCCGCAGCACCTCGTGCTCCCGCGGCGTCAGCTCCTCGAGCCGGTGCCCTTCCGGGACGGGGCGCCGTTCGCGCGCGACGGGCGGGTCGCTCGCGAAGCGGTCCAAAAGACGGCGCGTGGTGCTGGGCGCGACGACCGCATCGCCGAGGTGCACGTGGGTGATCGCCGAGACCAGGTCGTTTAGGGGCGCGTCTTTGACGAGAAAACCGCTCGCGCCGACCCGGAGCGCGTCGTAGGCGTATTCGTCGAGGTCGAAGGTCGTCAGGATCAGCACTCGCGGGCCGTCACCGGCGCAGATCCGCCGCGTCGCCTCCACCCCGCTCATCCGCGGCATCCGGACGTCCATGAGCACTACGTCCGCCCGCACCGTCTCCAGCAGCTCCAGCGCGGTGTCGCCATCGTCGGCCTCACCGACGACCTCGATCTCCGGGCGGGATTCGAGGATCATCCGGAAGCCCGCCCGGATCATCTCCTGGTCGTCGACCAGCACGACGCGAATAGTCAATCTCCACCTCCGATCGGCAACGTCGCCACCACCTCGAACCCTCCGCCCGGCCGGGGACCGGTCCGAAGCTTCCCGCCGTAGGCGGCGACCCGTTCGCGCATCCCCACGAGCCCATGACCGCCACCCGGCTCGCTGCCGGGACGGGCACCCGGGCCCTGCCCATCGTCGGTGACCCGCACCTCCAGCGAGTCGCCCCCGTAGCGCAACCGCACCGCAACCTTGCTGAGCAACGGACCGGCATGCTTCCTCGCGTTGGTCAACGCTTCCTGGATCACCCGATACACCACGAGATCCACGCCGGCAGACACCTCGACGGGTTCTCCCCGCAACGTCATCTCCACGGGGAGCCCGGAGGTCCTCGACTCCTCGATCAAGCGCCCCAGTTGCGCGATGCCCGGCGAGGGTGCGCGCGATCCCGGCTCTCCGTCCCGCAGGACGTCGAGCATCCGCCGCATCTCCGCCAGCGCGTCCCTGCCGGTATCGCGCACCGTCAGCATCGCCTGCTCCGCACGTTCCGGCTCACTGTGCACCTTCAACGACGCACCTTCCGCCATGACCACAACCACGCTCAGGCTGTGAGAGACGATATCGTGGATCTCGCGGGCGATCCGGGCACGCTCCGCTGCGGCCACGATCCGCGCCTGACTCTCTTGCTCGCGCTCCAACTGGCGTGCGCGCTCCTTCAACCCGTCCACGTAGTCACGGCGGATGCGGACCGTCGTGCCCCACGTCCATGCCGTGACGACCACAAGAACCAGCAGGCCCAGATCGCTGGGCGACAAGTAGTACTCCTCCAGCCGCGGCCCCACCGCGAGCAGCACCCAGAGCACCACCGCGGCGGCCGCGGGCGCCGAGATCGGCCACTGGAAACGCACGGCGACGTTGTAGAGAGCAAACGCCAACATGATGTCGGCCGGGATAAAGCCCACGCCCAGCACCAACTGCAACCAGGCCGTAAGGAGGATGATCCCGAACACAGGAAGCGGATGACGCTGGCGAAGAACATACGGCGCGCACAAGCCGACCGCAACGACGGTACCCGTGCCGGGCCACAACCCGTCGGGGACATACCTGACCTGGATCGGCAGGTTGTAGGCGAACACGGCCAGGGCCACGACCACATCGACGAGCCACGGGCGCTCCCGCAGCCAGGAACTCGAAGCCCCCTTCAACCCCGGTCCGACGTCCGTGACCCCCTCGTCGCGCTGTTCACCCGTTCGTGCCGTGCCCCTCATCCGTCACGAGTTTACCGTCGATGGACCGCGGCAACCGGAGAAGCGCTGCTCGCCATCGTCCCCCCTCGGCCCGCGGTCGCTTCCCCGCGGACCGAGAAGTACGCCACAACCGGGCTTACGCGGCCGGGCTATGTCCCGCTATGCGTCCCAGACATTACGGGTCGGTCTGCTCTGGGGTTCTCGTACTGTTACCGGAACCGCGTTCTGGCCCTTAACTGGGGGCGAATAGCGCATTATCGAAAGTGGTGCCGTAGATTCACGGGATATAACGACGATTATCGGAACCAGATCCAAGGTCGTCGGAATTTACCCGTTCACTATCCGTACCCCGGCCTGCGCTCCCGCTTCTCATGTCAGGCCAGTCGTGCGTCCGGCCCCATCTCGACGTTACCCTTGAGAGCGTTCGATACAGGACAGAGTTTCTCGGCCTCCTCTGCCATCTTCCGAAACTCCTCGGCGCCCAAACCCGGCACCGCGCCCCTGCCTTCCAGATCCGCGGTCGTGATCCCGACCTCCTCTCCGTCCAGGACACACGTTGCGCCCACCGCGGGCCGCTCGGGGTCGCTGCCCTTTTCGGACAAGGTGAGGGAGAGCGCCATCGCGTAGCAAGAGGCGTGAGCCGCCGCCACGAGCTCTTCGGGAGAGGTCTTGCCATCCGACCGCTCGACGCAGGAGGCCCAGGTCACCGGCGAGCCCCGAAGAATCCCGTTGCTTCCGAGCGATAGCGGCCCTCCGCCATCCGCGAGACTACCTTCCCACTCAACTCGGACCCTGCGCTCCACGTTGGAGATGCCTCATCCTCCCTTTCTGCCGTGCCTTCTTCCGGTGCACGATGTGGTCGGTAAACACTCTTTACCGAACCTTCCTCTGGAGCGTAGCCTGACGACGCTTCACATCTTCAGAAGGCCGTGACCAAGGGTCCGACGGACATGATGATGAAGAGGAGTATCATGATCGTGATTACTATCGCCACGAAGGTATTCCCGCTCATCGGACCGCACCTTTCAAAACTCGGCTTTGCGCGCATCGCTCTCGTTTCTCTCAGTAGCAAGAAGAACTCAGGAGAACGGGAAGGTGGCGAGAATCTTCGCCACCTTCTTTCCCTCTACTCGAAGTAGTTGGCGGCCTTGGCGATGTAGCTCTCCTGGTCGTCCGGGACCTCGTCCTCGGGGTAGATCGCCTCGACCGGACACTCCGGCTCGCAGGCGCCGCAGTCGATGCACTCCTCGGGGTTGATCATGAACTGATCGCCTGCGTCGTAGATGCAATCGACCGGGCACACCTCCACGCACGACTGGTCCTTCGTGCCGATGCACGGCTCCGTGATTACGTAGGTCACGCTTTCTCCTCTCTCGGAACGCCTCCAGCAACTATTACTAATTTTGTAATTTTAACTGTACCCTACCCCACCGATGCCCGAAAGCCGATGTTGACCGACGTCACATACGCGCGTGATCCCGTACCTCGCGGCTCGTAGTCCTCGTGCCTGCTAACGGCCGAAGAAGAGCTTGGCGGCCGGGCTCATCATCTCCGGGCTCCACATGGGGTCGAAGGTGAGCTGTACGTTGACCGTCTCGACGCCCTCCACGGTAAGGGCCTCGGCCTCGACCTGGGCCTGGAGCTGGTCCCCTACCGGGCACATCGGACTCGTCAGGCTGAACGTCACGTCCACGTGGCGCCCCTCGTCGCGGACTCCGACGCCGTAGATCAAACCGAGCTCCACGAGATCCATCCCGAGTTCGGGGTCCACTACGGTCCTTAGTTGGTCCCTCACCCGCTCCTCGGTAACCACCGTCCCGCCCCCTTCTACAATCGGTTAAAGCGTTCCGCGCCACGAAGCCCTACCGCTCTGACGGGGTCGAAGGCTCCAGGTGAACGGTCCTAGTCCCGCCCGTGCGGTCCACCATAAGCCACAACTCCTCCCCTCCTCCGACTAGCCCGGCCAGCTTCTTGTGCAGCCCCGAACCTGCGAGGCCTTCAGAGAGCACCAAGCGGTGGGATCTCGGGGTTTCCTCTCGCGGACCGCCATCCCCTACCATCAGGACGCTCCCGCAACCGGAGCAACGGGGGCCATGCTCGTCGGCATACAGGAAGGGCAGACTCGCCCCGGAGTACACGCCCCCGCATCCAGGGCATCGGGCTTCGAGCATCGTCGAGACTTCCGGGTCGGCTAGCATAAGTCCTCACTTTCCTTGGGGACACTTGTCAGGTACGCAGGGCGAAGGCGGAGACTAGGGCGGGAGCCTGCTCTCGCCCATCAGGTAGAGGTCGGCCTGGCGGGCGGCCTTGCGGCCCTCGGCTATGGCCCACACGATCAGAGACGCACCCCTCCTGGCGTCCCCGGCGACGAACACCCCAGGCACGCCGGTCCCGTAACGGTCGTCCGAGGCGATGGCCCCGCGCTCGCCAAACTCCAGCTTCAGGTCCTCGAGAAGCCGGTCGCGCACCGGTCCGGTGAAGCCGATGGCGAGCAAGACCAGGTCCGCGTCCACCTCGAACTCCGTACCGGGGCGGCGTCTGACCCGGCCATCGGAACTTCTCTCGACCTCCACCGCGTGCATCTTCTCCACGCGACCGCCCCCACCGGAAAAGCCCGTAACTGTCACGTTCCACCCTCGTTCGCCGCCCTCCTCGTGGACCGGGTAGGTGTGCAGAACGAAGGGCCAATCCGGCCACCGGAGCGGGTCGGGGGGCTCCGGCGGCCTCGGGCCGTGGGTGAGCACCTTGATGGAAGCGGCCCCCTCGCGGTTGGCGTTGCCCAGGCAGTCGGCGCTGGTGTCACCGCCGCCGAGGACGATCACCCGCTTGCCCCTGGCGCTGATCTCCTTCCCCTCCACCGGCAGGCCTGCTACGCGCCGGTTCTGCTGCACCAGGTAGTCCATCGCCGGGTGGATGCCGTCGAACTCGCGACCCGGCAGATCAATGTCGGCGCCCTGCAAGGCACCGACGGCCAGAACGATCGCGCCGAACTCACACCCGAGGTCGTCGGTCGTCGGGTTCTCGCCGACGTGGGCGTTCGCGCGGAACTCGACGCCCTCCTCTTCGAGCTGCGCGAGGCGCCGATCCACCACCCGCTTCTCCATCTTGTAGTCCGGGATGCCGTACCGGAGGAGACCGCCTATGCGATCGTCCTTCTCAAAGACGACCACCGTATGCCCGGCCCGGTTGAGCTGCTGGGCCGCAGCCAGGCCCGCAGGGCCGCTGCCCACGACCGCCACCCTCTTGCCGGTCCTCTTCTCCGGCGGCGGGGGCCTGGGGACCACCCAGCCCTCCTCGAAAGCCCTCTCTATGATCGAGCGCTCTATCTCCTTTATGGTCACCGGCCCGTCGTTTATGGAGAGGACGCACGCCGCCTCGCACGGCGCCGGGCAGAGTATCCCGGTGAACTCGGGGAAGTTATTGGTCCTGTGGAGGCGGTCTATGGCCTGCTTCCAGTGGTCCTTGTAGACGAAGTGGTTCCAGTCCGGGATCAGGTTGTTCACTGGACAGCCGGTGTTGCAGAACGGCACCCCGCAGTCCATGCAGCGCGAGGCCTGATCCCGCAGTTCCTTCTCCGGCATCGGCTCGTAGACCCACCGGTAATCCCGGACGCGCTCGGCGATGGGACGCTTGGGGATCTGCCCGCGCCTGTGCTTCAGGAAGCCTTTGGGGTCCCCCACCTAACCACTCCCCGTCCGTCTGACGCTCAACGTCGTACCCTCGTACCGCCGGGATGCTCCGCCGCCAGATGCGGGAACGCCGCACGCAGTTCCTCTTCGGAGAAGAGACCCATGTAGCTTTCCTCTCCCTCCTCCACCGGTGCCAGCCATAGCGTCTCTTCGCCCCCCTCCCACCGCTCCTCCATGCGCACCCGATACCCTCCGGGAAACCGGTGGGCGATGAAGCTCATCCCCTCCACGCCGGAGTGCGGGCTCGCGGAGAGGCGGACGTAGCCCGACGCCGCCTCTCCGCCTCTACTCGGGATCTCCGCAGCACCGAGAAACTCGCCCTTCCGGGACCAGATGCCTACCCTAATCTCTGCCCCGCTTGAACTCATTCGAGCGCTACCCCCGGCGCCTCCATCAGATCTTCACCGCCTCGGCAAGGCGGCCTCGGCGGCCATGGCCTTGGGGAAGAGAACGTTGTTCTCTTCGTGGACGTGCAGGTGCAGCCTCCTCTCGAGCCCGGCCAGGCCCTCGAGCATCGTCCGGTGGGCGTCACAAGCATCGGCAGGCGGCTCGAAACCCGCTGCCAGCTCGCGAAGCTTCGCCAGCGCTTGAGCGATCGCTTCGTGCTCGGCCGTCATCACGCCTATGGGGTTCTGCACGGTGCGCCAGTAGAAGTCCGGTCGAACGCTGGCGGCATCCAGCTCCCGGCACATGGGGAAGAGCACCTCCTCTTCCTTTATCCGGTGTTCCTCCAGGTCGAGCTTGAGGCTGCCGAAGACCCGGCGTAGCTCGACCAGCTCGGGACGGCGATCCCCGTGTACGCTTGCGACCCTGTTCACCAACGACTCGAGCCGGGGCAGAGCATCCTCCAGGTAGCCGTAGTGGGATTGCAGGATGTGGTCCGCAAGCTCCGTCGCGGAAACCTTCGACCAGTCGATCTGGTCTTCCGGCTCGGCATTGCAGGTCTCGAGATCCCGCAGCACCGCCCGCGGATCGAGGCCCCTCCCAACGCACGCCTCGCCGAGCGTCTCGTGCGCCCGGCAGCAGTAACGGATCCCGAACCGCTCGAAGACACCTACCGCGCCGGGACGCTCGATCATCACCCGGCCGACGGTGGCGTCCTCCGAGATCAGGACCGCAGCCCTCCTTCTCCGAAATAACCTGTTCATCATTGCCTAGCTCCAGCATATTCGCCCGGTAGGTTGCGCCTAAAACGTCAGGTCTTCGCTAGCGCGGCCTCGGCAGCTGCCGCCTTCGGGAAGAGGATGCTGTTCTCCTTGAAGATGTGGTAGTGGGTGTCGCGCTCTAACTCGGCCAGGCCGTCGAGCATCGCCCGGTAGGTGTTGCAGGCGTCCTTCGGAAGATCGTAGTCCCACGTCAGCTCCCGGATCCGGCCCAGTCCGCCGCCAGCCTCGACGTGCTCCCGCATCATCGCCGCGATGGGATTCTTGACGGTCCCGAAGCGAAGGTCCGGCATGGTCTCCGCCCCCTCAAGCTCCCTGCACGCCGGGAAGAGCATCCGCTCCTCCTTCGCCGTGTGCTCCTCCAGCTCCACGCGCAGCCCCTCGAATACCTCACGCAATTCCAGCAGCTCCGGATGGGCGCCCCCGTGAACGTTCGCCACTTTATCGACCAGGAAGCTCAGGCGAGGCAACTCCTCCTTGAGATAGGCGTGGTGGGTCTCTACGATGTGGTCCACCAGCTCGCCCATGCCCATGCTCGTCAGCCCGGCCTCGTCCTCAGTCTGCCCGGCCTCCCGGCGCTCCAGCTCCGCGATCACCTCACCCGGGTCCAGCCCTGCACCGGCGCAGGCCTCGGCCAGCGGCGCCCCTCCTCCGCAGCAGTAGTCTATGCCCAGGGCCTCGAACACCCGCGAGCGGCTCGGCCGCTCGACGACGAGGTCACTGACGGTCGTCTCCACAGAAAGCATCTACTCTCTCCTCTCGCTCAAGACCTCGACGGCCCAGTTACTATTACTAAAATTGTAATTGTATATTCGCACGTTCGGGCCACGTCCGCAAGGCGTTTTGTGAAGGGTTTATCCGACGCTACTATCGACGGCGGCTTCGGGCGACGGTGTTTCGTGGGTTTCGGCGGCGGGATTGACTGTTCCCGGGGCCGGCCGGATCTCCCGTAGCATCTCCTCCGGGTGCGGGAGCTGGTCAGGCTCCGAGCGCCACGCGAGCTTTCCGTCGGTCTCCACGAGCACGACCGGGATCTCCGTCTCTCCTACGCCGTAGCGTGTGGAGACCATGCTCCGGTCGTCCCACAGAACGTAGAAGGGGAGTCCCATACTCTTCTGTAGCTCCCTCACCGGCCCCATCGAGGCAGCGCGCACCACGATGGCCACCGTGGTCCCGGAGCGGGTCGAAGGGACACCGCCTTCCCGAATCTCCGGGTTGGGGTACGGGTAGTTGTATGCCCCGGCGCGCCGGAACCCTCCCTCGTGCTCTTTCAGGCGCTCCAGCAACTCGCGGCTCTCCTCGCCCACGTTCACGAACGCCAGGAGTACCGGGCCGTGCGCGGCGCGCATCTCCAGCCGGAACAGACCACCCTGCACCGAGGGGAGTTGGAAGTCCGGGGCCCTCTCTCCGGGGCGCAACGGGACGGTCTCCGGCCGCTTCTTCCTGAAGAACATCGCGCTACCCCCTGCCGTAGAGCTCGTCCTCACGGTGAGTCCGGATGGCGCAGTCGCTCAGGGCGTGGCCGATGCACAGCAACACGAAGCCTTCTTGGAGCTCGTCTTCCTCCAGGGCCTCGCCTTCTTCCTGGTCCATCTTCCCTTCGAGCAGCTTGCCAACGCAGGTCGTGCAGACTCCTGCCCGGCAGTCGTAGGGGAGATCCAACCCGGCCTCCTCGCCGGCTTCCAGGATGTAGTCGTCTCCGGTTACCTGGATGGTCGCCTCGCCATCGGGCATGATCAGGCGGACTCTGTGGTGGCCGTTCTCGCCCATGGCCTCTACCTCCTGTTCTGGCTTACGTCAGGTTCAGGGTAGGGCCGGAGCGATGGCCGGACCGAGACGTTCGTTACGGGCGGCCGTGAGGTTCGTCACGCCCCGAGCGACGGCGCAGGAGATCGGGCTCGAGGATGGTGAGACAGTCGCCTTCGAGGGAAATGATGCCGCGCTTGACGAGCGCCGACAGAGCGCGGCTCACGCTCTCCCGCGGGGCTCCCAGAGACTCGGCCATCTCGGTACGGGTCAGCGGCAGCTCGAGCGTTATGCGACCTCCGGGGCCGACACGCCCCCACTCCTCGGCGATCCGCAGGAGCAAGGCGGCCGTGCTCTGCGGGACGGAGCGGTAGGAGAGCTCGCTCCAGAGCCTCTCCTGCAAATCGCGGGATGAGCCGCACAGTTCCCGGATCGCCGCAAGCATAGCTTCCGGCGAGATCCGTAGCCGCGCCATGAGTACGCGGCGGGGGAAGACGGCCAACTCCGAGTCCGGCAGGGTCATGGCCGAGGCCGGGAGCGGCCTCCCGTCGAGGGCGGGGACGACCGCGAAGGCGCGTCCGGGCTCTATAACCTCCAGTATCCGCTGGCGACCGCTCGGCAGATCCCGGTACACCTTGACCGCCCCGGAGACCACCCCGTAGAGCGCCGTCGGCTCGTCGCCTTCGTGGAAGATGGCCGTCCGGCGCGGGTAGCTCACGATCCGCGCGCTCCGGACCAACGCATCCCGCGCATCTTCCGGAAGCCCCTGCAATACCGGCGCCCACGCGACAAACTCCACGAGCCGCGCGTCGAGGTCCGGCTCACCTGGCGGCCTCAGACGCGTCCTCTCCGCCAGGACCTCAACCATCGGGTCCCCCGCCGTTTGCAGCTCCCTGTTCCCGCTTAACCCCGACCATCGCGACCCCCGCCAGGTGGGGCCGGTAACGCCGAAAGACCCCGGCGCATCGCCAGCACCCTGCGCCGGGCCTCGCGGTCCCGCAGCACGTTCCACAGGAACCGCGCAGCGCCCCGCAGCCCCTCGTCCTCGAGGAGACGTCCCGGCTCCAGCAGGCGCATCGGCGCCGTCACCGTCTCCACGACCTCGAAGCCCTCCGATTCCAGAAGTGCGCGCCACTCCGAGAGGGTGAGCGGCCTAGCCCCAACCCGGATGGTCCCGGAGAGCGCCGCGCGGATCTCCTCCTTCGTCTGCTCCGCCAGATCGTCCGGGACCAGACACATCTCGTGTACCCCGTACCTCCCTCCGGGGACGAGCAGCCTGTGCGCCTCTCCCGCTATGCGGCGTTTCTGCTCCTCCCGCTGCATCGTGAGCATCGCCTCCCCGTAGACCACGCTCGCGTACCCGCCTTCCAGGCCCGTCTCCTCCGCGCTCCCGACGATGCACCGCTGACGTGGACCCCGCAGGTAGCCCCACACCACCCCGGCAGCCGCCTCGTCGCGCTCCACCCCCGTATACGAGCAGGGACCGTGTTCCAGCACCAGCCGGGCGGTGCTCCCCAGCCCCGGTGCGAACTCCACCACGCGATCCACAGTCCCGATACCGAGCCCATCGAGCATCTCGCGTGTCAGCCCGATCCCTCCAGGACGCAGCACCCTCTTCCCCAGGCGTGCCAGCAGCCAGTGCCCCGGCATACGGCCCGCCTGCAACCGCCCGCCCGGAAACCCATCCATCCTCTTCCCAACCTCACCCTCGATACGCTCCACAGCCAACGCCCCCCAAATCTCTTTTATTATTACTATTTTTGTAATAGTATAAATGGGCATCGAGTAGATGCAAGTTCGTAGAGGTTGGATGAAGATAGGGGGCACTCAACAACGTCTCGAAAGCGGGAGGGCGGATGGAACTCAAGGAGATCTCGGCTGACGCGAGAGGGCGCAGGGGGACGGTGTGGACCCTGGAAGGAAGCGAGGACCTCAACGCCAACCTGGTGCGGTTTCCTTCCGGAGGCGGCGTCGGCGAGCATGCCAACGAAGAGGTGGACGTGGTGATGGTGGGCATAGCCGGTCACGGAAAGGTCACGGTGAACGAGAAGGAGCATCACCTCTCTGCCGGGATTTTGGTGTTCCTCCCGAAGGGCGCGCGCCGCTCGGTGAGGAGCGACTCGGACGGGTTCGCCTACCTGAGCGTCCACCGCCGCCGGGGGCCGGTGCGGATCGACGAACGGCCCGAAGAGAGGAGCAAGGCGTGAAGCGTCACCCGAACCTGAGAGAGTTCTCGGATGACCATCACGGGGGTCTGGTGCAGGCGCTCCGCCTCCGCCGGGCGGCGTCCGGAACGGGTGAGGAGCCCACGGAAGGCGCCCGGGCCTTCCTGGAGTTCTGGCGAGAAGATACCGCGCCCCACTTCCGCAAAGAGGAAGAGGTGCTCCTGCCGGTAGCAGCCATCCATGCGGGAGAGCTTCTGGACCGCGAGCCCGTGCTGGAGATGCTCGTGCAACACGCTCGCATCAGGGGCCTCGCCATGCGGCTCGGTGGCGAGGCCGAAAGGGGCAAGGTTCAGGGGGAGACGCTGCGGCGGTTGGGTGAGTTGCTCGAGGCCCACATAAGGCTCGAAGAGAGGGTGGTCTTCCCCCTGATCGAAGAGTCGCTCTCCGAACGCGCGCTGCGCGAGGTGGCCGACCGGCTCGCAGTCTTCGACTAGCATCCTCACCTTCGGGCTTGCGACCACTACCCCATTCTTCCGCACGGTACAGAGATAGCAACTGGCTCGTCCGCTAAGTTCGGTGCATACTGGGCGGCATTTCGAGTCGGGGAGGAAGAGATGCGGATCAAGAGCCGTGGCAACGAACCCGTCGTGGACGCCTCCGCGTTCGTGGCTCCCACCGCCGTCCTCGTGGGGAACGTCCGCGTGGGAGCGGACTGCCGGATTATGTATGGGGCGGTACTGGACTCCGAGGGATCGAGGGTCGAGGTGGGTTCGACCACCATAATCAACGAGCACGCCGTGCTGAGGGCGACGGCGGTGGGCGACGCGGAGCACCCCGTGATGGTCGGCGACCACGTCCTCGTCGGACCGCACGCCTCCCTGCTGGGCTGCACGGTCGAGCCCTGCTCCTACGTGGCCACCGGCGCGACCGTCCTGCAAGGGGCGACGGTGCGTTCGGGGGCCAACGTCGCGGTCGGGGCCGTGGTGCACGCGAACGCCGTGGTCCCGCGCGAGTTCTTCGTCCCGCCGAACACCGTGGCCGTGGGCGACCCTCTGGAGGTCTTCGCGCCGGGGGACGAGGGGCTGGCCGAGGCCATAAAGGCCGCCGGGTTCGCCGCGAGCGCCTTCGGCGTGCGGACGCCCTTCGAGGACCGCATCAACAGGTACAGGGCGTCCACGGAGGTCAGGGCGGAGGAGTTTGGTGCGCACCTGGAGGACACCGTGGTCGACGCCGAGCGCTGAACGGCGCGCGTCGGGGGCTTCAGACACCGTCTACGGACGCCATCCTCGGCATCGCTCCGACGCCCTGACCTCGAGGAGCACGGTGCCTCCTGCGCCTGCCCCACACGTACGGATGGCGGTGCCCGTTCCAGTAGTCCAGCGCCTTCGCTATCGCCTCTTCTATCTGCTCCCAAGTCTCGAAAAAGCGCCCCTTGATGGCTAAAGACTTGAGCGTCTTCCACCAAGGCTCTATGAGGTTCAGGTAGGCAGCGTACTTGGGCTGGAAGACGAACTCCCACCTCGGGCGGGCCACATCGAATAGCAGGACGTCGTATGCCTTGTGGGCCCTGAGGTTGTCCATGATAGCGTAGATCCTCCCGACGTCCTTTGGCACCCACTCCTCGACCTTCCCCAGGAAGTCCAGGAACGTCACGATCGAGCGACTCGTGTAGGTGGCGGTCAAAGCCTCTCCGGTGGCCGGCACGAACGCTCCGAAGACGTACCCCCCGAGCTTGCGGTCCCGGTCTCGCTGCAACTCCCACCTGGCCCTACCGGCGAGGCCTTCTTGCCGACCGCGAACCAGTTCCTTGCCGGGGTACGACCGGACGCTCAAGGGCCCCATCTCGTCTATGCAGATGACTACGCTGTTGGCAGGAGAGGATGTGTAGAGCCGTTCGATGGCCCTCTTTTTTCCGCGAACTCCGGGTCGACCCTCTCCCTGAACCACCCCTCCTGCTTCCTCCACCTCAAGCCCTCGTGCGAGAGCACCTCCGCCACCCTCGTTCGCCCCATGCCGATCCCCTTCTGCTCGGAGAGGTAGACCACCAGTCGGTCCAGGGTCCAAGAGGCGAAGGGCAAGCCGAAATCCTGTGGAGGGGTCAGCGCGGCCTGGATCACGGCACCGACGTCCTCAGGGCCGTAGACGCGGGGCCTGCCCTCGCGCGGCCCCTCTTCCAGGCCAGCCACGCCGTAGCGGTTGAAGCGGCCTATCCACTTCAGGGCGGTCCTCTCGTTGCACCCGAGCCTGGCGGCGATCTCTGTGGCAGTGTAGCCCTGGTTGGAGAGCAGGACGATCTTCGCCAGCCGCGCCTTGCCGGCCGCGATCTTGCGGCTGGCGACCGCCCTCTTTAGGATCCGGTACTCGTCGGCGTTGAGCATCTTCACTCGCTTGAACGGTCGTATCAGCACCTCCCGAGGCTAAGGAGCGCCATTGTGCAACGAATTTAGCGGATGTGCCAGTTACTATCTGTACCTCGGTACACGCCAGGATGTCCGAAGGGCTGATGGAGGCCCACAGAAGCGGCAAGGTGCGGGTCGCCGCCGGGCGAGCATCGGACTTTTTCGGGCCGCGTCGGCGCAGACCGGGGGCCGCGCGTATGTCGCCGGAACGGCCTACCGATCCGGTCGCGCGTTTCGGGGGGTTGCGCCGCGCTCGGGACCGGCATTACGATGGGTTTTTCTCCGGTCATCGTCCGAGTGCAACGGGAGAGGAAGGATGGGTTGGAAGGGACGTCGCAAACCCTCGGAGCGCCGCGGGAGCGGCCTGCGCGTCGGCGGAGATTCTGGCTTCTGGCGAAGCACGAACGCGGGCGGTTGGAGGTGCTGGCCGCCGAGCTTTCCGGCGGCGAGAGGTCCCTGCCCGTCTTCAGCTTCGCCGAGGAAGCCGAGTTGTTCTTGGGGCTCGGCGCCTTCGGTAGCACCATCGGCGGCGACTGGCAGGTGCGGGAGACTGAGGTAGGGGAACTCGCCTCGATCCTGCTCGGGCCCTGCCGCGGCGTCGAGCGCGTGGCCCTGGACCCGCTGCCGGGGATCGGCGCCGAGCCGGTGAACCGCCTCGCGAGCCTCGGCCGCGAACGCTTCGTACGGTTCCTGCTGCGCGGGGCACCCGGCACCCACCCAGGGTGATGGGCGGGAAAGGGAAAGCAGGAGACAGGTCCCATCAGCAACGCACGTGTCCACCCCCCTCAAGCGGCTGGACCCCTCGTGGGTCCGACGAAGGGCGAGCGGCGCATCGTCGCTCGGCATTCGCGCGCCCGGCGTTCCACGCCCTTCTGGCCGTGGCGCTCGGTCGCGGGCCCCCGACGCGTCGGGGCAGAACTCTATCCACCTTGTCCTGGCCTCTTCGTAATGGAACTATTCGGTTGGCCCCCATTCTGGCAGGAGGCCGAGGGGGACGGAAGCTTGCGGCGAGTGGGATGCTAGTGTAGGGTGCCTTTCGTGTAGCGAAACGGGGAGCTCCCGGCAGGGGGCTGAGAGGGTGCCGAGGCCGCGCCGACCCGAGGAACCTGATCCGGGTAATGCCGGCGGAGGGACGAGCGGGTGAAACCGAATCTTTCGAGGACGGCGTTCCGGTACCTTTACGGCCGGGCGCTTTCTCTTTGCCGCCCCTCCTCCGGCGTCTCGGGCCGAGAGGAGGCAACACATCATGTCTGCGACCGAGAGGTCCACGAGCTTCACCGAGGAGTTGCGTAGCAAGGCCGACCCCGTCTTCGAGGCCATCTTCCGTCACCCGTTCGTCAGGGGCATCGCCGAAGGTAACTTGAGCGGAGAGCAGCTCGCCCACTACGTGAGGCAGGACTTCCAGTACCTCACCGTCTTCTGCCAGGTCTACGGCCTCGCCGTCTCCAAGTCCACGCGGCGGGAGGACATCGCGTTCTTCAACGAGCAGATCGGGTTTGTCCTCGATTCCGAGAACCATCCCCATCAAAACCTGGCTCGGGTCTCGGGCTACCCGATGGAGGAGTTGGAGGGGGCAAACGAACTCTTGCCTACCGCCCGCAACTACACCCGGCACACGCTCTACTCGGCCCACAGCGGCACTTTGGGCGAGCTGCTCTGCGCCCTGTACCCTTGCCCGTTGACGTACTGGGAGATCGGGCTGAGGCTCAAGGAGGAGGTCAAGCCCGACGACTCGCACCCGTTCAAGGAGTGGATCGAGTTCTACGCCGACCCGATCGTGGGAGACATCTGCCGCGAGTTCGCTCGCCGCATAGACCGCCTAGCATCCGATGCTGGTAAGGCGGAGCGGGCCAATATGGAGGAGCACTATCTGACCAGTTGCCGGATGGAGCACATATTCTGGAGCATGGCCTACGACCTCGAGGAGTGGCCGGTCTAGGGCGAAGCGCGTAAAGGAACACACGATAGAAGTGGACTAGGCCGCCTCGAGTTCGGGCGCTCCCTCAACCCGTGGGTCACCGTCCTCGACGGCCTCTATGATCGTCCTGACGGTCTTCTGGATGTTGGAGAGGGCCACCCTGACCACCTCCTTGCTCTCGGCCCAACGCGCCACGTAGGCGAAGGAATACCCCGAGGCGTCGATGCCGAAGTACGAGAGCATCGCGTACGCGACTCCTTCGGCCTCAGCCTCAAGCATAGGACGATCTTCCTCTGAAGCCGCCGCGTCGCAGTGCAGCAGGTGGTGGGCTAGCTCGTGGGCGAGCGTCTTCGCCCTCCCATCGGTCGGGAGCGTGCTCCTCAGGAGGATCCGCTTCTCCCGCAGGTGGTAGAGGCCGTTGGCGCCAGGGGAGAGAGCGTCGAGCTCCGCGTCGTCCTCCGAGACGGGCACGCCCTGCGACTTACAGAAGTCGAGCAATGATCGCCCGAGCGCACGTGCTACGTCGGAGTCACCACGGAGTGCCCTCGGCCTCGGCTTCTCCGGCATCGGCTCGGCTCCGGGGACCGGGTCGGTCTGGGAGACGTCGAAGATCTTGACGACCTTGAAGGAACAGAGCACGCGCGCCTCCTCCCCGCTCTCCTCGTCCTCGACGGTGCGGAAGATGGGCGCCAGTATCTTGAGTCCCTCCTCGCCGCGCCTCACCTGCCGACCGAGTTCTTGCCACCTCCTGTACCCTGCTACCCGGGTGGCGTTCGGCCTCTGGACCAGGACCAGCAGGGAGTTGTTCGCCGAGTACCGATGGAACCTCGCGGCGAAGGCGAGGTAGCGCTTGAACTCGTCCCCGTCCAGTATCCTCTCGACGCCGGCTTCGAGTAACTCCGTCGCCTCGCGCACCCTGCGGTCGCGCTTCTCGCCGCGCTCCATAGCCTTCCGTTCGTCGTTCGCCACGATGGTCCTTTCGTCTCGGTGGTTTCGCTCGTCGTGCCGCGTCACCGCGCGTCGTCGGTGCGCCGCCCTTCCGCGGCGGTCTCATCCGGCGGCCACGGTCCGCGGTGGCCCTTCAGCCGCGGGTACAGGTAGGAGAGGGCCCTTCCGGTCCCCTCGCAGTCGGGGCAAGGGGCGGTCCTCACCTCCGTCGGCGAACCGACGTGGACCACGCCGCCGAGGCAGCGGAGACACTCCCTCTCCACGTACTCGCGATCCGATGCTGCCTTCCTGCTCATGGCCGCGCTCGGTACCTCCTTCCGAGGCTTCCCGGGGACTCTCAGCGGTAGGCGGAGTCCCCGGGAAGTCGCTCCTCAGGCGATCTCGCGTTCTCCCATGCGCAGCACCAGTTGTTCGTAGGGGTTCGCGAGGGCCAACTTCTCGACCGCGACATTCCGATCAGGTGCAGCGCGCTCGCCCGAAATCCGGTAGCCGCCGGGCAAGACCGTCGCGCGTTTCTCCAGGCCCGTCAGGTACCGCAACAGCAGGGCCTCGTTATCCCGCATCCTGTCCCGGATCCAACGCAGTCTCTCGCGGTGGTAGTGGAGCTGCCTTGCCGCCAGCGCCGCCTGCCTCTCCGTCGGCGGGCCCATCACGCCGCGGCCTTCCGCGCCAGCCGCAGACGCTCGCGGACGAGCGCGAGCTCTTCGGCGGAGATCCGTCCCCACCTCCGATGTGACAGAAATCGGAAGTACCGCCGGCCGTAGCGGGCGAGGGTCGTCCTACCGCCCCAGGAGCCCCACTCGCGCCAGTCGGGCGCGTGCGTCTCCCGGTGCTCTTCTCTCGGGAGTTCCACGCGGGAGGACTCGATCCCCTCGACCAACTCCTCGCGGGTCAGGTAATCGGTGTCTTCGATGCCGTAACGCATCGCCAGCTCATCGAACTCAAGAGCCAGCCCTATGCCCTCGCCGTCGAACTCGGTGTGCGCCGCCATCCTGTCGTAGGCCCGAAGCAGGTGCTGCGGCACCCTGTGGTGAACCTCCTTCGCGTCCAACCGTCTCCTTCCTCCTCCGCTCGGGCCGCTCTTCGGCTCCTTCGCTTTTTGGAGGAGCCGGAGAGTCGCGATACGGAAGGCGGGGAGGAATGGCGGGGACAAACTTCGCCGCGTCCAGGACGCGTGTGGAGCGGGGTGGGTCTGCCCCGGGGACGGCCTAGCCCGCGCTTCGCGCCAACGCGCGGGCCTTACCGACGGTGAGCGAGAGATACGCGTCGCCGTGGCGGCCCTTCTCCAGATACTTCTCCGAGATGCCGTGGGTAGAGTCGGTCATCACCGCCCAGACCTCCGCCTCCGTGTACCCGGCCGTGGACATGGCGAGGCACACGGCGAAGTCGGCCTCCGAGCGGCTCGGGTAGGGTCTCCTTAAGCCGCGGTTGCCGCGTGAAACCAGATGTCGCATCCGGCCCGAGAGCCGGGAGACGTCGGGCGTCGGGTAGGGGCCGGTAGGACGACCACTCCGCGATACCGGTCGCGGCGGCTCCTCCGGCGGCAATGCCAACTCCAGCTCGCGTGGGTGGTAGCGGTCGTCGTTGAGCTCCAGCAGCCTCACGAAAGGTGCGGGTCCGTACTTGCGATTCCGGGTGCCGGGGGGCCTGAGGAGCTGCCCGAGGTCCCACCCCGACCGGTCGGCGCCGACCGCGAGGAGGAGCCTGCGGTTGAGCTCCTCGGCCCGCAGCGGTGAAACCGACCTTGTGAGGCGCCAGAAGAGGTGCGCGCGGCCCGGCGAGGACTCGACGATCGCGGTCGGTTCTGGCGCATCGAAGCCGGGAGCCACGCCGTCGGCGTCGGCCCAGAGAGCCAGGACCGGGGCGGCGTTCGCCTTTACACGCCTTTTGGCGAGCAGGAGATGGGCGCAAAAGTAGGTCTCAAGGCCCACCTCGGAGTTGCCAAGGCACCAGTCGGCCGCCGCACAGGCCTGGTGCGGGTAGTCGAAGAAGCGGGAGCGGTGGCGGTAGAGGCGCTTGGAGCCCGGGGCTAACCGGAGGCAGAGTGGACCCCAAGCAGGCCACGCTGGGGCCGTAGAGGGCGTGCCACAGGGCGGCGACATTGGTGTTCATGGCGCGGGACATCTCCTATCGGGATCGTCGTCGGCTTCGGACGTCGGGAGGGGCGCAGGGAATGCCCGACCTCCGGTTGATAGGCTCCCGCTACGCGGCGTCGGGCCGTACGGGGGCTGCCGGCTGCGCCGCCCGGCACCTAGCTTGTGGGCGGGGGAGCCCGGAAGCGAGGTCTTCCCGCAGGGCGTCCAGGGCCGCGCGCAGGATCTGGGAGATCCTGCCCTCGGTGAGGCCGAGCTCGGCGCCGATCTCCCTTAGCTTCATCCCCCGGTAGAAGTAGGCGGTCACGACGAGGCGCGACCTCTCGTCGAGGGCGTCGAGGGCGCCGGCGACGCGCTCGCGCTCCTCCGAGCGGTCGAGGGCCTCCTGCGGGTCGTCGGTGGGATCGGCGAGGAGCGCGTGCAACCCGGCTCCGGTGGCCGTGTCGGCCGACGGGAACACGGGGGCGTCCAGCGACGCGGGGCGGACGGACGCGAGCTCCCGGCGGGCGAGATTCCGGAGCAGGCGGGGTTGGGTGCCTAAAGCCGCGGCGACCTCTTCCTCGGTCGGCGCGCGGCCGAGGGTTTGCCGGAGACTTGCCCGGGCGGCCTCCGCGGCGCGTGCTCGGGATCGGGCCGAGCGGGGCAGGGGGTCGGCCTTCCTGACCTCGTCGAGGACGCGCCAGCGTACCTTGTTGAACGCGTGGGTCTCGAAGCGGGCGCCCCTGTCCGGCTCGAAGGTCTCGACGGCGTCGAGCAGGCCGCCCATGCCCCAGGAGACGACATCGTCGGCGTCGAGGGGAGGGGGCGGTTTCGGCGCCGCGCGACGTGCCGCCGTGGCGGCGAGCGGGGCGTAGTGGGCGACGAGGCGATCCCGGAGAATCCGGAGGCGCCTGAGCCGGGCGTCGGTGAGACCCGCGTCGGGGTCTTCGCGGGCGGCGAGGTAGCGCGACCAGAGGTGCGTGGCGTTCACGGAGGTCTCCTTTCGAAATTGGGGGACGCTGGATCTCTAGAGAGAGGATGGGTTGCTGCGGTTGGCCTCCTTATCGCGGGGACGACCCCGCCGGGGAAATGACGGGGACGCGCGGGATCCGGTCGCGCGCATCAGGCGTGGCGCGACCGGATCCCGCAGGGAGGAGAACCCTTAGGGGCGAGAACGGATAGCCGAGAGATCTTCCGCTACGGAATGGGCGTAACGGCCACGCGACCGGCCGCGGCGGTTGAAACGGGCGAGGGCGCAGACGTGGCGGAGCCGGGCGCCCTCGCTCGAGAGGGAGAAGACGTGGGGTCCCGAGAGCCAGAACTCCGTGCCGGCCCGGTCGGCGCCGAGGTGGGCCGAGCGGGCTCTCGGCGAACGCTTCATGGCTCGACGCGTTCGAGGCGCGCCCCGGCCTCCGGCAAGCCGAAGCAGCCGTTCGGGCTTCCTGCTATTCCCCCTGCGTAGTGGACGTCCTCGTCTAAGAACCGTCTGCCCTTACTCAAAGGACGGAGGGGTCGGGCGTGGTAGGCAACGAGGGCCCGCTCCAGCGACGGCACCTCGCACATGGAAGAGGGCCCGCGGTACCCCGGGGACGGCCGGTTGACGACGCGCCAAGACGTCGTGCAATCCCCATCCTGCGCCACCGGATACTCCCCCCTCGGGGGATGGTGGACCACGCAGGAGATGGCGAGAGTCCTCGACGGGTTGCCCTCTTGCTCGCGCGACCCGACGGGGAGCTCGAGCGTGACCTCGTCGGCCCGCGTCGCCCCCAACCGCAGCGCCGCCGCTTCCAGGCCGAGCCGTCGGGTCCGGTGCCCGGAGAGCCTCTTCTCCAGCCGCCGGGCCTTGCGCTCTTCGTCGCAGAGCATCAGGTGATTGCCGAGGTCGAGCAGGGCCGCGGCGATCCTTAGCCTGGCCCTCTCCCGTGCCCGGCCTGAGAGCCCGGAGACCCACCCGCGGAGGTGCTTCCCGCGACGAATCACGAAGGTCGGGTACGCCAGCGCGCCGACGATCGAGAACAGAACTGCCACCGCCAAAACGACGCCCGTGGTTCCGCCCAAAGCTTCCTCCTTTGTAATCCGATCCGTGCCGGCACCCCGCCCTCTACCCCTCACCGCAGGAGAAAGGGCGGTGTTTTGGCGCCGCCCCGAGTGGGTTATTCGGAGGAGCCGTTGCTGGCTCCGCCCCCGAGGAACTGGACGCTCTCGGCGACGACGTCTACCTTGCTCCTCTTGGAGCCGTCCTGGGCCTCCCAGGTGCGGTACTGGAGGCGCCCCTCGACGAGGATGGGGTCGCCCTTCTTCTTGTGGTTGGCGACGGCCTCTCCCTGCTCCCGCCAGACGCTGACGTCGAAGAAGTCGACGGCGTCCTTGTCCTTGGACCTCACGCGGTTGACCGCCAGGCCGAAGCCGCATACTGGCACCCCCTGCCCGGTGAACCGGATCTCCGGATCCCTGGTGATGTTTCCCGCCAGGATCACCCTGTTTAAGCTAGCCATGCGGCTAACCCCCTTCTCGTCGCTGGGCCGCCCTTCGGCCCCTTCGTCCGCAAGAGGGGCCGAAGGGATGGTCTCGTTGTGAAAGCCATCGTTAGAGGGAACGGCCGGACGCAGGAGGCTGCCGTCCTGGCGCTGGCCGGATACCACGCCGCCCTGTGGCTGCATGCCGACAGCCTGATTCTAGAGTACGAGGGTCGGGCGCTATCCCGCTACGACGTGGAGCGCGCGGCCGGCACCGATCGTCTGGCCTCCGTCCGCCGCCCGAGGCTCTTCCGGACACCCTACACGCTAGCCCAGGCTCTTCGGGCTCGACGAGGCCGGCTGGCTCAAGGCGCTCAAGCTGCGCGAGTATGCGGCCCGCCGAGGCGGCCCGCGACCCTGCAGGAGGCGCTGTTTGCTTGCCTTGGCGCGCTCTAGGGATGCCGGCCGCTACGTTGGCGACGGTCCGCCGCTCGGCGGCGGAGGGATGTCCTTGACGGAGACGACCCCGTCGGTCCCGTCGAGCCGGCCGGGTTCCAGGGCGAAGCAGCCCTGGTCGGTTTACGTGTCCCTGCGCGGCGTCGGTTCCGAGCCCGTGACGCGGAGGGCTCCATCCAGATCGCGAAGCAGCTTCCCGACGCGCCTTCCACCGGGCGGTGCCGCAGGATAGCGGCCGAGCACGTCAATGACGGCCGGCGTCGCGCGCCGACGGGCTCTCTCGATGCGCTTGGCGCCGACGTCCCGATCGTCGCCGGCGACGAGTTCGGCCGCCCTCGCCGCGTGAGCCGCCGCCCCCAGGATGTGCTTCACTTGGTGGGCGTCGGCCAGCGGGTGCAGGTACGCGGCGGACGCCGCGCACATCGCTGCTCGCGCCGCATCGCCCGCGGCCGCGGTATCCGCGTCTCGGGCCGCCTTGAGCGCCGCCCACGCGGTGTCGCGCAGCGCCTTCCCGCGCTTACCACCTTGAGCGAACGTCCACGCGGCGTCGATCGCGTCGCGGGGGCGGGGGTCGGCCGGGTGCGCCCTCTCGAAGATCTCCAGCACTTCCTGCGCGCTCTCGGCGGCGTAGCCGCTGACCTCACGAAGGTCCTGCATGCTCAGAACGATCGCGCCGGTTTCGTTCGCCACGGTTACCTCCTCGTCCACCACACCGGACACCGCCACTCGGCTACTCGATAGGGGAATCATGGGACCTCGCCGATCACGCAGACTACGGGAGGCTCGAGCTCCGCCGTTGGGTGGCTGCATGCTTACGCCTGTTGAGCGACTCCGATGTTCCGAGCGAGCCGGTCAGCAATCGAACACGGACCAGCACACCTCGTTGCGTAGCCTCTGGTCGTCCAGCACGAGTTCTCGGATCTCGCCGGGAAGCCGTGCCCGCTGCCACCGGCACTCCAGGCGACCGGCCCGCCCTTGCTCCCCTTCGGAGGCCGCCGCGCGCGCGGCCCTGATCGCGTAGGCCGCCGCGCCCAGTTCGTGGGCCGGCACGTGGGACACCGCCACGGCTTGACCGGCGGCGAGAGCCGCTTGCTTCGCGGCACCCGACGCCTCTCGGGCCGCCGCGTTTGCGAAGGCGGCCTTGCGGGCTTGCGTCATCGTGATCTCGCCCCGCGCCCAAGCACGCGCCAGTTCGATCGCGTGGCGCGGCCGGTCGTCACTGGGTCGCGCGTGCTCGAAGAAGGGCAGCACGTGCTCGGCACAATCGGCCGCCCACACCGCGAGGCGGTGATGATCGGCGTCCTGTAGGGTGCCGCCCCGACGCACGGTCACGAGCCGAGGGTCCCGCTCACCGAAAATCATGGGCCTACGTCACCGTGGAAAGCGGTACCGCCGTCCCTCGCTCCGCGCGGACGTTGCATGATTTTTGGCGGGGTTTCGGGCGTGCGTTCCTCCTCCAGTCGGTCGCCGGTCGAGGGTCGAGCGGGCATGGGCGAACTTCCTTGTCCTTGACCACAACACTCCTTAATTGTATCTTTGAACCTTCCGTGACAACTTTGATGGGTATACTGGCCGAATACGCCAAAAAGTTTCAAAGGGGAGTATAAGGTGAGCAAAAGGCGGCTGCGGCCGGTGGATCTCGCCCGCGAGCACGGGCTGTCCGCGCAGGCCGTCCGGAACTACGAGGGGGAAGGCATTCTGCCGACGGCGGGGCGCACCCGGCACGGCTACCGGGTATACACCCCGCTGCACTCTCGGGCCCTGCGCGCGTTCGTGGCGCTCGTCCCGGCGCACGGCCACCGGACCGCATCAGACGTCATGCGCGCGGTGAACGCCGGCGACGTCGACGGCGCCCTCGCCCTGCTTGACGAGAGCCACGCGCAACTCCTCCGGGACAGGGAGACCTTAGCCGCGGTCGAGAAGGCGTTGCGGGACCTGGCGTCGTCGGAAGCCGGGAGCCCGTCGCGGCGTGGGGTCGTCTTCATCGGGCGGCTTGCCAGGGAACTGGGGGTCGGGCCGGCGACCCTGCGCAAATGGGAGAAGGCGGGCCTGATCGGGCCGCGAAGGGACCCGGAGACCGGCTACCGCGTCTACTCCCCCGCGGACGTCCGGGACGCGCGCCTGGCACACCAGCTGAGGCGCGGGGGATACCTGCTGCGCCAGATCGCACCCCTGACAGAGCAGGTGAGGCACGCCGGAGGGGTGGGGCCGCTGGAAGCGACCCTCGACGGGTGGCGTGCCAAGCTCACGACGCGCGGCCTTTCGATGCTCGCCGCCGCGGCGGAGCTCTCCGCTTACTTGGGACATCGCGGCCACCCGATGTCCACGCTCACATCACCGTAAAGTGCTGCCGGCCTACTCTTGCTTGTTAGACGACTTGTCCTGCCGCCGTGGCTCCGGCTATAAGCTGAGGATTTATCGCGAGGTCTGCGGCGCGGATACCTGACCCAACTCGTAAGCGTAACCGTCGAAGCGCTGTAGCAACTCGCAACGCTTCGAGCTAACCCCCTGGACGACACGACGTCCGCCGCTCTTGAGGTCAAAGTAACCCGAGCTTCTGACCACCGCTGTGCCCTCGTGCCTGCCGCGCCTGGTCCTGGACCGCACGAGGTCCCCCGACCGGAAACCCGACACCGACTTCCTCCGCGTCCTGTAGGCCCTCGGGAAGCCGGACGCGTCCGTGTCGGTGCGACGGTACTGTCCACGACCAACCGCACGTATCACGAGGGCCGAGAATCCTCGCGCCCCGCTCAACCTCGCGGGCGTCGACGTCCCGACGCACAGGGCGTCGTTGGCGTGGCTCTTTGGCATGTGCAGGCGTGATCGATTGTACTTCGTCATCCCGCCGGTCCCCGTCTCGACGGACAAACCCGTTGCCACAAGCGTTTGTAGTATGGCCGAGCGCGTCGCGTTCATCGCCGCGGCGTGCGGGAAGGCGCGGCCAGCGAGACGTTGGACCTCGGAGTGGCCGAACTCTTCGGCCGTACGGTTGCCCTTGGCGAGGTTGCACGGGCGGCACGAGAGCGTGAGGTTGCCCACCCGGTCGGAGCCACCGCGGGATTTGGGCACCACGTGCTCCATCTCTAGCGCCACGTCCCGTGCCCCGCAGTAGGCGCACGTGCGTCCCCACTTTTCGAGCAGGTACTCACGCACCTCGTAGCCGAACAGCTCTCCCCTCTGGTACTCCGACCGGAGATTTCCGGGTCCCGCAACTTTCGGGCGTCGAAGCGCGCCGTTTCGACGGAGAGGTATTTCACAGGCACTAGACGGCGGTAGCGTTCGATCCAGGCCTCGACGTTGCGCACCCTAGCCGACAGCGAAGGCGGGAGCCATCCCTCCGGGCGAGCACGATTGTCGAAGCGCGGCGGACGGTAGCGCAGGTTGGCGCAGCGCCTTCGGCGCCGGTGGTTGCGGCGCTTCAGCAACGCCTTACTTATGCCCGGCTTGTGGTGCATCTCGGCCAGGTGCAAGACGGCAGCCTCGTCGCCCTTCTCACGTAAGATGGCGACTCCAGTGACCCTACTGCCGGGGTCAAGTTTCAGCCGCACCGGCTGCACCGTTCCGCCCCTCCGGTGTTTGAGCCGAATTGTGAAAGGCACGCGCTTGTGAACGACCGCGCGACCCTCCCGCAGCAGGCGCCGCGCCCGGGCCGGGTGAGCGGGCATCAAGGGCGCACCGCAACTGTCCAAAACGAAAACCTTGAACATCGTGTGGAGTTACCTCCTACTTCTCCGCTTTCGCGGGTGACGCCCCCGGTCCGGCAAACCGGAGATCTCCCCTCGGGAATGTTGGACGCCGGCGGGCACCGGGCGTCCGGCGCCTGCACACGATCCGTTTCGCGCCTGCCCCTAAGGACTGTCTGCAACCGTGCGTTCCAGAGCGGCGGGCTGAGGAAGCACCCGCAGATGGGTCTTCTGCCCCACGTCCAACGTAGCCGGGTCCAAGCTTGCCAAGCTATCCGACTTACCCTGGTCAACCGGCTCCATAGGGGAAAGCCCCCGGAGCCGCGGTTTTATCCGCGGGGCGGTTGACTGTTCATGCTCGCCATCGTCGTGGCCTCCCTTCTCCCCGCGTCCGACCGGATCGACCATCCGCCGCCGAACGCGCCGTTTGCCGCGGCCCCCTCGCGGGACCTCCTTCGCCTTCAGGAGGAGGTCCCGTGGGGCCCCGCCGATCAACCGCCCCCAGTCCCAACCACGCGAAGCTCTTCTACATGAATACTATGTTTGCCAGTAGGCAAACAAGGGGAATGGTGTCTTTCTCTTGGTCGGTCGGAAGACGGGGGCTCGCTGGTGGTAGCGAACCCCCGTTCCTCCGACGCTCAGGCGGTGAGTGTCTCGATCTCCTCTTGGGCGCCCTCGTCGGCGACATGGTCGAGGAAGGCCTCGCGGCCGGTCTCCTCGGGGAAGACGTCCTCGTGGCCGCTCGAAAGCAGGGCCTCTTCGTCCTCCTCGCCTTCGGGCTCGACGCCGTCGGCCTCGGTCCAGGGGCTCACGATCCCGAACCTCTCGTCGCGGATCAGGCCGTTCAGGCCACGCCGGAACCTCACCTCGTCGAGGGGCTCGGTGGCGGCGATGAAGACCTCGGCGGACTTCCGGCTCCGCAGACGCCTCATCTTCCCGGCGTCGGCCAGCTCGCGGAGAGCTGCCAGGAGGGCCGCCTCGGGTAAAGCCGCTCTTGCGCCAGCGAGCTTCGCGTGCCGGGAGACGAACTCACGCTCGCGGATCGCGCCGCCCTCGCGCCTGAGGAGGTGCAGCAGCCTGTGGGTGGGGGACGGGAGCTGCCGGAGGTAGACGGCGCGGGCGGTGTCGTAGGCCACCCGGCCACTCTTGCGCGCCCGCTCCGTGCGGTGCTCGAGTTCCGCATCTTCCGTCCAATGAGGCTCACGCGACGCGGTCCACGAGTCGTCGATTTCGCGGGCGGGCCTCACCACAAGTTTCTCTCCGCGACGGCGGCGTGCGATGAACTCGGCGCGCAGGCGCTTGCGGTTCGCCTCGATCCTCCGGCGCTCGGCCTTCGTCTCGGCGACGGCGAGCGACCCTCCGTCGCGGGACGCGCGGAAACGTTCGGCGGCGGCTTCGAGCTCCCTCTCGGGGGAAACCTTCCCGGTCTTCACGGTCAGGCCCCAGCCCTCCTCTTCGGAGTAGTGGGAGCCGGCATCCCCGGAGTCGAGGAGGACGCCGAAGACCCGCCGGGAGGCGAGGGGACGTTCGGCGGAGCGCGGAAGCGTCTCCACCGCCCGCCTCTTGTCGCCTGCGGTGGAGCCGGCCATCGCCAGGACCACGCCGCCGGCTTCGCCCGCGAAGAGGTGGGCGATGCCCGCCTCGGAGAGCCTCGCCACCCGGGCGAGCATCTCGGGGGCGAGGTCGCTGACTCGTCGGGCGGCCGGGACCGCCCAACCCGAGGACTTGACGGCCTCGGCCAGGAAACCGTCGCGGGCGTCGTTCGAGGAGTAATCGGAGACGGGCGGATTCTCGTCTGGGCCGGCAATCGGTGTCCTGGCCCTCGCGCCGCGGAGCGCGTGCGCGGCGGCCGTCCTGGGCGAGAAGTGGGCGTCGAATGTAGCGTCGGCAGTGTTCTCGCTGCCGACCGCGAAGGAGACGAGACCTTCCCAGTCCACGGCGACGCCGGCCGAGAGCCGGCAGTTGCGGACCGCCGGGACCCACAGGGCGTCGCCCGATTCGAGAGCGACGCCCGCCAGCGCATCAAGGCGCTCGGGGACGGGCAGGCGGGTGATGAGCCCCTCCAGTTCCTCCAGGGTTTCTACGGCGTTCGCGAGGTCTTCCTCACTCGGGGCCTCGATCTTCGTCGGCTCGAGCCCCTCGATCAGGGCGCGCACCGACCTTGCGGTATACTCGGCCATGTTGCTCTCCTTTCTTGGGAGACGAAGGCCGGGAGGGTTCAGCTCCCGGCCTTCAGCCTTTCTTCTTGCGGAGGCCCTTTGGCGGGGTCCTCCTTCTCCTCGTTGGAGGAGGTCCCCGGCCGCACCGGTCGGGGGTCCTCGTTCTCGAATCACCGTCTCACCGTTTCCTCCTTCCTATCTCGAACCTTCCGTATCTTTGCGGGGACCGGGTCTCCCCCAACCGAAAAGACCCGCCGCCCCTTCCGGGACGACGGGTCCGTACTCGACTCGCTCTTTCGTGATGGGCTCTAGCCGGCGTCCTCCCGCCAGGCCGGCGGGCGGGCGGTAGAGCGTTCGGTTTCTCGTCCGTGGCTCAGCCGGCCAGGCGCACGCCTCCGATGAGTTTGGGTGTGCTCCTGGGGTCCCGTTCCCCTTCGGGGACTTGCTCCGAAAAACTCAGGTTCGCCTCCGCGTCCTGCCCGCGGGCGAGGTGCTCCACGATGCCGACCTCGTCCTTGTAACGTGCCCGGGCGACCAGGCGGTCCACGGTGTGGCCGGTGCGGACGCTGAACGGCGTCACGGCGAGCAGCACCTCCTGGTTGTGGGGGGCTTCCGGGTTCTCGCGGAGCGCCAGGATCTCGCCCCTGAGGGCGTTCGGGCCGTCCGGGCCATCGAAATCCCAGGGCTCGCCCACGGAGATGCTCACCGACCGTCCCACGAGTAGCCTCCCCACCTCCTCCTCACTCAAGGTAATCAACCGAAACCACCTCCGCTTCGACGCTCTCTTCGCTCACGTACTCCGTGCCCCCGCCGGGCTCGTCCTCGTCGGGCTCGACGCGCGTGCCCGCGAGCAGCAACCCGGGCTCGCTCGTAATTCTAAACTCCAGCCTCGCCTCGGGCAGGTACTCGAGGGCGAGGCGACTCTTGGCCTCGGTCGGGCTCCCGTACAGGTCGGTGGTCCAGTACGTCCTGCCCGGCCTGCCGCCCCGCAGCTTCCCCGTCCTCACGACTGCCTCGACCTCCGCCCGGCTCATGTACCGGTAGAACACGCGGCCGGCGACCGGAGAGCTCCGCTCCTCGCTCACGCCCTTACACCTCCCTCCCTTTTCTCCTTGTGATCTACGCACCCCAACGGCTACAACGGCGACGGACAGACTCTATGGGGAACGGCCTTTCGGAAGTACCGCACAGGACGTCCATTCTGAAGATTCCCTCTTACCGTTCAGCTTCGTGGCCTCGATGCAGCGGTACCCGAAGAGGCCCGCGTTCCGGAATCCCGTTGGGTGAGGAAGCGGATCCCTCGCTCCCCGAGGTTCTTTTGGCGAGAACCCCGAAAACCCGAACACCCCGGAAGTCTTTGTGGCGAAGACCCGGAAAACCAGCGACAAGTACGATTGCCGCGGAGCCTACACCCCTGCGGAGGACGCGTAAAGGGCAGTTCGGGAGAGCTTCGACCGCGGCTTCAAAGGAAGGGAGGGATCCGGGTTTGTAGGGATCGGAGGATAAGTGAAAGGGAGTTTGTCGGGAGCATTGAGGGCTATTTGTCCTCGCACCCTCCGTGAAACCTTGTAGGTCGCAGTGCCGCATATACAAAGGGATTCGGTCCCAAAACCACGCCGGACCAGAGCGTGGCAGCCGTGTGGCGGCCAGCCTTCGGAGGGGTGCGACCCGGGCGCAACGCGGTTGCTACGCCGTTGCAACGGCCCGAAAGTATCGCAACCGGGTGGCGGCCGGTGAAAGGTAGAGAGGCTCGAACGTGTTGCGCCC
Source organism: Rubrobacter tropicus (assembly GCF_011492945.1). NCBI lineage: Bacteria > Bacillati > Actinomycetota > Rubrobacteria > Rubrobacterales > Rubrobacteraceae > Rubrobacter > Rubrobacter tropicus. The sequence goes on from NZ_CP045119.1 coordinate 3,980,915, forward strand.
GGAGCAGATCGGGGTCGAAATTGGCCCTATTCTCTCGCGTGTTGATCCTTGCGAACGACACGCCGAGCCCTTAGACGAGCAGTTTGCCACCGTCGATGTGTAGCACCGTGCCGGTGACGAAGCCGTTGCCCATAAGGAACATAGCCCCATCAGCAATGTCCTCTGGCGTGCCTATCCTCCCGACCGGCAAGCGAGCGGTCAGCTCCCTCACCGCCTCATCTCGTTCATCGCCATAGTAGGCGTCCAGGAGCGGGGTGTCCACGAACCCGGCGCAGATGGTGTTCACCCGGATCGGCGCGAGCTCCAGGGCGAGCGCGCGGGCGAATGCCTCTATCGCGCCGCCCGAAGCCGCCACCATCGCCGCACCGGGATAGGGGCGATGGGAGGACGTGCCCGACATGAACGTTATCGAGCCTCCGTGCATCGCGGGCGCGGCGTGCTTTGCCGCGAAGAACCCTCCCCACACACGGATGTCCAGCGTCGGACGCACGTCGGTCTCTTCGGCTTCGACCACTCCTACGGCCGCCGTCTCCGCGGCGGCGACCAGCAGGTGGTCCACTCGCTCCACCCGCCCGAAGAGATCGCGCACGGAAGCTTCGTCGGTAACGTCCGCAACGAGTGTCCGAACGTCGGCACCGATCTGCGCCTTCGCGCGCCCCAGCTTCTCCGGTGAACGACCGGCGATCACAACCGAGGCGCCGGCGTCACGCGCCGCTTCCGCGCAGGCCAGCCCGATGCCCGAGCTGCCACCGATGACCATCACCATCGACCCGTCGAGCTTGCGTTCACCCATGCCGGTAGCCTACACGCATATCTTCCCGCTGTGACGGTCACCGGGACTGTAACCAGCGCCCAAAACCTGCTTCGGACTCGGCAGCAGGTTCGGGCTAGGGACCGCGTACGTGGTCGCCGCGACTCTAATCCTGCCGAACTTGTCCACTCCTCCTAGGGAGCACGGACGAAGCGAGGACACGCATTGAGCGCTGGGGCCTCAGGGGGAAAGGCGCAGGGCGGCGTTGTAGAGGTAGTCGGCGATGCCAGTGACGTCCCGACCGACGACCTCGATACCGTGCTGCTCTCCGGCGCGCCTGGCCGCGTCGATCATAGGCGAGTCACCATGGTCGAAGACGAAGAGGATCTCGGCCGGCTTGCGCAGGCGTAGCTCGACGAAGCGCTTGTGGTCCTCGACCTTCTCGTAGATCTTCGCCGGCCCGACCTTCGACTCGGCGGTCTGGCGTTCGATGATGAAGACTTGATCGCAGAGGAGCACGTGGGCGTCCGGCTTGTGCTGGTAGGGCACGTTCTCGTACTCGCCGGTGTAGAGCACCCGCTTCTCATGACGCCACTCCCAGGCCGGGTAGGGACCGAGCTCGTCGTCGAGGCGGTGCTTGACGGCGGCGTAGATCTCGGCGGCCCTGACGTAGTGGCGGGCCTGCCTGGGCAGGAGCGGCTTGGGCACGTAGGCCTCATCCAGCTCCAGGGTCTCCGTGACGGAGTCGAAGCCGGACTTGGTGAGGTGCCACACGCCCTGGGCGGAGACGCGCTCGTCCCAGCTCGTCGGCTCGACGACGTACATGGTCCGGTTCGTCACGTAGCCCTTCTTGAGGAGCTGCGCCAGGCGAGACCGGGCCTTGCTGGCGCTTGGGAAGAACAGGCGGGTGAGCTGCGGGGTGGACATGTAGCGGCAGAAGAAGAGCGCCAGGAATACCTCCTTGTCCCGCTCCGTGATTGTCCCCTCGCGTCCGACCTTCAGCGCCATAGACAAACCGTCCCTTCTAGTGTCGAATCTTGCCGGCGAGCATCCTGGCCTCCGCGGACCTCATGGACCGACGCCGCCAGAGGACGAACACAGACAGAGCCGTCGCGGCGTAAAGGGACGTCGGGCCGGGGTCCGGCACGAGCGGCCCGACCCCCGGCGTCATTCCGAGGCTCGCGGCCAGCCCGAGAATGCCCTCCAGCACCGCGAGCAGCCAGCCGGCCAACAGGTAGCCCGCCGACCACGCGAGGACGCCCCACAGCGCCTCCCCACGGGTGAAAAGGGCTGCGGAGTGCCGTGACCCCTCGGGGACCTTATGGAGCTCCCAGCGTTCTTTGAGGCGCAATCGGGAAGATCTCCAATGCACCAGGTGTCGGGCGCGAGCCTTCGCGATAAGAAGTAGCGCGAAGCCGAGGACTGCGAGGGCCACTACGACCGGGTAAAAGTCGTAAAGGATGCGGAAGGGCGCCGCGTCGGCCAGGCGCCTGAGCGACCCCAGCGGGTCGGGGTACAGGACCGGCTCGCCGGCGGGCGTGGTCGAGACGTGCCCCGCGAAGTCGCGTAGGCGCAAAAGGATGGCCCCTAGCGCCAGCCCGAGCACCGCGGCGACGGCGACGCAGACCAAAATCGCCTTCGTCGGGAGGGGCGGCACGGGCTCGTCGGCGGGTGCCTTGGCGGCGTCCGGGACTTCGACGGAATCGGAGACGTCCGCCTCTTCCCGGGCGGAGCTCTCGGGGAAGATCTCGCGGAGCCGGTCGTGGGCTTCCTCGTCTGAGAGGGTGCCTATCCACGCTCCGAGCGAGGTCGGCCCGTCGCGGCCGTTCTCAGCGGGATCCTCCCCGCAGGCGAGCCCGACCACCGACGGGTCGCCGCCCTGGCGCTCCACCAGCCAACGCGCGGCCTCCGGCGCCTCGTGGTAGCGGGCATTCGATTCGCCCACCGTCGAGCGCGGCACGTAGGCGAGCCGCCTGTCGGCGAGATCGACGCCTTCGAGCTCGGGCAGCACGGCTTCGGCAGCCTGACGTCCCTCCCCCGGGCCGGAGGCCGCCCTGTAGCGACGGAAGCCGCCGATGGCCCCGACCACGACGTCTTCCTGGGCGGCGAGCATCGCCCCCAGCGGGCCCTCGCAGAATCCCTCGACCTCGCCGGGCGAGTAGTGGGCGAAGACGTAGAGATGGCTGCCGGCGCCCTTCAGCGGGACGGTCTCCTCGGCGTCCAGCTCGCCACTCTTGGGGTCGAACGGCAGGCCTTCCACTCCCGCGAGGAGGCCTTCGACATCGAAGCACGGGATTAGTATGTGCTCCTCCGCACGCCCCGTCGTCGGACAGAGGCGGATGTTGTTGCCCTTGTATGCCTCGAAGCCGGGGACGGTGAGGAGCCTCTTTGCGCCGAAGCGCTCCGCGAGGTCGGAGACGGCCTTCGTGGCGGCGCCCGCGTCCAGGGAGGCGAAGCGTCCGACCTTGGCGGTCGCGCGCATCAGACCTTGTTTCTCGAGCGCCAAGAGATGCTCCTCCTTAGGCGGCAGTTTTTCGATCAGGGCCCGGTAGACCTCGTCGCGAAGCTTGCGCGCCCCGCGTGAGACTCCGCGCCCCGCGGTCTGCAGGGACTTGTCGTCCAGGTCGGGCGCGTCCCACAGGCCGGGCTGGGACCCCTCGCCGGCCGCATCCGTCGCGGCGCCTTTACGGGAGGACTTTTTGGAAGTCTTCGCCTTCGACGTCTTAGCACCGCCCTTGTCCCGGCGGACGTCCTCCTCGGTGAGCACCCGCCCGCGACCAGGGTACGATCCGTCGTCGCTTCCCACGTTTTTCTTGTGGTCGAGGGACTGTGGAGACGGTCCGGCGGAAGACGAAGTAGAAACCTCCGCGGCGTGGGCGGACGCCAAACCACGAGTGTCCTTAGGGCCAGGCGTAGGCGCGTCGGTTTTCTTCTTGGTTTCGCCGGCGTCGGCGCGGGAGGCGGGCGGCCGAGGGAGGGATTGGTTGTCTTCGGGGGGGCTTGTGCCGGCGAGGAGTTCGGCGAAACGGTCGTCGCGCTCCTTCGGGCCGATCGAGAGCAGCCACTCGTCCAAATCCACCCCTTTCGGGAGGAGGCAGACGGCGGCTTCGGCGTTCTGCGGCTCGGCGATCCAGCGCGCCGCCTTCGGCGCGGCCCTCAGCACGTTGGGGTTCGGGGGATCGTCGGCGTCCGGGATGTAGGGCAGCGTCCGGCCGGCGAAATCCGCGCCCTTGAGCTCCAGGAGGGGTTCACCCGGTGCGCCGTCGAGCATCTCTGGAGAGAGGCTCGCGCGGAAGCGTTCGCAGCCCATGATCGCCCCGACGGTGATGCCGCACTCGGCGGCCACGATGGCCCCCATCGCCCCCTCGCAGACGGCGACGAGGTCCTCGGGCCGATGGCCGGGAAAGAGGTAGAGGTGGTTACCGGCGCGTCTGAGGGTCACGTACTTGCGGCCGTCCGTCGGCTCGCCGACGACCCGACCTTCTATCGTTGTGACACGGCCTCGCGCGTCGTGGTACGGGATGAGAACGTAGTTGCCGGTGAGGGTCCACTTGATGAGCCCGGTCTCCTCGTCTTCGGAGAAGCCGGGCACGGACAGCAGCGCCTCGCGGCCCAGCTCGCGCTGGAGTCGCGCCTTCACCTGGCCAGCGCGCGGGGCGGTCATCGTGCCGAAGCGGCCCCGCCTGATGGTGGCACTTGAGAGCCCGCGTGTCTTCAAGTAACGGCGATCTCTCGTCTCCAGCGGGCAGATCTCGAGTATGCGCTCGTACGCCCGGGCGGCGAACTCGAGGCGTACGTCCAGGTCCTCTAGCCCGCCAGAAGGGTCGGTCGTAATCTCCGTCCGCCGCCCGACCGGCACCGCCCGCGGACCGGCGCCAGTCTGATGGGCCCCCTTATTGGCTGGCCCGGCAATACGGTTCTCGTCGCGGGCCTCCGCGTTCGGCGCCGATTCTTCGTTGCCGGTTCCGTTGGCGCCGCTTCTCGCCGCGTGTTGCGAGCGTCCGCGAGGATCGGAACAGCTGTCGGCCGGCTCCATCCCGAGGAGTTCGTAACTTCTGGTGAGGACCGCAAGGAAGTCTGCTTTATAGTCTAGGTCCTCGAGGCTGGCGAGCATGACGAAGACGTCGCCGCTCCCGGCGAGGCGGCAGTCGGCGACGAGGCAGCCTCCCTTGCCGCTGGCTTTCACCACCGAGTATTTCTCCCGCTTTCCGCAGGCCGGGCAGTCCCACACCACGCGGGCACCCTGCTCTCTTGCAGTGCCCAACCGGGCGGTAAGCAGCTCCAGCATCCGATCGCGCACCAGGTCCTTGTCGTAGCGTCTGGGACGCTGCGAGCGGGTAGAGGTGGCGCCCCGCTCACCGGCTTCGCTGCCCACTAGCGTCCTCCTTCCTCTGGAACCCCGAACGGCGGTCGTCCGTAGACCTTTCGGACGAGGTCGGCGAGTTCCTCTACGTCCGCCGGCGTGTGCTTTTCATCGGCCTCGGCGAAAGCAAGCGGGAGGTCCCAGGTCGGGCAGATTCCCCAAAGAACGTCCTCGTCCTCGCCCAGGTACTTGAGCTCCGCACGCGTGAAGCAGACGACGTGGAAAGCTTCCGCGTCGGTCCCCTCGAACCTGGCGTTCACGTCCGCTGCCATGTCGGCGGCCTGTCGCTTTGGATCGTCCGCGAAAGGCCGCGCGTTCAGGTACAGGGTGGCGTCGACGTCGGCAGTGACCGTGCCGGCTTCGTCTCGCACAACAACAACGCAGGCGCCGACCGGTCCCACGGCTAGGAAATCGATCATCCCGGCCCCCTCGGTCATGAGCTCGTCGAAAACGTAGTAGCCGTGGGCCGACGCCGAGCGCAGGGCCAGTCGGACGTGCTCGCGCCGCTCCGCACGGGCGATCCTCTCTTTCCTAGCCGAGTAGCGCGGTCGCCCCCGCCCCGGTCCGGCCGGGAGCGCCAGGAGAAGCAACGACATGGCTGTATAGAGTGCGCGGATGGTCAATCCTCTCGCATATCGCCCACGCTACGCTTCGTTGTCAGACGCGGGAAACAGCCGCCCCTGCTCAGCGGACCGACTCCCGGAACGCGCGCCCGAACGGCTACCGGCCATCCCGGGTCCCCTTGGGTTTCGGGAACGCCCTCCTCGCATGAAGCGCTCCTTGTGTTCCTCGTCGCGATCCCGCTGCCTGGCGTACTGGGAGTGCGCTTTGGAGACGTTGGCGGCCTGGCGGTCACGCTGGCCTTGCACGCGAGTCTGCTGGATCGTGCGCGCGGCGTTGCTCTTGCCTGCGCCGTCCTTGCCCGGCAACCCTTTCCGCGTCGGCTTCCCGGTGCCGGTCCCGGACCCGTCGCCCTTCGGTTTGGGCACGGACGCACCGCCGGAAGAGCGGTTCATAAGGTTCTTCGTGGCTTGGGTGATGGCGGTCTTGGCGGGGATGCCGACCGCGAGCGCGGCCCCGGTCTTCGCGAGGCTCATAAGCCCCCCGCGGCCCGGCAGTTGCACGTTGAAGGCCCACTCGACGCACTTGAAGGGCGTCTTGTACATGATCCACATTGTAATTATGGCGCCGAGCGAGACCACCGCGTTCTCGGAGACAAACCCCAAAGAGTTCGTCATGCTCCCGAAGATGGACTCGGGCGAGGTTACCGCGAGCGAGCCGACCCCGAGCTCTATGGACCAGAGCGCTGGTATCGCCGCGCTGGCGAGGATGCCGCGGAACCAGGAGCCCGCCAGCGATTGCAGGCTGGGTACGATCGAGGCGGTGAGAGCGAAGGCGCCGGAGACGAAGAGGACCGCGTAGAGGACCTTGTTGAGGAGGCACACGATGACGAGCAGCCCCCCGACCCAGACCGCCCCGATCAGCAGTATCAGATTCAGGAAGTTCGTCACGGCCATGTTGCCGATCGAGGCTTTGAAGAGCTGCTGGCCGGCGGCGTCTATGTCCTGCCCGCCCGGGTAGAAGGCGTCCGTGATGCCGCCGGTTATGCGGGATAACTCGCCCATGAACTGCGGCAGGAAGGCCAGCGCCATCGCGATGCCCATGAGGCGGGGAAGCCCCTGGAAGCCGGCGTAGGCGAGGTCGTAGTTGTCCGAGCGGACCGTCATCAGGATACCCAGGACGAGGATGCCGACCAGGATCGCCGGCCGGAGCGTCTCCACCGCGCCCTTGTAGTAGCCGAGCAGGTCGCCGCGGCCCTCCAGAGTCGGCAGGGAGAGCAGGTCCGTCTCGAAGGCCTCCGACATCTCTTGCAACGCCCAGCCGAAGGTCCAGTCCCAGATGAAGCCCATGACGCCCTTGAAGCCGTCGAGGAGGAGGCCGGTGATGCCGCCCGTGTCGCTGCCGCCATCCGAGGGCGCCGCAACGGTGGGCTCGTCGTTGGCTAACTGTCCGCTGCCCGCGAGGCACCCCTCGTACTCCTGCTTCTCCGCCATCGACGCGTCGTCCGGGGGCGCCACGCACTCGGAAGAGCCGTCGTCGGGCGAGGTGGCCTCTCCACCGGCGTTCTCGTCCCCCGATCCGTCGTCTGAACCGGTACGGGCGAGGCAGTCGTCGTAGGCTTCCTGCTGCTCGACGTAGTCCGCTCCCTCGACGGCGCCATCGCCGTCGGGAGTCTCCGGCTTGACGCACTCCTCGGGCTGGGAGGCGTTCTCGTTTGCGGCTATGGGATCGAGGCCCGTGCCGCCGGAGTCCTCCCCGGAATCGCCATCGTCCCCAGAATTGCCCTCTGTCCGCTCCAGGCACTCCTCGTAGAGTTGTTTGCTCTCGTTGTACGCCATCGCCCCCTCCACGTCTAGATCACCGCCTCCGGGCATCTCCGGCCTCACGCACTCCTCGGGGCTGACGGCGTTCTTGTTGGTGTCGTCGGTCTCCTCGAGGCCCGTCTGCGCCAGAGCCGGGGCGACGGGAAGCAGGACTAGTACGACCGCGAACAGCACGAGGACGAGCGGGCGCATCCCCGAGGAGTGCCCGAAACTACGCACGGAGGTGATGGTCGGGAAGTTCGCGGCGGGCGCTCCTTCGTGCGCCGGGAGGGTCGCGCGGCCTAGAGGGGCGTCCACTCGACCATCCTGTCGTAGAGGAACCACCCGAGGAGGCACAAGAAGAGGCCGGCGAAGACGCCCTCGGCCACCTTGGCGGCCAGGGCGTGGCGGTCGCCGTTGGTGGCGGCGACGCCCTTTATAAGGATCGCGACCATGAGCCCGACCCCCGAGGCGGCCAGGCCCACGGCCCTGAGCGTCGAAACGATCGGCGACCAGAACCCGTAGCCGCCTTGCTGGGCGAGGAACGCCAGGGTTTGCAAGGGTGCCGCGTGCTCCAGCAGGGCCGCCGCGAGCAGGAAGGTCGGGACGTGGTGGATTATGGTTTACGTCTCCTCTATCTCGTCGGTGTGCTTCACGACCCAGTCGCCCCCGGAGCGCACGAGGGTCATCTTCTGGCGGTAGGAGAGCTTCCGGCCGGTGAGCCCGCCGTCCGGGCCGTAGCCCTCCCCGGTCTCGAAGTGGGCGTAGCCGGAGGCCGTCGGACCGCCGCTCCTCGTAAGCTCGAAGCGGGAGAGGAGGGCCGCGCTCCTGGTACCGCTCTCCCCCACCTGGGCGGCGTAGCGCTCTATCTCCTTCGAGCCCGGGGACTCGTAGAAGACGGGCCAGGCCACCGTGGAGCCGACGCCTTGGTTGTAGGCATCCTCGTCGTCGCCCGAGTAGCCGTAGGCGGCCGTCACGAACCTGGCCGCGGCGAAGCGCACCCTCTCCTCGTCGGTGGGGGCGAGGTCTCCTGCGGAGGCCCCGGTGCCGAGGGGGTCGGGCCGGTAGCCTTCGGGCTCGGACGACCCTTCTTCGGTGCCCGTCCGCGATGGATCGGCCACGCCGGCGGCCGGGTCTTGTTCTGGACGCGCGCCACCCGCGACGTCGCCGTCCGGCCGCCCCCCGGCGCCGTCTTCCACGTAGGCGGTGTCGTCCGGGACCGCCTCGCGCCCGGTTTCTGGGGCGTTTCCGGTAGCCTCGCTGGCACCGTTATCTGAGGGGACGGTGCGGGCCTCCGACGGCGCGGAGCCGCCGGATTCGCCGCGCCCGCCGTATGAGAGGACCGCGTAGCTCCACGCGAGTAGGAGGAGGAAGAGGACGCCGCACGCGACGAGGATCCTGCGCCGTCCCGATTGCCCGCGCTGCCGGAAGCCTCCCTGAGGCAGACCGCTCATCTCGAAACCCCTTTCCTCGTAGAACGGATGCGGACGGCCTGGATCAACCGACGAGCCTCCGGGCGCCCATGTACTCGGGCGAGTCCCACATGGGGGTGACGGAGGTGTCCATCGTCCCCATGTTGGCGTGGATGATCTGGCCTTCGCCCGTCGAGATCGCGACGTGGCCGTAGGTGCCGTCTCCGGGGTCGTCCCAGACCAGCAGGTCGCCCGCCTGCGGTTCCCCCTCCACCGGGTCGCCGTAGTCCGCGTTCTCCGTGGGCATGTCGGGCAGCTGGTAGCCGAACTCGGCGAAGACGGTGGTCGTCAGGCACGTGCAGTCCATGGCCTCGCCGGGCACGCAGTCCTCGGGTGGGCCGAGCACGTAGGGCACGCCGAGGTACTTCTTCGCCTCCTCCACGACCTGCTGGCCCGTGGCGCTCCCCGACACGGCGCCTCCGGTCTGCGAGGGGGTCGCTCCGACGAACTCCGTGCCCATGGGGGAGGGACCGCCCGAGTTCTCGGCGACGGTCGGGACCAGGCCGAGGAGCTGCAGGGGGCGGCAGTGGGCCGGGAGGTCGGCCGTGGAAGGCGCGGGCGCCAGGGACCCCTCGCCGCCGGCCGCGCCGCCGTTATCGCGCAGCCACTCCAGCAGGGGGTACGGGTTCATCGCCCCCGAGCCGGCCTCGGCGCGCGAGCCGCTCCCGTCCGTGTACCAGCCGAGGTGCAGGTGCCCGCCGCGGCCGTCGGGGAGTACCGAGCCCGGCGGCCCTTCCCCCGTCGAGCCGACCTCGCCGATTTGCTGGCCCGCTTCGACGACGTCGCCGGGCTTCAGGCCCGTCGGCCCGTTCATGTGGGCGTAGAGGAGCGTGTCGCCGGCCTCGACCGGCCCGACGCCCTCGGTGGCCTCGACCATCACCGTCCAGCCGCCCAAGTCGTCCCAGCCCCGCGAGTCCGAGCCCGAGACGGGAACTACCTTGCCGCCCGTGATCGAGTAAATCGGGGTACCGTCCGGGGCGAACACGTCCGTGCCCTCGTGGGTCCGACCGTCACTGCGGGACGCCCCCCAGGTATCCTCGTAGTCGTCCAGGTAGTCCTCGGGGAGTGGGAATACCGCCCGGGCGTCGCTCGCGGCCTTGGGGGTGCCTCCAACGGACCCATCCCCGGCCTCGGGGACCGGCCGGGTGGTGTCGTCCTCGTCGGAGCCGAAATCCGTGACCCAGAACGAGTCGTAGGAGGCCGATCCGCCGGCGACGAGCCCGACTCCGATCGTGGTCATCTCGGGGTTGAGCATCATGTCGTTGTGCGGGGGCGAGTTGCGCCAGGCGTCGAAGACCTTCTGCCCGGTGTCCTGGCCGGCGGCGATGTTCTCGCCGTAGTGGGAGGCGTAGTAGCCTTCTCTGTTCGCGCGGTCGGTGAGCGTCGCGCCCTCGAAGTAGTAATCTGTGGGCCCGCTCACGTGCGGCTCGGGTACCTCGTAGGCGTCGTACTTCGCCATGTCGTGGGCGTAGCGGGCCGACGCCGTGGAGAGCTTGTCCGAGAGCTCTAAGGGCCGGAGGCCGTTCTCCTCTCGGTAGTCGTTGATGAGGTTGAGGGCGTCGATCTCGACGGGAGAGTAATCGGTCTCTCCGGGGCTGCCGACGGTGCCCGAGGTCTCCTCCGCGTAGGCCGGTTTCGTGGCGAGGAGTGAGAGCAGGGCGGCGAGGGGCGACCGGTTCTCGCCAGCGGGCGTCCCGCCGGAGGCCATCTCGCCGCCCTCTCCCCCACCGCCGGAGCCGCGGTACTCCTCGGCCTGGGCGACGACGTCCTGGTAGTACCATTCGGCCTGGTTGTAGGCGAGGATCGCGGAGCGGTAGTCCTGCGGCGCCCCGCTCAGCTTGAGGTAGTTGGCCGCCCCCGGGATCGCGTCCTCGGGATCGTAGCGGTCTTTTATCCCGTCGCCGTCGCCGTCCACGCCGACGTTCGCCCAGGTCGAGGCGAGGAACTGCATCGGCCCGCCCGCGCCCCACGGGTTCTCGCCGCTCGTGACACCGGGCGCGTCGAGTCGCCCGTGGTCGGTCTCGATCTTCCCTATCGCGGCGAGGATGGCCGCGTCGAGGCCGTACTCCTCCGCCACCGACTCGTAGATCCGGAGGTACTCCTCCGGGATGTCCGAAAGCGCATCCTCGCCCCACCCTTGGGAGACGTAGGAGGGGCTCGCGTAACTCGAACCCCCGCCCCCGGGCAAGGCCGTGGCGTTCTCGGCGGCCCGGGCGTCCGCCCGACACGAGGCGGTGACGGCGTTGACCGAGCTCAAGAGCACGACGACGATCAGGCCGAGCGAGAGCACGACGCCGGCCGCGAACGCGAGCAGCATCCGCCGCCCCCGGCGACTCCGAAGGACCGCTATCGCCGCCCTGGCGGCTGCCGTGGCTGCGGCAGAGACCGGCAAGGAGGCTAGCCCCCGTCCGCTTCGTTTGGCTCGAGCGCGCTCCGCACCTCCGCCTACCGCCTGTCGGGGTGCGTGGGCCCGAGGAACGCGCGTACGGCCAGAGAACCCATCGCAATTCCGCCCAGCAGGGCGACACCAAGGCCGAGGCCCAGGGTGGACAGGGACGGGCCGCCGGTCTCGGGCAGCACGGTTATGGGTGCCGTGGACGCGGTCTCTGCCGGCAGGACGCTGGTCGGCTCGGATGAGGCACTCGCCACCGGGTAAGCGCTGATCCCGGGACTAGACGGGGTCTCCAGGACGGCGGCCTCGTCACCGCCGGAAGGCGCAATGGATTCCTGAACTTTAGGTTCCTGGATCTCCGGCTTCTGAACCTCCGGCCCAGGAGAGCTAGCCTCGGATGGCGTAGACTGCTCGTACTGAGCTTCGGTCGGCGATGGTCGGCGCTCGGACCCCTCGCGGGCGAGGCCCTCCGGCGTCGGAGTCTCCTCCGGCGTGTTCTCGGCAGAGTTATTCTCAACCGGGGCGGTGTCTGAGGAAGGGGGATTCTCCGTGGTCGTCTCTTGGGTGGTTTCCTCGTCGTACTGCGTCTGGGAGGGCCCAGCGGAGGACTCGTCGTCGGCCCAAATACCAACGCCTGCTGCGCGGGCGTCCCGCTCGGCGTCCTCGAAACACTCGGCATAGAGGTCGTTGGGCTCTATCGTCAGGACCTCGGCGTAGCCTTTCTCCAACAGCTTATGGTTGAAGAGCTCGGCTTCGCCCATGCCGACCATGCGCTTGAGGCCGCCCACGAAGCCGTCATCCGGTGCGGTCCAGACGTATGCGATCAGGCGCCCGTACTCGTCGGTCTCATCCGCGCCAACCTGGAGCAGGACCTCCATCCCCTCCAGCTCCTCCGCCGTGAAGTCGGAGGCCTCCTCGGCGAGCGGCTCGGGCCTGCCGTCCTCGCCGTTTAGCTCCGGGGTGTCCACGCCGATCAGGCGGACCGTGCCGTGCCCGTCCACCTCCTCGGCCAGCTCTACGGTGTCCCCGTCCGTTGCATCCTCGATCGTCGCCTCGACGGCGTCTTCGGGCGGACCGATGGGACAAAGATCCGTCCTGGCCGGGTCAGGGCTTGCCGTACTCGTGGCCTCGCCCTCGGCGGTGCCTTCGAGTAGCGTTGTCTCTTCCTGGGTGACCTCGGCGGCCGTGGTCTCCGGTACGATGGTTTCCTCATCGTCCTTCGGTCGCCCGGGGTTGTTGGAGGGGCTGTCGCTGGAGCCACCGTTGCTAGAGCCGCCTCTGGAGGCCTCCTCTTCGCAGTCGCCGGCGGTTACGTCGCCGGCCCTGGCACAGCCGTTGCCCGCGTATGCGTCCCCCGCGGTGGCCTCGCCCGCGCCGACCTCGACGTTGCCAGGCGCGCCGGATTTACCGGAGGAGCCGCCCGCGGATGTACGGTCCCGGACAACGGTCTCTAAAGAGTTCTCCAACCCGGACGCGTCCTCCTGGGCCGAGGCGATCCCGGTCGCGGGGCCGAGCACGAAGAGGACGGCGAGCGCTAGCAGGAGCGCGCCCGTAGGCCGGCGGGACCGGACCGTGCGATAGAGAGAAGTAGGCATGGAGCTCCTCGGGGTCGTCGTGGTTTGCCGGTTTGCTCTGCGGGGTGTCCGGAGGGACGTGATTGGCGAGTGGTCCTGGCGTGAGGATAGGTCGGACACCGGCGTTCGCGCCATCTTGCGAGTCTTCGTCACGATCACCCCTATCTGCCGACGGACCGGTTGGCGGACTTGCTCACTCGCGCGACGCCGCTAGCCTGGCCGGCGGCACCTCCCGACCCGAACGGCCGTCGGATCCGGGACTCGGCCCGGACCTGCGCGACCGGTTCTTGCCGTGCCGGTGGAAGATCCGCCGCGGCGGGCTGCTCGACCGGGACGAAACGCCTTGCCGACACCTGCCGGACCGGGTCCGACCCCACCGCCGCGGACTGCGGGACGGGGTCCTGGTGGGCGGGCGCGTTCCGGCGGCCCGCAGGGGGCGCGGCCTCCCGGACATCGAACGCTCCCCCGGCCGCCGGGCGGTTCTGGCGCCGCTGCTCGCGCACCGCCGCCCGCTCGAGGGCGGCTTGCTCTACCGCCGCTTGCTCCTTGGCCGCTCGCCTGGTGGCGATGCGGACCGCCTTGCGTTCGGCTTTCCTCTCGGCCACACGCGCGGCGAAGCGTTCGGCCCGACGGGCCTCCCGACGCTCTTCGGCGCGCTCTGCCGCGGCCCGGCGATCGGTAGCGAGTGCCTCGCTGCTCCGCGGGCGGCTGGGCGGCACGTCCTGGCGGTCCCACATTGGCGGGGTACGCTGGGCGCGAACCTTCCCGTCCGCCGGCCGGGTCTCCGGAGTCGCGGTGACTTCATCGACGGCTGACTGCGAGGCCACGGGCCCCGTGTCGGACCGCGGCCGAGCAGGTTCACCGGCCGTTCGTTCCTCAGGGTGCGGTTCGGCGGACCTGTTGGTGGGTGCCGGCTCCTCCGCGCCTCCGCCGACCCCGGAGGCCGCGCCCCTGTCGCGCTGCTCGCCGCTGAACCACCCCGTGTTCTCGTGCACCTTCTCCTGGACGGCCTCCCCGCCCCCGTCGTTCTCAATGCGGCGCGACCGCTCTTCGGGACTCCCCGCGCCGGAATGGCCGCGGTCGCCGCCGTCATCTCTGTGGTCCTCGCGCGGACGTTTCGATCTCCGATCTGCGCCGCCCAGGGGAGCGTCGTCTTTCGGACGCGGATCGGCGGTGCCCTCAACGACCCGGCCGTCGCCGTGCGGGGTGTCCGCAGCGGGCCCCTGCGTGTCCGCTTTTGGAGAGGACGAGGCGGTTTCCCCGCAACCGGTGTCGGTCTGATCGCTGGGTTGTTCGTCCGGGAACTCCGGTGTAGGCACAGCCTCCTCGTCAGCACCGTCGTCCGTCGACTCCCCCGCCGGCAACTCCTCTGCGGGCGGCCCGGGCTCAGTTTCCGTTTCGTCCGACGACGGCGCTCCGATAGCCGTTGTGGGGTCGTCCTCAATATCGTCTCCCGGAAGCGCAAAGTTCGGGGGCTGTGTGATCGTCGAGTCCGCTCCCTCCGCCCCCTCCCCTGTGTCGGACTCCTGCACGACCACGACCTCGGAGATTTGCTCTTCGGAGACCTCCGCCTCGGAACCGTCTTCCGGCACGGTCACCTCCGGCGCGGACTCCTCCGGCGCGGACTCCTCCGGCGCGGACTCCTCCGACGCGGGGCTGGCGGAAGCGAGGTCGTCCGGGCCGTCGTCCTTGGGCGGAGGCGAAGACGTTGGCGCGAGGGCGACGTCGCCGCTCTCGCCGCTCGTCGGGCCGGTATCGGGCGTCGTGGCCGGATCGTCGTAGGCTGGCTCCTCCGCCGGCTCTGGATTCGAAGCCGGGTCTTCGTATGCTGTTTCGTCCGCGGGCCCGGGGCTCGCGACCGGCACCGCGTCCGTCCCGGCGAGCTCCCCGCCGTCGTCCTCGGGTTCCTGGATTTCTTCGTCCTGGGTTTCCGGTTCCTGCAGCTTGGGTTCCTGGATCTCCTCTTCCTGCGTTTCGGGCTCGGCAGAAGGCTCCGGGGTTGGCACGGGCCCGGAGATCGGTCCCATGGCGCCGTAGTCCGGCTCGGTGTCGAGGGAGATCTCCGGAGCCGGAGAAGCGTCCTCGCTCGGCGCGGCGGCAAGCTCCGTCTGAGCCGGCGCCGTCTGCGTCGGGACCTCGAGCGCAAGGCCCTTGTCGCCGCTCGGCTCCGCGACCGGCACGACGGGTTCTGGCGAAGAGGCGGGATCCGAGGTAGTTGGCTGCTCGGCAGGCGGCGCCTCGTAGTCCGCGGAAGGCTGTCCCTCCGAGGCCCGCGTGCCGTCGCCGAGCTCTGGGCGGACGGCGCCGGCCGCGGCCAGCGCGTCCTCGTCCGGTCCCCCGTCTTCAGCGGGCGCTCCGTCCTCGACCTGGGCGAGCATGGTCTCTCCGGCGGCGTAGGCCGCCTCCGCGGTGATGCCGGGTGTGTCTTCGGTGTCCGGGGCGGTCACGGAGGCGAAGGCGCCCGCCGCGTCTTGCGGGGGCGCTTCTGTGTCGTCTCCTCGCGGTCCCCGGACCCCGAGCCAGGCCAGGGCGTCCGGGGACACCGACGAGCGGGGATCGGAGTGGTGGGCCTGTGCGGTCTCCCCCGCCCGCGTGGCGCGGTCCGTAGAGACGGCCGGGGCGTCCAGGTACAGGACGGTCCCCTCCGCCCGGGCGAAGGCCTGGTTGGCGGTATGGCCCGCCAGTCCGACCATCACGACCACCAAGGCCGCCGCGAGCCGGCACCTGCGGGTGCCGATCCCGAACAGGGTAGCTACCGTCTGGGCAGCGCCGGGCTTGCGCGACGATGGCCGAACGGCTCCTTCGTGGCCTGGTTTGCTTGCACCGTGAGGTTTCAAGGGCCGTTTCCTCCTAGAAGAAAGAGTTGTTGCCGGGCTTCTTGTTCGGAGAGCGCCGGGTGAACGGGTCGCCGTCTTTCTCGATCGATGGGGTGCGGCCGAAGACGCCGTGGCCTTTGGGCATCATCGAGGGATCCTTGCCGAGGCCTTTGCCCCGCTCCATGCTCGGCCCTTTGCCGCTCGGGCCGCCGAGCTTGCGCTTCATCCGGTCGGGACCCATGCTGCTGGCCCCACCCGTCCGTCCCGGCCCCATGCCCCTGCCGGGACCCACACTCGACGGTGGTACGTGGTCGCCCACGGCTACCCTCCCTGTCTCGTGGTCCGGGTATCCTCGAAGCCGCGCCATCCGACGAGCAAGGGCACGAAGGCGCCGTTGCGGTCTCCCTCCCCGGTGGCCTGCGTCACCGGGGCGTCGTAGGAGACGCGGTAGCTGCTCTGGCCGGGGCGGACGTAGGTGCGGACGACCCTGTCGGAGCCAGCCTCGCGCCGGTCCAGGTAGAAGGCGTAGCCCGAGGGCTTCCCGTTGGCGAAGGCGTGGACGGTGCCGAGCGTCAGCTCGTCTGCCGCGGCCTCTTGCTCTTGGGGGACGAGGGTCTGGGTGGTGACGTGCAGGACCTCGCCCGTGTCCTCCTGGGCGACGGCGTAGACGCCGGTCTCGACGTCGGAGGAGCCGAGGTCGAAGCCACGCTCCAGCTGCGCGGCGGTCGGCCCGTCGAGCGTAACGGTCTGTCCCCGGCCGTCCTCCTTCTCGGAGACGGAGCCGGCCCACTCCAGGCCCGCGCCCGTGAGCGCGGCCTCCCGCCCAGACTCCCGCATGGGCTCGAACGCGACGCCCGAGTCGGTCACCGGGCCGCCGACGAAGGCGTCGGCCGGTAGTCCCTGCGCGCCGTTCGCTCCCTCAGACAGGCCGCTATCTGCCGACGATGAGTCTTCACCGCCGCCGAAGACGATCCAGAGAAAGCCGACGGCGACGAATAGCGCGACCGCCGCGATGACCAGCGGCATGGGGTTCGCGCGCAGGCGCCCGACGAGTTCCCCGAGAGGGTTGCTGCCGGGCGCGGCGGCGTCCCGTCCGGGGCAGTTGGCGCCGGGCTCGGGCATGGGGATGCGGGGCACGGTCCGGGTCTGTTCGTCGTCCGCAACGGCTTCGTGCACGCGGTCGGCGGTTAGGATCTGGCCGGTATCGTCCTCCGCGAGCGGTCCCTTGCGGGAACCCGCTCGGGGAGTCTGCTGCTGGACGGCGGTATCGTCCGAAGGCTCGCCGGTCAGCCAGGCCGGTTTCTTCTTCTCAGCCATTCGCCTCCTCCTCGGCGTCCATCTCTCGTGTGGCGGTGCCGTTCGCGGACCCGTTCGCCTTCGGGCCAGCGTCGGGCGCGGTGGGGTCGTCTTTCGGGGCGACGAGGGCGCGGGCGAGCGTTCTCAGGCCCTTGTCGGCCTGGGTGCCGCTGCTGGCCCCGGGGCCGAGGGAGTAGAGCGGCCTGAGCGGTTCGCCGTCGCCTTTGGGGAAGGTCGCGACGGGCGGCCCACTCGCGCCGGTGACGGCGAGGATGGTGCCGTTGGAGGCAAGAGTCTCCTCTGCAGCGAGCGCCGCCTCCAGGGCCTCTTCCGCGCCCTCCGTCGAGCAGGCGACCACCTCGTCGGCGGCCTGAAGCCAGTCCTCGGCGTAGGCGCTCTCCGTGCCGCCGCAGGCGACGACGCAGAGGTCGAAGATCTCGCCCGCGGCCTCGTGCAGCGAGGAGGCCGGCAAAGACCCGTTCTCCGGGGGGTGGACGACGCGCAGGGCGGAGAGGGAGGTGAGCGAGGCGTGCTCGCCCAGCCCTTCTGGGTCCGGGGAGCCGCGTCTGAGGAAGGGGTCGGGCGGGTTCGGGACGGACGCGGAGGAAAGCTTGTCAGAGAGCGCCCCGCCGCAGGCGTCGACGGCCAGGACGTGGAGGCGCTCCTTACGGGCGGCCCGTCCGTAGAGCTTCGCCACGGCCGCCGCGGCGTCTGCCGCGCCGTCTCCGGTGAAGGCGTGGACGCGCATCGGCTCCCCGCCGCGCGGCATGCCAGGCATAGCGGACTTTTCCCTGCGGCTCGCCTCGGCCGCTCCGTCCCGCTCGGCGTCCTCGACCCGCCTCTGGGTCTCGGCGCGGTTGCGGCGCTTCTCCTTGTAGGCGGCCTCCAGGCGCGGGGAGGTGTTGTAGAGCTCCTTCTCCTTCTCGGAGGCGAGCACCTCCATCGGGACGCGGGCTTGGTCCACGATCAGGTAGCCCTCCCCGGGCTGGAAGTTCAGCAGCTCGTCGATCTCCTCGTCGGAGAGGTCGTGTATGGACGCGGTCGCCCTCGCGCTCTTCTGGTGCTCGTGGCGGAAGATCATGTGCGTCGCCGCGAGGTCCAGGATCACGTTCCCCTGGCGGCTCTCGACGAACTCGTTGACCGCCTGGCTCGCAAGCCACATGCCGTTGTCGCGGGCGCGTCCGGAGCGGTACATCGTCTCGGTGAACTCCGCGCTCATCGGGAAGGCCAGGAGAGCCCACCCCTCGTCTATCCAGCAATCCGAGGGCTCGTTGCGGTTGGAGAGGACGCCGTTCAGGAACTCGAGGATGGCGTGCATGACCGGGGCCTTCTGGCGGTCCTTGACCTTCGAGATCTGGAAGACGAGGTACTTGTTCGAGAGGTCGACGTTGGTGGGGGCGTCGAAGATCTTCGAGAGGGACCCCGAGTGCCAGCTCCAGAGCTTCTCCAAGAGGTCGGAGACGATGGTGTTGGCCTCGGCGTAGCCGCGCATGATCTCCCAGAACTCTGGGAAGGTGGGCGCGGGCAGCTCGTGGGTGGCCGGGTCGTCGGACCTGATCCCCGCGTCCTCGTAGGCCTGGTAGACGGCCCGCTCGACGAAGCTGGCCTCCGCCCCCGAGAGGCCGCCGACGGCGCCGGTGTTGGTCTCGTCGGTGACGGCCATGAGGGAGACCATGCGCGTGATCTCCTGGGCCTTGCCGTCGAGCGCCGCCGCCTTCGCGGCCTCGACGGCCTCCTCGACGTCCTGCTCCTCGCCGTCCTCTTCGTCCTCGTCGCCGAAGATGTCCTCCAGCAGGTCGAGGTTCATGTAGTCCTCGTGCAGGTCGAACGGGTTGATCTTGTGCTTGGAGCCCGGCGCTATGACCGCGTAGGCGCCGCCGACGGCCTTCGCCACGCGCACGTAGCGGCTGTTGCCCTCCGGGTCGATGATCACCTGGCGGTTGCCGAACATGAGCTGTCGGGTCGAGACGCTCTTTATGACGAAGCTCTTGCCCCCGCCCGTCTGCCCGAGTATCACGCCGTGGGGGTTGACGAGCCGGCGGGTGTCGAGCGTCATGACGGAGTTGGAGCGTGTGTCCACCCCGACGAAGACGCCGTCCTCGTGGTCTATCTGCTGGGAGCCGTACGAGAAGAGGCACGCGGCAGGACGGCTGAGCATCCCGAACTCGCAGTAGCGGTCCGAGAGGTAGTTCCTGCCGAAGGGGCCGGACGAGAGGAGCCCCTCCCACGCCTGCTCGCGAGCGAGTTGGCTTGAGACGTTCCAGCCGGCCAGGGTGTCCTGGACCTCCTGGGCCATCCCGTAGAGCCGCTCCTCGGAGTCGGCCTCGACGTGGATCAGGACGGAGAGGGCGAGGTAGCGTTGCCTGCCCGAGTTGATCTCGTAGAGCGCCTGCTCGTTAGTGTACTCGGCGATCTCGCGCTGCTGCTCGGCGTTGACGTTCCCGTCGTCGGCGGTGCTCTTCGATGCCCGGAGCGCCGCGACCCTGCCGCCGAGGATCTGCTGCGCCTCCTTCTTCGGACGGGGGTCTATGAACTTCACGACCTTGACGCGGCCCTCTATGGCGTTCAGGTCGGCGAGCATCCCGAAGAAGACCTCGTCGGGCCAGCCGGAGGCGAAGAGGGTCGTGTGGTAGCGGCCCTCGACCTTGAGGAACTCGGGGAAAATCTTGGCCGTGTCGGGGGCGATCTTGTCCGCCACGAGGTCGCCGATGCCGAGCGCCGGCGGAGCCTCCTCGCGCCAGGCCTCGGCCTCCCGGATCATCTGCTCGCGCTTCTCCTCCGGGATGGCGTCGTAGCCGCCCGGGTCGAGGGAGACGTGCTCGTAGAGGGTCGGGGGCTCCTCGGAGTCCTCGTCCCAGTCGGTGGTCTGCCCGAGCACGAACGCGAGGAACTCCATGTCGGTCAGCGCGCTGATGCGGCACCCCAGCCGGACGAAGCCGTTGTAGAAGGAGTTTGCCCTGGTCGAGAGCACCCGGTAGGCGGCCTCCGCCTCCTGCTGGCGCCTCCGGGCGTCCTTCCTGGAGGCGCGTCCTCCGGGGGTCTTGCCGCCCTTGCCGAAGCCGACAAGCTTCGCGACGGCGTCGAGCGGACCGAAGCCGGAGGCACCGCCGGCGGCCCTAGCCTTCTCGGCGGCGGGGTTGTAGTGGAGGACGGCGTAGCCCTTGCGCTCGAAGATGGAGAGCCCGGGCAGCTCCTCCTCGAGGTAGGCGGCGTGCTCGGAGGCGAACCTCTTGAGCTTGCGCTCCTCCGGCGGGATCGCGGAGGCGACGTTGTTCTTGAAGCGTCGGGTGTAGCGCCCCGTCGAGCCCTCCTTGCTCCTGGTGATCTCCATCCACGGAAAGTCCAGGGAGTTGTAGAGCTCGGTGGCGCTGCGGAAGACCCGCATACGCTCGGTGTCGCCGATCAGGGAGAGGTTCTTCGGAACCACGCGGAACGCGACGACGTAGGTACCGTCGTCGCAGCGGAGCATCTCCCAGTGGAACTCCTCGGCCGGGATGAACCGCTGGACGACGTCGCGCATCGAGCGCCACCCGCCCTTCGCGTTGTCCCTGGGCCGCTTGAAGAACACGTCCGGTCGCGTGAAGGAGACGATCTTCCTCCAGATCACGAAGTCCAGGTGGTAGCCGTCTCGCGAGCGGTAGAACGCGAAGAGGAGCGCCACGGGGACGATCGGCGAGAGCCAGACGGCCGCCCGGGTGGTGGAGAGGCCGAAGAACCCCGCGAGGTAGTAGCAGAACGTGGCGAAGAAGACGAGCGTGCCGGCCAGGATTGCGGCCTGGTGGGTCTCGACGGCCACGCCCATGATCTTCGTGGTCTTGCGGGCGCCTGCCAGGTCCTTCACTACCGGCTCGCGCATACGGGGCTCAGCCGCCCCCGCCGCCGGCCGCGAGGCCCGAGGCTATGGTGAGGATCGGGGTGACGATCACGCCGGCGACGATGCACCACAGCGAGCCCTTCATCCCCATCGCGGCGTAAGCGTGGGCGTTCTCGTTGATCGAGGCGTAGCCTTTGACGAGCAGGGAGGCGACGAAGCCTATCCCCCCCACCCCGAAGGCGAGCCCCGCCAGGTAGTTGCGGACGTTGTCGAGTGTCTGGCTTATGGCGTCGCCTCCACCCTGGCCACCCTGCTGCTGGGCGAGCGCCTCCCCGGCGCCGACGCCGAGGACGACGCTTGCGACGAGGGACGCTACGAGCGCCCAGAACAGGTAGCGGGGCAGCTCCCTGTTGACGGCCGCGGCCGGCCCTCCACAGGCCGAGAGGACCTTTCGGCCGACCGATCGCCAGAACGGCCCGCGCAAGGTGTCTCCCCGGCGCCCGACCTCCGGCGTCTGCGTGTGGCGTGCTTGCATGGCGTCTTTGCCTCCTCCTGTCGTCGTGTCTGCGGTTCGATCGTTTGCCGCGGTCGTGCTCGCGAAGCCGTCCCGGTTGGGCGTCCTCGCGCGGTCGCCTCGTGCCGGCCCGCGGCGCGTAATGGGACCCGCGCTCAGCAAGGTGCGAAGGCGTCGCGGTGGGCGGCCGGGGGCGCGGGGGCCCTGCCGGCCTTCACCGGCACGGGGCGCTGCTGCCTACCGCGCCTCACGCGCGAGAGGTGCCACCAGCCGCGCGGAAGGTAGACGAGCTCCTCCTCGCTGACGCGCGGGACGGTCTGCCTCCTGCGGCCCACCGAGAACGTGCCAGGGCCGCCGAGCAGGCCCTTGCGGGTCGTGCGGTAGTCGCGGACCTCCTCCTCGGTCTGGCCGAGCATCCGCACCGCCTCCACCGCGTCCTCGCCCTGCAACCCGCCGGAGATCAGCTTGTTGCGGGCGTTGGTGGCGAGCGACTCCCTGAGAGGAGAAGGCAGCAGCGAGAACGACTGGTAGGCGAAGTTGAAGGCCACGTGACGCCTCCTGGATTGGGTAACCAGCGAGGAGAACGCGAGAGCGGCCTCGGAGTTGGCGTGCCCCAGCATTGAGTGGACCTCGTCGAGGTACGCGGAGACGGGATACCCGCCTTCCCCGCGGGCGAGGACCGCCTGGCGGAAGTACTCCATCACCCAGGTCGAAAGCATCCGGCTCGTCGCCGGCGCCGCCCCCTGCGGGACGCTCACGAGGGTGAGTCCCGGGGAGTCCAGCGCCCCCGGCAGGTCCAGCACCGGGTCTTCGGGCCCCGGCGAGAGCGCGACCTCGACGACCTCCTGGGCGAGGAGAGCGTCCATAACGGCGTGCAGGCCCGCGACAAACTGGGTGCGCTCCCTCTGGCCGTACTGGCCGTAGTAGAGGTCCTGCCAGTAACCGAGGGTTCTCCTCGGCAGGCCCTTCGCGTTCACGGTGAAGCGCTTGCCCTGGGCGTCGCGTTCGACGCCCAGGACCTTCCTGCGGAAGCGCTCGTTCTGGACGAAGCGGTCGAGGTCGGCCATAGTCGCGGCACGCCCCTCCCGCTCCGCGAAGGTGCACACGGCCAGGACCGCGTGCCTGAGGAACATGGAGTTGAAGTTCTCGAAGAACTTCTCGTCGCCGCTCGCCGCCGCCGACTGGAAGGCGACGACCGCCCTCTCGGCGGCCTCGACCTTGTCGCCGGCCAGCGGGTTCCACCTCATGGCGGGCCCGGAGCCGGCGTAAGTGAAGTAGCGGATCGGGACGCCGAGCCCGTAGGCGAGCGGTAGGAGCTTCCTGCCGAGGTCCCCCTCGGTCTCCACGACGAAGACCGAGAGCCCGTTCCTCAGGTCCTGGTAGGCGAGCCACTCCATCGTCGAGGTCTTGGCCTGGCCCATCGGCGCCACCATCTGCAGCCCCGTGAAGCGGTCGGGGAGCGGGAGGTAGAGCGGCGCCGAGCCGAACGACCCCAGGGAGCGGTGGCCGACCAGGACCTCGCCCGGGCGCCGGAACAGGGCGCGGTGGCCGAGGTCGAGGAGCGGCCCCGAGCCCTTGTGGGCGCCGGCCAGGCAGGCGCCGGCGAGCGCCAGGCCCACGGTCACGAGCGCCCAATTGGCGGGGTCCTGCGTGGCGGCCAGCATCTCCGGGCCGTGCTCGCGCAGCCTCACACCCAGCTCGTAGAAGCGGTCGCCTTGTGCGTCCTCGAGGTATTGGCTCGAGAGGCTCAGGATAGGCCTCCGCACCCGCCAAGTACTTGGGCGCCGGGCGGGCTCCCGACGTGGAGGGGGGTGGGAGCCCGCCCGGCGATCTCGTTGTTTGTCTCCGTCTGCATCGGTTCGCTCCTTTCGGGGTTGGGGCCGGGCGGCCCGTTGGGGTCTGGCGATCTGGCGTTCCGCCCGGCCAGTTGTCGGCAACCGCGTCGTTCGATGCTCCGTGGTCTGCTGCCTGGTCGGCCTCCTTTCGCCTCAAGTTGCGCTTGGGAGTCTGCGGGCAACGGGGGGAAGCCCACATCACAAGAAATGGTGGGTTCCGACTACGAGAAGTGGTTGGGTCGGCAAGATGGGGTGCGGCCCCTGGAGGCCGCGTCGCAGCGGGCTAGCGGTCCGAGGGGCCCGCGTTCGGCGGGCGCAGCAATCCCATCTCGGCGGCCCGCTTGAGGGCCGCGGTCGACGAGCCGACGCCCAGGGCACGGTAGAGGTTGCGCTGGTGGAAGTGGACGGTGTGGATGGAGAGTCTGAGTTCCGAGGCGATGCGCTTGGCCGATCGACCGTCGGCCATGAGCGTCAGCACGTCCGACTGGCGGGCGGTTAGCGTGGGGACCTCGTCCCCGAGTGCGTCCACGCGGAGGCTGTCAGGCGGCGCGCCGAGGCGACGCTCGGCCTCCTCCGCCCTGCGGCGTAGCTCCTCACGCTCCTCCAGACGCCGCAGGGCACCGCCGAGGAGGTAGGAGATCCGGCCCAGGGTGAGGGCGTGTCCGGCGTCGAACGCGCCGGCCCGCGCGGCGTAGGCGACCAGCACGCCGGCGTCGCCGCCAGACGAGAAGGGCGCCGCGACCGCGGAGACGGGGCCTTCCCGTCGCGGCGCCCCCACGGCGCCGAACCGCCTCTCCCGCTCCAGGTCTTCGGAGACGACCGGCGCGCCGTTCAGCAGCGCGTAGCCGGCCGCCGAGGAGACGCCGGAGGGAACAGCATCGCGACCGCCCCGCCCGGGGTCCTCGCCGCAGGAGGCGATCCTGAGCAGGCGCTTTCCGCCCGGCGCCGGACGCAGGACCTCGCAGCGGTCGGCGTCGAGGGCCTTCGCGACGGCCAGCACCGCCTCGCGGGCCAGCCTGCCGGCGTCGTCCCCCGCGAGCACGAGCCGGGCCAGCGTCACGAGCACCTCCGACAGGCGGCGGTCGGAGGGCCGGTCGGCGGACCGGTCCGGCGGCGTCCCGGCTGCGGACCTGCCTACCATTCCCACGCCTCCCGCCTGCGGTCCTCGCCCTTGACGACGAACCGCTCGCACATCGCCCGGAGCCTGGAGCGCACCGCCTCGTCGTAGCGGTCGGAGAGCGTCGGGCCCCGGTAGCCACCCTCGCCCGTCGCCGGGACGTTGGTCGCGGCCACGAGGGTGACCCGGGCCAGGAAGAGGGCGTCGAAGAGCTCGTAGACGATCGACTCCACGTTCGCGGAGGCGTGCTCCTTGCCGAGGTCGTCGAGCAGCACCACCTCGTGGGAGGCCACCGACTCCACGACCGCGCGTCTGGTCTCGCCGCCGTTCTCCCCGTAGGTGTCCTGGACGCGGGAGACGAGCCGGGCGGCGTTGTAGTAGCCGGCGTCCCGCCCACGCCCGAGGAGGGCCCTGCCCAGCCCTACCATGAGGAACGTCTTGCCGCGCCCCGGCGGCCCCATGAGCAGCATTCCGCGCCTCCTCTCGCAGGCGACGATCCCGCGCGCTGCCCCGAGGGCGGCGGAGACGGTCGGCTCGGAGGCGTCGAGCGCGCCGAAGGTCATCCGACGCTCGGGGTCCGCCGCGTCCAGGTAGGAGAGCAGGCGCCCCTCCCTCCCGCCGCACCGGCACACCCGGTCCGCGTGGCTCTCGTGGTCGCGCCCGTCCCTCAGCCCGCCGCACCTCCCGCAGCGTTCCGGCTCCCGCCCGGCCCCGCCAGCGGAGTCCGCGCCCAGGCGTTGGGCCGCCAGCTCGCGCCCTATCCGGCCTGCGAGGTCGCCCGTCGCGGGCTTGGCGAGTACGTTGTTGAGGACGTCGGCTATCCCCGTCGGGTCCCCCGAACCCACCTCAGAACTCCCCCTCGTAGGCGTCCTCCGAAGCCCCCGTGACGGCGATGGACCGTCGGCCACGCCCGTTCTCCCGTCCGTCCGCAACCACGTCGGCCCAGGCCTGGGACGGCCCGATCTTCGGGTTCTCGGCGCGCCGGGTAGCGTAGCGCGCGGCCCACCGCAGCATGAGGAGCGGTCCGGCGCCCTGCTCTTCGATCAGGCGCCCGGTGTAGGCGAGGAGGTTTCGCAGCTCATCCGCGTCCAGCGGGACCCCCAGCAAGCGCGATTGCTCCCCGACCATCCCGGCGTAGGTCTCCGGGCGGTGCGGCAGCACCCCTGGCGGTTCTCCTAACGGTTCAGTCCCCTGACGGTTCCCCGGAAAACCCTTCCGCCGGCCCGGCGGCAAACTCTTCCGCCCGTGCGCGCGTTTCTCTCCGGCGGAAAACTCTTCCGCCGGTTCGGCCTCGGCGGCCTCTCCCCTCTTCGGTGGCCTCAGGCGGTGCGCCGGGGCTAGCAGCCAGATGCCGTCGCTGGTGAACTCGCCCCTGCCCCTCCCGGAGCCCTTCCGGCGGTGCTCGCGTCGGATCTTGCCGTAGGCGTGCTCCAGGTTGTGCAAGTGCTCCCTAACCGAGCGCTCGGTCATGTCCGTCATCTCCGCGAGGGTGTCCTGGCCGCAGTAGGCGTAGCCGTTCTCGTCGGCGAAGGTGGCGACCGCGGCGAGCACGCTCTTGGCCCCAGGGTCCCCCTTCCACGACCTCCTCCCCCTCTTGGTTTCGCGCCACCTGCCGAGTCGCTGCTCGTAGGCCCAACTCTGCGCCCAAACGCTCACGGCCCGCGCCCCCCCTCCAAGCTTCCTGCTCCGGCAAACGCAACGTCACGACGGTCCCCCGGCCAAGCCGGTACGCCCGTCGCCGGAGTCCACGACCATCGCCCTGCCCCGGCCCCCGCACACGGGACAGTTCAGTCCGGCCACGGGTCTCCCGTCCTGTCCCCGCGGCCCCTGCACCGTTTCCTTCCGGCCCCCGCACGCGAAGCATCTCCCGCCCCGCCCGACGACGCACAACCTCCTCTTCCCACCGGAGACGACGCGTCCACTCATGGCCGCCCCCCGTCATCCTTCCTACCGCACCGGCGTCGCGCTGCTCCCCCCGCAGACCCAACCCCCATGCTCGAAACCTCCTTAACAACGTACTCGGTACCCCGTCGCCGTGCATATTACCGACAATATCGGTACAATACCACCATGACGCTGTCGGGCAGCACGGAGGGTCTGCTAGAGACCTTGAGCCGCTACCGCCGGGCGGGTATGCTCGTGTCGGGTCAACCTAAAGGTCTGGAGCCGGGTCTGGCGGACGGCAAATACATGTACTTCGGCCACGTCTTCGACCGGCTGCTGGAGTCGAGGGGGCTCAACCAGAGCACCTTCGCGGCGGAGTGCCGGAGGCGCGGCTTCAAGATCAGGGCCATGTCCGGCAGGCTGAGGGACGTGAACCAGAGGAGCGTCTCGGACTGGATGCGCGGCGTCACGGCGTGCCCGCGCGAGATCCCCGTCTACGCCGACGCCATCATGGCCTTCAGCGACGAGGAGTGGGAGTTGTTCGGGGCCGCCTACGCCTACGGGCAGACGGTGCCGAAGGAGGACTTCGAGGACCTCATGGAGTTCAGGAAGTTCTACCGTGCGAGCCTGCCGGAGAGCGGGCCAGACGGAGCCGAGAAGACGAAGAAAGGCTAAGCCCGCGGCGTGGGCTACACCACCTGTCCCAGCAGCCGCCCCGCCGTCCCGCGGTCCAGGCCCTCCCACACCGCGGGATTCTCTATCTCCGGGCGAACCTTCTCGCCCTCGCCGCGGACTACCGTCTTGACCTGGTGATGCGCGAAGACGTCACTTGCTTGCTCCCATGCTGAACCGCGTCCCGGACCTAGCGGTTCATTAGCCACTCGTCTAGCTCCCTTGCGTTGTAGAGGATGCCACGCTCGCTGACGTAATGCCTCGGGAGGTGCGGCGCGATCCTCTCGAACTGCTTCCTAGTCCTCTTGAGATGACGCCGGGCCCCCTCCGCATCCAACCACTCCTCCCGGCTCACAACGGCAAGATCTCGGGTGGTGTGCGCCAGGCTCTCCGCGACACCCGAGAGGATATGCGCAACGTCGGCCAAGGCCGAGGTTTCGTACTGGCGTAGAGCTTCCCTGGTCTCCGAAAGCGTCTTTGCCACCTCCGTGGAAGAGAAAGCACGACTCGCCTCTACGAATCCTTCGTTCCTCCCCTCTCCATCTCGCATGCGGACATATTACCGACATTATCGGTAATTGTCTACGTGGGCGGCACCGACGCGAGGCCCAAGCCCGAAACCGGGCGCCCAATCACCTCGGCGGCTTGCGCAGAGGCCCTTAGAGGCGAAGTCAAGCGTTAGCAAAATGGCATACGATGCCAAAGTCGTGCTACCTTACCCGAGGCCGCCCCCAAGAGCGCCGACGAAGGGTACTAGTAGCAAACGGGTAATGGACAACGACCTTCAGAATTCTTGACCAAGAGCGGTCGACGACCACGAGAGTTCGGCGCGGCCACCCGCCTCCGCCCGCAGCAACGCCGCCGTGCCCCCTCAACCGCGCCGGAGCTCCCGCGCTCACCCGGCACCCCTCGACTTGCGGGGCAAATCCAGGATCCACGGAACAAGACGCGTCCTGGCCCACCGCGCGGGGAGCCACTGCAGATGCCAGCGGACCACCTCGATGTACTCTTCTCGCCGTCGCTCCATCTCGGGGAACGTCAGGCCGACGCCGAGGGGCATGCCTTCGTCCGAGGCGATGGGGTCCGTCCTCCACGCCTGCGTCATGGCCTGGCCGGCCTCCCTTCTCGCGGCGCCGACCAGCGCGTCGTAGGCGTCGGCGACGCGGGCGTCCTGGACCCGCACCCAGCTGCGGTGGAAGAGCAGGTCTTGCTGAACCTCGTGGATCGCCTCGGAGAGTCGCCCCCGCGTTTCGGCGTCGGATGCCTGTCTGCGAAGGATCCGGTAGGGCAGCTCGGCGTACCGCTCCACGGCCGCGAGGGCCTCGGCGAAGTCTTTGCGGAGCCGGTCCTGTCGCGCCAGGAACTGGTTGGCCGCCACGGTGGCGAGCACGCCGGCGAGCGCGAGCACCGACGCGACCACGGCGGCGCTCACGGGCACCCCGCTTCAGATTGTCCGGCCCACCGTTTCATCCGTTCGCGCCCTTTCCTTCCCCGTCGAGATGGACCTCGGGACCCAACCATACTCCCGTTTCCCGCCAGTAAGCCTCCCTGAAGAGGTGGCGGCGGGCCATCTCTATCAGGTCCGCCAGCCCGCGATCCGGCACCCACCTGAGCTCGGGCGGGTCGTCCGGGTGCCACATGCACAGGCTGCCGTCCTCGTAGCGGTGGCGGGAGCACGCCGGGCCGTCGGCGAAGACCCGGGCGCCGGCGGCCGTGTGGCGGGTGCCGAAGACGATGGTAACGCGCCGCGTCTCGTAGCACGGGACCTCCAGGTCCAACACGTAGGTCAGGCTCCTTCGTGACCTCCGTTTCTCGATCCCGGGGTGGCGCGCCTTGAGGCTCGCCTGCATGCGCAAGACGGCGCCCACGTCCTCGCGCCACCACGGTAGCACCAGGCCAGCCTAGCGGTCCGCGGGCCTCTCGCCCCCGTAGGACCTGCCCGACGACACCGCGCTGCCCAGGCGGTCCGAGACCACCATGCCGCTCACGCCCTGGCGCACGCGCCCGTTGCTCTTGCCCAGCCCCTTCGCGTACTCCGCCTTGAGGTCCTCGTCGTCGGGGCGATCGACGGCGTCGGGCAGCAGCTGCGACCACGCCTTCTGCGCCTGAGCGTCCTGACCGTCGGCCTCCAGCTGCACGGCCTCCTCGGCGAGCCCGGCCAGCTTCTCGAGCCTGGCTGCCGCGTCCTTGCGCCGCGAGGTGTTCACGCCTATCGCGCCGGAGACGCCGGCCGGGTCTTCGGTCAGGCCGTCCTTGAGGCTGTCAGCCCCGTGCCGGAACAGAACGGCGAGCCCATCCTGCATCGAGGCCTTCTCCTTGAGGCACTCGAGCCCCAGCGCGGTGAGGTTGAACGAGCAGACCGTCTTCCCGTGCCTCTTGTTCGCGTGCTTGGCCAGCCGGATGACGCGCGCGAAAGTGGACTTGGTTGCCTTGTTGCGGCCCCGGACGAGCCGCGTGTGCTCTTCGGGATGGGATGCCTCCCAGGTGTTCTTCTTGAGGTCCGGGATCCACAGCCCGCCGTCCTCCCTCGTCAGGGCCACGATCACGTCGGCGGTGAAGTCGTCCGCGTCGGGCCCGACGGGGTCGTTGAACGTAACCTTTATGGCCCTGCGCCCGCCGACGTAGAAGCGCGCCTCCGGGTAGTCCTCCTTGAGGCGCTCCCTGAGGCGCTTTCGCACCTCCTCCACGATCCCCTCGGGGCCATCACCATCGGGGCCCAGTTCCGGGTAAGCCCTCCTGTCCAGGACGACGCCGAGATCCGCGTCTGCCAGCGGGCTGTTCTGGGTGCCGTGGGCCAGCGAGCCCGAACCGAACGTGCGCAGGGTGCGGAACTCCTCCTCGACGATCCTCCTTATGAGGTCGCGGCGGTCCCGCGCCGCCGCGAGCACCTCGTCGTCGACCGCTATGCGCGCCCTGGCTTCCTCGAGTATCCCGGTCATGCCCATCCCATCCTCCTTACGTTCTCTAACCGTTCACCAATCGTACTGAGAACTGATTTTAGCAGACGCGGAGGGCGGCGTCCGGTCGCGACCACAGCGATGGGGGTGAGCGCAGTTTGTGGGCGGGGTCTGCCTGATTTCGGCTAACATCCCGGGCATGGGCGAGCGGCCGACTTGCGGTGCAGAAGCTTGAGTTGGGAACTCACGATGGATGGGGTGCGCGCCAGGCTTTCTTCGGGCGCGATGTTCTCTTCCGGCGGGGTCGACCTTTCGGGCGTGCGCTTCGTGAGGCCGGGCGGGCTGGTCGCGCTGTCTAGTTTGATCGAGGCCTGGACCGCGGAAGATCGGCCGCTGGTCGTAAGGCTGCCGCCGGACGGCGT
This sequence comes from Rubrobacter tropicus, assembly GCF_011492945.1. Lineage (NCBI taxonomy): Bacteria > Bacillati > Actinomycetota > Rubrobacteria > Rubrobacterales > Rubrobacteraceae > Rubrobacter > Rubrobacter tropicus. The sequence continues at coordinate 4,011,097 of NZ_CP045119.1, forward strand.
CGCCGGATACATGCATCGCATGGACTTCTTCGCGCGTTTCGGCGACAGGCTGCTCTACGACAAGGACGTGACCCGCTTAGAGACGGGCGCCCGTCACGCCGGCGCGTCGCTCTCCGAACTGCGCACCGTGCGCACGGAAGACGAGGCCGCGCTCGTGACGCGGGACTTTCACCGGCTCCTCTCAGAAGGCAACCTGGCGAGGGCCGAGGTCAACCGCTGCTGCACGGTGCTTTCCGAGTTCTTGGAGAATGCGGTCGTCCACGCCGAGTCGCGCTGCGGCGCCTACACCGCCATCCAGACCTACCGGATGGGGGGCGAGAGGGTCTGCGTCGCCGTCGCCGACGCCGGCATCGGGATACCCGCCACGCTGCGGGATCATCCCCAGGCCGCCATGCGCGGCATTTCGACGGACGGCGGACTCATCGAGCTGGCCGCGGTCGACGGGGTGTCGAGGCTGGGAGACGCCCGCGGCGGTGGCTTCGGCAGCGCGCTCAGGTCGGTCGGGCGCGGGAACGGGGCGATGACCGCCTGGTCCCACGGGGGGTGGGTGAGGTTCTCGGGGACGTCCGGCCCGCGGACCGAGACGGCCCATCCCCTCCGCGGCACCTGCGTGGAGGCCGAGTTCCCGCTCGGGTGATATTTGACACTGGGCCGAACCGATGCCTAAAGTAAACTGAGCGTTCAATGATTGCGATGAAAGGAGCGCCATGACCGCCTTGAGCACGCCCGCCGTGGACCTGGGGTTGCTGGACGACGTCCTGCCGTTGACCGGAGCGGACGCGTCGGGCGGCGTCTTGGCGGGGCGCAAGAGCGGCGGGGCGGAGCGGGAGCTCTTGCGTAAGAGACTCGAATCGTACCCGCCGGGGTCCGCGCTTGGCGTGGACTTCCGCTCTCTGGACTTCATGAATTTCTCCTATGCCGACGAGTGCTTCGGCGCGCTGGCCCAAGAGATGTACGCGGGCGGGATCAAGGACCGCTACGTGGTGCTGATCGTCTCGCCCGGCGATCAGGAAGACATCCTCGAGGAGATCCAGGTGTCCCTCGAACGGAGGAAGCTGGCGATGTTCTGCGCCGGGAAGGCGGAAGGCGTGGCCGACCTGCGCGTCGTCGGCGAGCTGCCGGACTACCTCGCGCACACCCTCGAGTCCGTCCGGCCCGGGGACACCAACGAAGCCCTGGCCGAGAGGCTCGACATCAAACTCACCACCTGCAGCAACCGCACCGACCGCCTCGCCAGGCTGCGGCTGCTGCGCAAGCAGCGCCGCCAGGGGGCGCTCGGCTACAAGCAGTTCGAGTTCTTCCCGGTGTTGCCCGCCGTGGGCTTCGAGAGCCCGCAACCGGAATAATCTGTCACACGAAAAGTAACTCTGGGACACCGTTTCCGACGAAACCCTTTAGGAATCGGCCAAAACTCCTCTTCGTCGTGTAAGATTATGGGTGTAATCTGCTTTTTGGTGTTCGATACGCGGGAGGCCCGCTTTTGACCCATTACGCGCACGCCCGGGACATAGACCCCGGTGACGCCATCGACGCCGAGGAGGTGGACGATCTCGTTGCCCGGGTGGTGAACCCCCTGGCGCTTTCGTTCGAGCATTCGGCGGATCTGGGGGCGACGTTCGGGGCGCTGATGGCGGACATGCTCAGGCAGTTTCTGGGCACGCACCAGAGCATAAGGATGCTCATGAGGAGCCGCGGGGAGAACCCGCCGGCGATGGCGGACGCGATGTCGCTCGCCCGGGAGCAGATCGAGAAGGTCTACGTGGTGGCGTTGCTACTGGAGGACCCGGAGCATTGGACCGAGCGCTATCTCAAAGACGAATGGCGCAAGGCCTACGAGCGCCACCTGCTGGAGGCCGACGAGCGTTCCGGTTTGGCGAGGTACGACGACTTCCTGAAAGAGCAGGCGTCCGGCTTGGAGAACGAGCGCAAGGGGCTAGGAATCTCCGACGAGGAGAAGGAGTTCGTGGAGTGGCGCTACCGCAACCCGCCGGGGACGACCACGCCGCCGCACTTGAAGGCCGCCTCCAAAACCATGGCCAACTTCCCGATGCCCGCTGAGGTGATACGCGAGGTATCCGACCCACAGCTCAAAGACGCTCTGCGGCGCTGGCAAAGGGAGTACGGTTATTTCTCTGGATACAGCCACTCGGGGTTCCGCAAGCTGATGCCCGGCTTCATCGAGGGCAACATGAAACTCACCACCGCCGAGAAGGAGAAGGTCGTCGAGACCGAGTACGCGCAGAGCATCATGATCAGCTACCTGGCCGCGGGTCTCGCCTGCGCCGAGGCGGCGTCGAGGGCGTTGCCGCGGCGGGGCCCGACGGGTCCTTTGACCGCCCGGGCGGTCGGCGACGCCGACCTCTTGGTCAGGTTGTCGGATCTATGGGACCTGCTCGATCGGTCCTCCCTCGTCGGGAGGGCCCTCTACGAGATGCGCGCCCGCAGCATTCTGCCGCCGAAGATCGGGGCGCCCTAGATGTCGGCGCCCGAGACGACGAAGGGTTCCGGTTCCGCGGCCCAGACCGCGGCCGACCCGGCCCCGCTCTTCCTCGGCGACGCGATCGCCTTCTTTCTCGACGCCAAACGCGCCGGCGGCCGCGGCGAGAAGACCATAGACGACTACCGCAAGAAGCTCGACCTCTTCCAGCGCTGGCTCGCCTCGCGATCCGGGCTCGGGGAGGTAGACGTCCCATATGCCTCGGCCGACGCCGACGCCGTGGAGGCCTACGCCGTCTACCTCAAGAACGAGCGCACCCTCAAGGACGGCAAGCCCCTCCAGGACTCCACCGCGAAGAGCCATCTGGCCGTGCTAAAGAGCTTCTTCGAGACGGCCTCGAGGAGGCTCAAGCTAGAAAACCCCATGGACGACCTCGACGAGGTCCGCTTCCGCCAGGCGACCCCGAAGAGGCTCTACCTCACCAAGGAGGAGGCCGGCAGGCTCTTCGCCCCCATCGATCGGGCCGCGAGATCCGCGCCCGGGGAGGGGCCCGACGGGGCGCCCCCCTCCCGCCGCGCGCTTTTGGCCCCCGTGCTCGCCGCGCGCGACCACGCCGCCTTCAGCGCCATGGTCTACGCCGGCCTCAGGATAGAGGAAGCGGCCGGCCTCGCCGTCTGGGACCTCGACCTCTCTCGCGGCGCCGAAGAGGTCCGGGTGGCCAAGGGCAAGGGCAACAAGGAGCGGGCGGTCCCGATGGCCCCGAAGCTCAAGCGCTCGCTCTCGCGCTACCTCTCGGTCAGGGGAGATCTCGTGCCCGCCGGGGAGGATCCGTCCCACCTCTTCCTCAACGAGCGGGGGAGGCGAGTCTCGGAGAACACCCTGAGGCGGCGGCTCTACGGGTGGGTGCGCGAGGCGCGCCTCGCGAAGAAGGCCGCCCTCAAGCCCCACGACCTCAGGCGCACCTTCGGGACCTGGTACCTGCAGGACAACCCGGGGCAGCTGAGGGAGCTCGCCGAGCTCATGGGCCACTCCGACCTCTCCCAGGTGATGAAGTACGCCCTCTCGGACGCTGAGCGGGCCCGGGCCGGGGTCGGCAGGCTGTGAGCGGACTCCACGCCGGATCGGCCGCCCTCTCGGACCACGCCAAGCTCCTCAGGCCGAGGAGTGGCCGGCGCTCGCCACGCTCGTCCAGCGTGCGGGCGAGCCGGAGGCCCTCGGGGCCCTGGCCTCCGCCGCCGACGACTGGAAGGCGTTCGCCTGGATGTGGTCGGTCTTCAACGAGGCGGACGCCCGCTACCTGCAGCAGCTCTCGGAGGGGCTGGCCGAGGGCGCCGCGGTGCCGGAGAACCTCTGGGACGCCGTGGCGACCTTCGTGCTCTCCCGGGTCCCGGCCCCCCCCCACGGCCATGCCCTCGGCCACAGGCAGCACTCGGCGGAGCAGCTCGCCCGCAGGGAGGCCCAGGAGAAGGTCCTCCGTAGCCTGGCCCCCCGGACGGGACGATAGTGGCGGCGCTCATCGGCGGGGAGCGGGTTACGGTCAAGAGGCTCTTCCGGGAAAGCGAGAACGTAAGGCTGCGGGAGGAGAACGGCGAGCACAAAGACGTAGTAGCGCCGGCTGCAGACGTGGAGGTGCAGGGCCGGGTGGAGCTGATACTCCGGCGGCCGTGGAGGCGGTGATGCTCAGGTGCCCGGATAAGGTTTGGTGCGGCGGTAGGCTGGCGGTGCTAAGGGGAGGCGGTCGTGACGAGACGGCGGAAGACGAGAACGCGGCAAGAGTGGGAGGAGGCGGACCTTCGCGCCTGGGACGAGTTCAGCCGTAGGCTGGAGGCCGCCGAGTCGATGGGCGACGCGCTAGCGCTTTACGCGAGCACCCCACCGCCCGACTCGCCCGGCCGCCGCTACTACTCGAATCTCGGCTTCTTCCTCCAAAGCTTCGATGTGCCAGGAGGATCAGATTACGATGAGAGAGCGATGTACCTCCGGTTCGTAAAAAAACTGGACGATTCGGGCGCGCTGAAACCGGGGGCCGGTCGGAAGGTTCGGGACAAGCTGCGGCGCTCGATGGAGGCGTGAGGCGGCACCCGTGTCCTACTGTTCTCGCGAGCCCTCAGGCCCAACGAACGCCTCGTCGAGGCGGGGCTTGCCCAGGTTCTAGCGGCGACTAACTATTTCATGTGTTGCACTGTAGTAAGAGGATGCGGAATGAGTCTGGTTTGCTCTCCTGGAATCTTCCTTAACCTTACTTCGACTCTGCATATCAGCGTACTATGTGCATCACCTTCCTTAGCCAGGACGCGTCCCGGTTTCCAGGTAGCGCTCTAACTGCGCTCGGATTAGTCGTGGTGGCCGCCTTTCTTGGTCTTGCAGGCTACGGTACTGCATCCATGCCTCCTCCGAAGAGAGTAGCCCTATGCTGAACGCTCGGTGCAGGACGTAGAGCGTGCCTCTGACGGAGACGTTGTGTCTCCTTCCGAGGCGGACAGCGTGAGGGTCATTGCTGAGTACGATGGATCCGGGCCTGGAGTGGCGCGCCACATGCACCAGGCTCGCCTCCCCGGCGGCGTCACCCGCCGCCGCCCTTCGACGGCCCATGATGGCGATTTGGTCGCGCTCTATCTGGGGCAACAGACGCGCGTCCACGGGATCGACCTCGAGGAACGGGAACAGGCTCGCCGCGCCGCCCCCCGCTTGTTCCAGCGGGTCGCCGAACTCCGCGTCGACGAAGGTCGTGGTCCAGCCCTCGCCGTCGAGGACGCGCGCCAGCAAAGGCTCTAAGCCAAGTAGGCGGATGTCTATCAGCACGTTAGTATCGAGACCGGAGAGCACCCCTGCGGCTGCCCGCTACAGCGGCGCTTCCGCCGCGTCCAGGCGGATACCGATCTGCGCCACCCAGCGGTAGATGTCCTCGGGTGGTTGATGCAGCATCTCCGCCGCGCCGTCCACGGTGATCGCGCCCTCTTCGAGCGCCCGCGCAACCCGCGCCCTCATGGCCGGCCCGACCTCGGAGGCTCCGCGCTCCGCGTCCGCGGTCACGGGCGAGAGCCCCAGACGCCTCTTGGCCTCCCTGAGCATCTCCGGATTCTCCGACATCTCCTTTATGGAGTCGGCGGTGGTTCCGCCAACAGCGTGGATGCGTCCGAGGTTCACCAGTCTGTAGGCCGCCGCTTGGTCGCTTACCCCGAACGAGGCGGCGAGCCAGACGATCCAATCTATAGGACTGGGACGTTGGCCCAGCCGACGCTCCAGGCGTTGCCAACCGTCCGCGACGCCGGCTTCGGGCATCAGCAGCCCCGCGGCGAAGGCGTTGGCCTCGCGTTCCCGAGGCGACCTGCCCCTCACGGTTTCGTCGACGACCATCTCGCCGCCGTGGAGGTGACCTAAGGCGAGATGCCCCAGCTCGTGGGCAATGGTGAACCGCCTTCGGACGCGCGGCTTGTCGCTGTTGATAAGAACGTAGGCTACCCCCGTCTGCGGGTCCAACGCGGAGCACCCTTCCGGGGATCGCTCGTCGCCGCCCAACGGCATGCGGGCGACGATCACGCCCAACTCGTCGGCCAAGACGGCGACGTCCGCTATGGGCGAATGCCCTAGCCCGTGGCGCTCCCGGAAAAGATCCGCGCCCTGGTAGCCCCTCTCCAAATCCTCCAAATCTTTGGGCAAGTCGAGCGCAGGAAAGTCCTGCGCGTCGTACGCATCGTCTTCGTCCTCGCGCAGCCAACGATCGTCAGCGACCAAGCGCTGTAATCGCCGTTTCATGGCTCCAGCCTTCGGTCCCAGGGCTCCCGCCGTGGCCCTCATGGCGACGGTAAGGGGAACCTCGCCCTCCGCTGTGGGATCTTCCAGCAAGTCCTCGGTCGAGGTGCCATAAAACGAGGCGAGCCGCTTAACCTCAAGCGCCCCCACCCCCCGCTTGCCGCGTTCCATCTTCGCCACGGCCGTGTCGTCCAGCCCGATGGCGCGTCCCGCCTCCTCTTGCGTGTATCCCGCCCTCTCCCGAGCCCTACGTAGCCGTCCGCCCAGTTCCTCCTGCGTAATCATCGGCACCCTTCCTTTCCTGTCTGCTATAATAGCAAGTAGTTGCTGATATGTACGTGACCCGTGTCACAATGCGGTCACCCGCCACAGGAGGTTATATGCCCAAGAACAAAGAAAAGCTGACCATCGTCGTCAACGGCCACCCGACCGAGGTCGAGGCCAACGAGAACGCGCCGATCCGCACCGTGATCCCTAAGGCCCTCGCGGAAAGCGGAAATACCGGCCGGCCCCCCGAGGATTGGAAGCTGACGGACGAGGACGGGAACCCTCTCGATCTTGGTCGCAAGATCGAGGACTTCGGGTTCGCCCCGGGCGTGACGCTCGTCTTGAGCCTCAGGGCCGGCGCGGGTGGCTGAGGAGGTCTTGGTCGACCCCGCGGTATCGCGGGCAAAGTTCGACAGAGAGGTGGCCCAATACCGGGAACGCGAGGACGAGTACGTCCGCCGCGGCTGGTTTCTCGTAAAGGCGGAGTACCCAGAGGTGTTCGTCGTCTTCGGGGCGCCTCAGCTTAGCCCGCCCGCGCTCGTCTTTGGGGCGCTTCTCGACTTCACGGACTACGACCTGTGGCCGCCCTCCGTGAAACTGGTCAACCCCTTCACCAAAGAACCCTACAAGAACAAGGATCTGCCGCGTCGTCTTCCTCGCCAGCCCACCGTACCCGCCGATCAAGCGCTAGCAGGGCAGGTGCAATTCATACAACCTCAAGACTTGATGGTAGCCCACGACCCTGAAGACGTTCCGTTTCTGTGTATCCCGGGCGTACGCGAGTACCACGAGCATCCGGCGCACTCCGGCGACTCTTGGCTGCTCCACAAAGACAGCGGCGAAGGCACGCTCTACTTTCTGTTGGATCAGATCCATAGGTACGGTGTCCAGCCCATCGCGGCTTACAACGTGGTCATGCAGCCGATCATTCAGTACGCGCAGAACGAATTGCCGGAATGACGGGTCTCACGTCGGTGGCGTCGGTCAGGGTTCCGCGGGAACTGGCGTTGGAGGCCCACGACTACTTGCGGCGCGTCGGTCAGCACGGGGCGGAGGGTTTCGCGCTTTGGGCAGGGGAGCTCCGAAACGGCGTGTTTCTCGTCACGCGCACCCGCATCCCCGAGCAACGCCACCTTCGTACGGAGTCCGGCGTCCTCGTGCTGGTCGAGGCGGAGGAGCTGTTCAGGACTAACATGTGGCTCTACAGGGAGGGCTTGACGCTCATCGCGCAGCTGCACAGTCACCCGACCGACGCGTACCATTCCGAGACCGACGACGCGATGCCGATCGTGGCCGCGGTCGGCGGGCTCTCCCTGGTTGTGCCGTACTTCGCGCGCCATCCTTTCTCGCTCGCGGACTACGCGGTCTACCGCCTGACACCCGGGGAAGGCTGGGTCGAGTTGGCGGACGAAGAGGTAGCTGCCCTGATCGTGATCGAGGACTAGGCGCGTGGCGCTGGCGGACTTCTTCGACAAGACGGCGCGGGCGGCGTCGCAGGTCTTGTCGGGGTACGATCGGGGGGCCTTCGAAGACGTGCTGAACTCTTCCGTCGTTGCCGTGACCTTCGACGACGCGGCCACGGGGTCGCCAGAGGGCAGGATCACGCTGGAACTCGCTGTCAACCTCCTCTCGCGGCTCTACCCCCGGCTGGCCGTGGTGCCCTCAGGAGGGGAAACAGAAGGGCTCGCCGAAGATTTGGTGTCCTTGGCACGATCCATCAACCCGAAGATCGACATCGAATCGGGCCTCGAAGGGGCCGATATCTGTCTGTCGGTGGGCAGCACCCCAGCCACCGGAACGACGCCGGTCGTCTATCTCGGCTCCGACGGGTGGGTGGCGCAGATCTCCACCAAAGACCCGCAGGGATCAGGCCCTACGGAGAACCCGTTCGGCGCCGCGGCGGCCGCCTGTCTCGGCGCCGCGAACGCCTTCCGCGCCGTCTTCTCCTCGCAGCTACCCAAGGGTAACCTCGACGACGACCTATCCCTCTCTTTGCTTGACTACAAACCCTTCGCGGCAAAGCCTATCAACACCGAACTGGCGTCCGTCGACTTGAGCGAGAGTCACCTGATCGGCCTCGGGGCCATCGGCAACGGGGCCGTGTGGACGCTCTCGAAGGTGAAGGGAGTCAGCGGCACGTTACACCTCGTAGACCACGAAGAGGTGGACCTATCCAACTTGCAGCGCTACGTTCTGACCACCGCGGCGGACGTGGGCGCCTCGAAGGTTGCCTTGGCAGCGGACATGCTGCAGGACACCGGGTTTGCTGTACGCACGCACCCCGAGCGCTGGGGCGTCCACTTGGCGGCTCGAGGCGACTGGGACCTCCAAAGGGTAGCCGTGGCCGTGGATTCGGTTGAAGACCGAATCGCAGTGCAGGCCGCGCTGCCCCGCTGGATCGTTAACGCCTGGACGCAGCCAGACGACCTCGGCATCTCCAGGCACGCTTTTCTGGGCGATCAGGCCTGCCTAGCGTGCCTATACCTGCCCGAAGAGAAGCGCAAGAGCGAAGCCGAGATCATGGCAGAGGTCTTCGGTTTCTCAGAGGAATGGCGGGTGGTCGGAGAGCGTCTTTACAAGGGCACACCGACGGACAGAGCGTTTCTGGAGAGCATTGCCGCGGCTCAGGGCATCGCAATAGAGCAATTGCTGCCCTTTGAGGGCAAGCACCTGCGAACCTTGTACCAAGAGGGCGTGTGCGGGGGCGCGGTTATCGGTTTTGGCGACAGAGCCGACGACGAGCAGGCGGAGGTGCCCTTGGCGTTTCAATCCGCCCTCGCGGGGGTGATGCTCGCCGCCGATCTGGTCACCAACGCTGGCGGACTAAATACCCTCCCACCCCCCGTCACAACGAGGATGGACCTGCTGAGGCCTCTGGGTACGGTGTTGTCGTCTTCGCGTCCAAAGCACCCGTCAGGAAGGTGCATTTGTCAAGATGATGACTACGTGAGGGCATACCAACTTAAGTATGTGTAGATTGCCGCAACCAGCCGCTATTGACCAAAGAACAAGCTCGGAGCTTATGTTTGCTTTCACCTGCAGCAATTCGTCAGCATATCTGGCTGCTCCCCCAACTACGGTGAATAGGATCGCCGCTTTCCTAATACGGCCCTGCAAGCCCCTTCGCGGCCCGCAAAATCCACCCATGTAGGATAGGGGTTCAGCCGGGATACGTGTGAATTTGCGCCATTTTGTATGTCACACCTTGCTACAAATGCAGTATCGCAAAATACACATGTAGCAAGTCAATTTTTCCGCGGCCTAGCCAGTCCTGCGTCCCATTTCAGCCCGAAAGGGGAAGCGTACGCAAGGGCGTACGCATGAGAAAGCCAAGCAACGGGGTGGGAAGCAGGGCGGCTCGGTCCAACTCCTCGCGGATTACCTCGACGGCCGCCTCCCGTTCGGCATCGCTTGTCAGAGAGCGGATTCGCCGCAGCGTCGCCTCCAACCTCTCGGCTAAATCCCGTAGCTCATCGATGCGCACGTAGTAGAGGTCGCCGGCGTTTTGAGCGGCGTTCTCCTTGATGGTGGTGCGGGGTGAGGCGAGCACGGTGATTACCTCGGCGTCCGTGGCGACGTGGCAGTTGTTGCCTACCCAGTTGGAGTGGGTACCGGCTTGGCGCACTGTGTTGATCGAGATAGCGTTTTCGGGGGTTTCGTCGCTCTTCGCCTCGAGCGCAACCGCGAGCCCATCGCCGAGGAGCCACACGCCGTCGGGCGCGCCGTCTTCGTCGCTGCGCCTAGAAGACTCGAACCCGAGCAAACTGCCCAGCATCTCCAGCCCGCGCTCGAAAGAAGAGCTGTCGTCCTTTCCGATGAGATCGTTGAGCTCCGCCACCTTCCTATCGAACCGTCTGCCATGGAAGCCGAGCCCGGACAGCGTCTGGAAGACGGACTCGCAAGCGCGAGCCGTGCGGACGTCCGACGAGGAGGGCCGCGCGCCAGGGTCTACTTCGCGGGACAGCTCCGCGAACCAGCTGACGGACCTGGAAGCGCGAGCCGCCCGTCCGAAGAGATCCCTGGCTTTGGCGAGCAGGTCCTGGTCTTCCTGCTCCTGGCCCGCCATCCAGGCCGCGCTCCCGGCGAGGTAGTGCCACCAAGCCCGATACGCGGCGGTCTCTCGACCGCCCGACAGGGAGTCGGAGACACCCCTCGCCTTTTCTAGCGCCTCCGCGTAATCCTTCCTCCAGAGGTCGTACGCGAAAGAAACCTCCTTGGGCGCGGCCTCCATGAGGACCCCGGCCACGGGATCAGGAATCTTCTGCGCTTTCTCCCGAAGGTCACGGATGTTTTGGTCGACCGTGTCCGCTTCTTCGCCTTGTTCGCGGAAGAGTCGGACCAACTCCAGCAGGCCTTCGGGATCGAGGTCGTAGCTGTTCTCGATCCCGTACTCGAGCTCGGCCTGCAACTCGGGGTGCATCCCCGAGCGGTTCTCCCGCTTCGCGCAGAAATCGAACAGCCGTTGGCCGACGGCCAGCACGACCGCGAAGTCAGAATCGTTGCGGCTGCAACGGCCGGCGCCTTGGGTGAAGCGGGTGCGCAGGCGATCCCTCAACAGAGAGTCTGCCCCCAGCCTCGTCAGAAGGAAACGCTCCTGGAGGTTGGTGGCGGCCGGGAGGCCGTCCATGACAAGCAACCGGCACGCCTCGTCGGGCAGGTCTATGCCGTCGTAGCGGTTCGCCAGGACGAGAGCGACGTTCGTCCGAGAGGTGAAGGGCTCGAGCGATTCTCCCACGTCCCCGGACGACAGGACGGTGATGCCCCGAGAAGAGAACCGCTCTTTGGCGACCGACGCGGCAGACGCGGTCGGGGTCAAAGCGAGCGTCCTGCCGCTCTCCGTCGCCGCGAGCGCGGTCGCCTCCTCGACGTCTTCCCCGCCCATTGACAGGTTCGGGAACAGGAAAAGCCGTCTTCCCGAGCCCTGCTTCTCCCAACCCTTCGGAGCCGGTATGCGCTCTATGCGCGGCACGCCGATGATGCGCTCCAACTCTCCGCCCTCGCCCAATGTCGCCGACATGTAGACCCGTTGGTTCGCCGACTCGAAAGGGGGATGGGTCAAGGTCGGGGGGACGAGGGGCCGCAGGAGAAGCCCTTGCCAGGATACGAACAGGCAGCAGGCGTGGAGGTGCCCGCGGATCATGGACCAGGGGTATCGTTCGGCGGTCCGCTCATCGAGGCCCTCATCGAGCAGCCCGCGGATCTCTGCGGCGCGCTCCGAGAACCTGGGATGCGGCAGCATGTCTACCCTCGCGCGCACAGCCGGGGAAGCGTCGTCGTCGAGCATGCCCTCAACAAAAGCCTCTTCCATCTCCGGCTCGAGCAGCCGGAGACAGCGACGGTACAGGGGCCCCATCTCGTTGCGCGAGATGCTCACCGACCAAAGGCTCGCGACGTAGTCCTCCGCGGCGTGCGCGTCGTCGAGGACTACGGTCTTCGGTTCCTCGATGCGGGGGTTGGTGTTGAAGATCGCGCTGTAGGTGGACACGCCGACGGCGTTGCCGAGGTGGAAGTCGTTGAGGCCTTCGTACTCGCGAGGGAGAAGGACGCGGGCCTCTATGCCGTAAGTCCTGGCATGCTCGCCCACCTGCCAAGCGAGCTGGCGCGTCGGGCACAGGTAAAGCGCGCGCTCGTCGAACTTACGGCGCCGGTACTCGGCTATGAGCAACCCGATCAAAGTCTTTCCCGTCCCGGTGGGAAGTTCCAGGGCGACGTCGCGTTTGTTCGGGTAGCGTTCGTCGTACTCACGCAAGATGTCGGCCTGATGCGACCAGAGGTACTGGATCCCGGGAGCCTTTCTCAAGTCCTTGAAAAGCGTCTCCGGGTCCGGGGGCCTCGTGGTCGAGGCGCCTACCCTTCGGAAGCCGGATCTCCTCGGCCGCTGTTCCGTCATTTCCTCACACTCCCGTCACGCGCCCACCGGTCGTGGGACCGACTAGTTTGGCTAGGACCACGCTATCTCCTCGACCGCCCTTTGCAGGTCGCCTTGTGTGCCCCGCACGTAGACCTCGCCGTGTCGAGAGAATCGTGGCCCATGATCTGCGCCAAATCTGTGCAATGGTACCTTCTCGGCCATAACGTACCCGAAGCGGTGCCTGAGGTCTTGCGGGCTGACGTCCTCCACATAGGCTAGACCCGCGTACTTGGCGACTACGTACCCGAGCGCATCGCCTTGTATGCGACATTGCTACCGATTGACTTTCCCTCTGCCGGCCTCCGACAGGCGTCCGAACGCTGCGCGTCATGCGATCACGGGCCCGTTCCGATCGACGGTAGGGCGACGACGGAGCCCGCCGCCCTTCGGTAGTTCTCGTCCAGCGCCGGGCCTAGGAGGAGTAGCGCCGAGATCCTCCCGACCGTGGCCGCGAACTCGCGTGCTTCGTCCGGCCGCAGGTCGCGGCCCAGGAGCCTCTTCTCCCTGTACGACAGCCACTTCTTCAGGACTTGGTAGCCGCCGACCGTATAGGCCCACGCTCGCTCGGGCACCCCCGACCACGCCGCGACGTCGTTCAAGTGTATCTCGAGCACCTGCTCTCCCAGAAGCTCCAGCGCCGCGCCCGGCTCCAGGCCGAACGCCTCCGCGGTTCTACCCAGCGCCTCGAGCTCCTCCGGGGTCCGGTCCCGCTCGGAGAGGGTGCCCCCGCCGGGCATCGCGATGCCGCCGGTCCCCGGGTAGCCCCAGCCGGCCGTCACGGCCAGGTCGCCGCGGGCGGGGTCGAGCATCGCGCCGTCGCGCCGGCGGACGGACCCGAGGCCGCGGACCCCGCGAGATCCCTCCAGGTCCGCGTAATCTCCCGCCCCCAGGAGCCCGGCCACCCGCATCCCGAGCGCCGCGGAAGCCAGCAGCGCCTCTCGGCCGTCGGGGAGCGGGACGCGCGGCCAGCCTATCCACAGTCCGCCCGAGTTCTCCGAGAGGTAGGCCGGAGAGTGGCCGACGGCGAGCGCGTGCATCCAGAGCGCCCCGGCCTCCTCCGGGCTCGCATGCCCGCCTTCTATGCCGAGGCTGCCGAGGTAGTCGCACGCCGCCGGCGAGATGTTGGCCGCGCCGGCGGCCGGGGCCTCGTGGTCGGAGAACAGGTCCTCCGCCGCGAGCTCCGGGGACTTCAGCGGGAAGCAGGCGCTACCCGGACGCGTCAGGTGCCAGTCGGGTAGATCGGCGGTCGCGTAGAACGGCGTGCCCTCGCGCGAGCGCTCGGCCTTGCGGCGGCTCGTCATGAACAGGTTGTCGGCCCCGAAGGCCCGGAATAGAGGCTCCCTCTTCTCGTCCAGGAGTTTGGTCTCCGGGTGCCAGTAGGCCCACCGCGCGTCGAAGGGTCTGTAGGCGTACCGGACAACTTCGCCGCTCTCGACGCCGCGCCCGAGCAAGCGCCGGCGCGTCTCGGCCGGGTCGAAGCGCGCGGACCGCTTCATGAGCGAGGGAACGATCCTGCGAACCTCCGCGTCGCTCATCTCGCCGTCGAAGTAGGCTTCCAGCCGCTCCTCGAGCCTGTCCCGGTCTATCGCCACCAGGTCGAGGTCCCGGCTGGTTTTCACGCCCGGGTATATCAGCGGGAAGAGGGCCGGCAGCGGAGCCCACGCCGCGTAATCCTCGTTCATCTCCAGCGCCGCGAACGGGAGTCCCAGCGCGAGCTCCGGCTCGACCTCCTCGTAGTGGTCCCCGTCCGTCGCTTGCCGGGCCGGCGCGAGGAGCTGCTCGCGCTTGTGCCGGCCCCAGAGGTCCCGGTAGCAGACCGTCTGTACCCCCTCGTGCTCCGCCTGCGGCCTGCGCGCGAGCGTCGCGATGGCGGTGCCGATCCCGATGCCGGCGGGGTTGGACGCCGTGGAGAAGACGCTCGGGTCCGGATCACCGTCGGGCGTGCGCTTGCCGGTCTTGTAAGCGTCTCCGTTCAGGGAATCGATCCAGATCTCGTCGAACGCCTCCAGGTACCGCTCGCGCATACCCGGGTGTGAGAGCCCGTCGAGCCAGGAGTAGTTGGAGATGAAGGAGACCACCCCCCGCCCCGTCCCCTCCACGATCTGGCGCTCGGCCATCCTGAAGAACCTAACGTAGAGGTCGTTGAGGCCGTGCCCCTCGGGAGCGGGCGCCCGCTTTGTGGTCCTGTAGGCGTCCGAGAGCGTCCGCTCTTCGTCCATCCCGAGGCCGGCGAAGGCGTTGTAGGGCGGGTTGCCCAGGACCACCAGGATCGGCCTCCCGCGCTTGACCTCCTCCGCGGCGTCGCGCTCCTCCTCGAACTCCGGCAAAGGCAGGCGCCGCTTGGCCCCTTCGCGCGGGTCCCAGCCGGTGAGGGCGTTCGTGAGGTAGACGCCGGCGCGCTCGCCCCGGCGTTCCCCGTCCGTGCCGGGGGTATCGCCCGGGGCGTCGCCGGCGAGCGGGGCTCCCATGTTCTGCAGCAGGAGCCCCAGCTGGAGGTGGGCGACCACGAACGGCGCCGGCAGGAGTTCGAAGCCGAAGACCCTCTCGGTGGCCGCCCTCTTGAGGTCTTGAGCGATCAGGCCGTCGTCCTCCCCTTCGGCGAGCGTCTCCCGGATCTTCTTGAGGACCTCAACCAGGTAGGAGCCCGTCCCGGTGCAGGGGTCGAGCACGTAGACGTCCTCGTCGGCGAGGCCGTCGTCTATGCCGAGCACGTCGCGCAGCACCCTGTCCGTCCTCTCGACCTGGTACCGGACGACCTCCCGCGGCGTGTACCAGACGCCGAACTGCTTCCTGAGGTCCGGGTCGTAGGCTTCCAGGAACGGCTCGTAGAAGTATTGGACCGCCCCCTCCTCGTCGAAGTTGGCGAAGAAGGCGGCCCGGTCCACCCGGTTGAGCACCCCGGAGGTGCGCGTGAGCATGCCGTCGAGTCCCAATGCCCCCACCCTGGAGGGCATGACGAGCTGCTCGAAGAGCGCTCGAATCATCGGCACGTTCAGGATGTACGCCGCCACCCTCCAGTCGAAGGCCTCTTCGGAGTCGTGGGGCCGCTGCTTGCTCCACAGCACCCAGGCGCTGAAGACCCCGTAGAAGAGCGTCTGCACCAGCGTCGATCTGAAGAAGTGCTCGCCCCTGCCCCCCTCGAAAGCGACGCCCAGTGCCTCCTCGAGCGCCTCGCGCACCTGGGAGAGCGCCCGCAGCTCCCCCGCCCCCTCCACGAGCGCCAGCGCCTCCCTGGCGTGGGACGCCAGGAACCACGCGAGGTCGCGCGGCTGGGAGAGCGGCGCGCCGTGGAGCATCGCCCTCTTCAGGAACTCCCACAGCGCGGGCCCGTTCTCGTCGGCCGTCCGGCGGTGCGACTCCGCCGCCCGCCAGAAGCCGGCGGCGTCCCCGGCCAGGCGGAAAGACTCTATCTCGACCGGGTCGCCCGAGCGGTCGCGGCCCACGAGGACGAACTCCCTGTAGTTCGTGACCAGCACCTGGCCGTACCGGTCCAGGTACCTGCCGACCTGCTCGCCGCGGGAGACCTCCCCCGCGTCCTCGCGCACGCCCTTCACCTCGATCGCGCCGCGGGCGGGCAGCTGGGCCGGGAAGCCGGTCGGGCCGTCCGTGGTCGGGTCAGCGCTTCCCCGGCGCCGGCGCAGCTGGTCGGCCGTGAAGAGGCCGCCGTCGGGGATTCCGGCGCCGCGGTTCCTTATGTTCACGATCGCCCTCACGGACGGGTCGAGCTCGCGGCCCGCGTCGTTCAGGAGGCCCTGCAGCGCACCGTAGCCGGAAGTCTCAGCCACCGCCTCGCCCGAGGCGTGGTCCTCCCACAGGCTCCTCAGATACCTCCCGACGCTCTCGCGCACGCGCCCTCCCCGCCTTCCGACCGGCCCTGACTGGGCACATCATAGTGCCCTGCCGCGCCCGGCGCCCGGTTTCGCGCCCCCGTGCCGCGAGGGGTGGCCCTATCCGGGGCACCGATAGTAAACGGACCATAAACAGCGATCTTCACAAACCTTAACGGCGGGCGCACGAACCCTAGAGCAGCCGGACATGCATTATCCGTTCGTAGCGAAATTCGTACGTCTCGCGGTCTACTCCTATGGTTTGGGGCGTCTCGACCTCCAGGGCGATCCCGCGGTCGGTGGCCTCCACGACCCGTCCGACGTAATCGGAGTGGTACGCGGTACCGCCTCCTCGGGGTACCTCGCTGAGCCGGTATTCGATTCCGAGCGTCTTGCCCTGCCAATATTGGGGGACTAGTCGCGGTGGGTTGGCATCGTCCAGGTTCGCGGGCTCCAGCAAGACCTCGACGGTGCCCCCCGGGTCGGGGATACCATCTGCAAAATGGCTGCGTACGATGTGGGAGTTCCAATACAGCGTTTCTCCCTCCCGGACGCGCAGGCGGTTGGTCCAGACTAGTTCGGCGTTCTGCGGGACGTTCGCCGGGAGGTAGAAGGCGCTGGTCTGGGCGGACGTATCGGCGAGGTACCGACCCCCGGGTTCGTCGAACCTTCCGACGCGCAGCTGCATGTAGCGCGGGCGGTCCCAGTCCCCGCGTATGTCGCCGGCCGGGGTGTAGACGACGTTGGCGATCAGCATGTCGCCTGGGGCCGTGTAGACCTCGGTCTCCCTCTCCTCCGTGGGCTCCGACGCAGGGATCTGCGCCCGGACGATCTCTTGGACCTCGCTCACGCCGACCTCCTCGGTATCCGCCCTGCCCCTAAGCGTACTGCCGCCCTGACGGAATCCAAACCCCCTTGACGCACCCGACCGGATCTACTCCGTCCCGTGCGCCCGCGGTTTCCGCGCGTCGGTCGCGACGCGTTGGGGACCGCGGCTAAATCGTCCAAGGGTTCATCGACGTCACCCACTTCGCGTACCTGAGGTCGTCCCAGAGGAGGTGGCGGCACGTCTTCGTGACGGGCGTCGAGTCGAACAGCTGGCCGGAGTGCAGCTGCTCCGTTACGGGGGCGAGCCAGCCCGCCGCTTGGGGCCGCAAAGCGGCGATCTTGGGACGCAGGTACGAGGCGCGTGCATCGTACTCCTCCCATAGCCCCGGCCTAGCTGCCTCGGGTCTGGTTTCTAGCGAGATCTCGGAGGTGTTCCGGTACCCTGGGGGTAGCGGCTCCACGTACCAGCTCACCAAAGGCTCGCGGCGCTCGGTGTCCGAGCGAACGTCCAGGTACCCCACGATCCTGCCGGGGAGCGTCGCGGCCATCGGCATGTGGGGCCGCAGCGCGGGAACGAGCGTCTCCGCGACCTTGGCGTAGGCGTGCAAAGTCTCCTGGACCAGTATCCGCGCCCGCTCGAGAAGGCGGCCTTCCGAATACCAGTCCCACGTGTACATCGTGTCGTCGTTCCCCATGGCCCGCCTTGCTTCGTCCAAGGTCCGGTCTTCGATGGGCGCGGGAGAGGCCATCTCGCTCTCTCCAGAGTCCCTGAGCCGGCGCACCTCCTCGACCAGGTGGCTAGCACCGTAGATCACGGGCCGCAGACTGGTGCGGGGCGGCGGTCTCCAGATCCACCCTCCGTCCCAGACACCGCACTCGTCGAACAACGTCTCGATCTCCTCGAGGGCAATAGGTTCATCGCTGTAGCGCGACCTCCTCTTCTCCTTGTGCAGGAGATCCTTCGCCGTGCGCCAGGCGGCTTCCCGGGCCAGCATCGGCGTTACGGCCGGCAGCGTGCGCTTCTTGAGGGCTTTCTCCAGGTCGCCGCGGAGATCCTTGAAGGTCCTTCCCCACGGCCAAGAGGCCTGCCGCCCGACAACGTAGGTGCGCTGCGGGATCCCGTACTTGAGTTCGGAGTCGACCACGCGCGAGTACGGGACGACGTCCGGTAGGTCCACCTCGCCAGCGTACCAGGCGTACTTGCCCATACCCGGCTCCCAAATAGAGCCGGTAATCGCGAGTGTCCCCAGGGAGCCGTCTTCCCTGATGGGTGCGAAGAGCGGGGCCAACGGGCCGAGGCCCTCTACCCAGGCGCCCATGGCCTCCCTTAATCTCGCCGTTACCACCGCCGCGTCGTCGGCCGGACCACCCTCCGCGCTTCCGTAACGGTCGAACGCCGCGTCTGCGACCTGGGAGGCGAAGGCCGGCGCGGCCCTCACGAGGGGCCCGAATATCCTCGACACACGCTCGTATCCGAAGTTGGAGACCGCCATGACGAGGGGGTAGCGCCAGCGCTCCAAGCGCCCGAAATCCGAGGCGAGTTCCTCCGCGTCCACCTCTCCCAGTTCCAGCGCCTGGGCGGCGAACCACTCCGAGAGGATCTGCAGGGAGAAGCGCAGCGTGCCGTCCACCTCATGCACCAGCCCGGTGGCCCGCATACGCCCGACCTGCGTCCAGGTGCCTACGTCCCCGGCCCTCACGCGTCCGGACGCCGAGTCGGTGACGGCCACGGCGAGGTCGCGAAGCTCCTTGAGTTCGACGGCCTCCCCCGATTTCTTCAAAGCCCGCTCGACTAGGTGGGAGAGAAGTTCGCCCACGGACCGGGCATCGCGGCCGTAGTTGTTCCTCATGTTGAGGCCGACGAGGGTCGCGAACAATGGCCTCCTTACGGCCTTGCGCACCGACTCCGGCAGCCCGTGGAGAAGCGCGTCCAGCACGCGGTCGTCCCCCGAGAACCTGCGGATCAGGGACGCCGTCTCCGCGGCGGTGAGTTCCGGCAATTCGATCGGGTCCCCGTGCTCCTTCTCCTCCTCGAGCTCTTGCAGCGGGCGGCCCGCGACCACGACCGTGGTGCTGGGCCAGACGTCCGGAAGGTAGTGGGCCTCCTCGAGCAGTCGACCGGCCTCCGAACGGCCCGCCTCTTCGAGGCCGTCCAGGAAGACCGCGGCGCCGACTTCCTCCGGCCTGCCGAGCGACCGCGTCCCGTGCACCACCGCCTCACGCAGCTCGCCCCGCACCCTGGCCACGTCGATAAAGACCGGCAGAGGCGCGTACTCCTCATCCCGGTAGCGAACTATGGCCCGCTGCATCAGCCTGTCCAGGAGCAAAGATTTTCCTGACCCCGCTTCGGCGGCGATCACGTTCACGGGGCGGCCGAGCTGCTCCCGCACGTCGGGCCCGGGCGCGCCCACCGCCGGGTTCCTCGCGAGGATTTCGGCCTCGTCGGGCGCCACCCCCAGGGTGGTCCAACGCCGTCTGCACCTGGTCCACGACGCGCGCTCCAGCTCGTCGGCCTTCGGCCCCGAAGGCTCGGTCCTCCGAAGCGTCTCCGAAACCATTCCTTCGAGCCCGTAGAGCTTGGAGATCTCGACGAAGTTGTGCAGCGGGTGTTCGGGGGCCGAAGCCTCCTCCCTGATCCGTCGGGCCAGGTGCAGCGCGCACGTCTCCATGGCCCGCTCGAAGGTCACGGGGAAAGCCCCTGGGTCGTAACCACGCCCCTCGTAGATCTCGCGGAGCCTCCCTACCGGGAGCGGCTCGGAATCCACGGCCACCGAGACGAGCGCGTACGCCACTTCCTCCGAAGAGAAAAAGTTGGACAGCTTGGTGCGCAGGCCCGACACGTAGTCGGGATCTTCGGCGAGCTCCCCCGACCTCGTCAATCCGTCCAGCAGCGCCCGGATGGATTCTCCGAGTAGGGCCTTCAGCTCGCGCTCCTGGGCGGGACCGAAGGCGGCCTCAGCGAGGCGACCGGCGGCCTTCGAGGCCGCCACGTTAGCGAGGTCGGTCGCCAGAGCGCCGAGCGTGACGCTAGCCATCGTTGAGCCTCTTCAGGTACTTCTTGACCGTGTTGTAGGAGAGCCCGGTCTCCCGGCTCATCCTCCCCTGCGAGAACTCCCGCTCCCTCATCCCCGCCAGCACCGGCGCCCACCTCTCGAACCCGTCCGGCCTCCCCAAGACCTTCCCGCTCCTCCTGGCCCGCTCCAGCCCCGCCTTGGTCCTGTCGGAGATCCTCAGGGCCTCCTGCTGGGCGTAGTAGCTGGTGACCCCCAGCACGATGTGCGCGATCAGCTCGTTGTCGGTGTCCAGGAACGGCTCCGTGTAGGACTTGAAGGCCACCCCGCACGCGTCGAGGCGCTCCAGGTAGGCGATGGTCTTCCTTATCCCCTCCCTGCTGAATCTATCGAGCGCCCAGAACAAGAGCACGTCGAACCGGCGGCGGACGGCGTCGGCAAACATCCGGTCGAAGTCCTTGCGCTCGCGGCGGCCCCTGGTGCCCGACTCCCTGTCCACGTACTCGGCGACGAGCCCGTGGCCCTCCCAGCCCTCGCAGAACTCCCTGAGCTGCAGGAGCTGGTTGTCGGTCTCCTGGGAGCCGTCGTCCTTGGAGACCCTCAGGTAGATCGCGACCCTGGTAGGCTTCGTCGGCATCCCGGGATTCTACCGGAGCCTCTGGCAAAAAAACGCCCGTTTCCTGACACCCCTTATCGGTGGAAGCGAAGGTCGCTCGCAAAGCGGATTTCGGGCCGCCGAGGACGTGCCCCTTTTCTGACACCCCCTCCGCACACGATTACGTGGCCGGCAAGTGGGGGGTGCCCGGGTCGACGGTGAGGCGGTGGTCGGCGGCGCGGCGGAAGAACTCTGCCGGGTTGAAGAGCTGCTCGATGTGGGAGATGCTGGCCGCGCGCGGGGAGGTGTAAAGGCTTTCCGCCGCGAGCGTCGCCACGATCCCGGTGGCGTGGCCTACCCCGTGACCGTTTACCGAGCAGGCGTGGGTGCGCCCGTCGGCCCCCTCGGCCTCCGCCTTGACCGCGAACCCGCCAGTTCCCATACGGATCCGCGTCAGGAGCGCCACGAGCGCGTCCCGCAACTTCGGGCGCGCGAGCCCGCGGAGCACCCCCGCCCGCTTGAGCAGCGCGAGGAGGCGCGTCGACCACGCCGGGTCGAGGCACAGCCGCGTGTCGACGTTCTCGGGTCATCGCATGATTCCGGGGAATTGTACGGTAGAGAAGGCACTCAGTCCGGGGCACGCTGCTGTGAGTAGCCAACGAAGTCGGCTTGTGCTTGGGCCGCGCCCGCAGGGTCTAATCCAATAATTCTTGCGTCGCTCAGATCATCGCCGACAGCGACGCGGAGGCTTTGCGTTTACCATGGTGGCTGTTGCTTCGGTACGCAAGAATTGGACAAACGTAACCCGGAGGAGATCGTGCCGGTACGGTTTAACGCAAGCGAGAAACGCCTCGTTGGCATCGAGGAAGAGTTGCAGATAATTGACCCCGCCACTGGGGGGCTCGCCCCCAAAGTGGAAAAGATCATGTCTTCTCTGCAGCCAGAGTTAGAAGGAGCGGTAGCTCGGGAGCTCTTCCAATCGATGGTAGAGATAAGGACGCCGCCGTGCGCCAGCGTGGGCGAGGCTGCCGCGAGTTTGCGGGAGAGGAGGAGGCGGCTCGGGACGCTTTCCGCGGCCCGCGGCGTCGCGTTGGCGTCCGCCGGCACCCATCCCTTCTCCCACTACGAGGACCAAGAGATAACCGACCGAGAGCGCTACCGGAAAATGGTGCGCGTCCTGCGCTGGGTGGCGGAGCGGGAGGTGTGCTTCGGTCAGCACGTCCACGTCGGCGTGCGCGACGAGGAAGAGGCGATAGAGGCACACAACCGCCTCTCCGAGTCGTCCCCGCTGCTGCTGGCGCTGTCTGCCAATTCCCCCTACCGCCACGGCAGGGACACCGGCTACGAGTCCACGCGGGTCAAGATCTTCGAGACCCTGCCCCGGTCGGGGATACCCCCGACCTTCGCCGACTACGAGGCTTTCGAAGGCTACGTCGACCTCATGGTCGAGATGGAAGCCATGGACGACTACACCTACTGCTGGTGGGACGTCCGCCCGCACCCGAACATAGGTACCATAGAGCTCCGCATCCTCGACTCCCAGACCGATTACCGGTATGCTGGCGCGCTCGCCGCCCTCACTCACTGCCTCGTCGTGGAGGCGTGCTCGGAGAGCCCGAAGGGACCCTTCGACCGCGAGATCGTCACGGAGAACAAGTGGCGCGGCTCCCGCCTCGGTCTCGACGCGACGATCTACGATCGACGAACGCGCGACTCGCTCCCCGCCCGGGCCGCGGCCGTCGCCCTCGTCGAGCGGCTGCGCCCCGTCTCCCAGACCTTGGGGTGCGAAGACGAGCTCCTCGGCATCCTCGAGATAGTGGAGAGGGGCACGGGCAGCCAGCACCAACGCCGCGCCTACCAACGCAAGGGGGACTTCCGGGACGTCGTCTCGTACCTCGTGGAGGGCACCCACTCAGTCGAGCCGACCGCCGCTCATGATGCCCGAGGTAGGTCGGGAGGCGGGCGGCCTTCGGCCTGACGGTTCGCCTTCCTCAATCTCCGTTGCGACCGGGTGCCGGCGGCATCCCCTTGAACATCCTGGCGCAAACGTCGGCCAAGCCGGCGCGTTTGTCGCCCAGTAGCGAGCGCACCTCGTCCAGCGAGGCACCGAAGGCATCCTCGTCGTCCCCGTCTGCTAGGGCCGCCAGTCGACGGACGCCATCCAGCAGTGCCGCCCGAGCGGCCGGGGCCTCCGGGTTGGCCGACTGTATGTCCCAGTAGACCTCCGGGGCACCGGAGGCGATCCTGGCCAGCACGGCGAGCATCGCGAGGTGCGGCGGCGGCGCAAGCGCGCACAGGTCGTCGATGTCCGCTTCCAACTCGCGTAGGGCGTACCCGAAGGCCAGCACGGCGCCGTGGGTCGCGACCTGCATGGCCGAGGCCAAACGGTCGTGCTCCTCCGGCCCGATCGGGACGACCCGGCCCCCCCAGGAAGAGAGCAGCCGGCGCATCGTTTGGGCCCTGGGGCCGTCCGCCAAGATGCTCACCGCGATCGGCCGCCCGGCCATGCCGAGCGACGGGTGGAACATGGGGTCTAGGCTCAACGCCTCTACCGAAGGAGCCTCCTTGCGCACCGAGGCGGCGATGCGGCTCTTCACCGACAGCGTGTCCACCAAAAGGGCTCCGCGACGCATGCTGCGGGCCACCGGTCCCACGGCCGCGAGCGCGGCGCGCTCCGGCACCGCCAGCAGGACGAGGTCGGACTTCCCTATCTCCCGAGAGACGCGCTCCGGGGGGGCCGTGATGTCCGCCCGCTCGTAGCGCACCCGCGGGATCCGTTCTCCCGCCGGCGGAGCGTCGACGTCCACCGACGTCACCCGGGCGCCCGAGCCCGCCAGCAAAGAGGCGAACATCCGGGCGACCTGCCCGTTTCCGCCCGCCACCACGCAGCGCGTGATCTCCTCGCGGGACGCTTCTTCCCGGCTCCGCGCGTAATCCGCCGGCACGCCCTTCACGTCGGCTCCCCGGCCGCGGGATCCGAAAGGAGCCGCAGGGCGGTGGCGGAGATGGCGGCGTTCATGGCCCTCGCCTTGACCAAGGTCTCCTCGAACTCTTCCTCCGGCTCGGACAACGCCACGATGGCTCCCCCTACTCCATAGGTGACCGCTTCCGGCGTAGAGACGATAGTGCGGATGACGATGTTGAGGTCCACGGCGCCGCCCAACGCGAAGTAGCCGAGCGCGCCGGAATACACGCCCCGGGGGCCCGCCTCGAGCCTATCTATGATCTCCATGGTCCTGATCTTCGGGGCGCCGGTCATCGACCCGCCGGGGAAGGCGGCCTTTACGCAGTCCACGGCGGAGACCTCGGGCCGCAGCGAGCCGCGGATGGTGGAGACCAGCTGGTGGACCGTGGCGTAGGATTCGACGGCGAACAGTTTCGGGACGTGCACGCTACCCACCTCGCACACCGAGTTGAGGTCGTTGCGGAGCAGGTCCACGATCATGAGGTTCTCGGCGCGGTCTTTCTCGTCGCGCGCGAGGTTCTTCCTCAGCGCATCGTCCTCCGCGGGCGTCGCGCCGCGGGGCCGCGTGCCCTTGATCGGTTTCGACTCGACCTTCCCGCCGGCGGAGACGGTCATGAACCGCTCGGGGGAGGCGCTCAGTACGGCCAAGTCGGGGAACCTCAGCAGCGCCCCGTAGGGCACCGGGCTTATCTTTCTCAAGCAGGCGTACGTCCGCAGCGGGTCCAGTGCGACGCGCGCGGACGCCATGTTCGTGAGGCAGATCTCGTACGACTCGCCGTTCCTTATCTCCTGCAGGCACTCTTCCACCAGCCCCAGGTAGGCCTCGCGCGGGTGCCTGAGCGTGCCCGAAACGGGGTCTTGGGTGTTGTCGATCTCCACGCTGACGGTTTCCGTTCCTCCCGACGACCCCTCGGCGGCGCCAACGGCCCGCACCCGCCGGGACGTCTCGTCCAGCCACCTGTCCGCGTCCCGATGATCGTCTCCCTCGCTCAGGCACAGAGCGTAGCTGGCGCCTTCGGCGTGGTCGAGCACGAGCATGCGATCCGAGAATAGGAGCGCGGCGTCGGGCGTCGGCGACTTGTGCGCTCGGGCCCCGCCGCACTCCGCCTTCAGCTCGTAGCCGAGGTACCCCACGTAGCCCAGGTCGAATTCGAACGGGAGTTCGGGCGAAGCCACCGAGCGTCGGCGGAGAGCCCCGTCCAGGTACTCGAAGAACCCTTGGCGGCGCCGGGTGGTGCCGCCCTGGCCCCGGATCGTGACCGTCCGCTCCGCCAAGCTGTAGGTGACGAACTCCGCGTGCGGGCCGGAGCCGTCGCCCATGAACGAGAAGCGCGATAGCCCTTCTATCGCGGCGCTGCTGTCCAGCCAAAAACTGTACCGGGATGCCCCGAAGAGCCCCGCGTAGAGGCGCTCGGCGTCGGGCAAGAACGGGATCTTGCGCACCCGGAGGGTGTAACGCGGCGCGCCGGCCTCCTCGGGCGCCGGTTGCGGTGGCAGGCTTGGTGCGATAGGTGCCGGGTGCGACGACGTCCCGCAAGGCTCGGCGTGGCGTCTCGTCAGGTCTTGGAAGTTCTCGATCAGGCGCCGGCCGTGCTCGGTGCAGATGGACTCCGGATGGAACTGCACGCCCCACAGCGGCCTCGAGCGGTGGCGCAGACCCATCAGGACGCCGTCTTCCGTCCAGGCCAGGGGTTCGAGTTCCTCAGGAAGCTCCGCGACGGCGAGCGAATGGTAGCGTACCGCGGAGAACGGCGAGGGGATGCCGGCGAAGACATCCTGCCCCGTGTGGTGGACCGGGCTCAGTCGTCCGTGCATCGCCTCGGGGGCCAAGTCGACCTCGCCCCCGAAGAGGTGGCCGATCCCCTGGTGGCCAAGACAGACGCCCAGGACCGGAACCTCGTTCTCAAGCACCGCGCGGGCACTCTCGCCGAAGTCGCGCCGCCTCTCGGGGCGTCCCGGGCCGGGCGAGACGACCACGTTGTCGAACTCGGATATCGACAGGTCGGCCCAGTCCTCGGCGTCGTTGCGCACGACCTCGGGCGGCTCGCCCGCCACCTCGCCGAGCAGCTGGTAGAGGTTGTAGGTGAAGGAGTCGTAGTTGTCGATCAGTAGCGTCCTCACGCCCGCGCCCCCGAATCCCGTCTGCTCGCATCGCCGTGGTGGTCGCCGCGTGCCCCGATCACCTCGTCCTCGACCCTGCAGCTCTCCTCGATGATGAGGTCGTAGAGCCGGCGCAGGTACGAGGGGTCCAGGCCGTTGGCGGCCGCGAAGGTGGCCGCGCGCTCGTGCTTCGACTCGACCCTCTGCGGTTGCATCATCGGTATGCCATGTTCTCGCTTATGTTCCGCGATTCGGACGATCATCTGGATGCGTTCGCGCACCAAACGCAGCATCCTCTCGTCGATCTCGTCCAGTTGCGCGCGAAGCTCCTCTAAGCCGGTGGCTTTGTGCTCCTCGGTCATCTCCCCTCCCGTGTGCGTTGCACTCAAACGCCTGTCCTGGTGCCTCCTCGGGGCGTTTTAGGCCCTTGGCCGCGTCGGGGAAGCATCGGTCCCACAAGCTGTTCCCTCCTCACGGTAGCCGGACGGGGACCCTCAGTTGTGGCGTAGCTGGGCACGATGATATATGCTCGGGGGGTACGCCGCAAACGGAGCCCGGCTGGACGGGACGGTCTCGCGCCGGCGGGCATGGGGGGCATGTATGCTGTTTGGAGAAGATCCGCAGCGCGTCGACGCCACCGCACGGGCCGACGCCACCGCGGTGGTCAACTCGCACAATGGGTGGGCCCCGCTGGAGGAGGTGATCGTGGGGGCGCCTTTCCACCTCGATTACCAGAACGACGTCAGCTTTCGCGTCTTTTTCTTCGGGAATCTGAGGAGCGGCCTGAACCCCAACGGGCGCGGGCCCTGGGTGATCTCGGCGGATTCGGAGCTGGAGAAGCGGGTCCGGGCGGAGCTCGAGGAGGACCTGGCCGAGTTCATCTCGCTGCTCGAAAGGGAGGATGTGGCGGTCAGGAGGCCCGAGATCCCGTCCGCGGCGCAAGAGTTCCGCACGCCCGACTGGACGAGCAGCTCCGGGCACTCGGTGATGCCCCGCGACATGCTGCTGGTAATCGGTAACGAGGTCATCGAGACCGCTCCGATGGTCCGCAGCCGCTACCTCGAGTCGAACCTCTACAAGAGGCTCCTCGTCGAGTACTTCAACCGGGGGGCGAAGTGGACCGTCGCGCCGAGGTCGCGACTGCTGGAGGAAAACTTCGACTTCGGCTACGTGCGCGGGGAAGGCTACGACGACCCGCTGCCCGAGGAGCCCTTCTACGAGATCATGTTCGACGGCGCCCAGGTGCTCAGGCTGGGGCGCGACCTCCTGTTCAACTGCTCGACGGAGAACCATCGCATGGGCATGAGGTGGCTCCAGCGCCAGCTGGGCGATGACTACCGGGTGCACGAGATCAACATAACGGACCACCACGCGGACGCGAGGATGCTCCCGCTGAGGCCGGGGACGTTGCTGCTGCACCGGGAGATAGAGGAGCACCTCCTGCCGCCCTTCCTCAGGGACTGGGAGATCGTCCGCTACGCGCCGCCGGAGGAGGACCTCGAGCCCGGGACCTACGGGGGCAGGCCGATCCTGGCGTCGCCGGGACTCGGCATGAACGTGCTGTCGTTGGACGAAGAACGCGTCGTCGTGCAGGACTCGCAGGCGGCGCTCATCAGGGACCTAGATAAAGCCGGCTTCAGCCCGATCCCCTGCAGCTGGAGGCACGGCCGGATAGTGGGCGGCGGCTTCCACTGCATGACCCTCGACGTCAGGCGCCGCGGCGGGCTGGAGGACTACTTCTCGGGGTGACACAGGGCCGGGGCCTACCCCCCCGCCCCCGCGGCGGCGCGCAGGGACCGCCGACCCGCCAGGTTGATTAGCAGGGCCGCGGCCGCGGCCCCCGCCGAGAGCAGGAAAGTACCCAGGGCGCCCGCGGAGTCCGCGAGGGGGCCGCCTGCGGCGGCGCCCGCGGCGGTGCCCACCGCGATGGCGCTCGAGATCCAGGCGAAGCTCTCCGTGAGGCTCTCGGGCGGGACCAGGGACTCCACCAGCATGTAGCCGGAGATCAGGGTCGGCGAGATGGCCAGGCCCGCGACAGCGGCGCAGGGCGCCATGAGGGCAACCGAGTTTGCGAGGCAGAGCGGGACGGCCCCGACAACGAGCACGAGCGTCGACAGGAGGAAGCGCGGCCCGGGTCCCACGCCCGCCGGCAGGGCGCCGTAGGCGAGGCCCGAGACCAGGCTGCCGGCGCCCACGAGCGCCAGAAGTAGCCCTGCGGCGGCGGGCGAGCCCTGCTCCCTAGCGAAGGCGACCACCCCGATGTCCACGGCGGCCAGGAAAGCGCCGAAGGCGGCAAAGACGGCCACCACAACCCACATCCCCCGTTCTCGTACCACTCCGCCTACTAGGTGCGCGGCCCCGCGCGTATCCGACCGCCGGGCAACCGTCGGCTCCGTGCTTTTCTGGGCGGCGAGAGCGAGCGAGCCGACGGTTACCAGCACCAGGGCGCCGAGCAGGCCCGCCTCGGGGGCCACGCCCACCGCGAGCGCGGTGACCAGCGCGGGCCCGGCGACGTATATGACCTCGTCGAGCACGGACTCCAAAGCGTAGGCCGTGCTTAGGCCCGGCGTGCCTGCCGACGCGTCCGGTGGCTGATCCGGGTCGTCCTGAGCCGCCTTCTTCACGAGTGCGGTCCACCGTGCACGCACGAGGGGTCCCAGAGACAGCGCGGAGGCGCCGACGACCGCCGCGGCTACCAAGAGCGCCCAGGCCGGCGCTTCCTGCCGCGTGAGAAAGACGAGCCCGAGGACCCCGCAAACATGCACCACCAGGGACGCGAGGATCACCAAGCCTTGGCCCCGATTGTCCGCCAAACGGCCCAGAGCCGGCGAGAATGCGGCCTGGGTGAGTGTGAAGGCCGCGACCGCGGCGCCGGCCAACGCGTAGGAGCCGGTCAGGGCAGAAACCATCAGCAGGCACCCCAACGAGCGCATGGACATGGGAAGCCGACCCAGAAACCCGGCCGCCACCATGGCGGGGGCCCCTGGCAAAGCCAGCAGGTAACGGTAGGCTTGCATCGCGGCGCCCTCCTCGCCTTTACGGACTCGTACGGTCCTACTGACGGCACCCCCCCGGACGCACGAGGATCTCGAGCGGCGCGGTGGACCGTCACCCGTCAACTACCATAGGGTACCGTCCCGCGAGCAACAGGCAACCGGCCTGGGCTCCCCGACGTAGACGAAGCCGAGCGTCTCGAGCTTACGATTAGCTAGGAGCGCGCCGACGGACGGTGACGCGCAAGGGGCGAGGGGAGGTAGCAGGAGTTGTGACCCCGGTCTGCTACCAGAGGCCCGGTGGGCCAGACCGAGGTGTGTGTAGGAGGCGTTTTGAAGGCCCGCACCACCCTGTTAGGCTCCCACGGTCGCGAGCTCCCGTTCTTCGGCTACAACGATGTTCGAGTCGGCCTTGAAGACAACTCGATGGTCACCAACGACACGCCGACTTCCTGAGTTGTTATGCGAGATTTAAGACCTCTTGAGCCCTAAAGAGGCTACCGGCTGAGTTCTCAGCGGGCCGACGTTACAAAGGTTCATGAAGATTCAGGGCGGTCGAGCGCGATCTGATGCATTGAGCCGTGCAACCATCCCCGCAAGGCAAACTGCCTTGCCCTTGGTTCATAAGCGGTAGCAACGTCCGTGTTGCCTTCTAAGATGTCGTGAGCGAGGTGGACTCACGATACCGAGGCTCTTGAAACGTGGGGCAGCGATCATTCAGAATCCGACCATAGTTTTGACCATAACCGCGACCATAACCCGGCGCGTGTCGAGGCGGGTCCACGAGGGTCCGGGATCAGCGCCCAAAAGAGAAAGCCCCGTAGAATGGGGCCTAAGCGGGGCTGCCGGACCAGGATTCGAACCTGGACTAAGTGATTCAGAGTCACTCGTGCTGCCGTTACACCATCCGGCAAAAATACAGCGGGGCGTATTGTAACGCGTAGTCCGCTTTGCGTCGAGGCGTTTAGCCGATGCTTTCTGCGGTGCCGCCGGTCTCCATGGCGCGTAGGATCTTGATCCTCTCCCCTATCGGCGGGTGGGTGGAGAAGAGGCCCTTCGCCCGCTTCTCGAAGCGCTTGATGGGGTTGACGATGTAGAGGTGGGCCGTAGCCCGGTTGGCGACCTCCAATACTTCTCTATCGCCGCTGATCTTTTGCAAAGCGTCGGCGAGGCCGTCGGGGTTGCGGGTGAGCCTGACGGCGGTCGCGTCCGCGAGGTACTCGCGCTGGCGGCTTATGGACATCTGGAGGAGGCGGGCGAAGAGGGGGGCCAGGATGGCGAGGACTATGGCAACTACCACCATAATTATCTGCACGTAGCCGCCGCCCTCGCGGCTGCGGCCGCCCCCGAACCAGAGGCCGCGCAAAAAGAAGTCCGAGATGAGGACCGTGGTCCCCACCAGGATGCCGACGAGCATGGCGTAGCGGATGTCGTAGTTGCCGACGTGGGCCATCTCGTGGGCCACGACGCCCTGAAGCTCGTCCCGATCGAGCTTTTCGAGAAGCCCGCTGGTGACGGCTACGGAGGCGTGCTCGGGGTCGCGGCCGGTGGCGAAGGCGTTGGGGGCCGAGTCCTGGATGATGTAGACCTTCGGCATCGGGAGGCCGCCGGCTATGGACATCTCCTCCACCACGTTGAAGAGCTGGGGGGCGTCTTCGTGCGTGATCTCCTTTGCCCTGGATGCCGCGAGCACCATTTTGTCGCCGGCGAAGTAGGAGACGAGGCCGGCGATGGTGCCGACGACGAAGGCCAGGACGAGGCCGAAGATGGCGCTTCTCGGGTCGCCGAGCCAGGCGTAGCCTATGACGTAGCCGAGCACGAGGACGAAGACGAAGAAGGCCAGGATCAAAAACAGGCTGTTGCGCCGGTTGACGCCGATCCTGTCCCGGAAGGTCCCCTGGGCTGGTCCGGCCATCCGTGCCCTACGTTCTCTCGCGGAGAAGGCTACAGGCTGCAGGTCGCCTCCTTCGGAGGCTCTCAGGTATCAGGGGTGGTTGGCGGAGCAGGGTCCCGAACACGCACCCCTGATGCCTGATGCCTGATGCCCGAAACCTCTCGGAAAGGGGTTCCTCGACCCGCCCGGCGTCCGTCTCTCTTCGCCCGTGGCTTAAAGTCACAGGAGGCCTCGCTCTAATCGTAGGAGACCGTGACGGACTCCCGCTCGGGCCCCTGGGCCTCGAAGTACTCCTTCTCGGTGAAACCCATGGCCCTCGCGAAGATCACGGCCGGGAAGCTCTGTATCTTGGTGTTGTAGGAGCCGACCGAGTCGTTGTAGTGCTGCCTGGCGAAGGAGATCTTGTTCTCCGTGGAAGACAGCTCTTCCTGGAAGTCCACTAGCACCCGGTCGGAGCGGAGCTCGGGGTAACTCTCGGCCACCGCGAAGAGGTTGCCTATGGCCCCCGAGAGCCGCGCTTCTGACTGGGCCTGTTCGCCGACGCCCTGGGGCTGCATGGCACGGGAGCGGGCCTGGGTAACCTGTGTCAGGACTTCCTGCTCCTGGCGGAAGTACTTCTTCACGCCTTCGAGGAGGTTTGGGATCAGGTCGTAGCGCCGCTTTAGCTGGACGTCTATCTGCCGGTACGCTTCCTCGGTGTCGTTCTTGCGCCGCACGAGCCCGTTGTAGGTGACGACCGCGAACACCACGACCACCACCAGCACGATTATCAAGATGATCGCCGTTACGCCCATCCAGGACCTCCGAAACGAGTGCCTACGACGACCATTATATATCCACGCGGTTGGATGCTTTCGGGTTCGAGGTTCTGGGGTTTTGGGGTTCTAGGTCTTGGGGTTACTGTACAAAGAGGGGTCCCGAGCTCCCACCCCTCAAAACCTTGATGCCTCAACGCCTCAAAGCCTCCGGTTCCAAGAACTCCAACCTGTTCCCAAACGGGTCTTCCCCGTAGAATCTGCGCCGCGGCGCGAGGTCGTCATCCCACCGGACGGCCAGCCCCACAGCCTCCAGCTTGCGGGCCAACTCTTCGAGGGCGGGGACGACGAAAGCCGGGTGCGCCTTCCTGCTCGCCCGGTAAGGCTCCTCCACCCCGAGGTGCAGTTGCCGCCCGTCCGGAAGGGCGAACCACGCACCGCCGCGGGCCGCGAGCGCCGCGGGTTTCTCCAGCTCCCGCAAGCCGAGCAGGCCGGAGTAGAACTCGCGTGCCTTTTCTTCCCTGCCGGCGGGCATCGCCACCTGGACGTGATCCAGGGCATCTATCATCTCGTCTCCTCCAGAACTGTTCTCCGCCCGCAGGCTATCATGAAAGCCGAAAGGAGCCGCCCTGCCAGGATACGATCCTCTAGCCGACCTCTACGATCTCGAGTACGTCCACGACCATGACGTGCCCTTCTGGCTCGCCCTCGCAGACCGCGAACCCGGTCCCGTCGTCGAGTGGGGCGCCGGAACCGGCCGCATAGCCGTCCCCCTCGCCGTCGCGGGCCACGAGGTGACCGCTGTCGAAGCATCCGGGACGATGGTCGAGAGGGCCAGGGAGAAAGACGCCTCCGCCAGTTGGGTAGTCGGCGACATGCGAACGGCGAGGCTTGATCGCCGGCACGGCCTCGCCATCTGCGCCTTCAATTCCTTTCTCTGCCTGCTCTCCGTGGATGATGCGCTGTCTTTCCTTCGCAACGCGCGAGAGCACCTGGAGCCCGGAGGCCTGCTCGGCATCGAGGTCTCGGCCCTCTCCCCGGAGGAGCTCGTGGACCCGCCCGGCGGCCCCGCCATCCGTCACGACTTCACCAGGGACTTCCCGGACGGCGGCCGGCTCGACCGCTTCTCCCTCTCGCGCTACGACGCGGCCACCCAACTCATGGAGATGCGCCTCTTCTACGAACTCTATAAACCCTCGGGCGCGCTGATCACCCGACGCGCGCACGACCTGACGATAAGGATCACCAACCGCGACGAACTGCTCTTGATGCTGCGCCTCGTGGGCTTGGACGTCGAGGCCGTCTACGGCGGGTTCGAGGCGGAACCGTTCACCGCCGAGAGCGATCACCTAATAGTCCTGGCGAGGGGATAGGCTACAAACTACGGCGGGGCCGGAACGCCGCCGCGCCTGCCCCGTCCGCCTCGGCGTCCCGACGCGTGCGAGAGCGCTGATCGACCCGAAGGAGCCGGGCACGACCTCCACACGGGGAGGTCTCTTTCGGGACTTTGTCGCGCACAATGGGCCGATATGTGCAGGCATCCGGCGCCGCGGGGGGCGACCATAAGGCCGTGTGCGGCGGAAAGTCGCGCCTGGAGATCCTAGAAGGAGAGAACATGGACAGAGGAAGAGACGCGGACGGGGGCAGGCCGGTGGAGCCGGGGAGGGCCCGGACGCACGGCAACGACCCGGACGCCGTGGAGACGCACCGGGCGGGAAGCTCGGTCCCCGGCGAGGGCCGGTCCAGGGCCGAAAACCTCGGGCCGAATATCCCCGCCTCCGGGCCGACGGATGGCCGGAGGCACGAGGAAGAGGTCCTCGTCTCCCGCGGGTCCACGGGCACCGGCGGCTCGGGCGCCGGGGTGCGGCGGTACAGTGGCGACCACGGTGGCGGCGGTGAAGACCTGGCCTCGGCCCGACGAGACAGCATCCGCTGGGGGCCGATCTGGGCGGGCCTGATCACGGCGCTCACCACCTTCCTCTTGCTGCAGCTCCTCGCCATCGGGCTCGGCCTGGTAGACGTCGGGCCCGGCTCCGACGGCGGCGGTGGCTGGGTGCCCGGTCTTATTGGCCTGTTCGCCTTCTTCACCGGCGGCGCCGTGGCCGGTATGACGAGCGCCATCAGGGGCCCCGGCTCGGGCCTGTTGAACGGCTTCATGGTGTGGGCCTTGGGCACGGTGCTGATCCTGCTGCTCTCGGCGCTCGGGTTGGGGCAGCTCTTCGGCGCCCTGGGCAACGTGGCGGGCCAGGTCGGGCCCGGCGCCCTGAGCGGCGCGGCCCAGAGCGCCCAGGGGGCCGCGCCCAACGTCAGCCCCCAGGAGGCCGAGCAGGCCCTGCAGACCGGGGCCATAGGCGCCTTCTTCGGGCTGCTGCTCTCGGCGCTGGCGTCCATGTTCGGGGGCCTGCTCGGGGGCAGGAGCCGCGACCCCATAGGCCGGCCAACAGACGCCAGCAGGGACTAGCCGTTTCAAGAATCCCCGGACAACGAACGCGGGAGCAGGAAGGACCCTGCTCCCAGCGAACAGTTGGAGTCCGGAGGGTTCGTTATTCCTCGCCCATGGGCATACAAGACGTGTATCTCCGTAGAAGGAGGCGAGAGCGCATGGGCATAAACCGCTGGAGCAGCGCAAGAGGAACGAGGCGGAGGCCAGGGCCGGAGACGAACTCGCCAAAGACCGGAAGTGGGACGCCTCTTCCCGGCCGCAAGGTTCCGGGGGGCCGGCCGGGGACGAGGAGAAGCGCGACGTCGTCGAGAAGCTCAGGAAGCGCGAGAGCGATTCTTGGCCCGTCGGGGCGTTTCGAGTCGTCGCGCCCGGCCCGGATCGCCGCTCCGCCTTCCGGCCGCGAACCCGTAGGGGCGTTCGGCGGCGAGGGGTGAGCGCTTCCATCGAGGAACACACCATCGAGGTCGGGGGGATGACCACCCGCTACTTCGCCGCGGGCGCCGGCCCGCCCCTGGTGCTGCTCCACGGAGACGGCGAGAGCGCCTTCGACTGGTCCTGGACGTTGCCGGCCCTCGCTCGCTCGCGCAGGGTCTACGCGCCCGACCTGCCGGGCTCCGGCGAAAACGCGAAGCCCGCCGCCGACTACTCCCCCGCTTTCCTGGAGCGCTTCGCCGCCTCGTTCCTCGACGCCGTGGGGGTGGGGCGGGCCGCCGTGGTCGGCAGCTCGCTGGGGGGGCTCGTAGCCCTGCGCCTGGCCCTCTCTGAGCCCTCGCGCGTGGGGTCGCTCGTCCTCGTCGCCAGTTCCGGCCTGGGGCGAGCCGTAAACCTGGGTCTGTCCTCGCTCATCATACCCGGCTACGGCGACCTGGCGACAGGATGGGCCGGGACGAAGGCCGGCGCCGCCCAGAGGGCACGGTCACGGGCGCGGCTCCTGTTCGCGCGCCCCGGCCGCGCCCCCAAAGCGTGGATCTCCGAGCAGTACCGGCTGGCGCGGATGCCCGGCTTTTTGGCGGCCCAGCTCGCCGCCCTGCGCGCAGAACTCGACCCCCTCGGGCAGCGGGAGGTGCTGCTCGACGAGCTCCCCCGCCTGACGATGCCGACGCTCCTCGTGTGGGGGGAGCGCGACCGCATCCTCCCCGTCTCGCAGGCGCGGGCCGCGCTAGCGCGCCTGCCGGAGGGTTCGATCGAGATCATTCCCGATTGCGGCCACCTGCCCCAAGTCGAATGGCCGGACCGTTTCGTGCGGGCGCTCGACGGGTTTCTGGGGGATGAAGAGACCCGCGATCCCGAGCTCCGCTAAGACCACGTCCACGTAGGGAGAGAAGATGACACTAAAGCCGTTGCGGGAACAGGTAGTAGTCGTGATGGGGGCTTCGAGCGGCATAGGCCGGGAGGCGGCCCTCCGCTTCGCCGGGCGGGGCGCGAAGGTCGTCGTCGCGGCCAGGGGAGAGCCGGGGCTTCACTCGTTGGCGGAGCAGATCCGGGCCGGCGGCGGCGAGGCGACGGCCGTAGTCGCCGACGCGGCCGAGTTCGACCAGGTCAAGGCGGTGGCGGACCGCGCGGTGGAGGAGTATGGCAGGCTCGACACCTGGGTGCACATAGCCGGCGTCGGGCTGTTCGCCGCCTTCGAGGACACCACGCCGGAGGAGTTCCGGCGCGTCATAGACGTCAACCTCGTGGGACAGGCCCACGGAGCGATGGCGGCGCTGCCCCACATAAAGCGCGAGGGACGGGGCGCCCTCATACACATGTCCTCCATGGGGGCGAAGCGCTCGGTCCCGCTCCAGAGCGCCTACTGCGCCTCCAAACACGGCATAGACGGTTTCCTGGGCGCCCTGCGCGTCGAGCTCGGGCACGAGGGGCTGCCGATCAACGTCACCAGCATAGAGCCCGCCACGACCAACACGCCGTTCTTCGATAAGGCCCGCACCAAGCTGGGGGTCAAACCGGTCGCCCCGCCCCCGATCTACGCGCCCGGCATCGTCGCCGGCGCCATCCTCCACGCCGCAGAGCACCCGGCCCGCGATATCGTGGTCGGGGGCGCCGCAAAGGCCATGATCCTGGGCCAGCGCCTCTCACCCCGGCTGCTGGACGCCTTGATGGAGAGGGGGGCTTTGAGGTCCACTACACGGATGAGCCCAAGCCCGAGGACGCTCCGGACAACCTCTACGACTCCCTGGGGGGCTACGAGGCGGTCGAAGGCTCCTTCGGCGACCGCGCCCACCCCAGTAGCCTCTATACCTGGCTAGAGATGCGTCCGGCGGCGAAGGGTGTCGCGGTCGCTGGAGCGGCATTGGGCGCGCTGGCCTTGCTGCGCGCGAGGTCGTAGGGTCCCAGAAGGTCAGCTGTCTGACAGCGGCTTTCATAAACTTTGAGCCTCTTGCTGGACGGGAGGATAATCTGCTAGGTCGAGGTACTCGGAGGCGCAAGGCTTTGAGGTTCTGGGTTTTTGAGGTTTTTGCTGATGGCTGAAGCCTGGACCTTCGGGGTCATCCTTTCTGCAAGCCGCTGTGAGAGCGGTTTGCGGAGGTATCGAGCCTACCGCGAGCAGGCATCCGGGTTCTCAGGTCTTTAGGGGCGGAAACCTTCCTACTCGAGTTCCTGCCGGTCCACGGGCCGGAGCCTCGGGACGAAGCGCGGCACGACCTCGCAGTAGCGGCGGTAGGGTTGGCCGAAACGCTGGCGCAACTCGCGTTCTTCGAGGGGGAGTTGGAGGGCGAGTTGGGCTGCGTAGAGGGCGGCGAGAAGGACGAGGAACCAGTTCGAGGTGAGGAGCGCCGAGCCCAGGATCAGGGCGAAGTCCGTGTCGTAGAGGGGATTCCTCACATACCTGTACGGCCCTTCGAGGACGAGCCTCTGCGGGACGTTATTCTCCTCGGCACCGGCTCCAGGCGGGAAGAGAGCCCCGGCGAAGAGCAGCCGTGCCCACCCCATCTTCGCCACGGCCCACGTCCCGACCAATACGGAGACGAGGGCCAGGATCGCGCCGATCACCCTAACCAACAGCGCCCCGTCCCAGCCCCAACCGAGCCACCAAGGCGAGAGCACGAAGAGCAACACCGTGGTCCCGCCCCAGAGCCCGACGACCTCGACCAGATACCACGCCAAGAGACCCCGTCGCCTGAGCCATCCCCGCCAGAACGAGAGCACCGGATACGTCACCAAATCTATGACGATCATGCCCCCGTAAAACGCCGCCACGAACAGCGGCAACAAGACCCACCGCCCAAGCAACGCATCCCCGACCACGCAAACCGCGAACGAAGCGGCCCACGACACTGCGGGCACCACGTGCCGCTCGCCGCCAGCTCCGACCCTCACCTCCACGCGGGCATGTTAGCACGCTCGCTTCGCGAGCTTGTCAGCGCGCTGCGGCCTATGGCCTCCGCTCTCGGCACGCTTCGGGCCTACGGCCCTCGCTCTCAGCCCGTCAGCTTTGTCCGCCGATGACCCGACCCCGTCGCGCGGGAGCTTCTCTCCGACGGCCCCGAACGCTTCGGCCCGGACTAAGGCTGAGAGCGAAGGCGGAGCCGGAGCGGGCTGATCGCTGACGTCGCGGGTCGGGCGCCGGGTCATCGCGGGCCGGCGTCTTTGGGCAGACGGAGCAGGACGAGGGCGATGGCGGCGCCGAGGATGACGCAGCCCGCGCCGGCGAGGAAGGCGGCGTGGTAGCCGGAGTTGAGGGCGGCGCTGGAACCGGCGCCGCCCGTTACGAGGGCCGCGATGGCGGCGAGCGCGGCGAGGCCCAAGGCGCCGCCCATCTGCTGGGAGGTGTTCACCAGGCCCGAGGCCAGGCCCGCTTCGTGTTCCGGGACGCCGGCCGTGGAGGCCAGGATCACGGCCATGAACCCGAACGCCGCCCCGACCCCGAGCACGAGCATCCCCGGCAGGACGTCGAGCAGGAAGCCACCGTCGACCGGCGTCCTGGCGAAGAGCAGGAGTCCCAGGCCCATCAGGCCCAGGCCCGAGCCTATCGTCGGCTTGATGCCGAAGCGGTTGACCGCCCACGCCGCGGGACCCTGGGAGATGACCCCGAGGGCTACCGTCGCGGGCAGGTAGGCGATCCCAGTCGCGAGGGAGTCGTAGCCGAGAACCCTCTGCAAGTACAGTGCGCTGAAGAAGAACCACCCGACCATCCCGACGACGGCGAGCGCCATGACCACGTTGCTCACGGCGAGGTTGCGCGAACGGGAGAAGACGCCGGGCGGCACCAGCGGCGCCTTGCTCCGCCGCTCGACGGCGACGAACGAGACCATGAGCGCCGCGGAGAGCAGGAGGAGGAGGGTGGTGAGGGCCGGCGGGTTCTGGGCGGCCCCGACGATGGCGTAGACGGCCGTCACGATGGAGGCGGTGACGAGGAACGCGCCCGGCAGGTCGAAGCCGCCACGCGTCTCTGGCTTCGGGTCCGGTTCCAGCAGGGGGCCGCAGAGCGCCAGGGCGACGAGCCCCACGGGACCGTTGACGAAGAAGATCCAGGGCCACCCCATCGTCTGCGTCAGCACGCCGCCGAGCAGGACGCCTATGGAGGCCCCGCCCGAGACGACGAAGGCCCAGATGCCCATGGCCTTCGCCCTCGACTCGGGCTCCTTGAAAGTGGTGATGATGATCGAGAGCGCGGCCGGGGCGATGATAGCGCCGCCTATCCCCTGCAAGGCCCTCGCGGCGACGAGCAGCACCTGGGAGCCCGCGAACCCGCAGAGCAGGGAGGCGAAGGTAAAGAGGGCCAGCCCGAAGACGAAGACCCGCCTGCGCCCGAACAGGTCGCCGGCCCTGCCGCCCAAAAGCAGGAAGCCGCCGAAGGTGAGCAGGTACGCGTTGACCACCCACGAGAGCCCGGCCTCCGAGAAACCCAAGGAGCCCTGGATGGCGGGCAGCGCGACGTTCACGATGGTGCCGTCGAGTACGAGCATGAGCTGCGCCGCGCACACCAGGTAAAGGGCCAGCCACCGCCGGCCCGTCGGACGCCGCTTCCGGTAGGCTTTTTGTTCGGGTTCGATCACGTTCTCCTCCGCCATGCTATGTAATGTCCTTCGAAGTCGTTTGACTCTCCGGGTAGTTATAGGCCATCGCCGCGCCGATCCCCTCGTCCAAAAGATGGATTATCGGGTGGAGATGCGGACCCGCAGGGCGGCTTCTCCGACTCGATCCAGGGCCTCGATGGCCGTCCCGTCGTCTACCGAGTATGGGGCACCCTCAGCCTTCTTTCACGACGTGGAACGTGAGGTGCGTGACGCCCGGGGCTTCCACGACCCTCGGGCCCTCCAGCCGGATGGGCGCGGTCCCCAGGTGCTCGAACAGCCGGACGCCCCCTCCGAGCAGGACGGGGACCAGGTTGACGTGGATCTCGTCGAGCAGCCCGGCCTCGATGCACTGCTGCGCGATGCTCGCGGCGCCCACGGCCACGCCCCTGTCCCCCGCGGCCCTCTTCGCCTGCTCGACGGCGCCCTCGACCCCGTCCGTGACGAACGTGAACGGAGATCCTTCGCCGGCCCACTCCTCGGGGACCGTGTGGGTGACGACGAAGGTCGGCACGCCTAAGGGGGGTCTGCCGCCCCACCCGTTGGCGATGTCGAAAGTCCTGCGTCCCGTCACGAACGCCCCCATCGTTCTCTCTACCTCCCGGAGGAGATCGGCGCTCTGCGGCGAGATCTTGAACACCATGTCGGTACCCGGCAGTTCGTATTCGGTCTCGCCGCTGGAGTACCACTCGAAGAGCCGCTCGCCGCCCTCGCCGAGGGGCAGTTCGGGACTATCGTTCGGCCCGGCGATGAAGCCGTCTAGCGACATCGTGAGCCCCGTAGAGACTTTCCCCACGCTCGTTCTCCTTTCGATCGCTCAACCGCGGGCTGGTATCTGTTGCACGCACCAGCGGTTGCCGTCCGGATCGCTGAAGAAGACGCATCCCACGTTGTCGAGGGACTCTCCCTCGCGGGCCTGGCGGTACGCACCGTCGTCGAAGATTTGCACCTCACCGGCCTCCACGCCCCGCGCGGTGAGTTCCGCGTGGGCGGCGCGTACGTCCGGGACCACGAGGAACACGCCGGAGAGCGAGCCCGTCTCCATGCCCATCCCCGGTGTCGCGAGGTGGATCGAGCACGCCGAGCCGGGAGGGGTCATCTGAACTAGGCGGACCTCGTCGCTAACCCTGAAATCTATGTCCACCGCGAACCCGACCTTTCCGGCGTAGAAGTCTATGGCGCGGTCCTGGTCCGAGACAGGGACCGTCACCACCTCTATCTTCCACTCCACTTCCGTCCTCCTTTCGTTCGCCTGCTAGAAACGCCAGCGGGTCTGGCTGAACGGCCCGCCCTTGCCGAAGCCGAAGACGGTCTTCGGCGCCACCTCGTACACCCAGGCCGCGCCCGGGTCCTCCCCGTCCAGAGATCCCGCGTCGTGGTAGAAGGCGCCGCCGGGCACCGCGAAGCGCCAGTCTTCGCCGTATTTGGAGAGGTAGGCGCCGGCCACGCGTCGAAGCTTCTCGTCATCGGTCGTCCTCACCGCGTCGCCCTCGACCACGACGTCGAGGCCCTCGCCGAGCTCGTTGCACCCGGTCGTGACGGCGCAGCGGGGGTTCCGCGCCAGGTTCTTCGCCTTGCGTTCGTCCGGGCCCGTGCAGAAGTAGAGCGCGCCGTCGAGCCAGGCGGCCAACAGCGGCGTGACGTGGGGGCTCCCATCCGGGCGCACCGTCGAGAGCCAGTACACCTCGGCCCCTTCCAGTTGCCGGCGTCCCTCCTGCCACGCCTTCGGGGTCGCGTCTTCGCTGCTGAACCGCGCGTCCAACTCGGTCACGGGCTGCCTGTTCGCCATCTCCACTCCTTTGTTCGACGATTCGCGGGCACGTCCGCGCCTACCCCGCCTCGTCGGCGAAGTCGAAGGTGAGCCATCGGTCGGGGCGGACCGTGAAGAGCACGAACTCGGAGGCCGGGTGCCCGAACTCCGCCTCGACGAACCCCCTGGCCGCCTCCTCGGGCATGTACCGGCGGGCGACGGTGAGCGCCCGGTCGAACGACGGCGGCCTCTCCTCCCCGACCACCGTCCCCTCGACCGTGACGTACCCGTAAGGGAACTCCTCCCGCTGGACCGTCAGGCTCAACGTCCCCGCGTCGTGCACGAGGCCGGCCTTCCTGGACTTCCGGCCCTGCGTACCGGTGAAGAAGGTGACCTCCCCGCCGGGCTCGTAGGCGTACCAGACCGGGGTGGTGTGCGGCGGCCGGTCGCCGCCTCTGGCGACACTCAACACGGCTACATGAGGTTCGGACAGGAACTCTTGGCGCTCCTGTTCGGTCATCTGTCTCGGCATAGACCCTCCTCGGATAGATGGTCTGGTCAGGGATCGGCCCTACGTGCTTTCCCGGTCGGGGCCCTCGTCGAGCGCCCGGCGCACCACTTTCCCCACGTCAATCCCCCTTCACGATGCGGTACATCAGGTGCGTCACGCCGGGGGCGTCGATCACCCTGGTCTTCTCCAGCTCGATCTTTCCAACACCCGGAAGGTCGAACAGCCGGATGCCTTCCCCGAGCACCACGGGCACCAGATGGACCTGTATCTCGTCGACGAGCCCGGCCTCCAGGCACTGCCCGGCGATGCTCGCACCGCCCCCCACTGCGACGTTCCTGTCTCCGGCCGCCACCTTAGCCCTCTCGACGGCACTCTCGATACCTTCGGTGACGAAGGTGAATTTCATCTCCCCTCTGGCGATCCTCTCCGGGAGATCGTGGGTGAGCACGAAATGCTCCACCCTGTACGGGCTGTGCGCGAACCCGTTCATCCTGTCTCCCAGGTCGTAGGTTCGCCTGCCCACCAGGATCGCCCCCGTGTTCCTCACCGATTCGTCCACGGCCTCGACGCCCGCGGGCGAGAAGAACCAGTCGTGGAGCCCCCCGTCTTCGTCGTTCGGACCGGCGACGAAACCGTCGAGCGTCATGGCCATGTCCAGCAGTACCCTACCCACAGGGACCTCCCCCTTTCGAGCCTGCACGTCAGTCCTCCAGCCACTCGGTGACGAACCGGCCGGCCGGGTGGATGTCTATCTGCCGCAGCGGTCCCGTGCCGGAGTTGACGAACTTGTGGGGGACGCCGGCCGGAACTACCACGACCTGCCCGCCCGACGCCTCGACGACCTCGTCTCCAGCCGTGAACGTGACGACGCCCTCTTGCACCACGAAGACCTCTTCGTAGGGATGCCTGTGCAGCTTCGGGCCGCTTCCCGGCGGCGCGTCGATCACCATGAAGGACACCCTGGCATCGTATTGGTGACCCTGGAACTCGCGGGCGGTTTCGCCTCGTGCAAGGTCCGCCTCGTCGAGGACGCGCGTCACGCCCCGCTCCCCGCGTCCGGCCCGGTCTCCGGCACGGGCGCGTCGAGGAACCCGCCGACCATCGGGAGCAGCCACCCGGCGCGGTCCAGGACCCCGCTGCCGGGGGGGACGAAGTGGGCGGTTCCGGGGAGCACCACGAGTCGGGATTTGGAGAACCCGGCCAGATCCCCCATGGCGCCGCCGCCGAGCAGCCGGAACATCTCGACGGCGTGTTCGAGGCGGATCGCGTCGGCGTCTCCGACGACGATCATGGCGGGGGCCTCGATCCTCCGCACGTCTTCGGCCGGCCAGGAGAAGGGCGTTATATCCAGCCTCTTGAGCTTCTCGACCAACGTGGGAAAATCTCCGGGGTTCGGCGCGACCTCTTTGTAGGCCGCCTCGATCGGGGACCCGGCGAACATCTCGGGCGTGATGCTCGGGAGCATCTCGTGCAACCCGGGCTGCATGCCTTCGCTCGTGTAGGAGGCCGAGGCGATCACCAGCTTGCGCACCAGGCCGGGGTGTCGGATGGCGAGCTGCAGCGCGACGCCGCCCCCCATGCTAAAGCCGAAGACGTCGGCCTTTTCGGTACCCAGATGCCGCAGCAGGGCCGCCACGTCGTCGGCCATCTGCTCGTAGGTGATGGGACGATCGACGTCGGCGGTGCGGCCGTGCCCTTGCAGCTCGACGGCGATCACCCGACGGGTCTCGGCCAGGCCGGGCAAGATCTCTCCCATGGCGTCGACCGTCATGTAAGCGCCGTGGAGCAGGACCAGCGGTTCGCCCGTGCCGTGGATCTCGTAGTACATTTCGAGCCCGTTTACGGGGGCGTATCCTGCCTGGTGGTCCGCGTTTTTCATCGGGACTCCTTTCGGGGTTCGGTAGCTGTGTTGGAAGCCTCGCCGTCGGCGAACGACAGACCTCTGGCGTCGAGGGCGCGGCGGAGCCGGCCTAACGCCTTGGGACCCATCCCGTGCAGCCGGAGGACCTCGGCCTCGCTGACGGAGGCGAACTGATCTAGCCGCGAGTATCCGGCCCCGACGAGCGCCCGTCGTGCCGGCCTGCCCAGCCCGTCCGGAAGGTCGCTCTCTGGCTCATCGCTCTCCCCGCGCGAACCGCCTCCCTCGCCGATCGCATCCGCCACGAGCCGCGCGACTCTCTCAGCGGCGCCGAAGTCCGGGGTGAGCCTGTTCTTCGTCAGCGCGAACGCCACCCCGATTTCGGGGTCGGCGTACGCGTAGCTTCCACCGACCCCGCCCATCCCGAACGAGGTCGAAGGCCCTTCCGGGTCGCCCCCGGGGCGTCCGAGGGCGTAGCCGAGCGCCCACGAGACCGGGTTTCCCATGATCTCGTCGACGCCGCTGAACGCCGCGGCGGAGACCTCGCGCAGCCTTGCGGGCGTGAGGAGCCGCACGCCGTTCACCTCATCCATCAACGCGGCGTACATGCGCGCGATGGCGCGGGCGGACGTCTTGCCGCCGGCGGGGATGTCGGCCATCAGCACGTCGGGGCGGTTGCCGAACTCGGCGGTCGGGACGGTAGCGCGCGGACCCCACTTGAAGAACGGGGAGTCGTCCGGCATCGCGGCGAGGAACTCCGCGCTGCCTTCGGCGTCCTCCAGCCGCGCCAACCGGCCGAGCTCGGATTCTGGAACGCCGAAGTAGAGTTCGTCTGCTACGCCCAGCGGTTCGGCCACGTCCTCCCACAGTACCTGCGAGATCGGCTTACCGGTGGACCGGCGCACGATCTCGCCGACGATGTAGCCGAACGTGTAGGCGTGGTAGGCGGTCCTGGTCCCCGGCTCCCACCAGGGCTCCGAGTCGGCGATCGCGGCGCACATCCCATCCCAGTCGCACAGGTCCTCCGGCGTGGTGCCGGCCGGTATGCCGGGCACGCCGACCGTGTGCGTCAGCGCGTGGCGCACGGTCGCGGCCTCCTTGCCGTGGGCTCCAAACTCGGGCCACAGCTCCGCGATTTTCGTTTCGTAATCGAACGCGCCGCGCTCCACGAGCACGTGCGCCACGGTCGCGGTCGCGCCCTTTCCGGTCGAGTAGGCGTAGAACGGCGTGTCCGGGGCGACGGGGCGTCCGGTCTCCGGGTCGGCGACGCCCGCTGTGGCCTCGACCACCTGCTCGCCGCGCCGGTAGACGGCTACCTGCAGGCCCCTCTCTGCTCCAGACTCGACCAGCCCGTCTATGGCTTCCTGGACCTGCTGTTGAAGCATTCTCAAAACGGTGTCCCTTCTTCCGGGGCCCCGGTTGACGCCAGTATCTCGTGCAGCCGCCAGGCGAAGACCTCGGGTTGGCTCCCGATCCCGGAATGCCCGCCGGGCAGGACGGCGGGTCTCTTCCCCAGCCGCCCGGCCAGGGCCAGTGCCGCACGGTGGGCGAGTTGCCCCTCCGAAGCCTCCCCCACGGCCACCGCGATCTGCCGCGTCCGCAGCCGATGAATATCCGGCGCGTAGTCGCCGAGCGGTAACCACATGTGCCCGAGGAAGTAGTCCATGTTCCCCTGCATCCGGGC
Organism: Rubrobacter tropicus; assembly: GCF_011492945.1. NCBI lineage: Bacteria > Bacillati > Actinomycetota > Rubrobacteria > Rubrobacterales > Rubrobacteraceae > Rubrobacter > Rubrobacter tropicus. The sequence goes on from NZ_CP045119.1 coordinate 4,055,697, forward strand.
CATCGCCTCGGCCATCTCCGGCGTCGGCCCGCCGGGCGCCTCGGGCGGGTCCAGGGGCAATCCGGCGGAGGCGAGGAACTTCTGCATCGCGGGACCTGTCCCCTCTGCCAGATAAGTGTCGTAGACCTCCCGCGCGAACCTGGCGTGCTCGTCGGCGTCTTCGAGCAGGCGGGTGAGGGGCGGCTCGTGGGCGACCAGCGCCCGCACCTGCTCCGGGTGCCGGACTGCCAGTTCGATGCCGACCAGGGCGCCGCCGCTGTCGCCGAGCACGCACGCCGGTCCGGTCCCGAACGACGCGAGCAGCCGGTGCGCGTCGTCGGCGAACGTCCGGACCGTTACGTCCAGAGCATCGCCATCCAACGGGCTGCGGGACAACCCCCGGGGATCGTAGGTGACCACCGTGTACCGGTCGGAGAGGATGTCCCTGATGGGCGCGAACCCGCCGGCGTCCGCCGGACCGCCCGGGATCATCAGCAACACGGGGCCGGCGCCGCGCACCTCGTAGTAAAGCGTCGCGCCCGGAACCTTTAACGTGCCCGTGCGGGACTGGTTCATGCAAACCTCGTCTGATTCCAGATTGTCGGCGCGTTCATCCGGGCGCCCGGTTCCGCCAGCTGGTCACGGAAAACGAAGAATTCTCCACCGGCCTCCAATAGGTGCCAGTACCAGGAACCTCCCCCGACGCCAGGGATCAAGACGTATGTCTTCACGGCAGATGGTCCTCCTTACGGGCAGCTAGTCGACGACCGTGCCGCTGGTCAGGTTGAAGACGGTCCCGGTCGTGGCGGCGGCCCGGTCGGATGCCAGAAACGCCGCCGCGTTGCCGACGTCGGCGAGCGTCGTCGTCCGCCCAAGCAAAGAACGGGCCTTTATGTGGGCCTCGATCTCGGCGGTAGGGGCGGACCAGTCCTCGGTCGAGGCGTCCTTCCAGCTCTCCGGTATCCCCTCCGACCGCAGGCACACGGCACGGACGCCTTGCGGGCCGAGCTCGGCCGCCAGCAGCTTCGTGAGGGCCTCGATGGCCGTGCCCGCGATCCCGAATCCCCCAAGGCGGACCCCGGGCACGAACCCGCGAACGGCTGAGGATGAGAGCGTCAGGATCACGCCCGATCCCCTCTCGGCCATGCGCCGCCCCGCAGCCCGCGCCGTCAGAAAATGGGTGGTCGTGCCGGTCAGGATCGGGCTCATAAAATCCCCGCGAGATATCTCGACGAACGGGACCAGCTGCACGTCCCTGATCGAGATGGCGTTGAAGGAGACGTCGATGCCCCCGGCCTCCTCGACCACGGCCCCGGCGTGCTCCTCGACGGCCCGCTCGTCGAGCGCGTCCACAACAGCGGTCTCGGCCACACCGCCGTTCGAGCGGATCTCACCAGCCACCTCGTCGAGCTTCGCCAGCGTGCGGCCGGCGAGGAAGACGCGCGCCCCCTCGCCGGCGAAGGCACGGGCGACGGCCCCGCCTATCGCCCCTCCCCCACCGTAAACCACGGCGTTCTTGCCCTCTAGCAACATCCCCGTTCTCCCATCCCTCACCCCGGATAAACTGGGTTTGTGTACAGCGTTCACAATGACACAGGGGTAGAATACGGCGCGTGTACGGTGTTCACAATAGGAGATTTACGCCGGCGCGGGCAAAGAGCGGCGCCTGTTTGGGGGGGCCATAAAGAGCCCCGAAACCGGTCCGCCGAGACGCAAGACATACCGTCACGGGGATCTGCGTCGCGCGTTGGTGGAGGCGGGTACGGAGCTTGCGCGCGAGGGCGGGCCGGACGCGGTGGTGCTGCGCGAGGCGACCCGGCGGGTGGGCGTGGCGCCGAGCGCCGCGTACCGGCACTTCGCCGACCGGCGGGCGCTTCTGGACGCGGTCTGCTCGGCCGCCCAGTCGGCGCTGGCCGTGGCGATAGAAGATGAGTTGGCCGGTCTGCCGCGCGGGAAGGACCCCGCCGAGGCCGCGCGCGCGGGCCTGCGCGGCGTCGGGACCGGCTACCTGCGGTTCGCCCGGTCCGAGCCGGGCCTGTTCCGGACGGCCTTCTCAGCGTCGGACAACCTGCGGAGCGCGGCAAGCCCGGCCAGGGCCGGGGAGGGCGGGCTGACCCCTTTCCAACTGCTGGGCGCGGCCCTGGACGAGCTCGTCGAGGCGGGTGTACTGCCCCCCGGGCGTCGTACGGGCGCGGAGTTTCTGGCCTGGTCCGCGGTGCATGGTCTCGCCATGCTCCTCATCGACGGGCCCCTGCGCGGTCTAGACGAGGCCACGGCGCACAACGCCGGGCAGCGCCTGATCGACATGGTCGAGCGGGGCCTGTAGACGCCGGGAGTCCGGCCCGCTACCCGGTCGTGAAGGAGGTAGTTCCCCTCAGGTCGACCACGTGGCGATTGCGGTTGTGGGCCAGCCGGATGAGGGCGTTGTCGCAACCCGGGCAGCGGACGATCACGCCCATCTCCCTCACCTCGTAGACGACCGCGCCCCCGAGCGTGCCCGCCCTGCCGCAGCCGCCGCAGGCGTACTCGGCGGTGGTCGCCTCGAAGGAGAAGACCTCCCCGAGCACGCCCGCCGCGGCGTTCCCGTCCAGCCTGAGTAGTTCGTCCACGATTCCTAACCTCCCGTTGCTCCGAAGCGTTCGGTCCTGACGCGCGCGGGTGCGTGTCCCAGGCCGACGAGCGCGGTCCCCACTTCTTCCACGAGCGGCGTGGGGCCGCACACGAAGGCTAGCGGGCGCTCCTCCGGGGGCCACGCCACCTCGGAGAGCATCCCGGCGTCGATCCGCCTGTCGTAGCCGGCCCAACCCTCCGGCGTGGAGCGGGTAAGGGTGTGAATGATCTGCAGCGAACCGTCCCGGGCCGCCAGGCTCTCCAGCTCCTTGCGGTAGATGATGTCTTCGTAGGAGCGGGAGGAGAGTAGCAAGCGGGTCGGCACGTCGCCGCCGACGGCCGCCCTGTGACGGATCATGGCCATCAGCGGCACCACGCCGGAACCGCCGCCGACCAGCAACAGCGGCCCGCCGCTCGCGGCCTCCCAGACGAAGTAGCCCCCGACGGGGCCCCTCAGCTCCAGCCTGTCCCCCGCCACGAGCACGTCCGTGAGGTAGGGCGAGACCTCGCCGTCCTCCAGGCGGTCGACCGTCAGCACGAGCCTCCCGCCGTCCTCGGGGCGGAGGCTATGGAGTAGCTCCTCTGGGCCCGGTAGCCGTCGGGCGCGGTGAGCCTCACGTCCACGTGCTGGCCGGCCCTGTGGCCCTCCCACCCCGGGACTTCGAGCACCAGGCTCTTGGTCCTCGGGGTCTCGGGCACGACGTCGACGACTCGCGCGAGGCGCCAGGAGATCCCGCGCGGCTGGGCGGCCGCCACGCTAGTCCCCCCAGTAGCGCTGCTCGCGCCAGGGGTCGCCGTGGTTGTGGTAGCCCAGGGATTCCCAGAAGCCGGGGACGTCGTGGGCGGTTAGCCGCAACCCCCTCACCCACTTGGCGCTCTTCCAGAAGTACAGGTGAGGGACCAGGAGGCGGGCCGGCCCGCCGTGCTCGGGCTCCAGGGGCTCGCCGTCGTAGGCAAAAGCGACCCACGCCCTGCCCCCGTCACCTCCTCCAGGGGCAGGTTGGTGGTGTAGTCGCCGTCGCAGTAGGCCGTGACGTACTCGGCGGCCGTCTCCGCCCCTTCCAGCAGCGTGTCCACCGAGACGCCCTCCCAGCGCGTGCCTAGCTTGGACCATTTTGTGACGCAGTGGATGTCCGCGGTGATCCCCTCGGAGGGCAGCGCCCTGAACTCCTCCCACGTCCACCGCTTCGGCTCGTCCACCTCCCCGACGACGGAGAAGTCCCACTCCGAGAGCGGGGTGCGGGGCGTGGGCCCCGCGGAGAGGACCGGGAAGCCGTCCTCCAGGTACTGGCCCGGGGGCAGCGTCGTGTCCTGGTCTCCGCGGCGCCCCCTGAAGCCCCTGGAGAAGAATCCCTCGACCATGCTCTGAACCTCCTCGTTCTCTGGCCTTCACTCTAACGCAGTCCGCACCCCCGCGGCCACGAGATTGACCCGTTCACAGGGTGGCGACCGGTCCACCGTCGACGACGAATCCCGAGCCCGCGACGTCACGTGCGCCCTCTCCGGCGGGCGGCACTACGGGTTCGGTGGCAGACTCGGGCGCCTTTACGGTCCGCGTCGAGCGGTCAGGATTCGCCGGGACCTTTCATCTCCTCGACGCTTCGGACACAGACCGGAGCGCCCCGGCGAGATCCGGCGGGTCGGAGCGGCGCACCACGACCTCGGGCGTGCCGTGCCACGCCGCGCAGTCGCGCAGCGTCCCGGCGAGGCCGGCGATGAGATCTTCTTCGGCGTTCACGCCCGGCTCCAGGTGGAGCGCCTTGACCTCGAACGTCCCTTGCTTGCGGTGCGCCTTCGCGTCGAGCCTTCCGACCAGGGCTCCGCGGTGCAGGATAGGAAGCGAGTAGTAGCCGTGGCGGCGCTTGGCGGCCGGGGTGTAGACCTCGATCCTGTACTCGAACCCGAAGAGCTCCAGCGCCCGCGCCCGGTCCCAGACCACGGGATCGAACGGCGAGAGCAACGTGGTGATGCCAGCGCGCAGGCCACCGGAGACGGCCTTCTCCGCTAGACCCGCGTTCTCCGGGTGGACGTAGGCCGGTCCGTCCCTACCCTCTATCCTGGCAGGGATAAGTGATCCCTCCTCGGCCAGCCCTTCGAGCAGTCCGGCTATGCCCTTCTTCGGCGTGCGGAAGTAGTCCGGTACCCAGCGCGCCACGGCGACGCCGAGCGCCCGCACGGCCTTGAGGGCGAGCGTCCGGCGGACCTCTTCCGGCGTCGGCGCGAGGGCGTCCTCCCACTCGGGCAAGGCGTGCTGCAGGACGCGTTCGCGCAGGTCGTAGACGCGGTGGAAGTTCGGGTCGCGGCGCGAGATCATGAGCTCTCCGGCCGCGAACAGGTGCTCGAGCGCCCGCTTCTCCGGTTTCCACTCCCACCAGCCGCCGGCCTTCCCGTCGGTACGGGCAAACTCCGCGGAGCGCACCGGCCCTCTCTCACGGATACGCTCCAGCACGCGCCGGACCTCCTCGGGGTGGGCCGAGAACCAGGCGCGGCTCTTCTCGCCGCCTTCCAGCATGAACCGCCGGTACAGCCCGTAATCTTCGACGGGAACGAAGCAGGCCGCGTGCGACCAATACTCGAAGAGCTTGCCCTCGGCCAGCAACTCATCCAGCCAGATAGGTTCGTACGAGCCGAGCCGACTCCACAGCACCAGGTATGGGCTTCGGGCGACCACGGAGATGGAGTCGATCTGCAACACCCCCATACGCCGGATCGCCCCGAGAACGTCGCCCTTCCCGGCCGGCCGCTCCAACCTCCGGTTCAGCCCTTGCGCCGCGAGCAGCAGCGCCCGCGCCTCAGACATCGAAAACTCTATGACCCCTCCTCGCAGGGAACCCCGGCGACCATGGTCCTCACTCGCCACCCCTCCCTTCGGCGGTCGATGCCCCCTAGTTATACGGTGGCCGAGGTGGCCCGACGAGTACCAGTGTGGTCGGTTGCCAAGGGCTTTACGTCCGGCCGGGCAACCTCACCGGAGCAAAATCCTACCGCCCGTAAAAACCAACCTCGAAGGTCCCGGCGCCTCCGGGCCCTGCCACGAAACGCAGCAGCCGCTCCCCTTCCTCGGCCAGCGCGTCGCGATCCTCCTTCGGCAGCCGCTCGAACGGCTCGATCGAGAGCGTCGCCTTCCCGCGGGTCACCTCCGTCCTCCACGTTCCGCTGACGAAACCGTCTACGAGAAAGGTGGCCGGGACCATACCGTTCATGGAGGCAATCGCCTTGCGGTGATCGTCCGCCATCACGCGGGCGCGGTCGGCGTGGGAGAGGATCAGGTTGTCGAAAGCGGGCACGAAGCGCGCCGGGGCCGAAACCCCCGGATCGGGCCTCGGGGCGTCTGGCAGGTCGAACAACTCCCTGCCGCCTTCGTCGCGAAACGTCTTCAGGCGCGGTCGCAGCCGCTCGAATACCTCGCCCAGCCGGGTCAGGCCCGACCAGGTCTGCGCGTCCTTGACGCTCGCTGGTCCGAACGCACCGAGGTAACGCAGGACCAACTCGTCCAACGAGGGGTCCGGGTCGAGCGAACGGCCGAGCCAGGCTTCTACCGTGGTGTGAGAGACGGGACCGCTCCTACCCCACAGACCGCGGGGCGGTACCTGGACTAGCGGCACCAGGTGGCGGATAGCGCGGGCGAGAGGAGCGGCGTCGTTGTCGGGCCATCGCCCCCGCAGGAGCCCTCCGAGATCCTTGGCGGTAAGCGGTCGTTCTTCCAGCAGCGCACGCCCGGCGGCGACGAGTTCCCCGACGTCCACCCCCTCCAGGGCCGCACGACGGGCCCGTCCCGCGTAGAGGTTGCGCTCGATGGCGGGCCGCGTCAGGGGGCGCAGCGTCAGGCAGTCGCGGGCGGAGACCAGGTGCAAGGTGTTGCGCATAAGCGCGACGCGCACGGCCCGCCGCCCGACGATCTCCCGGGAGAGCTCGTCGGGACGAAAGCCTTCGAGGCGCATCCACAGGCCAACGTAGGGCGGGTCGGGAGCCTGGGCTTGTAGGCCGACGAGGTGCTCGATCGCGTCGAGGACGGGCGTCTCACGGCGATCCAGCAGCATCTGTCGCTCGAGCAAAGCGCGGTTGAGCGCGCGCGGGCCAAGTACCTCGTTCGATCCCCGCGACGTCATCGGGGCCCGTCTGACGCGACGAAGACGGGCGCGACAGGCGGCCCACCGCGGCCAACGCGAACCCCGGCCACGGACCATGACGCTGGAGTCAGGACGATGAACGCGACGATCCTCAATGGCGACCTCGACGACGCCGTTACCCGGGCAACAAACTCCTGCCCATCAAGAACTCGTCGGCCTGACGGGCTGCCTTGCGGCCCTCGGCGATGGCCCAGACTATCAAGGACGCCCCCCGCTTGGCGTCGCCGGCGACGAAGACGTCCTCCTGCCTGGTCCCGAAGCCGTTCTCGGAGTGGATGGCGCCCCGGTCGGTGTATCCGAGGTCCATCTCCTCCTGGAGGCGATCCTTGACGGGGCCCGTGAAGCCGATGGCGAGAAGGACGAGGTCGGTCTCCATCTCGAAGTCCGTCCCCTCCTTCGGGACGGTCTTGCCCTCGGGTGTCCGCTCGGTCTCGACGGCGTGCATCCTCTCGACGTGGCCGTTCGAGCCGGAGAAACCCTTGACGGCGACAGAGAAGCCGCGCTCACCGCCCTCCTCGTGCGCGGGGTAGGTGTGCAGGATAAGCGGCCAGTCCGGCCAGACGAGGTGGTCCGGGTTCTCGGGTGGCTTGGGGCCGTGGGTGAGGACCTTTACCGAGGCGCAGCCCTCGCGGTGGGAGTTGCCGAGGCAGTCGGCGCTCGTGTCGCCGCCGCCCAGGATGACGACGTTCTTGTCCTTCGCGCTGATCTCTATCTCGGCGTTGGTCGGGAGGCCGGCGACGCGGCGGTTTTGTTGCACGAGGTAATCCATCGCGAGGTGGATGCCCCCGAGCTCCCTGCCCGGCACGTCGAGGTCGCGGCCCTGCAACGCGCCCACGGCGAGGACCGTCGCGTCGAACTCGCTCTTGAGCTCTTCCGTCGTCGGGTTCTCGCCGACGTGGGAGTTCGCGCGGAACTCGACGCCTTCCTCTTCCATCATGGCGACGCGACGGTCGACCACCCACTTCTCTATCTTGTAGTCGGGGATGCCGTAGCGGAGGAGGCCGCCGATCTTGTCGTCCTTCTCGAAGACGACGACCGTGTGCCCGGCCCAGTTGAGTTGCTGCGCCGCGGCCAGGCCCGCCGGTCCGCTGCCGACGACCGCGACCTTCTTCCCGGTCCGCCTCTCGGGCGGCGGGGGTTTGGCGACCACCCAGCCTTCGTCGAAGGCGCGGTTTATTATGGAGAGCTCTATCTCCTTTATGGTTACCGGCTTGTCGTTGATGGCGAGGACGCAGGCCGCCTCGCACGGGGCGGGGCAGAGCATCCCCGTGAACTCTGGGAAGTTGTTCGTCTGGTGGAGGCGGTCTATCGCCTGCTTCCAGTGCTCACGGTAGACGAGGTCGTTCCAGTCCGGGATCAGGTTTCCCAAGGGACAGCCGGTGTTGCAGAAAGGCACCCCGCAGTCCATGCACCGCGAGGCCTGGCCCTTGAGCTCCTCCTCGGGCATGGGCTCGTAGACGTAGCGGTAGTCCTGGACCCGCTCTTCGACGGTCCGCTTGGGGGTGGGCTTGCGCCCGATCTTGAGAAAGCCTTTGGGATCCCCCACTAGCGCGCCACCTCCAACTCCGCCTCCTGCCGCTCCTGCAACACCCGCTTGAGGTCGTGCGGCATCACTTTGATGAACCTGGGCAGCAACTCGTCCCACTCGCCCAGCACCCGCCGCGCCCGCTCGCTCCCGGTCCATTCCAGGTGCTTTTCGACCATCTCCCTCAAGAGCGCCTCGTCTTCCTCCGATTCCACGGCCTCCAAACCGACCATGTCCTTGTTGCAGAGCGTCTCGAAACGCCCCTCCTCGTCGAGCACGAACGCCACCCCGCCGCTCATACCGGCCGCGAAGTTGCGCCCCGTCTCCCCGAGCACAACGACGACCCCGCCGGTCATGTACTCGCAACCGTGGTCCCCGAGGCCCTCGACGACGGCGTGCGCCCCCGAGTTACGGACCGCGAACCGTTCCCCCGCGAAGCCGCGGAAGAAAGCCTCGCCAGCCGTGGCGCCGTAGAGCGCGACGTTCCCGATGACGACGTTGCGGGCCGCCCTGTAACCCGCCACTTTCGACGGGAAGACCGCGAGCCGCCCCCCCGAGAGGCCCTTGCCCACGTAGTCGTTCGTGGTGCCTTCCAGGGCGAACGTAATGCCCTTCGCCAGCCACGCCCCGAAGGACTGGCCGCCGACGCCGTTCATGTCTATCCGGATGGCGCCGTCGGGCAGCCCGTCGTTGCCGTACCGCCGCGCGAGCTCGCCCGAGAGCATCCCCCCGACCGTGCGGTGGGTGTTCAGGACCTCTCGCGAGAACCGGACGGGCTCCCCGTTTTCGAGGGCCGGCATGCACCCCTCGATCAGCTCGTTGTCCAGCGACCTGTCGAGGCCGTGCTCCTGCAGCTCGGTGTGCCGGATGGGCTTCCCTTCGGAGTCCTCGTCGTGGTGCAGGATCGCCGAGAGGTCCACGCCCCGCGCTTTCCAGTGCTCGATGGCCCCGCGCATCTTGAGCCTGTCCGTCCGCCCGACCATCTCCTCGAACGTGCGGAAGCCCATCCCGGCCATGAACTCCCGCACCTCCTCGGCGAGGAAGAAGAAGTAGTTCACGACGTGCTCGGGCGTCCCCCTGAAGAGCTTGCGGAGCTCCGGGTCCTGCGTCGCTATGCCGACGGGGCAGGTGTTCAGGTGGCAGACGCGCATCATGATGCAGCCGGTCGCCACGAGCGGGGCCGTCGAGAAGGCGAACTCCTCGCCGCCGAGAAGCGCCGCCACCACCACATCCCGGCCCGTCTTGAGCTGGCCGTCGGTCTGCAGGACGACGCGCCCGCGCAGGTCGTTTCGGACCAGGACCTGCTGGGTCTCGGCGAGGCCGAGCTCCCACGGAAGTCCCGCGTGCTTTATGGAGGAGAGCGGTGAGGCACCCGTCCCGCCGTCGTGGCCGGAGATCGTTATGTGGTCGGCCTTCGCCTTCGCCACACCAGCCGCCACCGTGCCGACCCCGACCTCGGCGACGAGCTTCACGCTCACGTCGGCGCGGGGGTTTGCGTTCTTGAGGTCGTGGATAAGCTGGGCGAGATCCTCTATCGAGTAGATGTCATGGTGGGGCGGCGGGGATATGAGGCCGACGCCCGGCGTCGAGTAGCGGACCTTCGCTATGTCTTCCGAGACCTTGTGGCCCGGGAGCTGGCCGCCCTCGCCAGGCTTGGAGCCCTGGGCCATCTTTATCTGCAAGACGTCCGCGTTTACGAGGTACTCCGTCGTGACGCCGAACCGGCCGCTGGCGACCTGCTTGACGGCGCTGCGGCGGTTGTCGCCGCCCGGGTCGGGGGTGAAGCGCGAGGGATCTTCTCCACCCTCACCGGTGTTCGACTTGCCGCCGATGCGGTTCATGGCGATGGCGAGCGTCTCGTGGGCCTCTTTGGAGATCGAACCGAACGACATCGCGCCCGTCACGAACCGCTTGACGATCTCCTTGGCAGGCTCCACCTCTTCTAGCGGTATCGGCGCCTGCTCGAACTCGAAGAGGCCGCGCAACGTCGAGTAGCGCGCGCTCTGCTCGTCGAAGTGGCGGGTGAACTGCTTGAAGGTCTCGAAGTCTCCGGTCTTGACGGCCCGCTGCAGCGGGACGATGCTGTCGGGGTTCCACTGGTGGTACTGGCCCTGCTGGCGCAGCTGGTACTCGCCGCCAATCTCCAGCTCCTCGGCGTTGTCCTCTGCGGCGGCGAAGGCGGCCCGGTGGCGCTCCAGGGTCTCGCGGGCCAGGGCTTCGATGCCGACGCCCCCCACGCGCGAGGCCGTGCCGACGAAATGTTTGTCGATAAACTCCTCGTTCAGGCCGACGGCCTCGAAGATCTGGGCCCCGCAGTACGAAAAGAGCGTCGAGATCCCCATCTTGGAGATTACCTTCAAGAGGCCCTTCCCGACGGCCTTGACGTAGTTCTTGGACGCCTCCTCGGCGTCCACGCCCTCCGTGAGGTGGGATTCGGTGAGCTCCTCGATCGTCTCGAAGGCCAGGTACGGCGCTATGGCCGTCGCCCCGTAGCCGACGAGCAGGGCGAAGTGGTGGACCTCCCGCGCCTCGGCGGTCTCGACGACGAGCGTCGTCGCCGTGCGGATGCCGGCCCGCACCAGGTGGTGGTGGACGGCGGCAGTGGCGAGCAGGCTCGGTATCGGGGCCTGCATCTCGTTGACGCCCCTGTCGCTCAGGACCAGGACGGCCGAACCGCCCCTGACCGCGCCCTCGGCCTTCTCGCACAGGACCGTGAGCGCCTTCTCCATCCCGGCCTCGCCGGCCGAGACGGGAAAGAGGGTCGAGAGCGTCGTGGAGCTCGCGCGCTCGTCGCCCAAGGCCCGGATCTTTTCCAGCTCGACCGCCGTGAGCACGGGCTGGTCTATAAGGACGCGCCGGCAGTGCTCGGGCGTCTCGTCGAACAGGTTCTTCTCGGGCCCGAGGCTCATCTTGAGCGACATGACCAGCTCTTCGCGCAAGGGGTCTATTGGCGGGTTCGTCACCTGCGCGAAGTGCTGCTTGAAGTACGAGAACAGTAGCTGCGGCCTCTCGGAGAGGACCGCGAGCGGGGTGTCCGTGCCCATGGAGCCGTCCGGCTCCTTGCCGTTCTGGGCCATGGGGGCGAGGATTATCCTCTGGTCCTCGATGGTGTATCCGAAGGCCCGCTGGCGCTGCAGCAGCGTGGCCGGCTCGGGGCGCGAGGCCTCGCCGGGGTCGGGTAGCTCGTTCAGGTGGATCTCACCCAGATCCAACCACTCCCGGTAGGGCTGGCGCCCGAAGAGCGGCCCCTTCACGTCCCCGTCGTGCAACAACTCGTGCCGCTCCGTATCGACGACGAGCATCTTGCCCGGCTGGAGCCGCCACCGCTCGATAACGTCCTCGGCCGGTATCCGCAGGGCCCCGTCCTCTGAAGCCATCACCACCCTGCCGTCCTTCGTGACGGAGTAGCGGGCCGGGCGCAGACCGTTCCTGTCCAGCGTCGCCCCAACGAGGCGGCCGTCGGTGAAGGCGACGGCGGCCGGTCCGTCCCACGGCTCCATGAGGGCCGAGTGGTACTGGTAGAAGGCGCGGCGGTCGGGGTCCATCAGGTCGTCGTTCTCCCAGGCCTCCGGGATCATCATGGCGACCGCGTGCGGCAGGCTGCGCCCCGCGAGGTGCAAGAGCTCCAGCGCGTTGTCGAAAGCGGCCGAGTCGCTCTGGCCCGGCGCGATGACCGGAGAAAGCTTGCCCAGGTCGTCGCCGAAGAGCTCCGAGCGCAGCCGGCTCTCGCGGGCGCGCATCCAGTTGACGTTGCCCCTTATGGTGTTGATCTCGCCGTTGTGCGCGATAAAGCGGTAAGGGTGGGCGAGCTCCCAGGAACCCAGGGTGTTCGTCGAGAAACGCTCGTGGACCAGCGAGATCGCGCCGGCGAAGTTCGGGTCCCTGAGATCCGGATAGAACCGAGCCAACTGCCGGCCCTTCAGGAGCCCCTTGTAGATGACGGTCCTCGAAGAGAGGCTGACGACGTAGCAACCCTGCGACTCCTCGGTCTCCTTGTGGAGCCGGCGACGGATCACGTACAGCTTCCGCTCGAACGACGTCTCGTCCCCGCCCCGCCGCCCGACGAAGAACTGCCTGATGCGCGGCATGACGCTGCGCGCGACCTTCCCGACGGCCCCGGGCTCGACCGGAACGTCCCTGAACCCCAGAAGCTCCTGCCCCTCCCGGGCGCAGATCTCCGCGAGCTTCCCCCCGCAATCCGACTCCATAGCCTCGCCGGACTCGAAGAGCATCCCGACCCCGTATCCCCCGGCGGCCGGAAGCTCGATGCCGAGCCCCGCGCACTCGCGCCGGAAAAAGGCGTCGGGGATCTGGGTGAGAATCCCCGCCCCGTCTCCGGTCTCCGGGTCGCTACCCGTGGTGCCCCGGTGCTCGAGGTTGTGCAGCACCTCCAACCCCTGCTCGACCGTCTCCCGCGTGGGCCGGCCGTCGATGCGAGCTACGAACCCGAGCCCGCAAGCATCGTGCTCGTACAAGGCATCGTATAGTCCGGCTTTGTGGGTCAACGAATCCTCTCCTTCGACGCCTGGGGTACGGAAGCAACCCACTTTTTACACGAATGACGAACAGAGCACAAGGGCGTAACAAACGCGTTGCATACTAGCGCGATTGAAGGCTTGTGGAAAAGGCTTCAGGCTGCAGGCCGCCTTCTTCGAAGGCTGTCGGGCTTCAGGGGCGGGAAGTCGGGACACCGCCGCGCCAACCATTCCTGATGCCTGTAGCCTGATGCCTTCAATCTAGAGTTCGTCGAGCGCGGCCCGGAGCTTCTCCTCTTCCTCCAGCAGCTCGGAGAGCCTGACGCGCAGTTCGGCCGACTCGGCCTCCACCTCGGCGAGGCGCAGGGTGAGTTCCCTCTCCTTCGCGGCGGCTTCGGGGGTGCGGCCTTTCTGGCGGTAACGGTCGCGGATGTTCTTGAGGCGGCGGGCCGCCTCCTGGCGGACGCGTTCGCGGTCGGACTTGAAGTCCTCACCGCCCACGTACTCCCGCACGCGCTTCACCTTCGCGTCCGAGAGGAGGCCGGATATGATCTCCGCCGAGCTCTGCTTGAAGTATTTAGCCACCGTCGTCTGTCCTCCTGTCGATGCCCCGCGTATTGTAACCCGGGGACCGAAACCGTGGAGACTACAGCAGTTTGCGGGAAGACTTATTCCCGTTGCGCGTGAGGCACTGAGGCATCGAGGTCTTGAGGGAAGCGCCGCGAAACCCGGGGCAAGCCCAAACCCTCCACCCCCAAGAACCTGAGAACCTCAAAGCCTGGGTCATGAACGGGCTCGATACTTCTGCAACCCGTTTCAACCGTCCGCGGCCTTCATCACGTCCTTCACCAGAACGCGGCCACCCGCCCCCGTGCCCTCCACGGCCGAGAGGTCGAGCCCAAGCTGTTTGGCCTTCTTGGTGGCGGCCGGGGTCGCCTCCGGTCCCGCGCCGTCGGCGCCCGGTTCTTCGGCTGGCCCTCCGGGGCCGGTCTCCGGTCCGGCGGTGAGCTCGCGAGGCCGTTCTTCCTCACGCGGTTCTTCCCGATCCCCGCCCCGCGACCTCCTGAAGTCGGGGTCGAGGAGTTGGGGGTTGTTGTCTATGGCCTGCAGGGCGCGGTCGATGCTGCCGAGGATCCTCTCAAGCTTCACCTTCAACTGGACCTGGGCCTCGACGCCCTTGATGTTCAATTTCACGTTGTCGACGTAGGCGTCGACGCCAACGCTGATGTTCAGGAAGCTCGCAAGCTCCGCCCGGGCCGAGATGTGCGCCCTGAGCTCCTCGACCTCGAGGTCGAGCTCCTCGATGTTGAGGACGGGGACGTCGAGGATGACGTCGGTGTCGTCGTCGGCCTCCCTGGCGGCCTTCGCCCGCGCCTCTTCTTCCATCCGGCCGTCGGGCTCTCGCTGCGTCACGCCGGTTTACCCATAGGAGAATGCACCTCTCCGTAGTGTCTCGGTCTTAGTGCCCCCGCCATACCAGGCATAAACGCCTCCCACCGTAACGATCCTCGCCCCTTCGTGGTCTAGTTTGGGGCTACCGCGGGTAGAAAGCGTACCGGACCGGAAAGGGCGCGAGTACGCGAACCGCGGCCAAAAATGCGAGGGAGAGGAGACCCCGTGGCAGAAGGCGGTCAGCAGCAACAGGGCGGGCAGCAGCAGCAAGGCGGGCAGCAGCAACAGCAGCAGCCGAGTCCGGTGCAGCTCATGGGAAGGGCGTTGACGGACATCCGCAAGGTCCAGAACATGCTGGAGCTTCAAAACCCTGGGCAGACCGAGGCGATCAAGATGCAGCGGGAGGCCGGGGATCTTGTGTGGCAGGTGATACAGACCATGCAGCAGTCCCAGCAGCAGCAACAGTCCCAGTAGACACTCACGTTTGGCGGTCGTTCCTTTGAGAGTGTAGTTCAGACCGGGCGACCGCGGTGGGGCCTGCGTAGCCCCTCCCGGTTGCGCGACGCCCAGGAGTCCATGCCGCCCCGCCAGCGGGAGAAGGCGTGGTCCGGGCCGGGCGCGGCGCGGCGCTTCCCGCACACGCTCTCCATCAGGGCGCAGGCGAACAGGAAAAGCTCGTGATCCCCGCCGGCGTCCGGGTGCAGCCGGGCCAGGAGCAGCCGCCACGCGCGGCGATCTTGCAGAGACTTCTCCCCCCCGGGGAACCCTTCGGACATCCGTACCTCCACGCTTTTCCGTCATTCTAAGCGGGAAAAGGCCGCGCCGTAAACACGTTTCTTCCGGGACCACAACACCTGGGGCAGTCGGGGCGTTCCCCGTCCAGATGCGGCTCGGGTGTCCGGCGGTGACCCCTGGAACCATACCTCCGCCGCGCACCGGGGCCTATCTGCCGGGTTCGTCGCGGTTCGGCAGGGTCTTTATCTCCTTGATCCTCTGCTCGAACTCTTCGGCGGAGTTGGAGTTGCCGAATGCCCAGGCCAGGTCCTTTATGTTCTGTTCGTTCATCCGGACAAAGAGCATCGCCTCCCTGAGCTGCATGTCCTCGAAGGCCGCGACCGCCAGTCCCGTCACGTCCATCGGCTCCGGGACGCCGGCCTTCTGGGTCATGGCGTACATCCGGGCCGCCTTGACGAGCTGCGCCTTCTGCTCCCGCACCATCGCTTCCCCGCGTCCCCCGTTTGCTACCACGAAACCTCCTCATGCTCTCTAGTAGATCCAGGCCACGTTAGATGTTGCCGCCGTACAACCCGTGGGCGCCGGGCGGGGGCTCCTGGGAGCCGCCACGCCCGGCGCCGTCCGGGGCATCTTCAGGCCGGTTGGGCCGACCTTAACCCTGCGCGGCGCCCAGGACGTCCTTCACGGTTATGCGTCCGCCGGCGCCCGAGCCCTCTATCTGGGAGAGATCCACGCCCATCTCCTCGGCCTTCTGCTGGGCGGCCCCTGTTGCGTTCGGGCCTTCTTCCTCACCCTCTTCCTCTTCGCCCCCGCCGCCCTGCTGCTGGGTCGTCTCCTCCGAGGACTCCTCGGTCTCCTCCGTGACCTCTTCGGTCGAGGGCGGGATCTGGAGGTCCAGGATGCTGCCGTCGTCGCCGAGCTTCAGTTCGATGAGGGTGCCCGACTCGTCCTTGACGGTACGGACCAGCTCGCCCGCCTCGTTCGTGATCTCGTTGACGGGTTCGAGGTCGGTGAGGTTGCCTGCTATGTCCTCGTTCACGAGGTTCCCGGCGTCGTCGAGCGTGGTCTCGACGATGTCCCCGGACTCGTCCACGGCACGCTGGATGGTCTCCCCGGCGTCGTTGGTGGTCTGGCTCAAGAGCTGGCCGCCGGGCAGGTTCTCTGCGACCTGTCCCACGGTATCCTGCGCCTGGTCCGCGACCTCGCCGACCTGCTCCGTGGCCTGCCCGACCGCGCCCGTCGCGGCGTCTGCGGCCCCGCCGGCCGCCTCCTGGGCCTGACCCGCGGCATCGCCAGCCGCCTCCTGGGCCTGCCCGGCCGCGTCCTGGACCTGGCCGACGGCGCCGTCTGCCGCCTGCTGGGCCTGGTCCACCGCGCCTTGCGCGGTCTCCTGGACGGTGTCCGTGACGCCCTGGCTCTCGGCGGCCTCGTCGAGGGCGCCGGTTATCGATTCGTAGGAGTCGATGAGGCCCTGGATCTCGTTCCGCGCGTCCTCCTGGGACTCGGGGATCTGCTCCAGAAGCTCCTCGAGCTGGGAGCGGCTGCTGTCGAGCTGTCCCTTTACCTGGCCTAGAGAGTCGCCGTAGAAGTCCTTCGCGCTGTTCACGGTCTGCTCCTGGATCTGCTGCTGCAGGTTCTGTACGCCTTCGGTCATTGCTTCCTCCTTGTTGGTCCTTCTTTGCCTTCTTCTCGGGTCTCCTCGAACCACTTCCGCAGGTCCGGGTCGTCCCTGGCGAGCGCGCTGGCGATCCGCAACCGTACCTCCGGGTCGCGGTAAGTAACGCCGGGCTCTACCTCCTCGGGCAAGTTCTCCCTGTCGGTGCCGGAGGCGGACTCGCGTTTGGGATGGCCCGAGAAACGCACCTCCGTCTCGGGGACTTCCTCGAAGCGGAGCTCCTTCGCCTTCACGTCCGCGGTGAACTCTATGTCGGGGTTCTCGGGCTTGTCCGGGCGTCCTCTAGTCACCTTAACCCTTCACCACGTCCCTGATGGTTATGAGGCCGCCGGCGCCCGAGCCCTCTATCTGGGAGAGATCCACGCCGAGCTCTTCGGCCTTGCGCTGCGCCGCGTTCGTGGCCTTTACCTCCCCGTTGCCGACCGCGTCCGTCGCCTGTTGGACAGCCCCGTCCACGCTCTCCGCGGCCTGGCCGGCGGCCTGCTGGACCCCCTCGGCGGCGCCCTGGGCGGTTTCGGTCGCCTGATTCGCCGCGCTCTCCGCGAGGTCGGTCACGTCCTTGACCGTGATCATGGCGTTCGAACCGGTGCCCTCGATCTCGGAGAGGTCGAGGCCCAGTTCCTCGGCCTTGCGCCGGGCGGCGTCGGAGGCCTGGATCTCTTTCTCCCCGTCCCCCTGCTGGCTTTCGGCGAACTCGACCACGTCCACGACGGTGATGCGACCGCCCGAGCCGGTCGGCTCGACCTGCGTGAGGTCCACGCCGCGTTCCCTGGCCTCGCGGCGGGCCGCGTCGGTTGCCTCGACCTCGCCCTGCTTCACCAGGCTCTCGGTGTCCAGGTTGGCCACGTTCTGCTTCGCCTCTTCGAGGGCCTCTTCGACGGCCGAGTAGCTGTCCATCAGCTCCTGGAAAAGCATCTGGAACGCCTCGTCCTGGCCGCCCGGGACCTGATCCGGCAGGTCCTCCAGGGTGGCGCGGCTCTCCTGGATCTGGCCCTTCATCTGCTCCACCGAGTCGGCGAAGAAGTCCTGGGCCAGCCCCATCGTCTGCTGCTGCACCATCTGCCTGGACTCCTCGATGCCCCGGTTCAGCTTCTCCAGCGCCTCGTTTGACTGCTTCTCAGACACCTCTCTCCTCTCCGTCTATGAACTCCGCCTGGTACGGGATCAGACAGCCCGGGCCTCGACGAGGTTCCCCTCGTCGTCGAGCACCTGCTCGTAGGCGTTCCCCGCGTCGTCGGTAACCCGGCTGACCACCCGGCCCTCGTCGTCTATGTACTCGTCCTCGACCGGCAACTCCGAGACGTTGCCAACGAGGTCCTCCCCGACGACCTCGCCGTTCTCGTTGGTCACGGTCTCCAGGATGTACCCGCTCTCGTCCACCGTGCGCTCGACGACTTGCCCTGCCTCCTCCGCCGCCTGGCCGGCCGTATCCTGCGCCTGGTCCGTCGCACCCCCGGCGGCCTCCTGCGCTTGACCAGCGGCGCCCTGTGCGGCGTCTTGCGCCTGGCCGGCCGTATCTTCGGCGGCCTCCGTGGCCTGACCGGCAGTCTCCTGCGCCTGATCGGCAGCCTGACCCGCCGCCTGGGTGGCCTGATCCGTGGCGCCCTGAGCCGTCTGCTGGGCCTGGTCTACGGCCTGACCGGCGGTGTCCTGTGCCTGCTCGACCGCTCCTCCGGCCGTTTGCTGGGCCTGATCCACGGCACCGCCCGCCGTCTCCTGGGCACCTTCTGCCGCCTGACCAGCCGTATCCGCGACCTGCCCGGCCGCCTGACCGACCTGCTCGGTTGCCTGTCCCGCGGTCTCCTGGGCCGCGTCCGTGGCACCTTCCGCCACCTGCCCGGCCTGCTCCGTCGCCTGGCCGGCGGCGTCGGTTGCCCCTTCGGCCACCTCCCCGACCTGATCCGTTGCTTGACCGGCGGCATCAGTGGCGCCCTGGGCGACTTCTCCGACCTGTTCGGTCGCCTGCCCAGCGGCCTGGGTTGCCTGCTCTCCTACCTGCCCCACCGCGTCGGTGGCACCCTGGGCTACCTCTCCGACCTGTTCGGTGGCCTGACCGGCCGCGTCGCCCACGCCCTCGGCCGCCTGCCCAGCGGCCTGACCAGCTTCCTGGGCGGCCTGGCCAGCACCCTCGCCGACCTCGCCTACCGCCTGACCGGCACCTTCGCCAACTTCGCCTACCGCTTGGCCAGCACCTTCACCGACCTCTCCCGCCGCCTGGCCCGCGCCTTCTCCGACTTCCTGTACAGCCTGGCCTGCGCCTTCGCCCACTTCTCCGACGGCCTGACCGGCGCCTTCTCCTACCTCACCGACGGCCTGGCCTGCTCCTTCACCGACCTCGCTCACGGCGTCGCCGGCGCCCTCGCCGACGTCCTCCACGGCTTCGCCCGTGCTTTCGACGGCCTGTCCTGCACCTTCTCCGACATCCTCTACAGCCTGACCGGTGCTCTCCACGGCCTGGCCTGCGCCTTCGCCGACATCCTCGACCGCAGAGCCCGCGCCTTCACCGACATCTTCCACCGCTGAACCCGCGCCCTCACCAACGCTCTGGACCGCCTCGCCGGTGCTTTCGACGGCCTGGCCGGCACCCTCGCCCACGTCCTGCACCGCCGAGCCGGCTCCCTCACCGACATCTTCGACAGCCGAGCCGGCGCCTTCGCCCACATCGGCTACGGCAGAGCCCGCGCCCTCGCCCACGTCCTCCACGGCGGAGCCGGCACCCTCGCCTATATCCTCAACAGCGGAACCGGCGCCTTCGCCTATATCTTCCACGGCGGATCCGGCGCCTTCGCCTATGTCTTCCACGGCAGAGCCGGCACCCTCCCCGATGTCCTCGACGGCGGAGCCCGCGCCTTCTCCTATATCCTCAACTGCGGAACCGGCGCCTTCGCCGATATCCTCGACGGCGGAGCCAGCACCTTCGCCTATGTCCTCCACCGCGGAGTTGAGGCCCTCACCGACCAGGTCTCCCGCGCCCTCGCCGATATCTTCGACGGCGGAGTTGAGCCCTTCACCGACGAGGTCTCCGGCGCCAGATCCGATGTCCTCGACGGCCGAGTTGAGGCCTTCTCCCACGAGGTCGCCCGCGCCCGCGCCGACGTCCTCCAGGGCGGAGCCAGCGCCGGAGCCGACGTCCTCTACAGCGGAGCCCACGCTCTCGACGAGCTTCTCTATGATCTGGGGGTTGCGGTCTATGGTGGTCAGGACGCGGTCGAGGATGGCGGTGACGTTGTCCAGCCTGACCTTCAGAAGGGCCTGCGCCTCGACGCCGGTGATGACGAGCTTCACCCGGCCGAGGTAGAGGTCGACTCCGACGGAGAGCTCCACCAGGTCGAGCACTTTGGCGAAGAGGTTCACCTTGGCGCGCAGGTCGTTGAGCTCGAAGTTGATCTCGTCTACCTTCACGACCGGTACGTCGAGCAGAACGTCCGGGATCTTGCCGTTCATCGCCGCGTCGTCCTCGTCGTACTCGAGAACGTAGTCCGCGTACGCCTTCTCGGGGATCGTCTGGTCGCCTGGTATGTTGTTCGCGAACCGGTACTCTTCGGTCTTCTGAACCGAGGTGCGCGGGTCGTTCTTCCTAACCGGAGCGTTGTCCTTTATCTCGTCGTAGTCGTAGGCCTCTTCTCTACGCTCCCGACGGGACTGGCCGTCCGATTGCTGATCTTGCTGGCCCTGTTGCTGGTTTTGCTGCTGGTTCTGCTGGTCCTCCTGCCCCTGCTGCTGGTCTTGCTGCGACTCCGTCGCCTGATTGGAGCTTTCCGATGCCACCCGAGGACCCCCTGTCGCTGATTAGAGACCGACTTAGTTGTTATTGTGCCATGTCGCACACGCTCGCAAACCCGCCTGTGATCCAAAACCAGGTCTGTTGCGTGTCGCTTTTATGTGCTTCGTAGACTTGGACGACGCGGGACTCTCTTTGGTTACGGTCCGGCGGGCGCGGCCCGGAGACCGGCGCCGTCCGCCCATGTGCATGGCCCCCTGCGGAACGCCGCTAAACGAACTTTTTGTAGACGCCTATATTGGATGTGTCGCGGACGCCGAGGGCCTCTTTGAGTTCGTTGAGGGTGGCGCCGCGGCGGAGCAGCCGGATGGCGAAGGTGTGGCGCAGGATCATGGGCGAGACGCGCCACATGCCGACTTGGTCGCACCGTTTCCAGATGGCATTCTGGAGTGATTTGGACGTGGTCACGGGCCGGGCGGCCCTCCCGACTATCAGCTCGGGCGTCTCGTCCCGGCGCATTCCGAGGTAGCGGCGGAGGGCCTCGACGGTCTCCGGGGAGAGGCGCCTGGCGCGGGCGGCGAGGTGGGAGCCGGGACCGCCCAGCTGTATTTGGGCGGCTTCGAGGTCGAGGTCGCTCTTGAGGAGGCCCCGGATCTCCCCCACCGTCACGCCCGTGTCGAGCATGAGCCTTATGACGGCGGCGTCCCGCGCCGCGTCCAGGGTCCCCACCGGGAAGGAGAGGAGCTGTTCGGCTTCTTCGTCTTCCAGAGAGACGATCTTCTGGTCCAGTGGCTGGTGCATGGGCTCGATGGGATCGAAGTCCAACCCCGCGTCCGAGGAGGTCCTCGCCCAGTCCAGAAAACGCCTTACCGCCGCGTCCTTGCGGTAGACGGTGAAGCGCTTGCGGTTCTCCCCGAGAAGGTGGTTGCGGAAGTCCATAACGGCCCCAACACCGAGGTCTTCAGTCTCCACCACCCCCCTGCCGGAGAGAAAGCGGGCGAACTCGCGTAGGTCGGCCAGGTAGAACTCAGCCGTGCGGGGGCTGGTGCCCGGGTCTTCCGAGAGGTCGTCCGAGAAATCCTCGATCAGCGCATCTATCTTCATGCGTCCATTCTAACGGTAAAAGTGGGCCTGCTGTTATACTCCCGAAGGGTGTTTGGCGGGCGTAAAGCGTCGTTCTTCGTGGCCTCCCTGGTGGCGCTCTGCTTCTTTTGCCTGCCGATCTGGCCCGAGAGAGAGACGTCGTCGGTCGAGCTCCGCACTCAGCAGGTAAGGAACACCGGCAACCTCCTCGGCGAAGGAGCCCGCGGGCCCGAGACTCCGCCCCCGGACGCGCCCGCCTCCCCCGATCCGTCAAGCGCGAAGAACATGACGCTCACGGTCCCGAAGCTCGGCCTCAAGGACGTCGCGGTGCCCACGGGCTCCCGGCAGGCGGAGCTAGACCGGGCCGGGGTGCTGCGCATGAAGGAGAGCGGCCTGCCGTGGGAGGAGGGGTCGAACACCTTCATAGCGGGGCACGCGCTCGGCTATTCGTGGACCCGCGTTCCCCGCGCCTTCTACGACCTCGAAAAGCTCATGCCGGGGGATGAGATCTTCCTGAAAGACGCGGACCGCGAAACTTACACCTTCAGGGTCTACGACCGGATGACCGTCGAACCCGACGACACCTGGGTCACCTACCCCGTCGAAGGCAAGACTACGGTCTCCCTCCAGACCTGCGTCCCGATACCAACCTTCGAGAACCGGCTGATAGTGCGCGGCGAACTCGTTTCCTAGCTCGCTGCCTTCGGCAGCTTGTCAGCACGCTGCGCCCTTCGGGCTCCGCTTTCAGCACGCTTCGGGCCTACTCCGCAGTCCTCGCTCTCAGCGCGCTTCGGCCCGCTTCGCGGGCCTCGCTTTCAGCCGGTGTTGTTTTCTGGCGACGATTTCCCACAGTGTTTTTTCGCCGCCGTAGGGGTTCGTGGTCCGTTCGGCGATGCCTACCGGGTGCCAGCCGCGGGCGAAGAGCGCGTCTACGCTCTGGCGGTCGAAGAGGCGTTTGGGGTGGCCGTCTACGAGGTAGAAGTTTGGCTCTATCTCCTCTTTTTGCGCGGCGGTGTAGTGGGCGTCGCTCGTGGAGTTGAGGCGGGCCAGGAGGTGCCGGTCAGGCGTGAGGCAGCGTCGTGCGTCTTCCAGGATCTCCTCGGTTTTTTGCCAGGGGAAGTAGTGCAGGGAGAGGCTGGCGACTATCGCGCCGAAGGACGAATCGGCGAAAGGCAGGCCGCGGGTGAGGTCCACGTTCTTCGTCTCGGCCTTCGGTGCCAGCCGGCTCGTTCTCTCCAACGCCTTCTCGGAGAAGTCGGCGGCGACTACCCTGAAACCCCAGCGCGTGAGGGTTCTGGCATCGTATCCGGCGCCGCAGCCGAGGTCGAGGATGGGCGCTTCGCGGTCTGCTTCCAGGAGGCCTCTCCAGCGTTCCAGCCAGGCGTCTTCATCGCCCGGTTCATCGCCCGGCCGGGAGAAGATCCCGTCCCACTTCTCCCTGAAGCTCACCGGCGCACCTCTGTTCGGGGCCGCTATGAGGTCCGGGGTGCGTGGCCGGTTAGCGCCCCCACGCACGAGAGTGCGGCGCGCATGACCCTCCCGCTCGTGTCGAAGGTCGGGTCGTAGGAAGCAATGCCGCAGGCCGCCACGTCGAAGCGCCCGCGGACGAGGCCAAGGGCTGCCTCCAAATCTTCGGCGCTCAGGCCTCCTTCGGAGGCGAACCCGTTCGCCCGGCCGACCTTTTTCGCGTCGAGAACGTCAAGATCGAGATGCACGTAGATCCTGCCGACCCTGGCCCTCAAGGCGTCAAGGGTTTCCGCGAGCACCCGCGATCCCCCGCGCTCGATCGACCCGGCGTCGACGACGGCCACCCTGGATGCGGCGAGCCGTTCCTTTTCGGCGGCCCCTACGTCCCTGATCCCGGCCAGCACCACGTTCTCTTCGGGCACGGGACAGAAGCCGGGCACGCCCCCGGCCATCGCCCTCCAGCAGTGCCCCACCGCGATGGCGAGACCCATCCCGTCCAGGAAGCCGGTGGTGGTCGTCTCCGGGGTGTTGAAATCCGCGTGGGCGTCGAACCACAAGATCCCCAACCCCGCCGGGCCGGCGCCCGCGAGCGTCCCCACGGAGGCGTTGCAGTTGCCGGAGAGAACCAGCGGCAACTCACCCCCGGAGAGGGCCCCGCGCACCTGCTCCGAGACCAGGCCATCCAGTTCGAAGGCGGTCGCCACCTCGGCCAGCGGCCCGCTTTCGGGACGTACGGTCGTCGAGCTCGGGCTTCGCCCCTCGGTCCTGAGCGCTTCGCCCAGCCCGTTCTCGAGGAGGTGCTCGGGGCCCGCGCCCATTCTCAGACCACGGTGACCTGAGTCGTAGGGCACGGCGATGAGGCGTACTTCCTGGCGGCCTTCCATGGCCGCATTCTACGGTGTTTTGTGGAGCGCGGCCCCGGACGTCGCGGGGTTACTGGCGGAACCTCTGCCGCCGCTGCCAGTCGGCCTTCGTCAGCGCGTACTCGACTTCCCCATGCTCGGATCCCTCGATGCGCCCGGGCCATTCCTGATGGAACGTTCGCGCGTGCGTCAATCCAGATTTTTCCATCACGCGGCGGGAGGCGACGTTGGCGGCCATCGTCTCGGCCACGACGCGACCGACTCCGAGGTCTGTGAAGCCCTTGCGGATCAGGGCGCGCGACCCTTCCGTGGCGTAGCCCTTGCCCCAGGCGGACCTGCGCAGCCGGTAGCCGAGCTCGACCTCGTCGGGGTCCCCGGAAGGCCGGAAGTGAAACCATCCCAGGAACTCCCCGGTCGACCTCTCGATGGCGGCCCAGAAGCCGAACCCCGCGAAACGCTCGTAGTAGCCAAGAAACGCGGGCAGAACCTCGTTCTCGATCTCGTCGCGCGGCGTCGGTTTGCCCCCGGTAAGGAAGCGCATGACCTCGGGGTCCGCGTCGAGGTCGCATAGGGCATCCGCATCGGCTTCGGTGAACCGGCGCAACAACAATCGTTCGGTCTCCAGAAACACCTGGATGATCCGGTCCTCCAGCGGCGGGGCCGCTCGGTCGAGCAACGCACCGGCTTCGAGCGGCCTCTGGTTCGCAACCCCGCGTAGCTGACAGGCTGAAGTGCTGACTAGCTGACCAGCTAGCTACCTCCGCGCGTGACGTTCGATGGCGTCGTGGGCCGCGTTGATCTCGGACGTCACCTTTTCGGCGCGGGCGCGTTTGTCCGGGTCGGGGAACCTGTCTGGGTGGAACTTCTTGACGAGGTCCCGGCGCTTGCGGTCCACCTCTTCCATCGGCACGCCGGGAACGAGGCCGAGCCTGTCGTAGGCGGAGAGCACGTTGGGCGGGTACTTGAGCGGGGCGAAGGTCGGGGACGAGGCCCACCCGGAGGCGCGGTTACCGAAGCTCTGCCGGCTACTTCTGGTTCCGGCGGAGGTTCCACCAGAAGACCCGCCCCCCTCGGCGCGGCGGCGCTCTTCGGCGCGGCGCAGTTCCTCCTGGGCCCCCCTGAGGGCCGCCTCGAAGGCCCCCCTCAAAGTCTCGCCGCGTTCCCGGCCGGTGCGGAGACGTTCGCGGACGCGTTCGTCCTCCTGGAGGGTGGAGAGAAAGCCGCTGGCGAGGCGGCCGAGGCGCCGGGGAATGCTCACTGCCCGCGTTCGTCCCTGTTGTTCCAGTAGTCCTCGGAGTCGGAGAGCGGGCCCGGCTTTCTCAATACCTGCGTGTCGTCCTCGCCCACACCCTCTATCACTTGGGTCTCGTCGCCGGCGGTGGTGTCCTCGGCGGGTTCATCAGGCTCATCTTCCGACTCGCTCTGGGGGAGGCCGAAGAAGCCGCGGACCATGTCGATGTCTTCAAGGCCCGCCTCGGCGGCGTCTATCTTGCGCTCCTGCTCGGCGACGCCGAAGTTGCGGGCCTCGCGGGCCTTGCGGATCTGGTCTTCGAGGTTCCGGATCACGTCTTCCGTGTCGTCCTTGAGCTTGCGGATGCGCTCCTCGCTGAGGTCTATCTCGGACTCGAGCCTGGATTCCCTGGCCCTCGTCGAGGAGTCGAGCTCGTTTATGTCTATGCCCGCGGCCTCAAGCGTCTGGCGCACGATGCGGACGGCGGCCGGGCGCGGCACCTCGGGCGGGAGGTTCTTTATGACCTCGGCGGCCCGCTCGACGGTGAAAGCCCGCGAGTGGGGGCCGGATTCCGACTCGTTGGCCCGTTCTGATCCGATCTCCTGCCTGGAGTAGATAGAGGTCCCTTCGCCGTCCCCCTCGTTCTCCTTGAACATCCTGGAGAAAAAGCTCTGCCGGTTGGTCCGTTCTTCGCTCATCTCGCCGCCATCCTCTCCGTAGCGGGCAGTGACTCCACGCTTCTCGTAACCTCGTCCAAACCGCGCCGGAAGTACGCGACCCGCTCCTTGAGCTGCTGCAAACGCGGATCGAGCGGGCCGGACGAGAGCCGGTTGTCCACCGCGAGCAACTCGCCGCGCAGGTTGCCGAGCAGACTTTCGGCGCTCTCTAGCTGGGCGTTTATCATGCTGATGCCGTCGAGGATGTCCCCGTAGCCGGCGAGCTCTTCTTTACGCCCTTCGAGCGCCGCCTCGAACGAGGTCCGGAGGGGCGAATCCTCCTCCAGACGGGCCAGGTCTTTCTCGAGGCCTTTTATGCGGCCGGAGATCTCACGCCGGTCCAGATCCTCCAGGTGCCGCCGCAAGAGCGCCCGCCGCCGCGCGAGCCGGGCCGCGTCACCCACTTCGCCCACGATGGTGAAGATGTCCTCGTCGAGCAGGGGCCTGTACTGCTCGGGGAGGAGCTCCCAGCTCTCGATGACCCCGGCCTGAAGCTCCGCGAGGCGCCTGGTCTGGGGCGCCGCGATGCGGTCCTCCCTGGCTATGCGCCCGAGCTCTTTCACGTTCTCCCGCGCCCGGCGCGAGAGCTCCCGGCGCGCGTTTCCGCGCCGGTCGAGCAGCCGCTTGCCCGTGAACGCGGCGCCTGCCCCGAAAAGGCCCGCCAGCCAGTAGACCGGCTCCGAACCCGTTGCAGTCAACACGGCGAGGCCGGAGAAGGTTCCGAAGGGGACGAGCCTGGTCAGGTGCCTGGAGACGCCGTTAGACACGGGGCTCTTCCTCCGGACGCGGCCCCTCGGGCGCCTCTTCGGTGGGGGCAGCCTCTATGGGCTCCGGTTCGCGGAGGCCCATCTCTATCTCCATCATCTCCAGCTCGCGTTCGGCGTCGAGGCGTTTGATGTCGACCTCGGCGGCGGCGATCTGGCGCTCCGTCTCGCTCGTGCCGAGCTCGCCCACGGCCTCGGCCTCGTAGGAGGCCTGGCGGATGGACTGTCGGGCCTTTTCGAGGTCGCGGGAGGAATCGGAGAGGGAGATCTGGGCCCGCGCGTCGTTGGCGGTGCGGAGAGCCCGGGCGCGCTGGTGCTCCTCCATGAGGGCGGCACGCTCGCGCACAACGTCGTTGTAGCGGCGCTCCTGGTCGCGGAAGGCCCG
Source organism: Rubrobacter tropicus (assembly GCF_011492945.1). NCBI lineage: Bacteria > Bacillati > Actinomycetota > Rubrobacteria > Rubrobacterales > Rubrobacteraceae > Rubrobacter > Rubrobacter tropicus. The sequence goes on from NZ_CP045119.1 coordinate 4,082,448, forward strand.
CTCCATCTCCTGGGAGTTCTTGCGGGCCTCCTCGAGCCTGCCCTCTATCTCGACGAGCTGGGTCTGGGCCTCCTGCTTCTGCTGGACCACCTCGACGGCGGCGGCCCGCTGGCCCCGGCTCGCGAGCTCGCGCGCCTGGCGCTCCTTGACCGTAAGGGTCTTCTGCTTGCTAGCCGCGTCGTTGGCGAGCATCTTCTCGTAGGCCATCGTGCGGGCCGCCGCGACCTGGAGCTTCTTCAGGTTCTCAAGCTCGTCCTGTACGGCGTTCTCGAGCAGTATCTCGGGATTGCGCTGCTCGACCCCGGAAAGAAACTTCCCGAAAAAGCCGCGGATCGCTCTAGTAAATCTTCCCATCTGGGACGCCCACCCCCGGCTGTCGTAGAGCCTGCAAAGTCATCTGCGAATTATATCATCGGTACGAACAGCCCCCGAAAGAGTTTCGGGGGCTGTAGCACGCTTGCTCCCTTCGGTCGCGCTTGTCAGCACGCTCCGCCCTAAGGGCTCCGCTCTCAGCACGCTTCGGGCCTTGGCAGGCCCTCGCTCTCAGCCTGTCAGCTTTTGGCCGCCCAAAGCCCCACTGGGCAGCGCTATGCGCGGCGGTTCAAGTGTCGCGAAACGTAACGCCCTCAGACAGCTTGCTGAAAGCCGTCGTCAGGCGGCGTGCTGAAAGCGAGGGCCGCGGAGGCGAAGCCGGAGCGGGTCGAAGCGTGCTGACAAGGCGCGGAGCGCCGGGCTGAGAGCGGAGCCCGAAGGGCGTAGCGTGCTCTTATCGGGCCGCTCTGTAGCCTTGGGGTGAGTTCCGGCCGGCCAACACTATGGCGCTCGGGCCTTCGACCTCGAAGGAGGCTTCGAGGGCTTTTCCGGCGGCCATCAGAAGGTCCTGGGCGGAGCGGGCGTCGCGGGGGTAGATGGCCGCGCCCGCCCGGGTCTCCCCGGCGCCCAGGGAGCTTGCCGCCGCCAGGGTCCGGCGGGCCGCGCTTTCGGCGCCCCCGTCGTCCACGCCGCCCACGACCATCCCGAAGAGGTTGCCCTCGTCGAGCGGGACGGGCTCGCCGACGCGCGCCTCGACCCGGTCGAGCAGCAGGTCGAGGTCCCTGACGTCGCCTGGGTCTATCAGGATCACGGCCACGGGCGCCCCGCCGTGGGCCGAGATCTCCTCGTCGACCTGCTGGACCAGGACGGAGCCCCCGTCTTCGGGGAGTCCCTGGTCCCCCGCCCCCGACCCGGCGACGCCCCGCGAAGCGTAGGCCAGAAACAGCCCCGTGAGCGCCAGCGAGCCGAGCCTATAGAAGACGGTAGCCGCCACCTCCTCGCCCGTCCCCGACTCCAGAAGCCCGGGCAGGACCGCAAGCCCGTAGCAGAACAAGGTGGCGGCGAGTACCGCCAGCACGATCCTCCAGGACCCGTGCAGCGCGGAGGCGAACATCAGCGGAAAGAGCATCACGTAGAGGTCGCTGGATACCCCGCCCGTGAAGAAGACCATCATGGCGACGACGGCCGCGTAGAGCGCGTACGCACCGCCGCAGAACCCGCCGGTGAACTGCTTCGCCGGCAAGAGCGGCACTACCACGGCAGCGACGACCACGCCTACCGAGGCGACGAGGTAGAGCGGGACGAAGGAGACCGGGGGATCGTAGGAGGAGGTGTGGACCAGCAGCAGCGAGGCCGCCACGAGCACCACGAACAACAGCGAGAAAGCCTTCAGGCCCCGCGCGTCTCTCCGATAACCGGTTCCGTCTCCCACGCCGGAGATCATACGCGGATAAGACCAACCCCGCCACCAAAGGAGCGCGGATCATGCCTCCCTGGTGGGTCTTCCTTTCTGGGCGTGATGCTGCTAAGAATGGTCGCCAATGCCCGTTCGAGATTACGACGTCGTCTTTGTCGGTGGTGGCCTGGCCGCCGCGTTGCTCTTGAAAGAGCTACGAGGGGGGCTATCCGGGCGGGTGGCGGTAGTGGATCCCTCCCCCCTACCTACCGACCCAAGCGTCCACTGGAGCTACTGGAGCGACGGACCGACCCCGTACGACCGCTTCGCCATCAACTCGTGGCGGCGGGCCAGGGTCGGGGATATGCCGCCACAGTCCATCGCCCCGTACACGATGAGGCTCGTACGCTCAGGGGACGTCTTCGCCGACCTGGCAACACGGCTTGAGTCCGTGCCCGTGGACTGGCTCCGCACCTCGGCCCGTTCGATCGGGGCCCGCGATGACGATACGTATGAGGTCTCGACCGACGCCGGCACCCTGCGCGCCCGCTGGGTCTTCGACAGCGCCTGCGGGGTCGAGCCGGTTTTTCCGGCGCCGCACGGGCCCCGGGCGGTCCTGAGCGGAACGGGTATGCGTGTTGCTTCGGACCGCCCGGCGTTCGATGCCGAGACGGTCACGCTGTTCGACCCGCTGGACGACCGGTCCTTCGCGTACCTGCTGCCGCTTGGCCCCGGTGAGGCCCTGCTCGAGTCCGCCACCTTCGGACCGGTCGCGGAAAAGACGGACGCGGCACCGCTGCTACGGTATCTCAAAACCCGTTATCCAGGGGCTAGCTTCGTCGCGACCCACGAGGAGAGCGGGACCATACCCCTTGGTTTCCCGCCCCCGCGGACCGTGGGTCCCCGGCACGTCCTTCTGGGTACGAAGCGTGGCCTGGTCAAACCAAGCGCCGGCTACGGCGTGGTCCGCATCGCCAGAGAGAGCGAGGAGTTGGCCCGTCTGTGGCGTAAAGGTCTCCCGCTGCCGCCGAGCCGGCAGGGTTCCAGGCGGTGGAGGTTTCTGGACACCGGGTTCCTCCAGCTCGTCCAGAAGGATCCCCGCCTGCCGCTGGAGTTGCTCGGCAACGTAATGCGGGACGTTTCGCTTGCCGGATCTCTGGGTTTCATAGACGAGAGGCTCCCGGCGCGGCAACTGGCTTCGATCTTCTTCTCCGCCCTTCCCGTCGTGCTACGACGCGCGACTAGAAAGTAGTGGCGAAAAAAGGATCGAGGCTTTCACCCTGCTTTCATACCCCTCATGTACCGGACGAGCATCCACGAACTCGCCACGGCGAGCAGCCCGAAGATGGCCGCCGGTGCCACGGAGGCGGCCTGCCCGTAGAGGGCCATCGCGAACACCATGACCACGATGGCCAGGGCGAGCAGCGGTAGGAAAGTAAGGAGTGCGCCCGCCAGCGCGTAAGCCACGGCCCGCTTTCGCCGCAGCCAGACGCCCGTTATGGCGAGGGAGGGGAGGATCCAGGCCATGTCCAGCACGTGGACGCCGTTGGTAGGAGTGCCGTTGTCCGCGATGCTCTGGGGGACGTTGCCGGAGAAGAGGGCGGGTATCACTTCACCCAGCCACACGAAGTAGAAGAGGACGGAGACCGCCAGGAGGAACGTGCCGGCCGCCTTCGCGGGCCTTTCTCGCGCGTAGCGCGCTTTAATCCCCTCGAAGTCGGTCGTTGCGAGACCCCCGATCAGGGCGTACAGCGAGAACCCGAGGAGCGCCACGTAGACCAGGAAAAGGGGGTTGAACCGTATGTGGAACGCGTAGATCACGTACGTGTAGACCAGGTAGACGAGGACGCCCAGCCAGACCAGCCTGGCCCGGTCCGAACCGCGGTATGCCAGTGCCGCCCCCACCACCAGGGCGGGGAGCGCTACCAACAACGTAACGAGGTCCTGGCCTACGGCCTGGGCGATCAGGTAAGGCGAATCGCCTCGAAAAACGTCGAAGAGCAATTCGCCCCCGGCCGCTGCCACCACGAGGACGGTGATGGGTACGGTCAGCCACAACCACGCCCTGGAGTGGGAGGCGCTTCCGCCCCTCCCGCCTCCCCGGGGCCCGGATTCAAGCACGGCCATTAGTAGCCTCCCTCGTAGTCTCGCGGGGCGTCGGTGTTCGAGTTGCCCGAGTTTTTCGGAGATCTTCGTCATCCGCGACGAACTTCCTTCCGGTAGGTGACGAAGCCGAGCGCGTGGATCAGGCCATGCAGGAAAAGCAGTGCTTCGAAAGTGATCCGCAAGAGCATTCGATTCTCCTTTCACCGGGCTGTCAGCCTGAAATTGACCCTAGAACAAGGAAGGTTTTGTGCCTAGGCGCGAATAAACCATCTTCATGAGCAGTATTGTCCATAGAGTTCTACAGGCCCCCACCCCTGGCCTGGACGCCGATACCCAAAACTCCCGCACGAAGCGACGGCCTCCGGTCGCTCATGGGACGTGTGGGGTCACGCCGAGTAGCCTGCTGACCCTGGGGTGCTCAATCGTGACCAGATAAACGACACTTTTTGCCCATGGCACGATGGCCTCCCTGGTCCAGACTTGGGGTAGGGGTAAAGGTCGGTGTCAAAGGTAGGTGCCAAGGAGGTGCTGCGATGGCGTTGTCTAGATCGCGAGCTTTCTGGGGTGCCGGGTTGTCCGTCGCGGGAGGCCTGCCCCTGCTCCGGTCCCCCGGCGCCCCGACGAGAGCGGAGATCTCTGGCCGGCCTTCCTCGGGGCAGCCGGCATCAGGTTCCCCGACCGACGCCGAGGGGCGCGGGACGTGACGTACACACTCCGGTTGGACAGGATACACAAGGAAGACATCGCGCTCGCCGGCGGCAAGGGCGCCAACCTGGGCGAGCTCGGCCGCGCCGGACTTCCCGTGCCGCCCGGCTTCGTTATCACCACCCGGGCCTACGACGCCTTCGCCGATGCGGGAGGGCTGGGTGACGAAACCCTGGTCCTCGCGTCGCGGGCGGATAGTCCGGCGGCGTTCGAGACGGCGGCGGAGAGGATCCACGCGCTTTTTGACCGGGCCGGGATTCCGGAGGGCGTGGAGGCCGAGATCCGTGACGCATACGAGAGGCTGGGCGAAGACGGTCAGGCACCCGTCGCCGTCCGTTCTTCGGCGACCGCCGAGGACCTGCCCGGGGCGAGCTTCGCCGGCCAGCAGGAGACCTACCTGAACGTCCGCGGCCCGAAACCGTTAATGGACGCGGTCAGGGGTTGCTGGGCCAGCCTCTGGACGGCGCGGGCGATGGCCTACAGGCAGAAACAGAGAATAGACCCCTCCTCCGTCAGCCTGGCGGTGGTGGTGCAACGGATGGTCGATGCCGACGCCGCCGGGATACTGTTCACCGCCGATCCCGTAACCGGCAGGCGCGACCGGATCGTTATCAGCGCGACCTGGGGGCTCGGCGAGGCCGTGGTCGGGGGCAAGGTCACCCCGGACACGCTCGTCGTCGACGGTTCAAGCGGGCGCGTCGTCTCCCGCGAGACGGCGGACAAACAGGTTATGACCGTCTACACGGATGACGGAACAGCGGAGAAGCCCGTGCCGGATGCCCGGCGCCTGGAGCCGGTGATCGGAGATGGGGAGGCGGCGGAGCTTGCGCGCTACGGGACGCGGATCGAGAATCTGTACGGGACCCCGCAAGATATCGAGTGGGCACTCTCGGGCGGGAGGTTCTTTGTGCTACAGGCGCGCCCCATCACCGCCCTGCCAGCGGAGAGAATGGAGCCGCCGAGCGACTGGACCGTCCCAGATCCGAAAGGCTTCTACTCACGCAACAGCATCGTCGAGCTCTTGCCCGACCCGCTCTCGCCGCTGTTCGCCTCCCTCGCGGCCGACCCGGTTGCGCAAACACTCCAGCGAGTCTTCGACGAGCTACTAGGAGAGAATGTCTTCGCAGAGAAGGGTATCGAGTTCGTCACGATCAACGGCTACGCCTACTATTACATGCGGATCACACCCCGGGTGGCGTGGCGGATGACGCGCGTGATCCCGGGGGCGATGCGAGAGATGGTCTTTCGCCAGTCCGGCGAGAGGCTCTGGCGCAAGGAGTACCGTCCGCGCTACGCAGGGGCGGTCGAAGAGCGGGCGGCGAAGTCGCCTGAGGAATTACCGGCGACAAGGCTTCTCTCTGGGGTGGAAGAGTTACTCTACAGCGGGGCCGAGTACTACACGTCCGTGCAGATGGTCCTCCCGGCGGCTTACGTGGGCGAGGCACTCTTCGCCTGGTTCTACGACCGGCTGATCAAACGCGGCGGGGATCCCCCCTCGCAGGCCTTCCTGCTCGGCTTCGACAGCGCGCCGATCCGGGCCGACAAGTCCCTCTACGACCTCGCCGAATGGTGCCGCAACCGTCCCGCCCTCGCCGCCGCGCTGATGGATACGCCATCTGAGAGCGCGCCCGGCCTGACGGAGATGGTCCTTCCGCCTTCCGGGGTGGACGATGCCGCGTGGCGCGAATGGCGCTCGCGCTTCGGACGGCACCTCGACCGTTACGGGCGCATGGTCTACGACCTCGACTTCGCCAAGCCGGTCCCGGCCGACGATCCCGGGCCCACCTTCGATACGCTCAAGTACTACCTGCGGGGTGAGGGAAGGAACCCCCACGAACGCCAGCGCGACGCCGTTCGCCAGAGAGAACGCCACACCGGGGAGGCGATCTCCCGCCTGGGGGGCGTCCGCCTGCGGGTTTTCCGCGGGCTCCTCTCCTGGACGCAGAAGTACGCCCCGCTGCGCGAAGACGCCCTGGCGGACGTCGGGCTGGCCTGGCCCCTGATGCGCGAGATGCTCCTCGAACTCGGCCGCCGGCTGGTCGCGGCCAGCGCCATCGAGAAGCCGGATGACGTTTTCTGGCTGGACGGAGACGAGTTGAGAGGCCTGGCCGTGGCCCTGGACGAGGGCCAAAGAAGGCTCGAAGACCGATCCGAAGTCGTTCGCGGACGGAGGGCGCGGTGGCGGGCGCAGAAGCTCGTCACGCCCCCGAACTTGCTCCCCGAAGGGAGGCGGTTCATGGGCCTCGATATGGAGCGCTGGATGCCCGCCCGCTCGGGGGAACAGGACGGGAATGTTATCGAGGGCGTGGGCGCGAGCCCGGGAACGGTCACGGCCCGCGCCCGTCTCCTCGAAGGCCCGGACGACTTCGGAGAGATAGAGCCGGGCGAGGTGCTGGTTGCTGGTATTACGACCCCGGCCTGGACGCCGCTCTTCGCCGTGGCCTCGGCCGTGGTCACAGACATCGGCGGCCCTTTGAGCCACGGCTCTATCGTGGCGCGCGAGTACGGCATCCCCGCCGTCCTCGGTACCGGGGCGGCGACGAAACGCATCTCAAGCGGCCAGAGCGTCAGGGTCGACGGCGACGCCGGCACGGTCACGCTCCTGGACGGGACGGACGAGGATGAAGCCGGACGGCCTTCGCCGGAGATCGCGGCCAGGACGCGTGGCGCCTTGACGCCCTGGAGGATCCCGCTCTCCATCCTCGCTATCGGGGTCGCGGCCATCGTGTGGTGGAGGGCCCGAAAACGGAGCTAGAGCGGTTTGTGGAAGGACCGAGCCAATCCAGGACTCAGGCTTTTAGGTTCTGAGGGGTGGGGGCTTGCCCCGGGTTTCGTGGCCCGCCCCTCGAAACCTCGATGCCTCGAAACCTCACCAACATCGAATCCAGTCCTTACGCAAACCGCCGTAGAGGCAGCACCGGGACGCCGCTTACGCACGGGGCTTCTTCGCCGTTTCGTTGGGAGCCCTCACGGCGTCGAGGCGGGTGCGGAATTCATCGTTGCCCATCACGGCCTTGCAGTGTTCAAACCGGTCGGTGGCGTAGGCCCAATAGTCGGTGGCCGGGCTGCCGTTCGCGTGCTGAACGAGGCCCCAGAGGCCCCAGAAGTAATCGCTGATCGCCTTGTGCAGAACCACGCGGTCGTAGAGTCCCGGCGGCACGGCGCCACCGCAGTAGGCTTCCATCATCACCCGGTCCTGTTCGGGGTCGAAGCCCGTCTCCACGGAGAGGTTGCCGAGGTCGCACATGGGGTCGTTCATCCCCGAGTACTCCCAGTCGATGAGGTAGACGCTTCCGCCGACCTCCACGAAGTTCTCGGGGCACGTGTCGTTGTGACACGGGGCGGCTGGTACGGAGGCAGCCTTGAGCACCTGACGTACCGCCTCCGCCCCGTGCTTTACCTCGTGGAAGACGTCCGGCAGCGGGGAATTCAGGCCGCGAAGGAGTTCGAAGTAGTAGTCGATCGGGGCGTAAGGGCCGAAGCGGGACTTGAAAGCCTTACCGATACCGTGGACCCGCCTTAGCGTCAGCGCGGCGCGGGCGATAGCCTCCGGGTCGTCGTGGAGCCCTATCCTGTCCATGTGCGGACCCTCGATAAACCGGGAGAGCATGGTGCCGTCGTCCGGGTCGAAGAAGAGAACCTCCGCGTTGAGCCCGGCCTCCGTCGCGATCCTGGCGTTGTGCTCCTCGGCGCCCCGGTCTATGTAGGATGATGTCCCCTTCCCGGCGACCCGCAGCACGTAAGCGCTGCCGTGCGCTGTCAGCTTGTAGCTCAGGTTCGTGAAGGAGTCGAGTGGCTCGACCTCGACGTCCTCCCACCGGGTGCCGGCGAACACAGGCACACACCCCAGCGCGGCCTGGATCTTCGCCAGCGTCTCCCCCGCCGGCGCCGCGGTCACCGGGCGCGCCTCCCTGAAAGCCCCCTCCCGACTCTCGACATCCATTTGTTTCCTCCGTGATAAGTCCCTGCCGACCGGAACTACGGCGGGCGACCAGTCGTCTCGGAGCTCCCGGCCCCTCGTGTCAGGCCGGACGCCCGGACGCCCCGCCGTCCAGGCGGAGAACCGGCCATTCCCGGGCCTCGGCGTGGGCGCCCAAGACGGGATCTGGGTTCACGGCGACAGGGTTGTCCACCAGTTCCAGCAACGGCAGGTCGTTGTGGGAATCAGTGTAAAAATGGCTGCCCGCGAGGTTTCGACCGGTCTTCCGCATCCACTCGACGAGCCGCTTCACCTTGCCCTCCCGAAAAGTGGGGGTTCCGAGGACACGTCCGGTATAGCGATGCTGGTGGTGCTCTAGTTCGACGGACAAGAGCGAGGGGATGCCGAAACGGTCGGCGATGGGTTCGCTTACGAAGCTGTTGCTCGCGGTGACGATCGCCAGGTCTCCCCCCGCGTCGCGGTGTCCCTCTACCAGATCCACAGCCGCGTCCGTGATCATTGGCTCGATGCGCGAGGACATGAACTCTTTACGCCACCGGCGGAGGGCCTCGGGCGGGTGCTTGATGAGGGGCTCTAGCTGAAACTTCAACGACTCGTGGATGTCCAGGGTCCCGGCCTCGTACTCGCCGTAGAGGCGTTCGTTCTCGGCGCGGGCGTCTTCCCCGTCGAGGACGCCCGCGTCGACGAGGAACTCGCACCAGGCGTGCTCGCTGTCGCCGGCCAGCAGGGTGTTGTCCAGATCGTAAAGAACGAGCGCCACAACCACGACACTATACCAACTCCGGGTCGGCACGAGCCTGGCCGGTCGGACGGAGCTCCTCTCGTAGAGCTCCTCGTAGTACGGCAGGCAACGCTCGTAGACGTCCTCCAGACCGGCCGGCACCTCCGTGTCGTCTTCGAGCGGCTGGTCCTTGATACCGGTGCTCTCCTGCGCCTCGCGGTGCCACTCGGACCACATCTCCCACCCAGGGACCGTGCCAGGCTCCCAGGAGAGAGCCTCCGGCATGAACGGCACGCCAAGCTTCTCGCAGTAGGCCCGTATCGTGCCCTCGGGGTTCGCCGTGAGGTCGGAGGCGTCCACGACGGCCGGATCTTCCCCGTTCTCCACGGCCAGGCCGAACAGCCTGTGTTGCTGTTCGTAGCCGGCCTCCTCGAAAGTGAAATCGGGCCAGAAGCCGTAGATCGAGGCGATAACCGGCGCGGGCTCCCGGATGATGAACGTGTTGGTGAACTCCGAGACGAACTTCCTGCTCATGAAGCCGGCCACGTGGGAGGCCATGTCCTTTAAAAACACGGGCTTACCCCGGCGCCCGAGCAGCCGCGCCAACACCTCGTTGGGCTCGTACTCCTCCTTGGGCTCCGTGCCGGCGAAGCGGTCGCTGCGGCGCGAGGGCGAGTAGTAGTAGGAGACGGAGAAAGGCTCGTGGAAGACCTCGAAATCCCCCCGCTCGACGAAGACCCGCTCCAGCGCGGTCGAGACGGACCGGGGCACGGCCCAGAGGGCGACCGGCTTGCATGTCATCAACGCGCCTCCCCGGATCTCTCCCGTGCCGGACAGACCAGAACCGGGCAGCGCGACGCCCTGACCACCTTCGTGGAGACGCTGCCCAACCTGGCGTAACCGCGTTTTATGGTCTCGGCGCCCCCGAACCCGCGGCTTCCGACCGCCACGAGGGCCGGTTCCGTCTCCCGGGCCACGCCCAGGATGAGCGCGGCGGCGTCGCCCACACCGACCTTGACCTCCGGCGCGCGTCCCAGGGGTCCCTTCAACGCCGCGGCCCTCTCCCGCAGGGTCTCTTCCGCCCTTCGCAGCGCATCCTCGACCACGCGGGCGTCCGGAGTCTCCTCTTCCGAGACCTCCGGGAGCGAGGGATAGGCGTGGACCAGGAAGCCCCGGGCGCCGAACAGACCGCCGATGCCCGCGGCGAGCTTTCCGGCCTCGGTGGACTCCCGGGAGGAGTCGTCACCCGTAACGACGCTGGCCGGCGGCCAGGGTTTCCCATCCCCGCGCAGGATGAGGACCGGACAGAAAGACTTGTAGACGAGGTCCTCCGAGACGCTGCCCATGACGAGGCGCTCCACCGGCCCCCGCCCCCGGCTGCCGACGAGGATCATGCCCGCCTCGAGGTCTTTGGCGAGGTCCAGTATCTCCTCCGACGGCCGCCCGAACCTGAGATGGGCCCGGGCGACGACACCTCCGGCATCCTCGATGCTCTTCGTCTGCCAACCCAACAACTCCTCGGCCTCCCGGGCGAACAGGAAGGAATAGTCCTTCGGTATGCTCTCCGGCCGGTCGTGGTCGGACAGGCTCCTGCCGACGTGTACGACGTGCAACCCGGCCCCGCTTCTGGTCGATAGGTCGACGGCGGCCGTGGTCGCGAGTTCGGCATCCGGCGAGCCGTCGGTGGCCAGGAGGATCTTGCCCGGTAGCACGCTCATCCGTCCCCCTTCCGGCTAGGGTTTGTCGGAGCCCCGCGCCCGACGACTTGCCCCCGGGCGCGAACCGCCTTCCGATGCTTTACGAAAGGTTAGTCGACGGTCGCGCGCCCCGACTGGTCAGGTTGGCCCAAGACGCTGGTCACTATTGTCCAAAAACGACCTCGCGGGCGACGAGTTCCGGCACTAGTCAACCTTGACCAGCAAGAACGGCAAATCTTGTCATGCAACGGGGGCCGCGGAGCGTCAGAGTAGTAGCGGTACAGAGATGCGGAAAGGGGTAGTCGTGCAGGCCGACAGGCAGAACCACGGATCCACGGGCGGTGGAGGCCTACGGGCGATGAGCGCGCAGGACGAGAGGACCTGGTCGATGCTCGCCCACCTGAGCATGTTCGTAAACCTCGTCACGGGGTTCCTTGGCCCGGTGGCGGCCCTCGTCATCTGGCTCGTCTACAAGGACCGCTCGGAGAAGGTGGCGTTTCACGCGCTGCAGTCGATGTGGTACCAGATCGGGTGGCTCGTGATCCTGGCCGTCGGCTGGACCGTGACGGGCCTGCTGATGATCGTCATCGTCGGCTTCCTGCTCGTCCCGGTGATGGCCATAGTCTCCATCTTGCCGTTCGTACACGCCGGCTACGCGACCTACAAGGTGAACCAGGGCGAAGACTACCGCTATCCGTTCGCCGCGGATATCGCCGGGCCGCGCTAAGGGAGATAGGTAGCCGGTGCTGCGTCTCCCGAGCGGGGAGCGCGGTGAACGCGCCCTTCAGGAGCCGCGCCGATAACCGACCAGCCCTTGGACCTCACCGTAGTGACGGATCTCACCCGAGGAGGCGAGCATGGCCGTTCAGACGAAGCGGGGCGGGGCGACGGGTGTGTGGGCGAGGTGGGTGATCGCCAACTCCCTGGCCGAGACCGTGGGGCTTGGCTCGGCCTTGGGCATTGGCGTCGTTCTTTTCCCGTACCTGCAGGCGCCGGGCGTTCTCGCGGCCCTGACGACGGCCGCGGCGGCGATACTGGCCGGCACCCTCATAGAGGGCGCGGTGGTCGGGACGGCACAGTGGTTCGTTCTCCGCCGCCCGCTTCCGGACATCAGGTGGCGGTCCTGGGCGCTCGCGACCGCCGTGGGAGCTTTCATCGCCTGGACCGCGGGCATGCTGCCGGTAACCCTCCTGGGCGCGGACACGGAAGCGGGCGCCGGAGGCGCCGCCGAGCCGTCCGCCGCCGCGGTGTACGGCCTGGCCGCCGCGATGGGACTCCTCGCCGGCACGATACTCGGCACGCCCCAGTGGCTCGTGTTGCGGCGCCACGTCCCCCGGGCCGCGCTCTGGATACCCGCGAACGCCCTCGCCTGGGCGCCCGGGATGGTGATGGCCTTCGTCGCCGCGGACTTCCTGTTTTCGGGCAGCCCGGGGGCGACGATCGTCCTACTCGCCATCGCCACACTCGCCGCCATCGGGGCGGTGGTAGGGGCGATCCACGGCCTCGCGCTCGTCTGGCTGTTGCGTCTCGCCCGGCCGCTCGGTCCTCCCGTGTCTTTGTCCGCCGGCTAGCGGAGACGTGGCCCGTGCCGAAACCCTGGCGGCCAGGTCACAGAACGCTAGTTCCCGCGAGCCCGTCCTGGATTCTTCGCCGGTTCCGGGCCTCACCCTCTCCGGCGGTGCATGCCCGCCAGGGTGAGGGCGAGGTCGTACGTGTCCTCGTCGAGGTGTTTCTTGCCGGCGGCGACGTCTTCGAGGGGGAAGCGCTCCAGACGACGCCCCGAAACCCCGACCATGATCCCGGGCTCGCCCTCGGCCAGCGCCCGCAGGGCGGCGGCACCGAGGCGGCTGCCGAGTAGACGGTCGTAGGCGGTGGGCGACCCACCCCTCTGGACGTGGCCGAGAATCGTCAGGCGCGACTCGAACGTGTCTTCCGCGGCGTTGACGTACTCGTGGAACTTCCGCGCGGGGAGCCCGGACCCCTCCGCGGCCACGACTATGAAGTGCGGTTTGCCCCGCTCGTAGGACGAGGCGAGCGCCCCCAGCAGGTCCTCGGGGTGAGGTTCGTGCTCGGGGAGCAGGACCGCCTCCGCGCCCGCTGCCAGGGCGCAGGCGAGGGCCAGGTAGCCGCAATTACGACCCATCACCTCGACCACGTGGGCCCGGCGGTGGGAGCTGGCCGTGTCCTTGATGCGGTCTATGGCCTCGAGCGCAGTGTTGAGCGCCGTGTCGACGCCGATCGACATGTCCGTAAACGGGACGTCGTTGTCGATGGTGGCCGGGACCCCGACGGTCGGCACCCCGAGTTTCGCGAGCGCGAGCGCCCCCTTGAGGCTGCCCCCGCCGCCGATGACGACGAGGCCCTCAACCCCGGCCCGTTTCAGGGCCGCGAGCCCCTGTCTCTGGCCCTCTTCCGTCAGCAGCTGTGGCTCCCTGGCCGTGCCGAGGATCGTGCCGCCCCGGTGCAGGATGCCGCCCATCGTCCGGTCCGTGAGGCGCCGGAAGCGGCCTTCGAGGAGCCCCCGGTAGCCGTCCGGGACGCCAAGCACCTCCCAGTCGCGGACGAAAGCCGTGCGGGTCGCCGCCCGGATCGCGCCGTTCATCCCCGGCGCGTCGCCCCCGCTGGTGAGGACCGCGACCCTCACGTACGGTCCGGGGCGGCGCGCGACCCGGCCTCGCGGGGTCGCGCCGCCGCGAACAACGTGCCGGCAGGAAACACGACAGCCTCCCAGATCGCCCGCATTGCGGTCCCAGGCTAACCCACCGGGGAGACTCCGCCCTGACCAGGGCGGGCCATTTGCCTGGTCAGGATTGACCAACGCCGCGCGCGATCTGCCGGCGAAAACCCGACATACGGCCCGGCTGCCGCCTAGCCCGATCCGAATTGGCCAATACGTGCCACCGAACAGGCAAGTCTTGTCCATGCCGCCGGCCGTCGGCGGAGGTAGGTTGTGCCCGAAGACGTCCGGCGACAGGAGGGCGAGATGGTTGGCCGGCGGCAGCCGGAGCGCGTATAGAGGAGGCGCAAATGAAGAGCCACGTTCGCGAGGACCTCGTAACCCTCCCGCAGGACGCCCCGCCGTGGGACAGGTTCTTCACGGTAAACCCGCTGGTTCTGGTGGGTACGCGGGAGGGGGACGGCGGGTACGACCTTGCCCCCAAGCACGCGGCGTTCCCGCTGGGTTGGGGGAGTTTCTTCGGCTTCGTGTGCACCCCGCGCCACAACACCTACCACAACGTCCGCCGCGAGGGGGTCTTTACCATCAGCTATCCACGCCCGACGCAGGTGGTCCTCGCAAGCCTCGCGGCGGCGCCCCGCGAGGACGACGGCTCCAAACCGGCGCTCGGCGCCCTGGGCACCTTCCCGGCGGGCGAGGTGGACGGCCTCTTCGTCGAAGATGCCTACCTGTACCTGGAGTGCGCGCTCGACCGGGTGGTCGACGACTTCGGTGAGAATAGCCTGATCTGCGGCCGGATCCTGGCGGCCCACATCCATCAGGACTACCTCAGGGTCTCGGAGAGGGACGACGGGGACCTGATCCACGCCTCCCCCCTCCTCGCTTACCTGAGCCCCGGACGCTACGCAACCGTAACGGAGAGCTTCTCCTTCCCGTTTCCGGCCGGGTTCATGCGGTAGGGGCCGGCGTTATGGGGATGGCCCGCGACCTGTCGGATTACCTTTGCGAGCACCGGCGGGCGATGGTCCGTTTTCTGGAACGTCTCGCCCTGGCCGAATCCCCATCCTCCGAGCCGGGGCGGCAAGGGGAGGTGCTTGCTCTCCTATCCGGCCCTCTCGCGGAAGCGGGCTACCGGGTCCGAAGAGTACCTGGCCGCCGGGGCGGCTGGCACCTCTACGCGAGGCCCAGCGGTCGGAGGCCCGGCGGTCCCGTGCAACTGCTGCTGGGCCACTGCGACACGGTCTGGCCCGTAGGAACGGCAAGGGGGATGCCAATCGTGGCCGGTGACGGGGTTGTCAGGGGGCCCGGCGTCTACGACATGAAGGGGGGGCTTACGCAGATGGTCTTCGCGCTGCGCGCTTTGCGGGCGCTGGGGCTGGAACCCTCCGTCGCCCCGGTCGTCTTCGTCAACTCGGACGAGGAGGTCGGAAGCCGGGACTCGACGCGCCACATCAGGCGCCTTTCGCGCGTGGCGGAGCGGGCTTTCGTCATGGAGCCCTCGCTGGGCATCTCGGGCAGGCTCAAGACGGCCCGCAAGGGCGTCGGCCGGTTTTCGGTGGTGGTCAGGGGGCAGGCGGCCCACGCGGGGCTCGACCCGGGGCGGGGAGCGAGCGCCATTCTGGAGCTTTCGTACATGATCCAGGCCCTCTTCGCCCTCAACGATCCGGCCCGGGGCGTGACCGTGAACGTGGGCACCATAGACGGCGGCCTCGGCCCGAACGTCGTCGCCCCACAGAGCCGGGCCGTGGTCGACGTCCGGGTGCCGACCCGCGCGGATGCCCGCCGCGTGGAGGAGGCCATACTGAACCTCGCGCCCGTGACGCCGGGCGCGAAGGTAGTGGTCGAAGGGGGCGTCGGCCGGCCGCCCATGGAACCCACTCCCCGCAACAGGAGGCTCTGGGAGGCCGCCCGCCGGCTGGGCGAAGACCTCGGCCTGAAGCTCGAAGAGGGACTGGCCGGCGGCGCCTCGGACGGGAACACCGCGAGCCTCTTCACCGCCACCCTCGACGGGCTCGGCGCGGTCGGCGACGGCGCCCACGCCAGCCACGAGTTCGTGTACGCGGACAGGATGGTCGAGAGGTGCGCCCTGCTCGCGCTGCTCGTGATGGAACCGCCACTCGGGAGAGGAGAACGCCGATGAACCCCAGGTACTTCTTTGCCTCGCTCACCAGGATCTCCGACCTTCCGGAAGTCTCGTTTTCGGTGGAGCGGCTACCCCGCAGGGCCTGGGGCACGGGAGACTACGTCGTCGGGGAGGTTGGTCTGCCCGCGAGCAGTCTGTCCCGGATCGAGCTCTCGACGGGCCGCATGGTCGAGGTCGCCGAGGGAGACCTCGTCGTAGGGGCCCTAGGCGTGCGCTACGCCACCCTGGAGGCGGTCGGCGGCTGGCAGAACGTCGGGAACGACGGGCGGATGGAGGCGTTGACCGGCGCGGGCATCTTCGGAAAATCGACCTCAAGATCCGCCATGCTTCCGTCGCTCCTCTCGCTGGCGTACAAGGGGCACGTCCTGGTCGGGGAAGAGAAGGTGGCGATGGGGGACTACGTGACGCCAGCGCCCGGGCGCGCCTTCGAGCTGCCGGTGGTGCTCCTCATCGGCACGTCCATGTCGGCGGGCAAGACCACCACGGCCAGGGCCGTAATAAGGCTGCTCAAGGGGGAAGGGCTGGAGGTGATCGGGGCCAAGCTGACGGGGGCCGGCCGCTACCGGGACATCCTCGCCATGCAGGACGCGGGCGCCGACCACATCTTCGACTTCGTCGACGCGGGGTTGCCCTCGACGGTGGTCCCCGAGCGGGAATACCGGAAGACGTTGCGCAACCTCCTCTCGCGCATGGCCTCAGTAGAGGCGGACGTGCTCGTGGCGGAGATCGGGGCCTCGCCCCTCGAACCGTACAACGGCACCGCCGCCATCGAGGAGATCGGTCCCAACGTGCGCTGCACCGTGCTCGCCGCCTCCGACCCTTACGCCGTGACCGGGGTGACGGCGGCCTTCGGGCACAACCCCGACCTCGTCACGGGCCTCGCCACGAGCACCCGGGCCGGCACCGAGCTTATAGAGAAGCTCTCGGGCGTAAAGGCCGTCAACGTCCTGGACCGGGACTCGCTCCCGAGGCTGAAGACGACCCTGGAACGAACGCTGGGTCTCAAGGCGGCGGCCCGGGCGTGAAGGAGCGTCGCCGTCACGTTCGTCAATCCTGCTCAAGAAGGTAGTCAGATCCGATCAGGGCAGCCGGGACTTGCACCGATAGATTGGAGGGGAAGAGAAGCGAGGAGGTTAGATCGTGAACGACGTCGTAAAGGTGGCGCTTGGTTTCTTTGGCGGCGTGCTCGCGCTGCTGGTGCTGTTCGCCCTCTTCCCCGGTGGCTCCACGTTCGGCGCGATGCCGATGATGCAGGGTTTCGGGGATGGTCCGGGCGGCATGATGGGCGGCGGGTTCGGCTCCTGGTGGATGCTGCTGCCGATCCTGTTCTGGGCGGGGCTGCTGGCGCTCATCGCGTGGGCGGTGATCAGTATCTTCCCGGCGAACCGCACCCGGGACCATCATCACGATTCGGCCGAGGATATCCTGCGCGAACGCTTCGCCCGCGGCGAGATAGACCGCGACGAGTACGGGCGCGGCCTGGAGACCCTCCGAGGGGAAGAGTCTCCCAGGGCCGGTAGCCATAATCGGTGAGCGGGACGCGAACAGGGTGAGGACCGCCGGAGATCGCGGGCCCCGAAGGCCGACCCGAAGGGAGTTTCTCGGGCTGGCCGGCCTCGGGGCGCTCGCCGTTGGCGGCTGCGGCCTCCTACCCGGTGGGGAGAGCGACCCGCTGCCAGGAATCCCCCGCCCAGGCAAGACCGGGCACGTAGAGAAGTACACTTTCGGGGCCGCGCCGCTCGACTTCGACGTGGCGGGGCAGTCGTTCTCGACCTGGGGCTACAACGGGGACGTGCCAGGGCCCGAGGTACGGGTCAGGGAGGGCGACACCCTTCGCGTGAGGGTAGAGAACCGGCTCCCGGAGGAGACGACCATCCACTGGCACGGCCTGCCGGTTCCGGACGATATGGACGGGGTACCGGGCCTGTCGCAGGCCCCGATCCGGCCCGGCGAGGACTTCGTCTACGAGTTCGTCGTGCCGATGTCGGGGACACACATGTACCACTCCCACGTCGGGCTTCAGCTCGACCGGGGACTCTACGGGCCCCTCATCGTCGAGCCCAAAAGCGAGGACCTCTCCTACGACCGCGAGTACACCCTCATACTCGACGACTGGCTCGACGGCGTCTCGGGCAGGGATCCCGAAAGGGCGCTCGAAGACTTGAGGAACGCCGGGGGCGGCATGATGGCCGGGGGCATGGGCGGCATGATGGGCGGGGGCCGGATAGAGTACCCGCTCTACCTCGTAAACGGCCGCCCACCCGAAGACCCGAAAAGTCTCCCGGTCAGGCGGGGGGAGAGGGTCAGGCTCAGGCTGATGAACCCCGCGGCCGAGACGATCTTTCGCTTCGCCGTCGACGGCCACCCGCTGACGGTCACCCACTCGGACGGCCTGCCGGTCGAGCCCGTCGAGGTTGACGCGCTGACGATCGGCATGGGCGAGCGCTACGACGTGCTCCTCGAAGCAAACGACCCCGGCGTCTGGCAGGTCGCGGCGGCCCCCGAGGAGAAGCCGGGCCTCGCGCGGGCCCTGCTCCGGTACGAAGAGGTTGGACAGTCGTCCCCACCGCCGGACCACCGGCCGCCGAACCTCGCCGGCAGGCTCCTCACGTACGCGGACCTCCGGGCAAAGGGGCTCGACTCGTTCCCGGGCGACGGGGGACCCTTCACCGGGCCGGACCGCGTCCACCGGCTCACGCTCTCCGGCGGCATGGGCGCCTACGAGTGGAGGATAGACGGCCAGGTTTATCCGGGGGCGGAACCCCTGGAAGTGCGCGAGGGCGAATGGGTTAGGATCGAACTCCAGAACCAGAGCATGATGCGCCACCCGATGCACCTGCACGGCCATTCTTTCCAGTTGCTCAACGGCACGGGCCGCGGCCCGTTCAAGGACACGGCCCTCGTCCAGCCGCACATGGGCGGGTTGGCCCTCGACTTCCACGCGGACAACCCCGGCGAATGGTTCTTCCACTGCCACAACGCGTACCACATGGAGAGCGGCATGGCGCGCGTGATCTCCTACGAAACCTGAACCACGGCCCGGATGGTCAATCCTGTCCGGACGAATGGGCACTCCTGCTCATGGCACGGCAATCCATAAGAAACACAATCCACGCACAGAAGCCGCCGGCGACGGAAGAGGGGTGACGGGCATGGAGCAGTTGGTACCTTCGTTGGTGTTCTACCTGTTCGTCCTCGGTATCTGTCTCGTCAGGCCCGGCGCGGGGCGCGTCCTCGTCGGGGTCTTCTTCCTGATCATGGCACTCGGGGTGAACGTGGTGCTGGTCCTGACGGCCCCCGAACTGTTCGTGGCGCTCGGGGCGGAGGCGCCCCTCGTTCCGCCCTACGGGTGGTTCTTCGAGAACGTGGTCGCGCTTGCGCCGCCGTTGTTCGGGCTCCTTGCCGCGGCTTTCGAGACAACCATCGCGCTGATGATCCTGAGCAGAAGCAGGTACGTGAAGTGGGGGCTCGTCGGCGGCGTCGCGTTTCTCGTAGGGATAACGCCGCTCGGGGTGTGGACGCTCGCCAACCCCGTGCTGGCGCTGGCGCTGGCCGTGCTGCTCAGGAGGGAATATATCCGGGGCCTCCCCGAGATGATCGGCGACGCGGTCCGTCCGGCCCGGTCCCACGCATCGGCGACGGTGGCCGGCCGGAGGGGAGAACGGTGACGGTCCTTGGCCGGCGGCGCACCAGATCTCGACGCTGACGATCTGCGTCGTGCGCCACCGACGGCCGCCAGACGGCCCGTGGAAACCAACGCGACCAGGCCGCGCCTTGGACGACCACCGGCACTCCAACCCGGTTCCTCGAAGAAGGTCAATATCGGCTACAAGCTTGGGCAGCCTTGCTCACGCTGCGTCTTCCCGGCGGCGCTAACCTCGGTTACAGAACATGAAGCGGAGGCCGGCGAAGGAGATGCGTGATGGCCGAGAAGGTTCGGGAAGCGGTTCGGAAGCGCGGGCGTGGACCCGCCTCGCAAGCGCGGTTCCGCACGCCCCACAAAAAGCTGGCCGGGACGCTTTTGGCCGTCGCGGGGATGGTCGTCTTTATGGGGATCATCACGGCCGAGGCCTTCATGCCGGCCGCGGCGGACTACAGCGCCTCGGCGAGCGACATCAGCCACCTTGCCGGCACGGACCCACCCGACAGCGTAATCGTCCAGCCCTCCGCGGCCATCTTCAATGCGGCGATGATCTCGGGCGGGCTCATGATCATGGCCGCCGCGTACTTCGTCCAGCGGGCGTTCGGTAGGCTCGGGGTCACGATACCCCTGACGGTCTGGGGGATCGGCGTCCTGGGCGTCGGCATCTTCCCCGCCCCAACCGGAGGCGTACACGACATCTTCGCGCTGCTCACCTTCTTCGTGGGAGGCCTGGTCGCCGTCCTGGCCTACAAGGTCGAGGCGCCGCCGCTCAGGTACATCTCCGTGGTTCTGGGGGCGATCCCCATCTCGATCCTGGTCTCCATGACCGTGCTCGGGGGGTCGGGCGGGCTGACGGCCCTGCTTGGTCCGGGAGGGGCGGAGCGGTGGGTGGCCTACCCGATCGTGCTCTGGCTCGTGGCGTTCGGCGGCTACCTGATGGCAGGCCCGGACCAGCCACGGCGGAAGAGGCGGCCGGGGTGAACGCGGCGGGCGCCAGGGGGGCATCGGTGGGGAGCTTTCCCGGCACGAGGAGCGCGACGAGGATAGGGGTCTCGACGTTCGGCGTCCTCGCGGGGCTGGCGGGTATCGAGCACGGTATAGGCGAGATACTCCAGGGCAACGTCGCGCCCGTCGGGATCGTGATCGAGTCGTGGCCGAGATCCGAAGCATTCCGCATCCTGGCCGGGGAGCCGGCGATGACCGTGGTTCCGAACCTCCTCGCGACCGGAATCCTCGCCACCCTCGTCTCCCTGGTCTTCCTCGTGTGGGCCACCATGTTCGTTCAACGCGAGCACGGCGGCCTGATCCTGGTATCGCTGTCCGTCGTCATGCTTCTGGTTGGCGCGGGCTTCGGACCACCGATACTCGGTCTCGTGCTGGGAGCGGCCGCTACCAGGATCAACGCACCACTAACCTGGTGGCGCTCGCACCTTTCCGCAAACTCGCGACGTCTCCTGACAAACTTGTGGCCGTGGTCGTTCGCCGCCAGCTTTACCGCATGGCTGCTGGTGATGCCCGGCACCATCATCCTCGACCGCACCGTCGGCGCGCCAAACCCGGACCTTCTCGTTCCGGTCCTCACGTTCTCCGCCCTTGGATTGCTTCTGTTGACGATCCTCGCCGGGTTCGCGCGGGACATCGGGCGGCGGGATGATCCAGCCCCGGAAAGGCGGTGAGCGATGGGTTTGAATAGATGGTTGTATCGTGGTGGACGGCCCAATCGGGTTGCGCGCGCCCTCAACCGGTGGGGGGCGGCGGTCTACGCGCGCGGGGTCGCCCCGAACTACCTGGTGACCCTGGAGGTGCCCGGCCGGAGGTCTGGCCGGATCGTCCCCTTGCCGCTCGTCATGGTCGTCGTCGCGGGCGA
Source organism: Rubrobacter tropicus (assembly GCF_011492945.1). Taxonomy (NCBI): domain Bacteria; kingdom Bacillati; phylum Actinomycetota; class Rubrobacteria; order Rubrobacterales; family Rubrobacteraceae; genus Rubrobacter; species Rubrobacter tropicus. The sequence goes on from NZ_CP045119.1 coordinate 4,103,655, forward strand.
ACGCTATCTCGTGTCCATGCTTGGTGAGGGAGCGAACTGGGTTCGGAACCTGGAGGCAAACGGGGGCAACGCAACCCTCCGTCACGGTAGTCGCGAGGAGGTCCGCCTGGAAGAGGTGGCGCCGGATCTCCGGGCGCCCGTGCTGAAGTCTTACCTGCGGCAAGCTCCGGGAGCGCGACCCCACATTCCAATAGATAAGGATGCGCCGCTCGCCGAGTTCGGGCGGGTGTCCGGCCGGTTCCCCGTCTTCCGGGTCGCACCAAGGAACGCGGGCGTGCCGAACGAAACGTTTCACGGGTCTGGCGGGCTTCCCGCATCCAAGACTGCCGCCTGGCGCGGTGCGGCGATCTTCGCCGTGAAGCTGGTCCACTCGGCGATCTTCCTCAGCGTCGCGGCCAGCATCCTGCAGTTTTTCTACGCCGGCGTCACCAACCGCGGGTCCCGGTGGACGAGGTTCTCGCTCGCCCTCGCGGTGGGCGAGAGCCTCGTGTTCGCGGCGAACCGCTTCCGCTGCCCGCTCACGGGGCTGGCCGAGAGCCTCGGGGCCGAGAGCGGGCAGGTCACGGACATCTTCCTTCCCCGCTGGCTTGCTGAGAGGATACCCTGGATCTTCACCCCGCCGCTCATCGCCGGAATACTAGCCCTGCTCTGGCACCACCGGCGTCCGACAGCACCCCGTCGAGGCAAGAGTTCCATAACCGCGAACGTCCGAAGGCGCGAGGTCTCATGAAGACCGCCCCCCAACCCACCGACCTCCCCGTCGAGCGGGACCTCACGCTCGCCTACCGCCTCTCGCTCGCCGTCGCGGCCCTGATGGCCGTCGCCTCCCCCGCCGGCGTCGTGATGGGGATCGCCGGGCTCTACGGCGCCGACCCGAAGCTCGCCCTCGGCGTTACCGAGGCCGAGGCAGGGCTTCTCTTGCCCGGCTTGCTGGGCCAGGACATCTTCGACCTCGCCGTTGGCCTACCGGTCCTGCTCGGCTCGATGTGGCTGGCCCGGCGCGGCTCTCTCGTGGGCCTTCTGTTATGGCCCGGCGCGCTCTTCTACGCGCTCTACTGGGGCCTGCTCTACCTCGTAGGCGCGCCGTTCAGCGCGCTGTTCCTGCTGTACGTGCCCCTCGTCACCCTGAGCGCGTACGCGACCGTCGCCGTCGTGTCGAGCATCGACGGTGAGGGCACCCGGCGGAGGCTCGGCGGTGCCGCCCCGGCGCGGCTCGTCGGCGGCATCCTCGTCGTGCTCGGGCTCCTGACGCTCGGGCAGGACGCGGGCGGGGCCCTCGTCACCGCGCTTGCCAACGACGCGCCGGTAGACCCTGCGGCGCGCCCGGTCTGGATCTCCGACCTCGCCATCGAGGTCCCGGCGGTCCTCGCCGGCGGGGCGCTCCTGTGGCTGCGCAAGCCGCTGGGGTACGTGGCCGGCGCGGGCCTGCTCCTCCAGTACGGCCTCACCCCCGTGGGCCTCGCAGCGGGCATGGGACTCGCATCCGTCCTGACCGGCTCCCCGCTCGAAGTCTCGACCGCCGTCGTGCTCCTCGTCTTCGGGGCCGTCTGCTTCGCGGCGCTCGCTTTCTTCGTCCGCGGCGCAAGGGCCACCGGGACGCGGAACGTCGCCGCAACCGGGGCGGAAAGGGAGGAGCTGACGCCATGAAAGCACCCGACGCTAGAGTCGAGTTCGTGGGCCGCCCGCACGCGAGTAGGGCCGCGGGTTCGGGCTGGGGGGGTCTATACAAGATCGGTGGTGCGGCGGCCATGATCGGCGTTCTGCTCGTTCTGCTGGACATTCTTGCCGGAATATTGCTGCCGGGAGGAGAGGTGGAGCCGGGCGCCCGGTCCGCCGTCGAATGGTTCGAGCTGTTCCGGGACGACGCGTACCACGGGTTCCGGGAACTCGGCCTCCTGAACGTGCTGAACATCATCCTTGGCATCCCCCTGTTCCTCGCCCTCTACGCGGTCCACCGGCGGGTAGAAGGGGCGTACGCGACGCTCGCCCTGGTGCTGTTCCTATTCGGCGGCGCGATCTACATATCCAACAACGCGGCCGTTCCGATGTTCGTGCTGAGCGAGGAACACGCGGCCGCCACTACCGATGCCCAGAGGGCAGCACTGGCAGCCGCGGGAGAGGCGGTCCTGGCCCGGGGCGCGGACTTCACGCCGGGCAGCCTCGTCGGCTTCGTCCTGCCCTCGCTCGGACAGATTGTGATGTCCTTAGTCATGCTGCGGGGCGGAGTGTTCGGCAGGGCAACCGCCTACATGGGGATCGCGGGCTTCGCGCTCCTGCTCGTCTTCACGGTCTGGACGACGCTCGTTCCGGGGGCGCTGGGCGCGGCGATGCTGATCGCAGTTCCCGCGGGACTCCTGGTAGTGGCGTGGAACGTCCTCGTGGCCCTGCGTCTGTTCCGGCTGTCCGGGACGTCCTGAAAGGAGGAACTCGCCGTGGCTAGACACCAGACGTCCGATACGAAAGCCCCGTCCACGAACCTCTCCCGCAAAGACAGGGCTCTGCTCCTGCTGGAGCGCGAAGGAAACAGGAGGCTCAGGAGCCTGGGCACGGTCCTGTACCGGCTGACGGGTGGCCGGTTTACCCCCCGAGATCGGGACGTCCTGCTCCTCACGACGCGCGGCCGGAAGTCCGGACGGGAACATACCGTCCTCCTCCAGTCCTTCCCGGACGGCGAGAACAACATGGTAGTCGTGGCCACCAACAGCGGCAGGTCATCCCACCCGGATTGGTACCACAACCTGAAAGCCGACCCCACGGCCCGGGTCGAGATCATGGACCGCACCCTGCGGGTCCGCGCCGAAGATTTACCGGACGAGGAGGCGGCTGCCTTCTGGCCGCGCATCCTGCGCCGCGCGCCCAGCTACACCCGCTACCGAGAGGCCGCCAGACGCGACATACCGCTCGTGCGGCTCGTTACCCTCGGGCGAATCGAAGGAACCAGGCCATGAAGCCGTCCGACCACGGAAGCGCAGATCTCAGCCGGCGTTGGCTCTACGAGGTCGGTGGTTTGGCCGCGCTATTCGGGGTGGCGATCATACCGGTTCAACTGGTCGTCTTCGTCGTTTGGGGCCAGCCCAACACGGTACCCGGCTGGTTCGATCTATTTGGAAGCAACAGGCTCGGTGGGCTCCTGGCGTTCGAGGTCCTGTTCGTCGTCAACGCGGTAGTCGGAATCTCGACTGCCCTCGCCCTCTACGTGATCCTCAGACGGCTCAGCGAGTCGTTCATGGCTATCGCCCTGGCCCTCGGCCTCCTGCAGGCCGTGTCCTTCGTCATGGCGCGTCCGGCCCTGGAGATGCTTTACTTGAGCAACCAGTACGCGGACGCGACGACCGACGCCCGGAGGGCCGCGCTGCTGGCGGCGGGGGAGACGATGCTGGCCACCTTCCACGGCACCGCTTTCCACGTCGGCATCAACCTCTTCAGCGTCTACTTCCTGATAGTCCCGATCGTCATGCTGCGGGGCGAAGTCTTCGGCAGGGTCACCGCCTACGCAGGGATCGCGGCGGCGATACTCAACTGGGGCCTCTACGTGCCCGGGGGGATAGGGGTGTTCCTCCTCACCCTCTCGGTCATCCCTCTCGCGGTGTGGAACGTCCTGATCGCCCGGAGGCTCCTCCAGCTCGGGCGGGGAACCTTCGAAACGAGGAGTCTAGAGGTACCGACCTAGAAGGAGGAGGCATCGTGTGGTGGGCAGATCTGTTGTGGGGATTCTGGAACGGCCTTACGGCCTGGATCGTCTTTATAGTCCACGTCTTCGGAGGCTGGGACCAGTTCCCGTTCTACAACTCCGCCAGGAGCGGCAACTGGTACGACCTGGGGTTCCTGCTCGGCGCCGGCTCTCCCCTTCTTGGCAGGTTGGGCGGACGGAGCCGGGGAGGCTCCGACCACCACGGCTGAGCCAGACCGTGATGCCGGGCCCGAGCAACTCGAAGATCTCGCCGGAGAGTGGATCTACTCACCGGCGCACAGACGCCTCGCCGCATCCGTTATCTCGAGTACGCTGACGCACTTGCTCAACACGCCGGCAGCCCCTCGACCGGCTCCGAGATCAGGCCAATACCGTTGCCCTCGGGGAGCTGGAGGCCCACTATCGCCAGGTCGGCATCGCCGGGCGGCCCGCGCGCCTCCGCGAAGGTTCCGGCCTGCCCGATGACGATGATGTTCGGTTCTAAAGCGGTTTGCAAGGAGGTTGGGCCTCTTCGCAAGGCTATCAGCCTTCGGCGGTCAGCGGTCAGCTTTTTGCTCTTTCTGAAAGCTGATAGCTGAAAGCGTAGGCGAAGCCGGAGCGGGCTGACTGCAATCCGCTTTAGTTCCGATATAAGGGCCAACGCCTCTCTGAGGGCCGAGTGGTCCTCTATGAGGAGCACGCGATTCAATCCGGGGACCCGTCTTTTTGTGTTGGGTCGTGCCACGGCGTAGCAAGCGCGACCTGGCGTAGTGGTAGTAAACGGGTAAACGGCAACGACCTTCATATTTCATAACATCATCTGCCGTGGACGCGCAAGCCGGCGTGAGAGGGCGCCAGGTCGGGCACGCGGAACGGGGAGGTACGCGGGGTCAGAAAAAAGCGGGACGGATCTGCCGCCTGCGGCCCCTTTACGAAGACCGTGCCCGATCCGGGCCGGAAGACCGGGAGCGTCTCCTCGCGCTCGCGAGGTGGTCCATGAAACGGTCCCTGGCGAAGGTGACGAGGCCGACTGTCCCCCGGGCCACCATCTCCGGCAGTGGGTCGAGGGCCACCTCCTTCACGCATGCGCAGGGCCCGTAAAGAACGGAGATGAGACCCCCGGCCCGGATCTCGGTCACCCGCCATTCGTCGCCCGCTTGCCCGAGACGGAGGAACATCTCGGCCTCCTCCGCGTGGCTGAAGACCGGCAGCGTCTCCTCGCCGTCGTGGTAGAGGGTGTGCACCTCCATACGGGCGTCGGCGATCCTGGAAATCAGCCAATACGACGTCTCCGTCGGCCGACGGGTCGCCCGCCCGGTCTTTCTCCCCGTCCTTGGCGTCTCGGTCTGGACCATGTGTCAGCTTGCCCCTTCCTCTTCCCAGTCGTCTTCGAAATCGCGCATGACGCAGTCCGGTACGCCCGGAGAATCGCTGTCGCGGTCGGTGGAACCCCTCTTCGTCCGACGTTCCTCTCCGCGATTTGTCTCGGGTTCTGGAGGTCGTTTTTCGGCTCCTCTGTCCGCCTTTTCGGCGTCCAACGGTTGTGTCGCCTCCTCCCATCTCGTATTTGGGTGCGTGATCGGGGCGAGGCGGCGTCCCGCTCGCGGAGGGGGGAAGCGGCGGAGAGCGCCGGCCTGCCCCGATCTTCCTCTCGAAGCCTGTGCTTCGAGGGACCCGGGTCCGTCCCTTTTGCGGAACAGCCTCTCAGGGGTCCCTACGTTACCGCCGGGGGAGACGCCGGTCGTCGGTCAGATGCGTCAATTCTCGCTAAGTCACATTCCCTAGAGCGGTTCGCAAGGCGAACCGCTCTGTCAGCCGTCATCCGTCAGCGGTCAGCGTTTGCCCCAAGCTGACGACTGATCAGACGACAACGGTCCTTGATCGTGAGCCTGAGCTCCCCACGGCCGTCCGCGAAGCCGCAGGCCCCCACGGGAGACTGCCGCCAGAGTCCCAAGAAGCTGACCGCTGATAGCTGACCGCTCTAAGAAATCTCTACGGCTCCGTGGCGCACGGCGAAGACCAGGGCCTGCAGCTGGGAGTGGACCCGGAGCTTCGTTAGGATGCTCGCCACGTGGTTGCGTTCGGTTCGGACGCTTATGTGCAACGTCTCGGCGATGCCCTCGCTGTCGAGGCCCTCGGCGAGTTTCTGCAGGACCTCCATCTCGCGGGGGGTGAGGCTCTCTAGGGCCCGGTGGGCTTCGTGCGCTTCGTCCTTCTTGGTCCCGGCGAAGCGGAGCAGCCCGACGACTTCCTCCAGGGGCATCAGCGTCTCGCCCGCCCCGAGCCGTTTCACGGCCCCGACGACCTCGTCTAGGTGGGCCGTCTTGTGCAAGACGCCCGCGGCCCCGCTCTGGACCGCGCGGGCCGTCTCGGCGCGGTCCAGGCTCGCGGAGAGCACGAGCGTCTGAGCCTCGGGGTTGGCGGCGCGGAGGTCCTCTATCAGGTCCCCCCCGTAGCCGTCCGGGAGGCCGAGGTCGACGACGGCGACGTCCACCCCTTCCTCGTCGATTACCCGGTGCGCCTCGGCCAGGGACCCCGCCTGACCCACAACCTCGAAGCCGGCCTCCCGCTCGAACGAGGCGGCGACGGCCTCGCGGACGGCGACGTGATCCTCGACCAGCAGGACCCGCACGTCCGACTCCGGCTCCTCTCTCTTCCGCTCCAGGGCCATCTCGAAGCGCACCTTCGTGCCCATCGCGGGCTCGCTCTCGATCTTGAGTTCCCCGCCGAGGGCGCGCGCCCTCTCGCGCATCCCCTTTATCCCCACGCCGCCGGCGGGGGACGGCTGCCTCGGCGGGTGCACACCGCGCCCGTCGTCGGAGACCTCCGCAAAGAGCCTGCCGTCGGAGGTCGAGACCGAGACCCGGATGTTGCGGGCCGCGGAGTGTCGCCTGGCGTTGGTCAGCGCCTCGCCGACTATGCGCAGCGTCTCCCTGCCCACTCTCTTGAGGGGGCCTTCGAGGGCGCCGTCGCGCAGGTCCAGACGTATGTCGAGATCCGGGGCCATGGCGCGGTGCAGCTCGACGAGCGATGCCAAGAGCTCCGAGAAGGGTTTGTCGTGCTCCGCCTCCAGGCGCAGGTCGTAGATGGCGCCGCGCAGTTGCTGCTCGACGCGCGTGAGCGCAGCGGCCAACCCGACCGAACGGTTCGCGGTCTCTTCGCCCGCGGGCGCGGCGTGTACGATCTGGGCCTGGGTCATCGCGTGGGCCAGGTCCTGGAGGGCCTCGTCGTGGAGGTCGCGGGCTATGCGGCTGCGCTCGGCCTCCCTGACCTCGCCCAGCTCCCTCTCGGCCGTCTCGCGCTCGATCGCCGTGGCGAGCACGTTGGCTACCGCCTGCAGGAAGTTCACGTCGTCGACCGAGAAGACCCGGCGGGTGCCCGTGTGTGCTCCCAACGCCCCGAAGGGTCCGTGCCTGCCGGGAACGAGGACGGTCATGCCGCTTACCACCCCGTGCGACAAGAGCACGGGGTCCGGCTCGAAGCGCGTCTCCGTTTCGAGGTCCTCGAAGATCACGGGCTCGCTCGCGTCCAGGGTGTAGGAGACCTGGGGGTCTGTCTCGGCCGTGCTCCCGACGGCCCCCTCCTGCCAGCCAAACCCCGCGCGCAGCGTCAGCTCTTCGCCTCCGGGCAGGACCTCAACGATCTTGCAGAACTCCGCGTCCAGGGTCCGGGCTACGAGGGCCACGGTGTCGTCCAGCAGAGACCCGAGGCCGTCGTTCGCCAGCGCCCTAAGGCCCAGGTCCGCGACGACCGCCTGCTGGAGAGTCCGCGCCCGGATCGCCTCCTCGGTTCGCTTGCGCTCCGTTACGTCCTGGAAGTAGATCGACAGGCCCTGTTCTGAGGGGTAGGCGTGCACCTCGAAGATCGGGCCGCCCCCGGGGTAGGGGTATTCGAAGACGGCGGTCCGCCTCTCGCGGACGGCGCGACGGTACTCGTCCTCGATCGAGGTGCCCACGGTGGCGGGTAGCGTCTCCCAGAGCGTTCGGCCGATCAGGTCATCCAGCGTAAACTCCTCGCCCGCCAGTTGCGAGGCGAAGCGCAGCGCCCGCCCGTTTAGGTAGGTGAGGCGCCACTCGTGGTCGAGGGTGTAGAAGGCGTCGGTTACGCTCTCCAGGATGTTCTCGGTGCGCCGGCTCGATGCTCTGAGCGCCTCCTCGTCCCGCTTGCGCTCGGTGACGTCCCTGACGAGGACCTGCACCGCGGGGTCGTCCTCGCGGACGATGGGTATCGCCGACACCTCCACGTCCACGGCGCCCCCGTCGGACCGGAGCGCCCTCGCTTCGAACGGCCCCACGGTCTCGCCCCCGAGCGCCCGCGATACCCCCGCTTCCACAGCCGCCCGCGAGCCCGGGTGGAAGAGGTCGAGGTAGGGCACGCCCAAAAGCTCGCCCGGGCTTCCCGCGCCGACGAGCCTCGCCCCGGCGGGGCTCACGAAGGCGATGCTGCCCTCGGCCAAGACGGCTATGGCGTCCGGGGAGTTCTCGACCAGCCGCCGGTAGCGCTCCTCGCTCTCGCGCAGCCTCTCCTCTGCCTCTCTGCGCCCACCTATGTCTCGCATGATGCACAGGTAGCCCGTGGTTTCGTCCCGCCCTCCGCGCAAGGCGACGGTTATCCCTTCGGCCTGGACCGGCGCGCCGTCCTTTCGGTACCAGGTCCTCTCGCCACGCCACCGACCCGTCTCTGTCAACTCCCGGAGCTCCTGGGCAAGTTCCTCGTCGCCGTAGTCTCTGGCGATTACCTCAATTACCGAACGACCCAGCGCCTCGTCGGCCGTCCAGCCGAACATCCGCTCTGCGCCCTTGTTCCAGGCCGTCAGCACGAACCGCGCGTCCGTGGCCAGGACGGCGTCGTGGATGTTCTCCAGCAGGCCTGCGTCGTAGCGGCGCCTCTCCTCGGCCCGCTTCTCCTCGGTCACGTCGCGCACGAGGAGTACACCAGCGACGACGCGCCCCTCGTCGTCGTAGATGGGCGAGGCGTCGCAGCGCATCGTGCCCCGGGTGCCGTCGGCGGCGACGTAGTCGTACTCCTCGTCGCTCACCTCCTCGCCCGTCCTGATGGACCTCATCACGGCCCACTCTTCGAGTTCGTAAGCGTCTCCGTCGGGGCGGTACAGCTTGAAGTCACCGGCGTCGCGAAGATCCCTGAAATCTTCCAACCTCGAGGGCACGGGCGCGGTCAGCATCCGCCTCATCATGGCCTTCGCCTCTTCGTTGGCGAGGATGACCTCCCCCGAGGCGGCCTCGACGATGGTGACCGCCGCGGGCACCTGCCGGATCGCTTTTTCCAGGCCTGCACCCCGGATCTTCTGAAGGTCAAACACGCCTAGCCCTCTCGTCCCGCGCACGCGGGCGTCCGAAGCAGAGCGCCCGGTCGTATTCGTCCTGTTCGCTGCTCGAACCGCCTACCCCGGCCGTAAGATGCTTCGTCAGGGGTGGCGGTCTGAATGGGCTCGACGCCGTGGCGGAGTCCTTCCGGAAATCGGAGAGGCGGGGGGGTGATCTAGCCTCCCTTCGGGATCTGCCTTGCACAGATCGTCTCGCAACTTCATCTTATTAGTCTACAGTTCTGTGTGTAACGTTACAATTTTCTGTGTCGGATCTACCCCATGTGAAACCTCCGCAGGCCCCCTCCGGGATGGATATACCGGTGTTTCGTGGGTGATCTGTCCCGCACAAACATGAACTCTCTTCTTCACGACCGTCCGACCCTCCGGGTGGAATATATGTCCGGAGCACACTGTCCCGGCGAAGCGAAGTGGTCGGACGTGGCAGGCGTTCGTAGTGAATTTACCCCACACGAAAACGACACATATTGCTCACTTTAGATCGCCCCTCAAAGGGTAAGCGTTGAAATAGGCGGGGGGGTGGCGTTTGCCCTTCGCTGGACAAGGTAGGCCGGACACAGAGGAGGACGGCGTGAAAGCACTCGTGTACCACGGGCCGCGCAAGGTGAGCGTGGACAACGTGGACGACGCGAAGATCGAGCATCCCAACGACGCGGTGGTGAGGATCACGGCCACCAACATCTGCGGCTCGGACCTGCACATGTACGAGGGGCGGACCGACTTCGAGGAGGGGCGGACCTTCGGCCACGAGAACGTCGGCGAGGTGGTCGAGGTCGGCGACGGGGTAGACAAGATACAGGTCGGCGACATGGTCTCGGCGCCGTTCAACATCTCCTGCGGCCACTGCCGCAACTGCGAGCACGGCCTGACCAACTACTGCATCAGGATGCAACCCTTGGAGGGCTGGGCCGGTGCCGCCTACGGGTTCGCCGACATGGGACCCTACCAGGGCGGTCAGGCCGAGTACCTGCGCGTCCCTTACGCGGACTTCAACCTCCTGCGCCTGCCGGAAGACGCGCGGGAGAAGCAGGACGACTACGTGATGCTCTCGGACATCTTCCCGACCGGCTACCACGCGACCGAGATGGCCGACGTGAGTCCTGGCGACTCCGTCGTGGTCTACGGCTCCGGGCCCGTGGGGCTCATGGCGGCGTACTCGGCGACCATCAGGGGGGCCGGCAAGGTCATGGTCGTGGACCGCCACCCCGACCGCCTCAGGCTAGCCGAAGAGATCGGCGCCATCCCCATCGACGACTCGAAGGGCTCTCCGGTGGATGCGGTATTGAACGAGACCGACGGTGTGGGCGCGGACAAGGGCTGCGAGTGCGTGGGATACCAGGCGCACGACCCGGATGGCAACGAGGACCCCGCCATGACCATGAACAACCTCGTCAACTCCGTGAAGTTCACCGGCAGGATCGGCTGCGTGGGGGTGTTCGTACCGCAGGATCCCGGGGGGCCAGACCAGATGGCCCAGCAGGGAAAGGCCGCCTTCGATTTCGGCATGTTCTGGTTCAAGGGCCAGCAGCTGGGCGTCGGCCAGGCCCCGGTCAAGCGCTACAACCGCCAGCTCCGGGAGCTGATCCACCTGGGCAAGGCCAAGCCGTCGTGGATCGTCTCGCATAATCTCACGCTTGACCAGGGACCCAACGCCTACGAGCACTTCGACAAGCGCGAAGACGGCTGGACCAAGGTCGTCCTCCACCCGAACGGGTCGTAGAAGGGCGATCTAGAACGAACCCGGGTGGGTTTCGAGGCCGAGGCAAGGGCGAGGCCCACCCGTACACACCGGACGACGGAAGACGCGTACTAGCAGCACCCGCCCGCTATCTCGGAAGGAGTCATGCATGGCTAACGAACTACAGGGGCGCAAGGTCGCCATCCTCGCCGCCGACGGGGTCGAGCGCGTCGAGCTCGAGCAGCCGCGCCAGGCGATCGAGGACGCCGGCGCCCAGACCACGCTCCTCTCCATCCACGAAGGCGAGATCCAGGCCCGCAACCACGACATCGAGGAGGCCGGGACCTTCACGGTCGACGGCCTCGTCTCCGAGGCTTCGGTCGCCGACTACGACGCCCTGCTCCTCCCGGGCGGCACGGTGAACCCCGACCAGCTACGCATCGACGACGACGCGGTGGGCTTCGTGCGGGACTGGTTCGAGACCGGCAAGCCGGTCGGCGTGATCTGCCACGGCCCCTGGACGCTCATCACCGCGGGCGTCGCCGAGGGTCGGCGGCTCACCTCCTGGCCCAGCGTCCGCGTCGACCTGGCGAACGCCGGCGCCGAGGTGCTCGACCAGGAGGTCGTCACCGACGAGGGCCTCGTCTCCAGCCGCAGCCCCGACGACCTGCCGGCGTTCTGCTCCAAGATCGTCGAGGAGTTCGCCGAGGGCAAGCACCCGGTCAAGGCGGGCAGCGCCTAGAGAGTAGGAGATCCGTAAAGGAGCAGGACCGGCCCGAGACCGTCGATTTGGTCTCGGGCCGGGCTGCCCGAACACCACGCGCCCCACGAGAGGCGCGGAAGGGACGAAGGATGAAGGTAAAAAAGGTCGTGGCTATAGGCGGGCTTGCCGCCGCGGGCGGGGGGGCGGCCCTGCTGATTGGGCGCCTCACCGGCAACAGGTGGGCCGGACGGGTAGTCGGCAATGGCTACCGCCCGACGGGCACGGCGCGCGCGTTCTCCGTGAACGGAGAGTCTTCCGCCGACAGTAAGACGGACCGTTGGCTCGCCGTCACGGTGAACCGCCCGCCGCAGGAGATCCCGACAGAGGACGGCCTGCCTGGGCCGCTCGCGGATCTTGGCGACGGGGTAGAGGTGCGGATACAGCCCGCCCCCGCTGACAAGGGGACAGAGATCTCCGCCCTTCCGCGTGGCTCCTCCAGCAAGGACTACCGCCAGAAGGTGCGAAAAGCGCTCAGGGAAACCAAGCAGATCCTGGAGACCGGCGAGGTCTTGAGCCCGGACTGGCCGCCGACGACGAAGGACACACCGGGCGGGAAGCTACTCGGCGCGGCAACCAGCCGCTCGAGAAGGGAAGGTTTGCTTTGAAGGCGCTCGTCTGGAACGGCATAAACGAGCTCGGCGTGGAGCAGGTCCCCGACCCCCAGATACTGAACTCCGGGGACGCCATCGTGAAGGTGAAGCTGAGCTCGGTCTGCGGCTCGGACCTGCACCTGCTGGGCGGCTACATCCCGGCCATGCGCGCGGGCGACGTCCTGGGACACGAGTTTCTCGGCGAGATCGTCGAGGTCGGATCGGGGGTACAGAAACACTCCGTCGGCGACCGGGTGGTCGTCTGCTCCTTCATCGCCTGCGGCGAGTGCTGGTACTGCAAGAAGGGCCTGTACTCCTGCTGCGACAACGGGAACACGAACCCCGCGATCACCGAGGCCTTATGGGGCTTCGCCCCCGGCGGCTGCTTCGGCTACTCCCACGCCATGGGCGGCAACGCCGGAAGCCACGCCGAGTACATCCGCATCCCCTACGCCGACGTGGGCGCCTTCTCCGTGCCCGAGGGCCTCTCTGACGAGACGGCCCTCTTCGCCTCGGACGCGGCGCCTACCGGGTGGACGGGCGCCGACGTGGGCGGCGTCCAGCCCGGCGACGTGGTCGCCGTGTGGGGCTGCGGCGGGGTCGGGCAGATGGCGGCCCGCGCGGCGATGCTCCTCGGTGCCGAGCGCGTCATCGCCATCGACCGCTACCCGGAGCGTATGTCGATGACCGAGCGCTTTATCGGGTGCGAGACCCTGGACTACACCAAGCAGGACATCCAGGGCGAACTCAGGGAGATGACCGGCGGGCGAGGGCCCGACGTGTGCATCGAGGCCGTGGGGATGGAGGCCCACTCCGACAGCCCTTCGTTCGCCTACGACTGGATCAAGCAGCAGGCCTTCCTCCAGACCGACAGGCCCACGGCGCTGCGCGAGGCCATCTACGCCTGCCGCAAGGGCGGCTCGATCTTCGCGCTAGGCGTCTTCGCCGGGGCCGTGGACAAGTTTCCGATGGGGGCACTCATGAACAAGGGCTGCACGCTGCGCGGAGCCCAGCAGCACGGGCACGGCTACATACCGATGATCCTGGAGCGCATGGCCGCCGGGGAGATAAAGACGGACCACCTCATGACCCACCCGATGTCGCTCGACGACGGTGCCCGCGGCTACGACATGTTCAAGAACAAGATCGACGGCTGCGTCCGCTCGGTCTTCACGCTCGACGGCCACTCCAACGGTCACTCTTGACCCGAGGGCTCGGACCTTTTGTCCTCGGCGCTACGGCGTCGGGGGCAGGGGTGCCGAGACCATTACGAAACAGAAAGGGGAACTTAAAGGAGATGGAGGATGGCCGAGAACACCGTCACCGTAGGCTTGTTGCTCCAGCTGGAGGCGACGCCGGGAAGGGAGAACAACATCCGGAGCCTCCCGGAGGGGGGCGATCTCGATGGTTAACGAGGAGCCGAAGGCCATGGCATGGTTCGGGGTCCGCTTCGGTCCCTCAACGTTCGGCGTCTTCGACGTCCTCCCAGACGTAGTGGGCCGCGAAGCCCACCTCTCCGGCGGCGTGGCCCAGGCGACCCAGCACAACGCCGCTCTCTTCGCGGACCCGCCCGGCATCCAGAGGATAGACGTCCTCGCGTCCAAGCTGCCAGAGTAGATGAGCTCCGCAGGACATCCGGGTTCCGCCGGGGAAACCGACGCGACCTCCGGGGCACACAAGCGTCGTCGGGTGGGCCGTCCGCGGGCAGACCATCCTGGCGAGACCGTGGTGCTGGGTCTGTTGGCGCCCCCACAGGTGCCCAGGGAGGTCGTCGAGGATCTCGCGGCCGAGCTGCCCAGGGCGCTCTCCGAGCGCATCAGCGAGCGCGTTTCCTGGGAGGTGCCGACCATGCGCGACCCGCGCCTCCCGGACGCCGAAGACACCGAGGACGACAACGGAACAGTCGACGACCTCCGTGAGTGGAGGCGGCAGGAAGGGTGGGATTTCGCGGTCTGCGTCACGGACCTGCCGCTGCTGCGTGGCGATGGGCGGGCCGTCGTGGCCGAGGCATCCTCCGAGCGGGACGCGGTGCTGGTCTCGCTGCCAGCCCTCGGGGTACTGCGCAGGCGCGCGCATGCCCGAGAGGCCATCGTCCGATTCGTCGGCGAGGTCCTTGGAGACCGGATAGGGATCGGCCCGGAGGACGCGGCGCGTGACGGCGACGGCCGACGCCCCAAGCAGCCGGCGACCACCTTCGGTAATGCCGCGCGGGGCGGCGAAGGTGGCGACAACTTCCAGCTCGCCATGCCGGCGGGGCTCGGCCAGGCACGTCTTCTGGCCGGGATGGTGCGCGCCACCCGCCCCTTCCGGGTCGTCCTCGGCCTCTCCTACGCGCTCACCGCGGCCCTCGGCACGGCGGCCTTCACGCTCATCACCAGCACCATATGGCAACTGAGCGGCGCGTTTAGCTGGGCGAGGCTCTCAGGGCTGGTGGCCGCCTCGGTGGCGACGATGATCGCCTACCTCATCGTCCGCCACGGCATGTGGCACCGTTCGGACGGCCAGACGAACCGGCAGCTCGCGGTGCTCTTCAACGCGACGACCCTGATCACGCTGACCATAGGAGCGTTGTCTTTCTTCGCCGCTTTGTTCGTGCTAACACTCGCCGCGGCGGGGTTCCTCATAGATGCCGGCGTGCTCGGGAAGACCATCGGACGTCCGGCCGGCGCGGGCGAATTCGTGGCCCTGGCCTTGATGACGAGCTCGCTGGCCACGCTCGGAGGCACCCTCGGCTCGGGACTGCAGACCTCGGACGACGTGCACGAGGCCGCCTATACCTACCACAGAGAGCGCCGCCACAAAGAGGGTCAGAGCCAGGACGGTTCGGGCTGACGCGACAGCAGCCGCCGCGGAGGAGGTGCTGAGATGGTCTCGTAAACGTCCAGAACCGCCAAGACAAAGTGAATGTACCAGCATCTCGGGCCGGGTCGCCGCGGCGCTGATGGATGATGTCGGCGAGCTTTCCCAGGAGCCCATCATCGAGAGGATCGACATCGTCGCGTCCAAGCTTCCCGGGTAGATGCCGGAGACGAGGAGGGGAGAAAACGTGGCCTCTACGGACCCCAGGGAGGGCGAATCGCGAACGGTACGCTCGCGCGGGAACCAGTCCGCAAACGGTAGCACCGTCACGCTGGGGTTGATACCCGCCCCCGAAATCCCGGAGAAGATCGCCAGGGAACTCGCGGCCGAACTGCCCCAGCTCCTCGACCGGCGCGTCGACGTCCGCCTTTCCTGGGACGTGTCGGTTTTTGTGGACCCGCTCACGGGCAGCGCGCGGGACGCCCCGGAGATCCTGGACGTCTGCCACGACCGCAGGGTGCGGGAGGGCTGGGACATGGCCGTCTGCCTGACCGACCTGCCGATCTACAGGAACGGGCACCTCGTCGTGGCCGACGCGAGCGCTTCGCGGGGGGTCGCCGGGCTCTCGCTGCCGGCCCTGGGGACGTTCAGGCTGCGTTCCAGGGCCAAGGAGGCGACCCTCCGGCTCGTCGAGGAGCTGCACGCCAGGATGCTCGGACCCGAGGAGAACGCCGACACGTCCGGGCGACGGGAGGGCGGGTTCCTCGCCCCGTACCGTCGGATAGAGCCCCCCGACGAGGACATGAAGAACATGGGCGTGGACGTGCGTTTCGCCGCCCCGAGGGTGAATGGACACCCGCGGCTTTTGGCCGGCATGGTCCTAGCCAACCGGCCCTGGAAGCTCTTCCCCAGCTTCAAGGGCGCGCTCGCCGCCGCTTTCGCCACGGGCGCCTACGCCCTTATAACCCCGACCATCTGGACCCTGAGCGACGCGGTCGGCTGGGCCCGCCTCCTGCTGCTCATGGTCGCGGCGGTAGTGGCGATGGTCGCCTGGGTCGTCGTCGCCCATGGGCTCTGGGAACGCCCCGGGGACGGGGAGCCCCGGCGCTGGGCGAGGCTGTACAACGGCGCGACCGCCCTCACCGTGACGGCGGCGACGCTGCTCTCGTACGCCACGCTCTTCTTGCTGGTGCTCGTCGCGGCCTGGGTCTTCGTGCCGGGCGGCTACCTCCAGAGCACCCTCCGCCACCCGGTCGGCTTCGGGGAGTACCTGATCCTCTCTTGGCTCACAGCCTCGCTGGCCCTGGTCGCGGGCGCTCTGGGGTCCTCGCTGGAGGACGAGGACACCGTGCGCGAAGCGGCCTACGGCTATCGTCAGAGACGCCGCAACGAGGACGCCGACGAAGACGGGTCCGACGCGTCCTGACCCCGCCCCCTTAGCGCACCGCTGCACGCCGCAAGACGGGCCCGAGAGGGCCCGGACCGACTGTCGAGGAATTAGCGGTCCACGTCGACCGGAGACCCGTCGGCCTGGCCAGGCCCTTGCCGGTGACGACGATGGGCCCGAGAGGCCGGAGTTCGTGTCTTCCGACTCGTCCACGTGGGAGTGGTACATCCACATCACCGAGCTCGGGGCCATCGGGCCGGGGCCGGCCCGGTCCGGGATCTTCCAGGTGTAGGTGTGGGTTCCACCCGGCTCGACTATGTCGTCTGCCTTGTTCGCGCCGGAGGTTCCGTCGTTGTAGGGAGCGCCCTCGGAGTTCTTGTTGTAGAAGACGCCGTGCGGATGGACGCTCGCTGGATGGTTGGTGTTGTTCTTGAACACCACCTTTATGGTGTCCCCCACCGCCCCCCGGAGCACAGGCCCCAGCGTGCCCAGGTATTCCTCGCTGGCCGGGCGAGGCTTGAGCCTGGAGAAGCTGGCATTGGTGTATTCCCTTTAGAGGGACTTGGTGTAGACCTTGCCGATGCGGTCGGGGCCCTGCTGGGCAAAAACGTTCTCGTCCTCGCCGAAGGACTGGCCGGTGATCTGGTTGGAGCCCGTCGGCGCGTAGTCCCACTCGACCTTGTCCGCCCCTATAAAGTAGGTGCGGGTCACCGGGGCCGCCGCGGCCCGTTGCCGGGTGGTCTGGGTAGCGCCTTCTTCTTTGCCAAGCAGGGTGAACGCCACGACCGCGAGCGCAGCGAACACGAGGCCCAACAACCCTCCCACCAGCGGCCCTGACCTGCGTCGGCAAGATGCTGCTCGGCATAAGGGTCGTTCGGGAAGGCGGGGGGACGCCGGGCCTAAGGGCCGCCGTCGTCAGGACGGCGCTCCGCCTGGTGGATAGCCTGTTCGGCTATCTGGTGGCCTTCGTGACCGTGCTGGTCTCGGGCAAGAACCAACGCCTGGGAGATATGGCGGCGCACACCCTCGTGGTTCGCCGGTAACGCGGCCGGGCGGTGCGCGTGGTCCTTCGGTTCGGGCGTGTGGTCGCGGGATCTTGCCCCACCGGCAACCCCGCTAATTGGTTTATCTTGACCGGAAGATTGGTTCGGCCTGCTCAGGTCGGCGTTCCTCGCGTGGCCTAGTCTTCCGCTATGAAGCTAGAGGCGCGAAGGACGCGTCGTGTTGTAGAGAAGGGGACAAGGAGGCGCAAGATGGACGAGAAGCGCAGGCCCGTCATCGAGAGGATCCTGAAGAGGATCGAAGACCACGTGGAAGAGTACCGCGCGCAGGAGAAGACCCGTCAGGCCGAGGCGGACGCCCGCAGGGCCGAGTTGTGGGAAGAGGCTGCCGAGCGGCAACGGCTCCTCGCCGAGGCCGTCGCCGAGGGCGAAGGCGACCGGGCGTCCATCGAAGAGATGACCAAGCAGCAGCGGGTAGTCTTCGTCCTGCACAGGGAAGACCTTACCGGCACGCTGGAAGACTTCGCCGGCGAGGGTGATCGCCTGGTGAAGGTGGTGCCCGGAAAGGGCGACTTCGGCGGCGGGCGGGGAATCGAGGGCATCAAGGGCTCGTGGCTAGTGTTCGAGGCTCCTGAATAGGGGAGCGCCGGATGCGGTAGCCGGGGAGCGGATAGGGAACTTCGAACAAGGGGGCACGGCCTTGGCGAAAACCAGGTGGAGCGAACTGAGCGACAGAGAGAAAACCGCGGTCCTGACGGTAGGTTCGGTCCAGATCTCGCTGCTCCTGACGGCCCTCGCGGACATCTACCGGCGTCCGGCGGGGGAGATCCGGGGCAACAAATGGGCGTGGGTGGCCGTCTCCTTCGTCAACTTCATAGGCCCGATCTCCTACTTCACGTTCGGGCGCAAGCGGTGAAGTAGACTCAAGGAAAGACCCCGGATCTGCCGATGCTCCGGCGCGCGCGTCCGACCTCGAAAGGACGTACCACGTGAACAAGGATTACCGGCGCCGCAAGAGAACATTGGGCGTCTTCCTGGCAGCGGGCGTACTGGGCTTCGTCGCCGTCCTATTGTGCGTTCGTCTCTACGGAGAGTACCGCTGGAACGCCGGCACAAGGGAACTGCGCGGCCAACTGGACGCGGCCAAAGAGTCCATCCGGCCTCAGACGGTGGACTTCGACGAATTGGAAAGGTTGCCTGCGCCGGTCCAGCGCTACTTGGGCCGGGTGCTCGAAGAGGGCCAGCCGATGGTGGCCGAAGCAAGCGTGCGGCACACGGGCACCTTCAACATGGGCGAGACCACCGACAACTGGAAGCCCTTCACGTCCGACCAGAAGGTGATCACCCAGCGCCCCGGCTTCGACTGGGACGGGCGCGTCGAGATGATGCCGCTCCTGCCCGTGCACGTGCACGACGCCTATGTCGCGGGCGAGGGTATCCTCAACGGCTCTATCATTGGACTCTTCTCCGTGGTCGACATGGGCGGCACAGGAGAGGTGGCCGAGGGGGAGCTTATGCGCTTCTTCGCCGAGGCGGCCTGGTACCCGACCGCGTTGCTACCGAGCCAGGGGGTGCGCTGGGAAGCCGTCGATGGCCACTCGGCCCGGGCCACGCTGGCCGAGGGCGAGACCTCCATAACCATGCTCTTCACCTTCGACGAAGAAGACCTCATCGACACCGTGCGCGCGGAGGCGCGCGGCCGGACGGTAGGCGACAAGATCGTCCCTACGCCGTGGCACGGGCGCTTCTGGAACTACGAAGAGCGCGGCGGCATGCGAGTGCCGCTCGACGGCGAGGTGGCCTGGCTGCTCCCTGACGGCGCGAAGCCCTACTGGCGGGGTCATATCACCGAGATCGACTACGAGGAAGCGCTGTAAAGTATCGCAAGCCCCTTCGTAACCGCCGCGTACCACCTCGGGTACGCGGAGTTCCGCGGTCCGGAGTTGGCGAGCCCCCTGATCGGGAACGGCATCATGACGCTCGGTTACCTGCTCACCTTCAACCCGCTCACCGCGATCGGCGCGCACGCGGCCCTGCACGTGGCCTCGGTGCTGCACGGCGTGGACACCACCGTAACGCTCCCGCCCCACTACTAGCGGACCCGTGCCTCTTCCGCCCAGGATGAAGGCGCCCGCCACCAGCAGGAAGCACCGGTTGCGGGGCGGCCCGTGGAAGATGGTCGATCTTGTCCATGCGGATGGGCAAGTTTGCGCTGCCCCCAACCAGACCGCGCTGCTACCGTTCCCCCGATGCAAAGACGACCACAGATCGGACGCCACGAAAGTGGCGGGGCGAGGCCCGTGAAGGCGCGAATCCTTCTGGTCCTGGTAGCGGGCATGTTCCTCGCCAGCAGCGCCCTTTTCTCCGTAGATGCTTCGGCCCAGGAAGGGCGGCGCAGGGCCCTCCCGATCCAGAAAATCGTTTAGGCCGCCAATGCTATGCCCGCCAGGGCCATTCGGGTGACATCCAGGACCGGCTCGAACCTCGCCCCTTCGAAAGAGATTCGGATGTAGCCTTTGGGAGACGCCCGTCCGCCCAACCCGCTTCCACCGCCGCTGCCCTCGTCCGCGCCCGGAGCGTCTTCTGCGGAGCGTCCGGAGCCGTGCCCGTAACCGAGGCGGACCTCGGCCACGGGGATGACCGTAACGTCACCTTCCCTGACGGGCTCGCCGAAGACGGCGTTGACCCCCAGGCGCTCCACCGCCTTCTCTACGGGCTCGAGGTTCGGTTTCGCATCGTCTTTCATCTCACCACCTCCTACGAGTTGTATAGTGGCTCCAGGGGCTCACCGTATAGAGCAGATTGCGGGGAGGTTGGACCTCCCCGCAATCGTTGTCAGCTTTCAGCGATCAGCTCCCTTTTCTTTGGCCGATGGCTGTTTGCGTGGGTTGCGGTGGTTCAATACCACCGCAACCCACTTCAAGATATCTCGACCGCGCCGTGGCGGGCGGCGAAGATGACAGCCTGCAGCCGGGAGTGGGCGCCCAGCTTGGATAGGATGCGCGACACGTGGTTGCGCTCCGTCTTGGCGCTGATGTGGAGCCGGGCGGAGATCTCCGCGGCGTCCAGGCCCTCGGCCAGTAGGGCGAGTACCTCCCGCTCGCGGTCCGTGAGGCTTTCCAGGGCCCGGCGGGCTTCCTGCTCCTGCTCCTTGTGGGTTCCGGCGAAACGCAACAGCTCGACGACCTCCCCGAGCGGCAGGATCGTCTCGCCGGCGCCGAGGCGTCTTACGGCGTCAACTATCTCGGCCATGCTCGACGCCTTGTGGAGCAGCCCCGCCGCCCCGAGTTCGACGGCCCGGGCGATCTCGGCCCGGTCGAGGGTTGCGCTCAGGACTACGGCCTGCGCCCGCGGGTTGGCGGCGCGCAAACTGACTATGATCTCCGCGCCGTAACCGTCCGGGAGCCCGAGGTCGATAACCGCAACGTCCACCGGGGGCCCCGACGCGAGCGCCTCCCGCGCCCCGGCCAGCGACCCCGCCTGGCCCACCACCTCGATGTCCGGCTGCGCCCGCAGTACCGAGGCGACGCCCTCCCGAAACGAGGCGTGATCGTCTATCAGCAACACCCTGGCCCGCTGGGCCGGGGCTTCGGCGACGCCGTCCGCGCCGTAAGGCACCTCGGCCGTCACCCGGGTACCATCGCCGGGGGCGCCGGTGACGGTGAGGTCACCCCCCAGGGCGCGCACCCTCTCGCGCATCGCCCTGGTCCCTATCCCCGCCAGGACCTTCTCCGGGTCGAAGCCCTTCCCGTTGTCGGAGATCTCAACCCTCAGCTTCCCAACCCGGTCGGTCCCGGCGAAGACTTTGACCCTGTCCGCCTCGGAGTGCCGGCGGGCGTTCGCGAGGGCCTCCTGCACCACGCGCAGAAGCTCCTTGGAGGTCTTGCCGGGCAACTCGCCCGGGAACGATTCGTGTACCTCGAGGTCCACCCGGCAGCCCGGGTTCATCTGACGGTTGAGCTCGACGAGGGCCTCCACCGAGCGGCGGAACGGCCCGCCCGCGTCGGGCTCCAGGCTCAGGTCGTGGACGGCGGATCTTAGCCCGCGGACCGAGCGGTTCAGGGCCGCCTCGGCCTCTTTCAACCCGGCGACGCCTTTTCCTTCGGGCGTGGCCGCCGTCCCGGAGAGCTGCACCTCCTGCAGGGCGTAGGTGAGGTCCTGTAGGACCTCGTCGTGCAGGTCGCGGGCTATGCGGTTGCGTTCGGCCTCCCGGATCTCCTGCAGGGCGGCCTCGGCCTTCTTGAGCTCCGTGATGTCCGAGGCCACGCCGATCAGGCCCGCCACCTCGCCGCTGTCGCCCCGGTAAGGGGCCTTGGTCGAGAGGAACGAGCGGACCGCTCCCTTGACCGGCACCTCCTCCTCCACCCTCCGCGTCTCCCCGGACGCCATGATCTCGCGGTCGGCCTCCATCAGCGGGCGGGCAACCCCGGCCGGCAAGAATTGCGTGTCGTCCTTGCCGATGACCTCCCCGGCCGCGCACGGCCGGCCGGCTATGATCTCGGCGGCGGCGGAGTTGACCAGAACGTACCTGCCGTCCAGATCCTTGACGAAGATGGCCTCGCTGGTTCCTTCGATGACGGAGTTCAAGAGGGCGTTGCTCTCGCGCAGCTCCTCCTCCGTCTTTTTCCGGTCCGTGATCTCGTGCCGGATCGCGACGTACTGGTACGGCTTTCCCCTGCTGTTCAGGAACGGAACGATGGTCGTGTCGACCCAGTAGACCGAGCCGTCCTTGGCGCGGTTTCTGAGCTCACCCCGCCAGACGCGCCCCCGCGCTATGGTCCGCCAGAGGTCCTTTATGAAATCCTTTGGATGGAAGTTGGAGTTGACGATCCGGTGGTCCTGGCCGATAAGCTCGTTCCTGGAGTATTTGGAGATCTCGCAGAACTTGTCGTTGACGTACGTGATCCTGCCGCGCTGGTCGGTGAAGGCCACGATGGTCGACTCGTCGAGGGCGAACTTGAGGTCGGCGAGCTCCTTGAGCGTCTGATCCAGCCGCTCCCCCGATTCTTTGCGCCGCGTGATGTCGCGGAAGTAAACGGACAGGCCTTCTTCGGAGGGGTAGACGGTCACCTCGAACCAGGCTTCGAGGGGCTCGTAGTACTCCTCGAACTGTACGGTTCTTCCCTCCGCGAGCGCCCTGTGATACTCCCGGTGGAACTTGAGATCCGAGGCCTCCGGGAACTCCTCCCAGATGTTCTTCCCGAGCAACGTCTCCCGACTGCCGGACAACAACCGCTCGGCCGTCTTGTTGAGGTAGGTGAAGCGCCACCCGCGGTCGAGCGCGTAGAAGGCGTCCGTGATCCCCTCGACGACGTCCTGACCCCGCGCCCCAGACGGACGCCAACTCTCGTCGGCCTCACCCATCACCGCGGCAAAGCCGCGCAGAAGACCCGCCCCATCCCTCAGCGCAAAGACGAGCACGTTCGCCTGAAAGCCGGCACCGCGCTTGCCCACCCACGAGGCCCCCTCTTCGTGGTCGCCCGCGGTTTCGGCGCCCGTGAGGACCCGGTGCGCCACCTCGACGCCACCGGCAAGGAGGTCGGATAGGTGCCACCCGAGCACTTCTTCGGCCGGGTAGCCCGTCGCCAGGCGGGCGGCCTCGCTCCACGAGTCGACCCGCCCTTCTGCGTCGAGCGTAAAGACGGCGCGTCGTTTCATTCCTGCCCACCCCCGGCATCCACCGCCGACCCCACCGCCTCTCTCTTCGCCCGTGATCCCCCAAAAGCCCGGACGTGAAGGTAGATAAGGTCTCTCGCCCCGCCGGATCGTCTCCGGGCGGGGCTGTTTCCTACGCGTCAAGGATAACCCACGACACCGCTCGTGGGCAATATTGCCCACGGGTCGACGGGCGTTGCGCCCCCGCAAAGATGACCACCGTTGCCCACGACGGGCGGGGCCGGACGAGGGATCATACCTTCAGAAGGAAGCGAGAGTAGAGGGAGAGGCGCGATGCTCGAAACGATCATCCAGCGGGGGACCACGAACCCGGCCGAAGGATCCCGGAGCGTCGTCTCCGCGCCGCCCCCGGCCGTCGAGTGCCTGATAAACGCCCGGACGGCGGACGCCGTCTTCGTGGTGGCGCCCGACCACCGGATAGTCCACTGGGACGCCCGGGCCGAGGCCCTCACGGGGCTTTTGGCCGAAGAGGTGGTCGGCAGGCGGTGCCACGAGACTTTGCGCGGTGAGTGCGAAGGCGGAGGCCGGCTGTGCGCCCAGGGGTGCCCCGTCATGGCCCTGGCCCGCACGGGACACGCGGTCCCGAGCTACGACACGCGCATCGAGACCAGGGTCGGCGGGAGGCGCTGGGTGAACGTGAGCGTGCTCTGCGTGGACTCCGAAGAGGGTCCGTACCTGATCCACCTCCTCCGCGACGCCCAGGGGGCGCACGAGGCTCTGGAGATGGCCCGCGACCTCGTGCGGCTCTCCTCGGGCGGCGGGGAGGCCCGCGCCCCGCGGAGGGTGGACGTCCCCGATCTCACGCCGCGGCAGGCCGAGGTCCTGGCGCTGCTGGCCGGTGGCAAGTCGGCCCGCGAGATCGGCCAGGAACTCTACCTCTCGCAGGCCACGGTTCGTAACCACATCCGCGCGCTGCTCCTGGCCCTCGGGGCGCACTCGCAACTCGAAGCCCTGGCCCGGGCGCGCGAGGCGGGCCTTCTGGCCGGGTAGACGAACCGCGACCGCCACCATCGCACCCGGCGCAGAAAGGAGCAAAGAGATGACCGGAACCCAGGACGGCATCCTGCGCCCGAACAGGATCCTGCTCGCCACGGACGGCTCGTCCGACGCGGACCTCGCCGCCAGGGCGGCAACGGACCTCGCCCGCAAGATCGGCGCCGAGCTGCACGTGGCCCACGCCTGGCACCAAAACGTTCAGGGCATCGGCTACCCGGCGGTGGCGTGGGCCGACTACTCGCACCTGTACGAGCGGGAGGCGAGGAAGCTGCTCGCCTCCCAGGTGGACGCCATCGAGGCGGCGGGCGGCGCGGTGGCCGAACCGCACCTCCTGCAAGGCCGGACGATAGACGTCCTGCTCGACCTCTGTGAAGAGCTGCAACCCGGCCTGCTGGTAATGGGCAGCCGCGGCCTCGGTCCCGTGGGACGGCTGGTGGTCGGCAGCGTCTCCGAGGGCGTCGTCCACCACGCGCACGTCCCCGTGCTCGTCGTGCGCGGCGGCGAAGCGGCCTGGCCTCCCCTGCGTGTGATCTCGGGCGACGACGGCTCGGAAGGCGCCGGGCGGGCGGCGAAGCTGGGTACGAGCATCGCCGCCCTGTACGGCGCCGGGAACCTTCTCGTGCGGGCCCACCGCAACCCCCCGGAGCCGATCGGCGGGTGGAGCGCCGAAGACCGCCGCAGGCTAGACGAGGCGAGGGCGGGTATCGAGAGGAACCTCGACGAGCGGGCCGACGCCCTCGGCCGGGAATCGGGACGAAGGCCGGAGATCAGGGCGATGGATGGCGACGCCACCCTGGCCTTGCTCGTGGCCGCCGAGGATAGCGACGAGACGCGGACCCTGATCTCCGTGGGCAGCCGCGGGCTTGGCGTAATCGGGCGGGCGAGGCTCGGCAGCGTCTCGACCAACATCCTGAGGGTCGCGAGGGGTCCGGTCTTGATCTGCCCGCTTCCGAGGGAGCCCGCGACGCGGGCCGACCGCGAGGCCGCGCGCGGCGCCCAACCCGTGCGGGCGGCGCCGTGAAGGCGTCTGCCCACGAACCGGCGCGCGGAGAAAGCAATTTCGGCAGCGAGGAAAGGGCCCAGGCATGACCGAAGCGTTCCCCACGAGCATCCTGCTCGCCACGGACGGCTCCGACAGCGCGGCGACCGCGGGACGTGCCGCGGCCGACCTGTCGGCCAGCACCGGCTCGGAGTTGCACGTAGTCCACGCCTGGCATTACCCGGGCATGGTAGACCCGGCGCCGGTCCCCACCGAACTCTTCGAACAAGACGCCAGGAGGCTACTCGATAGGGAGGCCGAGCGTATCGCCGCCGGCGGCGCGGCGAGCGTCTCCCAGACTCACCTCAAAAGGGACTACCCGGTAGACGCGATACTCGGTCTCGCAGACGAGCTGGGGGTTGGCCTGATCGTCGTCGGCAGCCGCGGCCGGGGCCCGCTCGGGCGGCTCGTCCTGGGCAGCGTCTCCGAGGGCGTCGTCCACCACGCGCACGTCCCCGTGCTCGTCGTGCGAGGCGGCGAAGCAGCCTGGCCGCCGGGGCGCATCGTGGTGGGCGACGACGGCTCCGAGGCGGCGCGGGCGGCCGGAGACCTCGCGGCCCGCATCGGCAAGACCTTCGGGAGCCGGGCCGTCCTGGTGCGCGCCTCCTCCAGGCAGCCCCTCCCGATGGCGTTGCCCGAGTACGAGCAGGATCTCTACGAACGGCTGATCGAAGACAACAGGCGTATAGGCGAGAGGGCCCTCAAGGAGAGGGCAGCCGAGCTGGAAGAACTCCTCGGAACGACCCCGGAGACCGCGCTAGTGACGGGCGACGCGACGGTGACGATCCTGGAGGCCGCCGCGAGAGAACCGGCGACCCTAGTCGCCGTCGGCTCCAGGGGCCTCGGGACGGCCAAGAGGGTCATCCTCGGCAGCGTCTCGACGAAACTGCTGAGGACCACGGAGGGATCCATCCTGGTCAACCCCCGCCCGGGCGGCGACTGAAGTGTCCAGTGGAGTGCGTTGAGGCCGCAGATCCGGAGGGGTCGAAGACGATGCGGGCCATGATCCTGGATGCCCCAGGGAAGCCGCTCCGGGCCGCGGAGGCGCCGAAACCGGAGGCCGGGCCGGGACAGGTCCTCGTCCGGGTCCGGGCCTGCGGCGTGTGCCGGACGGACCTCCACGTCGTCGACGGGGAGCTTCCGGGGCCGAAGCTGCCCCTGATCCCGGGCCACCAGATCGTCGGCGTCGTGGAGGAGACCGGCGCCGGCGCGGAACGTTTCGCCATGGGCGACCGGGTGGGCGTCCCCTGGCTCGGCCACACCGACGGCACCTGCCGCTACTGCCTCTCGGGCAGGGAGAACCTCTGCGACGCGGCCCGCTTTACCGGCTACGAGATCGACGGCGGCTACGCGGAGTACGCCACGGCCGACGAGCGTTTCTGCTTCCCGATCCCCGACGGGTATCCGGACCTCCAGGCGGCACCCCTACTCTGCGCCGGCCTGATCGGCTACCGTTCCCTCCGCTTCGCCGGCGCCGCACAACGCCTCGGCCTTTTCGGCTTCGGCGCCTCGGCCCACATCGTCGCCCAGGTCGCCGCCCACCAGGGCCGCCGCACCTTCGCCTTCACCCGTCCCGGCGACGAGGAGGGACAGCGCTTCGCCCGCGAGGTCGGCGCCGAATGGGCCGGCGACTCCGACGAGTATCCGCCCGAAGAGCTGGACGCGGCCATAATATTCGCCCCCGTGGGCGCCCTGATACCGGCCGCGCTCCGGACCGTGGCGAAGGGTGGGACCGTGGTCTGCGCGGGCATCCACATGAGCGACGTCCCCTCGTTCTCCTACGATCTGCTGTGGGGCGAGCGGTCCGTCCGCTCGGTCGCAAACCTTACCCGTAAAGACGGAGAGGAGTTTCTTGCCCTCGCCCCCCAGGTGCCGATACAAACCGAGGTTGCGACCTTCCTACTCGAGGAGGCCAACGCGGCGCTCGGGGCGTTGCGGGCCGGCGAAACAAAGGGCGCCGCCGTGCTCGCCGTGGAACCTTCGGCGTGAGACCTTTGAGGCAAAGAGCCCGCGCTGATGGCAAAGGCCCTCCATCAGCCCATCACCGGGGGAAAGCCCGGGATGATCGAACGCAACCAAGCCCCGAGAGGCGGGCGGGTCTCTACAGGTTGACGGATGACCGGCGGGCTGGACAGCGGCGCGCGGGCCCCCGAGCCGGCACCGGGAGCTCTGACGAGGTTGTTCCCGGCCTACGGGTGGCTCAAGGGATACGGGCGGGAGGACCTCTCCAAAGATTTCACCGCGGCGCTGGTCATAACCGTGCTGCTGGTCCCGCAGAGCATGGCCTACGCGATGCTGGCGGGCCTGCCGCCCATCTACGGCCTCTACGCCTTGATCGTCCCGACGGTCGTCTACGCCCTGTTCGGTACCTCCAGGCACATGCCGGTGGGCCCGCCGGCATTGATGGCCCTCCTCACCCTGACGTCGGTCTCGGCCCTCGCAAGGCCCGGAACGGAGGAGTACATAGGACTCGTCCTCCTCCTCGCGCTGATGGTCGGGGTCTTGCAACTCGCCATAGGGCCCCTCGGGATGGGCTTCATCACCAACTTCATCTCCCGCCCCGTCTTGAGCGGGTTCGTCTACGCCTCCGCGGTCATCATCCTGCTCAGCCAGGCGAAGCACCTGCTCGGGATACGCCTCCCGGACGAGCCATCGACCCCGATGCTTGCCGTCGAGATCTCACGCAACATCGTCTCGAAGTACCGCGCCGCCGACATCGAAGTCCTGTTTACCCACGTAAAGCTCCAGGTCCGGGAGCCCCTCGAAACCGCCGGATGGTAAGAAAATTTCGAAAGCAGCACGAGGTACCCCACCATGAGAGACGCCCTCCGACGCATCGGCCGGCTCGACCAACAGGACACCAGCAGCACCCAAAGCCCCCACCGGAACACAGCAAGAAGGTTGCCCCTGTACCCGCAAACCCCCGGAGATTGGGCCATACGTTTATATTACTATATTGAAATATAATAATAAATAGCTATCATGAGGTCGACGCCGAACGGGTGGGTCGAGGGCGTGAAAGGAGACGGGGATGTTGTTCGAGAGGATTTACGACGAGGATCTGGCCCAGGCCAGCTACTTTATAGGTTGCCAGCGGGCCGGTACGGCTGTGGTGGTGGATCCCAGGCGAGACGTGGGGGTTTACCTGGACGTGGCCGAGAAAAACGGCATGGAGATCGTCGCCGTGACGGAGACGCACATCCATGCCGACTTTCTCTCGGGCTCGCGGGAGCTCGCGGCCGCCACGGGGGCGACGCTGTACCTCTCCGACGAGGGCGACGCCGACTGGAAGTACGGCTTCGAGGGCGAGAAGCTCCACGACGGGGGTGAGATCCGGGTGGGCAACGTGGTGCTCCGGGCGGTCCACACGCCGGGCCATACCCCCGAGCACCTCTCTTTCCTCGTCACCGACGGCGCGACGAGCGAGGAGCCCGGGTTCATGCTAACGGGCGACTTCGTCTTCGTTGGCGACCTTGGCAGGCCCGACCTGTTGGACGAGGCCGCCGGCGGGAAGGACACGCGCTTCGTGGGGGCGAGGCAGTTGTACGCCAGCCTTCGCGACAAGTTCCTGGTCCTGCCGGACTACGTCCAGGTCTGGCCGGGTCACGGCGCGGGGAGCGCCTGCGGCAAGGCGCTTGGGGCCGTGCCGGCATCGACGGTCGGCTACGAGCGGCTCTTCTCGTGGTGGGGCGCCCACCTGGAACGTCGGGACGAAGAGGGGTTCGTCGAGGCCCTTCTCGAGGGGCAGCCGGACGCGCCGGTGTACTTCGGGCGCATGAAGCGCCAGAACAAGTCCGGCCCCGCGCTGCTCGGGGAGAGGTCTGCGCCCGTCCACTACGACGCCCGCAAGCTCGGGGAGAAGCTGGAGCGGGGCGAGGTCGCGTTCATCGACACCCGGTCCCGTGAGGCCCTCGCCGGGGGTATGGTGCCCGGCGCATTGAACGTCCCGGCCGGCAGCAGCTTCGCCACCTGGGCATCGTGGGTGATAGATCCCGAAGAAGACGAGAGGCCCATCGTGGTGCTCGCCGACGACGAGGCCGACGCGAAGGCCCTGCGCGACAGGCTCTCCTACGTCGGCATCGACGGCGTGGAAGGCTACGTCACGGGCCTCGAAGGACTCGAAAAGGAGCCCGTGCCCACGATCCCACCATCCGAGCTCGACGAGATGGAAGACCCGTTCGTGCTCGACGTGCGCGCCAGGAGCGAGTACGAGGCCGGGCACATCCCGGGGGCGACGCGCCTGCACGGCGGGCGCGTGATGTGGCACCTCGACGAGCTGCCGACGGGCGGGACCATCGTCATACACTGCCAGTCCGGCGCGCGCGCAGCCGTGGTCGCCAGCGCCCTCAGGGCCGCCGGGTTCCGCTCGGTGCTCGAGCTCGAAGGCAGCTACGAAGGTTGGGAGAACACGCGCAAGCAGCGGGTCTCTGCGTAGGACGCGACCTCGTCAGGGAGGCGTCGCGGGATGGACTTTCACCCCGCGCGGAGCCTCCCGTGCGTTTCGACTTCTATACAACGGAGGCATGGACATGTACCAGAGAGAACCTGTCGGAGAAGGAGCCCACCAGGAGATCTTCCCCGAAGAGGTCGAACGGTGGCGGCGGAGGGGCGCCAGCATCGTCGACGTGCGCGAGGGCTGGGAGTACGAGCGGGGCCATCTGCCCGGCGCGGCAAACGTACCGCTCGGTGAGCTGCCCGAACGTATGGGGGAGCTAGGTAAAGGCCCTATCGTCCTCGTCTGCGCCAGCGGGAACCGTTCGGAGCAGGGCGCGCGCTTCTTGAGCCGCAGCGGCTTCGGCGAGGTGGCGAACCTCCTCGGTGGCACCGTCGGTTGGGCGCGACGCGGCCGTCCTCTGGAGTAGGGTCCGGGAGGTCTGGGCGTGTTGGAGAAGATTATCCCGGCGGCCGGCTGGCTGCGCCGCTACCGGCGCGAGGACCTGGCCGGGGACCTCTCGGCGGGCCTGATCGTGGCGGTAATGCTCGTCCCGCAGGGGATGGCCTACGCGATGCTGGCGGGCCTGCCGCCCGTGTTCGGGCTGTATTCCTCGATCATGCCCCTGTTCGTGTACGCGCTGTTCGGCTCCTCGCGCCAACTCGCCGTCGGGCCCGTCGCCATCGTCTCCCTCTTGACGCTCTCGGGCGTCTCGGCCGTGGCCGAGCCCGGCTCGGGAGAGTTCGTGGCCCTGGCCGCGCTGCTAGCGTTGATGGTGGGGGTCATCCAGTTCGGGCTCGGGCTCGTGCGGGCGGGGTTCGTGGTGAACTTTCTCTCGCACGCGGTCGTCAGCGGGTTCACCTCGGCGGCGGCGGTCGTGATCGGCCTGAGCCAGCTCGGGCCCCTGCTGGGCGTGAAGCTCGAAGCCGGCCACTCGGTCCTCGCGCAGTTGTGGGAGGCGGGTGGAAGGCTCGCGGAGGTCAACCCGGTCACCCTCGCCATCGGCGTCGGGAGCATCGCCGCGCTTGTCCTGTTCAAGAAGATCTCGCCGCGCTTCCCGGCGCCGCTCCTCGTGGTGGCCGCCTCGGCGCTGGCGGTCTACGCCTTCGGCCTGGAAGGGCGGGGGGTGGGCATCGTCGGCGAGGTCCCCGGCGGCCTGCCGGGCCTCTCCGTGCCAGCGCTCGATCCCGGCTCCGTAGTCGCCCTGATCCCCACGGCCCTCACCATCGCGTTCGTCGGCTTCATGGAGTCCATAGCCGTCGCCAAGTCCATCGCCGCTAAAGGGAGGTACGAGGTAGACGCCAACCGGGAGCTTGTGGGGCTCGGGCTCGCCAACGTCTTCGGCTCGGCGTTCTCGGCCTACCCGGTGACGGGCGGGTTCTCGCGCTCGGCCGTGAACTACGCGGCCGGGGCGCGCACGCCGCTGGCCTCGGTCATCACGGCGGGGCTCGTGTTGCTGACGCTCGTCCTCTTTACCCCGCTCTTCTACTACCTGCCGGACGCGGTCCTGGCGGTGATAGTCATGGTCGCCGTCTACGGCCTGATCGACGCGGGGGAGCCCGTACGCCTCTTCAAGGTCAAGCGGGCCGACGGCTGGGCGCTCGTCGTGACGTTCGCCGTGACGCTGCTCGTCGGGATCGAGCAGGGGATAGTCGTGGGTGTCGCCTTCTCGCTGCTGGTCTTCGTGTGGCGCAGCGCCCGGCCGCACACGACGGAGGTAGGCTACCTGCCCGAGGAGGACGTCTTCCGGAACGTGAACCGCTACCCCAAGACGAGAACCTTCCCTGGGGCCTTCATCGTGCGGGTCGACGCCTCACTCTACTTCGCGAACATGGCGTTCCTGAAGAACTGGCTCGAGGATGCGGTCTCGGCCCGGCCTGGGTTGAGCTACCTGATCCTGGACTTCTCCGCCGTCAACGACGTCGACGCGGTGGCGATCGAAACGCTGGCAGAGTTCGCCAAGGACCTCCGCTCGCGCGGGATCATGCTTCACGTGGCCGGCATGAAGGGGCCGGTGCGGGACGTCGTTGCCAGGTCGGGATGGCCGGATGGGCTGGGGCAGAACGCGTCCCACCTCTCCGTGAAGCACGCGCTGAGGCATCTGGACCTCTGGCCGGAGCCGAACGTCGCGAGACTACCCACGGCATGAGCCCCGCAAAAAGCGTGCCACCCCAGGCCCCGGCACGACCTGCGCCGTCTGGCTCCCCGCCTCGTGGCCTCGATCTGCCGGCGCCCCGTACGAAGTGGATGGTTTTGTCCAGAGCAGGGGCGAACTCGGGGGCTGCTGAATCCCAAGATGGGGACCATCGTCCGGACATCACCTCGGGCGATCAGACCCAACCGATCCAGAACCACTTTACTCAGCGAGGTTGACTTTTGGCCGTTCCACGGGGTCGCGCAAGAGGGCGACGGCCAGCACCACGACCCAGAGCATGTAGGCGTAGATGTTGACGCGCTCCCAGACCCCCATCCACGGCGTGGGCCCGTTTGTCGCGAGTTGCGGGGCGTCCAGTCCCGTCAGGAGGCCGCCCACGAGAAGGAGCAGGATGGTCCCGATCGAATAGAAGCGGAACCGATTCCCGAACGCCGCGGCCCCGGACCCCAATGCCAGCAGCATAAAGAGGACGCCCGCGAACGTGAGGGTTCCGTGCATGGTGTCGGTGAGCGTTGCCTCGACCCCGCGCAGGTGCATCGGGAAGTAGAGCGTCACCACCAGGCCGAGCACCTCCTTCCCGGCCAGCCCGACCGCCGCGAAGCGCAGGGCGCGCTTGCGGCCGGCCGATAGCCAGACGCCGAACCCGAACGCGATCACGAGCGCGCTGTACGCGACGAAGAGGGGAACGACGAGCGGCCTCGTCGGGGCATCGATGGCGATCAGCTCGCTGACGGTCTGGGAGGCGGAACTGTAGCCTTCCCACTGCGCGGGCGAGAGCACGACCGTAGCGACGTAGACCAGCGAAGAGAGGATGCCGCAGACGAGCAAGACCTTTCGTGCCATCGTTTATCCCCTTCCGCTGTTTACTTGTTCCTCTTTAGTCGCCCTATCAAGCCACTCGCCTCCGCAGCGATTCCCGCGAGAGTCGCCCGCCGTTGGCCGCGGCGGCCGTCGCGACGAAGGCCCACAGCGCGGCGGCCAACACCAGGTACGAGGTCAAGAGGGGGATTCCTCTTGCCGGAGGCAGGAGGATCAGGGGCAAGCTCGCCGTGAGGCTCGCGTGCATGAGCATCGCCACGGGCAGGCTGCGGGTACGGTCGTGGACCCACACCATGAGCACCCTGTAGGCCGGCAGCACCCCCACGTAGAAGAGGAGCTGGGGAAGGAAGAGGAGCAGGGAGAACGCCCCGGTGGAGGTGCCGCTTCCCCAGAGGGCCACGAGGAAGTGCCACGCTCCCCACACGAGGCCCAAGGTGAGCCCGGTGGCGAGGATGCCGTACCGTAGCCTCAGCCCGGGCACGGCGAACCCCGTCCAGCCCAGCTCCTCGAACACGCCCGCCGCCAGCCCTCCCGCGATACCGACGAGTAAAAGGGTGGCCTTGTCGTCGGATGTGAATGCCGCGGGGAGGAATACCGGGGAGGTTAGCGAGAGCGCAAGGAGTACCGCCGTTGCCAGGAGCGGGGCGGTCAGGAGCGCCACCGCGTACCAGCGAGCGCCCACCCGCCATTCGAGCAACCGGTATAGAAGGTCGCGAAGGCCCGCCCTCCCGTAGACGAGGCCGGTCAAGAGGATGCCCGCCACGCTGGGGCCGACGAGCATCGCCAGGACCACTAACGGGAGCAACGCCTCGGTTTGCTCAGTGGAGCCCGGGATCCTGCCGGGACCGACCACGACGAGGACGCCGCCCCACGAGATGGCGAACGCCAGGACAAAGTAGGCCGCCACCGGGTGCCTCTCGATGGAAGACCTTATGGCCGTCACGACACCCTCCTTTCCGGCCAGAGGTATGTTCGGTACCAGAGTGCTACAGAGAAGATGCGCTGCCATGGTTCACCTTGACGTTTACAATGGTCAATCCTGATCAAATCCTCGATTAGGCGGCCACCAGGACCAGCCATCGGGTTGCCCAGAGGCCGCGCCTCTCCTGTATCGAGCGCGCAGGTATTCCGCAGCAGGACTTACGGTGCACCGCCGCCGGCCATCTCGACGGCGTTCCGGGTCCACGGGCGGGGACGCCTTTAGAGCGGCTCCTTTACTGCCGATCCCGTGGCACGCACGCGCCGGACAAGCCACGGCCAGGTTCGAGGAGCCCGGGACCCCGGGGGTTCCGCCGTCCTGCTACGCGGTCTCTTGCCCAGTGGTGGCGGGTGAGAAGCCCTCCAGTTCGCCGGAGAGGCGTTGTTGCAGGGAGCCGCAGACCAGGTCGCACAGATCGTAGACGGTATCGTCCGTGATCCTGTAGAAGGAGCTAGTCCCCTGCTTGCGCCGGCCCACCACCCCGGCGTCGAGCAGCAGACCCAGATGCTTGCTGACGTTTGCCTGCAACCCTCCGGTCTCCCCTACAAGATCCGAGACCGTCTTCTCCCCGCCCATCAAGGCCCGCAAAAGCTTCAGCCTCATAGGCTCCGCCATGACCTTGAACCGCTCGGCAACCAACCACAGAGCGTCGTCGGAGAGCCTCTCCATCCTAGTGCCCGTTCCCAATCTCGCCTTCCCTGCCGATCGCCGACCGCCCGACTCACGGCGGATTGTACCATTGCCGCATGGCAATAGAGTGTTGAAAGGACGGACGGGTGCCGGAACCTATCGTCGGTGCAGGGTCGTGAAGACGTAGACGACGGCCGCGACCAGCAGCGCGGCGAGCGCCGCCCACAGCAGCAGGGCGAAAAGCCCGCCGCCCATCATGCCGCCGCCCATCATGCCGTAGCCCGTGGCGTTCTGGAATAAGCCGACGAGCAGCAGCGCCAGTAGCGCGCCGCCCGCCGCGCCGAGCAGGACCTTCAGGTAGTCGCTCATGGGGTTACTCCTTTCTCTCTCGCCGGAGACGCACCTCCGGGTGCGGCCTCACTTCGCCAGCAGGCCGCTCATGGCCTTCAGGCCTGCCTCCATGCCCTTCCAGGGCACCCCGGCGTGGAACGGGTTGCCGAGGCCGAAGCGGAACGGCAGGTAGTAGGCGAGCATCTTCTTGCCCAGCCGCCAGGCCGGGTACGAGCCGACCTTGTAGGCTTCCGGCGCGTCCGGGTCGACCTCGATGGGCCTCTCCGGTACGCCCGTCAGCCTGAGCGGCACCTGGGCAAAAGTCGCCTTGTCGAACTGCTCCATCACGCACATGCTGGTCGGCTCGAAGGCAAGCTCCGGCTCCACGCCGAGCACGCGGGAGGAGATGTGTTCGGCCGCCGCGTCGGCCTGGAGGAAGGCCAGGAAGGCCTGTTTGACCGGGAAGTTGCCCGCGTCGCCCACGGCGTAGACGTCCGGGTGGCCGACGACCTGTCGGGTGCCGAGCTCCGTCTCTACGAAGCCCCGGTCGTCGCCCGGCAGCGTCGGGTAGTCGACCTCGGCCACGTAGGGGGAGAAGGTGATCAGGAGGTCGTACGGAAGTGTCTCGCCGTTGGTGTAGTGGACCTCGCCGCTTTCGACCTTCTCGGCCGCGTATTCGGTGTGACCTGCGACTACCCGGCGCTCGAACTCGCCGGTAACGACCTCGTGCAGCCTGGGGCCGAAGGCCTGGATGTAGGTCTGCTCGTAGGTGGACCAGGTGAGATCCACGTTGGCGCGGACCTTCTTGCGCCGGAGGTGGGTGTCGAGCATGAAGACGAGTTCGTAGAGCGGGCCCGCGCACTTGTTGTTCGGGGCGACCAGGAAGAGGACCCTCTTGTGTTCGCCGCGCCGCGCGGCCTCGATCAGATCGTAGAGCGCCAGCCTGAGGCGCAGCATCTCGCGCGGCGTCCAGATGGTCTGGGCGTTCTCTTTGAGGCCCGGCACCTCCTCCGGGCGCATGTCGGCGCCGGTGGCGACCACCAGGAAGTCGTGGGGGATCTTGCGGCCTCCTTCGGTGGACACGGTCCTCGCATCCGGGTCTATCTCGCGCGCGCGGTCCTCGACGAAGGCTATGTTCTTGCGGCGGGTGGGCCGCTGTAGGCCCACCTTCAACTTGTCCGGGTCGAGGCCGAAGGGGATGTAGATGGTGTTCGGCTTGAACAGGAAGTAGTCCCGGTCGGAGACGAGGGTTATGTTCGCCCGGTCCTCGAGCTTCATCCGCAGGTAGAAGGCCGCCTCCAGGCCGCCGAAGCCGCCGCCAAGGACGGTTATGTTGGTCTTGCTCCCGTTCAGCATCGCCGATGCTCCTTTCGATCATCTAGAAAGAGGGCCGGCCTCCCCGGAGGCCGGCCCTCTTTGCCCCACCTACGCGGTGGTCGCGCCACCGGCCTGGCTTCCGCCGCGGCGACCGCGGAATGCCCTGCCCGGGGCTCCGGGGACACCGAGGAAGGGGAGCGCCCACCGGTCGAGGCCCCAGTACCCGGCGACCCGCCAGGACAGCATGAGCCCGATCGCCAGGATGAACATCAGCGGGTTCGCGCCGGCGGTTCCGGCGAAGATAAAGCTCGCGTTCATGAAGCCGCCGAAGAACGCGGCGATGCCGGTGAAGAGGCCGAAGATCAGGCCCAGACCCACCGCTATCTCGCCGAAGACGACCAGGTAGGAGAACAGGGCGGCGTTGGGCATGACGACGCCCTCCAGGAATCCCGCGTACCACTGGGTGACCTGTGGGTGCTCGCCCGTGGTCTGGGCGATCGCGCCCTGCGCGAAGCCCTGGACGGCGCCGCCCGCGCCCTCGCCGATCCAGCCGCCCTCCGTGACCTTGCCCCATCCGGCCAGCAGCCAGAGGGCGCCGAGGTAGACCCGGGCGATCAACCACACAGGCGCCATCCGCGTGTCCGCGAACAGGAACCTGGTTATGTTCGGCTCGGGGACCTGAGTCTCCCTCATATTCGTAGCCGCGCTCAACGTCGCTCCTCTCTGTTGGGGGCGGGCCGCCCACGGCCCGCCCCTTTACCGTCTCAGTGCTGGGGCGACCCTCGGTGGCGCCCTTCGGGCGCGACGCCCTCCAGGTTCTTGCGCCCGTCGAAGTAGCCGCCGATCAGCGGCCCGACCAGGCAGAAGTTGAAGACCCCGGCGGCCACCGGCACGAAGCCGATCAAGCCGACGACCGTCCCCGCCGTACCCCCGATGACGAAGAAGCCGATAAGGATCAGCGCCAGTCCCGCAACCGCCCGGATGACCCGGCCCGTCGGCGTGGACATGAACCTTGCGAACGCCATTTCGGCACCTCCTGGTTAGCCGACGTTCTCTCTGATCCAGAGTCTATTCTGGGGGAGTCTTCCGACCCTGAGCATCCTTGCCCCTTCCGCTGGTCAGGATTGACTATTCACCCATAACTGCGCCTCGTTCCCCGCGTGGCGCAAGGGGCGAACGGCGGCCGAAAAGGTCCGAACCTCGCGGGACTGCCTCTTGCCGAAGACGTTCCCGCCGGATGAGAACGCCGCCCGGCGGAACGCGCCGGCGAAGGAGGTCCTGTTCGTGCCGGGCCACGTTCGGGGATGCCGCCGGGACCGCCCCGGGTCGCCTCCTGCGTCGGACCGTGACGGCCCGTATAATCGTGACGTAAGGCACTTGCTCTTGCGCGTCAGCCGGGTGGGTTTCTGGTGCCGTCGCCGGGGCGACACGGGATACTCTTTCGGACGGGGAGGGTGGTTGTGGATCGGGCACTGCAGCGGGCGGACGCGGGCCACGGACACCGCAAGCTGGCCGTGGGTTGGTTCTCTTTCACCTGTTGCGAGGACAGCACCATCCTCCTGGCGGAGCTATTGAACGACCACCTCGACGAATGGACGAAAGTGGTCGAGTTCCGGCACATGAAGACGCTCAAGTCCAGGAACTCTATGGAGGACCTCGACGTGGCGTTCGTCGAGGGGGCGATCTCTTCGGATTCACAGGCCGAAGAGGTGCGGCGCATCCGGGAGAACGCGCGGTACGTGGTGGCGATAGGCGCCTGCGCCTGTACCGGGAAGCCTTCGACGAGCCGCAACCAGTTCGTCGACGAGCAGATAAACGAACGCATCAGGTGGTACCTGGACCACTTCGACTACGGCAGGGACGTGAAGCCCCTGGACGGTGTCATAAAGGTCGACGACATGGTGCGCGGTTGCCCGATGAAGGTGCAGTCTTTCGAGCAGACGTTGAACAAGTACCTGGAGCTGTTCGAGGTTACCCGGCATGGCTAACAGGAACATAGTCATAGACGCCATCACGAAGATCGAGGGCAACGCCGGGCTCGAGGTGGTGGTCGAGGACGGGGCGGTCAAGGACCTGCGGTTCAAGATCACGGACTACAGGCGGTTTTTGACGGTGGCGGCCAGGGGCAAGCGGACCGTCGCGGTCCCGTCTTTTCTCTCCCGCATCTGCGGCACCTGCTCCGTCTCCCACCTCTTCGCCTCGCTGATGGCGATAGAGAGCGCGCAGGGTATAGAGGTTACGGAGCAGACCAGGACGCTTCGCCGGCTGGCTTACGACGGGCTCATGATCCGGGACCACGCCCTGCACCTGTATTTCTTCGTGCTGCCCGACGTCCTCGGCGTCGATTCGATCTTCGACATCCCGGACGACCCGGGCTCCTTGGGCCACACGCTCCTGCGCGACTCGTTCGACATCAAGCGCCTCGGCACGGATATATCCAACGCCGTCGCGGGCGCCGCGATCCACGCCCCCCTTCCGACCG
Source organism: Rubrobacter tropicus (assembly GCF_011492945.1). Lineage (NCBI taxonomy): Bacteria > Bacillati > Actinomycetota > Rubrobacteria > Rubrobacterales > Rubrobacteraceae > Rubrobacter > Rubrobacter tropicus. The sequence goes on from NZ_CP045119.1 coordinate 4,141,742, forward strand.
TGGGCGGGTTTCTGAGGAACCCAGATCAGACGAAGTTCCCCGACCTGGCCACGCGCCTGGAAGCCGTCCGCCCGCAAGTGCTGAGGGGCATAGAGGCGTTCCTGGAGTGGGACGCGAGCCTCGTCCGAAACTCGGACTACCTGTGCCTCCGGAACGACGAGCGGTTCGATTTCCTCGAAGGGGACGTGCTGAACTCGAACGGCGAGAGGGTCTCCGAGTCCCGGTTCGCGGACTACCTGCAGTACGTACGAATCCCCCACTCGCAGGCGGAGGGCTACCGGTTCTCCGACACCCAGGAGGACTACCTCGTTGGCGCGCTCGCGCGGATCAACCTGAGCCGGGACATCCTCCACCCGAGAACGCGGGCCGACGCGGCTGACGCCCTCTCGGCCTTCCCCTCCGACAACATCTACCACAATAACCTCGCCCAGGCCGTCGAGGTCCTTCACTGCGTGGACGAGGCGATAGACATCCTGAACACGATACGGGTGGCCGACGAGGGGCCCGTGCGAGATCCCGCGCGGTCCGGCAGGGGCGTGGCCCTGATCGAAGCCCCGCGGGGCCTGCTCTGCCATTCTGCGACGGTAAGCGACGAAGGAATAGTCGAAGACTACGACGTGGTGGTTCCGACGGCCCAGAACCAGATAAACATCGAAAACGACCTGAGGTACCACTTCGAACGGAACCTCGACAAAGACGACGACAGCCTGAAGCTGGACGCCGAGGGCATCATCCGCGCCTACGACCCCTGCATGTCCTGCGCCACCAACTTCCTCAAGATGGACCTGACGCGGAGGTAGTCGATCTCCCCCTCCTGGGGCAAGCCGATAACCGCGACATCCCCCACCCTGCCTATCTTCTTGAGGTACCTGAGCTGGAAGGCGAGGTCGAAGTCGTGGACGGTCCCGCGGGGGGATAGGGCGAACCCGTGTATCTCGTCGTCCGGGATCAGGGCCACGCCCGGTATCCCGCGGACCGTATCGAGGATCACCACGCGGTCTTCGCCCGCGAAGGGGACGTCCTCGTTCGGTTCGACGAAGACGAACGAGACGTCCCCCATGGTGCCCTTCAAGTGTTCAGCGACCTCTATCGCCTTACTATCTTCCGGGACGTCCGGGTTTCCGAGAACATAGACCTTCATCCGGCCTCGATCCTAACCGCGGGGCATGGATCGTGCCACGGGCCGAATCCCGGGGGTCCCCCCCGGGGGTCCCCGGGCCCGTACTCCGGGCCCGGTCCGCCGCCTTGCGGAAGCTCCGAGCGCTAGCCGCCTTCTATCTCTATGGTCTTCGGTCCTTCCTGGAGCGGCTTACCGGCGGCCTTGACCTTGACCTCGAGCACGCCGTCGGAGAAGCTCGCCTTTATGTCGTCCTCCTGGACGCCCTCCGGCAGGCTCATGCTCCGCCGGAAAGACCCGTAGCGGCGCTCCCGGATCAGGTACCCAGATCCGGACTTCTTTTCTTCCTCTTCTTTGCGCTCTCCTGAGACCGTCAGGACGCCGTTGTGGAAGTCCACGTTTACGTCCTCGCGCTTTACTCCGGGCAGTTCGGCCCGGATCTTCAAATCCCCGTCTTCGGTGACGACGTCCATCGCGGGGCTCCATTCGGCGCCACCGGTCGTCATCGCCGCGCGACCGAAAGCCTGGCCAAACAGACGATCCATCTCGCTCTGCATGTCTCTGAATCCCCTGAAGGGGCTCAACATGGTCTCTTCTCCTTTACTCGCAACGAATCGTTGGCCTGGGTCTTGCTCCCAGGGTTATCGATACCCGGCCTCCTTCCGCCGCTCGGGTTTTCGCGGCGCGGGCCGGCAAAGAGGGAGGGGAAACGGTCGTATGCCGGCCCGCGTCATACCCGCATTCTGGGCCCGCGCGCCCCGCGCTCAATGAGCAACCTTGACCAATGTTCCGGCCAAGATCGACCATCCGGCGTTCGGGACTGCCGCCCCCTCGCGGCATGGGCAAGTACGCCGGTCGGGATCCAGGCGAAGTGGAGGGACGTCGAGGTCTCGCCCCCGGTTGCCTCGGAGCGGCCGCGGCAGGGGGTGGTCTACCCCCCGACCGGCATGGTGCCGGACTTCTCGCCGACCTCCTCCCCGCCGGTCCCGCGGCCCCGACCCCTCTCCCTGACGACCAGGACGGGGCAATGGGCGTGGCGCACCACGGCCTCGGAGACGCTGCCCGTGAGGGCCCGGGCCAGGCCGCCGAGGCCGCGGCTGCCGACCACGACGAGGCCGGCGTCGAGCTCCTCGCCGAGCCTCACTATCTCCTTCTGGGGCTCGCCCAGGACGAGATGGGCATCCTTGAGGGTGACGCCTGCGGCCTCTAGCTCCGCAGCCTTCTCGTCCACGAACTGTCTGGCCGCGCGCCTGGCCCGGTCGTTCTGCGCCGCCCACTCCTCGCGGGTGAAGGGGAAGGGCGCTATCGGGTCGGTCGGCAGGGCGAAGGCGACGTGCAGCTCCGAGCCGGTCGCGGCCGAGATCTCCGCCGCGACCCCGGCCGCGGCGTCCGCCTCTCCCGAGCCGTCCACGGCCGCCAGGATTCGCCCGGACAAGTTGCTGTGCCCGCCGTCCCTGACCACGAGGACCGGGCAGGGGGCGTGGCGCACGACGCTCGCCGAAGTGCTGCCGAGCAGCGCGCGCCGGACGCCGCCGAGGCCGCGACTGCCGACGACTATGAGGCCGGCGTCGAGCTCCTCGGCCAGACGCACGATCTCGACGTCGGGCCTGCCGATCCTCGCGTGGGCGCCCGACACCTCACCCAGGCCCCCGACCTTCATCGTCTCCTCGTCGAGCCTCTCGTCGGCCCTTTGGCTGGCGGTCTCACGCACCGGCGGGAGGTTTTCGGGATTGTAGAGCGTTGCCTGGACGACCGGGTACGGGTCGTGCAAGGGCTCGACGTAGACGACGTGCAAAGGAGAGTCAAGCCTCTCCGAGAGCCCGACGGCCACGCGCGCGGCGCGGGCCGCCTCCTCCGAGCCGTCGGTTGCGAGCAGTACCTTCGTGGGGAACATCCGTCTCCTCCGTATCGCCTTTTCGCCCGGTCCTTCAGCCGCCCTCGGCGCCCGAGAGCAGGTGCGCGGTCCACGTCCGGATCACGGCCTCGAAGCTCCTCGTCTCCCGCGACCCCACCCGGCATTCGTCCCTGAGCCTCGCCAATCGGGGCAGACCGTCAGGGGTGGCCGCCAGTAGCCTGGCGCACTCGCCAAGCTCCAGCCGCGCCACGTACTGGGCTATCTGGTGCTCCCCCTTGAAGCGCGCGTGGGCCGCCCGAACGTGCCGCCCTACGACGTCGCCCCCGGTCCGTCCTCCCCTACCGAGTCTACCGATAGTCTCCATGGTTCACCGTGCCTCCGCGCTTCTTGCTCGTCTACCGGGCCACTGTAGCGCGGCGGCCTGGTCGTAGCCTGAACAAATTGGCCCAAAGGGGTGGCAAGAATGGACCAGATGCGCCACAGCCCAAGGATCCCGGCAGGAGCGGCGCGGCCCAGCTCCTTGCCAGTTGCCAGTTGGGCCATTTTGACCCCAACGATGCCCGATATTGCTCATGCCGGCACGGCCGGGTTCCGACTAACCTGATGTGCAAACAAAGGAGGTGCGCGTTGACGAAGGTGAAGGTGAAGATAGAGGGGCATTACGAGGTCGAGGAGATCCCTTACGGCAAAGACTACAAGTGGGTGCCGGCCCACGCTCTCATCGAGTGCGACTGCGGGCGGGTGATGGACGCTGACTCCCACCACACCGTCTGCCCCGGCTGCGGCTCCGACCACGCGGCGGTGATGAAAGAGATCGCCGGGCGGCATCTTTCGGACGAGGACCTGCGGCCCTGGCGCCGGGACTACGAGGCCTGGGTGAGGAGCGGGAAGGGCCACAGGGAGGACCAGGAGTGGCTGGAACAAAGGTCGCTCGATTAACCCCGTGACCCCGTAGTCCCCGACCCGAAGGAGCGATAGGCGCCGTGGAGCCGCGCGCGGTCGAGGATCGCTGGCGGGGCCTGACGTCCTCCCAGGCGGCCGCCCGCCTGCGCAAGGATGGCCCGAACGTACTCCCCACCGCGCCGCCCCCGCCTGCGTGGCGCCTGCTCGCGGGCCAGATGGTCCACTTCTTCGCCGTCCTGTTGTGGGTCGCGGGCGGCCTCGCGTTCGTGGCCAGGATGCCCGAACTCGGGGTCGCCATCTTCGCCGTGGTGATCATCAACGGCCTCTTCTCCTTTTTCCAGGAGTACAGGGCCGAGCGCGCGGCGGAGCGCCTGCGCGACCTGCTGCCCCGCCGCGCGACCGTCTTGCGCAACGGGGAGCCCGTGGAGGTGGACGCGGGCGGGCTGGTGGTGGGCGACGTGGTCCTGCTCTCGGCGGGGGACCGGATCTCCGCCGACCTGCGGGTGGGGGTGGCGCACGCTTTGAGCCTCGACACCTCGACCCTGACCGGCGAGAGCGTGCCCGAGTCCGTCGGGGCCGGGGACGACGCCCCCGCCGGGACGTTCGTCGTGGAGGGCGAGGGGGTCGCCACCGTGACGGCGACGGGATCTGCGACCCGGCTCGCCGGCATCGCGCGCCTGACCGGGGAGAGCCGCCGTCCCAAGAGCCCGCTCACGAGGGAGCTCGACCGGGTGGTGCGCTCGGTGGCCCTCATAGCCCTCCTCGTCGGCACGACCTTCTTCGTCGTCGCCCTCCTGGTCGGCACGCCGGCGAGCGCCGGGTTCCTCTTCGCCATCGGGGTCACGGTCGCCCTGGTGCCCGAGGGGCTGCTCCCCACCGTCACCCTCTCGCTCGCCATGGGCGGCCAGCGCATGGCCGCGCGCCACGCGCTCGTCCGGCGGCTGGAGTCCGTCGAGACCCTCGGCTCGACCACCTTTATCTGCACCGACAAGACCGGCACCCTCACCCGCAACGAGATGTCCGTCGTCGAGGCGTGGACGCCGGACGGGGCAGCGCGGGTCTCGGGCCGCGGCTACGATCCGGAGGGAAGCGTCGAGGCGGGGGAGGCGGCCTACCCCGCGTTGCGGGGCATGGCGCGGGCCGCGGCGCGGTGCTCGACCGGCAGGGCCGTCAGGGAGGGCGACGGGTGGGTCGCCCGGGGGGACCCAATGGAGGCCGCGCTCGACGCGTTCGCCCGCAGGCTCGGCGTGGACGTCGCGGCCGACGAACGGAGCGCCCTGGAGACCAGGCGTTTCCCGTTCGACCCCCACCGCAGGAGGATGTCCGTGGTGGCCGGGGACAAGCTGCTGGTCAAGGGCGCCCCCGACAGCGTGCTTCCCCGTTGCCGAGAGGCGGATGGTGCCGCGGACGCGCTGCGGAAGATGGCGCGCCGGGGGCTGCGCGTGATGGCCGTCGCCGCCCGGAGCGCGGACGGAATCCCCGGCGACGCCGGGGGGGCGGAATCCCGCCTGGACCTGCTCGGCCTCGTCGGCCTGGAAGACCCGCCCCGGGCCGGGGCGGCCGAGTCCGTGGCCGCCTGCCGGGGGGCCGGAATCCGGGTCGCCATGGTCACCGGCGACCACCCCGAGACCGCCAGGGCAATTGCGCGAGAGACCGGGCTGCTCGGAGAAGGGGGCCTGGTCGTAGAGGGAGGCGAGCTCCCGCGAGACGAAGCCCTCCTCGGCGCCCTCCTCGACCGGGACGGGGTCGTGGTGAGCCGGGTCGCGCCCGAGGACAAACTCAGGATCGCGCGTGCCCTCCAGCAGCGGGGCCACGTCGTCGCGATGACGGGCGACGGGGTCAACGACGGGCCGGCGCTGCAGCAGGCCGACATCGGCGTCGCGATGGGACGCTCCGGCACCGACGTCGCCAGGGAGGCGGCGGACCTCGTCCTGCTCGACGACGATTTCGCCACCATCGTCGCCGCCGTGGAGCAGGGCCGGGCGACGTTCGAGAACGTCCGGCGCTTCCTCACCTACCATCTCACCGACAACGTCGCCGAGCTCACGCCGTTCGTGTTCTGGGCCCTCTCCGGCGGCAGCTTTCCGCTCGCCCTCGGCGTCCTGCAGATCCTCGCGCTCGACATCGGCACCGACCTGTTGCCGGCGCTCGCCCTTGGCGCGGAACCGCCGAGGAAGGACGCGCTGAAGAGGCCGCCTGGGGGGAGACACCTGGTCGACGGCGCCCTCCTCAGGCGGGTCTTCGGGGTGCTCGGAGCCGCCGAGGCCCTGGTCGAGATGGCCGCCTTCGTGGCGACGTTCGTGGCCTTCGGGTGGCGCCCGGGAGAAGGGTTTCCGGGCGGAGGCGTCCTCCTCGCCGCATCCGGGGCGGCCTTCTCGGCGGTCGTGCTCGGCCAGATGGCGAACGCCTTCGCCTGCCGCAGCACCACGCGGTGGCCCGGCTCTTTGGGCTGGACCACAAACCGGCTCCTGGTGGGCGCGGTCGCGACGGAGCTCGTGGCGCTGGCCGGCTTCCTGTTCGTTGGACCCCTGGCCTCGTTGCTGGGCCACGCGCCGCCGCCCCTCTGGGGCTGGGCCGTGGCCGCGCTGGCCGTACCCGCCGTCCTCGCCGCCGACGCCGCCCACAAGGCGTCGAGGTCCGGGGGCGGCAAGAAGGGCGCGAACGCACCAAGAGGCCGAGCCCAGAGCCCGGGCAGGTAAGACCGGGCCGCACATCGTGGGACGCGCGGCCGCGATGAACGGCCTCCGGGTGGACGAAGCCCCGGACTCCCGGCAGTTCCCCGCACGCGGCCTTCGCCATTGGGCAATCCTGACCACGACGATGAGGCGAGTTGCTCATGACCGGTCGCCGCGGCGGCCGTAAGGTTGGGACGGGCCACATCCCGAGGGCGAAGGAGAGGCTATGAGCGCACAGCCAAGAAAGATACTGCTCGCAACCGACGGCTCGGAGGAGGCGGACCTGGCGGCGAAGGCGGCGTCAGACCTCGCGGAGGATCCGGGCTCGGAGTTGCACGTGGTGATCGTGGGGCCGGGATACCCGCTGTACATGCTGCCGGACAGCACGGGCCGCTTCCGGGAAGTCTACGAGGAAGAGCAGCGGCAGACCAGGGAGGTGCTCGACGCGCAGGTGAGCAAGATCGAGGCCTCGGGAGGAAAGGTTCACGAGGCGCACCAGCGCTCCGGCAGGCCGGACAGGGAGATACTCGCCCTGGCCGACGACCTCGACGCGGACCTGGTGGTGATCGGCAGCCGGGGCCTCGGCGGCCTGCGCCGGGCCCTCATGGGGAGCGTCTCGACCTCCGTCGTCCGCCACGCCCACTGCCCGGTTCTCGTCGTCAGGGGGAAGGAAGACGGGAGGGTTGAACAATCCTGATCAGGGGATTGGACGATCCTGGTCAGGCCGCAGAAGCCGTCTCCGAATAGGGTTCGGTCGAAAACAGGACCGGGAGGTCGAGCCGGAATGTTGAGGACGCGATGGACGCGCCGGTTGGGGGAACTTGGGATAGACGACGTGCCCGTCGTTGGCGGGAAGAACGCCTCCCTCGGCGAGATGACCCGCGAGCTCGGAGACCTCGGGGTGAGGGTGCCCGACGGGTACGCGGTCACGGCCGACGCGTACCGGCACTTCCTCGAAGCCAACGGGCTGACGGGCCGTATCCGCGAGACCATGGCCGGGCTCGACGAGGACGACGTCGAGGACCTTACCCGCCGCAGCCGCGAGGTCCAGAACCTGGTGCTCGGCGGGGCCTTCCCGGATGACCTCAAGACAGAAATCATCGCCGGCTATGAAGAGCTCTCGTCCCGGTACGGGGCGAAGCACACGGACGTCGCGGTCCGCTCTTCGGCGACGGCCGAGGACCTGCCGACGGCCAGCTTCGCCGGGCAGCAGGAGAGCTTCCTCAACGTCCACGGCGACGCGCAGCTCCTCGAGTCCGTCAAGAAGTGTTTCGCCAGCCTCTTCACGCCGCGGGCCATCAGCTACCGCGCGGACATGGGCTTCGACCACTTCGCGGTGGCCCTCTCCGTCGGCGTGCAGAAGATGGTCCGCTCGGACCTTGCCAGCTCCGGCGTTATCTTCACGTTGGATACGGAATCGGGCTTCCGGGACGTGGTCTTCGTAACCTCGACGTGGGGGCTCGGGGAGAACATAGTCCAGGGGCGCGTGGTCCCTGACGGCTTCTACGTCCACAAGCCGACCCTCAAGGAGGGCTACCGGCCCCTGATCCGGCGCCGACTCGGCACCAAGGAACTGAAGCTCGTCTACGACAGGTCCGGCCACCGCCTGGTCGAGAACGTCCCGACCACGCCGGAGGAGCGGGCCGCCCTCTCCGCCTCCGACGACGACGTGCTCCGGCTCGCCGAATGGGCCGTCGCCATCGAGGACCACTACGGCCAAAAGCACGGGACGAAGACGTTCATGGACGTCGAGTGGGCGAAAGACGGGATAACCGGCGAACTCTTTATCGTGCAGGCGCGCCCCGAGACGGTCCACGGCCGCAAAGAAGCCCCGACGGTCAGGCTCTACAGGATCAAGGAGAGGTCGGAAGTCCTCGTCGAGGGGCTCGCGGTCGGAAACGCCATCGCCTCCGGGGAGGCCAGGATTCTCGCGGATCCGAGCCGCATCCGCGACTTCAGGCCGGGTGAGGTGCTTGTCACCGAGATCACGGACCCTGACTGGGAGCCGATCATGAAGGTCGCCTCGGCCATCGTGACCGAGCGGGGCGGGCGCACCTCCCACGCGGCCATAGTGGCCCGCGAGCTCGGAATACCTGCGATCCTCGGCACCACCGACGCCACCCGCAGGCTCCATACGGGCCAGCCCGTTACGGTCTCCTGCTGCGAGGGGGATGTCGGCCGGGTCTACGAGGGCATCCTGGACCACGAGGTCACCGAGGTAGACCCGGCCTCCGTGGTCCGCCCGAGAACGAAGATCATGATGAACGTCGCCAACCCAGAGAGGGTCTTCGAGCTCGCCCAGATCCCGAACGACGGCGTCGGCCTGGCCCGCATGGAGTTCATCTTCGCCGGCTGGGTCGGCGTGCACCCGCTCGCCCTCACCCGCTTCGACGGCCTTCCCCCGAAGGTAAGGCTCGAAGTACAGCGCCTCACCGGAGGCCAGGAGGACAAGACCGAGTTCTTCATCGACAGGCTCGCCCAGGGCATCGGCACGATAGCGGCGGCCTACTGGCCGAAGGACGTGATCCTGCGCTTCTCCGACTTCAAGACCAACGAGTACGCCCACCTCCTGGGCGGCGACCTCTTCGAACCGCACGAGGAGAACCCCATGCTCGGCTGGCGCGGCGCGAGCCGCTACTACCACCCGGACTTCAAGGAGGGCTTCCTGCTGGAGCTGAAAGCCATTAAGCGGGTGCGCGAGACGTTCGGCCTCAAGAACCTGAAGGTGATGGTCCCCTTCTGCCGCACGCCCGAGGAGGGCAAGAGCGTGCTCGAGGTAATGGAAGAAGGCGGCCTCGTGCGGGGCGAGGACGGCCTGGAAGTCTACGTGATGGCCGAGATACCGTCGAACGTCGTGCTCGCCAGAGACTTCGCGGACCTCTTCGACGGCTTCTCCATCGGCTCCAACGACCTCACCCAGCTCGTCCTCGGCGTGGACCGAGACTCCGAGAGGGTGGCCCCCCTCTTCGACGAGCGAAACGGGGCCGTAAAGAAGATGTGCGCGACGCTGATAGAAGAGGCCCACGCCGTGGGACGGAAGGTGGGGATCTGCGGCCAGGCCCCCTCCGACTACCCGGACTTCGCCGCCTTCCTGGTCGAGAAGGGCATCGACTCCATCAGCCTCAGCCCCGACGCGGTGGTCCCGACGACGCTACGGGTACTGGAAGCGGAAGGGACAGGTCACGATGCGGGCGACGGACGGGAGGAGCAGCCGTGAGCGATCTACCGAGAAAGATCCTGGTCGCCACCGACGGTTCGCCGGACGCTGCGATGGCGGCCCGCCGGGCGGCCGACATCTCCCGCGCGTTCGGCTCCGAGTTGCACGTGGTCCACGTGGTGCCCGTGTCCGAGCCTTACCACCTGTTCGCGGAAGAGGCCGATGGCCCCAGCATCTACGAGGAAGACCGCCAGCGCGCCAGGAAGGTGCTCGACGGGGAGGTAAAGAAGGTGAGGGCGGCGGGCGGCGAGGTCGCGAAAGACTACCTCCAAGAAGGGGACCCGGACGCCGAAGTCGTCAACCTGGCCGAGAGGATCGGGGCCGACCTGATAGTGGCCGGCAGCAGGGGCGTCGGTACGCTGCGCCGGCCCATAGGAAGCGTGTCGAGCAGCATCACGGCCCACGCCCACTGCCCGGTATTGATCGTGCGTTCGGAGCGGCAGTGAGCCCGAACGACGGACAGGCCTGACGCCGGGGCGAAGCGAGGGGCCTGAGAGGAGAGGGATGTTCCCGACGAAGATCCTGCTGGCGGTCGACGGGTCGACGGGTTCCGATCACGCGGCCCGGACGGCGACGAATCTCTCTAGAGCCCTCGACTCGGAGCTGCGCGTCGTCCTGGTCGGGGCGCGGGCGGTGGATCCGGGCACGCTCGCGGCCATCCCGCTGCTCGGCGGGGAGCCCGGCACGCGGGCCCGGGAAGCTCTGGAACGGGACGCCCGCGCGAGGCTCGAAGGAGCGGTGGAGAAGATCCGGGCCTCGGGCGGCGAAGTCTCGGAAGCCCGCGTCGAGTTCGGAAGCCCGGACGTCGAGATCGTGCGCCTCGCCGAGGAGCTCGACGCCGGCTTGGTCGTGGTCGGCAGCCGCGGCCTCGGCCCCCTGAGGCGCGCCGTGATGGGGGGCGTCTCCCGCAGCGTCGTGAGACACGCCCACTGCCCGGTACTGGTCGCCCGAGGAGGACATTCCGGGCCCTCCTTGGGACCGATCCTCGTCTGCCTCGACGGTTCGAGGCGGTCCGCGGTGGCGGCCGGGGCGGGGGCCGAGATCTCGGCCGCCACCGGCGCCGCTTTGCACGTCGTCTACGTCATGCGCCCCGAACGGTACAGGCCCCAGTTCGGCCCCGAGGCCTGGGAGGGCTGGCAGGAGAACCTGAAGCGGGCCTCGCGCGATGCCGCATCCTGGGTCGAGGAGCGGGCGGCTCGGCTTCGCGAGGAGGCCGGGGTGAAGTCCGCGGAGGCGCACCTGGCCTTCGGCGAGCCGGCCCGCGAGGTCGTCCGCCTGGCGGAGGAGGTCGGGGCCGGGATGGTGGTGGTCGGCAGCCGGGGCCTCGGGGGAGTCCGCCGGATGCTCCTTGGCAGCGTCTCCGATGCCGTTGTCGAGCACGCCCCCTGCCCGGTTATGGTCGTGCGCGCCGGCGTGCCGGGACGTAAGACGGAGGGGTGAGCATCGTGGGTGGGCGCGGTTCGTCGGACTCCCCGCCTGGAGGGACGCCACGCCGGGCGCTCGCCTGGCGACTCGGTGAGGGCCCGAGGCTGGGGAGCGGCCCGCTGGCGGCGCTGGATACGCTCGCCCGCTCCGGGTTGCCGGTGCTCGAAGGGGTTGTGCTCTCCAGGGAGGCCCACGAAGTGTACCTGCGCGAGACCGGGCTGGCGCTCGCCCTGCGTTCCTGCGACCCGGCCGGGGAGCTTCAAGGGCAGGCCCGGCTCCTCCGCCAGGCCTACGCCCCGGCCCCGGTCGGGAGGGTGATACACGAGCTGATCACGGAGACGCTAATCGGTCTCGAAGCCTTCAGCGTCCGCGTCCTGTCGGAAGACGGCGCGTGGCAGGACCTGCGCGCCATCCCCGAAGTCCGGGACGCCGTGAGGGAGGCCTGGCTCCACCCGGCGGGCCTGAAGCGGCAGGTGCGGGCCGCCGCCGCCGGACCTCCCCCGACCTGGCCCGTGCTTATGCAAAGGGAGGCCCGCCCGGACCACGTGGGCTGGACGCTCGCAGGAGGCGAGAGGCCCGGGGCGCTGTACGACGTGCGGCCCGCGCGGGACGATTCGCCCCCAGGGCGGGGCCTCGAGGATCTCACGGTCGAAGCGGGCGCCGCGCTCGAAGGCCCGGCCAGGCTGCGCTGGGGCCTCGAAGGCGGGAAGTGGTACGTGCTCGGCGTGGAACCCGGATAAGCCTGTTTGGTTCACAGGAATGATCGAATCTGTCCAGGAAGGGACCGGTATTCCGGGGCTACATGAGGGAAGGTCATCCGGAGGGTGGAGACAGGACCAGGGCCGTGGCACCGGAGGCGGCGTGTTTGGCGGGGCTGGAGCCCGTGGCTCCGGCCGGAGCCTTCGGGGGGTAGTCTCTCGGTAGGAGGAAGCGGGCGGCGGTAGTTGCTGGTCCCCAGGGGCCGGGTACAGGCGGCCTCCCGACGCTCCTGCGCGCCCCGGACGGGCCCTAAAGCGGTTTGCGAAGAGGTTGGGCCTCTTTGCAAGGCTATCAGCCTTCGGCGGTCAGCTTTCTTGCTCTTGCTGAAAGCGGAGGCGAAGCCGCAGCGGGCTGATGGCTGATAGCGCTGATCGCAGTGGCTCAATGCCACTGCAATCGGCTTTATTACGGCCCCGTCTTCCGGCGGGGCCGTCGAGTGTCGAGCATGGTCTTTACTACTGGTGGTTGGGGCCGTGGGTGTTGCGGCGGTGGTGGCGGCGGCCGTGGGTGTGGCGCCTCCTGCGCCTCCTGCCGTCCTCACGCCTGCGCCGAGAGCCAGACCGGCCCGCCGGTGCCATCCGGGTGAATTTTGCCATCTTGCTTACCTCCTTTCGTCTCTATCTGTACGTTACTCTCCGTGGCCGGGGGAACAAGGCCGGGACGATTAACTTCCTGTCATAAGCGTCTGCTGGCGATTAATAGGTTTTCATGGAACCGAGAACCGCCCGATCTGCGCAGATCGGGCGGCTCCACAGCGGTTCGCGGAAGGATGGGGCCCGTGGCGAACGGGCCACGAGGTAGGGAGGTTTTTAGGCTTTCAGGTTCTGGAGGCTTTTAGGGGTGGAGGGTCGGGGCCCCCTTTCGGTTTCGTGACGCACCCCCCAAGACCTCTATGCCTCAAAACCTAAAAACCTTACCAACACCAGGGTTCGGTCCTTACGCAACCCGCTATCAGGACCCTTTTGGGGTGGCGTTAGCCGGGCTGGTGGACTATCAGGACCGGGCGTTTGGAGTAGCGCGCCAGGCTCTCCGATTCGCTTCCGATCAGGGCTCGCTCCAGCGAGGTCATCCCGGTGGAGCCTATGACTACAAGGTCGGCGTCCACCTCGTCGCAGACCTGGATGATCGCGCGGTGGGGCCTGCCGGTGGTGAGGATCTCCTCGCACTCCACACCGGCCGAATCTGCCATGGCCTTGACGGCCGCGGTCGCCTCCCTACCGTTCTTCTCGAGCTCGGCCACCGCCTCGCCGAAGTGTATGCCCGCCGAGAAGGCCCGTTCGACGTTGACGGAGTTGACGGCGTACAACCGCGCGCCGAGTTCGCCGGCCAGGTAGACGGCGTGCGCCGCAGCCCTCTCAGAGCAACCGGAGCCGTCGGTGCCAACGAGTATCCTCCGGTACGGAACCGAAGCTCCGGCCGTCTCCGCGATGACCTTCTCTTGCCGATCCATGTAGTCAGAGCTCCTCTCGTTTTGGCTGAAGCCGCGAACGAGCAGTGGCCTCGTAATCGGGGCCGGTCCTGGTCTCCGGAAGGACCGACCCTTCCCGGCCGCCGCCCGGTCGAAGATCGGGGTGGCGCTGGCCTAACCCTGGGCCGTCTCCTCGGTCGTCCGGGCGGGTGCGCCTTCGTCGTATTGGGTACTCCGCACCACCAGGACGGGGCAGTGGGCGTGACGGACCACGGAATCCGAGACGCTGCCGACGAGCGCGCGGCGGACGCCCCCGAGGCCGCGGCTGCCGATCACCACCATCCCCGCGTCGATCTCTTCGGCGAGTTCCACTATCTCCTCGTCGGGACGGCCCACTCCGAGGTACGTCTGGGCGACCGCGCCCCCGGCCGAGCGCACGCTTTCGGCCTGCTCGTCGAGGAACCTCCTCGCCTGCGCCCTGGCCTCTTCCAGGAGGGACTTCTTTACGTCCTCCGAGTACGAGTGGTGGCCGTAGAGCCGGGACTCGGTCGGCATCACGTAGATCACGTGCACGGGAGAGCCGGAGGCGGCGGAGATCTCGGCCGCGGCCCGGACCGCCCGTTTCGACTCCTCCGAACCGTCCACGGCGAGCACGACCGGGCCGCCCAGATCGGCGCCGTCTCTGCCACCGTCGCGCACGACCAAGACCGGGCAGTGGGCGTGGTGGACCACGGAGCCGGAGACGCTACCCATGACGGCCCGCCTTATGGGGCCGAGGCCCCGGCTGCCCACGACGATCAGCCCGGCCCGAACCTCCTCGGCGACCCGCACTATCTCGGCGTCGGGCCGTCCGACCGGGGCGTGGGTGGCCGCCACTCTGCCCGACGCTCCGACGGCCTCCGCTTCCGCCTCGAGCTTCTCGCGGGCCCTGCGCCTGGCCGCCTCGCGCACCTCTTCCCGAAGGTCCGGGTCGTAGATGACGGCTTCGGGGTAGGCGTGGACGCTCGGCATAGGCTCCGCGTGGATCAGGTGCAGCTCGGAGTCGAGCCCCTCGGCCAGGCTCATCGCCAGGCGCGCGGCCCGGCGCGCCTCCTCCGATCCGTCTACCGCCAGCAGTATCTTCGTCGGGAACATACCCGCCTCCTCCGTAGCCGTTTCCTCACCCGCTCTAAGCATCTTAAGCCCGTGAAACTTCTCGCGCATCTTAAGCCCCCGAGACCGCCGCGTCGTGGTCAGGGAAGCTCATCTGCCTGGGCAAGATTGTTCATTGTCGCCGTGCGGGCCGAGAGGGACGCCGGCCGCGCGCCTGGGCCGCGCGCCCGGACTATTCCGTTTTACGGAACAGCGGACGCGACACGCGGGACGCAACACGCGCAGGATGGTCAATCTTGTTCTACCGAACCGTCAAATCGGCTCAGGCCCCGCCGCCTTCCCGGGCGTAGGCTGACCACGACGACTACAGATGGGGGTGCGACCGTGGCCGAGACCCGGTACCAGGAGGCGATAGAGGCTTTGGCAGCGGCGTTCGGGGACCGCCTCGGGCTGACCCGGCCGGGTGGGGAAGCGTTCTTGTCGCCGGCGGGCGTAGAAGAGGCCAGGCTGATGGCCGAGATCTCCAACCGCTACTCGGTGCCGCTCGTTCCGCTCGGCGCGGGAACGGGGAACGGCTCCACCCCGGAGGGTCCCACCCCGGAGCGCGGCGTCCTCGTCCGCTTCGACCTGATGCAGGACGTTCGCCTGCCGGAGAACGATGAGACCTGGGTCGAGGCCGGGCCGGGGGCGTCCTGGCTGAACCTCGACGACGAACTTCGTGCCCGGGCCAGGGGGCTCGCCGTGTACCCCACGAGCGCCCCACGGGCGACGGTGGGCGGCTGGCTCGCAACCGACGGCCTCGGCGTTGGCTCCTTCGAGTTCGGACGGCTGCGCGAGAACGTCCTGTCGGCGACCGTGGTCTCAGCGCGAGGAGACCTCCGCGAGATACCGGGCGAAGATTTGGCCTCGCTGTCCCGGCCCGAAGGCTCAGGTAGCATCGTCGTGGGAGCGCGGCTGCGGACCAGACGGGCCGACGCGGACGCTCCATTAGCCGCCGCTTTCGGCAGCGCGGCGAACCTCGCGGCAACGGTCGAGAGCCTCTCCGATTCGCGGCCACCGCTCTGGCACCTGGCCTTCCTCAATCCCGTCCTTGCGCGGGCCAGGCACCTCGAAGGCGAGTACCTGCTTTTCGGAGCCTACCCGAGAGAAAGGGAAGAGGGCGTCGCGGGCCCCCTGGGCGAGGCGGTCGGGAAGAACCGGGGCCGCCTTCTCTGCGCGGCGGACGCGTACAGGGTCTGGGGCGAGCGGTTCTTCCCCGTGACGCCGTCCGCCGCCTCCGTGCCGGAGGTCGTCAGGGAGGTGGTGCCACTGACGGAGGTCCGGGACGCGCTGGCGCGGGCCGAGGGCCGGGGGACCGTCGCGACGCAGGGCTCGGTCTCCCGCTCCGGCGAGGCGCTGTTGCTGACGTTCGAGGAGGAAAGGCTATGAGCGGATTCCCGACAAACGTGCTGGCGGCCACCGATGGCAGCCCGCAGGCCCACCTGGCGCTCCAGATGGCGGTAGACCTGTCCTCGCGCACGGGGGCAGAGCTCCACGTAGTCCACGTCGGAGAGCTTGCGGCGATGTACCACCCCGAGATGCGGGGGTACGCGTACAGGCACGAGGCGAGCGAGCAAGAGGCGCGCCGCCTCCTCGACGAGGAGTCGGCGCGTCTCCGGGCTGCGGGCGTAGACGTCGCGAAGGCGCACCTGCGGATGGGCCGCGCCGACGTAGAGATAATCGAGCTCGCAGAGGAGCTCGGCGCTGACGTGATCGTCGTCGGAAGCCGCGGCCTGGGGGGCATCCGCCGCGCGCTCGTCGGCAGCGTCTCCGACTCCATAGTGCATCACGCCCACTGCCCCGTCCTCGTCGTCAGGAAAAAGGATGCCCGTGGCGACCCCGAAGGGCGGGGCTAAAGGCCAATTTTCCGGGGCCGCGGGTCGGGGCAGATCCCGACAGAGCCCCGGCGGGGAGGATGGGAAAACGCCGGGGCTCCGCCACGAATTGTACGCGAGGGTGAAGATTTCCCGACCCCCGAAACGTGACGGCGCCTCTTGCGTAACAAGAGACCACGCGAAAAACTCGGCCGCTTTGTGGGCCGGAAGTGAGGGAAAGATGAACCTGAAAGACAAGGTCCTTGGCTTCGCGCTCAGGGCGGCTGGCTCGGCGGGGGTCGCCTTCAAGGAGTTCGCGCGGTGGCTGTCGCCCTTCGGCTGGACCCGGCGGGACCTCTCCCCCGTGCTGCGCGGGATGCGCGAGGAAGGCCTGGCCGAGCTTACCGAAGACCCGGACGGCGAGATACTCGACGTGCGACTCACCGAGAGGGGCGAACGCAAGATGGCCGAGACGGCCTCCCGCTAAAGGGCGGCACTACCCCCGGAACCCGTAAGCCCCGACCGGCTCCCACGGCCCCCCGAGATACCGCCACAACAGCAGCCCCTCGGCCCCTACCTCGAAAGGCGCGAACGCCCCTTCGAGGCGACGGTGCAGGGCGCGCGCCTCTTCCGGCTGGACCTTGTTCTGGACGGTCACGTGCGGGCGGAAACCTTTTCGGTCCTGGGCGCCGAGCCAGGGCCACCACCCGTCGGCCAGCTCCCTTCTTACGGCCGTCAGCCTCGGGGATTCGAGCCTGTAGCCGACGCCCCTTCCCATAAAGACGAGCCCCGTCGCGGTCAGGGAGAAAGGCTCCTGTTCGCGGCAGTGGTCTCGCAGGTTCTCCCCTATCTCGCCTTCCCGGTCGCCCGGCAGTTTGTGGAAGAGGGTCAGGTGGGCCGGGATGAAGTTGCGCTCTTTCGGGAAGTGGTCTTCGCGCAGGCGGTCGAACCTCTCCTGTGAAAGATCGTCCATCTTGAGCGTCAGGATCAAAGGTTCCATCCTCGTACGGCCCCCTTTGCAGAAGGATTTACAGGGGATCATAGGACGGTCCGGCGGCGGGGGCCGGGTGAGGCCGCACATCGTGTAAGCTCTCCGCAGTGGTACGCCTCGGACCCATCCTGCTCCTGTTCCTGCTCTCCGCCTGCTCGGCGGCCGACGATTCCGGCCCGTCGGAGGCCCCGCCGGAGGCACGGGAACCGCGAGACCTTCGCGTGGATCGCCTGGCCGCCGGGGCTCCCGGCGAGGGTCCCCAGCGTCCCCGGGTCGTGGTGGCCCCATCTGCGGAAGCCCTGTCCGAAGAGCTCGGCGCGGAGATACAGGGCTCCGGAAAGGGCACTTACATCGTCGTTTACTCGGGCGAGAGGCCGACCGGCGGGTACTCCGTCAACGTTGCGGGGGCGAGGATCGAGGGCGACCGGGTTACCGTTCGGGTCTCGCTCAAGGGGCCGCCTTCGGACGCCATCGTCACGCAGGTGCTGACTTATCCGTACGTGATCTCGGTCCTGCACGGTCTGGCGCCGGAGGACAAAACGTTTACTTTCGTGGACGGGAGCGGCGGGAAGCTCGATTGGCCGGTTCGGCGGGTTGGAGGTTAGCGGCCCTTGCGTATAATTCGCGCGTGACGGAGAAGACGGACGTTCGGGGTAAGATCGAGGACCTGCGGGAGCAGGTCCGGTACCACAACCGCCGTTACCACATAGAGGACTCGCCGGAGATCCCGGACGCCGAGTACGACGCCCTCGTTAGCGAACTGGAGTCGCTGGAAGCCGAGCACCCCGAGCTCGTCACCCCCGACTCGCCGACCCAGCGCGTCGGCGGGGAACCGATCGAGGGCTTCGAGGAGGTCCGCCACGCCGTCCCGATGCTCTCGCTGGCGAACGCCCGGAAGACCGAGGACCTGCGCGAGTGGGACGCCCGCGTGCGGCGCCTGCTGGGCGAAGACGAGACGCCGCGCTACGTCACGGAGCTCAAGATAGACGGCCTCGCGGTCTCGTTGCGCTACGAGAACGGCCGGCTCGTGCGGGGCGCCACGCGGGGCAACGGGACCATAGGCGAAGACGTCTCGGCCCAGCTGCGAACTATACGGTCCGTCCCCGACCGGCTCGACGACGACCCGCCCGCCGTCCTGGAGCCGCGCGGCGAGGCGTACATAACCCTCGCGGACTTCGAGAAGCTCAACAAGAGGCTCGAAGCCGAGGAGAAGAAGACCTTCGCCAACCCCAGGAACCTGGCCGCGGGGTCCATCCGGCAGCTAGACCCGAAGGTGACGGCCCGGCGGCCCCTGACCATCCTGCTCTACGGCGTGGGCGAGGGAGGCGAGATCTTCGAGAGCCACTCCGGCATGCTCGCCGCCCTGAAAAGCTACGGCCTGCGCGTGAACCCTTACCGTGTCCACGACGACATAGATTCCGTCGTGTCCGAGTGCGAAAAATGGACCAGGGAGAGGGAGTCGGTCGGGTACCAGATCGACGGTGTCGTGGTCAAGGTCGACTCGCGGGAGCAGCAGCTCGCCCTCGGTTCCGTGGCGAAGTCGCCGCGGTGGGCCATCGCCTACAAGTTCGAGCCGCTGGCCGGACGGACGAAGCTTTTGGACATCATCATCAACGTGGGACGGACGGGGGCGCTGACGCCGCAGGCCGTGCTCGAGCCGGTCAACGTGGGCGGGGTGACGATCTCCAAAGCCACGCTGCACAACGAGGACTACGTAAAGGAGAAGGGAATCCTCATCGGGGATGAGGTGGTGATAGAGCGGGCGGGGGACGTGATCCCGCAGGTCGTCAAAGCCGTCGTGGAAGCGCGGGACGGGAGCGAGCGCGAGTTCGCGATGCCGACCCACTGCCCGGTCTGCGGCGAGCCGGTCTTCCGCCCCGAGGGAGAGGCCGTCACCCGGTGCGTGAACGCCCGGTGCCCGGCGCAGGCGCTGGAGCACATCATCCACTGGGCGTCCAAGTCCGCGATGGACATAGACGGCTTCGGCGAGAAGCTCGCAAAACGCCTCTTCGACCTCGGCTTCATCAAGGACGCGGCCGACGTGTACGGGCTCGAAGCGGGGCAGCTCGTACCGCTCGATGGCTTCGGCGAGAAGAGCGCGGAGAACCTGATCCGGGCGATATCCAAGAGCAAGGAACAACCCTTCTCCCGCGTCCTCTACGCCCTCGGCATCCGCCACGTCGGGGCCGTCACCGCCGAGCTCATAGCGACCCGCTTCTCCGGAGAGGACCTGATAAACGGCGCAACGGTCGACGGGCTGGCCGAGATCAAAGGCGTGGGAGAGGTGGTCGCCCGCGCCGTCGTCGAGTACTTCTCCCTTCAAGACAACCAGGACCTCGTCCGGCGCCTGATGGACGTGGGCCTGAACTTCGAGAAGGAGGCCGGCCGCCCCACGGAAGGACCGCTCGCCGGAAAGCGCGTAGTCATAACCGGCACCCTGGAGAAGCCCCGCAGCTTCTACGTCGAGCGACTGGAAGCGGCCGGCGGAACCTTCACCTCCTCGGTCAGCAAGAACACAGACTACGTCCTGGCCGGAGAAGACGCGGGCTCGAAGCTGGAGAGGGCAAGGGAGCTTGGCGTCCCGCTTCTGGACGAGGCCGGTTTCGAGGAGCTGCTCTCCTAAAGCGGTTTGCGAAGAGGTTGGGCCTCTTTGCAGGGCTATCGGCTTTCGGCGGTCAGCCTTCAGCAAGAACAAAAAGCCGACCGCTGACCGCCGAAAGCGGAGGCGAAGCCGGAGCGGGCCGATAGCTGCTCTAAAGCGGCGGCTTCGAGGTTCGCCTGGGGAACTTCGACCAGGCCCCGGCGAGGTGCATTAGCAGCTCGTTCTGGAGGCGCTCCCTCGTTTCGAGGTGCTTCGGGTCTTCGTAGAGGTTGGTGGACTCGTTGGGGTCGTTCTTCAAGTCGTAGAGCTCGCCTTTGGCCTCGTCTGCGCGGGAGATCGCGCCGGCGGCGGTGCCGGGTGTGTGGGTGATGAGCTTCCAGTCGCGCTCGCGCCACATGTAGGCCGGGGCCTGTTCGCGCGGCTCGTAGCCGGTGCCGTGCATCTCGCAGAAGGCGCCGGAACGGTTGGGCTCGGCGAGGAGGCTCCTTCCGGGCAACTCCGGCGGCTTGGACCCGCCGGAGACGGAGAGGAGGGTCGGCAGGACGTCCACGAGTTCCGCGGGGCGGTCGTCGGTGGTGTTGCGGAGGCTTTCCGGGACGCCGGCTCCGGCCAGGATCATCGGCACCCGCACGCTCGGGTCGTAGAGGCAGTACTTGCTGAAACGCTGGCGGTCGCCGAGCATCTCGCCGTGGTCGGAGACGAAGACAACGAAGGTGTTCTCCGCCTCCCCCGTCTCCTCCAGCCTGTCCAGCACGCGCCCGAACTGCTCGTCTGCGTAGGTGCAGAGGGCGTAGTAGCGCAGGGTCGTCCGTCGGCGCTCCTCTTCGGTGGTCGAGGCGAGCCACTTCTCCCACTGCCACGGGTCGGCGTGGCCGGAGAGGTCAGCGTTCGGAGGGGGTTTTGTGGGCGGCGGCATGTCTTCGAGGTCGTAGAGGTCCTCGTAGCCGGGCGGAACGTTGAAGGAGGCGTGGGGGAAGTCGAAGGAGAGGTAGAGGAAGAAGGGGCGATCTCCGTCCCTGTCGTTCTCCAGGAAGTCTAGGGCTTCGTCTGTCAGCCAGGCTTCGGTGTGTTTTTCGGGTGGGACGGAGCTTGTGAGGCCCCTGTAGCCCCCGATGGTCTCGCCGGAGCCGAAGGGGCGCCGCTCGGCTTCGAGGGCGGCGAAGGCTTCGGGGAGCTCGTCGCCCATCTGGGCGGCGCCCGGCTCGACGCGGCCCGGCTCGTCGGTGTTGCGCATGGCCCGGACCTCGAAGCCGCGCCTGGATGGCTCCACTTCGGCGTTGGGGGCGAGGTTCTCGCCCATGTACCAGTGGGTCTTGCCGAAGCCCGCCGTCTGGTAGCCGGCGTCGAGCAGGCGCTGGGCCATGACGGGGGCCGGGAGCCCGTCGTCGGTCGGGATCATCTGCGCGTTGTGCCTGACGCCGACCTGGGAAGGGTAGAGTCCAGTCATCATGGAGTAACGGCTCGGCACGCACATCGGCGCGTTGCAGACGGCCTGCGTGAACCTGACGCCGCGGGCGGCGAGCCGGTCCAGGTTCGGCGTCCGGACCAGCGGGTCGACGCTCCCCAGCGCGTCGAAGCGGTGCTGGTCTGTCATCAGGAAGAGGATGTTCGGCCCCCTGGCCCCGGGCGCCTCCTCCCCCCCGCAACCGGCAAGGCCCAAAGTGTAGGCCCCGGCGAGCAGGCCGCCCGAGGCCTTGAGGAAACCCCGGCGCGTCAGACGGCGGCCGGGTTCAGCCACGCTCGTCCACGCGGAACTCGGCCACCCACGTCCCGTAAAACGGCCTGTAGCCGACGAGGTCGAACTCCGTCTTTAGTTTGGAGACCAGCTCCGGGGTCGGCTGCTTGTGGGACATGAAATAGAAGATCTCGCTGTACCCGTCCTCCTCTACCCGATCCATCAGGGCGGGAAAGTCCTCCGCGGTGCAGGCGTCCGCGTCCCCGCGCTCGCCCGGCACACCGTCGTTGAGGTAATAGTCCAGGCGGTCGTCGATGTCGCAGCGGACGAGGAGGGTCTGGGGGGTCTCGTTCTCGTTTATGTATGCTGCGGCTGCCCGGATCTGCTCCTTGTTCGGCTGGGAGTAGTAGCCAAGGTTGACGAAGAGGTTGAAGAGGCTCGCGGCGGCGAAAACGAGTACCAAAGACCACTGAAGAGCCGTACCGGCGGTCTTGCCCGGAAGCACGGCGGTCGTCCCGCGCGCGACCAGCAGGTACGCGGCGGGCATCGAGACGAGCAGGTTCTTGTGCGTAAGCAACTGGACCGAGGACTGGGAGAGGGCGTAGCCGACTACGAAAGGCCCGACGAACCAGGCCAGGAGAAGCAGGCCCGTCGGGAAGGGGGCCTGCTTCTCCTCCCGGCGCTTCCGGAAGAAGGAAAGGATCAGGAGCGGGACGCAGAGCGCTGCGGCCATCAACGCGAGGAGTTCGGAGCGTCCGAAAATGAAGAGGACGTAGTTGGGAAAAGTGGAGAGGGTGGCGTCTCCGATCCAGGCCCCCTGGGCCGTGCTGTTGCGCATCTGGTAGGCCATGCCTGGCAACCACGGGGCGTAGGCAAGGGAGATGGGAATATAGATCAGGGCTATCTTCAAGGGAGCGCGGTACGCCAGAAAGACCAGCGCCGCGCCCTGAAGGAAGATCAGGAGCGCCCCGAAGTAGTGGACGTAGGCGCAGAGCGTGGCGGCCAGGATATAGGCGATGGTTTCGGCCGTGGGAAGTCTGCTTTCTTCGCGGAGGCCCCGCATCACGCCCAACCAAAGGTAGGCCGTGACTATGGAGAGCAGGATCAGGACCGAATAAGACCGCGTCTCCTGGCTGAAGTAGACGCCGGCCCAGGAGACGGCGACGAGAAGGGCCGCGATGAGCCCCTCGCGCTCGGAGTAGATCCTACGCCCGAGCAGGTACATCGCGGGTATGCAGAGCCACCCGGCGATGGCCGAAGGCAACCTCAACGCCCACTCGGAATCCCCGAAGACGTTTTGGGCGAAGTGCAGGATAATGAAGTACCCGGGCGGGTGTATGTCCTCCCGCACGTTCGAGACGACGCCGAGCACCCCGTCGGCGCGGCTGAAATACCAGCTCGCCAGCTCGTCGCTCCAAAGCGACTGGATGCCGAGACCGTAAAACCGCAAGGCCCCGCCGAGGACCATGACGGCCCCGAGCGCCAACGGCGCCCAACTTTTTCGCAGGAACACGACGGCGTCCGACACTTACGGACGCATCTCGGATTCCGGATACTTAACGGGAACACGAGGCGGACGGTTGCCGCTTTTCTCTAACGTTCGGGGCTGCAATTCTTTTGCGCTCCGTCTCTTTCGGGTGATCCCCGGCGGGGCTCGAACGGTAGGATGTTAGCGCGATCGCGGCAACGCTATGTAAACGTTCTGTAAAATCTGTTCGAAGGCCTCTGTGGTGCTGGTAAGCTGTTCCGGTGCGGCGGCTGAGGGACACGGGGACCGGGCGTGCTCTCTGACCTGATCCTGACCCTCCCGGTCGCGCTCCTCGTCGGCGTGGCCCCCGGCTACTTCTGGGCTCGACTCCTCTCCCCGAACTCGGGATGGGCCGAACGCCTGGCCTGGTCGTCGGCGCTCTCCCTGAGCCTGGTTACGGTCCTCGCGTTCGCGCTGGCCAGGATTTCGGGGGGTGGCGTCACGCTCCCAATCGCCGTCGCCGCCCCGCTGGTCGTGCTCGGCGCGGGCGTCGCGGCCTTCGCCCGCTTCGGCCCGCCGAAAGGGAAAGACGAGCCACTCCTGACCCCACCACGGGGGATGCCCGTTCCCGCGCTCGCTCTGGTGGCCGTCGCGTTCGCGCTCGTCGCGGCATCCGTCCTGCTTGACCCATCCGGGTTCTGGCTCGCCGGGGCGTGCGAGGGATGGCCCACCGGCACCTGCCGGACGGCCGGGGAGGCGCAGCGGTTCGTGCTGCCCGTAGCGCTTCTCCTGGCAGGCGCCGGGGCCGCGCACCTCGTCTTTTCCCGCCGGGACCGGGAGCCCGGCGAGACCCCGGAGACCGGACCTTCCGCGGCTCTCACGGGCGTCCGGTTCCTGCTTCCTGCGGTGCTCTTGCTCGCGCTGGTGCGGGGATATATCGGGCCGATCCTGCATGATTGGCCCTTCGTCAGGGGGCTCGACCACTACTCACACGCCGTCATGACGGACATGATGCTGACGCGGGGGGACACGGGCTCGTACCTGGTCTATCCGCCCGGGTTCCACGTTTTCACGGCGATCATCTCGCGCCTGACCGGGTTGGAGCCGCTGGAGATCTTCCCGGTCCTCGGCCCTTCCCTGATGGTTCTTCCAGCCCTGGCCCTGTACGTGCTCGGGAACCGCCTCTGGGGCCCCGTCTACGGGATCGCCGCCGCCTTCTTCACCGTGCTAGCCGGCGGGACCTACTACTTCTACAACGACGCCATGTACCCCAACCAGGTCGCATCCCAGTTCCTGATGGTTCTCGCCGTGGTCGCCTTGCTAAAGTCCTATTCCGCGCCCACCATCCGCAACGGCCTGCTCCTCGCCGTTGTCGGTTCCGCCGTCGTCTTCTACCACCAGGTCTCGGGCCTCTACCTCGCTTCGCTGCTCGCGGTCATCGGCCTGATCTTCGTCCCGTACCTCCTCCTGCGCCACGGGCGCACCGGGCTCGTGCTGCTCGCCTCGCTGGCCCTGCTCGGCCTTCTATCGGTCGCCTACGCCTGGGATACCTACGATCTGGGACGGGAGATGGCCGGGCTCATAGGAGCGTCAGAGGCCGCTGGCACGACCTCGGACGTCGGCGCCGTCTTCGGCTCGCAGCCGGCATACAGCGTGGGGTCCTTGATCGGGGCGATACTCTCCCAGCCCGTCGCCTGGCTCGGCCTGCTCGGCGCCCTCTTGCTACTCGCCGATCCGGCAAGACGGCCGCGGGAGGTGCTCGTGCGCGCCACGCTGCTTGCGTGGGTCCTGATCCTGTTCGCCGGCAGCCGGACCTCCCTGAGTGGCTTCCCCCAACGCTTCGGCCGGGACCTCGGCATCCCGCTCTCCCTGCTCGGGGCCCTGGCTTTCGTGGTCCTTCTGGCAACGCTGCTCAAGAGACGAAGCTCCGGGCCAGCGGTCTTCGCCGGCTCGATGGCCGTGCTCCTGGCGGTCTCGCTCGTGGGCCTGCGCGGGGCACAAAGCTTCGACCAGGCCGCCGGAGAGAGCCCCCACCTCTTGATGTCATCCGGCATCGCCGAGGCCGGAGAATGGCTGGCGGCGCGCAACGAGGGCGGGAACATCATGGTCAGCCCGCAGGAGAACCAGGTGCCGAGCCGCATGATGCTCGCCATGGGCCACTACGACGCGCTCCAGTCCTACCCCGAGAACGGCATCAGGGACCCCAGGCACATGCCCCCCTCGGGCCCCGACCCCCTATGGGACACCCTCTGGGTCATGTACCACCCGGTCGGGGAGAAGACGCAAGACCTCCTCGAAAAACACGACGTACGATACGTGGTGCTGTACAAGAAGATGCCGGACCGTCCGGTTACGCCCTTCTGGAGGCTCTTCGAGCCACAGGTCGACCTCTACGAAAACGTCTTCGAGAACGAAGCCGTCCTGATAGTGAGACCCCGCCTCAGCGGGGTCTAGCTGGTCAGCATTTCAGCCGGTCGGCTTGTCAGCTTTTTGGAGGTGTTGGTAGGCTATTGTGGCGGGGTCTCGGTACGGTGATGATGGGAGGATGCTGGGTAGTAGGGAGAAGCGACGAGAACCGCGGCAGGGCGAGTCCTCGTGCTGCGTGCCCACGCGGTCCTCGGGGGAGGTCTCGCGGGCGCCGGGGCCATCGATAGACACGCGCCCTACGCCAGGGATGGTCCGGCTCCCCGGCGGCGAGTTCCTAATGGGCGCGGACGACGGCAAGGGTTTCCCGCGGGACGGCGAGGGTCCCGTCCGAAGGGTCAGGCTCTCGCCGTTTTCCATCTCCCCCCACGCGACGACGAACGCCGAGTTCTCCCGCTTCGTGGAGGAGACCGGCCACAGGACCGAGGCCGAAGAGTTCGGCTGGTCCTTCGTCTTCTACGGGTTCGTGCAGCCTGGCGCGAAGGTGAAGGGCATGATCGGGGACGCCCCCTGGTGGAAGGGCGTCGACGGCGCCTACTGGCGGGAACCGGAGGGACCCGGATCGGGCATAGACGGCCGCATGGACCACCCCGTCGTCCACGTTTCGCACGACGACGCCGTTGCCTACTGCGCCTGGGCGGGCGTGCGGCTACCGACGGAGGCCGAGTGGGAGTACGCCGCCAGGGGCGGCCTAAAGGGACGTCGCTTTCCCTGGGGCAACACCCTGACCCCGAACGGGGAGCACCGCTGCAACATCTGGCAGGGCGAGTTCCCGACCCGCAACACCGCCGAGGACGGTTACGGGGGCACCTGCTCGGTCGACGCCTTCCCGCCCAACGGCTTCGGGCTCCACAACGTCTCCGGCAACGTGTGGGAGTGGTGCTCGGACTGGTTCAGCGCTACGTTCCACAGGGACGGCGGCAAGGGCGTTCGGGAAGATCCCTCCGGGCCGCAGAAGGGGACGGTCAGGGTGATCCGGGGCGGCTCCTACCTGTGCCACAAGTCCTACTGCAACCGCTACCGGGTGGCTGCCCGCTCGTCCAACACCCCCGACTCGTCCACCGCCAACACGGGCTTCCGCTGCGCGGCCGATGGCTAGCATCGCGCTGCCGTTCGCGTTGCGCGGTCTCGACGGCCTCGTGACGGTGGAGAGGGTCGTTAACGACGATCCGCGGCGCTGGGGCTACGACGTGCTTGGAAGATTCCCGGCGGACCAGGCCGAGGGCTTCCCGGTGGTCAGGGCCTCGGTGGGCTACCCCGCCGAGGGCTACCGCTCCGCGATGGGTTGGATCCAGCTCGTGTACCACGGCGAGGACCCGGAGAACCCCGAGGTTCTGGTGGACCTGCCCCCGCAGCACGCCGACGCGGGCACGCCCTACGCATTCTGGGGGTTCTGCCCGTCCTTCTTCGACGCCCCGTCCACGCGGCAGGCAGATATTCACTGGGTCGCGGACGCGTTTTTGGCGACGAGTCCCGACGCGCTCATGACCCGTACGGTCATGCCGGTCTGCGGCTTCAGGTGGGGGTACGCCACCACCCGAAAACCGCCCGTGCTGTCGCCGCTGGAGCGGGTCGGGGCCGAAGCCTGGGACCGGGCACGCGCCGCGCTGATCGAACGCTGCCCGGGCTGGGAATTCCTCGAAGCCGACGAGGCTTTCGGCGTCTAAAGCGGTTTGCAGAGAGTTAGAACCTCTTTACAAGGCTATCAGCGGTCGGCTTTCAGCAAGAACAAAAAAGCCGACCGCTGATGGCTGATAGCTGACGGCGCGGATCGCGGTGGCTCAACGCCACCGCGATCCGCTCTAAGCGGGATCGGCCCCTTCTCGGGATCGCCGGCCCTTCTCCCTGGCCCGTTCGATGTACTTCTCCGCGGCCTCCGGGTTGTTGTAGCTGAGGACTCCGCCGGTCATGGGGTTGTTGATCTCGTAGTGTCCCCCGGCCTCGTGGTCGATGATGACCGGATAGTAGCGGTCGCCCACCTTCTTTATGCCGTACTCCGTGACGCCCCTGTTCTCGTCTTCCATACCGTCTCCTTCCGTCGTGCGAAGTTACCACACGGTCTTTTCGTCCGAGGTTCCGGTTTAAATATCGGGCGTAGTTGGTAGGGTTTAGGTTCGTAATGCACGCTCCGAACGGGAGAAGGCATGATCACGGTAACCGAAGAAGCCAGGGAGCTCTTCCTGAGCGTCGAGCGTCCCGAGGGGACCATCTTGCGCCTCGACCCGGTGATGGACGAGAGCACGGGCGAGACCCAGATCGGGCTCTCCGCGGGCGAACCGCAGGGCGACGACCAGGTAGTCGAGCACGAAGGCGAGAGCCTACTGCACATCGCCGGCCCCGTCAGCGAAGCCCTCGACGGCAGCACCCTGAACCTAGTGGACACCCCCGACGGCCCGGCCATAGGCCTCGCCACTCCCGACCAGGGTCCGTCCGTCAACGGGTCCTCGTAGAGACGCACCACCGGGACGCCATCACGAGGCGGGCGTCGGTCTCGGACGTGCCGCGATCAACCGCGAACGGCACGGGGCCGGCGTCTTCTCAACGGAGGTCCCTCCGAAATAACACCTTCTCCTTACCGTCACCGTCGTAGTCCGAGTGGACGCTCACGCCGTCCGTTTCTAGATCCCCCTCCACCACCTCGAAACCCATCCGCCCGTGAAAGGCAACGGACCCTTTGTTGACCGGGGAGGTGATGGCCCGCACCGAACGGCACCCCCGGCGGCGGACCTCCCCGAAGAATTCCTCGTACAACCGGCGCCCGAGCCCACCCGGCCTGTGCCCCGGATGGACCCCGACGAAGTGAACGTAGGCCTCCTCGCCGTGACTCCCGACGATGCCCACCAGAAACGCGACCAGCTCGCCGTCCTCCTCGACAGCGAAGCTCGTCTCCCGGAAGAGCCGGAAGAAGAGGCGCGGCAGCTTATCCGCCACGCGGCGCCCGCCCCACCATCCATCGACGACGGCGACGACGGCCGCGTGGTCCGATTCGCGGAGCTCCCTGAACTTCATACCCCTGAGTCTATAGGCGACGCCTGTGGATCGCCCGGGGCGGTCTTCGAAACGTCTTCAGACGGCCTGCGTCAGCGCGGCGACCTCGGCGGGGTCCAGGGGTTCGCGGCGTGAGGTCCCGAGGGTAACGCGCCGGACGAAGCCCGCGCCCACGAGCTTCGGGCTGTAGGAGGGGAACGTGTGGAGAAAGTACTTGCCCGGGCCGCGGCGGCGGGCCGGGCGGTGCTCGATCCAGAGTACAGGACGCGCAAGGTCGGGCAGACCGTCTGGAAAGTGGTCCCGGATGACCTCGGCCGCCAGGTAGCCGGTCGTCTCCTTCGTGACGGCGCCCCCGACCTCGGGAAGCGCCTCGCAGACCACGACCGGCGCGTCGCCACCTGCGCCTTTGTAGACCCGGATCCAACAGCAAGAACCGAGCCCGTAACCGGTCCGGTAGTGCATGTACTCGTGCGTGAGGTTCATACCACCTCCCTCTTTCCCGTGCCCCTACAGGTTGGACCCCCGCCAGGCCCGGAGCAACTCCCGCTCCCGATCTCGCGCCATACCCGCCTCGATCCCAGCCTCGTGACCATCGCCTTCGAGAGCGCCGCGAACGGTCTCGGTCAGCGGCCTGAAGGCGAGCCCGGCCCTCAAAGCCTCGTCCACGCTTACGGAGAGGATGCCGGCCATCTCTTCGGGGACCCAGAACGGCAACTCTTCCCACGTCCGCACGCCCGCGTCGAGAAGGAACTCTTCGGGGGTCCACACGAACCCGGCGTCGCTGCCCGTGGCCTCGCGGATACCTTCCAGCATCCCGCGCATGGTGAGCTCATACTCGGGGCCCGTGGCGTTGTACACGCCCGTGCTTCGGCCCTCCGCCATGCGCAGCATCCAGCCCGCCAGGTCGCGGACGTCGATGAGTTGCACCGGCCTGTCGGGGTCCCCGGGGGCCAGGATCTCTCCCCCTTCCGCGACCCGACGGCACCAGTAGGAGAAACGGTTCGTGCGGTCGTTCGGGCCGACGATCATGCCGGGGCGGACCACGAGCGTCCGCCCCGGCATCGCGGCCTCGGCCGCCCGCTCGCACCCGATCTTCAACTCCCCGTAGAGCTCGATACTCGACTCCTCCGGCTCGGGGTCCGGCGGCGCGAGCACCGGCGCGCCCTCGTCCATGCCCACGCGCCCGAAATCCCCGTAGACGGAGATGCTCGATACGAACGTGTAATGCTCGACCGACTCGGCCAGGAGCCCGGCCGAAGCCCGCACGTCGCGGGACAGGTAACCGCTCGTGTCGATGGCCGCGCTCCAGCTTCGCCCCCGCAGCGCGGAGAGGTCTCCCGCGCGCTCTCCGCGCAACTCCTCGACGTCGGGGAACGGGCCGGGGTTGCTCTTCCCCCGGTTGAAGAGCGTGACGCGGTGGCCACGTTCGAGCGCCGCGCGGGTGAGGTGAAGGCCGAGGAACCTGCTGCCGCCCAGGATCAGGAGGTCCACCTACGCCTCCTTCCAAAGTCCGGCCCACCATCCCGCGTGCGGCATGCCGCTGTCCAAGGCTTCGCGCCGGATCTTCTCCGTGTCGAGTGGCAGCCGGCGCAACTCCACCGCCAGACGTCTGTCCTCGAGATCGACGAGCGCGTACTCCGCCACCGGCGGATTCAGCCCGACGCTGCCAGGGTTGATCAGCGTGGTCTCTCCGTACTGCCTCACGAATTGCTCGTG
The DNA here is from genome assembly GCF_011492945.1 of Rubrobacter tropicus. NCBI lineage: Bacteria > Bacillati > Actinomycetota > Rubrobacteria > Rubrobacterales > Rubrobacteraceae > Rubrobacter > Rubrobacter tropicus. Next base: position 4,171,910 of record NZ_CP045119.1, read on the forward strand.
CGTGTGCCCGCCGGCCATCACGGCGGTCTCGCGTTCGGAGAACATACGGGCCAACTCCTCTTCCGGGGTCGTGACGATGATGCTGTCGTCGAACGAGAGCGGCGAGCCGTGGAAGCACAGAAGCTCGCGGCCAGAACCGAGCGAAATCTCCAGCGTCGGTTGGAACTCGCGCAGGTAGTCGAGGTGCTCGGGCGCGAGTTGCTCGGCGCACCAGCGGTCGATCTCGACGATCCTGCGCCCCTCCTCGTCTCTGGCGTCTGGTGTTTCCCGCAACAGCTCGTCGTCCGCGTTTCCCATAACGACGGGGCACCCGACCCCGCGCAGGCGTTCGACGGTCTCGCGCGGTTGCGGGCCGGTGGCGGCCACGTCGCCGAGGCACAGAACGCGGTCGGGACGCCCGCGATAGAGGTCTTCGAGCACGGTCTCCAGGGCGGTCAGGTTGCCGTGGAGGTCCGAGATCAGGGCTACCCGCACGAGCGTCTCCTCCCGTAGGCCCGATTCGGGCCTCGCTAACCCGCCTCTCCGGGCCGGGTGACCACCCTGTCGATGACGCCGTACTCGACCGCCTCCTCGGGGCTCAGGATGTAGTCGCGGTCGGTGTCGCGTTCGATCTTCTCGAAAGGCTGGCCCGTCGCCTCCGCCATGATCTCGTTGATCCTGCGCTTGGTGAAGACGATCTCCTTGGCGTGAATCTCCACGTCTGACGCCTGACCCCCGATCCCACCCTGGATGGCCGGCTGATGAAGCAGTATCCGCGTGTTCGGCAAGGCGCTCCTCTTGCCCTTCGTCCCCGACGCGAGCAAGAACGCCCCGGCCGACGCCGCCATCCCGAGCGCCGTCGTCGCCACGTCGGCGTTTACGAAGCGCATGGTGTCGTGCATCGCGAGCATCGCGGAGATGCTCCCGCCGGGCGAGTTTATGTACATGTTGATGTCCTGCTCGGGGTCCTCGGAGTCGAGGTGGAGGAGCTGCGCCATCACCACGTTCGCCACCTGGTCGTCCACCGGCGTGCCGAGGAAGATGATCCTGTCTTTGAGCAGCCTGGAGTAGATGTCCATCGTCCGCTCGCCGCGCGGGCTCTGCTCCGTGACGTACGGGATTACCAGCCTCGGATCGAAACTCATCGTCAAGCCCACCTCTCTCTCGCCTACGGGCTATACTTCGGGAGAGTAACATTGATGCAGTGTTTCGGCAAGTTTTTTGCAGTGTTTTGGAGGTAAGGGGTTATGGAGCCGGATCGTTTGCGGGTGCTCAGGCTGCGGGCGGTGATGAGCCAGGAGCAGTTGGCGGACAGGAGTGGTGTGGCGCGGGACACGATCTCCAAGCTGGAGACGGGCCAGCGCAGGGCTTACCCTTCCACGATCCGCAAGCTCGCCCTCGGCCTCGACGTGAAGCCGCAGATGCTCATGGGTGGCGTAGAATACCTGGATGAAAGACCCGTGGAGGAGGCTGAGAAGGTTTCGGAGAAGCCCGAGGCCGACAGGAAGATCGGGTTCTAGGACCATCTCTTTCGCGGGTACGTTGCGCGTCGGCCTGATCGACGCCGTGGAGCAGGTAGGCGAGGCGGCCTGGCGCGCGCTTGAGCCCCCGGACTTCCCGTTCTTCGACTACGAGTTCCTCGACGCCCTTGAGAAGTCGGGAAGCGTGGGCCCCGGCACCGGCTGGTCGCCGGTACACCTCGTCTGCGAGAGCGAGGGGCGGCTCGTCGGCATCATGCCCCTCTACCTCAAGACAGACTCTTACGGGGAGTACGTCTTCGACTGGGAGTGGGCGCACGCCTACCACCAGCACGGCGTCCCCTACTACCCGAAGCTCGTCGCCGCCGTGCCGTTCACGCCCGCGACCGGGCCGAGGATCCTCGTCAGGCCAGACGTGGACAGGGAGGCCATCGTCCGTACGTTGCTCGACGCGGCGCGGGAGGTCGGCGAGGAGAACCGGGCAAGCTCCACGCACGCGCTCTTCGTGCCGGAGGGGGACCTCGAAGACTTCCAGGAACGCGGGTTCGCGGTGCGCCACTCGTTGCAGTTCCACTGGCGCAACCGGGGTCACGCATCGTTCGACGACTATCTTGAGACGCTCGTGAGCAAGCGCCGGCGTCAGATCTCGCGCGAGCGCCGCCAGCTCGCCGAAGAGAACCTGACGATAGAGCGCCTGACGGGCGAGGCGCTCGAACCGTCCCACGCCGACACGATGTACCGCTTCTACATGGCGACCGCCGACAGGAAGTGGGGCTCTCCGTATCTGAACAGGGCCTTCTTCAGAGAAGTCTTCAGCACCATGAAAGACCGCCTCCTCTTCGTGCTGGCCCGGGACGAGGCGGGGCGTCCCATAGCCGGCACCATCAACTTCTACAAGGACGCAGCCCTCTTCGGCCGTCACTGGGGCGCCGTCGAAGACCGCCGCAACCTCCACTTCGAGCTCTGCTACTACCAGACCATCGAATTCGCCATCGAGCGGGAGATAAAGCTCTTCGAGGCGGGGGCCCAGGGCGAGCACAAGCTGGCGCGTGGTTTCCTCCCCACCCTCACCCGCAGCGCCCACGAGCTCCGCCACCCGGCCTTCAGGCGGGCCATCGAGCGCTTCGTCGAAGAGGAGAAGGAGTACCTCGATCAGGCCGTGGAGGAGTACTCCAGGCACGACCCTTACAAGAAATAACCGTCCGCGAAGGTTTACTGGTTTTAGAGCGACTCCCGTAAGAGATGAACCGGGAGGTTCGTGAGGCTCTAAAGCGGATCGCAGTGGCATTGAGCCACTGCGATCCGCGCGGTCAGCTATCAGCCCGCTTCGGCTCCGCCTCCGCTTTCAGCGGTCAGCTTCTTTGCTCTTGCTAAAAGCTGATGGCTGATGGCTGATGGCTGATAGCCTAAGGTTCTGAGGCATTCAGGTTCAAAGGGGTGCGTCACGAAACTTCGGGCAAGACCCATCCCCCACCCCCAAGAGCCCAAGAACCCGAAAACCTGAAGCACTCTACGACCCTTGGCCTATTCGCGAAGGTTCCCATCCTTCCGCGAACCGCTGCAGGGGGTATCGCTGTTACGGGCGGTGGCGGGTCAGGGCGGAGAAGATCAGACCCCACGCGGCGCCGAAGACGGCGTGGTCCAGCACGGGTAGAAGGACCTTGACGGTCTGCTGCTCCCACGGCGGCGAATGAACGCCCGCGAGCGGCAGCCAGCTCGACCACCCCACGCCCCAGGCGAGTACACCCAGCGACGAGCCAACCGCGGCCTCTTCGCCCGCCCCGCCGCCCTCCCGGCGCAGGAGGCCGAAGGCCACTCCTGCGCCGACGCCGTAGGAGACGTGCGCGGTGGCGGCCAGGGCCCGCCGGGTGTTCGGCGATAGCCCGTCCGCCGCGAAAACCTCCTCGACCCGGTCGACGACCTGCGTCGGGGCCGTATCGAAGACGACGCCCGTCTTCTTCAAGACCCCGCGCAACGCCGACAGGACGAGCGTGCCCCCTGCCCCCCCGAGCGCCCCGGCAAGGATTCTGCCTCTCGCGTCCATGTGGCATCCTCCTCGTTTGCCGGGCCCCGTCAAATCAGGTTGTACCCAGAGGCGGGGCATCTACTCCTTGCGGTAGGGCTTGCCGATGGCGGCGGGGGCGATGGCGCGTCCGCCGAAAGCGGCGAGGGCGACGATGGTGAGCACGTAGGGAATCATCTGTAAGAACTCGTTGGGTATGACCTCCTGTGGGGCCCTGAAGGTGACGGCCAGGGCGAAGCCGAAAAGCAGGGCCGCCCCCGCGGCGCCTATGGGGTTCCACCGGCCGAATATGAGGGCCGCCAGCGCGATAAACCCCCTGCCGTTGGTCATCCCCTCGGTGAAGGCGGAGAGGAGGCCCATCGAAAGATATATACCGCCCAGAGAGGCCAGAAGCCCCGAGAGCGCGACGCCGTAGTAGCGCATCCTGCCCACGCTCACGCCGGCTGTGTCAACCGCCTCGGGAGACTCGCCCGTCGCCCGCAGCCGGAGCCCGAAGGGGGTTCGGAAGAGTACGAAAAACGTGACGGGGACCATCACGTACATCAGGTAGACCAGAACGCTCTGGGAGAAGAGAGCGGGGCCTACAACCGGGATGCTGCTGAGGAGAGGTATCGGAACCTCGCCGAAACCCTCGACGCGCGGGGAGGTTCCGCCGGAGCCGAAAACCGAGACCATCAGGAAGCCCGTTCCGCCCAGAGCCAGCAGGTTAATGGCGGTGCCGGATATGATCTGGTCGGCCTCGAACGTGACGCACATGAGCGCGTGGATCAGGGCGAAGAGGAGGCCCGCCGCGAGCGCGAAGCCAAGGGCGACCACCGCGCTCCCCGAGAGAAAGGCCCCCACAACACCAGCGAACGCGCTGATAAGCATCAGCCCTTCCAGGCCGATGTTTACCACCCCGCTCCTCTCGCTGAACATGCCGCCAAGGGCGGCGAAGACGAGCGGCGTGGCGTTCCGGATCGTCGAGGCGAGGAGTTGGCCGGGGGCGCCGAAGATCTCGTCCACTACTAACCCAACCCTTTCTCAAGGCGGGCGCCGGCCAGGGCGCGGGCGCGCTTGCCGAGCAGGAGCTCGACGAGCTTGGTGGCGGTAACGAGCAGCAGGATCACCGCGAGCAGCACGTTGGTGAGTTGCAACGGCACGTCCGTCGAGAACTGCATCTCCTGCGCGCCCGAGGCGAGCCCGCCGAAGAGCAGGGCTCCGAGCACCACGCCTGCCGGGTGGTTGCGCCCGAGCAGCGCCACCCCGATGCCGTTGAAGCCCAGGTTCGTGACGAACGGTATCGTCATCTTGCCGTAGACGCCGAGAACCTCGACCCCGCCGCCGATGGCCGCGAAGGCCCCGCCGATGGCGAGGGCGAGGACGGTGTTGGTCCCGATGCCCATGCCGGCGTAGTTCGCGGCGCCCGGCGAGAGGCCGACCGCCCGGATCTGAAACCCCCTTCTGGTCCTCCACAGCAGCAGGTAAGCCACCACCGCCGCGACGAGCGCGAGCAGGAACCCGTAGTTGGCCCGCCCGAGCCCCAGCCCGACAAACGGGATGCGGGCCGCGAAATCTATGGCGTCGGTGCCGGGGACGAGACCTTCGGTTCTCAGGGGCTTGAGCGCCAGGTAGGTGGCCAGGTTGATCCCTATAAAGTTCAGCATGATAGTGGTGATGACCTCGTGCGCCCCGAAACGCGCCTTGAGGACACCCGGTATCGCGCCCCACAAGAAGCCCGTCACGACGCAGGCGAGCAAGACCAGCGGTATCGAGAGGGCGCCGAGGGAGCCCAGAGTCACCCCGAGCCAGGCGGCGGTGATGGCCCCGATATAGAGCTGGCCCTCGCCCCCTATATTGAAGAGCCCGGCCCTGAAGGCGACGGCGACGGCGAGGCCGGTGAAGATCAGGGGCGTCGCCCCGAGCAGCGTCCGGCCTATGGCGGTCGGGGAACCCACGGCCCCCCGCACGAGCGCGGAGTAGGCCGTCAACGGGTTGTTGCCCGTCGCAAGCACGATCAGTGCCCCGAGCACGAACGAGATGAGAATGGCGATGAGGGGGAAAACGAGCGCGCCCCCCGCGTCCACCAGCGCCCGGCGCAGCCTGTTGCTCAAGCGTCCTCCCTGCCAACCCGCCCGGCCATCAACAGGCCGAGCTCCTCGTCGGTCGCGTCCGGGCCGACCTCGCCGACGATCCTGCCGTCGTAGATGACGGCTATGCGGTCGGAGAGCGAGCGGACCTCTTCGAGCTCCAGGGAGATTAGCAGGATGGCCTTACCGCGGGAGCGCTGGTCGAGGAGCTGGCGGTGGATGAACTCGATCGCGCCGACATCCACGCCGCGGGTCGGCTGGGCGGCGATGATGACGCCGGGGTCGCCGGAGAGCTCGCGGGCGAGCACGGCCTTCTGCTGGTTTCCGCCGGAGAGTGAGCCTGCCCTCGCGTCGGGGTCGGGCGGTCGGACGTCGTAGGCGCGCAGGGATTCCGCCGCGCGGCGGCGCATGGCCTTGGGGAAGATCCAACCCCACCTGGAGAACGGGGCTTCATCGTAGGTCTTTAGCGCGTAGTTCTCCGAGAGGGAGAAGTCCTGGACGAGTCCCTTCGTCCCCCGGTCCTCGGGCACGTAGGCTAGCCCGCGGCCCTGGCGGCCGTTGGCCCCCACCCGCGTCACGTCCTCGCCGTCGAGGTAGACCCTGCCCTCCTCGATAGGCCGGGTTCCGGCGAGCGCCTCGGCGAGCTCCGTCTGGCCGTTGCCGTCCACGCCTGCTATACCCAGTATCTCCCCCCCGCGCACCTCTAGGCTGATCCCGTCGACCGCCCTCGTCCCGGAGCCGGACAAGACGACGAGCCCCTCCGCCGAGAGCCGCGGCTCCCCGACCTCGGCCTCCGTCTTCTCGACGCGCAAGAGGACCTCGCGGCCGACCATCAGGCGGGCGAGCTCCCCCTCGTCCGTCCCGGCGGTCTCGACCGTCTCAACCACCTTGCCGTCGCGGATGATGGTGATGCGCTCCGAGATACCCAACAGCTCGCCCAGCTTGTGGGTTATCAGGATTACGGAGAGGCCGTCGGCGACGAGCTCCTTCAGTACGGAGAAGAGGTCTTCGGTCTCCTGCGGGGTCAGGACGGCGGTCGGCTCGTCGAGGACGAGGATGCGGGCCTCGCGGTAAAGGGTCTTCAAGATCTCGACCCGCTGCTGCTCGCCCACCGAGAGTTCCGCGACCCGCGCCCTCGGGTTCACCCGCAAACCGTAGCGCCCGGAGAGTTCTTCGGTGTCCTTTATGGCCCTCGCGAGGTCGAGGGTGGCGCCCTTGCGGGGTTCGGCGCCGAGCACGATGTTCTCGGCCACGGTGAGGGCCGGGATCAGGGTGAAGTGCTGGTGGACCATCCCGATGCCGCGGGAGACCGCGTCCTTGGGGTCCTTGATCTCGGCCCGCTCCCCATCGACGAAGATCTCGCCCTCGTCCGGCGAGTAGAGGCCGTACAGGATCTTCATCAGGGTGGATTTGCCCGCCCCGTTCTCGCCGAGAAGACCAAGTATCTCACCCCGCCCGAGCGTGATCGAAACGCCGTCGTTCGCCCTGACCGGCCCGAACGTCTTGGTTACGCCTCGCATCTCGAGGACGACCGGGGCCTCGACCCTGGCCGCGCCCCCGCTCGCGCGCTCCTCCGTCAACGCCTGATCCCCCGCCCGCTACTGCGGCGCTTCGGGGACCTCGATGTCGCCGTTTATGATGCCCTTCTGGGCCGCGTCCACCTCGTCCTTGACCTCCTGGGGGACGTCGTTGTCGAAGCGGCCGAACGGCGCCAGGCTCAGGCCTTTCTCCTTGAGGCCGAGGTCGATGACCTCACCGCCGGGGAAGTTGCCGTCGTTGGCGTCGCTTATGGCCTGGTAGACCGCGTTGTCCACGCGCTTGACTACCGAGGTCAGGATCGGGGCGTCGGGGACCAGCTTGCCCTGGTCGGCGTCTACGCCGATGGCGAAGGCGTCCTGTTCCTTGGCCGCGTCAAAGAGGCCGGCGCCCGTGGCGCCGGAGGCGTGGTAGATGATGTCCGCGCCGTCGTTGATCTGCTGCAGCGAGATCTCCTTGCCCCTCGCCGGGTCGTTGAACGCGTCAGGCGTCGAGCCGGCGTACTGGACGAGCACCTCGCAGTCCGAGCACACTGACTCGACCCCCGCGACGTACCCGGCCTCGAACTTGCCTATGAGGTCCGACTCCTGTCCGCCGAGAAAGCCCACAACCTTGTCGTCGGGGGTGGTGTACTGCGTCTCTTCCTGGGTCATGAGCCCGGCGACGACGCCGGCGAGGTAGCTGCCCTCCTGCTCCCTGAAGACGAGGCTCGCCGCGTTCTTGGGCTCGACCACGGAGTCCACGATGGCGAAGTTGGTGTCAGGGTACTGCGGGGCGATCTCGTTGACCGCGTCTGTCATGAGGAACCCGACGGCGAACACGGGGTCGTACCCCTGGTCGGCGAGCTGGGTGAGGTTGTTGACGTAGTCGGTGGCGGCGCTTGACTCCAGGGTTTCGGTCTCCGCATTGAACTCTTTCTTGGCCCTCTGCAGCCCGGCGTAGGCCGAATCGTTGAAGCTCTGGTCGCCGAGGCCGCCGACGTCGAGCACGAGGGCCGGGCGCACGTTCGAACCACCACCGCCTCCTCCTCCGCCCTGGTCCCCGCCGCCTCCACCGCCGCCGCATCCTACGGCCACCAGCGCCGCAGCTAGTGCCAGTGAGATCGAACCAACTCTGGTACGCACAGGACCTCCTTTTTCGCCAACCGCCTCCCGCGCGTGACCCGCCGGGCTTCCGGTCTCAACGTGACAGATCGTTGACAGGCATCATATAGAGTCAGGGCCAACCGCGCAAAGGAGAAGACTACTGCAACCTCCACGAGACGACGACTTCGCCCGCGAGCTGGAATGGCTCCGCTATTTCACGCCGGCCACGGCCGAGGCCGCCAGGACCCTGCCCTCTCTAACCGGCGAACGCCTGCTCGTCGTCTGCCACCTCGACCTGAAGATGGTCCCCTACTTCGAGGCCCTCCTCACGGCCGGCGCCGAGGTCCACGCCTGCGCCGCCAACCCGGCCACGACGAGGAACGACGTCGCCGAACACCTCGAGACGCTCGGCGTAAGAGTCCCTGCCCGCAAGGACGACCCGCCGCAGCGCCACGCGGCCCACCTGCGGACGGCCATCGAAGCCGGTCCCACCCTGCTCTCCGAGATGGGCGCCGATGCCACGGCCGCGACGGGCGGGAGGCTCGCCACCGCGCGCGGCGGCCTTGAGGCAACAGGCACGGGCATAGCCCGCCTGAAGGAACTCGACCTCTCCTACCCCGTCTTCGACTGGGATTCGGTCCCCATGAAGCAGGGCCTCCACAACCGCCACCTCGTCGGCCTGATGGCGGCGAACACCTTCCTCGACGTCACGGGCCTCTCCCTCTACGGCAAGACGGTCCTCGTCGTCGGCTACGGGCCCGTCGGCCGCGGTATCGCCGACGCGGCGCGCTCCTTCGGCGCCGTCGTGGAGGTCTGCGACCCGGATCCCGCCGCCCGACTCGCCGCGGCCCACCTCGGCTTCCCGACCCCGACCCTCGAGGCCGGCCTACCCCGCGCCGACGTCGTATTCACCGCCACCGGCCGAGACGGGGTCATCCCCATCGAGGCGCTCTCCTGCTGCAAGAACGATGCCTTCCTCGCAAACCTCGGCCACACGAGCGGCGAGCTACCCGTCGAAGATCTGCGCCGGCACGCCGTGGGCCGTCCGCGTCGCCACGTCGAGCGGATCACGTTGGACGGTAAGGCGCTCTACCTGCTCGCCGGCGGCGCGATGTTCAACCTGGCGGCCGGGCCCGGAGACCCCTACGACACCTTCGACCTCGTCACCGCGCTCGTGATCGAGGCGACGGGCTTTCTAGCGACAGAAGGCGTCGAGTACCCGCCAGGCATCCACCCGCTGCCCAAAAAGGTTCAGGACCGCGCGGCCAGAGGCCGCCTGGAGTCCGGGGCATAGAACCTACTGCAACAACTTCCTGAGGTTCTCTTCGAGGTAGTCGGCCGTGACGGGGCCTTCGGGATGGTAGGCGACGGCCTCCTTGCAGAGGTGGTAGAGGGCCAGGGTGCGGGTCGGGGTGAGCCGGCGGCTCCCGGCCTGCTCCAAGACCAGGCGCATAAGTTCCAGGGCGACCTCGGCCTCGCTCTTCTGTGGCTCCACGCGCGCGTCTCCTCCCCTGGTTTGCCGGCCCGATTATATCGGCCCGGGGCGGCGCTATGGTAAACTTTTGGTCGCTTTGATCTTACCGAGCGGCCCTAGAACGGACCCGGCGACCGTCCCCGACCATGCGTGCGAGAACCGTGGGTAGGTCGGGCCCGAGCCACGTTACGTGTCCCGTCTGCGGGTATGCTTTCAGGGCCTCTCACGTCGGCACCTACGTCACCATCGGCAGGGAGTCGGACTTTTGTCCCAAGATCCCGGGCCGTCCGTCCGACGGCGCGCGCCTGATCCGGAACGGCATCACCATGTGCCCGGCCTGCTCTTTCGCCGCCGGCGAGGACTTCGGCGGCCTCTACCTCTCCTTCGACGAGCGCTACGACGTGGAAGTGCGTTTGGAAGAGGACGGCCTGCTCAGGGTCTTCCGGTCGAACTCCCCGCCGTGGCTCGCCTTCCACGCGGCCGAGATCTGCGGCAAGGCCCGCGGCGCCCGTTCCCGCGACCTCGGCGACCTGTGCCTGCGCGCCTCCTGGGTCTGCCGCAAAGAACGCGAACGCCCCTTCGAGAGCACCTTCCAGCTGAGGGCCGTCCGCCACTTCATCCGCTCCCTCCAGGACGAGAACCTCGTGGGACGCGAACTCTCCGTCACGGCCTACCTCGTCGGCGAGCTAAACCGCCGTCTCGGCAACCACCGGGAAGCCCTCAACTGGTACGTCAACGCGGGCCGCACCACGGAAGGAGACCCCCGCGTCGCCTGGCTCGACAGGCTCATAGACAAACAGAAGAAGCTGGCCGAGGAGCAGGCGGCCTGAACAGGCGCCGGGTTTCGGGGGCCGCACTTGCTCTGCGGTCCGGCCGCGCATAAGATTGGCGTATGTCCTCTAGCTTCATGAGCCTGCCGTTCTGGATCCCGCGCGGCCTGGGCGTCGTCGACGGTATTGCAAGGGTCTACGAATCGGAGCTGGTGCTCGAGTTCGAGGTAAATGAGAGCATGTTCAGGATAGGGACCAGGGAGGTCGTACTCCCCTTCGAAGAGATCGAGTCCGTCTCCTTCAGGAGGCGAGGCCTGCTCAGGAACGCCCTGCTCTTCAGCGCCAGGCGCCTGCACCCGGCCAGCAGCGTCCCCGGCAGCAGGGCCGGGCAATTTGCCCTCTACGTCACGCGCGAGCACAAAAACAAGGCCAGGGAGGTCGAATCCCTGGTGTCCTACGGGCTCGCCCGGAGGGACCTGAGCGGCATGAGAGACGCGCTGACCCCGCGCCGCAGAAACCTTCGGACGTTCGACGACATCACGTAGGACACACCCGGCGACCTCGGGTGTCGACCCGTACCGCGTCACGCCGGAAGACGACCTCCACAACGCCCGGACACGCCGGCTGCTGGAGCGGGCCTACCTGGAGGCCGAAGATCCACGCGCGGGCTCCGGCTTCCGGGGAGACGCGAACCGTTGGGAACTCGCCCGTAGGCCCATCGCCTCCGCGATAGACCGAAACGGGGCCTTTCTCGACGTAGGCTGTGCCAACGGGCTCTTGATGGAGAGCCTCTTCGAATGGTCAGAAGAAGACGGGTTTCGGATCGAGCCGTACGGCCTTGAGCTCATCCCCTCCCTGGCCGCCCTGGCCCGGAAGCGGTTGCCCCGCTGGAAAGGCAGGATCTTTGCAGGCGACGTCATGAGCTGGGAGCCGCCGCTCCGCTTCGACTTCGTGCGCACAGAGCTTGAATACGTTCCCAGGCATCGCCGAAAGGGCATGATCGAACGCCTGCTCCGCGACTACCTGGCCCCCGGCGGACGCCTGATCCTCTGTTCCTACGGCAGCTCCCGCCGCCCCGAACCCAGGGCCGAACCAGTCGCCGATATGCTGAACGATTGGGGCTACGAGATAGCCGGCGAGACCGAAGCCGCCGACACCAACAACGTAGTCATAACCCGCGTAGCCTGGACCGACCGGCCCGCAAGCTGAAACGCTGACAGGCTGAAAGCGCAGGCGAAGCCGAAGCGTGCTGACCGGCTGAATCGTTATTCGACCGTCCGCGCCACCACCTCGTCCCCTGCCTGTTTGTCAGGTACCCAGTAGGAGATGCCTTCTATGTACTGCGGGGCGCCGGGGTAGAGTTCGGCTTCTTCTATGCCGGAGAGGCGGGTGCGGATGCCGAACCGGGCGGCCTGTAGGGGGTTCATGTTGGTGTCGATGTTACGCCAGGTCGCGCGGGCCGTCGCGGGCAGGCGGGGAAGGTTGGCCGGAGACGTGGACTCCCGGGCGAGCTGCTGGAGAAACTTCTGCTGGCGGCCGATGCGGCCTATGTCTGCGGTGGGACCGCCCCTGTAGCGGACGTAGGCGAGGGCTTCAAAGCCGTCGAGCTCGCGGGTGCCGGCCGGGATGGAGACGCGCCGGCCCTCTATGCCGACCTCTATCGGCTCGTTCACTTCGAGGGTGATGCCGCCCATGGCGTCCACTATGTCTTTTACGCCGCCGAAGTTCACCACCACGTAGTCGTCCACGGGGACGCCGGTGAGGTTCTCGACGGTCTCGACGGTGAGATCGGGGCCGCCGGTGGCGAAGGCGGCGTTGATCTTGTCCTCCCCCACGCCCGGTATGTCGACGAGCGTGTCGCGGGGAACGGCGAGCATCCCGCCCCCCGCCTTCGTGAGCACGATCGTGTCCGACCGCGACGCCCCGCCCGCGGACGCGTCGCTACCGAGCAACACGGCCCGCTGCGTTCCGAAAGGGAGGAACAGGTACGCGAGCAGGAGCAGGAAGAGGAGAAGCAGGAAGAGCACCGCCAGTTTCAGCAGACCGCCGCGGCGCTTCTCCCCCGCCGGCCTTCCCGCTTTGAAGACCTTCATGCCCATGGAGCCAACTTCTACCACGCGAAAGGACGCCGCGGCGGGTGGCCGGGTGATATTTCACCCAACTTTGGGGGCCGGCATGTGGGTATACTGGTCGTCATGGAGAAGCTCAGGACAGAGTCGTTCGGGCTCGAAGAGGAGCGGGTGGCCTGGGAGGGCCTGGCCGCCTCCTGCGCCGGGCCGATCCGGCGCGCCGGGGCCTTCTTGCTTGTCGGCTTCGTCTTCTTCGTCGCGGCGACGACGGCCGTCGTCCTGTTCTACAACCTTTTCGGCTCCAGCTACGTCGAGGGCGCCGGCGTGACGGTGCCGCAGGGGGCGTTTTACGCAACGATGCTTCTGGGCCTGGCGCTCGCCGTCGGCGGCTACCTGGTCTGGCTCTTCAAGAGCCTCCGCTCCTTCCGGGGGTTTCGACGCGTGCTCCTTCGGGGCGGGATCGACCCGAAGCGCCCGACCTCCGGCGGCCTCAAGGCATACTCGGACGAGCAGCTACTGGAGTTGCGTTCCAGGTACGAGCGGATGCCCGTGGGCGGGCTCAGGGACCGCTTCGAACGCACCTTCGGCTTCCACAAGGGCGATTCCTTCTCGCTCGGGCCGCTGAGCGTCATGCCCGGCACCTTCGAGATGGGGTCTTTAAGAATGGAGTGGGAGACGCAGGGCATCCTGCGCTCCGGCGAGCCGATGCAGCCGATCGGCTGGTGGACCGAGGGACGCCGCCGCCTCCTGCCGCGCAAGCCGGACGAGGTCCGTAAGCTCGTCTACACCCTCCGCTACACGGACGCCTCCGTGCGCGAGCTCAAGCGCCGCTACGGCTACCGCACCGAGCGCTGGTACGCCACCGTCCCCGAAGGAAAGCTCTTCGATGCCGTCCGCGACCTTGAGACTTCCCAGCGAATTCACGTCGCCCTCGGCCGCCGCTCGCTAGTCAGCTAGTCAGCACGCTCCGGCTCCGCCTACGCTCTCGGCGCGCTTCGCCCTGCTTCGCAGGGCTCGCTTTCAGCTTGTCAGCTTTTTGGTTTGTTGGCGGATGTACTTTGGGATGGGTTTTTCTGTGGGTCGCCGTGTTTGGGCGTTGTGGGCGCGAAGATGCGGCGGGGTGCTGTTAGAGTAGGCGGATGGAGAACGCTTTCGGCGTCGGTCCGGCGTATACCGTTGGGATCGAGGAGGAGTTTCAGCTAGTAGATCCTTCCTCTCGCGCGTTGGTCCCGGCGGTGGAGCGGGTGATCTCATCCGGAGGCGGCACGGGCCTCGTTACCTCGGAACTTTCGCGGTCCTGCGTGGAGATGGTCTCGCCGGTCTTCGGAAACGTCGCCGATCTCGCGAGGGAGTTGCCCCTTCTGCGCCGGGAGGTCTCGGGGCTGGCGCGGAACGGCGGGGCCGAGATCGTCGCGGCCGGCACGCATCCTTTCTCTGACCCGACGGAGCAGCCGCTCGCGGATGGCGACCACAACGCCCGCATAGAGGAGGAGATGGGCTGGGTGGCCCGGACCCAGGCGATCTACGGCCTGCACATCCACGTCGCTGTCTCCGACGGCGAGGCGGCGATAGGGGCCGTCAACGAGCTTGCCCGGTGGGTGCCGCTCCTCGTCGCGCTCTCTGCCAACTCCCCGTTCTGGCGCGGGTCCGACACCAGGCTCGCCTCGACCCGCATCAAGATCTTCGAGATGTTTCCCCGCTCCGGCCTGCCGCCGGCCTTTCGCGACTGGGAGGACTTCGTCGAACACGTCGAGACCCTCATCGCCTGCGGAAGCATCCCCGACTACTCCTGGTGCTGGTGGGACGCCCGTCCCCACCTCAAGTTCGGCACGGTCGAGCTCCGCGCCCCCGACGTCCAGACGGACGCCTCCCACACCGCCTCCCTCGTCGCCCTCGTCCAGTGCCTCGTCGCGAGCGCCGACGGCCGCGAGCCGGAAGACCCCCTCTTCATCGCCGAGAACAAGTGGCGCGCCGTCCGACGCGGCCTCGACGCGACCTTCTACGACTTCCCCGCCGGGGAGTCCGTCCCGGCCCGCGCGATGGCCCGGACGCTCGTCGAAGAATTGCGCCCCGTCTCGCAAGGACTCGGTTGTGAGGCCGAGCTCGAAGGCATCCTGGAGATCGCGGACCACGGCAACGGGGCCGAACGTCAGCGGGAAGCCTTCGGGAGAAACGGCTCGCTGGAGGATCTGGTCGACCACGTCGCGCGCGCCACCACGCCCGGCTGACAGGCTGAAAGCCGCCGTTGGGCGGCGCGCTGACTGGCTGACCAGCTCCCCTCACCCGCCGATACGGGACTCCTCTAGATCCAGGTCTCGTTCGATACGGCGCATGGTCTCGGGGCTGATCTCACCCATGTCCCGCATCCGGATGATGGCCTCCCGCTCGGCCTCGATGAGGTCCCGGCGCCAGTTGCGCCAGGTGGCGGAGCTCTCGGCGTACTCCCGGGTTACGCCGCCGGCCTCGATGCCGGATTCGTAGCGTCGGATGCGGTCTTCGTAGTAGTCCCTCATGCCCTGCTCGTTTTGCGGCGGGAGGCTGTTCTCCGCGCACATCCTCTCAAGCCGGTCGAGGGCCGCGCGGGCGCCTTCGAGGCGGGCCCGAAGCTCGGCGGTGGTATCCGTCTCGCCTTCGAGGCGAAGGCGGTTTATGAGGGTAGGGAGGGTGAGCCCCTGCAGAACCAGCGTAGCCAGGATCACGGCGAAGGTTATGAAGAGGATCAGGTCTCGGACCTCATAGGCCTGGCCGTCGACGACGGTGGGCACGGTAAGGGCCGCCGCCAGCGAGACGCCACCCCTCATGCCGCTCCAGCTCATCACCAGGTACTCCTGCGGGGTGCCGCGCCCGTACCGGCTGCGGAGGAGCCGGTCGAAAACGGGGTGCAGGTAGGGCACCGTGAAGAAGAAAGCCGTGCGCGTGAGCAGGAGGGCGACGTAGACGAGGGCGGCGTAGAGCAGGATCTGCCAGAAGGCGTACTCCCCGAGGTTCCCGATAATCGAGGGTAGCTGCTGGCCGACCAGGACGAACAGCAGCGCTTCCAGAACGAAGACCAGCACGCCCCAGAACGCGACGGCCTGGATGCGCGTCGAGGCGTTCGCGAAGAGCCTCGGGGCCCGCCAGCCCTGGACCATCCCGTAGGCGACCACCGCCAGGATGCCGGAGACGCCGAGAAGCCGCTCCGAACAGATGTAGACGCCGTACGGGATCAGGACGGAGAAGGTGATCTGGATGGACGGGTCCCGCAGCCTCCCCCACAGCGGCAGCACGACCCTGGCGACCACGAGGCCGAAGAGGATCCCACCCCCGCCGACGAGCAGAAAGTCCAACCCGGCCTCCCACAACGAGAACGTCCCCGTGGTCACGGCGACCAGCGCGACCCTGAAGGCGACGAGGCCGGTGCCGTCGTTGATAAGGCTCTCGCCGCCGACGACCGTGCCGACCCTCTCCGGGACGCCGAGGCGGCGGAAGATCGCCTCCGCGGCCACAGGGTCCGTGGGGGCGAGTATGGCACCGAGCACGAAGGAGGCCGCCCACGGCAGCCCGACGACGAAGTGGGCGACCGCGGCGACACCCAAGGTCGTCAGGAGGACCAGGCCCACCGAGAGAAGCGTTATCGCCCGGAGGTGGGCGCGCAGGTCCAGCGGCGAGAAGGCGTAGGCCGAGGAGTTCAGGAGGGGGGGCAGGAAGATCACGAAGATAACCTCGGGCGGTATCTCCACCGTCGGAAGCCCCGGCGTGAAGCCGAGCGTGAGCCCGCCGAGGACCAAAAAGATCGGGTACGGAACCCGGGCGACCCGCGCCAACTGCGCGAGCAGCGCCGCCATCCCGAGCAGGAAAATGAGCGCTTCTATCTGTCCCATGCATTCTCTCTAGAAGCCGTGAGGAACTCCTGACGGAAGCATCTTACAGCACGCCCGCTTCGGGAAAAACGGACCACGGAAACGCTATACTGCGCCGCAGGGTAGGGAAGCATGTTTCGCGCGAGGAGGGGAGTATTTTGACCGAAGACGTGAGGCCGGGCGGCACCTACAAGACCCTTGCAGAGCAAAGAGAGGTGCTCACGCCTGCGGAGGAGCGCTTCGAGAAGATACGCCAGACGAGCGGCCTCTTTCTCGGCCCCATAGTCTTCCTCATCATGTACCTGTTGCCGCTGCCCCTGGACGCGAACCAGCAGACCCTGGCCGCCATCCTCTCGTTCACCATAGTCTACTGGCTCTCCGAGGCGATCCCGATCCCCGTTACGGCGGTCCTGGCGCTCGCCCTGTGCGTGCTCTTCAACGTACCGGGCGTCGGACCGAACGCCGACGACGCTCCGGGCGACGTGGTCTTCGGGGGCTTCATAGACCCGGTCATCTTCCTGTTCATCGGGGCTTTCATTATCGCGCAGGCCATGATCACGCACGGTCTGGACAGGCGCTTCGCCTTCCTGGTCCTCTCCATCCCCGGCGTCGCCAAGTCAACCTACGGCGTCATCATCGCCTTCGGGGCGATAGCCGCCTTCATCAGCGCGTTCATCTCGAACACGACCACGGCCGCGATGCTGCTGCCCATCGGCCTGGGCATGATGGGGGCATTGGGCGGGATGGTGAAGGAGCAGTCAGACACCGACAGGGACACGAGCCGGCTGCGCTTCGGCACGGCGCTGATGCTCATGATCTCCTACGGCGCCGGCGTCGGGGGGCTCCTCACCCCTATCGGCACCCCCCCGAACCTTATAGGCATAGCATTTATCGAGGAGGAGACGAACGTCAGGATCACGTTCTTCGACTGGGTCCTCACCGCCGCCCCGATAGTCTTCCTGATGTTCGTGGCCCTGTGCTTCATCCTGATCCTGCTGAACCGCCCCGAGACTCGCCGCCTCGAAGGCGCCGACGCGTTCATAGCCGAGCAGCGCCGCGGCCTCGGCTCCTTCTCGACGGGCGAACGCAACACCCTCATAGCCTTCTTGGTCGCCGTTACCCTGTGGACCCTCCCGGGTCTCACGGCCCTGATCTTCGGCGACGAGTCCACGGTCTACAGCGTCCTCTACAGCCGCCTGGACGAGGGCACGGTCGCAATCGTCGCGGCGGCCCTGCTGTTCCTGCTGCCGATAAACTGGGCAGAACGCCGCTTCACCCTGAACTGGAACGACGCGGCCCGCATAGACTGGGGCACCGTCATCCTCTTCGGCTGCGGCATCGCGCTGGGCACCCTACTCTCCGACACGGGCCTCGCGGAGGTCATAGGCAAGGGCATCGCAGACCTCTTCGGCTTTACGAGCCTGCTCGCGGTCTCGGCGGTCTCCGCCCTGATCGCCATCGTCATCTCCGAGACGACCAGCAATACCGCGAGCGCCACGATCGTCGTGCCCATAGTCATACCGATAGCCGCCGCCGCGGGCCTCGACCCGCTGGTTCCGGCGCTTGCCGCCGTCTTCGGGGCCTCGTTCGGCTTCATGATGCCGGTCTCGACGCCGCAGAACGCCGTCGTCTACGGATCGGGCATGATCCCGATAACCAAGATGGTCCGCTCCGGCATAGTCTTCGACATCATCGGCCTGATCCTGATAGTCCTCCTGATCCCGATCATGGCGGGTATCTTCCTGGCCGGTTAGCGGGAGCCGGGAAACGGGGATTCGCGTGAACGGACAGGCATGCGCCTGGCCCGTTCCTGACGCATAATCACCGCATGAACCCCAAACTGATACTCGGCCCGCTCTTGCGCTACGCCGGCGACACGGACGCCACGATCTGGGTGGAGACGCAAACTCCCTGCGAAGTCGAAGTGACCGCGGACGGCGCCGCGCACCGCTCGCCCACCTTCGCGGTCGAGGGCCACCATTACGCGCTCGTACGCGTCACGGGCCTGCAACCCGCCTCCCTCTACGAGTACTCGGTCAGCGTGGACGGCGAGACGGTCTGGCCCGAGACCAACTCGGACTTCCCGGCCTCCACCATAAAGACGACGGGGTCGGACGGGGAGATGGTCCTGGCCTACGGCTCCTGCCGGGTCGCCGTCCCGCACGAGCCGCCCTACACTTTAGAGCGCGGCATCGTCAAGCGCGGCGGCCTGGACGACCAGAGCTTCGAGCGCGACGCCCTCTTCGCCCTCGCCCACGAGATGATGGGGAGCCCCAGGGCAGGCTGGCCCGACGCCCTGCTGATGCTCGGAGACCAGATCTACGCCGACGAGCCGTCCCCCGGGACCATGGACTTTATCCGCTCCCGCCGCGACCCGGACCATCCCCCGGGTGTCGCGGACTTCGAGGAGTACACCCGCCTCTACCGGGACGCCTGGGGCGACCCGACGATTCGCTGGCTCCTCTCGACCCTCCCCTCGGCCATGATCTTCGACGACCACGACGTCCACGACGACTGGAACGCCTCCAAGACCTGGGTCGAGACCATGCGCGCCAAACCCTGGTGGGAGGAGCGAATAGTCGGGGCTTTTTCGTCTTACTGGGTCTACCAGCACCTCGGCAACCTCTCCCCGCAAGAGCTCGAAGACGACGAGCTCTTCAACCGCGTCGGCGAAGCGGACGACGCAACCCGCATCCTGCGCGAGTTCGCCTACAGGGCGGACCGCGAGGTGGGGGGTACCCGCTGGAGCTTCCACCGCGACTTCGGCCGGGTGCGCCTGATCGTCGCCGACTCCCGCGCCGGCCGGATCCTGACGCCGGGCAAGCGCTCGATGCTGGACGAGAGGGAGTGGGAGTGGCTCCGCGAGAAGGCGACGGGCGACTTCGACCACCTCCTCTTCGGCACCTCGATGCCCTTTCTCCTCTCCCCCGGATTCCACCACCTCGAAGCGGCGAGCGAGGCGATCTGCGACGGCGCCCTGGGCCGCCGGGCGGCGAAGGTCGGCGAGTTCCTGCGCCAGAACGTGGACCTCGAACACTGGCCCGCCTTCAACGCCTCCTTCAGGGACCTCGCCTCCCTCCTCCGCTCCGTGGCCGCCGGCGAACGCTCCGAAGACGGCGCCCCTGCCACCACGGTAGTCCTCTCCGGCGACGTCCACCACGGCTACCTCGCCAGGGCGACCTTCGGCGACGGCGCCCACAACCCCGTCTACCAGGCCGTCGGCTCCCCCCTGCGCAACCCTTTGGGCGTCCCGGAACGCCTCTTCATGCGCGCCGGATGGTCGAGCCCGGTCGAAAGGTTCGGCAGGTGGCTCGCCCGCCTCTCCGGCGTGACCGACCCGCCCGTCAGCTGGCGCCTCGTCCACGAAAAGCCCTGGTTCCGCAACCACGTCTCGACCATAAGGCTCCGCGGCCGAAACGCCGTCCTGAAGGTCGAGAGAACGACGCCCGAAGACGCAGAAAGCCCGCACCTGGAAGAGCTCCTGGAACACAGGCTTGCCTAAGGAAGCTTGTCAGCCTGTCAGCCCGCTGCGGCTTCGCCTCCGCTCTCAGCCGTCAGCTTTTTGCCCTTGCTGAAAGCTGACGGCTGAAAGCTGACAGCCCTGCGAAAAGGCCCTGCCTCTTCGCAAACCGCTTTAAACCTTATCCTCCGGCTGCGGGGCGTTCTCGCCGCTGGTGAAGGTAAAGTAGGCCTCGGGGTCGTCGGCGCTGATCCTGCCGGCCCGGATCATGGCGAAGCGGAACGCGAGGCCGCCGATCAGGACGAGTACGGAGGCGAGGATGCTCTTCCGCCGGTCCTCCTCGCCACGGAGCAGCGCGAACGGGGCCGCGATGCCGCCGATAAGCGTTCCCCCGACGAAGAGCGGGGCGACGGTCTTCGAGAAGAGGGGTTTCGCCCACCGGCTCATACGGAAGAGGGAGGCCGCAATCAGGCCGGCTTCTATGAGGATGGTAGCCTTCTCCGCCCGGTGAAGGGCGTGCAACGTCTCCGGCCTGCCCGACCGCGTCAGGCGCAGGTAGAGCGAGAGCCAAGAGAGCGCCGTCGATAGGCCCGAGGTCAGAAAGACGGGCCCCATAAAGACCCAGTTGCGCGCCCAGATCGGGACGGAGGTCGCGCTTATGAGGTTGCCGGTGTTCGAGCCGACGTTCAGGCCGACGGGCAGGGCGAGCAGCGAGAGCAGCCGGTCCGGGATGAGCTTCGTGAGGCGCACCAGGACGTTGTCCGTGCCCAGGAGACCGTCTTCCGCGGCCTGGCGGGCGGCTATGAGGCCGGCCAGGTTCCCGAAGGCTACCAGCGACCAGCTCTGGGTGGACATCGGGGAGCGGAGCTTGATGACGCGCATCATGTTGAGGAAGCGTTCCGGGCGGCCGAGGTCCCAGATCAAAAGTATCGGGCTCAGGACCATGGTGACGAGCACGGTGTAGCGGCTGACGCGCTGGAGGTCCTTGTCCCCGTGGCCGAGGATCTGGGCCACCGTCGAGAACATCTGGACGCCGGCCCCGATGCCCCCGATCCAGAAATACACGGGCACCTGCCACGTCCAGTGCGCGTGCTTTATCGGCGGGATCCCGTAGTAGTGCTTGTCTTTCCGGTTGGGATCGGTCTCCGGATGGTGGGAAGTCTGTACCTTCCCGTTGCCCTGCTGCACCGAATCCTGTCGCGTCGTCTCGCTCACTTATATCCCCCTACCCTGTACAAAGGACCGACTCCAACACCGCCACCCGGCAACAAACCCGGAAGCTGTATGTTGAGAGTTGATAGCTAATCCCTGAACGCTAGCGCCACGACCGCGCCGAGCACCGTCGCCGCGACCGCGCTGGCTATGACACCCCCCCTGAACTTCTCTTGCGGCAAGAACGGGTGGCGGGGCAGGTTGTAGACCTCGGGCTCGTCCATGAGGATGAACTTGGAGTGGTTGCCGTCTATGCCGCCCGTCCCCCCGACCTCCGGCGTCCCCCAGACGTAGGCCTGCGTGTAGCCCTTGTCCTGGAGTTCTTGGACGCGCTGCTCGGCTATGACCTTTAAATCTTCGACGTCGCCGAACTGGATGGAGTTGGTGGGGCAGGCCTTGGCGCACGCCGGCTCCAGGCCGTCTATCTGACGGTCGTAGCATAGGGTGCATTTGAAGGCGCGGCCGTCGTTTGGGACCTGGGTTATCACGCCGTATGGGCAGGCCGGGACGCAGTAGCCACAACCGTTGCAGATGTCGGGCTGGATGTAGACGTTGTCGAACTCGTTGCGGATGATCGAGCCGGTCGGGCACGCCTGCTGGCACGGTGCGGCGACGCAGTGCTTGCACACGTCGCTCATAAACGCCCAGCGACCGAGGGCGTCGAGTTCGGCGCCGCCGGGGAGGGGCTCCGTCACGTCCTCAGCTAGCGCGACGAGGTCGACGTCGCCGGTGAGGCGGCGCTTTTTCGGGTTCTCTATGAACGCGACGTGGCGCCAAGTCGTTCCGGACAACTGCTTGGTGTTGTCGTAGGAGTCGCCGGTGAACTCGTAGCCGTCGGCGGGGAGCTGGTTCCACTGCTTGCAGGCCACCTCGCAGGCCTTGCAGCCGATGCAGACCGTGGTGTCGGTCAGGAATCCCGTTGCCATCTACTTCCCTCCCAGGATCTTACGCCGGATCTCCGCCACGGGCGCCGCCGGATCGCTGCTGACGCGGAACATCTTGTGCCCGAGCGCTACGCGTTGTTGCCGGTACACCCTGTCCACCATGCCCGTCCCCATGTTGTAGTAGACGCCGGGCTCGAGCACCTTCGCGCTCCTTATCGGCTTGAGGCGCTTCTTGGCCATCGCGGGGTTGTCCGCGAGGTACTGGCCCAACTCCATGAGGTCCTGGGTTATGGCCTCCCGGCGCGTACTCTCGGCGAGCCACGTCTCGCTCGGGGTGTCTGCCGGGGAGACGCGCGTGCCCCTGGGGGTCCGCACGTCCCCCGCTTCCTGGGTGTCCCTGTAGTCGGTCACACCTTGCCCGCTTCCAGGTTGGCGGTGAAGGCCTTGGCCTCGTGGATGGCGACGTTGGCCTCCAACGCGACCGGAATCAGGTTGTTTACCACGTCGCCCTTGACCACGCCGTTCGGGCCCCAGTGGTAGGGGAGGCCGATGGTGTGGATCTGACGCCCGTCCAGGTTGTAGACGGGGATGCGGTCTGAGACCAGCGCCCTGCAGTGGACCTTGCCACGGCTCGTAGAGACGGTGACGAAGTCCGCGTTCTCGACGCCCACCTCGGCGGCGAGGGTCGGGCTGATCTCGCAGAACAACTCCGGCTGCAACTCCGAAAGCCACGGAAGCCAACGGCTCATCGCCCCGCTGGTGTGGTGCTCGGTGAGCCTGTACGTGGTGACCACGTGCGGGAACCTCGGGTCCATCGGTTTGTTGTACGGGTTGTCGGGCCGGTCGAAGAGCCTGGCGGTCGGGCTGTACTGGACCTCGTCGTAGAGCAGGTTCGGCACGGGGGACTCGACGGGCTCGTAATGGATCGGCAGCGGCCCGTCCTTGAGACCGACCGGCGCGAAGAGCCAGCCCTTCCCGTCGCCCTGCATGATGAAGGGGCCGTCGCCGGGGATGGCGTCGACGCCCTTCGCGTCCGGGTCCGGGCGGTAGTCCGGGCGCTTGTCCGCCTGGAAGTCGGGGACGTCATTGCCCACCCACTTGCCCTGATCCTCGTCCCACCAGACGAACTTTTTGCGCTCCGACCAGGGCTTACCCTCGGGGTCTGCGGAGGCGCGGTTATATAGGACGCGCCTGTTTGCCGGCCACGCCCAGCCCCACTCGGTGGCGACGTTCGGCTGCTCGGTCCAGGGCTTGCGGCGCCTGGCCTGGTTGACGCCGTTGGCCATAACGCCCGAGTAGATCCAACCCCCGCAAGCGGTCGAGCCGTCGTCCTTGAGCGCGGCGAAGCCTGCCACCGGCGAGCCGTCGGCGACGTTGTAGCCGTTGACCTCCCTGGTGATGCTCTCTATGTTGGGCTCGTCGTGCTCGCCCTCCAGGGGGTAATCCCAGGTCATCGCCTGGATGAGCGCGTCGCGCTCGTCGGCCGAGTCCTTGTACAGCTCCTTGATCCTGCGCCCCAGGTGGTAGACGAACCACGCGTCGCTTCTCGCGTCGTCCGGCGGCTCGACGGCCTTGTCGTGCCACTGGAGCATGCGCTGGGTCTGGGTGAAGGAGCCGTCTTTCTCGGCGACGAGGGCGGCCGGGATAAAGAAGACCTCGGTGCCGCACTCCTCCGGCTTTACGCCGTCCATCTTCCAGGCCGTGGCCGTCTCTATCTCGTAGGCGTCGACGACGACCAGCCAGTCGAGGGCGCGCAGGGCGTCGCGGGCGAGGTTGGCGTGCGGCCCGCCGACGGCGAAGTTCTGGCCGAAGTTGAAGGCGCCCTTCACCTCGCGGTCCTTCATCGCCATGATCGAGGGGTAGTACGAGTGGTCCCCGTTTATGCGCGGGAAGCGGTCGAAGAGCGCGCCCTCTTCCGGATCAAACGCCTCACCGTACCAGGCCTTCATCAGGCTGGTGGCGTACTTGGGGAAGTTGGCGAGCCAGCCGGTGCCGGCCGTCCCGTCTTCTATGTAGTCGCGCCAGGTGTCGTGGTTCTTGTTGGCGTCGGGCATCCCGAGGTAGCCGGGCAGGATGTTGTAGAGGGTGGCTATGTCCGTCGAGCCCTGGATGGTCGCGTGCCCGCGCAGGGCCATGATGCCGCCGCCGGGACGTCCGATGTTGCCGAGCAAAAGCTGGAGGATGGCGGCCGTCCGGATCAGCTGCACGCCCTTGGAGTGCTGGGTCCAGCCGACGGAGTAGACGAGCGCGGTCGTCCTGTCGCGGCCGGAGTTCTCGGTGATGAGCCTCGCGACCTCCAAAAAGGCCTCGCGCGGGGTGCCGCAGACCTTCTCGACCATCTCAGGGGTGTACTTGGCGAAGTGGCGCTTGAGGATCTGGAAGACGCAGCGCTCGTGCTGAAGGGTCATGTCCGTCGGGCGAGGCTGGTCGGGGGGCATCTCGCTCTGCCCGCCCGACTCTCCGACGATGTTCCCCTGGCTCCCGCCGACGGCGGCGTAGTCTATGGGGTGGCCCTCGTAGCGCCAGCTCGACGGGTCGTACTGGGTCCTCTCCTCGTCCCACCCGGAGAAGAGGCCCGTCGCCCCCGCGTCTTCGAAGTCCTCGGAGACTATCGTCGCCGCGTTCGTGTAGGCTTTGACGTACTCCTCGAAGTGCTCCTCGTTCTGGAGGACGTAGTTGATCAGGCCTCCCAGGAACGCTATGTCCGTGCCCGGCCTGATGGGCGCGTAGACGTCGCACAGGGCGCTCGTGCGGGTGAAGCGGGGGTCTATGTGGATAAGCTTCGCCCCGTTCTTTTCCTTGGCGATCATGGGGTGGCGGAACCCGACCGGGTGCGCCTCGGCCATGTTCGAGCCCTCTATGAGGATGCAGTCGGCGTTCTGGAGGTCCTGAAGCGAAGTGGTGGCCCCACCCCTACCGTACGTGATGCCCAGACCGGGCACCGTGGAGGAGTGTCATATGCGCGCCTGGTTGGTTATCCGGGTAAAGCCCATCGAGTGGAAGAGCTTGGTGATGAGGTAGTTCTCCTCGTTGTCTATCGTGGCCCCGCCGATGGAGGAGACGGCCTGGGAGCGGCGGAGCTTCTTGCCGCCTTCGTCGTCCTCCTCCCAGTTCGCGTCGCGGGTCTCCTTCATGCGCGCGGCGATCATGTCGAGCGCCTCCTCGAGCGAGAGGTCTTCCCACTCGCCCGAATACGGGCGCCTGTACCGGACCTTCGTCCAGCGGTAGGGCGAGTTGTGCAGGCCGAAGGTGGCCGAGCCCTTGGGGCAGAGGGTTCCCGCGTTCACCGGGGAATCGGGGTTGCCCTCGATATCTATGATGCGCCCGTCGCGGTGGTAGACGAGGGTGGAGCAGCCTACCGCGCAGTACGGGCAGACGCTCACCGCTTTCTTCACGCCGTCGTCCGAAAGACGCGAGCGGATGTTGCGGGTCGCCGGGCTTACCGGGTGTTCGACCGTCGTTCCGACGTGGTTCCGGATCTTCTTCCAGAGCCCGTCCTTTTCCGTGAGCTTGAGAAACACTCCCCGCTCCTCTCTCTATTCCTGGTAAACCCCGGGGCTAACGCGAAGCCGTCCGCAAGACCGGCCTCTCCCCTTCCACCTTCATACTATGCTCCCCCCATTCTAGCGCGGTGAAACCCGCTACGAAACACCCCCTTTCGTGAAGGGCCGAAGGGCGCCCGAATCTGGAGCGCCAGATACGTTGTGCGGGGTCCGGGCATCTGCTACGGTGTCCAGATAACCGGTGAATCGACTACCGGGAGAAAGGGAAAGGAGGTCGTCCAGAAGCAGAAGCCCCCGTCTCTGGCGGAGGGCTTTAGCGACGCGCCAGAGGGGCGCTTACATAGGTCAATGCATGTAGGCGGAGTTCTAGATAGGAGCCTTAGTTTATGGCCGACAACAGAGTAGTGGTCTACAAAGGACCGGGAGAAGTAGCCGTAGAAAACATCGAGTACCCGAAGCTCGAGGTGCCGCAAGAAGTGGCGAGCGCGATGGGGATGAGCGTCGCCGCCCCGCACGCCGTGATACTCAAGATAGTCTCGACCAACATCTGCGGTTCGGACCAGCACATGGTCAGGGGCCGGACGACGGCCCCCGTGGGGCAGACCTTGGGGCACGAGATCACGGGCGAGATCGTCGAGAAGGGCGACGACGTCCAGTTCCTCGACGTGGGCGACATCTGTTCCGTCCCGTTCAACATCGCCTGCGGGCGTTGTAGGAACTGCAAGGAGCGCAAGACCGGCGTCTGCCTGAACGTCAACCCGGCGCGGGCCGGCAGCGCTTACGGCTACGTGGACATGGGCGGTTGGATCGGCGGCCAGGCCGAGTACGTGCTCGTCCCGTTCGCGGACTTCAACCTCTTGAAGTTCCCCGACCGCGAGCAGGCGCTGGAGAAGATCCTCGACCTGACGATGCTTAGCGACATCTTCCCGACCGGCTACCACGGCGCCTACACCGCCCAGGTGACCACGGGATCTACGGTCTACGTCGCCGGCGCCGGCCCCGTCGGGTTGGCCGCGGCCCACGCGGCGCAGTTGCTGGGTGCGGCCGTCGTGATCGTGGGCGACCTCAACGAGGAGCGTCTGGCGCAGGCGAGGTCCTTCGGATGCGAGACCGTCGACGTTTCGCAGGGGCCGCTCGAGGAGCTGATCGCGGGCATCGTGGGCGAGCCCGAGGTGGACTGCGCGGTCGACGCGGTGGGCTTCGAGGCCTCGGCCAAGCCCGGCGAGGAGGCCCCGGCGGTGGTCCTCAACCAGATCCAGACCGTCACCCGCGCGGGCGGCTCGCTCGGCATCCCGGGCCTGTACGTCACGGGCGACCCCGGTGCCGCGGACCCCGAGGCGCAGGAGGGGACGCTCAAGATAAGGTTCGGCCTCGGCTGGGCCAAGAGCCACGCGTTCTTCACGGGCCAGTGCCCGGTGATGAAGTACAACCGCGGGCTGATGATGAGCATCCTGCACGACAAGGCCCAGATCGCCAAGGCCGTCAACGCCACGGTGATCTCCCTCGACGAAGCCCCGCAGGGCTACAAGGACTTCGACAAGGGTGCCGCCAAGAAGTACGTCCTCAACCCGCACGGCATGATCCCGGCCTAAACAGAACGGACATAAAGGCGGTAACGGAAGGGCCGGAGAGATCCGGCCCTTCTTCTTGTCCCTGCGCGGCTATAGAATCACGGCGTAGGCGCCGAAAAGGACCCCAGATGGAGACGGTCAAGAGCCCGGCGGAGCAGAAGGTCATCCTCCACAACGCGAGTTGGGAGACCTACGAGCGCCTCATGGACGAGCGTGGGGATCGTCGGGTGCCGCGGTTTACCTACGACCGGGGAGAGCTGGAGATTATGAGCCCGTCCACGGAGCGCGAGAGCATCGCCTGCTTCCTGGAATTGCTAGTGGCTTTGGTCGCCGGAGAGACGGACGTAAACGCGTACGGTGTCGGTTCCACGACCTTCAAGCGCGAGGACCTGGAACGCGGCTTCGAGCCCGATGCCTGCTTCTACGTGCAGAACGAGGAACGCATCCGCGGCAAGCCCAGGATAGAGCTTGGTATAGATCCGCCGCCCGATCTGGTAATCGAGGTTGATATAACGAGCCCATCGCTGTCCAAGTTCTCTGTCTGCGCGCGGATCGGGGTCCCCGAGATCTGGCGTCACGATGGGGAGCGGGCGTCGGTTTTCGTACTGCGAGAGGGCGGGTACGCGGAGGTCGCAATGAGCGAGGTCCTACCGTCCCTCTCCGGCCCGGTCCTCTCGCGCTTCGTCGAAGAGAGCCGGTCCCTGGGTAGCGCGGCCTGGATACGCGAAGTTCGCGGGTGGGCACGGAGCAACGCCGGGGCATCCGGCTAGAGTTGCTGCCCTCGCCTCACCTCGTACCCGATCTCCTGCAGCCGCGCCATGAGCCACAACTCGGCCGCCTCCTCGTCTCCTCCAACGTATTTCAGCGGAACGGTCATGGTCTGCTCCTGGCCGAGACCGCCGAAGAGGATGGTTATGGCCTCCTCGTCGCGGGAGACCTCGGCCTCCGGGTAGCGGGCGACGTTCGGCAGGCCGGTTAGTCTCAACGCTTCTTCTCCGTTCGGAACATGGCGCGCATATTAGCACCTGGCCCCTGCTAAACTTCGCGAAAGGGTCGGATACGGAGAAACGGATGCTACAGAAGACCGGCAGGGCGCGGAGCGGCAACAAGACCAAGGCGCGGGTGAGGGTCGTCGAAGACGGCCGGGCGCGCGTAAAGTCCGACCACCTCGCGACCGAAGAGCCGATGGAGATCAGGCTCGTGACGGGCGGCGGGAGGCAGACCGTAGCCGTCACCATGCGCACGCCCGGCGCGGACTTCGAGCTGGCGGCGGGTTTCCTGTACGGGGAGGGCATCATCTCCTCGCGGGAGGAGGTAAAGAAAATCAGCTACTGCGTCGACTCCGACGTCGACGCCGAGCAGCGCTACAACATCGTCAACGTGGAGCTGAGGGGCGACCGGGAGTACGACCTGCGCTCCCTGGAGCGCCACTTCTACACCACGAGCGCCTGCGGGGTGTGCGGCAAGGCCAGCCTGGAGCAGTTGGAGTTGCGCGGTTGCCCCGTGGTGCCGCCCGGGCCGGAGGTCTCATCGGAGACGATCTACTCGTTGCCGGAGAAGTTGCGGGAGGCGCAGGGCCTCTTCGAGGCGACGGGCGGGCTTCACGCGGCGGCGCTCTTCGACGCGGAGGGGAACCTTCTGGCGACGCGCGAGGACGTGGGCAGGCACAACGCGACAGATAAGCTCGTCGGGTGGGCCTTGCTCGAAGACAGGTTGCCGCTCTCGGAGAACGTGGTGATGGTGAGCGGACGGAGCTCGTTCGAGATCCTGCAGAAGTGCCTGACGGCAGGGGTGCCCGTCGTCTGCGCCGTCTCCGCCCCGAGCAGCCTCGCCGTCGACGTCGCCAGGGAGTTCGGGATGACGCTCGTCGGGTTCTTGCGCGGGGGGCGGTTCAACGTATACGCCGGGTTTGATAGGATTCTCCTCGGAGAGGGTAAAGAGCCCGCAACGTAGTCCGGCAAAAGAGGAGGCCGGCGGGACAAAGGGGAGGATCTCAGGAGAACATCCGCAGGCTCGTTCGTTCAAGGTGTTTCGATGACAGGGGAGGAGTTAGATGGCAAGTCAGACGGCCAACGATGCCGGTAACAGGGTGATCATTGCTATCGCGGGGGTAGTCATGCAGGTGGCGCTCGGGGCGGTCTACGCCTGGAGCGTGTTCCGCGACCCGCTGGCGCAGGCGTACGGCGGCGCCTCGGCGACCGCCGTCAACACGACGTTCAGCATCACGATCTTCACGCTCGGGTTCGCCGCCTTTGCCGGTGGCCTGTGGATGGGTCGCTCGGGGCCGCGCATCGTGGCGCTCACGGCCGGGGTGCTCTACGGGCTGGGGATCTTCCTGGCGAGCTTCGCCGAGGGTAGCCTGGTGCTGCTGTACCTGACCTACGGCCTGATCGCCGGCGCCGGCATCGGCCTCGGCTACATCGTGCCGGTCGCCACCCTTATCAAGTGGT
The DNA here is from genome assembly GCF_011492945.1 of Rubrobacter tropicus. NCBI lineage: Bacteria > Bacillati > Actinomycetota > Rubrobacteria > Rubrobacterales > Rubrobacteraceae > Rubrobacter > Rubrobacter tropicus. The sequence goes on from NZ_CP045119.1 coordinate 4,201,312, forward strand.
TTCCCGACAAACGCGGCTTCATAACGGGCATCGCCGTGGCGGGCTTCGGCGGCGGGGCGTTCGTGACGGCGTTCGTAGCCCGCGGGCTCGTCGCGTCCTCAGGACCTTTCTCGGCCTTCGCCATCCTCGGCATCGTCTACCTCGTCATGGTCGTCGGCGCGGCGCTGTTCATGCGGAACCCGCCGGAGGGCTACCGCCCCCCGGGCTGGGAACCGGAGGAGAGCGGGACGGGTGGCGCCTCGGCCGCGAACTACGATCTGGGCGGCGCCCTCAAGACCTGGCAGTGGTTCGCGCTCTGGGCGCTTCTCTTCCTCAACGTCACGGCCGGCATCGCCATCATCACGGAGGCCGCGCCGATAGCGCAGACCATCTCGGGCGTCAGCGCCGCCGTCGCGGCCTCGCTGGTGAGCATCATCTCCGTCGGCAACGCCCTGGGCAGGTTCTTCTGGGCCTGGCTCTCGGACGCCATCGGCCGCAAGTGGGTCTTCTTCGTCATGTTCCTCCTGCAGGCGGTGCTCCTGGTGCTACTGCCGCTCCTGGGAGCCGCGTCGTTCGTGCTGCTCGCGATCCTCGCCTTCATCGTCGTCTCCTGCTACGGCGGCGGGTTCGGGACGATGCCGGCGTTCAGCGCCGACTACTTCGGCTCGGCGAACGTCGGCAAGATCTACGGCCTCATGCTCACCGCCTGGAGCTTCGGCGGCGTGCTCGGGCCGCTCCTGATCTCCTACATCATCGACTCGACCGACTCGTACTCGCTAGCCTTCTTTATCCTCGCCGGGATTATGGTAGGCAGCGCGGTCGTCGCCTTTATCGTCCGCCCGCCGAGGCGCGGCTCGGAAGTCCCGGCCGCCCAGCCCGAAGGGGCCAGGGCTTAAGGACCATCACGGCCGGAGCATCCGAACCCCCCGCGCCTTCGGGCCGGGGGGTTCTCTCTCGCCGCGGCCCCTTTCGTGTACGCCGAAGCGTATACGCTTGACTGTATACAAGGCATCCCATATAGTGCCCATTCGTTCGGGAAAGGACGAAAGGAGCAGGGTGGAGCGTAATGACGAGTGGGTTCGCGTCGAGCGGACTTCAGCGTTCAAGGAATTGATGCGAAAGAAGAAGGCTTTCATCTTACCTGCGATGATCTTTTTCTTCGTCTTCTACTTCACGCTGCCGTTCTTGACGGCTTTTACTACGGTGTTGAACGCCACGGCGTTCGGGCCGATATCCTGGGCGTACGTGTACGCCTTCGCGCAGTTCGTCATGACGTGGGGTCTCGCCTACGCGTACATAGGCCAGGCGAACAAGTGGGACGACCTGGTGGATGACGCCCGGCGAGAGGCGGCGCAGGGGTCCGCGGAAGGGAGCAGGGCATGAGCACGACCGACATCACCGCCTTCGCGTTCTTTATCCTGATCATCGCCATCACGCTCGCCATCACCTACTGGGCGGCCAAGCGGAACACGGACACCAGCCACCACTACGTGGCGGGGGGCGAGATCACGAGTTGGCAGAACGGCCTCGCCATCTCCGGCGACTACCTCTCGGCGGCATCCTTCCTCGGCATAGCCGGGGCGATAGCCCTCGAAGGCTTCTCGGGTTTCTACCTTTCGATCGGCTTTCTGGTGGCGTTCTTGGTGGTCCTCCTGCTCGTGGCCGAGCCCCTGAGGAACCTCGGCAAGTACACCGTCGGCGACGTGCTCACGGCGCGGTTCAACGCCCGCGGGGTGCGCTCGGCATCGGCGCTCAACACGCTGGCGATCAGCATGTTCTACATGATCGCTCAGCTCATCGGCGCGGGCGCGCTCATAAGCCTGCTGTTGCCGATCTCGTTCAACCTGGCGGTCATCATCGTGGGCGTCCTGATGACCGTGTACGTCGTGGCCGGCGGGATGGTGGCCACCACCTGGATCCAGATCACCAAGGCCGTCTTGCTGATCTTGGGCTCCATCGGCCTGTCGATCGCCGTGCTCGCCCAGTTCGGCTTCAACCCGGTAGCGCTCTTCGCCGCGGTGGAGAGCGAGGTCGGCCGCGAGGCGATCGTGCCCGCCCCGCCCGGCGGCCTCGTGCCCGGGCTTGACACGATCTCGCTGAACATCGCCCTGGTCCTTGGGACGGCGGGGCTGCCGCACATCCTGATCCGGTTCCTCACGGTGCCCGACGCGAAGGCGGCCCGCCGCTCGATCATCGTGGCGACGTGGGTGATCGGGGGGTTCTACCTCCTGACCCCTATCCTCGGCTACGGTGCGACGCTCCTGGTCGGCCGGGACACCATCGCCCAGCAGGACCCGGGCGGCAACCTTGCCGCCCCGCTGCTCGCGGAGGCCCTCGGCGGCCCGATCTTCCTGGCGTTCATCTCGGCGGTCGCCTTCGCGACGATCGTGGCCGTGGTGGCGGGCCTCGTCATCGCCGCCTCCAGCGCCTTCGCCCACGACTTCTACACCAACGTGATACGCCACGGCGAGGCGTCCGAGCAGGAGCAGTTCAAGGCCGCCCGCTACACCTCCGCGGGCATCGCGATCACCGCCATAATCCTGGCCCTGCTCCTGCAGGGCGCGAACGTGGCGTTCCTCGTGGCGCTGGCCTTCGCCGTCGCCGCGAGCGCGAACGTCCCGGTCATCCTGCTCCTGATATTCTGGAAAGGCTTCAACACGGCCGGCGCGATCGCCGGCATGCTGACCGGCCTCATATCCTCGGTCGGCCTGGTGGTCCTGAGCCCCACCATCCTTGGCGACGCGGCCATCTTCCCCCTGACGAGCCCGGCCATCGTCTCCGTACCCTTGGGCTTCCTTGCCTGCTACCTGGGCACCAAGCTCGGCGGCAAGAGCGCCGAACGCGAGATGAGAGAGGGGCGCCAAACGTCCTACGACGAGATCTACGTCCGCGCCAACACCGGCATCTCCAACATCGAGCAGGAGATCCGGGAATCCGCCCCGGAGACGGGGCAGCGCACCTCGTAACACCCTGCTAGCCCGCACCAACCGGAGCCCCCGTCTTCACCGGCGGGGGCTCTCCTTGTATGCTCACCCCGCTATGGGAGCCCACCCGTGGACATAACGGTCAGGCACGCCGAACCCTCGGACGCCGATGCCCTGCACCGCATCTTCCAAGCACGCTCCGTCGTGGCAGGCACCCTGCAACTCCCCTTCCCGAGACTAAGCCTCTGGCAGGAGCGTCTCCGAAACCCGCCGGAAGGCCTCTACCAGCTAGTCGCCTGCGTCGAAGACGAGGTAGTCGGAGAACTGACCCTCAGCACCACCCCGAACCGCCCGAGGCTGGGCCACGTCGGGAGCATCGGCATGGCCGTGCGCGACGAGTGGCAGGGCAAGGGCGTCGGGACCGCGCTGATGGAGGCCGCGCTCGACCTCGCACACAACTGGCTGGCCCTCACCCGTATCGAGCTAGAAGTCTACACGGACAACGCGGCCGGCATAGCCCTCTACGAGAGGTTCGGCTTCGAGAGGGAAGGAACCCACCGCCGCTACGCCTTCCGCGACGGCGGGTACGTTGACGCCTATTCCATGGCCCGCCTGAAAGGGTGAGCCTGGAGCCGTCAGCCATCAGCCCGCTCCGGCTTCGCCTCCGCTCTCGGCGGTCGGCTTTTTGCCCTTGCTGAGAGCCGACCGCTGATGGCTGACGGCTTTAGTCCAGGGTGGCGTTTACCCGGACGTCGACGTTGCCGCGCAGGGCGTTGGTTACGGGGCAGACCTGATCGGCCTGCTCGACGGCCTGCTGGAAGCCGTCGGCGTCGAGGCCGGGGACGCGGCCGCGGACGTCAAGGGTCTCGGTCGTGATCTTCAGGCTCCCCATGTCGAGCACGCAGGTGGCGTTTATCCTGAGCTCCTCAGGGTCGTTGCCGCCCTCATGGAGCACGTTGGAGAGCGCCATCGCGTAGCAGGAGGCGTGGGCGGCCGCTATCAACTCCTCGGGAGAGGTGTTGCCGTTCGGGTTCTCCGTACGGGTGGCGAAGCTTACGTTGGCCCCCGACCAGGCCCCGCTGCTCGCGAGGTCGAAGGTGCCGGAGCCGCTCTGCAGGTCGCCGTTCCAGACCACTTCCGCACGCCGTTCCGCTGTAGCCATGCCCTTCTCCAATCTGTTTTTTCGGATACTACGCCGTCCATCCTACCCGGGTGCGGCGGGATCTAATCCGCAAGCGTGGTGTTGACCCTGATCTCGACGTTCCCTTTGAGGGCGTTGGAGACCGGGCATACCTGGTGAGCGCTTTCGGCGGCATCCCGAAAACCCTCGGCGTCCAGTTCGGGCACCCTCCCCCGGACTTCGAGGTCTATCGTCGTGATCCTGAAGCCTTCGGGGGTCTGGTCGAGGGTACACTCGGCCTCGACGTCGATGTTCTCCGGCGGCGTTCCGCGCTCGGCGAGGACGAGCGAGAGGGCCATCGCGTAGCAGGAGGCGTGGGCCGCGGCTATTAGTTCCTCGGGGCTCGTGGTCTCCTCCGCGGGGCTCGTGCGCGAGGCCCACGTCACCGGAACTTCGCCCACCATCCATTTACCAACGGTGAAGCTGCCGCGTCCCTCTTCGAGGGTTCCCTTCCAGTCCACCTCGGCCCGCCGCTTCGCAAGCGCCATAGCGCTCCTTCCCTGATAGGTACGAGCCCGAATGCTACCAGAGCCGGGGGAACGTTTACCCGTTGCGGGCGGCCTCCTCCATCTTGCTCCGGTAGGCCTCGGGGTCTGCCCCTTCCAGACGCAGGGCGCCCGAGGTCGTGATCGCGCCGTTGAAAAGGAAAGCCGTCTGGCGGAGGGATGACTCGAGGTCGAACGGGTCGAGGGCGGAGGTGGCGTCTTTGGGGATGACTACGTCGTACCAGCGCAGCGCGGCGCTCGCGGCCGTGTAGTGGACGCAGATGTTGGCGACCGTGCCGCAAAGTACGAGCGTCTTGGTGTCCCACAGCCTCAAGAAGTGGTCCAGGTGGGTGCCGTAGAAGGCGTCGTAACGGACTTTCTTTATCACGAGCTCGTCCTCGCGCGGCGCCAGCTCGTCGACTATCTCCCAGCCCCACGACCCATCGCGGGCGTGCTCGGGCCAGATCTCCCACTCCGGGTCGCCCTCCGAGTGCGTGTCCTGGGTGAAGACGACCTTCGCCCCGGCCCTGCGGGCCGCCTCGATCAAACCCCGGATCGCCGGGATGGTCCCCTCCGCGTCGGGGACGACCAGCGAACCGCCTTCTTTGACGAAGTCGTTCTGCATGTCCACCACGACGAGGGTCGTGCTCGCCGGGTCGAGGCGAAGCTCCCCGTGTACCTCGTACTGCGGAACCTCCACCATACGGGCCATACGGACCTCCTCAAGATCGCAGGAATCACCGTACAGTCTACCGCCCGGACGGTATGGTACGCCGTCCGGGCGGTCGGGATAGGGCGCGTGAAGAGAACCCGTTAGCGGCGGTTCTTCCTGCGGCCGGCCTCTTCCTGGGCTTTGATCCTCTTGGCGTCCGACTCGACGAGCGCGGAGGAGACGCGCGTGCCCTGAACGGCGTTGGCGTCCACCTGCTGAAGGCCCGGGTTCCCTGCCTCGATGGCGAAAGACGCCCTGGTGTAGACCGGCGCCCCCGGCTGCTTGACGAAAGGCAAGACCCTGTAGTCCGCGCGCCACTGCTCGGGCGTGAGGGTGCAGCGCACGTAGCCGCGCTGGCCGTTGAAGAACTTTATGTGTGGGTTCTCCGCGACTACGTTCTCCTGATTCGGGCTAGTGTCCGCGCCGTCGCCGCCGGAGGTTACGGAGGTGCCGACGAACTCGCTGCCGAACGTCGCGGAAGCCGGATCATCGTAGTTCGCCTTCAGGTCGCACGCCCAGTTGTTGTGAACGTCGCCGGTCAGGACCACCGGGTTGAGAGAGCCGCGCTCCTGGATAAAGTTCGAGATGCGGTTCCGCGAGCCGACGTAGCCGTCCCAGGCGTCCATGGAGAAGCGCTGGGTGTCGTCGGTATTGAAGTCCCGCTGGGCGAAGAAGACCTGCTGGGCGAGCACGTTCCAGGTCGCCCCGGAGGCGGCGAGCCCGTTAAGGAGCCACTGCTCCTGCTCGTTGCCGGTGAGGGTGCGATTGGGATCCAGGCTCTCCGGATTGGGCGGATCGGTGCCGTCGTTTGCGGCCTGGTCGTCGCGGTACTGGCGGGTGTCGAGCACGTTGAACTCGGCGAGGTTGCCGTAGGCCAGGCGCCGGTAGAGGAGCATGTCCGGGCCGGTTGGTACCGAGGACCGCCGGAGGGGCATATGCTCGTAGTACGCCTGGTAGGCCGCCGCCCGCCGTCTGAGGAACGCCTCGGTGGTCGGCGTCGGGGTCCTCGCCTCGGGGACCTCGTCGGCGTAGTTGTTCTCGACCTCGTGGTCGTCCCAGGTCACAGCCCAGGGGAACGCCGCGTGCGCCGCCTGGAGATCCTCATCGGTACGGTACTGGGCGTGGCGGTTGCGGTAGTCCGAGAGCGTGACGATCTCGGGCCCCGAGTGCGCCCGGACGTTGCCGCCGGGAGCCACGTACTCGTTGGGGCCGTACTCGTAGATGTAGTCCCCGAGGTGGAAGACGAGGTCGAGCTGCTCCTGCTCGGCCATCCTGCGGTAGGCCGTGAAGTAGCCGTGCTCGTACTGCTGGCACGAGACGATGGCGAAGCTCATCTCGGCCAGGCCAGCCCCGGCCGCGGGCGCCGTCTTCGTGCGGCCCACGGGCGAGAGGTCCCGCCCGGCCCGGAAGCGGTAGAAGTACTCGCTACCCGGGTTCAGCCCACCGACCTCGACGTGCACGGAGTGGGCGAGCTCGGGGCGGGCGAACGTGGAACCCTCCAGCACGACGTTGCTGAATCCCTCGTCGGTGGCGACCTGCCACTGGACGGGCACCTTCTTGTCCGGCATCCCGCCGCCGTTGAGCGGATCGGGGGCCAGCCGCGTCCAGAGCACGACGCCGTCGGGCAGGGGGTCCCCCGAGGCGACGCCGAGCTTGAACGGGTAGTCCGGGAATCGCGGTTGAGCCCAGACCCTCTCGGTAAACGGCCCGTAGCCGAAGATCAGGGCCGCGGCACCCGCCCCGCCCAGCTTCACGAACGTCCTGCGGTCGATCTCGCCCATGCGCGAGACCGCCTCCACGCGCCGCTGCTCCCAGTTGCCCCGAATCGTCACGAAGACCCCTCCAGTGATTCTCTTGCACGCCGCGGCAAGCATAGCAACGGGCCTTTCGAGATAGGTTTAATGGAAGTAAGTTTTGCTTTAAGGCTTGGTTAAACGCCCTGTTTCTTTCCCCGCCGCAGGACGGGCAGGACCTCCCCGATCGCGAGCGCGGAGAGGATGAGGGCCGCGCCGAAGATCTGGACCGCCACGAGCCTGTCGCCCGCGAGCCAGTAGCCGAAGAGTGCCGCGAAGACGGGCTCCATGGTCAGTATGATCGCGGTCCGCGCCGCCGGGATACGTTGCTGCACCGTCGTCTGGACCAGGAACGCACCCGCCGAGGCGAGAAGCCCCGTTACGAGCAGCGCTACCCAGACCTCGGGCGGCGGAAAGGTAACGGGGGCGAAGAAGGGCCAGGCGACTACGAAGAGCAGGGCCATCGCCAGGATCTGGGCCAGGGTCAGACCGCCCGCGTCGTGGCCGGCCGCGTACCGGGAGAGGAGCGCGATGTGCAGGCCGAGCGCCGCCGCGCAGAAGAGGGTGAGCAGATCCCCCCAGTTGGCGCCCTCCGGCCCGCCGCCCGCCAGAAGGACCATCCCGACGAGGCTCAACACGACGGCCACCAGGACCTGCCGCGAGGCGCTCGCCCCGAAGAGTACCCTGTCGGCTAAAGGGGCGAAGACCACGAAGAGGCCCGTGATGAGGCCCGAGTTGGTCGGCGTCGTGAAGAGCAGGCCCGTCGTCTGGAACAGGTAGCCCGCCGCGAGCACCACCCCGATGCCGCCCCCCACGAGCAGCGACCGCCGGGTGAGCCTGCTGCCGTAGACCGGGGCGAGCGCGGCGCCCGCCAACGCGAACCGAACGGCCAGGAAAGGCAGCACGCCGTAGAGCGCGATGGCGTCCTGGACGACCACGAAAGTCCAGCCCCACACGGCCGTGACGGCGACGAGCAGAAGCGTGTACACGAACCGGACGCCCATCAGGCGGTCACTTTAGACGGGCCATGGCGTGGGCGTCCACGTACTCGCCGTTTCGGAAGGCGAACCGCCTGTGGGTCCCTTCCCTCTCGAAGCCGAACCTCTCGTAGAGGGCTATGCCGGCCGCGTTGTCCGCGTACACGCACAGGTCCAGCCTCGTGAGGCCGAGCCAGTTGTCCGCGAGGTCGAGCGCGGCCTCCATCAGCGCGGTCCCGACGCCCTTCCCCTGCCAGTCGTCGCGCACGGCTATCCCGAAGTGCCCCGAGTGCCGGGTCCTCGGGTTCGCGTAGACCATGAGCGCGAGGTGCCCGACGACCTCGCCCCGCACGTAGGCCACGAGGGGGACGTTGTCGTCCCGTCGTCCTGAGAGCTCCTCGCGCCAGTCCTCCTCCGAAGAGAAAGGTATACCGAGCGTCCCTGCCATCGCGTTCGGGGAGGAGTAGACGAGGTGTACGGCTTTGTAGTCCTCGGGTTCGGCACGTCGAACTACGACTTCGCGCACGCCCGTACTCCTCCTTCGCAAGCTCGAAAAGCACGGGCGCCAGTCTACCTACAATCGCCCCGAGACGTCGGCCTTCGCGAAGCGCGGGTCCTCGGCCCGGAAGCTGTCCGGGTTGGTCCCGCGCGCGAGCGCGAGGTGGTAGGAGAATAGTTGCAGCGGAACGAGGCAGGTGAGCGCGGAGAAGGGTTCCGGAACGGGGGGTACCGTCAGCCGCGCGGCGCCGGCCGGCACGTCACCCGAGCCGTCGTCCACCACGATGACCGCGGCGCCGACATCTTCGGCAAGGTCGGCTATCTCGAGGGTGCGTTTCCGCGCCGGTCCCTCCGGGGCTATCAGGACGAAAAGGTCATCGGCCTCGACGCACTGGAAGGGGCCGTGGAGCATCGTTTCCGTGGGGAGGCCCTCCGCCTGGAGGTAGGAGGTCTCCTTGATCTTGAGCGCTATTTCCGCCGCCGTCACCGCGTTCGGCCCGGCCCCAACCAGCCAGATCCTGCGCCGGCCCAGATGCTTCCTGGCGAGATCCGTCACCCCGTCCTCGACCCCAAGCGCCATCCGCAGCGCGGCCGGGATCTCATCTTCCAAAACACCGACGCCCAGCGTCTCCGCGCCGGTCCGGTGGCCTCCCAGCCGTCCGGCGAGAAGGGCGAGGACGGCTACGGCGCCCGTGTAGCTGACCGTGTGGGCCGCGGATCTCTCCTGGGCCACCGTCCTGAATAGGAAGTCCACCTCAGGCGTCTGCGCGTCTCCTTCGCCGGTTATGAGGGCAGTCTTGCAGCCCGCATCTCTGGCGCGGTTTAGCGCGAGGGCGGTGTAGCGCTTGGTGCCGCGGTGGCTCACGGCGACCACGCAGTCGTCGGGACCTAGCTCGGGACCGTAGAGCGCGAAGTCGAAGGAGTGAGCGGCGCGCGTGTCGACCCCGCCGCCGTAGGCGCGGGAGAGGTGCTCACCCACGAGGGCCGCGTGATGGGAGGTGCCGATGCCGACGATGAAGAGCCGCCGGCAGGAGGCCGCTTCCGCCGCGAAGGCTTCCGCGTCCGTCTCATTGCGTTCCAGCGCGCGGGCGAAGGCGTCGGGCTGAGCCTGGATCGCGTCGTGCATGTGGTACGGGTGCTCGTGTCTGGGTCCGTCGTTCATGATGCTCCTTTTCAGCCCTGCGTTATTGGTATGTATCCGGGTTGGTTTGCGACGCGCTCGATCCAGCCCCGAACGGCCGGATAGCCGGCGAGGTCGAAGCCGCCTTCGTGGGCGACGTGGGTGTAGGCGTAGAGGGCGATGTCCGCGACGGAGTAGCGCCCGCCGACGAAGTAATCGTTGCCGTTGAGATGCCCCTCCATCACCCCGAGCGCCTCGTGGCCGAGCTTGCGTTTGGCCTCCAGGGCGAGACGGCGCTCCCCGGTCATCTCCAGGCCGAAGACGTGGACCCAGGCGCGGGCCACCGCTATGTTCGGCTCGTGGCTGTACTGCTCGAAGAACATCCACTGCAGGACGCGTGCGCGCTCCAGTCGTCCTTCCGGGAAGAACCGCGTGCCATCCGCCAGGTAGAACAGGATCGCGTCCGACTCGGCCAGGAACTCGCCTTCGTCCGTTTCGAGCACGGGGACGCGTCCGTTGGGGTTGACCCGTTGCAGGAACTCCGGGGTGCGCGTCTCGCCCAGGGTTACGTCGTACTCGATCCTCTCGAAGGGGATGCCGAGTTGCGTCAGCAAGAGCCTGACCTTGTAGCCGTTCCCGGAAGGCAGGTAATCGTGCAGGATCACTTCGCCCCCAGACCGCGCCTCGGCCGCGCCACGAGCTCGCCGCCGCAGTTCGGGCAGGCCCTTCCCGCGTCGGCCGCGCAGCCCTCGCAGAAGGTGCACTCGTGACTGCAGATAGTCGCCGGCCCGTCTTCCGCGAGGCCCTTGCCGCACCGTTCGCAACGCTCGCGCATCTCCAGGCTCACGCCCCCTCCTCTCCGCCCTCGGGGCCGTAGAAGACCACCCACACGACGAGGTCATCCGTGAAACTCTCGAAGCGGTGCTCGACGCCGGCCGGAACGAACAGGGCGTCACCGGGTCCGAACGGGTGGCGGTCCGGGCCGTTGACGAACTCGCCGCTTCCCGAGACCACGAAGTACAGCTCGTCTTTGGTGTGGGGCTGTTGCGGGTCCCGCCCGCGCGGGGCGTAGACCTCGACCTCCATGCTCCCGTGCCCCAGCACCCTCGCGAACCTCTCACCGTCCGGCCCGGGAAGCCTGGTAAGCGCCGCCTCGACCGTGGCCCGATGACCTCGATCTTTCACCCGTTCACCCATCCTGCCCCCTCCCTTCCGGCCAACAAGTCCAGCCGCCGCCGGAGGTTTTCCTCCACCTCGGGCCACTCGTCGTCGGTGATGCTGTAGTAGGCGGAATCGCGCACGCTGCCGTCGGGCAGGATCATGTGTTTGCGGAAGATGCCCTCGAATTTGGCCGGAAGAGCCTCCATCGCGCCCCGGGAGCGTTCGTTGCGGCGGTCGGTCTTTAGCTCGACCCTCATGCAGCCGAGTCGTTCGAAGGCGTGGCCCAGCATCAGGAGCTTCGCTTCGACGTTCGCGCCCGTCCTCCAGTACGTCGGCGCGAGCCAGGTCCACCCGATCTCGAGCCCCCGGTGCCCGGGACGCAGGGCCAGATAGCGGGTGCTGCCGATGGGCTCCCCGCTCCCAATGTCGATTGTGGCGAACGCGCCCTCGAAGCCGGCCGCCGAACGGCTTATGGCGTCGTCTATCCACGAGCCGAACTCTTCGCGACCGAGGGCGGTCCCGTACTGCATCCAAGCCCAGATCCTCTCGTCCCGCGCGGCCTCGAAGAGCCCTTCTTCGTGCCGCTTCGCCAGCGGCTCCAGCCGGACGATCCCACCCTCCAAAACTTCCGTCAGGTTCTCCCACACGGCCATCACCCTTTCCCCAGGCTGAACAAACCCCACAACGACTCCGGGCGCCACGGCAACGGTTCGCCGCGGGCCATCCTGGGCAAGCGCCGGACTGCCTGGAAGCCCATCTCTTCCATGAGGCCCAAGCAGGCACCGTTCATTTCGGTGATCCAGAAACGCGCAGTCTCGTCTGGACCGACCAGGGTCCGCGCGAGGCGCGTCAACGCCTTGGCGACGGTGGGGTCGGGCGTGATCAGGGGCCCACCGCCCCACGGTACGGGCAGGTAGTAACCGCGCACCCTTCCGTCTTCGCCTTCGACCACCCATCCTGGCCCCGCAAGGGCGCGCAGCAGGTGTCCGCGGTCTTCGCCGGTCATGCGCCGGTCGAGATCGCACACCGAAGGCAGGTCCTCCGGCCGCATCCGGCGCAGACCGGGCGGTAGCGGCCCCGGTTCGAGGCCAGGCCCCGCAAAACCCCGGTAGTGCGTCTCGGTCGAAAAGCCGAGCCTCTCGTAGACGCGACGGCCCATCTCGGTGGCGGTCAAGATCAGGGTCCGGCAACCGCGCTCCTCCATAAGCTTCGCCACGCGTTCGGTGATCGCGGCTCCTATACCGCTGCCCTGGTAAGCCGGCCTGACGCAGACCAGGCCGATCCAACCCACCGCCCCGTTCCGCGTCCCGAACCCGATACCAACGACCTCTCCCCCAGCCTCAGCCGCCACGGCCTCGCAAAACGGGTGACCCACAAAGAACCCGAACCGCCGCTCCCGCCCAGGCCACCCGACCTCGGCCCCGACGGCGGCAGCGGTAGGGACGTCTTCTGACGTCATGGCCCTCATCAGCACCGCGTGGTCCTCTCGAACGCCCATGCCCACCATGTTAGTTCGGGTGCGGACTCCCTACCAGATCCACTATTATGTATTCCGACTAGACCACTAAGATCGGGGGTGCAGGGTGACCAGGCGGGCGGCCGAGGTACCGGCCTGGGTGAAGCTTGACCCGCTCTCGGAGACGCCTTTCTACAGGCAGTTGTACGAGGGGATGCGGGCGGAGATCCTGGCCGGCCGGCTCCCGGCGCGGGCGCGGCTGCCTTCGACGCGGGCCGTGGCGGCGGAGCTTGGGGTCTCGCGCACGACCGTCGTCGCGGCCTTCGACCAGTTGCTCGCGGAGGGTTACCTGGAGGGGAGGGCGGGCTCTGGCACGTACGTTGCCCCTTCCCTGCCCGACGACATGCTCGGGGTACGGGGCGTGGCGCGTTCGAAGGTGCGTGCGTCTGGTGGCAGGCGCGCGTTGAGCAGGCGGGGGGAGGTGATGGCGGCGACGCCCACGTCGGTCGCGAGGGACCGGGGGGTTCCCCGCGCTTTCCGGCCTGGCGTTCCGGCGACACAGGAGTTCCCGTTCGGGGCGTGGCGGCGGCTGGTTGGGAGGGTGTGGCGGCGGCCCTCGGTCGGGTTGCTCGGGTACGGGGAGCCGGCGGGGTACGGGCCGTTGAGGCGTGAGATCTCGGCCCACTTAGGTCCGGCGCGGGCGGTCAGGTGCGGGCCGGAGCAGGTGATAGTCGTCTCGGGCTCCCAGCAGGCGTTGGACCTCTGCGCGCGGGTGCTCCTGGATCCCGGAGACGCGGTCTGGGTCGAGGAGCCGGGCTACCGGGGCGCCAGGGCCGCGCTCCTCGGCGCCGGCGCCACGCTTGTCCCTGTGCCCGTGGACGCGGAAGGGCTCGACGTCGGGGTGGGGATTGGGCGGGATCCGGACGCGCGGCTCGCGTGCGTTACGCCCTCCCACCAGTACCCGCTCGGGGTGACGATGAGCCTCGCAAGACGGCTGGAGCTTCTCCGCTGGGCCGGGCGCTCCTCGGCCTGGATACTGGAGGACGACTACGACTCGGAGTACCGTTACTCGGGCAGGCCGCTCGAAGCGCTGCAGGGTCTGGACACTGAGGGGCGCGTCATCTACGTCGGCACCTTCAGCAAGGTCCTCTTCCCGTCGCTCCGGCTCGGCTACCTCATCGTCCCGCCCGACCTCGTGGACGCCTTCACGGCGGCCCGCGAGCTCTCCGACAGGCAGCCGCCGGGGATGGAGCAGGCCGTGCTCGCCCACTTCATGGCGGAGGGCCATTTCGCCCGCCACGTCCGCCGCACGCGCTCCCTCTACGCGGAGAGACAGGCGCTGCTCGTCGAGGAAGCCGCCAAACACCTCTCCGGACTCCTCGACGTCCCGCCCGCCGGCGCGGGCATGCACCTCGTGGGCCGTTTACCGGCGGGCAAAGACGACCGCGAAGCATCCCGCCGCGCCGCCGGGCGGGGCGTAGAAGCGCCGGCGATCTCCCTCTACGGAAAGCCGTCCGACGGCCGTGGCGGCCTCATGCTCGGCTACGCGGCCGTCGATGAGGCCGGGATCCGTCAAGGCGTGCGCCGCCTCGCCCAAGCGCTGGAATAAAGGCTTCAGGTGTCAGGCATCAGGTTTCAGGGAACGTAAACACGAAAATGGTCTTGCCAGGACGATACTATCGGTGGCGGTTTTCGTGGGGATAGCCGACGTTAAATCAAGAAGCCGATGGCTGACACCTGTAACCTGAAACCCAAAACCAAGGAGATAACGTGGCGGATAGCAGAAACTTCGGCGTGTCCATGTGGTACAGGGAGGTCGGCGAGGGACCGGCCGATCCGCTCGTCTTGCTGCACGCCTTTCCGCTCAACGGGAAGATGTTCGAGCCCCAGTTGGAGGCCCTGTCCGCGGATCGCAGGGTCGTCGTGCCGGACTTCCCCGGTTTCGGGTACTCGCCGAGGACCCCGGCCCAGCCCGACGTGGGCTATTACGCGGGGTGCGTGCTGGGCCTGCTGGACAGGTTGGAGATCCCGCGCGTCGTGCTCGGCGGCGTCTCGATGGGCGGGTACGTGGCCTTTGAGTGCGTGAGGTCGTTTCCCGAAAGGATCTCGGGCCTCATTCTCGCCAACACCCGTCCCGACCCCGACTCGGAGGAGATCCGGAAGACCCGCAAGGAGATGGCCCTCAGGGTCGCCAGGGAGGGCATCGGGATCCTGCCGGACCTCCAGATGGAGCGCCTCCTCTCCCCCCACACCCGCGAGAACGACGGCGGGCTGGCTGAGAAGGTGCGGGCCATTATCCTGGAGAACACGCCGGACGGGGCCGTCGCCGCCCTCGGCGCTATGCGCGAGCGCCCGGACTCTGAGACGACCCTTGGGGAGATCTCCGTCCCGACCCTCGTCATCGGCGGCGAGGACGACGCGATCTCCTCCCCCGGGGTGATGGGCGAGATGGCCGGCAAGATCCGCGGCTCGCGCCACGTAACCCTCACCAACGTCGGCCACCTCTCGAACCTCGAAGACCCCGAGGGTTTCAACGGGGCCGTGAAGGAGTTCCTGGGAGGACTGTAGGCGGCGGGTTTCTAGAGCCGCGCCGTTCCGGTAGAATCCTGCCCCGTGACTACCCTGGTTCATGTGTCGGACCTCCACTTCGGGCGGCCAGCCGTCGCGGAGCGGCTCGACGCGCTGCGAGAGTTTATAGAAGGCATCGAGCCAGACGGCATCGCCGTATCGGGAGATCTGACGCAGCGGTGTACCAACAGGGAGTTCGCGCAGGCGAGCGCGTACCTGGGTTCGCTGCGCGAGATAGCGCCCTACGTCGTCATCCCCGGTAACCACGACATCCGCTGGCTCGGCGCGGTGGCCCGGAACCTCGGCTTCGCGGGGCTCCTCCGCAAGGGGGCGCACAACTTCAAGTACTCCCGGTACCGCAGGCACATCTCCGACGACCTCAGCCCCTCACTCGAGGTGCCGGGGGCGGTTATCGCGGGCCTGAACACGGCGCACGGCATCTCGCGCGGGTCGCTCACGAAGAGGTTTCGGGACCTCGGCGTGATCGGGCACGTCAAGCACGCGGACATCCAACGGGTAAAGGCCGCCTTCGAGGCCGCCGACCCCGGGGCGGCCAGGATCGTCATGATCCACCACAACCCGATCCGGGGCGAACTCTCGGGCCGCCACGGCCTCGCCAACACCGAGCAGGCCCTCCACTCGTTCTCGGACCTCGGCACCGAACTCGTCCTCTGCGGCCACGACCACCAGGACGCCGTCCACACGATAGAGAAGGGCGCCCACGGCCTCGTCATCTCGACGGCCGGCACCATCTCGAACCGCATCAAACCCGGCAGGGCCTCCTCCTTCAACCTCGTCGAGACCGACGAAGACAACCTCCGCATCATCGCCCACTCCTGGAAAAAGGGCGTAGGCTTCGTCCCCTCAGAGGACCGATCCTTCCCCAGGCGTACCCTCTCCCGCCCCACCTGATACCGGAACCGACTGTATAATCCGGCGCTAATGTGACCCGTCACGGAAGGGACCACCATGTGGAGCAGACTCACCCGCGGCGGCGACGGGCTGCCCCGCGAAAAAGTGGACGCCATCGTGCGCCTGATCGATCAGTACCTCTCCGAGGAGGCGAGCCTGCGCAACCTCCAGTCGGACAAACAGACGATCCACCCCCGTGATCTTCCACCAGACAAACGCGAAGCCCTCATAGAAGAGATCTTCGAGATCCTCAAAGACGCCCAGAGGTAGGTTTCAGCCCGGCGCTTCGCGCCTCTTAGCACGTCCCCTTCGGGGACTCTCAGCCCGCTTCGGCTTCGCCTCCGCTTTTAGCCATCAGCTTTCAGCCAAGAACAAAAAGCTGACCGCTGATGGCCGACAGCGTTTGCAGGGGACATCCCCTGCAAACATCTCTAGTCGGCCCGCGGCGGTCCCTGTTTTATGCGGCGGCTGAGGTCTTCGGGGGAGTTGGGCGGGGTCCAGGGCGCCTCTATCCACCACGTCGCCCCAGCCTCCGCGTAGGGACGAACCATCGAGGCGGCCGCCGCGGGATCTTCACCCGGCGTCTCGCCCTCCCGCACGATGTCGAAGGCACCCTCTTTGCCGCTCTTTTCTACGTAGCTTTTTATCTCCCGGATCGTCTCCGGCGTGACGCCCGGCTCTTCTAACGTTCCACCCACCCTGGCCGCCAGGACGCCGTCGTAGCGCAGCGCGCGGCCCATGGACTTCTCGCTCGGCCAGGCGCCGACAACCCAGATCGGGATTCGAGGTCTCTGAACCGGCCTCGGCAAAAACGTCATCTCCTCCAACCGGTAGTGCCTCCCCTCGTAGGAGAACGGCTCCCCGCTCCACAACCCGGTCAGGATTTCCAGGCTCTCGTCCAATTTTTGCGCCCTGGTCTTCCGGTCCACCGGCTCCCCGACCTTCGAAAAGCCGCCGTCGTCCACCGCTCCGAGGCCAACGGGCATCACGAGCCTCCCGCCTGAAAGATGGTCCAGGGTCGCCGCCTCGCGGGCGAGCTTCCACGGCCTTCGCCGGGCCGGCGGCGTGAGCATCGCGCCGATACGGACCCCCTCCGTGCGCATCGCCATCGCGGCCATCACAACCCACGGGTCGTAGGTATCGAAGGCCCCGATCGCCATGCCGTCCCAGTAGAAAGCGCCGTCCCAGCCCGACTCCTCGACCTCGCGCGCCAGCCCCGCGACCTCGCGCGGGCCTCCTGCCGTGATCACGAACCCGTAACGCAACCTCGCCTCCTCTCACCGCCGGAAGACGATTCCAGCAAAGACGTCTTCAGTCTACGACGCCCCTGTACGCCCTCCAACAGCAAAATACACCCGACGGCCCGCAAAACCAATCTTCTCTTGTATAGGGGTAGGGGGTATGTTAGAAAGAATCGATGTCGAACGCGTGGGGTTCCGGGTCGGGCAGGTTCACCGTCGTCGCGATCGCGGTGGCGTTGTTGTTCTGCCACGGGGCGTTCGGCTACGCGCACCAGTCGCCCCCGGCCGACGCCCACGGGGCGCACGTCGCGCACGCGCCGGGAGGCCACGATTCCGTGCCGGACCGGGGCGTCGACGGGATGCATCAGGGGGGCGCGTACTTCGCCACCCTGCTCGCGTTGTTCTTCGTGACGCTCCTGCTTTTTGGCGGAAGAGCGCTGGCGCTCGGGAGGCTTCCGGCTCCGAACGCGGGGGAGCGGGCGCGCCGGACTGAGGTCAGCTTTCGACCCCGCGGACCGACTCTTACTTCCCTGCAGGTGTTCCGGCTCTGAGCCATCCGTCTGGCAAAGACGGGCAGAGAACACGAGCACAGAGAGGAAGAAGTGCAGATAAAGCTACACACCAGGCTCGCGGTAGTCGGGCTGTTGTCGGTGTTGGTCCTGGCGGCTGCGTCTTGCGGAGGAGCGGGCGGGAGCGCGAAGGACGACGCCGGCGGTTCCGGCGCCCAGGAAAGCGCGAAAACCAACGAGGTGCGGAATATGGGTCAGGGCCCTGACGGTGACGCATCCGGGATGCTGATGCAAAACGGCAGGTACTCCGACGAGCGGTTCATCGATGCCATGGTCCCGCACCACCAGGGGGCCGTGGAGATGGCGGAGGTCGGGCTCGAAAACGCCGAGCACGAAGAGATAAAGCAGCTCTCGGAGAACATCGTCTCCACCCAGAAGGCCGAGATAAAAGATCTCAAGGAGATAAAGCAGGAGGAGTTCGGCACCTCCCGCATCCCTACGGGCATGAACTCGGGCCAGATGGAGAACATGGGCATGATGACGGATTCCGGGAACCTGGCGAACGAGAAGCCCTTCGACAAAGCTTTTATCGACAACATGATCCCGCACCACCAGTCAGCCATAGAGATGGCCGAGGTCGCCAGGGACAAGAGCCAGAACCCCAGGATAGAGGAGCTGGCAACCAACATCGTCGAGGCTCAAGAGCGTGAGATCTCGCAGATGAAGCAGTGGCGCGAACAGTGGTACCCGGGGGGTTAGTGGAGCTTCCGGAGCTCTGACGTCAGTGGTGAGGGTCGGTGTTCTATTCCGACCCTCACCAAGAACGACCAGGAAGAACCGCATCCGCTCTCCTCGAAAACCAGAAAGGTCGCAAGATGCACGAACACGACCAAACTCCCGCCGTCCACTCTACGTACACGCCCCGGGTGCTCGAAGTAGCGCTAAAGAACTGCTACTGCGGCGGCGAGTACGCGGATCTCGAGAAGGATCTGGGGTCTCGGCCGGGGATCCTGGCCGTGAACCTGGACCGCACCCGCGGCGTAACCAGTCTCGAATACGACCCGAACCTCGTGGACAGCGGTCGCATCCGGTCAGAACTGGAGAACAGCGGCTACCGCTGCGACTGCCGCGAACGCCCGTCCGAACACGACGTAGGGCCGCGAGAAGAGCATGCCGCGCACGAGGACGCGCACGCGGGTCACGGCGCGGCGATGGTCAGGGACATGCTGCGCCGGGCGGTAGTGTCGGCACTACTCACCATTCCGATAGTACTGTACTCACCCGTCGGGGAGAGCCTGGGCTTCACCGCGGAACCCCCCTTCGGGCTCTCGATGGAGCTGTTTGGCTTGATCCTGGCTACGCCTGTCGTGTTCTGGGGTGGATGGGTCTTCATTTCCAGCGCCTGGCGCGCCCTGCTACGCGGCGAAGCGAACATGATGACCCTGATCGCCCTGGGCATACTGGTCAGTTACCTGTATTCGGTGGCTGCCACCTTCGCTTTCGAAGGCGAGGTCTTCTACGAGGCCGCCGCGATGCTCACGACCTTCTCGCTGGTCGGACACTGGCTGGAGATGCGCAGCCGCTTCGCCACGGGACGCGCGGTCGAAGCGCTCCTGCGGCTCGCACCGGATACCGCCCTCGTCAGGCGTGACGGCCTGGAAGTAGAGATACCCCTGGATGAGGTCGCGGTTGGCGACGTGATAGTGGTGAGGCCGGGCGGCAGGGTGCCGGTGGACGGGGTCGTCATCTCGGGCTCAAGCTACGTGGACGAGTCAATGATCACCGGCGAGCCCGTCCCGGTGGCGAAGGAGAAGGGCACGCGCGTAACCGGGGGCACCGTGAACCAGACAGGCGCCTTCGACTTCCGCGCCACCGCCATCGGGGCCGACACGGCCCTCTCCAGGATCGTGCAGCTCGTCCAGGATGCCCAGGCGTCCAAAGCACCCGCGCAGCGTCTCGCCGACGTGGCAGGCAAGTACCTCGTGTTCGTGGCGTTGAGCGCGGGCCTGATCGCCTTCCTCGTCTGGTTCCTCCTCGGCTCCGAGGGCCTACTGTTCGCCGTAACGGCGGCCGTCTCGACGATCGTGATCGCCTGTCCCGACGCCCTGGCGCTCGCGACTCCGACAGCCATCACCGTGGGAGTCGGGAAGAGCGCCCGAGGAGGCGTGCTGTTCAAAAACGCGACCGAGCTGGAAGCGACGGCGGGCGTGGATACCGCCGTCTTCGACAAGACCGGCACGCTCACCGAAGGCCGTCCAGCCCTCACCGACGTGATCCCCAGGGACGGCACATCCGAGGACGAGCTCTTACGCCTCGCCGCCTCGGCGGATTCTAGCAGCGAACACCCGATGGCCCGCGCGATCGTCGAGGGGGCGACCGCCCGCGGTCTCACGCTGGACTCCTCGGACGAATTCCAGGCCATTCCCGGACATGGCATCAGGGCGATCGTGGGCGGCAAACGACTTCTGATCGGCAACAAGGCCCTTATGGACCGCGAGCGGATCCCGGCCGATGACCTGGATGACCGCGCCGGAACACTCGCCGGTGACGCCAAGACCCCCATGTACGTCGCCGTGGACGGCGAGGCCGGCGGCCTCGTTGCGGTCGCCGACACCATCCGCGAGAGCGCAAGGAGGGCGGTCACCGAACTTCACCACCTCGGCGTCGAGACGGTCATGCTCAGCGGAGATAACCGCCACACGGCGGAAGCGGTGGCCCGTCAGCTCGGTATGGATACCGTCCTCGCCGAAGTCCTCCCCGGCGACAAGGCTTCGGAGATCAAAGACCTCCAGGACTCGGGAAAACGGGTCGCGATGGTCGGCGACGGCGTCAACGACGCGCCAGCCCTGGCCCAGGCGGACGTCGGCATGGCCATCGGCGCCGGGACCGATGTGGCGGTAGAGACCGCCGGCGTCGTGCTCATGAAAGACGATCCGGCAGCCGTGGCGGTCGCCGTCGACATGGCCCGCAAGGTCCGCACCAAGATCAAACAGAACCTGTTCTGGGCAGCCATCTACAACGTCCTCGCGATCCCTATCGCCGCAGGCGCCCTCTACCCGAGCCTCGGCATCCTGCTCCAACCAGAGTGGGCAGCCCTCGCGATGAGCGCCTCGACCGTCACGGTCACGCTCAACGCGCTCGCCCTGAACCGCGAGAAGCTCTCGATCTCCTGAGGTCGAAAGGCGAAAAGCCTACTTCTAAAGCGGAATGCAGTGGCTCATGCCACTGCATTCCGTGCCGTCAGCCTGTCGGCCCGCTCCGGCTTCGCCTCCGCTCTCAGCCATCAGCTTTTTGCTCTAGGCTGACAGCTGATGGCTGAGAGCCGACAGCTTCTAGAGCGGTTCGACCTCTTTGCAGACAGCTTTGGATTTTGACATATACCCCTGGGGGGTATACTATGAGACTATTGATGGTTTTGGAGAGGAGTACGACAAGATGGGTAGTTCCTCGCTCAACAGGACGGCTTTCTCGGCGACGTTGCACTGTCTGACAGGCTGTGCCATCGGGGAGGTGCTTGGGATGGTGATCGGGACGGCGCTCGGCTGGGGCAACTTCGCCACGATAGTTTTGGCGGTCGTCCTCGCCTTCTTCTTCGGCTACTCTCTGACGATGCTGCCGCTGTTGCGCTCCGGGATGGCGCTTGCGACGGTCTTGCCGCTAGCCTTCGCCTCCGACACCCTCTCCATCACCGTCATGGAGATCGTGGACAACGCCATCATGCTCGTCATCCCCGGCGCGATGGAGGCGAGCCTCGCGAGCCTCGTGTTTTGGGGCAGCCTCGCCTTCGCGCTCGCGGTCGCCTTCGTCGCGGCTTTCCCGGTCAACCGTTACCTCATCGCCCGCGGCAAGGGCCACGCCGTCGTCCACCAGCATCATTAGAGCTTTCAGCGGTCAGCTCTTAAGAGACAGAGCGTCGACCGTCCACGGGGCGGGTTCGGAAGAGTTCCGAACCCGCCCCGAAAGGTTCCACAAGGGCAAGACAACCCCGCAGATTACGCGGTCGGCACCCGATTTCCGACAGGCCCTTTGCTGACAGCCGATGGCTGAAAGCTCTACCGCTTTCTGCGGAAGAGCCAGATCAGGACGAACAGCACGCCCGCGCCGGCTAGCACGGGTCCGAGACGCTTGAGGATCGCGCCCTGGCTCGCCGCACCGAGGTCGAAGGCCTCCGGCTCTTCGGCGGGGCCTCGACGGGGCGCGCCCTGGGTGGTCGGCTGCTGGGCGCCGGTGGTCGGGGCGCTTGCGGCTGCCTCCGAGGAACCGGCCACGACGGCGCCTTCGACGGTGCCGCCGGCCGCGACGGCGGGGTCTTCGCTGCTTATGATCCTGCCGGCCGTGCCCCCGGCCCCCGCGGCGGGCGGCGCCTGGCCATCGGGGGCGGCAGCCTGCGAGCCGTTGCCGGAGGCCGGTTCTACGGGGGCTGCGGCTTCCGCGGCGGCCCCGCCGCCCGAGATCTCCTGCTCCAGGCAGGCGGCGAACTGGTCGAGCATCTTCGTCGCGACGTCCTGGGCTATGCCCCTGCCGAACTGGGCCGCCCGGCCCGTGAGCTTCATGTCCGTCTCGACGTTGACCTTTGTGTTGGCCCCCTCTTCCTGGAGCTTGGAGACTATGGTCGCGGAGGCCGTGCCCTGGCCGCGGGCGTCGCGGCCCGTTGCCTGGAGGACGGCGCGGTGGTTCGCCTCGTCGGTCTCTTCGAACTTCACGGTGCCCTTGTAGCTGGCGGTGATCGGGCCGATCTTGACCTTCATCGTGCCGTTGTACTCGCCGTCGCCCTTCTCCTCCTGGATCGCTGCCCCAGGCAGGCAGGGGGCTATCTTCTCCAGGTCCAGCATCGTCTTCCACGCCTCTTCTATCGGGGCGCTCACCGTGAACTCGTTGTTGATCTTCATGGGATCTCCTCCTCTTGGATCACCGCTCTATCTTATAGGCACCCCGGAGCCCGCGCACCTCTTCCGAACGCCGCAGGTCTCCTTTGGTATCGACATCGGACGGGTCAGCAACCCCGTCACAAGGCACCTCGACCACCAATTCCGGGCGCCGCCGCAACAGACCCCTCGCCCCCTCGTCCCCCGAAAGCTCTTCTTCGAGGGTGGGCCAGACGGTCCGCGCGAAGAGCACGGGGTTGCGCCGCTTCCCGCCGTAGGTCGCCACGGCCACCTCCGCCCCACCCTCGAACGCCGCGACGAGCCGCCCCACCGCCTCGGCCCCGACGAAAGGCTGGTCAGCCAGCAGGATGACCGCGGCCCGCGCCTCCGGCCGCACCGCCCGCAGCCCCGCCAGCACGGAGGTGGCCTGTCCCAGGTGCCAGTCCGGGTTCTCGACCACCCTGACGTTGTGGGGTTCGCAGATCCGGCGCAGCCCTTCCGCGTCGGCGCCGAGAACGGCGATGGTCTCGTCCACGGGCGCGCCTTCCAGGTTCTCGAGGGTCGCTTCTATCAGAGGTCTTCCACCGAAGTCGGCGAGCAGCTTGCCGCCCCCGAACCGGCTGCCCGAGCCGGCCGCGAGCAAGACCGCCGATACGCCGCTGGGAATGTCCGTCACCGGGCGCGTTCCCCGGCAGCCTGTCTCGCGTCGCGTTCGTCGGGGGAGATTGGCATGTCCGGGTCGGGGGCGTGGATCGGGCCGGAGCGCTCCGCGAGTCGGCCGCCGGAATGGCCGGTCCTCTGGGCTATGATCTCCGCCGCTATGGCGATGGCCGTCTCCTCGGGCGTCCGCGCCCCGACGTCGAGGCCGATGGGGCTGCTGATGCGAGCTAGCTGCTCCTCCCCGACGCCCTCCTCTTTGAGGCGGGCCGTGCGGTTGTCGTGGGTGCGGCGGCTGCCCATCGCCCCGATGTAGCCTGCGGGCGTGTCGAGGGCGGCTTTCAGTACGGGCACGTCGAACTTGGGGTCGTGGGTGAGGACGCAGATCACGCTTCGGCCGTCCACCTCGGCGGTCTTCAGGAACTCGTCGGGCCAGGCGACGATTACCTCGTCGGCGCTCGGGAAGCGCTCGCGGGTGGCGAAGACGGCCCTGGCGTCGCAGACGATGACACGGTATCCCATGAACTTGCCGGCCCTCGCGACCGCGCTGGCGAAGTCGATGGCCCCGAAGACGTACATCTTCGGCGGCGGGGCGAAGGACTGGACGAAGACCGCCACGTCCTCCATCCTGCGCTGGCCGCGCGGGCCGTAGTGGACGGTGCCCGTCTTGCCGCCTTCCAGCATGCCACGGGCGGTCTCGATGACGGCCTTGTCGAGATCGTCGTTGCCGGCGCTGCCGACGTGATCCTCTGGCGAGACGAGCAGCTTGCTCCCAATCCCCGGGCCGTCGATGATCGTGGCTATCGCGACCGGCGACTGCTCGGCCAGGGCGGCGTGCCAGCGGGAGAGCAAATTGCCCATTAGTAATCCACCCGCTCGACGAAGATGTGGATGATCCCGCCGCACGTGAGGCCAACCCCGAACGCCTCGTCGTCCGAGATGCCGTAGGAGAGCAGCTTCGGCTCCCCCGTCTCCATCGCAAGCATAGCCTCCTCGTACACCGCAGGCTCCACGCACCCCCCGCTCACAGACCCGACCACCTGCCCGTCCTCCGAGACGGCCATCGAAGTCCCCGGCCCGAGAGGCCCGGACCGCTCGACCTTCACGACCGTGGCGAGGGCCGACCTCTTGCCCTCCTCGCTCCACCGGGCCACTTTGTCTATAACGGGGTTCATGCGGTGCCTCCCTTTGGTCGCTTAGCTCTTAGCTATCAGCGATCAGCTTTCAGCTAGTCGTCTCGATACGTAAGCCTTCGCGCCTTCGTCTCTCCGGGTGAGCGTAACCGGCCTCCGGTTGCCTCAGCTGCGGTACTCTCGAACGGGAGAAGCTGACGGCTGAATGCTGATAGCTGACGGCTCATTCTATCCTTCGCGTTCCGCCGCGGCGG
Source organism: Rubrobacter tropicus (assembly GCF_011492945.1). Lineage (NCBI taxonomy): Bacteria > Bacillati > Actinomycetota > Rubrobacteria > Rubrobacterales > Rubrobacteraceae > Rubrobacter > Rubrobacter tropicus. The sequence goes on from NZ_CP045119.1 coordinate 4,225,736, forward strand.
CCACGGCGCGGGCTAGCTCTTCGAGGCTCTCGAAGTTGTGGCCGGAGAGGAAGACGTCCACGTGCGGCAGCGCCGCGGCCATTCCCGCGGCGAGCGGCTTGTAGCCTGGGGCGCTCTTCAACGGGTTCACCCAGATGGTCTTGTAGGCGAGCCGGTTCAGGCGCCTCATGCTCTCGGCGAGCACCGCCACGTCGCCCCTGTCCCAGCCGTCGGAGAGGACGACGACGACTGCGCCCCGGGCCATCCCGCGCTGGCCCCAGCGGTCCACGAACTCCTTTACGGCGTCCCCGAGCCTGGTGCCGCCGGAGATGTCTTCTATGGCGCCGGAGGCTTGCCTGAGCGCCTGGTCGGGGTCGCGGGTGGTCAGCTCTTTGGTGATCCTGGTGAGCCGCGTCCCGAGCGTGAACGCCTCGAGCTTCGCCCCGCTCGCGACACCGGCGTGCAGGAACCGCAGGAGCGCCCGGCTGTAGGGCGCCATCGAACCGGACACGTCGCAAAGGAGCACCACCCGCCTGGGCTGCACGCGCGTCTTCCTGAAGCGGTGCCTGACGGCCTCCCCGCCGGTGCGCATCGCGGCCTGCATGGTCCGTCGCGGGTCGTACCTGCCGCGCGCGGAGGGCTCGAGCCTCCGGCTGCGCCGCAGTGCTCCCGAGAGCCTGAGGTCGGCGAGCAGGCGGTTCAGCTCGGCGAACTCGTCGGGCGAATAGAGGGCGAAGTCCTTGCTGCGGAGCACCTCGATGGGGCTGTAGCGGAGCTTGACGGCCTCCTCGCCGCCCTCGTTCTTCTCCACGGTCTTTTTGGGGGGAAAGACGGACTGGTCGGGTTGGGGAACCGAGAACCGCACCTTCGGCCTCGGACGCGGCCTGGCGCCGCCCCCCGAGTCCCAGAAGAGCTCGAAGGCCCTGTCGTAGATGGTTACGTCCTCGGGGCGGGAGGTGAGCGTGACCCTGCCCGCCCAGTAGACGTCTTCCCGACTCCCGGCGTCCAGCTCCTCCATCGCCCGGGCGAACCCGACCACCCGGTCCGTCCCGACGCGCAGGCCCGCGCCCCGCAAGACGCGCCCGAAGGCTACCGCCGCGTCGAGCATCGGCGGGGCTTTCGCCGGTGCGGCCTCTTCAGGCATCGCCCCCCGCCGAACGGACCCCGCCGACGAGGGCGGAGAGGCCGGCGGCCTTTGCCCGCTGCTGGTCCTCGCGGTACTTGAGCACGGAGCCCAAAGTGGCCTCCACGAGCTTCTCGTCGAGCTCGCGGGCGCCGAGTGCCACCAAAGCCTCGGTCCAGTCGAGGGTCTCGGCGACGCCGGGGGGTTTGTACAGGTCCATCGAGCGCATGTTCTCGGTCGCGGCTGCGACCTGGCGGGCGAGCTCTTCTTCGGCCTCTGGGACCCTGAGCTTGACGATCTCAACCTCCCGCTCGAAGCCGGGGTGCTCTATGTAGTGGTAGAGGCAACGGCGCTTGAGGGCATCGTGGACCTCGCGCGTCCGGTTGGAGGTAAGCACGGCGACGGGCGGCCTCTCGGCGGCGATGGTGCCGAGCTCGGGGATCGTGACGGCGAAGTCCGAGAGTATCTCCAGCAGGTACGCCTCGAACTCGTCGTCCGAGCGGTCTACCTCGTCTATGAGGAGGACCGGCGGCATCGGGCCGCGGTGTTCGAGTGCCTGCAGGAGCGGGCGGCTTACGAGGAACTCGCGGTCGTAGAGGTCGCGCTCGACGTGGGCGCGGTCTTCTTCGCCGAAGGCTTCGGCGGCCCGGATGTGGAGGAGTTGGCGGGCGTAGTCCCACTCGTAGACGGCCTGGAAGACGTCTATCCCCTCGTAGCACTGGAGCCGGATCAGGGGCGTATCAAGGATGCGAGACAAGACCTTCGCAACCTCGGTCTTGCCGACGCCGGCCTCGCCTTCCAGGAAGAGCGGCCGTCCGAGCTTGAGGGCGAGGAAGATCGCCGTGACGAGCCCCTCGTCGGCGAGGTAGCTCTCCCCCCTGAGCAGCTCGCCCAACTCCCCGGAACGCGAAACGCCGGGGGGCATGGCCCCCCGGCGTCCGTTAGAGGCGTCCGTCAACGGCCCAGGGCCTCCTCCACGGCCCTCTTGCTCAAGACCCGCGCCAGGTGCCGCCGGTACTCGGCCGATGCCGCTATGTCCGACGAGGGGCTGGTGCCCTCGTCGGCGCTGCTGGTCGCCTCGGCCACCGAGTCCGGGCTGGCCCCCGAGAGGGCGCTCTCGGCGGCGGTTGCCCTGATGGGCGTCGATCCCATGTTGGTGAGGCCTATGCGGGCCGAGCCGATGGTCCCGTTGGAGCGCTCGACGACGGCCGCCGCCCCGACCACGGCCCAGTCCTGGGCGCGGCGGTTGAACTTCTTGTAAGACCAGCCTGCGCCGTTCAGCTTGGGGACCCGGATCTCCGTGACCACCTCGTCCGGCGCCAGGTCCGTCTCCAGGTAGTCCTTGAAGAAATCCCCGGCGGCCACCGTACGCTCACCGTTCCGGCCCCTGACCACGAAATTCGCGTCGAGGGCGAGGAGGGTGCTCGGCAGGTCGCTCGCGGCGTCGCCGTGGCTTATGGAGCCGCCGATGGTGCCGCGGTGCCTTACCTGCGGGTCGCCGACGAGCGAGGCCGTGTAGGAGACGAGGCCGCAGTGCTCCTGAAGTAGCGGGTCGCGCTCCACGTCGCAGTGGCGGGTCATCGCGCCGATGGCCAGAGTGTCGCCCTCGTCGCGGACGTAGTTCAGGCCGTCGATGCGTCCGAGGTCTATAAGGACCGTCGGCGCGGCGAGGCGCAGCTTCATTATGGGGAGCAGGCTGTGGCCGCCGGCGAGCAGCTTTGCCTCGTCGCCGTGCTGGTTCAGAAGCTCGACGGCGTGGTCCACAGATTCTGCGACCTCGTAGTCGAAAGCGAGGGGGATCAAGCGCGGTCACCTCCGTTCATCTGGTCGTCGTGCGGGCTGCCGAGCCCGGGCTCCATCGCGCTCTGGCCGCCCGTGCCCTGGGCCGGCCTGCCCGAGCGGTCTGCGTCGCGCGTGCCCGGATCGCGGCCCTGTGAGTCCTGGATCGCCTGCCACACCTTCCACGGCGAGGCCGGCATGTCCACGTGCGTGATGCCGTAGGGCGAGAGCGCGTCAACCACAGAGTTTATGACCGCCGGCGGGGCGCCGATGGTCCCGGCCTCGCCCACACCCTTCACGCCGAGCGCGTTCGAGGGCGACGGCGTTACCGTGCGCTCCAGCGTGTAGTTGGGCAGCTCAGGGGCGCCGGGGATCAGGTAATCGACCATCGAGCCCGTCGTGAGGTTGCCCTCGTCGTCGTAGACGGCCTCCTCGTAGAGGGCCTGGGCAACGCCCTGGGCTATGCCGCCGTGGAGCTGCCCGTCGACGATGGTCGGGTTGATGATCGGGCCGCAGTCGTCCACCCCGAAGTAGTCCCGGATCTTGACGAACCCCGTCTCCGTGTCCACCTCGGTGACGCAGATGTGCGCCCCGAACGGGAACGTGAAGTTCGGCGGGTCGAAGAAGAACTCCTCCGAAAGGACCGGCTCCATGCCCTCGGGCAGATTGTCGGCGAGGTACGCCGCGCCGGCCACCTTCGCCATCGTAACGTTCTGGTCCGGCGACCCCGCGACGCTGAACCGGCCGCCCTCGAACTCGATGTCGCCCTCGGCGGCCTCCAGCATGTGGGCCGCTATCTTCTTCGCCTTGTCTACTACCTTCTGGGCCGCCAGATGTACCGCGACGCCGCCGACGGGAAGGCTACGCGAGCCATAGGTATCGCGTCCGTAAGGCGCCACGGCGGTGTCGCCGTGCAGCACCTCCACGTCTTCCGGCGTAACGCCGAGGGCGTCGGCGGCGATCTGGGACCACGAGGTTACGTGGCCCTGGCCGTGGGGCGTGGTGCCCGTGACGACCTCGACCTTGCCGGAGGCGAGCATCTGGACCTTCGCCATCTCCCAGCCCGCGCCGCCCGCGCCAAGGGCGGAGAGCACCTGAGAGGGGGCGAGGCCACAGATCTCGGTGTACGTCGAGAACCCGATGCCGAGCTGTACGGGGTCGCCCGCCTCGCGCCGCCGCTGCTGCTCGGCGCGCAGGTCGTCGTACTTCGCCAGGTCTATTACCTTCTCGAGCACATCCTGGTAATTGCCCGAGTCGTACTGGATGCCGGCCGGCGTATCGACCGGCTCGTCGAACGGCTCGTAAAAGTTGCGGCGCCTGACTTCCGCGGGGTCCAACCCCATCTCGCGCGCCAGGCCGTCCATTATGCGCTCGACGGCGTAGGCGGCCTCCGGACGCCCGGCCCCGCGGTACGCGTCCGTCGGTGTCTTGTTGGTGAAGACGCCCGTGCACTCGAAGGAGTACGCGGGGAAGGTGTAGACGCCGGGGTACATGAACGCGCCGAGCAGCGGTATGCCCGGGGTGTTCAGGTGCAGGTAGGCGCCAAGGTCGGCGAGGAGCTTCACCCTCATGCCCTGGATGCGACCCTCCGCGTCGGCGGCGACCTCGATGTCCTGAACCTGACCGCGGCCGTGGATGGTCGCGAGGTAGTTCTCGCTCCTGTCCTCGATCCACTTGATCGGCACGCCCAGTTTGCGGGCGATCACCAGCCCGAGGACTTCCTCGGAGTAGGCGTTCAGCTTGGAGCCGAAGCCGCCGCCCACGTCGGGCGCCACGATGCGGAGCCGCTGCTCGGGGATGCCGCAGTACGCCGAGAGGACGGCCTTGAGGATGTGGGGGACCTGGGTGGAGGTGTAGAGGGTGAAACCGCCGTTCATCGGGTCGGGGTTCGCGACTATGCCCCGGGTCTCGATGGCGTTCGGGATCAGGCGCTGCTGGATGTAGCGCTCCTTGACGGTGTGCGCCGCGTTCGCGAAGGCCTCGTCGATGTCGCCGGTGTCGAGGTTCCAGGTGTAGGCCTCGTTCGTCCCGAACTCCTCGTGGACCAGCGCGGAGCCGTCGGCGACGGCCGCCTCGAGGTCCGTCACGACGTCCATCGGCTCGTACTCGACGTCTATGAACTCGAGCGCGTCCTGGGCCGTGTAGCGGTCGGTTGCGACCACGACGGCCACGATGTCGCCGGCGAAGTTCACCTCGTCGCGGGCCACGGGCCAGTGGTTCGGGATCTTGAGGTCCTCGGAGACGATCCAGGCCACGAACGAGCGGGTCTTCTCGTCCACGGCGTCGCCGTTGGAGGACTCGGTCGCGGTCTCGCCGGACTTGGCCCGATCCTCGAAGGAGACGTTGTAGCCGGTCACGGCCGCGGGGTTGGCCAGCGGGTTAGCGTCATACTCGGGGGCAAGGTCGTCGCCCGTGTAGACGGCCACGACGCCCGGCTGCTCCTTGGCGGCCGAGGTGTCTATGCTCGTTATCCTGGCGTGGGCGTAGGGGCTGCGCAGGAGCGTGGCGTGCAGCATCCCCGGCAGCTTGATGTTGTCGGTCCAGTTGGCCCTGCCGGTTACGAGGGCCGGGTCCTCCTTGCGGGGTACGCCGCCCCCGACGTACTTCTGCGGTGCTTCGGTCACGAATGCTCCTTCTCTAGGACGCCGCGGGAGTGGCGGCCGAGTGCTTCTGGACTAGCTGGACGGCCTTTACGATGTTCTCGTAGCCCGTGCAGCGGCAGAGGTTCCCCTCGAGTCCTTCCCGGATCTCCGCCTCGTTCGCGTCCGGCTTCTCCTCGAGCAGGCTTATGGAGGCCATGATCATGCCGGGCGTGCAGTACCCGCACTGCAACCCGTGCGCCTCGTGGAAGGCCTGCTGCATCGGGTGCCAGAGCCCGTTGTCGCGGATGCCCTGTACCGTCGTGACGTTGGCCCCGTCGGCCTGAACCGCGAGCACCGTGCAGGACTTGACCGACTCGCCGTCTATGTGGATGGTGCAGGCCCCGCAACTCGTGGTGTTGCACCCCGTGTGGACGCCCCCGATCCCGAGGTTCTCCCTCAGGTGGTGGAGCAAGAGCAACCTCGGCTCGACCTCCGCCACGTGGGCCTTGCCGTCGACCGTCATCTGGATCCTACGCAACCCCCGACTCCTTTCCCTCGTATCCCCTGAACCGAGCATCCGACCCCTCGGAACCCGCCCGAAATGCAGTCTCCCCTACCGCAACCGGACCGCCGTCAACGGGATCACATACAGCACACTTTTCCTGCCGTACAAGGCGATTCTATGCCCTTTTCCCCTTTCTTCCCGAAGTGCGGGCAGTTTAGCACAGGCCACTTTCCCCGCGCTCGAACCCGCGCCTCCCGGCCAACCGACCACGCCTTTGCCCCGAACCGTAACATTGTAGTAACAATTCCGCAACGGCGGGGTCGCTTTTGGTCGGGTTGTAGAATCGTCGCGTGGTCGGTCGAGTCCAGAGCCGTCTGGATGGAGGGAGAGTTTGGATCCGCAACCCATGCTCGAAGCGTTGGCCCGGTCGGGAGAGTTGCGGCCTTTTCGGGAGTTGATCGGACGCGTCGAGGCCTACGACCGGGAGCACAACAGCGACCTGATCCGAACCCTGAAGGTCTTCTTCGCCGCCAACGCGAACACGAGCGAGGCGGCGGACAGGCTCTACCTGCACCGCAACAGCCTCCCCTACCGCCTGGCGCGCGTCGGGGACCTCACTGGTCTAGACTTGAAGGACCACCGGGCGCGGCTCGCGCTGCAACTCGGCCTGCTGGCGGCATCCACCGAGAGGAGCAACGACCATGAAGTTGAGCACCCGTAACCGGCTCCCGGGCACGATCACGGAGATAGTCAAAGGCGAGGCCGCCACGAAAGTCTCCCTGCAGGTCGGCGACAACCACATGGTCGCCCTCATAACAACCGAAAGCGCCGACGAACTCGGCCTGGAAGTAGGCAGCCAGGTCACCGCGCTGGTAAAGGCGACGGACGTGATGGTGCTTACCGACGAAGGCCTCGCATAAGGCTTCAGGTTGTAGGTTTCAGGCTTCAGGGCTGCGCGTGCGGTCCCCGGTGTTGGGAGAGCGGCTCCCTGGTCTCAGGCCACCCGGCCCATCCTCCAGGCTCCGCCGGCCACCCCCGAAACCTAATACCTGAAGCCTGAAACCTTCCTCGTCAGGTATCTGACGGCCAGGATCACCACGAAGGCGAAACCGAGGACGAGGACGGAGAGTGCGACGGCGGCGTCGATGTTGCTCTGGAACTCGGCGAAGATGGCGAGGGGGACGGTCTGGGTGACGCCGCGGAAGCTGCCGGCGAAGACTATGGTGGCCCCGAACTCCCCGAGCGCCCGCGCCCAGGCCATCATCGCGCCGGCGATCAGGGCCGGGAAAGTCAGCGGCACCGTCACCTTCGTGAAGGCCGAGAACCGTCCCGCCCCGTCGACCAGGGCCGCCTCTTCCACGTCGCGCCGCACCCCGGCGAAGCCCACGGCGGCCTGGCGCACGTAGAAGTGGCCAGCGACGAAGACCTCGGCGATGATCACCGCCACCGTGGTGAAGCTAATCGTCACCCCGAACACGTTCAGGTACTGGCCGACCACGCCGAACCGCCCGAAGGTCAGCAGCAGGGCGATACCCGCCGCCGACGGCGGCAGCACCGCGGGTACGTCCACCAGGGTATCCAGGATCCTCTTGCCCGGAAACTCCGCCCGGGCCAGCACGTAGGCCGCGGGCGTCCCGACGGTGACGATGATCGCCATCGAGATCGAGGTGGTCTTGATGCTGAGAAACAACGCGTCCAGCGCCACCGGCGAGGCCATCGCCCGCCACGAGTTCTCGCTAACCGTCCACAGCAAGAGGCTGATGAAAGGCAGGCTTATGAACCCCGCGAGCAGTCCCAGCGCGGCCACCGCCAGCCCGGAGGCGAACGCGTCACCCCCGGCGGAACGCCGGAGAACCCGGCCGTCTTTGCCCCCCTTTCTCACGAGGCGGGCTCGAAACCCCACTTGTCCAGCACGCGCTGGCCCTCCTCACCCGTTACGAGGTCCACCCACTCCCGCGCGAGATCCGGCTCCTCCGCGTCCTCTAGCGCGGCTATGGGGTAAGTCGCGATTATGTTCAGGTCCGGCGGGATGGGAACTACCTCGACCCGGTCCCTGATGTCGGGCGTGTAGTCGCTGGCGTAGCCGAACGTCGCGTCCGCGTCCCCCACGACCACCCGGTTCACGGAGGCCCGCACGTCTGCCTCCCGCGAGACGACGTTGGAGAGCACGTCTTGCTTGAAGTCGCCCCCGTACTCGTTGTTGGCCTTGCCCAGGATCTCCACGGCGTAGTCGGCCGCCGGCACATCCTCCTGCGCCAGAACGAGCCTCACACCGGGTTTGGCAACGTCCCGGAAGTCCTGGATGTTCGCCGGGTTGTCCTTCGGCACCATGACGATCTCGCGGTTCTTGACGAAGACCCGGGTCTCACCTTCGACCAGGCCCTCCTTTGTGGCGGTCTCCATCTCCTCTTCGGAGGCGGAGGCGAAGACGTCGGCGGGTGCGCCCTGTTGGATCTGGGCGAGCAAGGTCGAACTCGACTCGAAGCTTTGCCGCACCTCTACGCCCGGGTTCCTCTCCTCGAACCTCTTCTCCAGCTCCCCGAAGGCGTCCGTTAGCGAGGAAGCGGCGAGCACGGTCAACGTGCCGCCCCGTCCGCCCTCGGTACCGCTTGCGCTTCCGCCGCCGCAAGATACCGGGCCGAGCAGCACCAGGAGGACGCACGCGAGCGTCGCGGCCCTCGACCGAATCGAACCCACCCTCGACCACCTTATCCTCGAAACATTGCACGACGCCCCCGGCCTTCGAAGCGCGGATCTCCATACTAGGGAACGGCGGCCCCCCGGTCTTTGTGCAACATGCACAGACTTCCGACCCAATGCCCGCAGGCCCGTCGGGCGGGCGAGTCCCTGGTTGCCTGCTTTACCGGCACGTATGCATCCAGGATGCCGGACCGAACGTGGGCCGGGCACCTGAACTACCGCGGGCCGCCGGTTATTATCTGGTTACATGACCATCGTAGAGTGGAGCGGCAAATGAGCGAGAAAACGGGGCTATCGCAGGACCTCAAGGCGGAGGTGGAGGGGCTCGTGGCCTCGGACGCGCCAGACGAGGAGGTCTTGAACGAGGCCGTCCGACGGGTACACGACGCGCACCCGCTCTGGGACTGGAGCGGCATCTACCTCATGAAAGGCGGCGTGCTGGTGCTCGGGCCCCGGACGGCGCCGGCCGACCACGACCGGATCGAGGTCGGGGACGGCGTCTGCGGGACCGCTGTCTCGGAGGACAAAAACCAGGTGGTCGAGGACGTGCGCGAGGTCGAGAACTATCTGGCGTGTTCCATACACACCCGGTCCGAGATAGTCGTCCTGATCCGGCACGAAGGAGAGATAGTCGGCGAGTTCGACATAGACTCCGACACGGTCGGCGCCTTCTCCTCGGCAGACGAAGCGCTGCTCGAAGAACTCGGCGAGGTCATAGCCCCCCGCGTCGCCTCACTCGCCGGCGCCTAGCTGGCGAGGGAGCTCCCTTACGCTTATGAGCGCGACAAGGGATCTCGATACTGGCCCGTTTGGAGTATAGAAAAGGCCCAGACTCGCAACTAATATTGTGAACGATTCGCAGATGCCGGGCGGCTCCCCCCTCCAAAGTTCGCCGCCCGGCATCACCCTTATCAGGCCCCGCCTCAGACGCGGCTCCGCTCTGCGGGCTCTCTGGAGCCTGCGTTCACGAAAGTTCTTTTCCTGCGGAGAACCGGAGCCTGGTCTCCGCCCCTTCAGCCCGGTATCTCTGCGGGCTGGGTTGAGAGCTCGTTGTAGTGTTGATAGCGCTCCGGGTGGAAGTAGGCCTCGACGGCCTCGGCCGGTTCTTCGCCGGTGACGCAGGTGATGCGTGTGATCTTGAGGACCGGAACGCCGGCCTTTATCTCCAGCAAATCCGCGATGTCCTTGGCAGCGGTCGCCGCCCCGATCCACTGCCGCGCGTGCTCTATCCGGCGCCCGGTCCTCTCCTCCAACAGCCTGCTCAGGGAGACGGTCCCGTAGTCCGCGTCCTTCAGGGCGGGGAATCGGGCGACGGGCAGGTACGAGTCGCACACGAAGATCGGGCGCTCGTCGGCAAGCCTGAGCCGCCGCACGAACAACACCTTCTCGCCAACCTCGACCCCGATCCGGCCCGCCACCTCCTCGTCAGCGGCCCGCTCCTCCCGAAGGACGAGCCGAACCCCCGGCGTGTACCCCCAGCGTTCGATCTCCTCGGAGAAACTGTGTAGATACGCCAGGTTGGACCGCAACCTCGGGCTCGCAAGGAAAGTTCCCCTCCCCGGCTCCCGCCGCACGAGGCCCTGGCGCCTGAGCTCGTCCAGCGCCCGCCGCGCCGTCGTCCGGCTCACCCCGAAGTCCGCCACGAGGTCGGCCTCGCTCGGCAACCGGTCCCCGATCCCGATCTCACCCGACTCGATCCGCTCCGTCAGACCGAGCAGGATCTGATGGTACAACGTCCCTGCACTCGATCGCGACAACGGCCTCATATAACCATCTGTAACATCAAAGTATTGTTGTGTCAATCTCTCCGGCCGTCCCGCGCGACCGGTAGCGCGGGGCCACACCCGGTGCTATAAAGCACGCCCCGGGCTTCGGGGAAAGCTAGACCCGGCACAAACAGGCTGTTATATTGTAGTAACAGTTCCGCTGGGGAGGGAGGTCGAGACCGGAGATAGTCGCTAGGGCAGGTGCGGCCGACGGGGAAAAGGCCGTAAAGGGGTGTCTTGGGAGGCTGCGGGCCTCGCAAGCGTTGGAGCGGAGAGAGGAGTTCGGTTAGTGGATACCTCCAAGATGTTCGAGTTTCCGATAAAGGAGTTCTTCAAGCAACCGCGGTCTTTGTGCGGGGCAGGGGCGTACGAGAACGCGGGTCCCGAGGCGGCTGCGATGGGGCTCAGGCACGTGCTCTTCGTGACCACGGGGCTGAGGGGCACGGGCATCATCGACGAGTGCAAGACCAACTTCGAGAACGCGGGCGTCTCGGTCTCGGTCTACGACAAGGTCGAGTCGAACCCCAAGGACTACAACGTCATGGACGCCTACAAGGCGTTCGCCGACTCAGAGTGCGACGGCTTCGTCTCGATCGGTGGTGGGTCCGCGCACGACACGACCAAGGGCGCCAGGGTCGTTGCGGCCCACGACGGCAGGAACGTCAACGAGTTCCAGGCCGTCAACGCATCGGAGACGCTCGATAACCCGGCGCACATCGCGATCAACACGACCGTAGGGACGGGTTCGGAGACGACGCCGGCGTACGTGATCACGGACCTCTCCTCGCCGGATGCCCCGCACAAGTGGGTAGGGTTCGACCGGGCGGCGATCACGACGCTCGCCATCAACGACCCCGTGCTGTGCATGACGCAGCCGCCGGAATACGTGGCCTACACGGGCTTCGACACGATGGCCCACGCCTCCGAGTGCTACGTCGGCCGGGTCCAGCACCCGTCTACGACGCCGGTGGCCCTCGCCGCCGTCAGGCTGGTTCAGGAGAACCTGCGCGAGGCGACCTACAACCCGAAGAACTTCAAGGCGATGGAGGGGATGGTCTGGGCGCAGTACATGGCCGCGCAGGCTTTCTCGACGGGTTTGCTCGGCATCCTGCACTCGCTCTCGCACGCGGTCTGCGCGTACTACGACATCCACCACGGCCTGAACAACGGCATCGGGCTGCCGCGGGTGTGGACGTACAACCAGCCGGCCGCCCCCGACAAGTACGCGGACATAGCGGGTGCCATGGGCGTCGACACGCGCAACATGAATACCCCCCAGGCGGCGGACGCGGCCATCGAGGAGGTCATCCGGCTCGTCAAGGACTGCGGCTGCCCGGAGAACTGGGGCCAGGTCGCCGAGTACCCGAAGACGAGGATGGGCAAGGGCTGGTACGAGGGCAAGACTACCGGCGCCATCGCATCCGAGGACGGCGAGCTGCAGAAGATGGCCGAGCACATGATGGGCGACCTCTGCACGCCAGGTAACCCGCGCGACCTCACCGTCGAGGGCGCCAAGGAGGTCCTGCGCGACTGCATGTACGACGGGATGGGCGTCAAGACGAGCAACGGCTACAGGCAGAGCATCTGGGGCACCGCTCCCGAGATGGGCCGCCGCACCCACGGCTACGAGGCCCGGGGCGAGAGCCCGGGCGTCGGACGCCAGCCGGCGTAGCACACGGGATGGCGGGGATGGTGCACCATCCCCGCCATCAGGCATCAGGTTTCAGGTCTTACGGAGCAGCGTTGTCGCGTAAAACGAAGCCACCGCGAGCACCTGATGCCTGAAACCTGAAGCCTCTACAAAAGGAGCATTTTGTTCGAGAGCATCGAAGAGGTCAGGGAGAAGCTCGCGGGGCAGGAGTACGTCTGCGACAGGCGGCTGGCGACGGTGGTCTACCTGGCGGTCAAGCTGGACAAGCCGGTGCTCATAGAAGGCCCGGCGGGCGTGGGCAAGACCGAGCTCGCAAAGGCGCTCGCCGCCGCCACGGGCCGCTCGCTCATCCGTTTGCAGTGCTACGAGGGGTTGGACGAGGCAAAAGCGCTCTACGAGTGGGAGTACGGCAAGCAGCTCTTGTACACGCAGGTGTTGCGGGAGAAGATCGGGGAGTTCATAGGCCCCACCAAGGGCCTGCGCGAGGCGGCTGCGGCGTTGCGCGACCAGGAGGACGTCTTCTTCTCCGAGAACTTCCTCGTCGAGCGCCCGATCCTGCAGGCCATAACCTCAGAGACGCCGCCGGTTCTGCTCCTGGACGAGATCGACCGCGCGGACGAGGAGTTCGAGGCGTTCCTGCTCGAGTTTTTGAGCGACTACCAGGTCTCGATCCCGGAGATAGGCACCGTCAAGGCCGAGCATCCCCCCGTCGTCATCCTGACCTCGAACCGCACCAGGGAGCTCTCCGAGGCCCTCAAGCGCCGCTGCCTGCACCTGCAGATCGACTACCCGAGCCCCGAGGTGGAGCTCGAAATAGTGCGCCTCAAGGCCCCCGGCGTCGGCGAGGTGCTCGCGGACGAGCTCGTCGGCACCATCCAGTCCATAAGGTCCCTCGACCTCCGCAAGTCGCCCAGCATCGGCGAGACCCTCGACTGGGCCCGTTCGCTCGTCGTCCTCGGCGCCCCGTCGCTGAACAAGGACCTCATAGAAGAGACCCTCAGCGTCATCGTCAAGTACGACCGCGACGCCGCCAAGGTGCTCGCGCACGTCAGGGGCGCGGCCGAGAGCAAGGACCTCGGCCAGAAGGAGCCAACGGGCGAGAAGCAGAACGAGGGGATGTACGAGATGCACCGCTCCACCCACAAGCACGCCCATTAGGGGAACTCCTCTATGGACACCGTAATCAACGATTTCGTGCAGGTCTTGAGGCGGCACGGGCTCAGGGTCTCTCCCGCGGAGAGCCTGGACGCGCTGCACGCGCTCGGGCAGGTCGGGCTTGGGGAGCACGGGGTGGCGCGGGATACGTTGCGGACCACCCTAGTCAAGAACCTGGAAGACATCGAGACTTTCGATCGGCTCTTCGACGTGTATTTCAGCTTGCGTCCGCAGCAAGAGAGGCCGCGGGCGAAGCTTGACGTTCACGACCACGACCACGATCACGGGCAGCCGACGAGCATGGAGTTCGGGGAGGACGCGGGGGGCGAGGCTCCCGACTCGGAGGAGCACAGCCACGAGGACAAGGAGAACACGGACTTCCGCAAGTACTTCGACGAGGATCGGATGCGGCCTTCGGAGGACATTCATGGGGAGGCGGACAAGATGCGCCTCTCGATGTTTTCGCAGGAGTTGATCCTGAACCGCAATCCTGGAGCCTTGAACCAGGCCCTGCAGCGCATAACGCACCAGCTCAGGCTCAGGCGGGCCCGAAACATGTTCAACCCGGGCGACCTCGTCACCCACGGGCAGGGCCAGGAGTTGCCGCTCGACGTCTCGGCGGCCGACCTTCAGGGGCTCCTGGACCACCTCCACGACATGGACGTGGACGAGGCGCTCATCCGCCAGCTGGAGGAGCAGAGCGAGGAGATTTTGCGCGGCCTGCCCCAGCTTATAGAGCAGATGGTCGAGCGCCAGAAGAAGCTGGAGAAAAAGAAGGACGACTCGGCGCTGATGCGTCGATCTTTACGCAAGGTCTTCGAGTTCTCCCCGGCAGAGCAGCGGGAGACCGAGGCGGCCATCCGGCGGATGGCGCGCCAGATCCACGGCGCCAAGACCCGCCGCCTGAAACAGGACCGCACAGGGCACATCAGCGTCCCCCACACCCTGCGCCGCAACGTGCGCTACGACGGCATACCCTTCGACCCCGTCCTGCGCCGCCACCACGAAAAGCGCCCCAGGATAGCGATGCTGTGCGACGTGTCGTTGAGCACCAGGAACCTGAGCCGGTTCTGGCTTCACATGGTCTACCAGATGCAGAACCTGTTCTCGAAGGTGCGGACTTTCGTCTTCGTGGCCGAGATGGCCGAGGTTACGCAGGTCTTCGAGGAGAGCAGCATGGACCGGGCCGTGGAGCAGGTCTTCTCCGGGCGCGTCATAGACGCCGACGTGAACAGCGACTTCGGGAGCGCCGCCGAGCAGTTCAAGAACCGCTACCTGCCGACCATAAACCACAGGACCACGCTGGTGGTGCTCGGCGACGGGCGCAACAACGGCAAGGACCCGAACGTCGCGGCGTTCGAGGAGATCTCGCAGCACGTGCGGCAGGTGATCTGGATAACCCCCGAACCCAGGTGGGGCTGGTCTCTCGGTTCCTGCGACATGCCCCTCTACGAACCGCTCTGCGACCGCGTCGAGGTCGTGAGGACCGTGGACCAACTCGCCGGCGTCGCCGAGGACCTCGTCAGGACGCGGGCGTGAGCGGGACCGCCCGGAAGGTCCCCTTCTCCCCCACCGAACCCTTCCGCTACTGCCCGGCCGACGGCACGAAGCTCACGGACCCGCGCCCGAGCGGCGGCGTTACCTGTCCCCTCTGCGGCCGGTCGTGGTACCGCAACCCGGTGCCGGCGGTTGGGGCCGCGATCGTGGGCGGCGACAAGGCGCTCGTCACCGTGCGGGCGCGCGAGCCGCACAGGGGCAAGGTGGACGTGCCGGGCGGTTTCCTGGAGGTCGGGGAGCATCCGGTCGACGGCCTCAGGCGGGAGGCCAGGGAGGAGCTGGGGGTGGAACTGGAAGTGGACCCGACACCCGTGCTCCTCGCCCCCCACACATACGGCCCCGAAGGGGTGTGGGTCCTCGCCATCGGGTTCCGGGCGCGCATTCTGAGAGGCACGCCGGACCCGGCCGACGACGTGGCCGAGGCGCTCTGGATCGGCGCGGAGGAAGTCGAAGGCGTAGACTTCGCCTGGGAACACGACCGCGGGTTCGTGCGGGCGGCCCTGGCACAGAGAGGTTAGGAGGAGCGGGTGGCGGCACTGGACGGCTGGCTCGAAGGCTCGATGCATGGTTCGGCGAGCCTGGGCGTGATCCTGCTAATCAGCGCCCTGCTCGGGCTGCGCCACGCCTCTGACCCCGACCACCTCGCGGCGGTGACCACCCTCATAGCCTCGGATGAGGACCACGATAAGGTCCGCAAGGCCGGGTACATGGGTCTCTTCTGGGGCGCGGGGCACGGCACGACCCTCGTGCTTTTGGGGCTGCCGCTGGTGCTCTTCAACCGTTATTTGCCCGCGGTCGTTCAGCAGGTTGCGGAGACCCTGATCGGGGCCATAATAATCGTTCTCGCCGTGAGGCTGCTCCTGCGCTGGCGGCGCGGCCTGTTCCACGCCCACGCCCACACCCACGACGGGGATACCCACCGCCACGTCCACTCCCACGCGCGGGACGAAGCCCACGAGCACGCCCACAAGAGGCGCACGCCGCTGGGGGCCTACGGGGTCGGGCTCGTGCACGGCATCGGCGGCTCGGGCGGGCTCACCCTGCTCCTGCTCTCGACCATCTCGGACAAGGCGCAGGCCGCGGGCGCCTTGCTGCTCTTCGCCACCGGGACGGCGGTCTCGATGGCGATCCTCTCGACCGCCTTCGGCCTCGTAATAGCGGGCGGGCCCATAGGCCGCAACTTCGAGAAGGTCGCGCCGGCGTTGGGCCTGTTCGGCGTGGCGTTCGGGGCGTGGTACGCGCTGGGCGCACTGGGGATGGTTGTGTATCCGTTTTAGCCGTCAGCTTTCAGCCGTCGGCTTTCAGCCATCAGCTTTCGGCTTTTCGTCTTGAGACAGAGGATGGCAGAGATAGGGACCAGAGGTCCAGAGAGGGAGGACGCAATGCCCAAGTACGTGATCGAACGCGAGGTTCCCGGGGCGGGGAGCATGTCGGCCGAGGACCTGCGGGATCTCTCGCAGACGTCGTGCAACGTGCTCAACGACATGGGACCGAGCATCCAGTGGGTCGAGAGTCAGGTGACGGACGACAAGATCTACTGCACCTACATCGCCCCCGACGAGCAGGCGATCCGGGACCACGCCGAGCAGGGCGGGTTCCCCGCCAACCGCGTCTCTATGGTCCGCTCCACCATAGACCCGACCACGGCAGAGGCGTAGCGGCCGGATTGCCGGCCGCGCCGTCAGCTATCAGCCTTCGGCGGTCAGCTTTTTGCATCGTGAAGAGTACGGGCGAGCGGGTTTCAAAACTCGTTCTTACTGAGTGATGCAGGACGATGGACCCAAGAAGGGCTGAAAGCTGATCGCCGAAGGCCGACAACTATCCCCTCAGCGGCAGGCGTATCTGCGCGTAGGTGCCTTCGCCGGGCTCGCTCTCGATGCCGAAACGTCCGCCGTGTTGCTCCACCACGGCCCTGGTCAGGGTGAGGCCGGTGCGGGGCCGGCCACCGTCGTCGTAGGCGCCGGGCTCGAAGGCGCGGTCTATGAGCGACTGCTCGGCGCCGGCGCCGTCGTCTGCTACCTCGATCAGAAGCTCCGTGCCGTCTTCGGAGAGACGCGAACGTAGCCCGAGATGCCCGCCGTTTTCGGGCAGGGCTTCGAGCGCGTTGCGCAGGAGCTCGGCGACGGCCTCGCGCAGCTTGAGCTTGTCGACGACGGCGTGGCCGACCTCGGGGGCTATCTCGAGGTCCAGGCTGACGGCCCGCTCGGCGAACTCGTCCTGGAAGCGCATGAAGACCCTGTAGAGGAGCGCCCGGACGTCCGTGCGCGACAGGTCGAGGTCGAGCGGGAAGCCGAACTCCGTTACCCGCGCCACCGCCTGGGAGAGTCCGTCGAGCTGGGAGATGAGCTCGCGTTGCTCTTTGGCGGCGTACGGGGTCTCGTCCTGGCTCAACTGGGCGACCCTGGAGCGCAGCTGGGAAACCAGACGGTGCAGCGTCACCCGCGAGGGCGCGTCCCGCCACGCCGCGCCGTTCTCCTCTCCGGCCCCCTCCGCAAGACCCGAGGCAAGGCCGCCCATCCGCTCCCGCCTGGAGAGGCTCTCGACCATGCCGTTGAAGGCCCGGCTCACCGCGCCCAGCTCGTCGCTCCTCTCGGCGTCGAGGCGCCGGTTCAGGTCTCCCCTGCCCACGTCGTCGAGGGCGTCCTCTACTTCCCTCAAGGGGCGGAACAGGTCAGAGACCAGGTAGGCCGCGAGAAGGAACAGCATTGAGACCGTGCCGAAGGCGGCGATGATCAGGACGAGCTGCGCCGTCCGCCGGACGTCCCTGTCTTTTGCCTGGACCACGTCGCGCTTCTCGCGGTCCGAGGCTATGGCCGCCTCCGTGGTCCGCTTGAAAGCGTCGAAGTTCTCCTCCTCGATCACCGCGTCGGAGAGCCTCGCGGCCTCCTCGCGCCGCCCGCTCTCCAGCAGGTCGAAGAACTCCCGCGAGTTCCCGACGATCGTCTCGTAGGCGCCCCTGACCTCCCTGACCTGCCGCATCTCGCCCTCGGTCTCGGCCAGGTCGGACCACAGCTCGAACTCCTTGTCCACGCCCCGCAGGGCGTCCTCGAACTCCTGCCTGGCGTCCGGGTCTTCGTCGCCCAGCGCGTCCGAGACCTCGCGGGTCGCCTCCAGGGTGGCGGCCCGGATGCGCTGCACCTCCAGGCTGCGCAGGTAGTGGCCGTTGAGGTCTTCCGAGCTGCTCTGCCACTGCAGGATCACCCAGAACGTCACGCCGACGATGGTGAGCCCGAGCAGGGCCAAGACCCCGAAGGTCGTAAGCAGCTTTCTCCGCAGGTTCATCCGTCTCCCCTAACTGGTCCCCCGGTCACAGCGACAACCCCACCCACTGCCAGTAGCCGAAATAGAAGACCACTATAAGGACCACATGAACCGGCAACAGGACGGCGCTCAGGCGCAAGAGGTCCGCCGGCTCGAAGGTCTCCGTGCCGCCCTCCTGGAACATCAGGAGGGCCTTGGAGCTTACCGGGAAGGTCTGGCAGTAGTCCATCCCGGCCGTGCTGATAAACAGGACCGCCATCGGGTCCAGGTTCAGGCTGTTCGCCAGGTACAAGACGGGCGGCACCAGGGCGACGGCGCGGGCGGCGTGGCTTGTCATGTAGACGTGGCTCGTTAGGGAGACGAAGGCTATGATGAGCAGGATCAGGAGCACGGAGTCGGCGTCGCGCACGCCGCTCGCGGCAAAGAGGTTCTGGATGATCCACTCCGCGGCCCCCGAGTCTATGAGCGCCCGCCCGAGAGCTAACGCCGCCCCGACGAAGATTATGAGGTTCCACGAGACGCTCCCCAGCCCGTCCTTCCACTTCATCACCCCGATACCGGGCAGCGTCAACACGAGCGCGCCTATCATGGTTACGATAGCGATCTCGAACCCGTGCAGGCCCTCCGTGAGCCAGAGCGCCACCATCGCCACGAGCACGAGCATGGTCCTCAGCTCCGCCTTCGAGAAGGAGCCGCGGTCTTCTCCGCTCCTCATGTCGAGGCGTATCTTCCGACGTTCCTTGTTCAGGAACATGCGCGTGATGACCCAGCACGCCGCGGCGGAGGCCGCGACCCCGAAGGGCACGCCCCAGAGCGCCCACTGGGCGAAGGAGATGCGCCTGTCGGAGATCTGGGCCAGAAGATCGTTTGCTATGAGGTGCGAGCCGGCGCCTATGAGCGTGGTGATGGTCGAGACGAGGATAACGGTCGGTATGAGCAGTGCTAAGGCGCGCGAGACCTTTCGGTCCTCCACCGCCTCGCTCACCCCCCGGAAGACGGGCATCATCACCGCCGCCCGTCCCGACGTCGAGGGGATGACGAACGAGAGCGGCACGAGCACGGCGGTCATCAGCCAGAAGACGCCGCCCACGGAGCGGGCGCGGTTCACGACCAGGCCCGTCAGGCGCCCGGCAAGACCTGTCCGGCGCATGGCCCCCCCGAGGACGAAGGCCCCGATCATGAGCCAGATCACGTCCGAGGCCAACGCGTCGTAGAGCTGCTCCTGCGGGCTTCCCCCGCCGATTATCGTCAGCATCACCGCCCCGAGCGCCACGTAGGCCGCGTTGAGCCTGGTCGTGGACCACAGGATGGTCGCCAGCGCGAACCCGAAGAGGGCGACCCGCGCCTCACCCGGCAACGTCGCCGGCAACAGCACGGCCACCCCGGCGACCACCGTGAGCGCCAGCGGGAGCATGGCGTCGACCACCCACCGGAACCGCCGGCGGCCCGCCGGGGGACCCTCCTTGACGACGGCGGGGTCGCCCCTGCGGGCGTCGACCCGCTCCCAGAGGCCGGTGCCGGGCGTGCTAGCCAAGGGCGACGTTCTCGGTCAGGCCCCGCCCGACCATCACGAGCCGCGTCACGTCTTCGGCGCAGACCGTCACCAGTTCTCCGGCGTTCTCGATTGCCTCGTCCAGGGTGCAGGGCTGCTGGAGGATGCTCAGGTACGCGTCTATGCCGTGTTCGTGGTTGATCTGGGCCCCCTTGCCGACGGTGCCGACGATGGCGACAACGGGCACCCCGTACTTCTTGGCGCGGGTGGCGATCTCGGCCGGGATCTTGCCGCGCGGGGTCTGGAAGTCTATGCCGCCCTCGGCCGTGAAGACGAGGTCCGAGCCCTCTATGAGGCTCTCGACCTCCAGGTAACGCGAGACGATCTCGTAGCGCGGATGCAACCTGGCGCCGAGCAGGGCCGAAAGCCCCGCCCCGAGCCCGCCCGAGGCCCCGTTCCCCGGCGTCTCGCGCACGTCCACGCCGAGCTCGCGCCCGATCACGTCCGCGTAGTTGTCAAGCGCCCCCGCGAGCCGCTCGACCTGCTCGGGCGTGGCACCCTTCTGCGGCCCGAAGACGCGCGCAACGCCCCGGGTCCCGCACAACACGTTGTGCCAGTTGCAGGCGACGTCTATCTCGACCTCGTCCAGACGAGGGTCGCGCCCCGAGAGGTCTATGCTCGCGAGGCGCTCAAGCTCTATACCGCCACGCCCGATCTCTTTGCCATCTTTGTCGAGAAGCCTGACGCCGAGGGCCTGGGCCATGCCGGCGCCGCCGTCGGTGGTGCCAGAGTCCCCGCAGCCGACGAGCAGTTGTTCCGCCCCGTCGTCCAGCGCCTCCCGGATGAGCTCCCCGACGCCATAGGTCGTCGTGCCGGAAGGGTCCCTGACCTCGCGCGGCACGAGCACGAGGCCGGCCGCGGCGGCCATCTCAAGCACGGCGGTTCTCGGTCCGTCCCCGCCCAGAAAGCCGTAGTGGCCCTCGACGGGCTCGCCCACGGGGCCCGTAACCTCGACCTGGCGCACCTCGCCGTCCGTGGCGGTCACGAGGGCCTTCGTGAAGCCCTCCCCGCCGTCCACCATCGGGGCCTTCAGGACCTCCGCATCGGGAAGGACCCGCAAGACGCCGGCCTCGATGCAATCGGCCACCTCTTCCGCCCCGAGGCTCTCCTTGAAACCCGATGGGGCCACCACGATGCGCAAGAAAACCACTTCCTTCCGGGGGTTCTGGATCTTCTACGGAACGGGAATCGACTCAGGCGGACAACGCCGCGCCGGAGGCTAAACCGGCGAGACGTCCGGCCCTCTCGTCGGCCTCCTCGCTAACCTGCCGCTCGAAGAGCGCGAGGTCCTCGTCAAAGGAACGCCCGGCCACGGACGCGTCGCGGTCCCGGAGGAGCCAGCCACGCTCGGATTTCCAGCGGCTGATATTGGTGACCTGCGCCTTCTCCTGACCCTGATGCAACATACCGTCTCTCCGATCTTCGCCGTCCTGCACTGTTTCATAGCTGTTAAACGAGGGGTGCGGTCAGGTGGGGGGGAAAATACACGGGCAGAAGACCTGCGACCTTAAATCGTCGTTTGGTTCCGGGCGGTCGTCCGGCTCAGTCGTCCGAGGCGCCCGGACGGTTGTGGACAGCGCTCACCACGGGTAGCTCCGCTCGAGCCAGGCCACCGATTCGCGGAGGAAGCTATCCCCGCGCGCCCGGCGGCATTCGGCGGGTGTGGCGCGGAGATCCAGGGTCCTGTTGACGGCGGCCACCCGCTGCATCGCGTCGAAGGCACCGAGGCGGCGCTCGTGGTTGGCGGGAAGCTCCCGGACTTCTTCGTATCCCTCGAAGAGCGCCTCCCGGGCCCGCCCTTCCGCAAGTCCGGGACGCTCGCCGTGGCGCCAAAGGGGACGGAGGGCGCGTAGCACCACGGACAGATCTAAGAGATAGTATCCGAGGCCGCACTGGTCGAAGTCCGTCACCCCAGCCCCCTCATGGCGAGCGCCGAACAGGAGGTTCTTGAGGTTGAGGTCGCGGTGTATGGGGCCGAAGACCTCGCTCCCGTGCCCCAGGTCCCCGCAGTCCCCGCGGACGCGCCGCGCCACCTCCTCGAAGACGGACATCTCAGCCGTCGAGTAGAACGTTTCACCCCTATCCCACAGCGGGGCCGAAGCCCCGAAAGGCCAGCTCCAGTCCCAGCGGGGGAGCGCGGAAGCGTCGAGGGAGCGGTAGCGCTCGGCGTGATCGTGCAGCCCGGCAGCCAGGCGGCCGACCCGCGAGAGGTCGGCGGCGGACGGCTCTCTCCTGGTCTCGCCCGGCAAGTAGCGCAACAGCGCGAAGCGCCGCGGCGGGTGGTCAGGGCGGTAGAACTCCCCATGCCGGGCCGAAACCCGCCGCAGCAAAGCCCGGGAAGGCGGCAGGCCGGCGAAGGAGACCTCGCCGACCAGCGAGCCGTCCGGCAGCGGCACCGGCTGGGGCACAGCAAGGTCCGTCTCGCGGCGCAGGGCCGAGAGCCACGAAAGCTGCGCGCGCAGCGTCTCCAGGGAGCGCAGCCCGGGCCCCGTGCGGTACCTGGGTTCCGAGCGCTCCTCTTCCCCGACCTTCGGCGGCATCCCGTACATCCTGAGGACAAAGCACCCGTGGGAGCGGGATTCGACCAGAAAGACCTGCTTGAAGCCGTGGCTCACAGGATAAAGCCGGGCGCCGCGCAAGCCGTAACGCCCGAGCGCCAGCCCCGCCAGCGCCGCCGCGCGCTCCAGACGCACCCCCTCTCCCGACCCGTTGACTAACATGTAGGCAACGGTAGAGGTCGCGTGTTACAGGAGAGTTAGACGCGGATTGGAAACCTCTAATGTTCGCGCCGGCCACGGGCCCAGGGGACCAGAAAAGGGCCGCCCCGTTCGGGACGGCCCTCGCGCTGAGTTCGGAGGTTCGGGTAGGGCTAGACCCTCGTGCACTGTCCTTCCTTGTCGCCGGCGGTGTTGCCGGAACCGACCGGGGCCGGGTTGTTCGACTGGCACTGGAGATTCTGGGAGATCCTGTTGTTCTGGATCACGAGCCCGCCGTCGTTCTGGTTGGCCTGGAAGTTGGCGAGGATGGTGTTGCCCCGCGCCACCATCCTGGCGCTATTGGAGAAGAACTGCAGGTCGCCGTTGATCCTGGAGTTCAAGACCTGCCCGTTGCCACCCCGAAGCCCGTTCTCGAGCTGCACGCTGCCGACCACGACGGAGCCCTGCCTGAGGTAGATCGCCTGGAAGCCCTCGCTCTGGACGTTGCCCTTGACCCTGATGCCGTTGGCGAAGAGCCTCGCGCTCCGCTCGACCTTGACCGTCCCCTCGACCTTCGTCCCGTTCAGCGTACACGTCGCGCCCTGCGGCACCCGCAAGTTGTCCACCGTGGCCCCGCCGATGGTCCCCCGGCAGACCCGCTCCTCGGCCTGCGCCGCAGACGCCGCCATCAGCAGCGCCGCCACACCCACGACCAGCGCCATTATCCCCGTCAACGATACCGAAATTATCCTGCTAGACATACCCTCGCTCCTTTTTTCCAGGCTCCGAACGACCCCGCCGGCCTCCGATAGCTCTTTGCCTTACACCCCACAAGTGCAGGTCTCGAAGTGAAAAGATAGTTAAACGAAGAAGTATGAGAAGACTCTAATGAGCCCGACAAGAGGAGAGGCCCCGCCAGTGATGGCGGGGCCTCTCGTCGGTGGGGTTGTCCCCGGGTCAATCGTCGTTGCTCGTACACTGGACGGTGGCGTTGGAGGCCTGATCGACGCTCTCCACGAAGTCCGCGTAACCGCCGAGCATGGCGCCATGCGTCGGGTCCGAGGTCGTCAACGGGTCCCTGGTCTGCTCGACGAATCCCTTGACGCAGGCCGCGTCGGCGCCAGGCCTGGCGGATTTGATCAGGGCCGCCTGACCCGCCACGAACGGCGTCGCCATCGAGGTTCCGCTCCACATCGCGTAGCGACTCGTCGGGAAGGGGGCATAGATGTCGGTACCGGGGGCGGCCACCGTCACCCAGCCACCGAAGTTGGAAAAATCGGACTTCTTCTTCTGGTCGTCCACGGAGGCCACGGCAATGGCGCCATCCTCGGCGGCGGGGAACTGCAGCACCTGGTTGGCGTCGTTGCCGGCGGCGGCCACGAAGACCGTGGGGCCCGCGTCGTCATCGTCGTCCCCGATCAGGTCCCCGAGCAGCTCCGTGTTCCGCGAGGAGCCCAGGCTGAGGTTCACCACGTCGGCGCCGCGGCGGGTGGCGAACTTTATGGCCTTCGCGATCCCGAACGTCGTGCCCCGGCCCTCCGTATCGAGCGCCCGGATCGGCATGATCTTCGCCTCGGGCGCCGCCAGCGCCACTATTCCGGCTACGTGCGTGCCGTGGCCGACCATCTCGTCCTTCACGCCGTCAAAGTCGTTGTCCCTGCCATCGCCGACATCGTAGGGACCGCTGTCGTTGCCGACGAAGTCGTAGCCCGCAACCATCTTGCCGGCAAACTCCCGGTGCCCGAGCTGCACGCCCGTGTCGATCACCGCCACCACCGCGCCCGCGCCCCGGCTGGTCTGGTGCGCTTCGGCCAGGTTCAGGTTGCTGACAGCGTATTGGTTCCGGTATTGCGTGGCTTCGGGAGAAGGTGTGGGGGTGCCGCCGGGACGGGCATTGTGCCGCCTGCTGCCTTCCGGTGATCCGGCCCTGAAGTTCGGCTCGGCATAGAGCACGCGTGCATCATTCCGCATCTGCGATGCCAGCCTGGCCGGGTTTACTCCCGCCCGCGCACCGACAAGATAAATCTTCTCGACGCCCGGTAGTACCTGGAGCGTCCTGGTCCTGAACTTCTTGTTGAACGCCACCACACTGGCGTTGGTGGTTCCCGGTTTGAACTTCACCACGACCTGCCGGGGGACGAACTCACCCCCGTCGTCATCATCGTCGTCCGCGACCGCAGGACCGGCAAGAGACAGGCACAGCAGCGCCGCTGCCACCGCCGCCAGCAGCGCAAAAAGAACGGGGTACCGGGACGAAGTGTCCGTGTATGTGAAGTCGGTTTGCCGGATCGTGAGACGTTCCATGGTTCCCTCCCAAAGAGCAGCACGCCGTCGGCGACGGCGTTTCTACAGTCCTAAGGGTAGGAGTGCGTCATTGGACTCCGATGATACGGAGATTAGAGAACTCTAATGCTGGGGACGTACGCCCTTTCCGCAAGTATTGCGGTGGCATCGTTTCGTACAAACAAGAACGAGCCGCTAACGCTTTCCGATCAAGACGAACGGCGCCCAGTAGTAAGGATGGGCGTACCGTTCCTTAAGTTCCAACTGCGCGTCGCGTAAGGCTTGCGCCGGCCCCGCGCCGTCGCGCAGCCGTGCGTAAAACTCGCCCATCAGTTCTGCCGTCGCCTCGTCCTGCGCCAGCCACAGACTGACCACGAGCGTCGCGGCGCCTGCCCCGAGGAAGGCCCGGGTCAGACCGAGGATCTCGTCGCCGCCGATCACCTCGCCACGTCCCGACTCGCACGCGCTCAGCGTGACGAGGGCGTCCGGCAAGTTCAGGCTCATGGCGTCGGCGGCCGTCAACCAGCCGTCGTGCAGCTTGAGAGCCGAGAACATCGGGTTGTCGGAGCGAAACAGGCCGTGGCAAGCCAGGTGCAGGGCACCGCTCTCTGACGCATCGCCCCGCAGAGATCCGATCGTCGCGTCCCCGCCCACGCGCACCTTCGCCCCGGGCAGGTGCCCCGCGACGGTCCGGGCCTCAGCCGCCGCCGATGGAATCGAAGGGTCCTCCACGCCGAACACCGCCGCCCCCTCCCGGTCCCACGATGACCGTTTCTGGCACAACGAGTAAACCGTGGCGCTGGGGGCGGAAGAGATCTCGAAGCTCTCGATCAGGTAACGTTCACCATCGAACAGCGCGTGGAACGGAACCCGATGCAAGGGACCGTGTGGCACGATGGCAAGCTGCGAAATCCGGTCGCTGCCGTCAGAGACTCGGGACGCCGCTCCACCCAGGAGCGATTCGAGGGGGGCGATCAACCCATCGTACAACGCGGCCAACACCTGGCGCGTCGACCGCTCCATCTTCGCCATGTGACGTTCGGCGAACGCCTGGCCCGCGCGGAAGCGATCCAGTTGAACGTCCAGCCTGCGCAAGAGTTGGTTGACCCCGGTCACCGTACTGAGACCGCGCACGACCCGGATGCGTCCTTCGACGCTGACGAAGGCCAGGATCTCATCGCCAAGGGCATGATAGGCCACCAACGTCGTATCGGACGGAAGCAGGTCCTGGACGTCGTCCGGCAACGCCGACGCCGCGAACGGATCGCGTGTAGGGTCGGCGGCGGCGATCTGCAGGCGCAGCCTACTGATCTCCTGCTCCAACTCTACGGCCCGCGCGTGCAGGTCGGGGAGAGGCGAGGGACGCTCTTCGACACCCGGGCCTCCCAACAGTTCGCCGTAGACCGCGTTGAGATCGGCCTGCAGGGCCCGGATGCGGCTCCCCATCTCGGGGTCTGCGGACCTTACCGGCTCTTTCTCGCCAAACCCGGTGATCAGGTCGACCAGCGAGCGGGACTTGGCCCGCTCGGCGACGGCGAAGGCGCCTCGGACGTTCTCCTCGTCGTCCCGGGCGAGGTGTAGCAGCAGGAGGTCTTCGTAGGCGGCGGTCTTGTCGCGCATGAAAGAGGCTCGTATCGCGTCGTGGGAGACGACGCCGCGCAGGCGCTCGATCTCGTCCACCGCCGCCTCCAGCAGTGCTCGCGCCTCCTCCTCGCGGCCTTGCAGGCGCCGCAGGTGGCCGAGGCGTTCGTTCAGCCGGTAGCGCAGTTGTGGTAGCGCCAGCCGGTCGGCCAGACGTCGTGCCGCGAGCAGGTGCGGCTCGGCCTCGCCAACGTCGGGCAGCAACAGGTCGGCAAGACGCAAGCGGGCGTAGAGTTGCTGCACCGGCCAGTCGTCTTTGGAGACGAGATCCAGCGCCCGGTGCGCCGTTGTCAAGGCGGCTTCGTGTTCATTCTGGGCCTCTAGCAAAGCTGCCTGCTCAAGCATCACACCGGAGAGCATGGGCACGTTGTAAGCCGTGGAGAACAACCTTGTGGCTTCGTCCAGCGCCCCTTCTGCCTCCTTCAGCTCTGACAGGGCGATCAACGCAGAACCCTTGCCCCAAAGCGTCTGGGCACGGTCCTGCGTCATGCCAGTGCACTCCAGCAGGCTGTCGACTTCTTGGTACGACACTAGCGCCTCGGAATACAGGTTGAGTGCGAGGTAGGTATCGGCCGTTTTGTGCAAGATAAAGTATTGTTCGGCACGCGCTTCGGAGGGGCTCAACAACCGCTGCGCCCGTTCGAATGCGCGGAGGCTACTCGTGTAGTTGCCTAGCCACAAGTGAGTTTCTCCGACATTGCTGAGGGACATGGCGTGCGACAGGGTGAGACCCGCTTTATCGAAGATGGCAGCGGCAGTCTCATGGGAAGCCAGCGCCTCGTTGCCCCGGCCGAGATAAGAAAGTATGGTGCCTCGGTTGTCGAAGATCTCACCGAGACGTTCTTTCATACCGAGTCTCCGGTAGTGTTTTTCCGCAGCCGCGTAGACGTCGAGCGTCTCCCTGTAACGCCCCATCTGTTCAAAGCAGCGACCGCGATTTTGATGTACCAGGGCGGTCAGCAGATCGAATTCTCGCGATGTTGGGCTCACGTCGGGGTCGCCCCCACCGTTCAGAGCGTCAAGGACGGTCTGACCGGCATCGAGGGCCTCCTGATAACGTCCGAGCTCAAGAAGCGCGGCCATCTTTCCGACGTTGGTGCGGAGGGCTTCCAGGTTCATCCCGAGCGCAATATATCCATCGTGGGCAGATTCGGTTAGTCGAAGATCCCTCTCGAACTCACCGTTCAGGTTGTGCGCGCCGGCACGGATGTAGTCGGCGCGTGGCACGGCGGCGGCGGCCTTCGCCTCATCCGCCAGCCCGCCGCAGAGTTCCGCCAATCTTTGCGCTTTGCCTGGATCTTCGTTGAGCAACCTGTCGGCCGCATCGAGCAGTCGGTCTAATCCACCGGCGTCAAGCAATCCCGCTCTGCGCAAGAACTCGACCCGCTGCTCTCGCGTCTGGAGGGCGAGGAGGTCTTCTACTAAACCTGGTTCGATTCCATCTTCGGCTGACATATCCCCATTTTACGCACCCAGCTCTACGGGGGAGATGAGGATCTCGACCTCGTCGCTGCTTAGCAGGATCTGGTACTCCCCGGGCTCCACACCCTCGAAGGCGAACTCGCCGAGCTCGTCCGTTGCGGTGGTGGCGACTTCTTCTGTTCCGAGGAGGATCTGGACCCCGAACGCCTCGGGCTCCTCGTCGTCGTTCGGGAAGACCTGCCCGTCGAGGTCGAGCCTCCCATCACCTGGACGCCGCCTGAAGTTGAGCGCGATGTCGGCCGCCTCTGTTGTGTAGACGAGCTGGCCCTGCGATTCCTGGGACGCGGCCGAACGCACCCCGGCCAGCGGCTGCAGACCGCCGCCGAAGGAGAGGGTGGCGACGAGGCGCTTCAGGGGTCCGGGTTGGCGATGACCTTCCGCGTACGATTCGAAGATGCGCCCGAGCTCCGCGCGCTGTTCGGCGGGTGGGTCGTCTAGCACGACCTCTTTGCTGGCGCGGGAGAACGACCTGAGCCACTCGGCGTCGGCGCGGGTGGCGTCGTCGGCGTCGGCAATCCGCCCTTCAACGGCGCGGGCCTCTGCTTCGGGGAGGCGCCCCTCGGCCCAGTCGGCGAGTGTTTCGAAGTCTATCTTCTCCTGGCTCACTGTTTCGTGCCTCCCGTACAAGACTCTCCCGTTCTAAGTATCTTTCCCCCCGTCGTTAAACGAATGCGACACGGGGCACGGAAAAATACACCGGGGGCGGATATCTTTGGGAAATGGGTCAACGTTCACCCAGGGCCGTTCGGAGGCGTTGCAGGCAGCGGGCGCGGGTGGGGCCGATGCTGCCGACGGGCATGTCGAGGCGTTCGGAGATCTCGGCGTAGGACGGCTCCGTCTCGTCCAGGTAGAGCGCCTTCAGGAGCCTCCGGCAGGGCTCGCTGACCTCCGAGAGGCCCTGATCCAGCCAGTCGATAAGCTCCCACTTCTCCGACGGCTTCTCGTTGCCGAGCAGCCAGGGGGTTTCGGCGAGGTCGTCCTCGCGGCCCGGGCGCTCGCGGCGGCCCTTCTCCATGGCGCGCCAGGTGTGGCGGCGGGCGACGGTTGCGAGCCAGGCCTTGAGGTTGCTCTCCTCGGTGAGGGAATCTAGCGATTGGATCAGGATGGTGAACGTGAGCTGGGAGACGTCGGCCGCGTCCTCCCGCGAGAGCCCGTAGCTGCGGGGTATGGAGAAGACGAGCCGCTGGTACTTGT
Organism: Rubrobacter tropicus; assembly: GCF_011492945.1. Classification (NCBI taxonomy): domain Bacteria; kingdom Bacillati; phylum Actinomycetota; class Rubrobacteria; order Rubrobacterales; family Rubrobacteraceae; genus Rubrobacter; species Rubrobacter tropicus. Next base: position 4,254,642 of record NZ_CP045119.1, read on the forward strand.
CCATCACGCGCTCCCAGGCCCGGGCCTCGCCCTTCTTGCAGCCGCGTATAAGGTCTTTGTCCGTCCCCCTCACGACGCCCATGATAATGCACGAAAGCCCCGGCCACCAAAGGCCCACATTACAACCTTCTAACGGGCTTCTAACCGGCCTCTAACGATCCCGATTTAACCTGCGTGGCAGAGAAGATCATCCGTCCGACCCGATGAACACCGTACGGAAGGACCCGAACGAAGGAGAGGAGAGAGTTGCGCCCGTTCCGTCTGACGGCAGGCGTCCCGGCGGCCGTGCTCGTCCTGGCGTTTGTCCCCCTCTTCTTCGATTGTGGCCTCCAGGCCCGGGCGACGGACGGGGAGACGGCCTCCCGTACGGGGAACCAGCGCCTCGTGGGGACTACCTCGCGGGAAGAAAGGACTGAGAAAGACCCTGAAGGCGAGACGCTCTCGGCCTCCGTACCTCGGGAAGACGCGCGTGGCGAGCCGGTCCCAGGTCTTCCCCGGCACCCGGGCTCGGTAAGGGTCGGTTACTCGGAGAGGCGGGCGGACGGGCTGGCGCTGGTAAGCGCCACGTACCTGGCCGAAGGGAGGCCCGACGCGGTGCGCGGGTTCTACCGCGGGGTGTTCCGCTCCGGGGGATGGCAGGTCGCGAACGTGGAGTACTCGGGCGGGGCCTGGCACTTTCTCGTCCTGCGCGGGGGCACGGAGGCGGCCGTGGAAGTCCTGCCCCGCGAGGGGGGTTCGGAAGTCAGGATCGAGTCGAGCGGTCCGGCGGCCGGCGCTCAGGAAGGAATAGCATCGGCGGGCGGTTCGAAGCGGTAACCGGCGCCCCTCACGGTCTGGATCACGGACGGCTCGCCCCGCCTGTCGAGCTTGCTCCTCAGGTAGCGGACGTAGACGTCCACGACGTTGGAGCCGGGGTCGAAGGAGTAGTCCCAGACCGAAGAGAGTATCTGCTGGCGGCTCAACACCTGCCCCGGGTGGCGCATGAAGTACTCCAGCAGGGCGAACTCGCGGCTGGAGAGCTCCACCTGCTTCTCCCCGCGCCTGATGCGGCGGGAGCGGAGGTCCACGTTGAGGTCCCCGAACTCCATCCTGGAGGATTGGGGCTGATCCGAGCGGCGGGTGAGGGCGCGCATCCGGGCCAGCAGCTCCTCGAGGTCGAACGGCTTTGTCAGGTAGTCGTCGGCCCCGCCGTCGAGGGCGTCGACCTTGTGGCGCACCTCGTCGCGGGCGGTGAGCATCAAGACCGGGAGGTCCGGACGCCTGAGGCGGATGCGCTGCAGCGCCTGCTGGCCGTCGAGGCGGGGCAACATGATGTCCAGAAGGACCATCTCGACGTTCTCCTCCGCGGCCAGGCGCACGCCCTCCTCGCCGTCGGCGGCCGACAGGGTGCTGTGCCCGTGGGCGGCCAGGCCGCGCTCCAAGAACCGCACGATGGCGGGGTCGTCCTCCACGATCAAGACCAGCATATAGCCCGCAAGTATAATGCAGGAGCGCCGTGAGCCGCACAGGGGCGTCCGGGAGGCGCCGGAAGGCAGGGGTTGTTTTGGGTTGGATCAGGGGCGTACGCGCCGAGCCGTGGCGGGTGACGATGGGGGCCGTCGGCGGCCTGCTGGTCGCGATCATCGTCGCCGGCCTCATAGGCTTCTGGCAGACCCAGAGCATCGAGCGCGTGGCCGACGAGGCGTTCGGCTACGTGGAATTGGAAGACGAAGGCGACGACATCCGCGCCGCGATCCTGGACGTCCGCCACTACCACCGCAACCTCTACTTCCCGGCCATCGACACAGGCCGCCTGACCCGCGAAGGCATGGACGACTTCGGGGCGGCCCGGGAGCAATTCTACGAGGAGATAGACGAACTAGGCGGCGTCCGCCCCTACGACCCGAACGCCCCGCAACCGGAGGATTTCCGCCGCTGGGCGGACGAGTACTACGAGGATTTCGGGCCCTTCGCGCAAGAGGCGACGGTTACGGACGAGGAGGCTTTCGACCGGGCCAGCGACCTCGGCCTCAAGCGGCTCGCGCAGATGGAGCTGGCGGCGGAGGAGTTGGACGGGCTGGGAGAGGACCTGACGGACGACTCGCTCCAGAAGGTGGACCGGGCGGCGACGACCTCGGCCGTCGTGCTGCTCGGGGCCATCGTGGGCCTGCTGGTGGCCGGCGTGGCGCTCGCCTACGCGGCGGTGCGCGTCGTGAACGAGCTGAGGCGTCTCTACGCCGAACAGCACGAGACAGCCGATAAACTTGCCGAAGCCTCCCGGCAGAAGACCGACTTTCTCGCGGACGTCTCCCACGAGCTGCGCACGCCGCTCACGGTGTTGCGCGGCAACGCCCAGGTCGGCCTGGCCCTCGGGGCCGAAGGGGAGCAGAAGCAGCTCCTCGAAGAGGTGGTCGAGGAGTCAAAGCGCATGTCGCGCATGGTGGAGGAACTCCTCTTCCTCGCCCGCTCGGACTCCTCGCCGCCCTCCCTGGAGCCCGAGACCATCTCCATCCCGCCCGTGATGTCCGAGCTGGCCGGGCGGGCCGCGGTGCTCGCCAGGGAGCGCGGCGCCGTGCTCGAGGCTGACCTGCGGGCGGAGGGGACGCTGCGCGCGGACCCGGGCCGCCTGGAGCAGGCGGTCCTGATCCTGATCGACAACGCCATAAAGTACGGCCCGCCGGGCGGCACCGTGACGCTCCGCTCCGAAGTAACCCACTCTGGAGAACTGCGGATCACGGTCGAGGATCGGGGCCCCGGCATCCCGAAAGAGGACCTGCCCCGCATCTTCGAGCGCTTCTACCGGGTGGACAAGGCCCGCTCCCGAAGGATGGGCGGCACCGGCCTCGGCCTCCCCATAGCCAAGACCATAGTCGAGGCCCACGGCGGCCACGTGACCGCCGAGAGCCGCCCGGGCAAGGGTACCCGCATGTCCGTACACCTCCCCATGCTAGAAGACCCGGCCAAAACCGCGCAGCCAACCCCCGCCCAACGCGAGGCCCAGAAAAGCTGATCCGAGCCGAGCTTCGGGCAACAGGCTTCAGGAACTCGTAGTTGGGACCCAGCCACGCCAACCACCCCTGATGCCTGTAGCCTTAAACCTGAAGCCTAAATTAGAGCCCTCTCAGATTAGACCCCTCTCATCCCGTCCTAATGGCCCCCTCATTTTCGGGACGCACAATACTCCCCGTAATCCCGAAACGGTGGGAAGCGCGAAGAAGCAACTACGGAGGAGGTGAACGAATGGCTAAGTTCTCCAAGATGTCCCCGGCCCAGGTAAGCTCGCGGGACGGCAGCAACAGCGGTGGCGGCAGCAGGAGGCGCCGTCGGCGCCGGAGGCGCAGGCGTCGTCGTCGCAACACCTAGCAACGGGGAGTTTCGAACTGGATAGGGCGGCCCCGCTTTGAGAGCGGGGCCGCTTTTCCGTGTTAGATTGAGGGACGGATGAGGTTAGTAAAAGGATTGCGCGAGGCCTTTCGCAGGCTCGTGGCGGGCGCGGGTGAGGGCGAGAGCGTCGTCGCGGCGGCGCCGGTGGTGCCGGTGGGCGAGGTCTTCCGCAGGTTCTGGCCCCACGCGCGGCCCTACCGGCGCTGGCTGCCCCTGGTCCTCTTCTTCGTCGCTCTAGGTCCCGCGATAGAGGCGGCGACCATCTGGATGTACAAGATCCTCGTGGACGAGGTCCTCGTCCCGCGGGACTTCGGGCTCCTGATCTGGGTGCTCCTGGCCTACGCCGGGCTGCAACTCGCCGAGGGCATCGTGACGTTCTGCGACGAGTACCTCTCGGACTGGGTCGGCGGCCGGTTCATAGTCTCCCTGCGCACGGAGTTCTTCGCCCACCTGCACAAGCTCTCGCTCGCCTTCTTCGACCGGGAGCGCCTCGGGGACGTGATGAGCCGCGTCACCGACGACGTCGAGGAGATAGAGGACCTGATGTTGAGCGGGATGGCGTCGGCCATCTCCTACGTCTTCCAGCTCCTGTTCTTCACGGCGGCGCTCTTCTACCTGAACTGGCAGCTCGCGCTCGTCTCGCTCTTCGTCGTGCCGCTCTTCTGGCTTACGGCGAGGCATTTCTCGCGCAAGATCAAGACCGCCGCCCGCGAGGAGCGCCGCCGCAGCGGCTCTATAGGAGCGGTCGCGGAGGAGAGCCTCTCGAACGCGGCCCTGGTCCAGGCGTACAACCGCCAGGAAGAGGAGGTGGCCCGTTTTCACCGGGAGAACGAGGGCAGCTTCCGGGCCCAGATGGCGGCGACGCGCCTCGGCTCCCTGTTCGCGCCGCTCATCAACATGATCGAGCTCGCCGGCGTGATCGTGGTGATCGCCTTCGGAGCCTACCAGCTCTCCCAGGGGCGCCTCACCATCGGCGGCCTGCTGGTCTTCATGGTCTTTCTCGGCCAGCTCTACAGCCCCATCCGGGGCATCAGCAGCCTCCTGACGTCTTTCTATTCGGCCTCCGCCGGCGCGGAGAGGATCATCGAGTTTCTGGACGAGGAGCCCTCCGTGACGGAGCGCGAAGACGCCGTGGAACTGAGAGCAAAAGAGGGCCGCGTCGAGTTCGACGCCGTCTCCTTCCGCTACCCGGACGCGCGGAAGCCCGCGTTGGAAGATGTCTCTTTCAGCGTGGGACCGGGGGAGACGCTCGCGCTGGTGGGTCCCTCGGGGGCCGGGAAGTCCACCGTGGCGAAGATGATGCTTCGCTTCTACGACCCGGACTCGGGATCGGTCAGGCTCGACGGCCACGACCTGAGAACCCTGACGCTCCGCTCGCTGCGCGAGAACGTCGCCCTGCTGTTGCAGGAGACCCTGGTCTTCGACGGGACCGTGCGCGAGAACATCGCCTACGGGAAGCCTGGCGCCACGGACGATGAGGTGGAGGCCGCCGCGAAAGCCGCCGACGCCAACGACTTCATCCGGGCGCTGCCGGAGGGGTACGACACGTCCGTCGGGCAGAAGGGGCGGCTGCTCTCGGGCGGACAGCGCCAGAGAATAGCCATCGCGCGGGCCATGATCCGGGACGCCGGCGTCCTGGTCCTCGACGAGCCGACGACGGGGCTGGACGCCGAGTCGAGCGAGAAGGTGATGCGCCCGTTGCGGAGGCTGATGAGCGGCCGGGCGACCGTCGTGATCTCGCACAACCTGATGACGGTCCGCGAGGCGACGGAGATAGTGGTCCTCGAAGACGGCCGCGCGACGGAACGCGGCTCCCACGCGGACCTCCTGGAGAGAGAAGGCTCCTACGCCCGGCTCTACAAACTCCACCACCCGGACGCCACCGAACGGCTGGTCGGCCCGTGAAGGAAGGTTTCTTCGAGGGGGACGTGGAGCATCCCCCGCTGCCGGTCGGCGAGGTTCTGGCTCCTGGCTACACGATCGCCGGGCACCTGCACCAGAGCAACAACTACGACGTCTACGACGTGTTCAGCGAGGAGCGGGCCTGCAGTTGCATCGCCAAGGCGCGGCGGCGCGACCTCACGGACAAGGAGGCGGCTCGGCTGGCGCTGCTGCGCGAGGGGGACCTCCTCGAGGGCCTCACGCACCCGCACATCGCGCGTCACTACGAGACGATCAGGGAACCCGAGCCGGTCCTGATCCTCGAGACCCTCACGGGCGAGACCCTGGCGTACCTGATCGACGAGGGCTACCGTCGCCTGCCGCTGGCCGAGGTGGCGCACCTCGGCCTGCATCTGTGCTCCGCCATCCACTACCTCCACGGCCAGGGCATCCTGCACCTGGACCTCAAGCCCTCCAACATCGTCTCCGAGAGGGGGATGGCGAAGATCCTGGACCTCAGCATCGCCCAGGCCCCCGGCCCCTGCAGGAAGGGCGCTGGCACCGTCCAGTACATGGCCCCGGAACAGGTAAGGGGGGACCACGTGGACGCCTCCACGGACGTCTGGGGCATCGGCGCCGTGCTCTTCGAGGCGGCCACCGCCGAGCCGCCCTTCAACGCGGAGTACGAGGACGAGACCGCCTCCGAGTACACCACGGGCTCTTCAACCGGCACCTGGACGGACGCCAAGATCGAAGACTACGACCAGATCTCACGCCGCGCCGACCCCGTCCGCGCCCACCGCCGCGTCCCGGCGATCTTCAACACCCTCATAGCCCGCTGCCTCGACCCCGACCCCGCCAAACGCCCGTCCCTCCCCGAACTCACGAACGGCCTCCGCTCCCTCGTTTAGGGCTGTCAGCTATCAGCGCGCTTCGGCCTTACGGCCTGCGCTATCAGCCGTCAGCCTTTTGTCTTTGGCCGAAAGCTGATGGCTGACCGCTGACAGCTTTGGGCCGTTCGGCCCCGTGGCAGCGATTAGAACAAACTCACCTTCCTCTAACCCCTGGCTAACCTCTCCGGGCGAAGATCAAGACACAGATCCCGAACTTCAAAGGGGAGCCGCGAAGATGGAGAAGACAGGAAAGCTCTGGATATTGGCAGTAATGACCGTAGTCGGTATGAGCCTGTCGGCCTGCGGCCAGACGACCGCGGGCTCGCCGGGCGACGCCCAGCAAGGCGACCCGCCTTCCGGCTCGCAGAGCCGGGACGACGGCAACGACGACGCGAACGACGAACAGGACGACCGCGCTGGTGCCGACGATCGCGCGGGCGATTCGGACGACGACAACGGTGACCGGGACGACAACGACGGTCAAGATGATGGTAGTCGAGACGACGACGGGGATGACGGCCGGGATCTTGACGACGACAACGGCCCGGACGACCGCGACGATGACAGAGAAGACGGCAACGACGACGATGGTCGGGACGACGATTCAGACGACCTCAACGAAAGCGACGCGGACGACGGCAACGACGATATAGATGACCGGGACGACCGCGATGACGCGGACGACCGGGACGACGGTCAGGACGATGACGACGCGGCATCCGCGACGGCATCAGCCACGGCGTCCGCGGCCTCTGATGACGACGCGGACGACGGCTTCGACGATTAGTTTCGTGAGGAGACCGCCCCTCCGCGGAGAGCTCGGTCTCCCCGCGGAAGGGCGATCGACTCTTGGACGCTCCGCAACGCGCTGCCAGGCCCGGCCTGGCAGGGTAAGAAGCTGACAGGCTGAAAGCGAGGCCCGCGAAGCGGGCCGAAGCGTGCTGAGAGGCGCGAAGCGCCGGGCTGACAAGCGCGACCGAAGGGAGCAGCGTGCTGACTCAGTACCGGCTCGTGAACCACCTCTGCCACTTCCACCAGGGCAGGCGGACCGTCACCTTGCCGGCGGGCCAGGGCATGGAGACGGCGGGGCGGCCCTCCCTCCTGGCGTCTCGGTACTCTTCTTCGGTCGCGACCCAGACCACGACGCCGCCCCGTTCGTAGGAGAGGGGGACGGAGACGGCCCTGAAGCCGTGCAGGGTCTCGCCATTCTCGGCGAGTAGCTCTACGGGCTGGCCCGGGTCCGGCACGAGGGGAGGTCTGCTCTTTCCAAACGTCATCTGCACCGGCCGCGTTCGAGGGCTTGCAAGTCCCCAGAATTCTACCCGCGCGGGGCCTCCGTGAAGCGTCGGGCGGGGGACGTCTCCCGCGCGCGGAGGGTCAGGGTCGTGATCTCGGGCCTGCACCCGAACCGCAGCCGCGCGTTGACGGTCCCGAGCCCCCTGTTGGTGTAAAGGAGCATATCCCCTACCCGGTGCAGCCCGCGGGTGTAGCGCTGCGAGAACGGCGGCAGGACCGCCCGCCCCAACAACGGAACGCGCGCCTGGCCGCCGTGCGAGTGCCCCGAGAGCTGCAGGTCGAAGCGCCCGGTCGCGGCGGCAACGTCGGCGAAGTCCGGCTCGTGGGCGAGCAGGACCGCGGCGCCTCCCTCCGGTATCTCTTGCAAGACCAGGTCGAGGCGGCTGCGGCCCTCCATCACGTCGTCCATACCCGCGACGTGAAGCTCCGCGTCGCCGCGCTTTAGCGTTACCACCTCGTTGAGTAACACCGTAAGGCCCGCCCGGCGGACGCAGGTCAGGATCAGGTCAACGTCCGTCAGGTAGTCGTGGTTGCCCAGGATGGCGATCACGCCGTCCGGCGCCGAGAGCCGCCGCAAGGCCCCGACGAGCATCTCCCCGTCGAGGCGCTTGGCCGAGTAGCTGGCGAAGTCCCCGGTGACGACGATGAGGTCGGGGCGCTCCGCGTTGACCATCTCGGCCACGCGTTTGAGGCGTGCCGGCCTCGACCAATCGTCCAGGTGGATGTCCCCGATCTGGACTACCCGGTACCCGTCGAAGGCCCCCGCCAGCCGGGGCAACGTCAGCCCAAGGCGCACCACCTCGATCAGGCGCGGCTCCACCTCCCGCGCGTACAGGAGACCGCCCGCTCCCAAAAGGGCCGAAGCGCCGACGAGCCGCCTGACGCGAAACGGCACTTACAGTCCTTCCAGCGCCTCCCGGACGGGCGTCTCCCCGGACAGGATCTCGAACGTCTTGCCGACGGTGTTGGGGGATTCGAGAGCCACGGCGAAGGCGGCGGCGACGTCTTCGCGGGGGATCTCACCGTACCGCCCGAGGGACTCCGCCGCGTCGATCCGGCCCGCCCCCTCCCCGTCCGTGAGCCTGCCGGGACGGATGATCGTCCATTCGAGACCGCTCTCGCGCAGCTTTTCGTCGGCCCGCCCCTTGGCCCGCAGGTAGGGCCGCATCGCCTCGTCGCGCCCCTCGGGGTCATCGGCCCCCATCGAGGAGAGCATCAGGTAACGCCCCACGCCCTTCTTCTCGGCCGCCTCCACGAGCTTCGCGGCCCCGCCGTAATCCATGGTCTCCTTGCGGGCGGCCCCGCTCCCCGCCCCGGCCCCGGCGGCGAAGACGACGGCGTCGCACCCGGCGACCGCCTCGCCCACGGCCCCGTCGACCTCTTCCGCCTCCAGGTCGACCAGCACGGCCTCGGCACCGTCGGCCTCCACGTCGGGCAACTGCCCCTCTTTCCGAACGAGGCCACGGACCTCGTGCCCGTTTTTGACCAGCGCCCGAACCAGCCGCCGCGCCGTGTTGCCGTGCGCCCCCGCCACGAGTACCTTCAAGGTCGACCTCCCGTTCTCGGCCATTGGCTTGCCCTGGAAACAAGTGTACCCACGAAGCTCGCGAGGAGTCGGGGTGTGTTCAGGGAGTACGCGTCAGGGAGACGTTGAAAGCGGCCCCTGGGGGCATCGGAGCCCGGTCCTCGTTGAAGACCTCCCACCTGTCGCGGTCGTCGTCGTACCGGACGCCGACGGGATGGTCGTTGTAAGTGTTGCCGACCCCGCCGGGATTCCAGTTCTGCGTCACGGCAAGCTCGACTCCGGGCTTCTCGTTCGTGAGGGGGTCATCCAGGAAGGTGCCGTTTTCCACGATGTTGCCTGGCTTCGCCCGGTGGACGATCCCGTTCTTCCCCTCCGACACGACCACCCTAAAAGCCGTGCCCTCGGGCATCGGAGAGCGGTCCTGGTTGAAGACGGCCCACCTGCCGCGAGAGCCGTCGTACCACACCCCGATCTCACGTTCGTAGTCCGAAGGCCCCTCGGCGATCACGAAGGCGCCGGGCTTACCGGTGGTCATCGGGTGGTCGAAGTAGGTGCTGTTGGCAACGGTGTTGCCCGCCGTGGCCCTGTGGAGAAACGCTGCCTCTTTGTTCGGATCGGACTCTTTGGCCCGGATCTCTGTTGGCTCCGCGGATCTCGGAGCGGTGTTTTCGGGTTCCGCGATGGTGGTGGCGCGCGGCACGTCGAGGCCGCCTTCGGCGGTCTTGATGTTACCGTAGAACCGAAACGCCAGGAACACGTCGACGGCCAGTATGGCGATCACCAGTACCAGCGCCGCCCTCTTCGCGTAAGCACCCACCAACAGTCTTCCCCCGACCTCACCGACGCCCGGAAGGAGTCTCTACCCCGTTAGGTGGACCATGATACTCCAACAAGCGGGGCCGGTCCACGGACGTCCCAGGCGGCGGCCCGGGGTGAAGCGGAAGCGGCAAGCGAGGGCGGGTTTCCGGGCACCCGCCAGAGCCAGAGGCCTACTACCCCTCTGCGCCACCTTTCTCAGGCTGCCGGTGGATTGGCTCTATAAGCGCTGGTCCCCCGAGTGGCGGGGCTTGTGGATCATCGTCCTAAAGTCCAGCGGCGATCACGCCTGGCCCTGGAGCAACGCTGGCGAAGATGCCGAAGATTTCTTCCGTCAAGAGTATCCATCGCTTCACAACCACATGAAGCCGCTAGAAACAAAGCTACGGAAGCGTCAAGACAAAGGCCGTTTCTGGTGGGAATTGCGTTCTTGCGCCTACTACGATTCATTTGAGAAGCCAAAGATCATGTACCAGGAAATCCAATTCCACTCCCAATATGGCTTCGACACAAGCGGCTTGCTCACAAACAACAAGGGCTTCTTCCTAGCCTCGTCAGACCCGTGGCTCATAACCGTACTCAATTCGCCGCTCATGTGGTGGCATAACTGGCGCCATCTTCCTCACATGAAAGACGAAGCGTTGAGCCCAGTCGGCGTGCTCATGGAGAAACTACCCATCGCCACGCCCACGGACGAGACGCGGGAGGAGGCGGAGGGGTCCGTGCGGCGTCTGATCTCGCTGACCGCCACCGAGCGCGAGGCGCGGCGGGACACGCTCGACTGGCTGCGGGTCGAGTTCGGCGTCCAGAAGCCGGGCCAGAAGCTCGAAGCCTTCGCCGCCCTCGACGCCGACGCCTTCGTGGAAGAAGTCCGAAAGCGCCGCCCGAAGGGGGAAGCGCGTCTCACCCCCGGCTCCCTGCGCGCCCTCCGTGCCGGCTACGGAGAAGGCGCGGCCCCGATCCGGGACGCCCGCGCCGGGGCCGCCGCCCTGGAGCGACGCCTCTCCGACCTTGTGAACAAAGCCTACGGCCTCACGGACGAAGAGATCAACCTCCTCTGGGATACGGCACCGCCCCGGATGCCGCGTTTCTGAGGCGCCGGATCTCCGGTTCGGGGCCCGGCGTTAGCGCGTGGGGCATCCCCCAAAAGGGCCATCTTTCCGGCTTTTGCAGGATATACGCATTTTGCATGATGTGGCTGGCAGCCCGTGATTCAACAATACGCCGGCAAACCGAGCCCGGGCCGATAGGCGGTCCGGCAGAGAGGAGAAGTAGATGAAGAAGCTAATTGCCACCGGCGCGGTCGCGGCACTGTTGCTGGCGACGGCCTCGCCGGCTTTCGCCCAGGATGCGATAGCCGTAGACGATGGCGTCGCCTCGGGCGGCGACGTGCATTTCTTCGACGCCTCGCAGTCCCAGACCCTGTCCGTGACGCAGCAGAACACGGGCGACGCCATCGCCGCGGCCGACGACGACAGCGTGGCCGTTGCCTGGATAGACCAGAGCCTGATGGTAGACCAGACCCAGGTCAACGGCGGCTTCCACCACCACTTCGGCGGGTTTTTCTTCGTTAACTGATGCGTCGCGAGGGGCGAATAGCCTTCCGGACCGGCCGGGACCCTTAGGGGTTCCGGCCTTCGCTTTTGGCCCGGGTGTATCGGATCGGGTTCCGGCTTCGTCCAAAAGGGCAAGAAAAGGACAGCAACGGAGAGGAGCCGGCATGCCGGGCAAGAGCAGCAGGGAAGACAGGAACGAGGGGTCGATGGACAGGGCCAAGGGCCGGATGAAGGAGGCGGGCGGAGCCCTCACCGGCGACAAGGACAAGAAGGCCGAGGGCCGCTCCGACCAGAGGAAAGGCAAGGCCAAAGACAAGAAGGCCGCCGCCAAAGACCTTCTCAAGTAAACGTCACCACCGGATGTTTCCGGGCCGGCCCCGCCGGGTAGGCCCGGAGACAGGCACCGCACACCGATTCTTGGGAGGAAACACATGGACCTGCCGAACCTCGGCAACCTCGACCTCGGCCAGCTGCAGCAGTACCTGCAGGGGGTGAACTTCCCGGCCCAGAAAGAAGAGGTGGCCTCCAACGCCGAGAGCAACGGCGCGCCGCAGAACATAGTGGACGCCATCCGCAACGCGGCCCAGGACAAGTTCAACAGCCAGGACGAAGTCCTTCAGGCCGTCAAGGGGTAGAGAGCTATCAGCCTTCAGCAAAAATTCGAAAAGCTGAAGGCAGAGGCCGGAGGCCGCAGCGGACTGACCGCTGACAGCTATCTGGGCGAGGAGGCGGTTTGAGCATCCGGGAGCAGGAGCGGCGGCAGAAACAGGCCGAGAAGAGGATCAACCAGCAGATGTACCGGGCGGACAGGGAGGTCCGCGGGGCCATGGACGAGCGGAGCAGGCAGGCGGACCTCCGGGCCAAGGAGGTGGTACGCAGGATCGAGAAGGGCGACGCCGACCCCCGTCCGCTGCCGGGCCTGAGGGAGGACTCGCTGGAGTCCATGAAGTCCATGGAATCCATGGAATCGTCCGAGTCCATGAAGTCCATGGAGTCCGCCGACCCGGTGATGGAGGTGAGCGTAGACGCCGAAGCCCACGATATAGGCAAGGGCATGCCCCTCGAAGAGCACGTGCCGTTCAACGCGGCCGAGATGGAAGAGGACCTGGCCCAGCGCATCACCGAGGACACCGGCGGCCACGGCGACCCGCACGCCCACAACGAGCAGAAGGCCGAGGAACTGGCCGAGCAGATGACCGAAGACACGGGCGCCGGCGGAGACATGAACGAACACGCCGAGCGCAAAGTCGGGCAGCACGCGGAGGAGATGTTCGAGTGATGAGCTTTCAGCTTTAAGCCTTCAGCTTTCAGCAAGGCTAAGGAGCTGGTCACCGTAGGCTTTCGGTCGTGTACCGTTTCGGGCGGAGCGGTACACGCTCTTTGTGTATCGGGTAGCTTGGTTCCCTTTCGTTCCACTGGCGAATGTAATCTCCGCCGCCGTGTTGCTCGTCATGATGGTCCTCATCTTCCGCCGCCAGGCCCGCGGCGTTTTGCCTGATCCCCCAAAGCCGACGGCTGAAAGCTGAAAGCTTATGGCTCTGCAGGGTGGAACGGCCCATCCCCCTGGTGCAAAATAACCCTGGCCGCCGCGGGCGGCCCGCGTGGGGACGCGGACGGAGCCGAGAGCACAAAAGGGGAGGTAGCGGTTGAGACAGAGGACGCGCCGCGCGCATGGGACCGTGACGCTGATCCTCCTATCCCTGGCCTTGCTGGTCTTACCCACCCCAGACGGGGCGACCGCCCAGGACAAGAACCCCCCGGGAGCCCCGAAGATCGACGCCGAATCCTGGGCCGTGGTCGACACCGAGACCGGCCTATACCTCGCCGGTAAGGACCCGGACAAACGGCTCCCGATAGCCTCGACCACCAAGGTAATGGTTGCCCTCGTCGCGCTCGAAGAGGGGGCGAAGCTCGACAGGGAGGTGACCGTCTCTGAAGACGCCGCCTCCTACGCGGGGGGCGTCTACAGCGCCGCCGGCCTCTTCCCCTACGACTCCGTGAGCGTCAGGGAGCTTCTGGAGGCGACACTCGTCCCGTCGGGCACGGACGCGGTCTACGCGCTCGCCGAAGAGTTGGGCGGCGGCAGCGTCGAAGAGTTCGTCGGTAGGATGAACGAGAAGGCAAAAGAGATGGGGCTGAAGAACACCCACTTCGAGAACCCCGCCGGCCTCGACGACCGGGGGCACTACTCGAGCGCCAAAGACCTGGCAAAGATCACGCGCGAGGCGCTGGAGTACCCGGAGTTCCGCGAGATAGTGGGCAAGGCGGGCGTAACCATCACCACCCAGGACAGGGAGATACCGCTCGACACGACCAACCTCCTCGTCGCCCCGAACTCGGGCTACGACTACGACGCGGCCATGGGCGTCAAGACCGGCACCTCGCCGGCCGCCGGTCCGTCCCTGATCTCCGCCGCCGAGACGGACGACGAGTCCTACGTCGCCGTCGTGCTCGGCGCCGCCGACGACCTCTACCGCTTCGAAGCCTCCCGGACCGCCCTCGAATACGGCTTCGGGGACTTCGGGGAGAAGACTTTCGTCAAAAAAGACGATCCTTTCGAAAGGCTGGATCTCCCCTACCGCCGCGAGGAGTCCGTCCGGCTCGTCGCCGCCAAGGGGGTCTCGGGCCTCGGCGGGCCGGGCCTGAAGGTCGAGAGGCGGGTAGAGGCAAGGAAAGAGGCCCCGCCTTCGGCCGAGGCCGGCGACAGGCTCGGGACCGTCGAGGTGTTCGTGGACGGCCGGAGCGCCGGGACCGCCCCGCTCGTCGCGGCGAAGGGCTACGAGGAGGCGGGCCTCTGGCAGAAGACCCGGTACTGGACGAGCGGGGCTTTGAGGGGGATCTCGGGCTGGATCTCCGAAACGGCGGCGGGCTGAACGCCCTTCCGAAAAGCATCGCGAACGCTGCGGACGGGTAGAATGCGTAGCGTGAACCAGACCACCATAGACGACCGTTACGTCCTCTCCCGCTCCATAGGCGGCGGTGGCATGGCCGAGGTCTTCCTGGCCCACGACGGGGTGCTCGATAGGGACGTCGCCCTCAAGATCCTGCGCAGCCAGTACGCGAACGACGAGGAGTTCGTCGAGCGCTTCAGGCGCGAGGCGAGGAGTGCCGCGAGCCTCTCGCACCCGAACATCGTCCCCGTCTACGACCGCGGGGAGACGGAGGACGGTTCCTCTTACATAGCCATGGAGTACGTCTCGGGCGGTACGCTCAAGGAGCGGCTGGACGAGAGGGGCCCGATCGAGCCCGACAGGGCGCTCGCCGCGACGGCCCAGGTCGCCGAGGCGCTGTGGGCGGCCCACGAGCGGGGTGTGATCCACCGCGACATAAAACCCCAGAACATCCTCCTCACGGAGACGGGCCACCTGAAGGTTACGGACTTCGGCATCGCCCGCGCAGCGTCCGCGGTGACGATCTCCGCGACGAACGCGGTCTTCGGCACGGCCGGCTACCTCTCGCCGGAGCAGGCCCTGGGAGAACCCGCCACCCCCCGCAGCGACCTCTACTCGCTTGGCATCGTCCTCTACGAGATGCTGACAGGCACCGTTCCCTACAGGGCGGACAACCCGGTCGCCGTCTGCATGAAGCACGTCACCGAACCCCTGCGCCCGCCCCGCAAGGTCGACCCGGCGATACCCGCGGCCGTCGACGCCCTCGTGGTCAAGATGCTGGCAAAGGACCCGGCCGACCGCCCCGCCAGCGCCTCGGAGCTCCTCGACGACATCGAGCGCGTGAGGGACGGAGCCCCCCCACCCCTACCAACGCCGAGGACCGGAACGCCGCGCCTCGGTGTTCCGGCCAGAACCGCGGCCACCCGGAGCCCTGCCGGCGCGGCCGGTACTACGGAGCGGCAACCAGTGAAGCCCGTGCGCCGGTCCCGGCGCCGGAGGGTGCTCGCGGTGATCGGGGCCTGCCTGCTCTTCGGGCTCGTCCTGCTCGGCGCCTCGCTTGGCCTCCCGGGCGACCCGGGGGGGGACGTCCCCCTCGACCGCCTGCAAGACGTGGCCCGCGGGGACCTCGCGGCCCCGGAGCCGGTGGACACGGGAGGCGGAGGCGCGGTTACCGGCGATGCCCCGCCGGCGGCCCCCGACCCGCCGCCCCCGGCGTCCGTGCCGCCCGCGTCCGCGCCGCCCGACGATGGGCCGAGCCAGTCCCAGTACGCCGGCGATGGGTAGCGGACCGGCCTGCGGCCGTGCCCCGGAAAAACCAACGGAGGAGTCTTAGATGGCTGAACTTGGCGTGGGGAGTACCGTCCCGTCCTTCGAACTGCCCGACCAGCAGGACTACCCCTGGAGCCTCTCCGGGCAGTTGGAGGCCGGTCCCGTGGTCCTCGTCTTCTACCGCGGCGACTGGTGCCCGTACTGCAACGGCCAGTTGGCTTCCTACGCGAGAAAGTACGACGAGTTCGAGAGGCGCGGGGCGCAGGTGGCCGGCATAAGCGTGGACCCGCCGCACGACAACGCGAAGATGGTCGGCAAGCTCCGTGCCCCTTTCCCCCTCCTCAGCGACGCCACGGGCGAGGTCTCCCGGGCCTACGGGCTCTGGGACGAGCGGGAGAACGTCGCCACCCCGGCCGTCGTGGTGGTGGGCCGCTCGGGCGAGGTCAGCTACCTCTACGCCGGCTCGGACTTCGCGGACCGCCCGAGGGACGAGGAGCTCTTCGCCGCGCTCGACGCCCTCGGCGAGCGCGGGGTTCCCGGCTCCCGCATCGAGCGCCGCACCGGCGGCCCGGAGCTCAGGACGACGGCCGCAGAAGCCCGCAACGGCAGCGTCCGCCCCGACCGCCCGGCCCTCTCCCTCGACGAGCTACACTCCTACTACCGCGGCGCCTTCTCGACCACCGAGGCCCTCGGGGGCCGGCTCACGGGCCGTCTGCTCCGCAGGGCTTCCAGGGAGGTTACCCGCCACCAGGACCTCGTCCGTGTCTACGCCAGGGCCACCCAGGAGACGGCAGACCTGGCGCGGGAGCAATCCTGACCCCCGACCCCGCGTCCTACCGCGGCAAGAACCGCCTGTTCCTGATCTTCACCCCGTCCGGCACGGACGAGGAATACGTCCGCCAGCGCGACCTCCTGCAAGACCGCCAGGCCGAATTCGAAGACAGGGACTTGATCACCCAGACCTTCTTCGACGATACGACAGGCGCAGACGCCGCAAGAGCGCAGTTCGGCATCGAGGGCGGCTCTTTCGCCGTCGTCCTCGTCGGAAAAGACGGCGGCGAGAAGTTCCGCGCCTCGGAGCCCGTCGGACCGCGGGACCTCTTCGACCGTATAGACGCCATGCCCATGCGCCGGCGCGAGATGCGGCAGGGAAAGATCCGCTGAAGCGACCAGCCCTGACGTCTTTCGTCATCCCAGGGCGGGGGTAGGGTGCGGCGGCTGTTCGTCAACGGGGAGAACCGGCCGCGGGCCGGTTGGCGGCTGCTCTTCCAGTTCCTGCTCAACAACGCCGGCGGCTTGCTTCTCGGGTCCCTGGTCCTAGTCGCCTTCGGGGGTCTCTCCGCCGGTGGAACGGGACCGCTTTCGTCTTTGTACCTCAACGTCCTGCTCTACGCCGCCACCGCGCTCGCCGCGGTGGCTAGCGTGTGGATAGCCGGACGTTTCCTGGACAGGCGTCCTTTCTCCGGGTTCGGGTTGCGCCTGAACCGCGCCTGGTGGTCCGACCTTGGCTTCGGGCTAATCCTTGGAGCCTCTCTCATGGCTGCCATCTTCGCCGTCGAGTTCGCGGCGGGGTGGGTGACCGTTACGGGCTCTTTCGAGCCGGTGGACGGCGGGACGTTTTTCCCCGCGATCCTGGCGCCCGTGGCGCTGTTTGTGTGCGTGGGTTTCTACGAGGAGCTCGTCAGCCGGGGCTACCAGCTCACGAACCTCGCCGAAGGGCTCGACACACCGGGCATCGGTCCGCGGGGCGCGATCCTGCTCGCCTGGGTCCTCTCTTCGTCTTTCTTCGGCATCCTGCACGCTTTCAACCCGAACACGACGCCACTCAGCACGATCAACATCGCCCTGGCAGGCCTGATGCTCGGCCTCGGCTTCGTCCTGACGGGCGAGCTCGCCATCCCGATCGGCCTCCACATCACCTGGAACTTCTTCCAGGGCAACGTCTTCGGCTTCCCCGTCAGCGGCCTCGACCCCGTGGGCGCCACCTTCCTGACCACGGATCAGACCGGCCCAGACCTCCTCACCGGCGGCCCCTTCGGCCCAGAAGGCGGCCTCCTCGCCCCGGCCGCCATGCTCGCCGGATGCCTCCTCATAGCCCTCCGCGTCCGACGCCGCTCCGGCAACCTCACCCCCCACACCCCCATCGCCGAAAACCCAACCCGCGACCGACAGACCAACCGCTAAAGCACCGCCGCGAGTTGCAAGTCCTTGTGCGCCGTGTGATACTGCATGTAGTGTTTTGTTACAAATACGCTACTTTGCAACATATACGGGTAGCAAGCGCGTCGACGGTTGTTACGAGGAGGCGGTAGGCGGTGGCGGCGACGGGGTTGGAGGGCAGGCTGGACGCCGGGGAGGTTGGGCGGGGTCACTGGCGGGTGACGTTGCTTTCGGGGTTCGGGTGGATGTTCGACGCGATGGACGTTGGGTTGCTGTCGTTCGTGATGGTGGCGTTGGCGCGGGAGTGGGGGTTATCGCAGGGGCAGGTCGGGATCGCGATCAGCGCGGGGCTCTTCGGGATGTTTGTGGGGGCGGCGGCCTCGGGGACGCTGGCGGACCGTTACGGGCGGAGGGCGGTACTCATGGGGACGTTGCTCCTGTACTCGGTGGCGACGGGGCTCACGGCGCTCGCGTGGGGGTACGGGGCGCTGCTCGTCTTGAGGTTCGTGACGGGGCTGGGGCTCGGCGGGGAGTTGCCGGTGGCGAGCACGCTCGTATCGGAGGTGGCGCCGGCAAAGCACAGGGGACGGATGGTCGTGCTGTTAGAAAGCTTCTGGGCTTACGGTTGGATACTCGCGGCCCTCATAGGCTTTCTCGTCATCCCCCAGTACGGGTGGAGGGTGGCGTTCCTCATCGGGGCCCTGCCGGCCCTCTACGTCCTCGTCCTGCGCCGCGGCCTGCCCGAATCTCCCCGGTACCTGATCCAAAAGGGCCGCCACGAAGAGGCCCGAAGGGCCGCCGCCCGGCTCGGCGTGGACCCCGGGGAGCCAGGGCCGGACGAGGGCGCGGAGGCCGCCGGGGGAGGAGGTTTGAAGACGCTGTGGTCGGCGGGCTACGCCCGGCGCACGTTCATGCTCTGGGTCTTATGGTTCGGGATGGTCTTCTCGTACTACGGCATCTTCACCTGGCTCCCCCAGATACTCGCCGGTTCGGGCCGGGACCTCGCGACCTCCTTCGGGTTCGTTCTCCTCATAACCCTCGCCCAGGTGCCTGGCTACTTCTCCGCCGCGTACCTCGTCGAGAGGTGGGGCCGCAAGGGGACGCTCGTGGTCTACCTGCTCGGCTGCGCCGTCGCCGCCCTCTTCTTCGGGCTGCGCGGCCTCTCCGCCGACGCCTCCGGGGCGGAGCTGGTCTTCTGGGGGTCGTTGGTCTCGTTCTTCAACCTCGGCGCGTGGGGCGTAGTCTACGGCTACACCCCCGAGCTCTACCCGACCGGGTCGCGCGGCTCTGGCGCGGGTTGGGCCGCCGGCGTGGGGCGCACGGGGGGCATCGCCGGCCCTTACCTCGTCGGCGTCATGATCGGTGTCCCCGGCCTCGGCGCCGTCGCCGTCTTCTCCATGTTCGCGGCCGTCCTTGTCGTCATAGCCGCGAACGTGTGGCTGCTCGGCGAAGAGACCCGCGGCCGACCGCTGGACGAGATCTCCGGCAAACAGCTAGTCAGCTAGTCAGCACGGCGCTGCGCGCCTCTCAGCCCGTCAGCAGAATCGTTCAGCTGACAAGCTGAAATGCTGACAAGCTGAAACGCTAAATTCACGCGCGGTTCATCAGGGCCTTGTACGTCTGATGCAGATGGTCGGAGATGGTGACCACCGCGAATATCGCGGCCACGAGGCGGGTGACGCGCGGCACGAGTACGAGGCCGTAGGTGAAGAAGGAGGCCAACCACACGCTGAGGCAGAATTTGCACGTCAGGAGTTCGCCCAAGGACCTTCGCAGGCCTTCACCCCGGGGTTTCTCGTCCACCTTTTTGGGGCTCTCCTTCTCTCTGAGCTCGGTGAACGGGGCGCGCAGGGGGCTCATGATCGCGTCCTGCGCCGCCACCAGGCTCAGCTTGTGGGTCGCCATCCCGAGCAGGGCGATGTCCTTCGCGTCGACCCGCTCCGGCAGGGGTCTTCCCAGGCCCCTGGATACGAGCAGGAAAGCGGCGAAGATCAGGTTAAAGACCCCCGCCAACAGGCCGTAAGAGGAGAGTTGTATGTCGTCACCCTTGCTGTAGCCCTCGAAGATGCCCTCGGGCTCCTTGCCGTCGCTCATTTGCCGTCCTTCGTGTTTTGGGTGTCGGGTGGATGATGCCCCCCGGATATCCCCCGCTCCACCGCGGGCGAAACATGGAGCCGCGTTTCGGGGGCGGGGGTTCGGCCGGGCGTCCGCGCCTCCCACCGGCAGGGGATCTTCCCTCATCACGAGGCGCGGCGGGCCAGGATGACCCGAAAGATGCAAAAGGACCGGCGGCGTCCCGAAGGCGGGTAGCGGGCGGCCTCTCCGGGTATAAGCGGGACAACCTCTAGACAGAAAGGCAGACCCATGGCCGACCAGCGCGGACAGCAAGACCCGACTACCAAGTACCCGCAGCCCCAGTACCCCGAGCAGACCCAGATGGACCAGCATCCGGGCCTCGACTCTGAGATGCAGCCCAAACCCGACTACGGCTACGAGACCTACAAGGGCTCCGGCAGGCTTGAGGGCAAGAGGGCCGTCATCACGGGGGGCGACTCCGGCATCGGGCGGGCCGTGGCGCTCGCCTTCGCCCGCGAAGGGGCCGACGTCCTGATCTCCTACCTCGAAAACGAGGAGTCGGACGCGACCGAGACCGCCAGCGTGGTCGAGGAGTCGGGCAAGCGGTGCGTGAAGGCGCCGGGCGACATAAGCGAAGAGGCGACCTGCCAGGCCGTCATACAGAAGGCCGTCGACGAGTTCGGCGGCATAGACATCCTGGTGAACAACGCGGCCCACCAGAGGACCGTTAGCGGTGTGATGGACGTATCGAGCGAGCTGCTCGACCGGACTTTCAAGACCAACATCTACGCGATGTTCTGGCTCGTGAAGGCGGCGATCCCGCACATGCCAGCGGGCGGCTCCATCATCAACGTGGGCTCGGCCCAGGCGTACAAGCCCTCGCCCACCCTCCTCCCCTACTCGGCCACCAAGGGCGCCATCGTCACCTTCACCGAAGGTCTGGCCCAGGACGTGATCCAGTACGGCCTCCGCGCGAACGTCGTGGCACCGGGCCCCGTCTGGACCCCGATAATCCCGGCCTCCATGGAACCCGAAACGGTCTCCCAGTTCGGCGGCCAGTCCCCAACCGGACGCCCCGGCCAGCCCGTCGAGCTGGCCCCCGCCTTCGTCTTCCTCGCCTCCGACGAAGCGAGCTACGTAAACGGCTCGTCTATAGACATAACGGGCGGACAGCCGGTAGGTTAGGCTCCTCCCGTCCTAGCACGCCCGCTTCGCGGGCTTTCGGCACGCAGCCTTCGGCTGCTTTCAGTTTGTCAGCCGAGTAGGGCTGTTGTCGTGGGAACGGCGCGGCGTCTTTAGTAGACGCCGCGCCGTTCGACTCTGTCAAGATCCTCGACTTCCCCCGCTGCCATGACACGAGGACCGGCGTGGTCTTGACTAATGGAACATTTATGTTTCAATTTGAACTTATAAGTTCCGGTATAGAGATGGGGCGGTTTTGGGGCGCGGGGATGCGGAGCGGGGGATATTGGAGTCGGCGGCGCGGTTGCTGGTTGTGGACCGGGGGGCTTCGATGGAGAGGATCGCCGGTGCGGCTGGGGTTGGCAGGACCACGCTGCACAGGCACTTTCGGAACAGGGAGGCCTTGATCCGGGCGATAGCGCTGGATGCCATCGAGGAGTGCGAGGCTGCCATAGAGAAGGCCGGCCTGGAAGAAGGATCTGTTCGGGAGGCGACGGGGCGGTTGTTCGAGGCCCTGATACCGGTCGGGGAGCGCTACCACTTCCTTCTCGCGGAGGCGCAGTTGGAGAAAGATCCCGAGATCGTGGCCGCGGAGGGGCGAATCGACGCGCCCATGCGCGGGCTCATCGAGCGCGGCAAAGCCGACGGGACCTTCGCGGCCGGTGTGCCGGATGCCTGGGTCCTGAGCGCGATGGAGGCCCTGACGTTCGCGGCCTGGGAGGGCGTGAGGGACGGGTACCTCGCGCCGCGCGACACGCCCGGGCTGGTTACGGAGACTTTGCTCTGCGGGCTCGGGGGGCGGAAGGGTGGGCCGGGATGACGGCGGGGTTGCTCCTGTCGCTGCTCGCGCTGGCCCTGCTCGACAGCCTGAACCCCGTCACCATAGCCGGGGCCGTCGTCCTGCTGTTGACGCCACGGCCCGTCCCCCGGACCCTCTCCTTCGTGACGGGCGCGTGCCTGGCTTATTTCGCCGGGGGCGTGCTGCTGTACCTGGGCCTCGGGGCCGCGTTCGGGCGGGTTCTGGATTACCTGGGCGGCCCCTGGGTGCACGCGCTCCTCGTCGTCCTCGGGGCCGTCATGGTCGCCGCCGGGGTGTGGATAGAGCGGTCGCCGCCGCGGAAGGGCGTCAGGCGCAGCTTCAAGAACTTACATCCCGCCGTGACCTTCGTGATCGGGGCAAACGTCACGGCCTCGGACCTGCCGACGGCCTTTCCCCTCATCGTCGCCGCCGAGCGCGTGGCGCAGGCCGGGCTCGGCTGGCCGGGCGCGTTGGCGTCGCTCGCGCTCTACGTGGCGGTCTACGCCCTGCCGTTGCTCCTGTTGCTCGGGGGTTACCTCCTGCTGCGCGGCGGGGCCGCCGGGTTCCTGCGGGACGCCGAGCGGCTCATCGACCGCTGGAGCCGTCCCGTCACCATCTGGTCGCTGTACGTGATCGGCGCGCTGCTCCTGCTCAACGGCGGATGGTCCCTCGTCCAGGGGTGGCCGCCGCTCTAGTCCGGGAACGGGCCGCCTCCGGATGGATAGAAGCCTTTCGATACGCTAGGCTAGGGAACGAATTCGGGCGCAACTCGAGGAGGCGATCCTCTGGGCATCGTGGTCCAGAAATACGGCGGTAGTTCGGTGGCGACGTCGGAGCACATCAGGGCCGTCGCAGAGAAAATCGCCCGCGCCCGCGAGTCCGGCCTCGACCTCGTCGTCGCCGTCTCCGCCATGGGCAAGACCACCGACCGGCTCCTCAGGCTCGCCGGCGAGGTAAGCCGGGATCCCTCGCCGCGCGAGATCGACCAGCTACTCGCCACGGGCGAGGAGCAGTCCGTCGCCCTGCTCGCCATGGCGCTGCACGACCGCGGCATACCGGCGGAGTCGCTGACGGGCCCTCAGGCGGGGATGACCGTCACGGGCAGGTACGGGTCCGGCGTGATCTCGGAGATAAGGCCCAAGAGGATCCACACCCTGCTCGAACAGGGGCGGGTCGTCATCGTCGCCGGTTTCCAGGGGATGAACGCTCTGGGCGACGTCATGACCCTCGGGCGCGGGGGCTCGGACACCACAGCCGTGGCGCTCGCCGCGGCGCTGGAGGCGGACCGGTGCGAGATCTTCACGGACGTCAGCGGCGTCTTTACGGCCGACCCCCGCATCGTCCCAGAGGCCAGGCGCGTACCCGTGATCTCCTTCGAAGAGATGGCCGAGATGGCCTGGCGCGGCGCGAAGGTCATGCACCCGCGGGCCGTAGAGCTCGGGGCCCTGTACGGGGTGGAGGTACACGTCAGGTCCTCCTTCGAAGAGGGACCGGGTACGATCATCACGGGAGGAGAAAAGTTGGAACGCCTCGAAACGCGCGAGACCCTGGCCGGCATCGTCCACGACCTCGACGTCTCGCGGGTGACCCTGAACGGCATCCGCACCGGCCCTGGCACCATGAGCCGGGTCTTCGCCCCGCTGGCCGAACGCGGCATCTCCGTGGACGTCATAGTAGAGAGCGGCGTCAAGGACGGGGCCGCCGACGTGGCCTTCACCGTCACCCGCGGCAACTTCGAGGAGGCCCGAAAACTCGCTGCCGGGGTCGCCGACGCTTTGGGCGGCGCGGTCGAGGGGGAGCGGGACCTCGGCAAGGTCTCCGTCGTCGGCACGGGGATGCTGAACCGCCCGGGCTACGCCGCGCGCATGTTCGCCTCGCTCGGCGAGGCGGGCATTCCGATCAGGATGGTCTCGACCTCGGAGATACAGGTGACGTGCGTGTTGCCCGCAGATCGGGTAGAAGAGGCCGTAAGGGTCTTGCACAGGGATTTCGAGCTGGAGGAGAGAGATGTTTAGCGGAGCGTTCACGGTGCCCGTCACCCCGTTCAGGAACGGCGGGGTCGATGTCGAGGCCATCGAGGGCATGGTCGAGTTTCAGTTGCAGAACGGTATCCACGGGCTCGTTCCTTGCGGGACCACCGGTGAGACGCCCGCCCTCAGCGAGAGTGAAGACCGGCTCGTCATAGAGACTGTGGTGAGGATGGCGGATGGGCGGGTGCCTGTTATAGCCGGGTCCGGCTCCAACAGCACGGACATGGCGATCAAGTATACGAAGATGGCGGAAGAAGCCGGCGCTGACGGTTCCCTGCAGGTCGCCCCCTACTACAACAAGCCGACCCAGGAGGGCCTGTACCGACACTTCGCGGCCATAGCGGAGAATACGGACCTACCCCTGATCCTCTACAACATCCCCGGAAGGACGGCGGTCACCATCTCCGCCGAGACCATTGCCCGCCTCGCCGAGATACCCAACATCGTCGGCGTCAAAGAATCCACCCTGTCGATGAACATGGTGAGCGACATCAAGAGGCTCTGCGGCGAGGAGTTCGCCATCCTCTCTGGCGACGATCCAATGACACTTCCCCTGATCGCCCTCGGCGGCCACGGCGTACTCTCCGTCGCCTCCAACGTGGCCCCGGCGGCCGTCTCCGACATGGTCAACGCCCTGCTAGCCGGGGACTTCGAGCGGGGCCGCGAGCTCCACTACGAGCTCCTGCCGCTCTTCCGGGTCCTGTTTATCGAGACGAACCCGATCCCGGTAAAGTCCGCGGCCTCCATCTTGGGTCTCTGCTCGGATGAGATGCGACTGCCCATGATCCCACTGGGCGGAGAGAACCTCGACCACCTGCGCCGCGTCATGGAGGAGACGAACCACCTCCTCCCCACCCCGGAAGAAGTTTGAACGACCGGGATACCGTCCGCGTCACGATAGTCGGCGCCGCGGGCCGCATGGGCCGCGAGCTCTGCCGCGCCGCCCTAAAGACGGAGGGGATAACGCTCGCCGGCGGCACCGTCGAGCCCGGCTCTCCCGAGGTCGGCACCGACCTCGGCGAGCTCTGCGGCGCGGGCAAAGCCGACGTGGTCGCCACGGAGGAACCGACAGACGACGCCGGCGTCCTCATCGAGTTCACGACACCCGAGGCCACCGTCGGGCATCTTGCCCACGGCCTGCCGCACGTCGTAGGCACCACGGGCCTATCGGAAGAACAACTCGCGAACGTCGAGCAAGCAGCCGAAAGCGTTCCGATAGTGCTCGCCCCGAACATGAGCGTCGGGGTAAACCTGTTGCGCGAGGTAGTCCGGGACCTCTCCGCGAAGCTGGAGGGCTACGACATCGAGGTCGTCGAAACCCACCACCGGAACAAGAAGGATGCCCCTTCCGGGACGGCGCTTTTCCTCGCGCGGGCCGCCGCGGAAGGCCGCGGCGAGAGACTGGAAGACGTGGCCGTCTACGGCAGAGAAGGCCTGTCGCCGCGCGAGCCCGGTGAAATCGGCATCCACGCCCTGCGCGGCGGCGCCGTCGTCGGCGAGCACCGCCTCGTCTTCTACTCCGAGGGCGAAGAGGTCGAGGTCGTCCACCGCGCCCTCTCCCGCCGCACCTTCGCCGACGGAGCTTTGCGGGCCGCGAAGTTCGCCGCTAAAGCGAAGCCGGGCCTTTACGGCATGGCGGACGTGCTGGGCGCCTGAGTGGTTTGCTGAGGTTCCCTCAGCAAACCACGCGGTCGGCGATCAGCCCGCTCCGGCTTCGCCTCAGCAATCAGCTTTTTCTTCTGCTGAAAGCTGACCGCTGGTAGCTGATTGCTTTTCAACCTCTCTGCAAACCGTTCTAGTTCCCGGGTTCGAGGCTCTTTCTAAGGGCTTCGCGGGTCGCCGCGCGAGATTCCCTTTCGTGGGCGGCGCCCTCGTAGTGCTCGCGCGTCGCGGCGAGGATGGTGTCCCTGGCCTCGGTCGGCGAGTCGGTCAGGGAGAGGAGGTTCAGATCCGCCTCCGAGGCTTTGCCTTCGGAGATCATGGCGGAACGGACCCAGTCCAGGAGGCCGCGCCAGTAGTCCGAGCCGAAGAGGACTATCGGGAAGTCCCGGATCTTGCCGGTCTGGATGAGCGTGAGCGCCTCGAAGAGCTCGTCCATGGTGCCGAACCCGCCGGGAAAGATGACGAAGGCCTGGGCGTACTTGACGAGCATGGTCTTGCGGACGAAAAAGTAGCGGAAGTCCACCTCGACGTCCACGTAGGGGTTGGCGTGCTGCTCGAACGGGAGCTCGATGTTCAGTCCGACGGAGGTGGCGCCGGCCTCCCTGGCGCCGCGGTTGCCGGCCTCCATGATGCCGGGTCCCCCGCCCGTGATGATCCCAAACCCCGCCTCACCGAGAAGACGCCCGACCTCGACGGCCGTGGCGTAGGCGGGGTCGTCCCGGCCGACCCTCGCCGAGCCGAAGATCGTGACCGCCGGGCCGAGCCCGGCGAGCTCCTCGAACCCTTCGACGAACTCGCCCATAATCCTCAACACCCGCCACGTATCCGTCTCCCGGAATGCCGCCCTCTCGGCCGGCCCCGAAAGCAGCCGCTCGTCCTGCGTCTTGCGCCGCGCCGGCCTACCGTCGTCCATAGCCCCGTTATCTACCCGCAAACCGTCCCGGCGACACGAAAGGGGAGGGGGCGCGGACCCAGCGCCCCCTCCCCTTTACTGAAAGCTGACAGCTAACCGACGAACTTCTCGCAGCCGACGAAGCGGTCGAGGTTCTGGTCCGCCCCCTTCTTCACGGTGTCGTAGCCGTCGCCGCAGTCCACGTAGTCACCGTCGCCGTCGCCGACGGAGTTCACGAGGTCGTTGCCCGGCCCGGAGTAGAGATTGTCCACGCCGGACCCGCCGTAGACGTGGTCGCCGCCTCCACCGCCGTGAATAACGTCGGCCTTGCCCGTGCCCTTGAGGGTGTCGCCGGCCGCCGTGCCGTTGAGCGTCGCCGCGAAAGCCGCCGTCGCCGAGAGAACCACCATCATCGCCACCGCAGCCGCCACCCGAACCATCCGCCCCATGCCGTGCCCCTTTCGGTCTGCGCCCCCGGACCTCTCCGGTTGCCGTGATTGGAACTCTAAAGGGACCGCGTTACACACCGGCCACAGGCGCACAACGGTTGGGGACCAGTTTGGTGACGTTCGTATAACAACGCACAAAGACGGAACCCTCCCCGGCGCAGCGTTGTACGGGAAACAGGCGGCAAGGTTCTTTCGAGGAGGGCGGCGTGGGAGCGAAGAAGGTCGAACACCGTAAGGGATCGTGGCTGATCGGCGCGTTCTTGCTCGTGATCCTCCTCTCGCAGGGGTGCGGGGGCGGCGGGTCAGGCGAGTCGGGCGGGGTCGCCGTCTCTTCTTCGGACGGTTCGGAGGCGGCGGTCGGCGCGGAGATGGCGGCCGTTCGGGGGTCGCGGGCCGGGACCGTAGAGGGCTTCGACAGGATGGTCGTCAAGACGGCGGAGCTCGGCCTCAGGTCCGAGGACGTGCGCGGGAGCGCGGCAGAAGCGCGGGAGGTCTCGGCCCGGTTCGGGGGCGACGTGTTGAGCTCGCGGGTCTACGAGAAGTCGGGTGACGTTTCGGCCGACCTCGTCATCTCCGTGCCCTCGGGCGAGTTCGAGGCGGCGCTCGACGAGCTGCGCGGTTTGGGAGGCCGGATCACGACGGACTCCACTGAGGGCCAGGACGTCACGGAGGAGTTCGTTGACCTTGAGTCGCGCGAGAGGAACCTTCTCGCCGCCGAGGAGAGCCTTCTCGCGCTCTACGAGAAGGCCGAAAGCGTCGACGACACGCTGGAGGTAGAGAGGGAGCTTACGCAGATAAGGGGCGAGATAGAGCAGGTGCAGGGTAGGATCCGGTACCTCGAAAAGCGGACCTCATCGTCCGAGATCTCCCTGACCATAGAGCCGACAGCGACCGCAAGGCCCGAACCGGCCTGGTCCCCGCGCCCCGCGGCCTCCCGGGCCTGGGACGCGTCGCTCCTCGTCCTCCAGGCCGCGGCGACCGCGACGATCTCGGCCGTTGTCTTCTGCTGGTGGCTCCTCCCCGCCTTCGTGGCGGGGCTCGTCTGGTGGAGGCGAAGCCGGGCAAGTCTCTGACCCCCTCTCCGGCGCGTTTCCGGGTTCGCGTTAAACTCTCCCGGACCGTTCACACCGAGAGAGCGAGAGAGATATGACCGAAGTTCCGTCGGTGCCCCTGATCCCACGCGAAGTTCTCTTCGGCAACCCGGAGAGGGTGAGCCCGCGTCTGTCCCCCGACGGCGAACGCCTGGCCTTCCTGGCCCCGAAGGACGGCGTCCTGAACGTGTGGGTGGGTCCTGTGGGGGCGCCGATAGGCGGCGGCGAGTTCGAAGCCGTAACCGACGACCGCAGGCGCGGCATCAGGCTCTTTTTCTGGGCCGAGGACGACGAGCACATCGTCTACCTCCAGGACGAGGGGGGCGACGAGAACTGGCGAATCCACGCCGTCCGGCCCGCCACCAAAGAGGACAGGGACCTCACGCCCTTCGATAACGTGCAGGCCCAGATCCTGGAGAAAAGCCGCCACTTCCCCGACTCGCTCCTCGTCGCCCTGAACCGGGAGAACCCCGAGCTCCACGACGCCTACCGCCTCACCCTCTCCACAGGCGAACTCGACCTCGTAGCCAAGAACCCCGGCGACGTGGTCGGCTGGGTCGCCGACAAGGACTTCGAGGTTCGGGCCGCGATGGCCGCAACACCCGACGGCGGCTTCGACCTGCTCCTGCGCGAGGGCGAGGAGTGGCGCCAGTTCCTGAGCTGGGACAAGGAGGACGCCCTTTCGAGCGGTCCCGTGGGCTTCGCGGAAGATGCCGGCAAGATGTACCTGCTCGACTCCCGGGGCGCCAACGCCGCCAGGCTGGTCCTGCTCGACCTCGAAAGCGGGGAGACGGAGGCTCTCGTCGAGGACCCGCGCTACGACGTCTCGGAGGTCATGGTCCACCCGGAGACCCACGCCGTTCAGGCCGCCGCGGTCCAGCGGGCGAGGACGGAGTGGATCCTGCTCGACGAGAAGCTCCGCGGCGACTTCGAGTCCATAAAGAACCTCGGACGGGGGGATTTCACGGTAACGAGCCGCGACCGGTCCGACGAAAACTGGCTGGTCGCCGTGAACTCCGACGAAGGCGGGGCCTCGTACTTCGCCTACGACCGGCAAACGAGGCGCGGCGGGCACCTCTTCGACGCCAGGCCCGACCTCGCCGAGTACACCCTGGCGAAGATGGAGCCGGTCTCCTTCACCTCGCGCGACGGGCTCGATGTAGAGGGCTACCTGACGCTGCCGCCGGGCGTGGAGCCGAAGAATCTGCCGATGGTGCTCAACGTCCACGGCGGGCCGTGGGCGCGGGACGGCTGGGGCTACGACCCGGAGGCCCAGTGGTTCGCCAACAGGGGCTACGCCTGCCTCCAGGTCAACTTCCGGGGCTCGACCGGCTACGGCAAGGAGTTCCTGAACGCCGGCAACAAGGAGTGGGCAGGAAAGATGCACGACGACCTCGTCGACGCCGTCGCGTGGGCCGTGGACCGGGGTGTGGCCGACCCGGAGAAGGTGGCCATCTACGGCGGCTCCTACGGCGGTTACGCGGCGCTCGTGGGCGCCACGTTCACCCCCGACCTGTTCAGGTGCGCCGTCGACATCGTGGGGCCTTCCAACATCATCACGCTCATAGAGAGCGTCCCGCCGTACTGGAAGCCGCTAATCGCGACCTTCACCGAACGCGTCGGCAACCCCGAGACCGAGGCCGACTTCCTCAAGAGCCGCTCTCCGCTGTTCTTCGTCGATAACATAAAGATACCGCTGCTCATCGCGCAGGGCGCGAACGACCCCCGCGTCAAACAGGCGGAGTCAGAACAGATAGTCGCCGCCATGAAAGAACGAGGCATCGACCACGAGTACCTGCTCTTCGAGGACGAGGGCCACGGCTTCGCCCGCCCCGAAAACCGCCTCAAGTTCTACGCCGCGGCCGAAGAGTTCCTGGCAAAGCACCTCGGAGGGAGGACAGAAGGGTAGGAGAGCTGTCAGCTATCAGCGGTCAGCTTTCAGCGAGGGGGGATGGGCCGGACTTTTTCGGGGCGGGTTTCGTCCTCCAGGAGAGGTGAGATCACCGATTCGACCCAGGCCGCGTCGACGCCCATGCGGCGCGACACCTCGTCTACCCGCATCCCGGATCGCCACAACCGCTCGGCCTCTTCGGCCAGGCATACTTCCCCATGCTCCTCCACGGCGGTCCTCCTATCCGCGTTGGGGAACGGAAAAAGCGAAGGCCGGGGCTGAGACGCCCCGGCCTTCCCGATCTCTGCCTTTGCTACTTATTTCAGGAGGCGCTTGGCGGTCTTTGCCACCTTCTTCTCGGTAGATCCGCCAGACTTCTTGCCCTTCTTGCTACCGGTGGCCTTCTTGCCCCCGACGGCCTTCTTGATCTGCTTCTCGATCCCGGCCATGCGCGCGGTCACGCTCCTCTCCTGGACTCCTTGATACCGGGATTCCTACCCCGCGAGACCGACGCCCAAACGGAGGGTCAGCCCGTGGCGGGCAACTCCAGGCGCATGCCAGGATAGATCCGGGCCCCCGGGAGGTCATTGGCCTCCCTGATGACCTCTACGGCCACCCGCGGGTCTTCGGACGGCGGATAATGATCCGTCGCAACGGACCAGAGCGTGTCCCCGGGGGAGACGGTGTAGAAGACGGAGGGCGACTCCGCGCCGGCCCCGCCGCCCGAGTAGAGGGCGAACGCGAGCACGGCCGCGACGAACAGGGCCCCGATCCTTCTCCTGCGATAAACGTGTTCCTTTTTCACCCACGAAAGATACGGGAAGGAGGTCTATTTCCCAACGGTTTTCTGCGGACTTTGTGGCCCTCGCGCGGGCGGGCCATTAGAATTACCCGAACTATGCGCTTCACGAAGATGCACGGCGCGGGCAACGATTTCCTGATCTTCGACCCGGGTGAGGTTCAGGAGGCGGATCTGCCGACGCTCGCCCGCCGCTCCTGCGACCGGCACTTCGGAGTCGGGGCCGACGGTATCCTCGTCCCGGTCCCAACCCCGGACGCCGACCTCGAGATGGTCTACCTGAACTCCGACGGCTCGTACTCGGAGATGTGCGGCAACGGCCTGCGCTGCCTGGCCCGCTACGCAAGGGATTACGAGATCGTTGAGTCTGACGCCCTCACAGTCGCCACCGGGGCGGGAATAAAGAAGGTCATCCTCTTCGAGGACGGCTCCTCGCGGGTCGACATGGGCCCGCCATCTTTCGCCCAGGAGGTCGAGGCCGGCGGCTTCCGCCTCCTTCGGGTCTCCATGGGCAACCCGCACGCGGTCGCGTTCCTGCAAGACCCCGGAGACCTCGAAGCGTTGGACCTCCGCGACATCGGGCCGCCGCTGGAACGCGACCCGCTCTTCCCGGAGGGTACGAACGTCGAGTTCGTCCACGTCAGGGGCGGGCACGCGGTACGAATGAGGATCTGGGAACGCGGCGCCGGCGAGACGCTCGCCTCCGGCTCGGGCTCGTGCGCGGCCGCGGTGGCCGCGATAAAGCTCGGCCTCGCCGAAAGCCCCGTCAAAGTCCACCTCGACGGCGGCGTGGTGGAGATAGCGTGGTCCAAAGAAGGCGAGCCAGTCTACATGACGGGCCCCGCAGAGTACGTCTGCGAGGGAGAGCTTGTCAGCATTTCAGCCGGTCAGCACTTCAGCTAGTCAGCACTTCAGCTTTTTCCTGACGGGCTGAGAGCGAGGGCCGCGTAGCGGGCCGACGCGTGCTGACGAGCGGAGGCGACGGTCGGAGCGGGCTGACAAGCTACTTCAGCTTCACGAGGCCGTGGCGGGCGGCGAAGAGGAGGGCTTGCAGCCGGGAGTGGACGCCGAGCTTGTTCAAGATGTTCATCATGTGGGTGCGTTCGGTATCGACGCTCATGTGGAGGCGGGCCGCGATCTCCTTGTTGGAGAGGCCTTCCGCGAGGGTCTGGAGCACCTCGCGTTCGCGGGGCGTGATCTGCTCCAGGCTCATCCGCGCTTCGCGCTCTTCTTCGCGGCTCCGGCCGGCGATTCGGAGGAACTCGACGAGTTCCTGGGGGGAGAGGAGGGTCTCCCCGGAGGCCAGGCGCCGCGCCGCGCCGAGGATCTCGTCCACGTCGGCGGACTTGTGGAGGACGCCCGCCGCCCCGGCCTCGACGGCCCTGGCGTGCTCCGCCTTGTCCAGGCTGGCCGTCAGGATGAGGGCTATGAACTCCCGGTTGACCCCGCGCAGTTCCCGGATCAACTCGACGCCCTCCCCGTCCGGCAGGGAGAGGTCTATGACGCCGAGGTCGGCCTCCAGGCCCACCGCGTCCCGCCGGGCCTCGGCCAGCGACCCGACCTGGGCGACGACCTCGAACTCGGGCTCTTGATCGAAGATGAACGCGAGCGTCTGCCTGAACGAAGCGTGGTCCTCGACGAGCAAGATTCGCTGCATTTCTTTCCTTTCGGGAAAAAGGCCCAACGGCTCCCGCTTGCGGGGGAAAATATAACAGCATCGGCGCCACGGGGCGCCCCTTGCGGGCCACGGTGTCAGGCTTTCCCGTTGCGCCCTTCATCTCCGTCAAGGAGACCCGGCGGTATGCGCAGGCGAACGAGCGTGCCCCGGCCGGGCTCGGCCTCCACCTCGAGCTCGCCGCCCAGCGACTGGGCCCGCTCGCGCATCCCGGTCAGCCCCATCCCGGCGGGTGTCTCCGAACCGAAGCCCCGGCCGTCGTCCCTGACCTCGACCAGCTCCCTCCCGAGGGAGACCGTGACGCGGCTGGCGGCCGCGTGGCGCCTGACGTTGGCGAGCGCCTCCTGGACCACGCGGGCGACCTCGGCCGCGAGCGGTCCGCGGAGCGTGGCCGGGAAGTCTCCGGCGGCGGAGAGCTGGAAAGAGCAGGCCGGTGCCATCTGGCGGTTCAGCTCCACCAACGACTCCAGCGAGCGCATCAGGGTCTGTTCTCCCGCCCCTTCGAGCCGCAGGTCGTAGATGGCGTCGCGTATCCCGGCGACCGAGCGTTCGAGGGCCTCCACCTGCCGCGCGGTCTCGGCTTCGCGGTCGGCGCCCTCGGGCATGCGCGAGGCGATCCGCAGTGACTGGAGGGCGTAGGTGAGGTCCTGGAGAACCACGTCGTGCAACTCGCGGGCGATCCGGCGGCGCTCGGCTTCACGGATCTCACCCAGCGCCTCCTCGGCCCGCTTCTGCTCCGTCGTGTCCTTTGCGAAGCCCTCGTAGAAGACCACGGAACCCTCGGCGTCGCGGACGGCGCGGGCGTTTACGGAGGTCCATGCCACCTTCCCGTCGCCGCGGCTGATCTTCATCTCGAAGTCCTGCACGAACCCGTCGCGCTGGATGAGGCGCCCGAACTCCTCCCTGCGTCCCGGCTCCGCGTAGAGCTGATCCCCGATGCTCGACACCTTCCCGAGCAGGTCCTCCGGGGAGTCGTAGCCGTACATGCGGGCCAGCGCCGGGTTGGCCGTCAGGAACTTCCCCTCTGCCGTGGTCTGGAAGATGCCCTCGACGGCGTTCTCGAAGATGGAGCGGTAGTTCTCCTCCGCCTGCCGGCGCTGCCTGCGGACCTCC
Organism: Rubrobacter tropicus; assembly: GCF_011492945.1. Taxonomy (NCBI): domain Bacteria; kingdom Bacillati; phylum Actinomycetota; class Rubrobacteria; order Rubrobacterales; family Rubrobacteraceae; genus Rubrobacter; species Rubrobacter tropicus. Next base: position 4,287,951 of record NZ_CP045119.1, read on the forward strand.
GCGTCCCCGAGCTCCCGCTCTATGGCGGAGTTGAGGCGCGTGAGGTTGTCTTTCATTATGTAGTCGTGGACGCCCGCCTTCATGGCCGAGACCGCCGCGTCCTCGCCGATCCTGCCGCTCACGATTATGAAAGGCAGGTCCACGAAACCCTTGCCCCGCACCAACTCCAGCGCCGCGAGCGAGTTGAAGGCGGGCATGGAATGGTCGGAGATGACGAGGTCCCACGCCTCTTCTTCCAGGGCGGCCTCCATGCCCCCCGCCGTCTCGACGCGCCTGGAGACCGGCTCGTAGCCGCCGCGGCGGAGTTCGCGCAGGAGGAGCAACGCATCGTCCTCCGAGTCCTCGACGAGCAGCACCCTTAGCGGGACGCCCATCTAGGCATTCCCCCCGCGGACCCGCTTCGGTGAGATGAGCAGCATAGTATCCATCTGAAAGGTGAGTCTATTCTATTGGCACGCCCGGTTCGGGGCAAACAGGAGAAAAAAACGAAACATGATAAATCACTCATTTGGGGGATGCCGCCCGACGCGGCGTGCCGGATACTCTCGTGCAAGCGGCCGTGCCCCTTCCCCCCTCCTGGGGTCCGGTCCCTATCAAAGCCGGGCCGGCTACTATTTCCCCCTCCTCAGCCGGCCCGCTTATCACGTTGCGACGCGGAGACGAGAGGCGTGACGCCAAGATCATCCATTTGCGGGATGCGGGTCCTCGCCGCCGGGGATATATTGTGCTGACCGATAGAACGGTTTCCGGTAGAGCGCGTAAAGGCGATAGAACTATGGATTACCAAGGCGGAATCGCAGGGTCATGAAGGAGCAGACCATCCTGCTCGTTGAAGACAACCCAGACGACGAGTTGCTGATGCTGCGCGCCCTCGCCAAGAACGACGTTACCGGCGGGGTGGTCGTCGCCCACGACGGGGTCGAGGCGCTCGACTACCTCTTCGCCTCGGGTCCCTACGCCGGACGGGACACCGAAGGCATGCCGCGCCTGATCCTGCTCGATCTGCAACTGCCGAGGCTCAACGGCCTCGAAGTCCTCGAACGCCTGCGCTCGGACGAACGAACGCGCCTCTTGCCGGTCGTGATCCTGACCTCGTCCAACGAGCGCCAGGACATGCTCAAAGGCTACGGCCTCGGCGCCAACTCCTACGTCCGCAAACCCGTGGATTTCGGAGAGTTCATCGGCACCGTCGAGCAACTCAAACGCTACTGGCTGAACCTGAACGAGGCGCCCCCCGAGAGCACTTAGCCCCACGCGCCCGTCGAAGAGGTCGCAAAACGCCCCATCCCTGGCTTCGAAGCGAGACTAAAGCGGATTGCAGTGGCTCAATGCCACCGCAATCCGCGCTGTCGGCTGTCGGCCCGCTCCGGCTTCGCCTCAGCTTTCGGCTGTCAGCTTTTGTTTCTGGCCGGAAGCTGACCGCTGAAAGCTGATAGCCCTCCAAAGAGGCCCAACCTCTTTGCAAACCGCTCTAATGCCCTACGGCCAGCCCGGCCTCCAGCTCGTCCACGAACTGGCGGGCCGTGCGCCCGGAACGGCCCGCGTGCCAGCGGTCCCACAGAAGTGCCCTCTCCCGCAGTTCCTCTTTCGGCACTTCCAGGCGTCTCTCCCTGGCGATCCCGGTAACTATCTCGAGGTACCGCTTCTGGTCCGGGGCGGGGAAGGTGACGCGCAGCCCGAATCGGGCGGCGAGCGACTGCTTCTCCTGCACCGTGTCGCGGGCGTGGACGTCGTCGGTCCCGTCCCGCTCGGAGAAGCTCTCGCGAACCAGGTTGCGGCGGTTGGAGGTCGCGTAGACCCTAACGTTGTGCGGCGGCTCCTCGATGCTCCCCTCCAGCAAGGCCTTCAACGCCTTGTACTCGACCTCGTGCTCCTCGAAGGACAAGTCGTCCACGAAAAGTATGAAGCGCGGACCCCGCCCCCGCAGGCGCCCGAGCACGCGCGGCAGCGACCCGAGATCCTCCTTGGCAACCTCGACGAGCCGCAACCCCCCGTCGGCGTACTCGTTGAGCAGGGCCTTCACCGTGGAAGACTTGCCCGTCCCCGGCTGTCCGTAGAGAAGCGCGTTGTGCGCCGGCAACCCATCCAAAAAACGCCTCGTGTTCTCGACCAGGGGCTCCCGCTCTCGCTCGTAGGCGACCAGGCTCTCAAGCCTGATGGGGTCGGGGTCCGGCACGGTAAGCAGGCCTTCTCCGTCCCAGCGAAACGCCCTGTGCCCGCCGAAGACGCCCGCGCCGTGCCGGGAGAAGTGATCCGCCAGGGTCCCGGTCTGTCCTCCCCAGTCCCCGGCGGCGGCGAGCGTTCGGGCGAGCCCGGCCCTCGGTGACCCGGCGCTCGAAAGCGTCGGGTCCGTCCAGGGGACCCAGACCCCGGCGAGGTCCGGCACAGCCTCTTCGACCGAGCCGAGCAGGGCCTTCGCGTCCAGGTCAAAGAGCGCCCGAAGCGTCCCGAGGTCGCGACCGGCCTGATCCCGGACCATCCCCGCCACCTCCCCCCTCTCAGCCCCGAGGCTGAAAGGGTTCTCGTCGTCCAGCAGACGCCCGACGAGGTACGACTGCCAGGCGTCCGGCAGCAGCCGCTCCGGCTCCGAAACGAGCCCCTCCCACACCCTCCCGAACACCCCGGCCACCTCTACCGGCTCCGGCCGCCCCGACGCCAAAAGCTCCAACAACGCCAAGAGGTCTTCCACCACCGGCGAATCGAGCACCCCGCGCAACACGGCCACCCCCCGCGCCCGCATCAACAAAGCCTCGATGTCAATACCATCCATACGAGACGGCACTTTACAGCACGCCGGCTTCGCCGGCTTTCAGCACGCTCCGGCTTCGCCTCCGCTCTCGGCACGCTCCGGCTTCGCCTCCGCTCTCGGCACGCTTCGGCCCGCTCCGCGGGCCTCGCTCCCAGCCGGTCAGCTTCTTGCCGCGCAATACCCAACCGGACAGCGCTCTGCGCGGCGGTTCGGATGTCGCGATGCGTAACGCACACAGACGACCGGCTGACAGGCTGAAAGCCCCCGGAGGGGGCGTGCTGAAAGGCGCGGAGCGCCGGGCTGACTAGCTCTACGTGTATATGTCTCTGTGGCGGAAGGCGGGGACCGCCAGCAGCACGAGCGCTACGGCGACGAGCGTTAGGCCCCAGAAGTTCGTCCAGTCGATGCCATCTTCTATTGCGGAGCCATAGTAGTAGAAGGCCGAGGCGGGCTGGAGGTCTTCGAGATCTTCGGAGACGCGGCCGAGCGTGTCGAGGAGGTACATGGCGAAGAGGAGGAAGGCCGGGATGGCTATGGCCAGGGCCCGGCGGTGGAAGACGGCCGAGCAGAGCATGGCGGCGGCACCGAAGACGAGGCAGAGGGGCCACATGTTCAGGACGGCGGCGGCCGTGTTGGCGACGGGGAGGTTTACGTCCATCAGGAAAGCCGTGGCCTGAGTCAGGACGCCCATGAGGGCAAGGATGGCCAGCAGCGAGAAGGCCATGGAGGCGAAGCTCCCGACGACGAGTTGCCAGCGCGGGATCGGGTTGCCAAGCAGGACGTCTATGGTGCCACGCTCCTCGGCGCCCGCTATCGTCCCGGCCGCCGCCAGGATCGGGAAGAACGCGAGCGCCAGCGGGGCGAGCAGGAACACCTGGGAGTTCATGTAGTTCTCGACGTCGGCGAGGTCCGTGATCCCGAACGCCTCCAACATCCCTTCGGGGTAGGCTTCCAGAAGCTGGTTCATCTGATCCGCGCTCCCGCTGAACGTGGTGAACGAGGCGACTATCGCCGCGCTGTAGAGACCGAGCGCCGCCCCCCAGATGAGCGCGCCCCTCGACTGCATCTTCGTGGTATGAAAGACGAGCGCCGAAAGCGTCGTCAGCGGCGCGGCCCGCCTGGCCGAGTGCTTTCCCCGCCCGCCAGCCTTCCGCAAGCCCAACACACCCATCACTTCCCTCCTTCTTGCCCGTAGTAGGTCAGGAAGATCTCCTCCAGGCTCGGACGCTCGTATTCCAGGCCAACCAGGCGGTGCTTCGAGGCCTGCTTGATCATCCCATCCGGCTCGGAATGGAGCGTGAACGAGAGCCTCGGCCCGGCGGCTCTCAGGTCTTCGACGCCCGGCAGCGCCGCGAAAGGCCCTCCGTCGACGGGCTCGTCGAAGGTGAGCGTCACGTGCCGGAAGGCTTTGTCCACTATCTCGTGGGTCGGCTCGACGGTCACGAGCTCGCCCTCGCGGATGATCCCGACGCGGTCGCAGACCCGCTCGACTTCGGAGAGAACGTGCGAGGAAAAGAACACCGTCCGCCCCTCGGCCTTCGTCTCCTCAACGACGTCGAGGAACTCCTCCTGGACAAGCGGGTCGAGGCCTCCGGTTGGCTCGTCCAGGATCAGGAGCGGCGGCCTGTGGAACATGGCCTGTATTAGCCCGATCTTCTGCTTGTTGCCCCGCGAGAGCCGCCGCATCGGACGGTGAAGGTCCGCCCCGAAACGCTCCGCCAACTCGTGCGCGTACCCGAGGTCCCCAACCCCGCGCAGCCTCGCGAAGAACCGTAGCAACCCATCCCCGGTCGTCCTGTCCTCCAGCGCGAACTCACCCGGAAGGTTCCCGACGCGGGCCCGCACCTCCACGCTCCGCTTCCGCGTGTCGAGACCGAAGATCTCGGCCCTTCCCGCCGTCGGCCTCATAAACCCGAGCAACGTCCGAATGGTGGTCGTCTTGCCGGCCCCGTTCGGCCCCAGAAACCCGAAGACTTCGCCCTCGTCCACTTCGAGGTCCACGTCTTTGATCCCGCGCCCCTTGCGCCCGTAGACTTTCGTTAGCCCCTCGGTGCTTATGACGGCGCCCACGTCCTACTCCTTACGCATCGCCCCTGTTTTCCGACGTTCCTTTTCCTCGTCCCAGCGCTCCAGGACGACGGGCAACTCCTTTTTCCAGAAAGCGTAGAAGTCCCGCATCTCTTCGAGGCCCTCCCTGGCCTCCCGGCTACCGGGGTCGAGGAGTCGCAGACCGCGCTCGGCCATCTCCTGGAACACCCCGATCAAGGCCATCTGCTGCCGCGTAGTCTCCTGCCAGGCGTCAGACTCCATGCGGAAGTAGTCCCGCCGCTCCCCGGGCCGACTCAACCGCCGTACCATCCCCATCTGCACGAGCGTACGCGTCGCCTGGCTGATAGAGCCCCGACTCGCCCTCAACTCGTTCGCCAACTCCCCGGCGGACCGCTCGGGCGGCTCCGCGGTCAACAATACCCCCAACACCCGCCCCAACATCCGCGATCCCCCGGCCCGCTCGAAGAGAAGACCGAAATCCTCCGCGTAATGCAAGCGCTCCTCGTCCACCTCCTCATCGTACTACTTTCATAAGTTTCAGTCAATACTGAAACAAGCACGGCGCTGCGCGCCTCTCAGCACGCTCCGGCTTCGCCTGCGCTTTCGGCACGCATCGGCCTGCTACGAGCAGTCCTCGCTTTCAGCCTGTCAGCTTCTTGCCTCGCAAGGCCAGACCGGGCGGCGCAAAGCGTGGCGGTTCGGGTGTAGCGGGGCGTTATGTCCAAAGACGACTGGCTGAAAGCCTCCGTAGGAGGCGTGCTGAGAGCGAGGGCCGCAAGGCCCGAAGCGCGCTGAGAGCGGAGCCCTTAGGGCGTAGCGGGCTGACGAGCTGCCCGTAGGGCGGCGTGCTTACCCGCCGAACAGGCGGGACCAGAAGCCGCGGTTCTTCAGGGCGTTGAGTTCGGCTTCGAGGCGGACCCGGTCCTCGGAGAGGGCGGATTTCTCTTCGGTGAGTTTGGTGTGTTGTTCGACCAGGCGGCTGCGGTCCTCTTCCAATCTTTGCTTCTCTTCTTCGAGGGTCGAGATGGTCTTTTCCTGGAGTTCGCGTTGGAACTCGACGAGGTTGAGGCGTTCGATCTCGGACCAGAGGCGGTCTATCTCCATGCGGGCCGCGTCGCGTTCCTGGCGGACCTCGTCGATCCGGCGGGTACGTTCTTCGAGGCGGGTCTTGTAGTCCTGTCCCTGCTGCAGCAGGCGTTCGTAGCGCTCGAAGGGTACGGCGGGCAGGCGGGAGTTCGTGGGAGGGTCCTCTCCGATGACTTCGCCCTCGAAGATCTCCTCTTCGGCCGCCTCCGCCTCCAACTCGCGCGCGAGGTTCAGGACCTCGCCCAGAGAGAGACCGAGATCCCCGTTCTCCCCGCGCCCGGCCCTGAGACGTCCCTCCTGCACGAAGCGCCGGACCCTCTCCGGGGTCACGTCCAGCACCGCCGCCGCCCCGTTAAGCCCGATGCGCTCCTCTTCCATGCGGGGCATTTTACTTGAGAATGAGGCGTCAGGCATCAGGCCACAGGCTTCAGATTTTTGCCTCGATAAGCGATCCTCACACCGTAACAACTTGGCAGGTTGCTGGCCGCGGCATCACCCTGCAGAGCTTTCCCCGACACCTGAAACCTGTGGCCTGATGCCTACTCTTCAGGCCTTTACCACCTCGCCGTTCTGCACTTCGACCGGGATCTCTGGCAGCGGGGTCTGGGCAGGGCCGGAGACTACCTCGGCGCCGTTGGCCGGGTCGAAGACCGAGCCGTGGCACGGGCAGGCAAGCTGGGCGTTCTTGTAGGCGACGGTGCAGCCCGCGTGGGTGCAGATGGCGGAGTAGGCCACGAAGTTTCCGTCGTCCAGGTGGATCAGCACGGCGTCCTTGCCCCCGTCCTTGAACTTCACGGCGCTCCCCGGCGCGACCTCGGACTCCTGCGCGATGGCGGACCCGCCGGACGTGGCACCCGCCATGGTGGTCTCGCCCGACATCATCGTCGTCTCCCCCGAAGCGGGGCCGGAAGCCGCCGGGGTGCTCGCCCCGCCACCGGAGCCGCCACCGGAGCCGCTACCCGATCCTCCGGAGCTTCCACCGCCGCCGCAGGCCGCCAGGGAGGCGGAGGCTGCCCCGACGCCGAGGGCAGCGGAGAGACGGATGAACGTTTCGCGCGAGATCTTCCCCAAAGCATCCTCCTTTTTGCGGACAGACACTCGGATATACGTGACCGGCACGGCTTTGGTTCTATCCGGGCGCGTCGGCCCTTGAGATAAAGTTATCATAGAGGACCGCGGCCAGGATGCCACCGATTATGGGACCGATTATGTAGATCAGGGCCAGGTCCCAGTTGTTCCAGGCCACGATTATCGGGCCGAGGGCGCGGGCCGGGTTGACGGCCGCCCCGGTCGTCGGGCCGCCTATGAAGATGGCGGCGGCGAGCGCGAACCCGACCGCTATCGGCGCCACGCCGGCCGGCGCCCTCTCGTCGGTGGCGACCGAGATGACCACGAACACGAGGATGAAAGTTATGAAGATCTCGACGAGCACGGCCTGCAAGAAGCCGACGCCGGGCCCGGTCGCGGGGGAGGCGAGGCCGACCTGGTTGCGGGCCTCGGCCCCGAACGTGATCCAGGTCGCGACGGCGGCCAGGATGGCCCCCAATAGCTGCGCCCCTATGTAGGCCGGCACGAAGTTCCAGGGAAACTTCCTGGTAACGGCGAGGCCTAGGGTTATCGCCGGGTTCAGATGTGCCCCCGAGACGTGCCCGAGGGCGGCGACCAGGGCGACCAGCACGAGGCCGAAGGCGAGTGGTATGGCGAGCGAGTCGTAGGGCAGGCCCGTTATCGGCCGCTCGAGGACGGTCGCCACGACAACGGCGGTGCCGGTGTAGACCAGGATAAAGGTGCCGATAAGCTCCGCCACGGCGGCGGGCAACACGTTAGAGCCGATCTGGCTCCCGTAGAGGCCGGTGCCCGACCCGGAACCCGAACGCTCCCTGGCGCTTCTCCTCTGCACGCCTCCCCGCCCCGCCCCGCCGGAACCGCGGCCAGAGGTCGGCGTGGCCTGCCGCTCGCCCAGGAACGGCTCGTCGAGCAGGCCCTCGTCGCGGTCGTAACCCCGGTCGCGGCGGGAGCCGCCCTCGCGTGGGGGAAGATCCCAGTTCAGGTCGTCTTCCCTTCCACCCCTATCCGACATTCGTGTCTCCCCTCTGCTGCCATGAGGCGCTGATCGTTGTATGACGCGATGATTCCGGCTTTCCTACCCGCCCTGCCGTATTTGTATGTGTCGTCCTTATCCCGCGCCCCCCGCGGCGCATATGTAAGATGGGAACGACATCGGAGCTGGAGAGGAGATCTGCCCTTGAACGGCATGGTGTGGGTGCGCGTCCTGGTTGGCGCCGTGTGGCTGAACGGCGGGATCGAGAAACTGCTGAACCCGGATTTCCCCCGACAATTCGCCGATAGCCTGGCGGCCGGCGGCTTCGTCTCCCAGGCGCCCCCGTTTTTCCGCGGGTTCATGCAGGGCACGGTGGTCCCGAACGCCGAGCTCTTCGCGCAGATAGTGCGGGCCGGCGAGCTCACGCTCGGCATCGCGTTGCTGCTCGGTTTTCTTACCAACCTCGCGGCCGTTGGCAGCATCGTTTTGAGCTCCATGATCCTGCTCTCCGCGGGCGGCGTGCGGCTCGGGACGGGCCTCGGGGCCCCCGAGTTCATCACCATAAACGTGCTGGTGGCCCTGATTTCGCTGGTCATCATCTTCAGCCCCGCCGCCAAACGCCTCTCCGTGGACGCGGGCCTCGCCCGCCGAAGCCCCGGCCTCTCGCCCCTGCTGGTCAACCGCAGAGAACGGACCTGAGCTTGCGCCTCTCCCGTCCGCGGCATATATTCCCGACCATGCTCTGACGCGCAAACCCGCTTCCAGCAAGGCCTCCCCCGGGCGGCGCCCGCCGACACACCCGCCGAACGAGGAGGCCCCGAGCATGAACTTTCCACCCATCCCCGAAGACTTCGTCCGCACCCAGACCTCGCTCCACGGCGACGCGGGCGCCGCCTGGCTGGACCGCCTGCCGGCCCTCACCGGAGAGTTCGAGGAACGCTGGTCCCTGTCCGTAGGCCCCCCGTTCCCGAACCTCTCCTACAACTGGGTGGCGCCCGCGCTCCGCGAGGGCGGCACGCCCGCAGTCCTGAAACTCTCATTCCCCGGGGAGAAGGAGTTCGGGACCGAGGCCGCGGCGCTGGAGGTCTTCGCCGGCGGGGGCATCTGCCGCCTGCTGGAGTTGGACCTAGACAGGGGAGCGATGCTTCTGGAACGCCTCGAACCGGGGACGCCGCTCACCGCCCTCCGAAGCGACGAAGAGGCAACCGCCACGGCCGCGGGCGTGATGAAGAAGCTCTGGCGCCCCGCCCCGGCCGGCCACGCGTTCCCAACGGTCGCGGACTGGGCCAGGGGCTTCGACCGTCTGAGACGGCGTTTCGGCGGCGGCACGGGGCCGATGCAGGCCCGGCTCGTCGAGGAGGCCGAGTCTCTCTTCGCCGACCTCCTCGCCTCGCAGGGCGAGCCGCTCCTGCTCCACGGCGACCTACACCAGGAGAACATCCTGAAAGCGGGCCGCGAACCGTGGCTCGCCATAGACCCTAAAGGCGTGGTCGGCGAAGCGGCCTACGACACCGCGGCACTCCTCCACAACCCGGCACAAGCGCTCGACACGCCAGACCCGAAGAAGCTCCTCGAACGGCGCCTCGAGGTGCTATCGGGAGAACTCGGCCTCGACCGCGCCCGCATCCGGGCATGGGGCCTGGCCCAGGCCGTCCTCGCCGGATACTGGACCCTGGAAGACGGCGGAAGCGTGTGGGACGAGGCGTTGGTTTTCGCCCGGTTGCTCGAAGAGATCGAGGATTAGAGCGGTTTGTGGAGGTATCGAGCCCATCGCGAAAAGGCTCTCGGATTCTAAGGCTTTGAGGTCCTCGGGTTCTCGGGGGTGGAGGATCGGGGCTTCTATGGGGTTTCGTGGCGCGCCCCTCGAGACCTCGGTGCCTCGAGGCCTCACGGCCGACGAGGGTCCGTCCTTACGCAAACCGCTGTAGGGACCGTCTTTATTCCGCGGGCCGTCGGTCCGCCGGGCAGGTTCGAAACCCGCCCCTACGAGGGTGTGGGGTGTTTGCGGGTGTTCGGCGGCTTGCAACGGTCGAGACCCCGCGATACGGTGCCCGTGGTTTACACACGGTCGAGGAGAACGCTTGAGCGAACACGACAACAACCCGCCGGTCTCTACCGGGCGGGGCGACGACGGGACCACCACCCTGCTCGGCTCGGGCAGGATGGGCAAGAACGACCCACGGATAGTCGTGCTCGGCGACGTGGACGAGGCAAGCTCTTTTCTGGGCCTGGCCCGCGCCGAGGCGGAAGGGGAACTTGCGGAGCTCCTGATCGAGTTGCAGCGGCTCCTCTACCGGGTCATGGGCGACGTCGCCATGCCCAAAGAGGACGATCTCGTCGGAGAGGCCGATCTGGATCTCGTGGACCGGGCGCTCGAGGATTGGCGGAACCGGACCGAGATCCCCAGAGAGTTCGTCATTCCCGGCGAGAGCCGGCTCGGGGCGCTGCTCGACGTCGCCCGCTCCGTCGTGCGCCGCGCGGAGCGGAGCCTCGTCGCCGCCGGCTACGGACAGGGACACCCCTACGCCGTCAGGGTAGTCAACCGGCTCTCCGACCTGCTCTTCGTCGTCGCGCGCAACGCGGACGGCGGCAAGACCCTGTCGAAAGGATGAAATAGCCCGGAACTCGACGCTCACCTTTAGCGGCGTGCATGGGGTATGAACCTGGAGTTGGCAAGGTCTTGAGGTTTTGAGGCATCGAGGTCTCGAGGGGCGCGCCACGAAACCAAGAGAAAGTCCCGGCCCTCCACCCCTAAAAGCCTCCAGAACCTGAAAGCCTAAAAACCTCCCTACCTCGTGGCCCGTTCGCGACGGGCCCCATCCTTCCGCAAACCGCTGTAATATGTCGTCCATCTGACGAAGAACGAGAGGGGGAACGGTGGCGGTTGACTTCGGGGTGTTCGTGCCGCAGGGCTGGCGGATGGACCTCGTTGGGATAGAAGATCCCTACGAGCAGTACGAGGCGATGACGCGGGTGGCGAAGGTCGCGGACGGGACCGGCGCCTACGATTCCATCTGGGTCTACGACCACTTCCACACCGTCCCCGAACCGACCAGGGAGACCACCTTCGAGGCGTGGACCATAAGCGCCGGGTTGGCGCGGGACACAGATAGGGTCAAGATCGGGCAGATGGTCACCTGCAACGGCTACCGCAACCCGGCGCTGCTGGCCAAGATGGCCTCGACGGTCGACGTCATGAGCAACGGGCGGCTGCTCTTCGGGCTCGGGGCCGGCTGGTACGAGCACGAGTGGCTCGCCTACGGCTACGGCTTCCCCGAGGTACCCGTCAGGATGCGCATGTTCAAGGAGGCGTGCGAGATCATCCACCGCATGTTCACCGAAGACGACCTCGTCTTCGACGGCGAGTTCTACAAACTGGACAAACCGATAAACGAGCCAAAAGGCGTGAGCGAACCGCACCCGCCGATCTGGATCGGGGGCGGCGGCGAAAAAGTAACCCTGAAGCTCGTGGCCCGCTACGGCGACGCCTGTAACGTCGGCGGCGATATCGACACCCTCAAACACAAGTTCGAGGTTCTAAAAGGCCACTGCGAGAACGAGAACCGCCCCTACGAAGACATCACCCGCTCCACCTCCATAAACGCCTACCTGCTCGAACCCGGCGAGAACCCCGAAGAAGCGACCAGAGAGGCCCGCGGCCCCAAGAGCTACGACGAGTACAGCCAGGAGTTCATGGTAGGCACCGCAGACGAGATCGTAGAACGCCTCCAGCCGATGGCCGACGCGGGCGTCAACTACTTCATAGCCTACCTGCCCCGCGTCGCCCACGAGCCCGAGATGGTCGAGCGCTTCGCGAAAGAGGTAGTGCCAGCGGTCTCCTAGAAGAGTCAGCCTGTCAGCACTTCAGCTAGTCAGCACTTCAGCTTCTTGCTGACGGGCTGAGAGCGGGGCCTGCGGAGCGGGGCGAAGCGGGGCGATGCGGGCTGACCGGCTGACGGGCTCTACCCGGCCGGCTTCTCCACCCATTCAGGTTCCGGCGTTATGTTCGGCTCCGGCTTGTTGCCCGGTCCGTCGAGGCCCGTGGAGGTGACGGTCATCAGGGGACGGACCTTTATGTCGTGGTCGCAGACGGCCTGGCAGGAGAGGCGGACCTCCCCAAGAAGGTTGCGGCTCTGGAGGACTTCGAGCTCGGCCCGCGTCATCCGGTCGGGTTCGCCTTCGAGGTACTCGATGCGACAGGTGGTGCACTTGGCGTACGCGCCGCAGCGGTGGAGGATGTCGACGCCGGCGTCCTCCTCGATGGCGAGGACCAGCCGCTTGCCCTCCCCGACGTCGAAAGTGCCAGCGCCTTCTACTTCGATCCTGGGCAAAAGAGGTCCTTTCCAGCTTTCAGCCATCAGCCGTCAGCGGTTGGCTTACCGACGCCGCATTGTATCCCAACGCCGATTTCGGCTCTCATCTGGGGAACGCCACGTCTTTGGAGCGGACGACGGACGGTTTTCTGGCTGAAAGCTGAAAGCTGATTGCTGATCGCTCCCCAAATCGTCTAAACTCCCTTCTACGAAAGGGGGCCCGTTTGGACCAGACACCGCCATCCATCAAGGTAGAGAAGCCCTGGGGGAAGTTCGAGCAGTACACGCACAACCTGCCCTCCACGGTCAAGATCATCACGGTCGCCCCCGGCGGCACGCTCTCGCGCCAGTACCACCACCACCGCGACGAGCTGTGGGTGGTCATAGACCCCGGCGCGTGCGTCGAGTTGGACGAGAAGGTCCTCTCGCCGGAGCCCGGTGAGAAGCTCTACATCCCCCGCGGGACGGTCCACAGGCTGTCGGCGGATGGCAAGGAGCCCGTTCGGATACTCGAGGTCTCCTTCGGGGAGTTCGACGAGGAAGACATAGTGCGCCTCGAAGACGTCTACGGCCGCGCGGTTCAGTGATCCCGGGCCGAGACCCGGGTGGGGGCTAGCGGCAGGGGCGGTCCCCGCCGCCCAGGACGCGAAGGGCCGCAGAACCGCCCCCCAAACAGGACGCGCAGGTCCGGAGAAAGCCCGGCCGGGCCCAACCTCCTGACGGTAGTGGCGGCCCTGCTCGTCCTCGCGTTGCTCGTCGTGGTGGCCGTCTTCCTTTGGCGGACCCTGGGTGATGAGGTGCCCGGCTCCAGCGTCGCCGAGGACTCCATAGACTCGGGCCGAGAGCCGAAGGTGGAGATCACCAACGGCCCCGGAAGCGTCACCGTAGAGGGGGCGGAAGGCTCCGAAGCCGTCGAGTACGAGGTAACGCGGTACGCGGTCGCCGGGGACCCGGCGGCGGCCAGGAGCGCGGCGTCCGAGGTCCCCGTCAACGTGGCGCGCGAGGGATCGACGGTGACGCTGGAGACGAACGGCGGCGGCGAGACGGGCGCGGACTACTCGGTTGTGGTCCCGGCCGGCGGCGGCGTCGAGGTGGAGTCCGAAGAGGGTGACGTGGAGGTTTCGGGGGTGGACGGCGCCGTTACGGTGCGGGCGGCATCGGGCGACGTGGCGGTAAGGGACGTCGCCGGGGACATCACGGTCGAGGCCGAGATGGGCGACGTCGTAGTTGGCGGCATCAGGACGGACACGGGCAACGTGGAGCTTGCCGTCGAGTCCGGGGACGTCGCGCTGGAGGACCTGATCGTGGGCACCCTCGAGGCAACGGTGGAGACGGGCGACGTGACCCTCTCGGGGCGCTTCTCGGGCGACGGCCGCGTCTCCGTCGGCACGGGCGACGTGACGGCCCGTCTCCCCTCGGACGACGTCACGGACCTCTCCCTGGAGACCCTGGTCGGCAAAGTCTCGCGCGACACACCCGACGAGAACGCGCGGCCCGAAAACCGGAAGGGCGGCAACGAGTAGTGGACCGTCACCGCGGCAGGTACGGCGGCTCCCCGGAGGACTTCTGGGGGGCGCTGCGGGGCGCCTGGCTCGCCCCGAGGGATTTCTTCGCCGGGCTCGACCCCGACGCCGGGTTCGTCAGGCCGACCCTCTTCGTCTCGATGGTCCTCTACCTCAACCTGGTGCTGGGGGAGGCGTTGCAGGCGGTCTGGGCAGGGGAGTTCAACGTCGGCTTCCTATACGTGCTCTTCTTCGGGCTCGTCGTCTCCCTGGTGCTCGCCCCTTTCCTCATCTCCGGCCTTGCCGTGCTCGTGCAGGTAATCCACGCCGGAGGCCCGTCCCGCCACGGCTTCCGCACCCTGTACCGCCACCTCGCCTACGCGGCCGGCATCGGAATAGTGCTCTGGGTCCCCTTCGGCCCGCTCGTGGCCATCCCCTACGGCGCCTACGTCGCAACCACGGCCGTAAGATCGGCCCTCGACGCCGACTGGCGCCGGGCGGCGGCGGCGGCCCTGATCCCGCTAGGAGCTGTGGTTCTGATCCTGCTCCTGCTAACGGGCCTGGACGAGATCCCCGACCTCCTGACGAACCCACCAGGAAGCTGACGCTTCAGCCCGCTGCGCCCTGCTTCGCAGGACTCCGCTTGTCAGCCCGGCGCTTCGCGCCTCGTCAGCCCGCTCCGGCTTCGCCTGCGCTCTCAGTTTCTTGCCGGGTGAGGCCCGACCGGGTAGCGTTATAAGTGGCGGTTCCAGCGTCGTGAAGAGCAACGTGTACAGACGACTAGCTGACAAGCTGAAAGCGAGGGCCGCAAGGCCCGAAGCGTGCCGAGAGCGGAGCCCTGCGAAGCAGGGCGCAGCGGGCTGACGAGCCGCCGTCAGGCGGCGTGCTGTCTCAGCGCGAGCGCGGTGAGGAGCGCGGAGCCGCGGGGCAGTATCTTCTCGTCGAAGGCGAACTGGGGCGTGTGCAGGCCGGAGACGTCTTCTCCGACGCCGAGCCAGACGAAGGCGCCGGGGATTCTTTGCAGGAAGTATGCGAAGTCTTCTGCGCCCATAGAGGGGTTCGGCAGTTCCAGGACGGAGTCCTCGCCGAAGAGGCCTACGGCCACCTTCAGGGCGTTGGCCGACACGCCCGCGTCGTTTCTGGTGACGGGGTAGGAGAAGCGGTAGTCGAGGGTCGCGTCGCCGCGCATGCCGCGGGAGACCCCCCGGGCGAGGGCTTCTATCCTCTCCGGCATCTTTTGGCGGAGGTCTTCGTTGAGGGTTCGGACGGTGCCGCCAATCCGGGCCTTCTCGGGGATGACGTTGAAGGCGGTTCCGGCCCCGATCTCCCCCACCGTCAGCACCGCGGGCTCGACCGGGTCGACCTCGCGGGACACGACCGTCTGCAGGGCGATGACGACCTGGGCGGCGATCACGACGGCGTCGGCGGAGAGGTGCGGCATCGCGCCGTGTCCGCCCGTGCCCTTGATCTCCATCTCGAAGGCGTCGGCGGCGGCCATGATCGGGCCCGCCTTGGTCGCCACGGTCCCGAACGGCAACCCCGGCCACAGGTGCAACGCGAAGATGGAATCGAGCCCCTCGGCCACGCCCTCCTCGACCATGACCTCTCCCCCGCCCCCGCCCTCCTCGGCGGGCTGGAAGATGAATCGGACGGTCCCATCCAGCCCGTCCCTCATGCCGCAGAGCGCGTGGGCGGCTCCTACGAGCATGCTCGTGTGACCGTCGTGGCCGCAGGCGTGCATCTTGCCCTCGATCTCGGAGGCGAAATCGAGGCCCGTTTCCTCCGTGATGGGGAGCGCGTCCATGTCGGCCCTCAGGCCGACCGTCGGCCCGTCTCCCCCGCCCTTCAGCGTCGCGACTATGCCGTTCTCGGCGACGCCGGTCTCTATATCCAGCGGCAAACCTTCGAGTGCCGCGAGCACCTTCTCCGCCGTTTTCTTCGTGTCGAAGCCGAGTTCGGGTTCGCGGTGGATGTCGCGTCGGAGGGCGGAGATCTTCTCCCCGTACTCCTCTTCTATCTCGGACTGCAGGTTTTGTAGGCTGGCAACGTCCATGAGATCTCCTCTCCCGCTTCGGGTTCGTCCCAACTTACCACAGGGCGCTCAGGCCCCGGGGGACCAGACCGTCGGCACCCGGGGCAACCTTTCCGGGTCGAAACGGGAAAGAAGGTCTTCGATGCCAGGTTTCTCCCCGGGTTCGGCCAGGCCGAGCGTGCGCGCCATCCAGGCCAAGACATCTCCCGGTCCCTCGCCCGCCGCGGCCCGGTCGGCGAGCGTGACGGCGCCGTGGCGTTTGGCGAGGCGCTGGCCGTCCGGGCCGAGCACGAGGGGGACGTGGGCGTAGCGGGGAATGGGCAGGCCGAGCAGTCGGCAGAGCAGGATCTGGCGCGGCGTCGAATCCACCAGGTCCGCGCCCCTGACCACTTCTCCGATACCCTGATCCGCATCGTCCACGATCACGGCGAGCTGGTAGGCGGGCGCCCCGTCGTTGCGACGCACCACGAAGTCGTCCGTCTGTGCTTCCTGGTGCCCGAGAACTCGGTCCCGGAACTCGATACGGTTGCCCTCGGCCCGCACCCGCAGGGCGGGCGGTCGTCCGGCGACCTCCTTTTCGACGCGTTCGGCCCGTGTCAGTTCGCGGCAGGTGCCAGGGTAGCGGTCGGCGTTGGAGATGCCGTGCGGGGCCGACGCTGCGGCCCGGATCTCCTTCCGCGTGCAGTAGCACGGATAGAGCAGGCCTTCGGCATCGAGCCACGCGATGGCATCCTCATACAGCCCCATCCTTTCGGACTGCCGCACAATAGGCCCATCCCAATCCAGTCCCATGGCCCGCAGGTCGTCGAGCTGGGCCTCTTCTATACCGGGCCGTACCCGCGAGTGGTCGATGTCTTCGACGCGTACCAGGAAGCGTGCCCCGGCAAAGCGGGCAAAGAGCCAGGCGAGCAGGGCGGTCCTGAGGTTGCCGACGTGGAGCGGTCCCGTCGGGCTCGGGGCGAAGCGCCCAGCTGCATCGTGCTCTCTGTTTCGGTCGCGCAAAGCGGACCAGAGTCTAGCAAGGCGACGAGAATCAGTAGGCCCTACGCCGGAACAGCCAGAGCGCCAGCAGGAGCGCCGCCGTCGCGGTAACCACGCACACTACGAGGCTGCGAGCGGCCATCATCTCGCCGGAGTAAGGCTGCAGGCCGATCCAGTAATCGTAGAGCCGGAAGTGGTCGAAGGACCGGTACCAGGGAGGGAACTTCATCGGGCCCATCGTGTACAGGCGGTCGCCCCAGACGATCCACTCCACGAGCGCCCTGAGAAGGTCAGGGCCGGCCAGGATCACGAACACGGACGCCACGGTCGCCAGGAGGGTCCGCAAGATGTCGCGGAAGATCACGGACATGATCAGCGCCACCCCGAGGACAAACAGCGACCCCAGGTACGTCAGACCCGTCGAAAGCAGGATCTTCGACACCTGCACGGCTTCTGGCGGATACCCGCGTGCGAAAGCGGTGAGAATGATGCTCCCGCCGCCGATCGCGGCGATGACGAACAGGCAGGTCGCGCACACGGCGTACTTCGTCAGCAACATCCGAGTGCGGCCGACCGGTTTGGAGAGGAGCAGAAAGATCGAACCCCTGCCCACCTCGCCGGCGACCAGCCCTATACCGAACAGGCCGGCCAGCGGCACGATGACCGCGACGTTACGGAAATGGGTGAGATCCCGCAACTGCCACCGGGCTATCTGTTCGACGTACGCGGGATCCTGCATGTTCCGTATCTCGTTGCGCTCGCTGGTCACGAACCGTCTCTGCTCCTGCTCGTCCACCGGACCCAAGATCTTCTCCGGTGACCGCAGATCTCTCTGCATCATGTCGATCTGGGATTGAACGCCCTCCTTTATTGCCTCGTAGGAACTTACGGTCGGTATGAGGATCAGAAACGCGACCACGCCGATCAGGAACTTCCACCGCGCGTCCCGCCACTCTTTAGCGATCACCCTCGTCCTCCACGTACGCGACGAAGATGTCTTCGAGGGTCATTCCGGTCGAATCGACGTCGATGACGGAGTGGGGACGGTCCCGCAAACCCCGCTCGACGGCCTCGACGTCACCCCGTCCCTCGCGCTCGACCTCCTTGACGTCGGGCAGGGTCTGGAGGCTTCGCACTTCTTCTTCGGGGGGCGTGTCGGCGTAGACGACGCGGAAGACGCGGTGCGTCTCGCGCATATCGTCGAGGTCGCCGCTAGCGAGCAGCTTGCCGCCCTTGATGATGCCGACGGTGTCCGCGACGGCCTCTATGTCGGAGAGGAGGTGGGTGGAGAAGAAGACGGTCCGGCCTTCTGCGGCCACGTCGCCGACGAGGACCTTTAGGAAGGCGCGGCGGGCCACGGGGTCGAGGCCCGAGGTCGGCTCGTCGAGTATTAGTAGATCCGGGCTGCCGCCCAGCGCGAGGCAGAGCTGGAGCTGGGCCTTCTGGCCTTTGGAGAGCTTTCGTATCCTGGCGTCCGCGGGGAGGCCGAAGACGCCGATGTAACGGTCTACGAGGTCCTGGTCCCAGGACCGGCTGAGGTCTCGGCAGAGGGCGCAGATTCTTGACACCGTCATCCCCTCGTAGAGGCTGTTGACCTCGCTGGCGAACCCCACCCGCGCCCTGACCTCCAGGCTCTCCTCGACCACGTCGTGGCCGAGCACCTTCGCGCTCCCGCCGTTCGGCTTTCGGAAACCCATCAACGTCTTTATGGTGCTCGTCTTGCCCGCGCCGTTCGGCCCCAGGAAGCCGTACACGGAACCCCGCGGCACCGTCATGCTCAACCCGTCCACGGCCCGCTTGCGCCCGTAGTTCACGACGAGATCTTCTACCTCTATGGCCGCGCCCTCCTCCGGCACCGATGCCACCTCCCCCGCCCGCACGTCCGCCATCACCGTTCCTCCCCTTTCTCCCTCGGAATGCGCTCGAACTCGGAATCAAGGCCTTCCCACAAATCGTCCTCGGTGATGCCTAAAGCCGCCGCGTCGCGCACCAGCACCCGCAAACGCTCGAAGATCGCCTCGCGTTGGCGACCCCGCGCCACCTCAGCCACACCCTCAGCCACGACCGTCCCAACTCCCGGCCTGCTCTCGACGAGCCCCTCCCTCTGGAGCTCGTTGTAGGCCTTGACTATGGTGTTGGGCGCGATCGCCAACTCCTCCGCCAGCCCCCGCACCGTCGGCAACTTCTCGCCGGGACCCAAACCACCCACCTCGACCGCGTGACGCACCTGGGCCGCGAGCTGGACGTAGATCGGAACCCCACTCCGCGGGTCTATGTCGATCCAGACCGCCACCCCAATCACCTCCAATCCCGTGTCAATGTCTTATATTTATGACACAACAATACACAAGTGTGCTACGCGGGTCAAGGGCCAAAAACCGGGCTATTGCCCCCGCCATACGTATCCGTCACGCGAATTGCAGAAAGGGGCCCGCGGCCACGGCCCGACCGGATCGCATCGCTAGCGCTGCTCACTAGAGGGAAGCTCCGTTCTGGTGTTTGGGAACGTCGAGGCCGCCGGGCAACGGGGTCGTAGTTCCGGGCCGTGCCCGCTAGAGGTCGGGCGAGGCCGCCACGTGGGGGCGTATAGCTTCTTCGATACGGGTCGGGTGGTCGAGGCCGAAGCCGGCGGCGACCCGCCGGGAGAGTTTGGAGAACAGGCTCAAGGTCGCCTGGAAAGCGACGAAGGCGTCCCCGGCGTCGAACCGGCCGTAGCAGCGGTGCAGCCTGTCCCACACGTCCGGTGCCGCCCACTCGCGCATGTGGATCCCGATGTGCCAGACGTCGGCCTCGGGGCCGAGGCGTGCGAGCGCGTCCCACTCGATGAGCCGCAGCAGCATCCGCTTCATGGTCCCGTCGCGCACCTTGACGACCCACAGCTCGCCCCGCGCGAGGTAGGGGGGAATGTGGGCGGCCTCGAACCAGAACTCAGAGCACACCGCCAGCAGTTCGGCGTCCGTGGGCGGTCGTAGGCGCGGGCCCCGGCCCGACGGGTCGGGCAGCCGCGAGGCGAGTCCGGAGGGGTCGGCGAGGACGACGTAGCCCCGCTCGTACAGGGCGTCGAGGCCTCCTTTCGCGAGGTCGGCCAGGACTTCCATCGGCCGGATCTGGATGTCGGCCTTCAGCCCCCCGGCGAAGAATACAGAATATGTGATCCGGCGGTCGACGTCTTCCCCGCCGCCTTCGGACCAACGCATGTGGACCCACACGGGAGAGATCTCTTCGAGCCAAGCGGAAGAGGAGCCGTAGCGCTCGGGCTCGGCGACGAAGACCTCCACGTCGTAGTCCGACGCCGCGTCGACCGGCCCCCGCGCTCGGGCGCGCGAACCGGTCAGGATCACCGCCCCAAGCCCGTCCTGGCGCCGCGCCCAGTCGAGCACCTGGCGCAAGAAGGGGTCCCGGGAAAGGTCGCCGGCCGGCCCTACCCGCCCCCGGTGGCGTTCCGATTCTTCCATCCCGTTACTCCTCCCGAGAGCCCTACACGGCGCGTCGTGGAAGAGGAACGATGCCACGTCCGGGGGTCGGGGGCCACCTCCGGGCGACGAAGAAGGCCGGTTCGCCCGATTCCTGCCAACGGCTTGACGGATACGTGCAGCGCCGGCCGCGGCCAGGTTTGCAGAGGATTCGGGTCGGTTTAGGAATACTAGGGGCAGTTGATGAACGCGTACCGGCTCCGCGACGAGGGATGCGTTTGCCGGAGGTCTTGGTTCTAAAGCGGATTGCAGTGGCATTGAGCCGCCGCGATCCGCGCGGTCAGCGATCGGCCCGCTGCGGCTTCGCCCCCGCTTTCGGCGGTCAGCTTTTTTGCTCTTTCTGAAAGCTGACCGCTGAAAGCTGATAGCCCCGCAAAGAGGTTGGGCCTCTTTGCAAACCGCTTTAGAAAGGGGTGGCCGTGGGGGCACGGCCACCCGGTAGCGCGTCAGCCCAGGAAGTCGAGCAAGGCGCGGTTGAACTGGTCGGCGTGGGTGGCGTTGAGGCCGTGGGGTCCGCCTTCGATCAGGACCAGCGAGCTGCCCTCGATCATCTCGTGGGAGCGCCTGCCGCTGATCTCGAACGGAACGATGGCGTCGGAGTCGCCGTGGATGATGAGCGTCGGAACGTCGATCCCGGCGACGTCGTCCCGGAAGTCGGTGCGCCCGAAGGCAGTTATGCAGTCGAGCGTCCCCTTGGGCGAGGCGAAAGCCGCGATGTCCCGGTTGTAGATCCTGAACGGCTCACCGACCAGATCGTTCCGGTCGCCCGCCGCGAAGAAGCCCGTGGTGAACTGGTCGAGGAACGCTATGCGGTCGCCCTTCACACCGTCCTGGAACTGCTGGATGGTGGCCTCGTCCAGCCCGCCCTCGGGGTTGTCGTCGCTCTTGTACAGGTACGGCGGCACGGCGGCGGCCAACACGGCCTTCGACACGCGCCCGGTCCCGTACCGGCTTATGTAACGGACGACCTCGCCGCCGCCCATCGAGAACCCGACCAGCGTAACGTCGCTGAGATCCAGGAACGTGAGCAGCCCGTCGAGGTCCGCGGCGAACGTGTCGTAATCGTAACCCTCCCAGGGCTGGGAAGACTTGCCGAAACCGCGGCGGTCGTAGGTGATGACGCGGTGGCCGGCCTCGACAAGCGCCGGCACCTGGCTCTCCCAGGACCGGCCGCTCAAAGGCCAGCCGTGGATCAGGACGACCGGGCTACCCGAACCGTGGTCCTCGTAGTACAGCTCGACCGGCGCGCTGTTCTCGTTTCCAACCTGCACATACGCCAAAACAAAGCCTCCTCACCCTAGACGTTCCCGTGAACGTTGCAGAATATATACTCCACTTCGTATGAAAACTGTGGGTTCTGCGATAGAAGCCAACTACCGGGTAATGCTAAGGGACCCAGACACGCGTGGGGGCGTCCTTCGGGATGGATGTCAGGACCACGTGCCTGGTGCCCAAACGCCAGAGCTCGCGGGAGACTACCGAGGCGTCGGCCATGGTGCGGCCGGGTTCGACGCCGGTGATGAGGGCTGCGGTCCGGGCGCCTGGAAGGACTTTCGCGAGGGAGCCTTCTACGAGGGCTTGGGCGAAAGCGCGGGCCGTGATGCTCTGTCCGTGGCCCACGCCGGTGAGCTCGGAGAAGAGGGCGGGACGGTGGACGTGCTCTTCGTCCACCGGGGAGCCGAGGGCGTCGACATTGCCCACGGCGACCACGAGTGTCGAGGCGTCGGGGAGGGCCGGTTCGTGGTCGGCGGTTCCCTTGATCGGGCGCTGGCGCGACCCATCGGCCTCGACGAGAAGGACGTCGGCGAGCGTGGCGAAATCCGAGACGAGGTCGGGCGGGACGCCGCCGACCCTGCCCTTGGAGAGCATGGCGCTGCCGGCAGCCACGCGGGCGTTGCCTTCGGAGAAGGAGATCTTTATCTTCCCGCGCAACTCCTCCGGGTCTTCCGAAGTAACGAGGGGCCCTATCCCTCGCGCTTCGTCGAGGGACATCTTGGTGGTCGGGACCACGAGGACCGTCAGGCCCGCCTCGGCGAGCTCCGAGGCCACCTGCAGGATCGACCCGGACTTGCCGCCGGCCCCCGCGAAGGCGACGACGTCCCCTGCGGAGATGCCAAGTGCCGCGTGCAGCTTCAAAAAAGACTCCAACCCCCGCTGATCGCGGGCTCCCCTTGTACGAGTACATCCATGGTACATCAAATTAGGGGTTCGGCGCTTTATGTCATATTGGCTACTATAGATTTGGTGTAGGATGGGGCTGGCTGTATCCGCGAAGGGGGCGGGGATTACCGGCGGGGAGGCCGGGGTAACAAAGGCGGGAGCCCCATGACTTTACAGGACGGAGAAGGGAGCGCCGGGATGGAAGGGCGAGAACGGGTAGTAGAGTTCGGCAGGGAGTTGCGGGAGGGTCCCGAGCCTTCGGACCGGAGCATCAAAGAGATCATCGACGTCCTGAGGCCCCAGGTCCAGGAGCTCGTCGCCAAGCAGACCGAGCTCGCGAGGACCGAGCTTGCGCCCGTCGGCAAGCGGGCCGGGCTCGCGGCGGGGCTGCTCGCGGCGGCCGCCGTGTTCATGCTGGTGTTCCTCATATTCCTCTCCCTGACCGGGGTCTACGTGCTCGCGGTCTTCCTGCCGCAGTGGGTAGCGGCCTTGATCGTCTCTGGTATATTGCTGCTGGTAGGGGGGATACTCGCGGGGGCGGGCGCGAGCATCTTGAGGAAGCTCGATCCCAAGCCCCACAGGACAATTCGCACCCTCCAGCAGAACGTCAACTGGCTCAAGGGACAGATCAGCCGATGAACGAGATACCGGAGCGCATAGAGCGGGAGATGTTCGAGATCCGGAGCCGCATGGCCCCGGACGTCCGAGACCTGAAGCAGCACGTCGAACCGAAGGCCGTCACCAGGAAGCTTACGGCCAGGATCAAGGACAGGGTGAGGAGCGCGGGCAAGAACCTCGTCGAGTCCGTGAAACGCCAGGCGAACATGGTCGGCGAGGCCGGGAGGAAGAAGAGCCCGGCCCCGCTCACGGACGCCGTCAAGAGCGACCCGCGTCCCCTGGTCCTGCTCGTCATAACCCTGTTCATCACGCTCCTGGCGGCGCGCAAGATCTCCAACGGCCGAGGGGATTAGCGGGGCAACCGCCCCCGGCCGGACGCGCTTCTAACGACCCGAAGAACGACTTGACGCACGTACACTTCCAGCCCGTCGGCGGCGCCGCCGGCGACATGACCCTCGCCAGCCTCATCGCGGCGGGTGCGCCGCCGGAAGAGATCACGGCCTCCCTCGGCCGTCTGAACGTCCCCTTCGAACTCTCGACCGAGAACGCCGAGGTCAACGGCGTGGGCGCGCTCAGGGTCTCGGTCCACAGCCCCAAAGAGCACGCGCACCGCGATTTCGCGACCATCCGTACCCTGATAGAAGGAGCGGATCTGCCCGAGAGGGCGGCCTCGCGCTCCGTCGAGGCGTTTCGCCGGTTGGCGGTCGCCGAGGGCGCGGTCCACGGCGTCGACCCGGAGAAGGTGACGTTCCACGAGGTCGGGGCCGTCGACTCCGTAGTGGACGTGGTGGGGAGCTGCCTCGCCCTCGAACTCCTCGACGCTTCCTCCGTAACCTGCGGTCCGCTGCCGATGGGCACGGGCGTCGTCAGGGCGGCCCACGGCGCGCTCCCGGTCCCCGGTCCGGCCACGCTGGAGGTCCTCAAGGGATCCAAGATCCGATGGACGGAAGAGCCCCGCGAGACGACCACCCCGACAGGCGCCGCGCTGATGAGCGCCTTCACCAACGGCCTCTTTACGGACGCCCCCCCGCCGATGACCCTGGTCTCCATCGGTTACGGGGCGGGCCGCGCCCGGCTCCGAAACGCCCCCAACCTGTTGCGGGCCGTGGTCGGCGAACTGGAGGGAACCGCCGAGGATCTGGAACTCTTGGAAGCAAACGTGGACGACGCGCCGGGCGAGCTTCTCGGCCCCGCGACGGAGAAGCTCCTGGCCGCAGGCGCCCTCGACGCCTGGCTGGAACCGATAACCATGAAACGGGGCCGCGGAGCCTACAAGGTCTGCGCCCTCGTAAAAAGCGTCGACAGGGAACCCATGTCTCGCCTCCTGATGCGCGAGACCGGTACTTTAGGCGTCCGCCACCGCGGCGTCGGCCGCACCGTGGCCGAGCGCCGACACGCCACCGTGGACCTCCCCTACGGCCGCTGCCGCATCAAAATAGGAAGCCTGGACGGCCAGGACTTCGTGGCCTCCCCCGAGTTCGCCGACGCGTCCCGCCTCTCCTCCGAAACAGGATTGCCGCTGCCCCAGGTCTACGCCGACGCGAAGGCCGCGTACGCTGCCAGCTATCAGCTTGCAGCTATCAGCCGTCAGCAAGAACGCCCGTAGCCGAAACCGGCCACGCAAGACCAGCCAAAAGCTGACAGGCTGAAAGCGAGGCCTGCTCGTAGCAGGCCGAAGCGTGCTACGAGCGGAGGCGCAGCCGGAGCGTGCTGAAAGCTACAACGGCGTTACGTTCGACGCCTGCGGCCCCTTCCTGCCTTCGGACGGCTCGTAGGAGACTTTAGAGCCCTCCTCCAGGCTCTTGAAGCCGCTTCCCGCTATGCCTGAGTAGTGGACGAAGAGATCCTCGCCTCCGTCGTCCGGGGAGATAAAGCCGTAGCCCTTCTCGTCGTTGAACCACTTAACCGTTCCCTGGGCCATGGCTTCCGCGCCCACCTTTCTCTTGCCGGCCAGACGTGCGTCGGGCCTCTGTACAACCTCCGATCCGAAATCTAGTACAAAACGCCGCCCGATGCACGCCCCCGCGCCGATAGTTCGTATCCACGAGCGCCCTTCTACGACCTGCGCCGCGGCCTCGACCGTTAAATCCCCGTTCGTGGCTTAGAATAGACCTATGAGAGAGCTAAGAGAGAACCCCCGGGAAGCCGGCACGCCACACGAAAATCCGGGCCTCGCGGCCCTGTCGCGGGGCGCGGCCGCCATCGAACGTCCGGGCAGGGGTCTCCTTCGCCTGAGGGGCAGGGACCCTGTCGGGATGCTGAACGCCGTCCTTACCAACGAAGTCCCGAAGGACTTCGACCTCGGCGCCTACGCCCTGCTGCTGAACCCCAAAGGCCGGGTGCAGGCGGACCTGCGGGTCCTGAAGGCTGACGATGCCGTTCTCGTTGACACGGAACCCGAGGGCGCGGGCGCGGCGCGGGAGATCCTGAGCCGCTACGCACCTTTCTCCCGCGTCACGCTCGAAGACCTCTCCGAGGCCTGGTCCGTGCTCGGCCTCTACGGGCCCCTCGCCGGAGATCTGCTCGACGGCCTCGCCCTGACGGAACACCGGACGGCGGAGGTCGAGATCGGCGGCGAGGCGCTGCTCGCGGTGGGCGTCGCCGCCCCGGTCCCGGGCTACGACCTGCTCGGCCCTTCGGAGACCGTGGCTCACGCCTTGAGGGGCCTGATCGAACGCGGGGCCACCCCGGCGGACCTCGACGCCTACGAGACCGCCAGAATAGAGGCCGGCATCCCCCGCTTCGGCGCGGACATCACGCCCGAGAACTTCCCCGGCGAGGCAGGCGTCCTCGAACGCGCCGTGAACTTCGCCAAGGGTTGCTACCCGGGCCAGGAGACCGTGGCCCGGATGCGCTACCGGGGCCACCCCAACAAGACCCTGTACAGGATCTCCTCCAGCAACGTCCCCGAAGCCGGCACCCCCGTCTTCCAGGCCGGTAAGTCCATCGGCACCATCACCAGCGTCGCCCCCCTGCGGGTGAACGGGGAGACTTCGGCCCTCTGCTACCTGTCGCGCAACGCGGACCTCGAATCGCCCCTCACCGCCGCCGGCTCAGAGGTCGGTGTTCTGGGCGAGGTCTCGTGAAACCCCCCGAAGAGTGCGCGAAGATCGAAGACGTGCGCGAGGCCATAGACGGGCTCGACCACGAGATCCTGACCCTCCTCGGCAGACGGGCCCACTACGTCACAGCCGCAACGCGGTTCAAGACGGGCCCCGACAGCGTCCGCGCCCCGGAACGCCAGAGGGCCATGCTGGCCCTGCGCCGCCGCTGGGCCGAAGAGGCGAACCTCGACCCCGACTTTGTCGAAAAGCTCTACAAAGACATCGTCTCCCACTTCGTGGCCCGCGAGATGGAGCACTGGCGGGGCGACCAGGCGTAGAACCCGTTATCGGGAACCGTTCCCGATAAGCACCCTTTAGGAGGGCGGTTCCATGTTACAAGCGGGTTGTGACGTCGTGGGCTGACAATGGCTCTCAGGAAGGATCAATCGGGTGTGATCGAGGTCACGAATCCTGCGTGTGGAGCGCGTTTTGGCTGGTTTCAGGAAAAGTTCTTGGTTGTGATGCGTTTACGTTGTTGGGGTAGGGGGGCTGTGGTTAAATGGGACATGTAGTAGCAAAGTTTTCACAGGTGGATTGGCGGGTTCGATGCTAAAGATAGACAACTTGCACGTCGAGATCGAGGGCGGCGAGATCCTGAAGGGTCTCGGCCTCGAGGTGGGCAAGGGTGAGATCCACGCGATCATGGGCCCGAACGGCTCTGGCAAGAGCACCCTTTCGAACGTTCTGATGGGCCATCCCAGATACGACGTCACGGACGGCACCATCGAGTTCCTCGGCGAAGACGTGCTGGAGCTCGAGCCCGACGAGCGGGCGAGGCTCGGCATGTTCCTCGCGTTCCAGTACCCGAGCGAGGTCCCAGGCGTCTCCGTCGCCAACTTCCTGCGCACCGCCGTCAACAGCGTCAGGGAGAAAGAGCTTCCCCCGATGGAGATGTACAGGCTCTTGCAGGACAAGATGAAGATCATGCAGATGGACCCCAAGTTCGCCGAGCGGTACCTGAACGAGGGATTCTCCGGCGGCGAGAAGAAGCGGAACGAGATCCTGCAGATGCTCATGCTGGAGCCGAAGCTCGCCATCATGGACGAGACCGACTCGGGCCTCGACATCGACGCGCTCCAGGTGGTCTCCAAGGGCGTCAACGAGCTCAGGGGGCCCGAGTTCAGCGCGGTCATCATCACGCACTACCAGAGGATCCTGCGCTACATCGAGCCGGACCACGTTCACGTCATGCTCGACGGTAGAATCGTGACGAGCGGCGGCAAGGACCTCGCGCTTCAGCTCGAGGACAAGGGCTACGACTGGGTGCGCCAGGAGTTCGGCTCCGCGGCGCAGAGCTAGGGAAGGGACCCGATATGCCAGAAGACAAGAGCATCCAGGAGCTTGGGCTCGACGAGTACAAGTACGGCTTCAGCGATCCTGAGGAGTACTTCTTCAAGACCCCGAGGAAGGGGATAGACCCCGAGATCGTCGCCATGATCTCCAAGCACAAGAACGAGCCCGAGTGGATGCTGGAGTACCGCTTGAAGGCCCTGGAGTCTTTCCTCGAGCGTCCGACCCCGCAGTGGGGCGGCGACCTCTCGGAGCTGGATTTCGACGAGATCTACTACTACATCCGCCCGATGGAGAACCAGGGCCGCTCCTGGGACGACGTCCCCGACGACATCAAGAACACTTTCGAGAAGCTGGGCATCCCGCAGGCCGAGCGCGAGTCGCTCGCCGGCGTCGGCGCCCAGTACGAGTCGGAGGTCGTCTACCACTCGTTGAAGGAGGAGTGGGACAAGGCCGGCGTCGTGTTCATGGACATGGACTCGGGCCTGCGCGAGCACGAGGACCTCGTGCGCGAGTACTTCGGGACCATCATCCCGGCCGACGACAACAAGTTCTCGGCGCTCAACAGCGCGGTCTGGTCTGGCGGCTCGTTCGTGTACGTCCCGCCGGGGGTCCACATCGACATCCCGCTGCAGGCGTACTTCCGCATCAACGCGGAGAACATGGGCCAGTTCGAGCGGACCTTGATCATCGCCGACGAGGGCTCCTACGTTCACTACATCGAGGGCTGCACGGCGCCCACGTACACCACCAACTCGCTCCACTCGGCCGTCGTCGAGCTCATAGCGAAGCCGAACGCGCGCATCAGGTACTCGACCATCCAGAACTGGTCGCACAACACCTACAACCTGGTGACCAAGCGCGCGGTCGCCGAGGAGAACGCCACCGTGGAGTGGGTAGACGGCAACCTCGGCTCCAAGCTCACCATGAAGTACCCGGCGGTCTACCTGACCGGCGAGGGCGCCCGCGGTGAGATCCTGTCGGTTGCTTACGCCGGCGACGGCCAGCACCAGGACGCCGGCGGCAAGGTCGTCCACGCAGCACCCAACACTTCCTCGCTTATCACCTCCAAGTCCATCTCCAAGGGGACGGGCAGGAGCACGTACCGCGGGCTCCTCAAGGTGCACGAGGGGGCCGTCGGCTCCAAGAGCCGGGTCGAGTGCGACGCGCTGCTCCTCGACGAGAACGCGCGGACGGACACTTATCCGTACATCGAGATCGAGGAGAAGAAGGTCAACACCGAGCACGAGGCAACGGTCTCGAAGGTCGGGGAGGACCAGCTCTTCTACCTCATGAGCCGCGGGCTCTCGGAAGAAGCCGCGATGGCGATGGTCGTCAACGGGTTCATCGAGCCCATAGCCAAGGAGCTTCCGCTCGAGTACGCCATCGAGTTGAACCGCCTGATCCAGCTCGAGATGGAAGGTTCGGTCGGGTAGAGCCGGTAGGCTAGTCAGCATTTCAGCCGGTCAGCTCCCTGGCCGGTCACCGAGGGACGATTAGCAGTGGGGCGGGTCCCAAGTGGGCCCGCCCTTTTTGATTAGAGCAAAGGCAGGTCGTATGCAGCAGAAGGAAGCGCCGGAGGTTCTGAAGTCCAAGGGTATCACCGAGGAGACGGTCAAGGCCCTCTCCTCGTTCAAGGACGAGCCCGACTGGCTCGCGGAGAAGCGCCTCTCGGCGTGGCGGGCCTTCGAGGCGCTGCCGATGCCGAGCTTGCGCGACGAGGCCTGGCGCTACACGGACATCTCCGACGTGCGCATCGAGGACTTCCTGCCGTACGCGCCCAGCCCGGACGTTTCGAGTGAGGACGAGCTGCCGGAGGCCGTCCAGAGGCTCATCAAGGAGGGCGAGGAGAACAGCGCCCTGCTCGTCCAGCACAACTCCGAGACCGCCTACTCGCGGGTCGACGACGAGGTCGGCCGCAAGGGCGTTATCTTTACGGACCTGCACACGGCTCTCAGGGAGCACGAGGAGATCGTCAGGGAGAAGCTCTTCGGGCTCGTGCCGGAGGACTACGACAAGTTCGCGGCGCTGTGCGCGGCGGGCTTCGCCGGCGGTTCGTTCCTGTACGTTCCCAGGGGCGTCGACGTGGAGGTGCCGATCCAGAGTTACCGGTGGCTGGACGTGGTCGGCTCGATCATGCCCCGCACCCTCATCGTGGTCGAAGAGGGCGCGAGCGTCACTTACATCGACGAGTACGCCAGCGCGAGCGCGGAGGAGCCGGCGTTCTCGAACGGGGCGGTGGAGCTGTACGTCGGCGAGGGGGCGCACCTGCGCTACGTCTCGCTGCAGAACTGGGAGCGCAACGTGCTCCACTTCAACACCATCCGCTCCGAGGCCGGCAAGGACTCGACGATCAACAGCCTCGTCGTGGCGCTCGGCTCGCAGCTTAGTCGCACGAACGTGGAGGCGGGCCTGACGGCGCCGGGGAGCGACTCGGAGATGCTCGGTTTGTACTTCGCCGACCAGAACCAGGTCCTCGACCACCACACGCTTCAGGACCACATCTCGCCCAACGCCCATTCGGACCTGCTCTACAAGGGGGCCTTGCGCGACGAGTCGATCGCCGTCTTCTCGGGACTCATCAGGGTCGAGCCGGGGGCGCAGAAGACCGACGCCTACCAGACGAACAGGAACCTTATTCTCGGGACCGACGACGCCTTCGCGGTGTCTTTGCCGAACCTGGAGATCATGGCCGACGACGTGAAGTGCTCCCACGGCTCGACCACCGGGCAGGTCGACGACGTGGAGCTCTTCTACCTGATGAGCCGCGGCATCCCGCGGGCCGAGGCCGAAAAGCTCGTGGTGTTCGGGTTCTTCGGGGAGGTTACGAGCCGCATCCCCCTCAAGGGCCTCAAGGAGAAGCTGGACCGGGCCATAGAGGGCAAGATCGGGCTCGGCTTCGAGGAGCGGGTCGCCTAGAGATGCCGGAGTTCCACAAGGTAGCCTCGACGGACGAGGTGGCCCCGGGCACGGTCAGGCAGTACAGGGTAGAGGACCGTCCCGTCGCCCTGTGCAACGTGGACGGCGAGTTCCACGCTTTTGAAGACGTCTGCACCCACGCCTTCGCCTACCTGAGCGAGGGTGGGATGGAGGGGGACAAGATAAAGTGCCCCCTCCACGGCGCCCTCTTCGACGTGAGGTCGGGCAAGCCGAAGAGTCTCCCCGCCGTGAAGCCCGTGCCGAAGCACGAGGTCAAGGTCGAGGACGGGAACGTCTACGTCGCCATGAACCCCGAGCGCGTCAAGGTGAGGACCCGGAGACGCGTGTGAGCCGGGTGGCGCGCCGTTTCGCGCTCCTGGCCGCGATCATCGCCGTGGCCGCCCTCTCCGTATCCTGCTCGGAGGCGGAGATCGACGATCTCCTGAACGAGGTTCTTCAAGAGATCGAGAACTCGAACGCTGGCGGCAAGGTTCCAGCGAACGCGGGCAAGGCCCTCAAACAGCTCGAGGTCGCGCCAGCCGGCTCCATGTCCGGGTACGACAGGGAGGCCTTCCCGCACTGGTCCGACGCCCAGGAGAACGGGTGGCGCGTCTCGGACAGCTCTTGCGACGCGCGCGACGCGGCCCTGATCCGGGACGGCAAGGACGTGGTAGTTGGCGAGGGCTGCGACGTCGAGTCGGGCCGCTGGCTCGACCCCTACACAACGCGAACCTACACCGACCCCCTGGACATAGACATAGACCACCTGGTCCCCCTGGCGAACGCCTACAGGAGCGGGGCCTCCGCCTGGGACGAGGCGGAGCGCGAGCGTTACGCGAACGACCCGGACAACCTCCTCTCCGTCGAGGACAACGCAAACCAGGAGAAAGGAGACAAGGGTCCCGAGGCGTGGAAACCGCCGAACAGGGCCATCTGGTGCTCCTACGCGAAGGATTGGATCTCCGTTAAATCTGACTACGCCCTGACCATCAACCCCCAGGAGAAATCGGCCCTGAGACAGATGCTCTCCACCTGCAAAAAGAATTGACGGGTTCCTCCAAAGCGGAGTTCCGCTCGACCTTCCCGTCCACCCCCGGAGGCGTCATGACCGAAGAGGCGGGCGCCATCACCGGAGAGCTAGAACTCCTCTGCTGGCCCGAGAACGACGGGCTTCACGTCGCGGCGCGCTACGCCGAAACGGACGACTGGTACACCGTCTCCGGTGGCCCGGTGCGGCTGACGGGCGACCTCGAAGGCGTATCCGAACAGGTAGCGCAACACCTGCGCACGCCGGGTCCCGTAGTGGACGGGAACGAGAAGGCGGTTTCGTTGGAGGGGTTCGCCGGGGCCTGAGGCTACGCGTCTTCGGGTTCTCGCACGAAGACGCGCCTGGTCAGGTCCTGCATTCGGTCGACGTAGCGGCCGGTAGGCCAGCCACGCTCCATCGTCAGGCTCTCCCAGTTGCGGATCGAGAGCATCGTCCAGAGGAGATCGGCGGCCTCGTCCAGCGTCCACCCGGGGGCGAGCGTCCCGTCTCGATCCAGGCGTTCGATGATGTTGCGGCAGGCTTCGTATACGGCCCCCATCCGGTCGTCCCAGGCCGCGGCGACGGCCTCGTCGGTCTCCCGCGCCGCCAGCATCGCCCGCGCTATGCCGTAGATCTGCGGTATGTAGTTACCCCAGAACTCGACGTAAGCCTCGAGACGCTCGACGCCGCTGCCCGCCGCCCGGTAGCGGCGTAGCCGTTCGTCGAGCCCGAGAACCTCATCCCCATAACGGACGGTCGCCACCATGAGCTCCGCCCTGGTGCCGAAGTGATCGTACACCGCCTGCCTGGAGACGCCCGCCCCCCCGGCAACGTCGCTCATGCGGACGCCCCGACCGAGACGCTCCTCCATCAGCCGCCACGCCGCGTCCATGATCCGGCCCCGGGTTTTCGGATCTCCTCTTGACACGACGTAAAGTGTACGCTAGCTTTACGTCGTGTCAATTTACACGATGTAAAGCTCGGGTATGGAGGTGGAGATGAAGGTGCTGGTTTTCGGGGCGACGGGTAGCGTGGGGCGGCACATCGTCGAGCAGGGGCTTGCGCGGGGGCACGAGGTAACGGCGTTTGTGCGGGATCCGTCCGGGCTCGAAGTCGGGCGTGAGGGTTTGAACGTCTTCGAGGGCGATGTTCTGGAACCCGCCTCGGTAGAGGCGGCGGTGCGGGGGCAGGAGGCCGTGTTGTGTTCCATCGGCGCGGGCAGGAGGGGCGGGGTCCGCTCGGAGGGTACGCGAAACATCGTCCGCGCGATGGAGGAGGCGGGCGTGCGGCGTTTCGTCTGCCAGACGACGCTCGGGGCCGGGGAGAGCTCGGGCAACCTCAACTTCTTCTGGAAGCACGTCATGTTCGGGCTCCTTCTGCGGGAGGCTTTCGCGGACCACGAACAGCAAGAAGCGCACGTCAGGAAGAGCGGGTTGGACTGGACGATAGTCCGTCCGGCCGCCTTCACCGACGGCGGGCGCACGGGGGAGTACCGGCACGGCTTCTCGCCAGACGAGAGGGAGATCTCGCTAAAAATCTCCCGCGCCGACGTCGCCGACTTCATGCTGGACCAGTCGGAGGATGGGACGTACCTCCGCGAGGCGCCGGGCTTATCGTATTGAACCCCGCCCTTCGGGGCGGGACCGGCCGCAGAGATCAAGGAGCCGCGCCCGGCGCGTGGCGGAAGACGCAGGGACCAACGACACCTGGGGGTACCGCATGAGACGCCAACCGACAGAGGCGGTAGGCCACGCGCCTCTCCGCCGGCCAGACTCCGGAACGGCCCTCAGCGCCCTCACGCTGATACCGGCCACGCTCACCACCGGCCTCGTGGCCGGCGTCTTCTACGCCTACTCCGTCTCGGTCAACCTCGGCCTGGCAGGACAGCCCGACGCAGGCTACGTAGCCACCATGAACGCCATAAACGAGAAGATACAGAACCCCCTGTTCTTCGCGGGCTTCATCGGGTCCGTCCTGTTCCCGCTGGTGGCGCTCGGCGCCACCTTCCCCGTCGCGGGTCGTCCCGCTTGCGGCTCGTCGCCCTGGCCTGCGCGCTGCATATCGGGGGCGGCTTCCTGGTGACCGTCTTCGCCAACGTGCCCCTGAACGAGGAGTTGGCCCGCGTCGCCGCCGACGCGTCCCCGGGCGAGTTGGCCCGCGCGAGGGCGGCCTACGAGGGTCCGTGGAACCTCTGGAACGGCGTGCGCGCGGTGTCCTCGACGCTGGCCTTCCTCGCCCTCATCGGGTCCTGCCTGTCGGGCGCGGGGCGCGGAACGCGGGGAGGAGACACGTTCGGGGGATAGGTCCCGGGCCGGCCGGCCGTGGCCGGGATGCTTTACCGACAGGACGGGGCGGGTAAGCACATTTACCCGAGCAGGATCAGGGACACCAATGGGAGGCCTCAATGCTACTCGAAGGGTCGTGCCACTGCGGATCCGTCCGTTTCCGGGTCCAGTCCGAGACGTTCTACCCTTACCAGGCTTGCTACTGCTCCATCTGCCGCAAGACGGCGGGCGGCGGTGGGTACGCCGTAAACCTCGGGGCAGAGGCGGGCACGCTCGAGGTCGAAGGTCGGGACAACGTCTCTGTGTATACCGCGAGTTCCAGGGACCGCGGCTCCCCGGAGAGGAACTTCTGCGGGCATTGCGGCAGCTTCCTGTGGCTCTTCAACCCGATGTGGCCGGATCTCGTCCACCCGTACGCCTCTGCCATAGACACCCCGCTCCCGAAGCCCCCGGAGTGCGTCCGGATCATGCTGAACTACGCCGCGCCCTGGTGCGACATACCCGCCAACGACCGCGAAACGCACTTCCCCGAGTACCCGGAAGAATCCCTGGAAGACTGGCACCGTCGACACGGGCTTCTGTAAAGGAATCCCCTGGCCCCAGAGCCTCCTGACCCGGCGGATTCCCGCGCCCCGGCGACGACGTGCGTCTTGCGGGATGTTCCCGGCTTTACGCGGTTCGTACTGGGATTCCTTTCTCACGCATCGCGTCCCGACCCGATACGACGAAGGCGACGAGCAGAGGATGAGGGCTCTCGGGAGAAGATCTCGTCTGCGGCACGAAAAGGGTCGCCACGTAGAAGGGGTGTTCCGGCAGTTCCACTATCCGGGCCTCGCCGTCTGCGTCCGTTCCCGAGACGCGCAGGCCGGCCGCTTCTACGAGTCGCCGGCTCCCAGGTGTCAGCCCGTAGTTGCAACGGTACTCTTCCACGACTGTCCGGGCGTCGTAGACCCCGTGGACCCTCGACCCTGGTTCGATCTCCACCTCCATCTTGCGTCCGAAAGGGGAGCAACTCATGGCAGAAATGAAAGGGTCCGGGGTGTTGGGATCGTACTCGGCGTGGCCGGCGTTGGGCATGCAGAGAACGTTGCGGGCGTACTCGATCACAGCGTGCTGAAACCCCCCGCACGTCCCGATAAACGGCACGCCCCTCTCGCGGACGAAATGGATGGCCTCGAGCACCCCGTCGAAGTTCCTGTAAGGGCTGCCGGGAGAGCAGAAGACGGCGTCGAACCTCCGCAACGCGTTCGAGGCACGTCCTTCGAGGGCATCGGTGGGCAACCACTCCGTCCTGACGGAAACCCCGAGAGACGCTCCCGCGTGTCCGAGCGCCTCTTCGGTCGCGTCGTGCGTGGGATTATTCCGGTCGCGGTCGCCGACGATGCCGATCCTGACAATATCCGCCATTCTGGCCTCCTCTGGACGGGCGAAAACAACGGAGATCCAGTATGTCACACCCGGAGGGCGAGAAGGCCGTCGCCCCTGCTACAATCTTCGCAGGATGATGCGGGAACTCTACAGAGAGATCCTCCTGGATCACTTCGAGCGCCCGCGCAACCGGCGAGAGCTCGAAAGCGCGGAGATCGAAGAACACCTCAACAACCCTTTGTGCGGCGACGAGGTGACCGTCTACGCCAACGACCGTGAAGGGAAGCTGGAGGTGAGCTTCATAGGGCGGGGCTGCTCCATCTCGCAGGCGTCCGCCTCGATGCTCACGGAGCGCCTGATGGGCAAGAGCCGCGAGGAGGCGGAGCAAGAGATCGAGGCTTTCCTGGAGATGATGCGCACGGAGCCCGACGAGGAACTCGGCGAGCTCGCAGCCCTCAAGGGCATCGTCCAGACCCCGAACCGAATCCGCTGCGCCACGCTGGCCTGGGACGCTCTAAAGCGCGGGCTCGAAAATCGCTAGAAGTTTCGTCCCCGCTACAGATCACCCACCGAACCGCTCCGGGTACCGGGCGAAGGTGAAGGTTTTTTCGGCCTCCACGCGCAGGTAGACGCCCTCTCCCCAATCCAGCACGCTCCCGCCGCCGGGCTCCCGAAAGGCGTCTTCCAGCGGTGGAAATTCGGGGTGATCCCGCCCCAAAACCTCGGCCCGGCCGTGCGCGATGATCGCCAGGTCGTTTTCCCCGTACAGCGTGAGGCTGACCGCGGGGCGCTCTAAGAGGTGGCGGGTACGGGCGGCGGTCGCCACGGTCGGGACGTGGAACCGTCCCCGGTAGAAGAGCGCGCCCGTGGGCGCAACGCGGGGCTCGCCCCCCCTAGTGACCGTGGCGAGGGCCACGGTCTGTGTTCCTTGCAAAAGGCGGGCGAGTTGGACGGCGGAAAGGGAGTGCTCCGGCATGCCGAAGGAGGCGCGGAGAAAGTCTCCGGCGCCTTCGACGCTCCGGTCGAGCAGCGCCTGCAACCGCTCGAAGTCCCGTGGAGTCTCCTTCATCCGGGCTTCGTCGGCGCTTGAGTTACTAGCCCTTCCCGTTGCCGTTCTCGGTCTCCAGGGACTCGAGCACCCCGCGCAGCAGGCCGGGCGCGAGCTCGTCTCCGCCGGGGCTTATTACCCAGTTGAGGCCGCTCCCTCCGGGGATGTTGGGGCACTTGACCCTGGCGCAGAGCACGTAGGTCTCGAGTTCCGCCTCCTCCGGGTAGAAACTGGTCAGGTGGGTGACCAAAGTCGTCACCGAGTTGTTGAACAAGGATAACTCTATCGCCACGGGTTCCTCCATCCGGCTCTCTCGCACTAACGTCCCTGCAACATGCTACCCTTCATCGCCGCTCTTCACTCGGCCCGGCGTTTGCCGGCCGCGTTGCGGGGTAACCTCCCGGAGACGTTCCACGGACCTCTGGAGGAGACGGACATGAGCCCGGTAGCCATAGTGACGGCGTCAGACTCGGGGATAGGACAGGAATGCGCGAAGGAGCTCGCCGAGAGCGGCTTCGACGTGGGCATCACGTACCGTTCGGACGAGGCGGGTGCCGGTGAGACGCTCGCGGCGGTCGAGAAGGCCGGACGCAGGGGCGAGGTGCGGCGCCTGGATCTGACGGAGTTGCCGGGCGCCGCGGACGTGATCGACGACCTCGCCAACGCCCTCGGCGGCGTGGACGCGCTCGTCAACAACGCCGGAACGGGCGACCCGACCGGGGATTTCCTCAAGCTCCCGTACGAGGAGTGGCGGCAGGTCATAGATACGAACCTCTCCGGGTCGTTCCTCTGCGCCCAGCGGGCGGCCAGGAGGATGGTCGAGACGGGAAACGGCGGCAGGATAATAAACATTACCTCCGTCCACGAACACGTCCCCAGAATGGGTGCCTCCGCCTACTGCGCCTCGAAAGGCGGCCTCGGCCTCCTCACCAAAGTGATGGCTATGGAGCTCGGGGAGCACGGCATCACCGTAAACGCCGTGGGCCCGGGCGAGATAGCGACCCTCATGACTGGCGCCGAAGATACCGACCCCGAGACCATAGAGCGCCCGAACATACCGCTCGGGAGGCCGGGCCACGCCCGCGAGATAGCACACTTCGTCGCCTTCCTCGCTTCCGAAAAGAGTTCCTACGCCACCGGCTCCTCCATCATCGTCGACGGCGGGCTGACGCTGATGGGCGCGCAGTTGGGCGCAGGCTGAGTTGAGCTTTCAGCAGTCAACAGTCAGCCAAGAGCAAAAGAGCTGATGGCTGAGAGCGTAGGCGAAGCCGAAGCGGGCCGATAGCTGACGGCGCGGGTTGCGGGGGCGATGCCCCCGCAACCCGCTCTAGAAGAGCCTCTCGCCGGGACCGCTCTGCAGTTCTTCGAGGTCGTAGCCGAGTTCCCCGGCCGAGGCCTCGAAGAAGGCCCGGTTGCGGTGGGCGAAAGCCAGCCACTGTCCGTAGCGGTGGTAGGCCTCTTCGGGGTCTTGCGGTTCCTCCAGGTGCGCGAGGTCGCGCATAAAGGCGTTCATCTGCAGAAACCGTCCGAGCCAGTAGTCCGTGG
Source organism: Rubrobacter tropicus (assembly GCF_011492945.1). Lineage (NCBI taxonomy): Bacteria > Bacillati > Actinomycetota > Rubrobacteria > Rubrobacterales > Rubrobacteraceae > Rubrobacter > Rubrobacter tropicus. The sequence goes on from NZ_CP045119.1 coordinate 4,325,541, forward strand.
GTTCCTTACCGCGCAGGAGCGCGGCCTCGAAGGTCTCGAAGGGGACGGGGTCTGGTGGTTCGCCGAGCCGCTCGGGTAGAAAGCGTTCCTCCAGGTAGTCGGTGATCGTGCCGAGGCCGGTGAGCAGGGTGGGCAACCAGGGCGTCTCGCCCGCGGGGTGGCCCTCCGGGAGCCCCCAGCGCAAGGCCCCCGACATGCCCCCGATCATGCGAAACGTGAAGGGTATGGAGCGGTAGGCGCGGCGGCTGTGGTAGTAGTAGACGATGGGGTACTGGCGGATCCCCTCGTAGATCTCCACGAGACCCCGGTGGAGCGACATCAGGTGCGTCTCGAGGCCCCTGTGCCGGCCGCCGGGAAAGTGCGGGGCGAGGATGCTCCAGGGGTCCCCCGTATCCTGTGCCTGGTGGTAGAGCCCGGCCGAGATCACGCCCAGCCGCTGCAAGACGTTGTAGACCCCGAGAACGTAGGTGATCGAGAGCGTCAGTATCCCGAAGCCTATAAGCGCCTCGGAGACGGTCAGGGCCTGGTAGATGCCGCCGGTCGGGGTGATATCGCCGAGGCCCAAAGTGGAGATGGCGGTCCCGCTGAAGTAGAACGCCTCGCCCAAGGACGGTTTCAAATGGCCCACGGAGAGCGAGAAGTCCCCGTTCCTCATGCCGTGCAGGTAGATCAGGGCGTATCCCAGAGAGACGAGGAAGATCCAGACCGTTATCGTGACCGGCACCATGATCGGGGCCGCCATCGAGAGCCCGAAAGCCCTGTACCTCCTCGGCAACGGGCGCGTGGCGAGGCGCACCGCCCCGAAGATTCTCTCGTAGAGGCGGCTGCTCAAGAACCCGAAACCGTCGTAGTGGAGCACCGTGGAGAACACGTCGAGGAGCCCCACGAGGATGAGTAGCGCGCCGGCCGGTACGAGGAGCCAGTCCATGCGACTGACTTACCCCGCCCGCGCCAACCTTAGGCTCAACGCAAGACCCACGTGTCCTTCGTAACGCCGCCGCTCGAAACGTTGACGAGCCTGCTTCCGCGGGCGGCGACCCTCGTCATCGCGCCCGGTACGACCCACACGGTCTGCTCGTCCGGGGCCAGGGCGTGGATGCGGTAGTCGGCGTAGGAGTCTTTCAAGACGAAGTCGCCGCCGGCTTCGCCCGTCTCGCAGAGGACGTGCGTGGAGAAGTCTATCGGGTCCTGGGCGACGAACTCGACGGGGTTCTCTTCGACGCCGGCGCGGAATTCCCCTATGGCCTCTTCGGTCTCCTCAGGGGCTATGAGTACGCCCTTTCCGCCCCAGCCGCTGCGGCTCTTGACCACCAGCTCGTCGAAGTGGTCCATCACGTAGTTTTTGTCTTCTTCTATCGCCAAAGAGTAGGTTCGGAGGTTCTGGAGGACGGGTTCCTCGCCGAGGTAGGTTCGGATCATCTCCGGGATGAACGGGTAGACGCCCTTGTCGTCGGCGATGCCGAGGTTCGGTGCGAAGACCGCCTCGACCTTGCCCGAGGCCTGGCTCTCGATCAGGCCAGGCAGGTCGTCGTAGATCCTGCCGTCCTCGATGCGCTCGTAGATCACGTCGATCCTGCGCCCGCTCTCTTTGTGAACGAGAAAACCGTTCCGGTCGAGCTCGACGTCGCCCCGCCCGGCGAGGATGGCCCCGTGCTCGTGTGCGAAAAGGTTGTGGTCGAGAAAGTACTGGTCCTCGTGGCCGGTCGAGAGAACGGCGATGGTCGGATCCTGCCTGGGCGAGACGGCCCGCAGCACCTCGCCGAAGCGCCCCATCAGCCCGTCTAGCGGACGCACGTCCAGGGCCGCGTAGGCTTCCGGCAGCACCTCGGCCGTCGTGGCCCGCAACAGGTGCATCGGCTCGATTCCGACGGGCATCTTGGCGTTGTCCTCGATGATCAGGTACTCCCAGCCGCCGGCCCCGTCCCCCTCGACGGCCACCACGTCGAAGCCCATCTGACGGTTGGGCACGCCCCCGAACCGCGTCGGGATCGACCCGTCGTAGAGGGTGCTGCTAGAAAGGATCTCCCCCGGCACCACCTCGTCCTTGCCCATCTCCAGCCGCCGCAGCCACTCGTTGATGGCGAGCATCCGCTGGGTCAACCCCCGCTCCAGGACCTCCCACCCGACGGCCGGCACCAGGCGCGGCACGTAGTCCGTAGGGTAAGTCTTGTCCTCGCGGTCGGGGATACCAAGGTCCCGCTGTACGCCCAGCAACCGCTCGTGGGCGAGCCCGACCCTGCGCCCCCACTCCCCCGCCCCCATCCGGCCCATCTCTTCGAGCACGGCCCCGTAGTGAGAGAATGGCTTCCCATCTTCCCCGAACACCTCGTTCGGGCCGGACAGTCGCCGGTCGAAAGTCGGGGAGTTGTCAGCCATCAGCTTCCAGCGGTCGGCTCTTCATCGGGTGGCGCCGCCCCTGGCGCGAACACGGTTTTCATCCAGCAGATAGTAGCGGTTCCGCGTAACAGTCGCTACCTCCGGTGCTTCCTGATACCTGAAACCCGAAGCCTGAAACCTTCTATCCAAACACGCCCACGAGGGCGCACGGCAGGCCCAGCATAAAAGAGATCGAGAACGTAATGGCGAAGAACACGTTGTGCTCGGAGACGTAGGAATAGAGGCGGTTGTAGTGGAGCATCAGGAGGGCGGAGGGGACGGCGATGCCGGTCATCAAGACCGCCATCACCCGGATGGTGTTGAGCGGCCCCAGGCGTTCGCTCACCCCGTCGCGGTTGAGCAGGAGCAGCCCGAACCAGTCCGCCGTGAGCATGAGGGATACGCAGAAGACCGCGAGCAGCCCGACGAACACGGGGCGCGGGAAGAGGGGCCCGCGAACCGGGGCGTCGAGGCTTGTGTCGTCCTCGTCGAGAAGCTTTTTCGGGGGGCCGCCGAAGGGCTTCGGCCACTTCTTCGAGTTCTTCATGGCCCGGGTAATGGTAGCGCATGTTTTCCGCGGACGCCGCGTTGGGACCTCTGGAAAGGATATCTTCCTACCCGCGGACGAAGCCTCCCTCGGAGTGGATGGTCTGGCCCGTGATCCAGGCGGCCTCGTCGCTGGCGAGGAAGGCCACGAGCCTCGCCGCGTCCTCGGGCTGCCCGATCCTGCCGGCAGGGAACTTCGGCAGCAATTCCCGCTCCAACTCCTCGGTCATCCAGCCGGTATCCGTCGGCCCGGGGTTTACGGCGTTGACCGTGATCCCCCTGTCCCCCACACCGGCCGCCAACGACCCGGTGAACGCCTCGATGGCGCCTTTGGTGATGACGTAGGCGAGCTCCTCCTCCATCGGCCCGAGCGACTGCCCGGAGCTGAAGTTGACGATCCTGCCGCCCGGGCCGCCCGGGTACCTCCGCGCGAACAGAACCGAAAGCAACGCCATCGCCCGCACGTTGACGGCGTAATGCGCGTCGAGGGTTCCGGCATCGAGCGCCTCGTAGCCGTCCCGCGTCGAGTGGGCAGCCGTGTTCACCAGTATGGATGGCCTCCCCAGCCTCTCCTCCGCCGCGTCGAGGAGTCTTTTGGGAGATTCCGGGAGCGACAGGTCCACCTCCAACCCAGCCGCCCGAACCCCGACCGCGCGTAGCTCCTCGACGAGCCTCTCCGGCTCGTTCTCGTCCGGGTCCCACGGCATCTCGCGATCGTAGGACTTCCAGTACGAAAGCACGATGTCGGCACCGCGGGCGGCCAGAGCCCGGCAGACGGCCGACCCGATACCCCGCCGCCTCCCGACCCCGGTGACGACGGCCACGCGCCCGCGCAATTCCTCCGTACGGGTGAACGGTTCTGGCGCATTCTGCGACACGGTCAGCTCCTTGTGTCAAAGCCCGCGGCGCGGGCCGGCATACGGGCCCACGGGCACGAACGTTTTGCTATTCGGATGAAGGGTTCAGGGAGCAGCAGGCCCTCTTCGCGCAAGCCCTCCGGGGCGGTCCTGCAGCCCCGTGCCTACACCAACTCTCCTCTCGCAACCAGCTGGACCTTGCCGCCGACGGAGACTCTTATCTCTTCGCCCTCGCTTCCGGCTTGCAGGTACAGGAGGGATGGGCGGTGGATCTCGTACCCTTGCTCGACCCGCACCTCCACGGAATCCGTGCCGAAGTAGCGGTGCTCGACCAGGTAGCCGGCCAGGCAACCGGCGGCGCTCCCGGTCGCCGGGTCCTCGGGGATGCCCAGATCGTCTGTGAACATGCGGGCCGAGACGTCGCCGGGTCCGCCCTCGTGGGGTTCGGGACAGAACGCGTACAGGTTCTTGCCAGCGCCGGTCGCCTCGCGGTAGAGCTCCAGGTTCATCCGGCAGCGCTTCAGGGCGTCGAGGTTTTTCAGCGGGACGATGATGGCGGGGAGGCCCGTCGAGACTTCCTGGACCGGGTGGCGCCCGTCCAAGTCGTCTTCCTGGAGATTGAGGGCCCGGGCAATCCTGGCCGGGTCCGACCGCCGTCCGAAGGTCGGGGGGAGTTGGCGCATCCAGAGGACTTCGCCGAAGGTTACGGGGATCTTGCCCGCCTTCAGGTTCAAGACTAGGCCGTCGATGGGTTCGGCGAGGACCTCGTTCCGGATCACGTCCGCCGTTCCGAGCGTCGGATGCCCGGCGAAGGGAACCTCCCCGCCCAGCGTGAAGATGCGCACGTCGTAGCCACCGTCGCGCTCTTCTTCGGAGAGGATGAACGCGGTCTCCGAGTAGTTCATCTCCCACGTTATCTTCTGGAGTACTTCGTCGGGCAGGTCGGCGGCGCCCCGGACGACGGCGAGGGGGTTCCCGGCGTACTTCTCCTCGGCGAAGACGTCCACGATGGTGAAGGTCGGGTTCACAGGCAACTCCTATCCGTAGTCCGGGTCGCCCGTCGCCATTCGCATGACGCCTATGAACATCTTGAAGGCCGCCTCGTAGTCTTCGTGGGTCCAGGAGACGCGACGGTCGTCCACCCGCTTCAGTTGCGGGAAGAACATGACGCTCGCGGCGGTGCTTGCGGTCGCGAACTCCGCGGTGAAGGTGTAGGGCGGTTCCGGGGCGTAGGGCGCGAGGGTCTCTGCCCGATGGACGGCTTCCTCGGCCGCGGCGCGGATCTTTGCTAGCGCGACAGCCCGCGGCAGGCACCGGGCAGTGTAGCGGTCTATGGCGGTCTTGACCCTGGCGGTCTTCACGCCGGCGTAGAGGGACTCTGCCTCGGCACACGTCAGGTCGTCGCCGGTTACGAGGCCGACAGAAACGCCCGAGAGGCCGGCGAGGGTCGCGTTCATCCGGGCCTCGCTGCAGGGCTCGCCGTTGAGCTCTACGCCCGTGACCACGTTCGGACTGCTGAAGGTGTGGCTCAGGATGCCCTCCATGCCGGCGCGGGCGTGGTAGCCGACGAAGAAGGCGACGTCGGAGCCCTCGAAGCCCTGCATCATCGAGAGGGGTTTGCGGGAGCCGACTATAAGTTCCGCGCGTTCGTCCAGGTCTTCGAGAAGGATGTTGCGCATCCCATCGTGTGCCTCGTTTACGAGGATCTCGGTGGCGCCGCCCCTGGCCGCGCCCTCTATGGCGGCGTTCACGTCGGCGGTCAGAAAGCGGCGAAAGCGTTCGTACTGGGAGCGGCCCGGGATCACGTCCTGCGGGTGGGTTACCCCCGTGACACCCTCCATGTCCGCCGAGACAAAGACCCTCAACCAGTCCCCCATCCGTCTGTGTGATCCAGGTCAAAGACCAGTGTACAATCTATGCATGACGGTGTTTCGCTACGGGCGGGATCACTTCGAGGAGGGCGAGTACGTGCGCCGCACGGATGCCACCCCCGGCGACGGTCTCGACCCGGTAGTCCGCATAGTGGAAGACCTTGGGACCGTCGAGATCCCCTGCGGCAAGGCGGATTGCAGGAGCAACTGCCTGGAGTACATGGTCAGATCCTTCCGCCAGACGGACGAGTACACCGTGGCGGACTGCAAACTCTCGCCGCTAGTGAGCGTTATCTAGCCCGTCGGTTCTGGAGCGACGGCGGTAGCGGGCCAGGTTCACGAGGCCCGGATGAGGCCCTCGGTTCTGTCTACGACGTCCAGCAGGTCTCCCAGGGCCAGGTCGTAGGCTTTCAGGCACCGGCCGCCGAAACAGATCGCCCCCGCGAGGCCCGGCTCGTGGGGCAGTTGGACCCAGGCGGGGGTGCGCGCGGGGTCGGCTGTGTTCGGTTGGCTCGATATCACTAGGTGCGGGCAGACCCTCGTTACCTCGGCCCGCAGGTCGACCGGATCGGCGACCGCCACTTCAGCGCGGGGACGAAGCTCCCGGATGACCCCGGCTATCGCGTCCCCGTAGGAGCGGTACTGAAACTCGAAGACCACGAGCACCCTTACCGGGGGACCCGCCCCCTCTGAAGGCGCCGTCGCGTTCGTTGGCAAGTATGCGGCCGGTTCGAAGCCCGCGGCCGGGCGGGTGCGGTACTCCGAACGGGAGAGGGCTGGTGTGGCGGTTGCTAGCATCTGATCCTCCTCGGCACTGCCGTGAAGCCGGAAGTCCTTTATCGGGAACGTGTCAAGGTGTTTATCGGTAGTTTGCCCGTCGGTCCTGTAGTGCTCCTGTCGGGGAGATGACGATTTCGACAGAGAGGGGCTCGGGAATCCGGGCCTTGGGCTAGGATGTGGGCATGATCCGGATCCTGATCGTGGAGGACGAGGCCCACCTGGCCGGGCTGCTCGCCCGGGTGCTCGGCGAAGAGGGGTACGCGGCCGAGGTTTGCGGGGACGGCCGCTCGGCCCTGGCGCTGGCGTTGACCGAGTCCTTCGACCTGCTCCTGGTGGACCGGATGCTGCCCGACATCGACGGCCTCCAGGTGGTGCGCAGGCTCCGGGCGGCGGAGATGGGCGCGCCCATCCTGATGCTCACCGCCCGGACCCAGATCGAAGACCGCGTGGCCGGGCTGGACGCGGGGGCGGACGATTACCTCCCCAAGCCCTTCGCCTTTCCGGAGTTGCTGGCGCGGGTTCGGGCTCTCACGCGGCGGCCCCACGACGCGTTCCCCGAAGCTTCCATCAGGGTCGGAGACGTGGAGCTCGACCCGGCGCGCCACGTGGCGCGCCGCGGCGACGAGCGGGTAGACCTGACCTCCAGAGAATTCGCGCTGCTTGCCACCCTGATCCAACGCCCCGGCCAGGTCTTTACGCGCTCGTTGTTGCTCGCCACGGTCTGGGGCGGGACGAGCGACGTGTACGCGAACGTGGTGGACCTCCACGTCTCCCACCTGCGAAAGAAGTTGGACCGCGCCGGCGAACCCTCCCTCATAAGGACCGTGCGCGGCGTCGGCTACGCCTTCGAACCCCCGGACGGCGCCTGATGTTCGGCAGGAGCCGCGTGCGCCTCACGCTCGGGTACGTGGGCATCCTGGCCTTCATCCTCCTGCTCTTCGCCGCGGTGGTCGTGGCCGGTTTCCGGTACGCGGTAGCCGAGCTGCAGGACCGTCAACTCGTCTCCGAGGCCGAGAGCAGGGTGGCTATCGTCTCCGGCGGCGGCAGCGTCTACGGCGGCGGCTCGAACGAGTTCGGCTGGTCTGTGGTCGGCCCCGACGGACGCCCGCTGGGCAGGACCTCCACGAGCTCGGACTTCGGCCTACCCCGTCCAGATCTCGCCCGGCGGGCGGCCAGGGAAGGAACGCTGCGCAACACCATCGAGAGGCAGGACGACTACGTGCGGGTCGTGAGCCTGCCCGTAAAGCGGGCGGGAGAGGTGGTCGCCGTCGTCCAGGTTGCCCAGTCGCGGAGGGTGGTCGACGAGGCCGTGCGCAAGTTCGTCTCGATCCTGGCGCCCATAGGGGTGGTGGCGCTAGCCCTCGCGGCCGTTGGGGGGCTGTTCATGTCCGGCAGGGCGATGAGGCCTATCCGCGAGGCCTTCGACAAGCAGCGCGCCTTCGTCGCGGACGCCTCCCACGAGCTAAAGACGCCCCTGACCCTGATCCGGGCCGACGCCGAGGTGATCGCCCGCGGCAACAACAGCCCGGACGACAGGGACCTCCTGGAGAACCTGCTCCTCGAGACCGACAGGATGGACGGCGTTCTGTCGGACCTCCTGGTCCTGGCCAGGCTCGATGCCGGAAAGCTCCCCGTCGACAAAGAGACCTTCGATCTGGCCGAGATCCTGGCCGACGGCGCCGACCGGTTCGCGGCCAAAGCCGACGTCGAGGGCGTCGGCTTCGAGGTAGAGACGTCCGGCAAGCTCCCCGTCCGCGGCGACAGGGAACGTACGCGCCAGATCCTGGCCGCCCTCCTGGACAACGCCGTGAGGCACACGCCGCCGGGGGGCAGCGTGACGATCGCCGGCCGTCGCGAAGGCGACAGGGTCGTCGCCACCGTCGAGGACTCCGGCCCCGGCATCCCCCGCGAGCACCTCTCGCGCGTGTTCGACCGCTTCTACCGGAGCGGCGCCGCCCGCGCCAGAAGGAGCGGCACGGGCCTGGGCCTCGCTATCGCCCGAGATTTCGCCCGCGCCCAGGGCGGCGACCTAACGGCCGGCAACAGCGAAAGGGCCGGGGCCATCTTCAGCCTGAGCCTGCCCTCGACCTCACGCTGAAAGCGGCCGACGGCCCCGTTGGGACGAATTGGCTAGGCGAAGATCCCCCATATTGGGGATGGAGGGCCGGGGGCCGGCGGGCATACTGTGCTCGCAGGCTTCCGAGGACGGAGATGACCCACGCGCAGGTGAAGGCGAAGGCCGCGGTCAGAATCCTGGCCTCGCTGATGGCCGCCCTGGTGATCTGGACCGCCGCGCCGGCCTCCCGGGCGGAGGCCGGGCTCGCGCGCGTCGGGCCGGTAGATCAGAACACGAAGTTCCCGGGCTGGATCGAGGACGAAAAAGGCTTGCGGCTGGCGCCGTGCCTCTCTCCCCCAAACTGCTCGACCACGCTGCCGGAAGAGGACCGTCCTCCTTCCACGCCGGACAACATCGGGGATCGGGTTACCTACTGGTCGGCCACCGCCTCCCTAAATACCAACGGGGGTGGCGACGCCTCCCTGGAGCTGGCCACCAGGGGCGGGTTTATGCCCCACTCGAAACCGATCGACGGCGCACAGCAGGTCCTGAACCGCATCCGCATCCGGGCGGACAACCTGAAACCCGGCGCGACGTACGAGGTGACCCATCCGTACGGGGCGGAGACGTTCACGAACGTGAGGGGCGGACGGCGGGGTATCGACTTCACCGAGGACGTCGGGTGCCTCCAGGCGCCGTGCGGGGACTTCGCGACTACCCTCAACGGCCGCGTCGGGCCCTGGCTGGCCTGGGACACCGCGGCCCACAACCCGCCGGCGGGATACGTGGGGGACCCCTCGACGCCACACGAGGTAACCGGCAGTCCGATGACCGACGCGGACGGCAACCCGCAGAACTACTTCGAGATCGAAGGCCCGAACATCGGAGGCCCCGGGGTGGACGTCGTTCGAACCGCCCTGTTCTCCGTGGAGGGCAAGGTCTCCGGCCTGACCGCGTTCGCCAGCCCGGCAGGCGGAAGCCCAGGCAAGGCCCGGTCCGTTTCCCTGACGGCATCCGACCCGCGCGCTGAGGTCTTCTACACCACGGACGGCACCGAACCGACCGGGGAAAGCACCCCATACACGAGACCTCTCCGCCTCGAGAAGACGACCACGGTGAAGTACCTGGCGCTCGGCCCGCCCGACGAGAAAGGCGAACGAGAGCGCTCGCCCGTGCGCACGGAGACCTACGAGATCCAAGATTAAGCGAATGGTTCGAGGAAACACGAGCTAAACCCGGCTGATAGGCTGACTATGCCGGGTTGCGTAAGGACCGGACCTGGAGGTTCGTGAGGCATCGAGGTTTTGGGGGGTGCGTCTCGGAACCCCGGGGAAGCCCCGACCCTCCGCCCCTGAAAGCCCTGGAACCTCCGTGACTCGTGGTCCGTTCGCTTTGGGCCCCATCCTTCCGCAAACCGCTGTAGCTGAAAGGCGCGAAGCGCCGTGCTGACAAGCCGCCGCAGGCGTCGCGCTACTCAGTAATCGTACTGGTCGTAGCTTCTCTGCTGGGGCGGTCGTCCGGCCTCGTAGAGGCGTTGCAGGGTACCCCCTATCAGGGGCGAGAGGAAGAGGCCTGCGAGGCCGGCGGGGAGCAGGTCGCGGGCGATGGTCCAGGCTATGAGCAGGCCGACGCCGGGCGCCGAGTGGACGGAGTTGCGGACCAGCTTCAGCGGGTCGAGGACGCCTCCGGGCGGCAGGATCCCGTAAGCGTAGACGAGCAGGGTCAGGACGCCGGAGATGGTGCCCGTAAGTAAGGCTAGGGCGAGGCTCAGAACGAGACGCGAGCCGGAGCGTTCGTCCCCGTTGGAACCGCGGCGCAAGAGAAGGGCAGCGCCGAAGATGGGGGCGGCTATGAGGCCGGCGAGGAGGCCGACGGCCATGTAGACGAGGGCGAGGGTGGTCAGGTCGCCCTCGCTGCTGGTGCCGCCCTGCATGATCAGGAGCACGAAAGGCTCGGGGAACAGCGACTTCACGAACATGAAGGTGAACCCGTAGGCGACCCCGATACCGAGTAAACGCAGAAGTATCATGACCGCCCCGGTCCGCCTCGCAGGCTGTTGTGAATCGTTCTCATCGTGCCGAGAATCTACCGCCCGGTTGCCAGAAAGTCAGCAAGAGCTTTCACCGGGCCTCGACTACTCGGCGCCCGTCGTGTCCGCGGCCTCCCCGCTCGCGTCCACCCAGACGGTCTTCGGGTTCATGAACTCGTGGATGCCGAAGTGGGAGAGCTCGCGGCCGTAGCCCGAGTTCTTGGCGCCGCCGAAGGGGATCTCGGGCGTCGACTCCGTCATGCGGTTTATGTAGGTCATCCCCGCCTCGAGCTCGTCGATGAAACGGTCCTGCTCGGCCGAATCGTTCGTCCACGCGGAGGAGCTCAACCCGAAGTCCGAGTCGTTGGCGAGGGCTATGGCCTCGTCTATGTTACGCACCCGGAACAGCGAGGCTACGGGACCGAAGATCTCCTCCCGGTAAGCCGGCGACCCTTCGGGGATGTCGGTCAAGACGGTCGGCGGGTAGAAGTTGCCCGGCCCGTCCCCCTTCTTGCCGCCGGTCAGGACCCTGGCGCCGGCCTCGACGCTCTTGTCCACCTGCCCGGAGACGTCGTCGAGGATCTGGGGTGTCGCGAGGGGGCCCATGTCCGTGTTCTCGCTCATCGGGTCGCCGACTTCGAGCGCGGCCATGCCCTCGACGTAGCGGCGCGTAAAGTCTTCCGCTATCTCTTCGTGGAGGATGATCCTCTTCGCGTTGATGCACGACTGACCGTTGTTGAGCGTCCGCGACGTCACGGCGTTACTTATGGCCTTATCCAGGTCCGCGCTCGGCATCACTATGAACGGGTCGCTGCCGCCTAGCTCGAGCACGGTCTTCTTTATGTTCCCGCCCGCCTCGCTCGCGACCTGCCGGCCGGCCGGCTCGCTGCCCGTGAGCGTAGCCGCCCGAACGCGCGGGTCGTCGATAACGGCCTGGACCTGGCCCGAGGAGATCAAAAGCGTCTGAAAAGCCCCTTCCGGGAAACCCGCCCTGTGGATGATGTCCTCTATCGCCAGCGCGCACTGCGGCACGTTGGAGGCGTGCTTGAGCAGCCCCACGTTGCCGGCCATCAGCGCGGGCGCGGCGAACCGGAAGACCTGCCAGAACGGGAAGTTCCAGGGCATCACAGCGAGCACGGGCCCGATGGGCTGGTAGCGGACGAAGGTCCTGGCACCCTCCAGTTTTATCTGCTCGTCGGCGAGCATCTTCTCGGCGTTCTCGGCGTAGTAGCGGCACCCGCGGGCGCACTTGTTCGCCTCTCCTATGGCCGAGGCGAGAGTCTTGCCCATCTCGAGCGTCATGATGCGGCCGAGTTCCTCCGCCTCCTCTTCCAGGATCTCGGCCGCCCGCGTCAGCCACCGGGACCGGTCCGCAAAAGACGTCTTCTTATACTCGCGGAAAGTCTCGGCCGCGAGCTGGAGCTTCCGGTCGATCTCTTCGTCGCCCAGGGCGTCGAAGGTCTTGATCTCCTCCCCCGTCGCCGGGTTTACCGTAGATATGGCCACCGTGATCCTCCTCGAAGATGTCTTCAGCCTTTCAGGAAGTATATATACCCGCTCGAACCACACGCCTCACAGGCACCCGGCGGTACAATCCGAACTCCTGATGGAACGCGAACAGGCAAGCATCGACCCTACCGAAGCCAGGCGTATCCTCGAAGGACGGGCACGCGAGGCGGGCTTCGACCTGGTCGGGGTGACACGGGCGGAGCCTTTGCGGGAGGGCGGCGAGCGGCTGCGCCGCTGGCAGGAGGCCGGGATGGCCGCCGACATGGGTTATATGCACAGGCCCGTGGAGTTGCTGGCTAACCCGAAGAAGCTGCAGAAGAGCGCCAGGAGCGTCGTCTCGCTCGGGGTCTCGTACTACCCGGGGGAGCACCCGGAGAACGAGACGGGCGGCGGACGGGTCGCCCGGTACGCCTGGGGGCGGGACTACCACGAGGTCATCAAGGGTCGGTTGTTCCGGCTGCGGGAAGAGTTGGAGGAGGCGCTGGGAACGAGGATCAAGGCGCGGGGCTTCACGGACGCGGTGCCGCTCCTCGAGAGGTCCGCGGCCCAGCACGCGGGGCTAGGCTTCTTCGGGCGAAACTCTTGTTTGATCGACGGGGACATCGGGTCTTACTTCTTTATAGCGGACTTGATAGTGGACCTCGAGCTGGATCCCGACGAGCCGGGCACGGGGACTTGCGGGCGTTGCACCCGCTGCATGGACCGCTGCCCGACCGGCGCAATAAAGGCCCCCGGCGTGGTCGATGCCAGGCTCTGCATCTCTTACCTGACGATAGAGAACTCTGGGGAGATCCCGCGCGAGCTGCGCCCGAAGGTGGGCGACTGGGCCTTCGGTTGCGACGTCTGCCAGGAGGTCTGCCCCTACAACAAGACGAAGGCCACGAGGAGCCGCTGGCCCGAGTTTTCGGAAGGGAGCGGCGCCGGGCCGTACCTGGAGATGGAAGAGGTGCTGAAGATACGGACCGACGAGGAGTTCGAGGCCCGTTTCGCCGGTACGCCGCTCACCCGCCCTGGTCGGGCGGGGCTTTTGCGGAATTGCTGCGTGGCGGCCGGGAACCTGAGATCAAAGAAGGCGATTCCTGCGTTGAAAGACTGTCTGCAAAACGATCTTTCGGCGCTCGTGCGGGGGCATGCGGCGTGGGCTCTGGGCGAGATCGGGGGTTCAGAGGGGGCGCTTCGGGAGGCGCTTGGAGAGGAGAAAGACGGGTGGTGCCTGGGGGAGATCCGGCACGCTTTGAGCGGCGCGGCCACGGGCGCGGGCTTGGGTTAGAATAGGGAAACGATGGCGAAGACTACCAACTATTACGAGGTCCTCGGCGTTCCGCGCGAGGCCTCGCAGGCAGAGATCAGGAACGCCTACCGCAACCTAGCCAAGGAGCTCCACCCCGACCACCCGGGCGGGAGTGCCACGGAGTTCTCCCGGCTGCAGGAGGCCAACGCCGTGCTCTCGGACCCGGACCGCCGCCGAGAGCACGACGAGTCCCTGGACCTCGCCCACGCCGCGGACCAGCTTGCCGGCCTCAACTTCGACTTCGACCAGCCGGAGGACGAGCTCTCCTCCCGCCGCCGCGCCCGCGAGAGTGCGGGACCCTCCCTGGGCGAGCGCCTCAAGGGTCGCTTCGGCAGGAAGGAAGGCTCCGAAAACGGCGGCGGTTTCGGCAGGGATACCGGCAGGAGGACGCGCGGGCGCTACGACGTGACCGAGGCGCGCTGGTACGAGCCCCACCGCTTCGACCCCGAGCCCGTAACCCTGAAGTCGGGCGCCACGAGCTTCGTCGGCGCTTTTCTCGCGTTTATCGTGGCGGGGCAGGTCGGGATCTGGGCCTCGGGCCAGGGCGCGGGCGTCCTCGAATTCCTCACGGTCTTGAACCCGTTCATGTTCCTCGTCTACACGCTCGTCGGGCTCGTCGCCGGCTACCTCGCATTCAGGACGGCCGGGTGGGCCGGGCTGGCCCTCGTCTTCGTGGCGGCGCTGGTCGTCGGCGGCCAGGGAGAGCCTCCCAGCCTGTTGCGGTTCCTGACCGTCGGCATCGTCACGCTGCTCGTCGTGATCTGGCTCGGCAACCGCCGCGACGCCGCCGGCCGCTGACCTCCCCGGCTGAGATCCAGTCGTTCATCTCCCGCTTCGAGGGGCGGGTGGCCCCCGTCGAGAAGAGGGTCGCCGAGGCCTGGTGGGGCCTGGCCGTGACGGGCTCGGAGGAGGCGCAGAAAGAGCTCGTCCGGGCCGGGACAGAGTACAACCGGCTCTTCGCGGACGAAGGGGAGCAGGAGGCGGTAGCGGGCTGGTACGGGGAACTCGACTCCCTGGACGACGAGCTCTTGCGCCGGCAGGTCGAGGTCTTGTACAGGACTTACGCGTCCAAGCAGGGCGACGCGGGGGCGCTCGACAAGATCGAGGAGCTCGAGGCCGAGGCGAACGCGGTCTACGGCAACCATCGGGGCACCGTGGGCGGCAGGCCGGTCGGGGAGAACGAGGTCAGGGACATCCTGCGAACCGCCGGAGACGAATCGGTGAGGCGCGAGGCGTGGGAGGCCTCCAAGACCGTCGGGCGCGAGGTAGAGGGAACCGTCCGGGAGCTCGCCCGCCTCAGGAACAGGCTCGCCAGGGAGGCCGGCTACAAAGACCACTACCATCGGTCGCTGGACCTGCAGGAGATGGACGTCGAGGAGCTGGAGAGGCTCATGGCGGATCTCGAATCCGCCACGGACGCCCCGTTCCGGGAGCTGAAAAAACGCCTGGATGAACGCCTCCGGGAGAAGTTCGGGGTCGAGGTAGTGAGGCCGTGGTTTTTGTCCGACCCCTTCTTCCAGGAGACCCCGGAGGACGGCAACCTGGACACGGACCGCTTCTTCGAGGGCAAGGACCTCGAGGCCCTGACCAGGAAGACCTACGACTCCCTGGGTCTCGAGGTGCGGGGCGTGGTGGCGAAGAGCGACCTGTACGCCAGGCCTGGCAAGAACCAGCACGCGTTCTGCCTCCCGGTCGGGCGGGACTACCCTTACGACGTGCGGGTCCTTGCGAACCTGCGGGCCGGAAAGCCGGACGCGTACTGGATGAACACGATGCTCCACGAGTTCGGCCACGCCGTCTACGACAGGCACATAAACCTGAAGCTCCCCTACCTCTTGCGAGGCGTCTCCCACATCGCCACGACCGAGGCCATAGCCCTCATGATGGGCGCCCTGGGCGAAGAACCGGGCTGGCTGCAGAGCGTGGCGGGCGTGCCCGAAGACGAGCTGGCGTCCGAGCGGGAGCGGCTCGCCGCTCGGCGCAGGGAAGAGCTGCTCGTCTTCACGCGCTGGGCGCTAGTAGTATTCCGGTTCGAGAAAGAACTCTACGCCGACCCCGACAGAGAAGACCTCAACGGGGTCTGGTGGGACCTCGTCGAGAAGCTGCAGCTCGTTCCTCGTCCGCCGGGGCGGGACGAGCCGGACTGGGCGGCCAAGATCCACGTGGCCACTGCCCCCGTCTACTACCAGAATTACGTGCTCGGAAACCTCATAGCCGCCCAGCTGAGGAACTACCTGGAGACCCACATCACCCAGGGTCCCTTCTACCAGAACGAGGTGGCGGGCCGCTACCTCCTCGAATCCTTCTTCGGACCCGGCGCGCGAGAGAACTGGCGCGACACCGTTCTCAGGGCCACCGGGGAACCGCTAGATCCGGCCCACTTCGTCAGCAGCATCAGGTAGGCAGCACGCTTCGCCCTTCGGGCTCCGCTCTCAGCGCGCTGCAGCCTTCGGCTTTCGCTCTCAGCACGCCTGCTTCGCAGGCTTTCAGGTAATCGTCTGTGGACGCTACGCCCGGCGACACTCTAATCGTCGTGTGTGGCGCTGTCCGGTCCGGCTCCGCGTGGCTGAAAGCGAGGCGGAGCCGGAGCGGGCTGACTAGCTTCCCTTCACCGGGATCTCCACGCCTTCGAAGGAGCCGTCGCGGGCGCTTGTGGTGCCGACTTGCAGGGCGCCCTTGCCCGAGAACGGCGGCAGGTCCAGGGTCGCCTCGAAGTAGCCCCAGGTGGTGCTCCAGTCGTTGGCGGTTACGGTCTCGCGGACGAGCTCCTTGCCCCTGGCGTCTCTGAGTACCACGGTGTTGGCCGCCTCGAAGTTGCGGGAGTAGCCGCTGACGGTGAGGGGGTCGGAGACCCTGGCCCCGGGGCGGGGCTCGACGAGGACGGTGTTTCCCCCCGCCGCCGGTTGGGGTTTCTTCAGGGGCGTCCCCGCTGGCTTGAAGTCGACCACGAGGCGGGCCGGGTCGGCGAGCTCCAGCGTCCGGTAGCGGAAGGACTTCCGGGCCAGCAGGTCCACGAACATGCCGCCCTCGGGGGCGCGTACGACGTGGAAACCTTCCATCAGGCCTTTTCCGAAACCCCCGTCCGAGACGCCCGTGGCGCTGGCTGAGGGAAGTTGAATCCTGGTCAGGCCGTCTCCTTTAGGGCTTGAGAGCGTCCACCGGGGCAAGGTCCCGGCTGGCTCTTCTCCGGTGCCGAGGTCGATCACCACCCGCTCGTAACCCCGATGCTCCCCGTACCGGACGGCGAGTACGGTGTCGGCTTCGAAGCCCGAGCCGCCGTCAGCCCACCCGTCGGACACGAAATGCTCGGGGGAGGCCGTGGTATGACCGTCTTCCACGGCGACAGAGGGAGCAGCCCCGACGGTGGTCTCCGGCCTGGCCCGCGGATCAGGCGTGGCCACGGCGACCGCCCTCGCGTGGGGCTTCGCGCCCACGCTCGTGTCCAGGGCCCCTTCGAGGGGTGCTGCGCCGGAGCATCCGACCACGAGCGAGACCGCGAGGATCAAGGACGAGGCGCCCGTCAGCCGGACGATAGCATTTACACCTAGGGGCAGGATCATAAGCCCGGAGCATTATAGGGAGGGATGTTTGCGGGAAGCTTGTGGTGGTGTTTCGCTCTTGTTACGAGTTTCGGGGTCGGGCCTATAATGACGATCTTACGGCACCAGAAGAGGGAGGGGCGGCCATGATCCGTGCCGAAGACGTCGCGGAGGCACAGCGGAGGTTGCGAGGCGTGGCTTTCCGCACGCCCCTGATCCCCTGCCCCGGAGCGGACGGGGAGCGCCGCCTGCTCTTCAAGCCGGAGAGCCTGCAGCCGACCGGAGCTTTCAAGCTGCGGGGGGCATACAACAAGATCTCCTCCCTGAGCCCCGGAGAGCGTGCCAGGGGCGTCGTCGCCCACTCCAGCGGAAACCACGCGAGGGCGGTCGCCTACGCGGCCCGCGCCCTCGGCGTAAAGGCAACCATAGTCATGCCGCGCGGCGCCCCGAGAGGCAAACTCGACGCAACGGCGGCGCTCGGTCCCGAGGTGGTGCTGGTCGGTCCAGACAGCGGAGAACGGGCGAGAAAGGCCGCGGAGCTGGCGGCGGAGCACGGCTACGTGCCGGTGCCCCCGTACGACGACGAGACCCTCATCGCCGGCCAGGGGACCGTTGGGGCCGAGATCCTCGAAGACCTGCCCGACGTCGAGACGGTGCTCGTGCCCGTGAGTGGGGGCGGCCTCATAAGCGGCGTTGCGGCGGCGATCAAGCAGGCAAAGCCGGATGTGAACGTGATCGGGGTCGAGCCCGAGCTGGCCGCCGACGCCAGGGAGAGCCTGAAGACCGGAAGACTGGTCGAGTTCCCGGCGGAGAGCGTGGGCCGCACCGTCGCCGACGGCCTGCGCGTCCGAAAGCTCGGGAATGCGCCCTTCGAGCACGTCCTGGCCTTCGTCGACGACATAGTCGCCGTCACGGAGGAGGAGATATTCGACGCCATGCGCCGCCTGGCGCTCCGGGTCCGCCTCGTCGCCGAGCCGAGCGGGGCCGTAACGTTCGCGGCCTACCTCTTCCACCGGCACGAGCTCCCCGAGACGCGCCAGAACGTGGCCGTCATAAGCGGTGGCAACGTCGAGTCCGACCTGCTGGCGAAGGTCCTAGCGGGCGACCCTAGCGGGGCGTGACCTCGACCGGGTCCCCGACGCGGACGGTGCCGAGGGAGGTGTGGATCAGGTTCCGCCCGAACCAGACTTCGCCCCCGGATCTCCGGTACGTCGCCAGCGTGCGCAGGGGCTCTTTGCCCCGCTCACCGGTCCGCTGGTCCACGGTGGTCACGGCACACCGCGGGCACGGCTCCGCCACTCGGAAGCCCGCGTTCCCAACCCCCATCTCTGCCCAACCATCCTCAGCGTAGGGTCCGCAACCGCCGACGACGAGGTTCGGGCGGAAGCGGTTCATGGGGACGGGTTCCTCCAGCCGGGCGTTCAGGTCTTCGAGGGAGGCCTCGGAGATCACGAGCAGCGAGAACCCGTCGGCGAAGCTGGTCTGGTCGCGCCCGGTGGCGTAGAGGGAGTCGACGGGCCTGAAGTCGTCGTCCGGCTTTCGGACCAGCCGGCAGGGGAAATCCAGGAACTCGCTGAACCAGCGGTCGGCCTCATCGGCGGCCGGCTCCCCGCGCTGCTCGTCCCCCCAGACCTCCACGCGTACCGTCTGCGCGGTACCGACGCGCGTCGGTACCTCCAGGTCCGGCATTCCCGGGGCGCTCACCGTGAGGCGTTCGGGGGTGAGGCTGGGTGAGATCAGGGCCATCCTGGGATGCGCGCGCTGCGACATGAACCCGCCCGCCTCGTCCACGAGCATCCAACGCCGATCATCACGCAACCCGGTCGCGACCAGCTCCGCCTTCTCCATAGAGATGCCGCCACAAGACTTTATTGGATACACGTAGACGCCACTCAGGACCGGTTTGCCGTTGTCCGGCAGCATCACGCCCCCTCCATCCTGCTCCCTATGCGCGCCGCGAGGGAGGCATTCTCCTCTTCCGGTATGTCCAGAGCCCCGGCGGTCTCCAGCATGACGGCGGCGAATTGCTGCTCGTCGTATGGCGTTCCAGGCGGCAAGGGGACGACGTGCCAGTGGACGTGCGCGTTGCCCTCGTTGGACCCGAGCGAGAGTATGTAGACCCGCTCCGCCCCGACCTCTTCACGCACCGCCTCCGCAACGCGGTGAACGACGCGCTGGAGGTCCAGGTATTCTTCGGCGGTGAAATCCCCGGTGGCCTGCTCCCTGTGCTCTTTCGGGGCGACGAGCGCGTAGCCGTACTGCGTCGGCCACCCGTTCAAGAAGGCGATGGCCCCGTCGTCTTCGTAGATGACGTGATGGCCGAGGAAATCGGGGTCGCGCGCCACGATGCCGCACACAAAGCACGGCCCGGTACGGGCGCGCTCGTGGTAGGCGTCGAGGTCGGGCGCGTATCTCTCGAACGGGCTCACGCGCGCCATCATCCGCCGAAACGCCGCCGCCTTCAAGGCCGGGCGGGTTTTAAACCCGCCCCTACGGGTTGGGGCGGGTCATGGCTCGTTTGTCGGAACCGGGATGCTGGCGAGGATCTCATCTTCGAGGTCGGAGATTCTCTGCTTTACCACGGCCACGGCTCCTTCAACGGGCACCACGCGGCTGCCGGTTTCCCGGCGGAGCTTCATCTCGACACCGCCGTCCTCGATGGAACGGGTGGTGAGGGTCAGGCGGATGGGGGCCCCGATCAGGTCCGCGTCCTTGAACTTTGTCCCCAGACTCTCCCGCCTGTCGTCGTAGAGGACCTCGACGCCCGCGGAGATCAACTCTTCGTAGAGCCGGTCCGCCCCGTCGTCGGCGGACACCAGGTGAACGGCATACGGCGCGACGGAGATGGGCCAGATCAAGCCGTCCTCGTCGCGGTGCTCTTCGGCGATGCAGGCCAAAAGCCGCCCGAGCCCGATGCCGTAGGAGCCCATCACGACGGGCTTTCGCTCCCCGTCCCGGTCCAGGTAGCCCGCCCCGAAAGCCTCGCTGTAGCGCGTGCCGAGCTTGAAGATGTTGCCGACCTCGACGCCGCGCTCGGCGCGCATCTGGGCGCCGCACTCCGGGCAGGCGGAACCTTCCCGGGCGGCCGCGACGTCCGCGATCACGTCCGCCTCGAAGTCCCTGGCGTGGTTGACGTTCAGGAGGTGGAAACCGTCCTGGTTGGCGCCGGCGACAAGGTTTGGAGAGCCTGGGACGGCGTCGTCCGCGACTACGAGGACGCCAGCAACCCCAACGGGAGAACCGTACCCCGGCTCCGCGCCAACGGCGCGGATTTCATCCGCCCGCGCCGGACGCAGCCCGTCGGCCCCGACGGCGTTCGCCAGCTTCGTCTCGTTCAGGTCCATGTCGCCGCGCACGACGGCGAAGACGAACCTCTCCTCGCCGCCGACCGTCGCCACCAGGAAGACCGCTTTTGCCGTGCGGGACTCCGGTATCTCAAGAAGCCGGGCGAGCGCCTCGATGGTGTTCGCGCCCGAAGTGGAAATCTTCTCCACCGGCCTCTGCTCCTCCACCCCGGCCTGCGGCTTGCGGAACCTCGCCACCTGGCGATTCGCGGTGTAGCCGCACGTGTCGCAGAGCAGGATCGTGTCCTCCCCGACGGGCGAGAGGTACATGAATTCGTGGGCGAGGCTGCCCCCCATGATGCCGACGTCCGCGCCCACGGAGACCGCGGGCAGCCCGCAGCGGCCGAAGATCCTGAAGTAGGCCCGGTGGATCGCCCTGTATTGCCGGTCGAGCCCGGTCTCGTTCCTATCCAGGGAATACGCGTCCTTCATGGTGAACTCCCTGGCACGGATCAGGCCGGCCCTCGGCCGCGCGTCGTCGCGGAACTTCGTCTGGATCTGGTACACCAGCCTCGGCAGCTGCTGGTAGGACCCGACCTTCTCCGCTACCAGCCCCGCCACGACTTCCTCGTGCGTCATCGCCAGCACCATCGCCCGGTCCCGGCGGTCCCGCAGCCTCACCAACTCAGCCCCCGTGCCCTCGTACCGCCCCGACCTCTCCCAGACCTCGGCGGGATGGACTACCGGCATGGAAACCTCCTGCCCCCCGCAAGCCCCCATCTCCTCCCTCAAAATCCCCGACACCTTGTCCAGGGACCGCTTCGCCAGGGGCAGATAACTAAAAATACCCGCCGCCAACTGCCTCACGAACCCCGCCCGCAACAACAACCCGTGCCCCGCGACCTCAATCCCCGCCGGAACCTCCCGCAAAGTCCGACCAAACAACCCACTCATGCGCATCAGAGTCCCTCCTCACCCCTGCTGACCAGCTGAAAGCAGCCGCCAGGCTACGTGCTGAAAGGCGCGAAGCGCCGTGCTGAAAGTCCCCGAAGGGGACGTGCCGAAAGCGAAGGCGCAGCCGTAGCGCGCTGACACCTAAGTCGCCATGTACGGCGTCGTGCCGTAATGTTCGAGGCCGTCCGGCCGGTCGAGCGGCCCGCCGAGTTCCATTCGGAGGCGGTCCTTGCGGCCTTCGAAGCCGAACTCCCGGAGCAGGGCGTGGGCCGGGCTGGTGGCTGGGCCAGGGACGATGACGCGGACGGGCGCCGGGCCCGTCTCGCGGAGGGCGCGGGCCAGCAAGAGACGGGCCACGTCCGGGCCGGCGGCGACGAAGGGGCCTAGGCGCATCGCGTCGGTTCCGGCGCTGCGGATGAGGTAGCCCTTGATCCCCCCCGACGAGTCCCGCGCCACGAGGCCTTCACCGGGGTGCAACCTGAGGGTCGCGAAGATCAGGGGCGAGCGGTCGGCCCCGTAGCTCCAGCGGTCCACGCCGTAGAGCTCGGGCAAATCGGCGAAGGCGAGCGTCTCTACCCGGTTGCCACCGGCCTCCTCAAACGCACGCGGCCGGCCGCGTGGCCCATCCAGCCGGTAGATGGTGCGGGCCGCCGAAGCCCTGAAACCGAGCGATCGGTAGAGGCCCTCGGCCTGCCGCGTGGCGTAGAGCCTGACGGTCCTTGCGCCGCGGCTCTTCAGGTAGGCGACCGCCCAGGAGGAGAGGTCCGCGCCGAGACCGAGTCGTCTGTGCCCGTCGTGAACCGCGAGGTGGCAGAGGACGCCGATGCTCCCAAGCGGCACCGCGCCGACCATCCCGACCAGGGAGCCGCCGGGGGATTCGGCCACGAACCACCGGGCGTCGCGCACGCCGCGCAGCAGGTCGAACGCCCTGGGGTCGGCCGACCAGCGCACCACGCTCCTGAGCTCCAGGATGCGTTCGAGGTCGGCGTCGTCCATCTGCCGGATGCGGACGCCGGGCCCGGTCTTGTTCAGAAGTCCGTTTCGGTCGTATGTTGCGTCTACTTCTAAGTCTTCCTTCGTGGTGAAGGGCTGCATGTTTCCCTCGATCTCTGGTGTGTGGGTGGAGACCGCTCCGCGCGGAGGACCCCGGGTAGACCGGAGAGACGCGGACGCCCCGAGCGCGACCCCCTAGAGGATCGGTCGGGGCAGGGACGGTCGAGGAGGCCGCCCGGTGAGGGAGCTTGCGGTGGTAAGCCCTTTGTGATCCCGTTCCACGGACACCATGCTACAACACGAGGCGCGGCGGGGGAAGCCGTCGCGGCCTAACCGCGCCGGATCACACCGTCCAGGACATCATCTATCTGATGCACCAACTCGGACGGCAGCTCTACGCCGGAGGCCGCGGCGTTGTCCTCGACCTGCTCCGGCCTCGAAGCCCCGATGATGGCGCTGCTGACGTTCTTCTGCCGCAAGACCCACGCGAGCGCGAGCTGGGGCATGGTGAGGCCAGCCTCGTCGGCGATGGGCCTGAGCCCGTCCACGGCCGTCAACACGCTCTCGTTCATCAGCTCCCGCATGAAGCGGTTCGATTCCGGGTCGGCGGCGCGGGTTCCCTCTTCGGGGGCGTCGCCGGGGCGGTACTTGCCGGTCAGGACGCCCTGGGCGAGCGGGGAGAAGACCACCTGTCCCACGCCCTCGCGTTCGGAGAGCGGGACGACCTCGGCCTCTATCCTGCGTTGGATCATGTTGTACTGCGGCTGGTTGGAGACGATCCTGTCCAGGTTCATCTCCCTGGCGATGCGCAGGGCGTCCGAGATCTGGTCCGCCGTCCACTCGGAGACGCCTACGTAAAGCACCTTCCCCTGCCGCACCAGGTCGTCCAGCGCCCGCAGCGTCTCCTCCAGCGGCACGCCCTCGTCGTAGCGGTGGCACTGGTAGAGGTCGACGTAGTCGGTCCCGAGCCGCCTCAGCGAGGCGTGGCACTGCTCCGTGATGTGCTTGCGCGAGAGGCCCCGGTCGTTCGGGCCGTCGCCCATCGGGAAGTAGACCTTCGTCGCGAGGAAGTACGAGTCGCGGTCGAAGCCTCGTAGGGCCTTGCCGACGATCTCCTCGGCGGCGCCGCGCATGTACACGTTGGCGGTGTCGAAGAAGTTGATGCCGAGGTCGTAGGCCCTGTGCACGCAGGCGGTCGCCTGCTGCTCGGCGACGCTGCCGCCGTAGGTAAGCCAGCTTCCGAGAGAGACCTCGCTTACCTTTACCCCGCTCCCGCCCAACCGCCGGTACTCCACAGGATCCCCCTTCGTCCGGAACAAGACCCCTATGGTACACGCAACCCGGCGTCTACCGGCCCCCGTACGACTCCATCCTGGAGAGGGCGGCCTCGAAGGCGTCCGGACCGACCTGGGCGAGGCCGTCAAAGGGGTAGTCGAGGGCGCGGATGGCGTAGAGGATCAGGACGAGGACTAGCGTGTAGGCCAGGATCATGACGACGTGAAGCCGCTCGGTCTGCACCCCGAGCAGGTACGTGAAGCCCACCGTAACCACACCACCGACGATCAGGACGACCCACAGGAGGGACGGTATGCCCTCCCTCACCTCCAGCAACCGCAACGCCCTCCCCTCATCGAGATCCGCGACAAGAGTAAGGGCCTGCGAATAGAGGGCGTCGTCCCTCTCGGTTCGCGACTCGAAGGCCAGGACGCTCCGCCTGAGCTCGTCGGCCGCCGCCCCGGCCCGCGCGCTGATACGGCCTTCGCGCATCATGGGCCACCCTTCGTCGACCACGAGGCGGGCATAGGACTCGGCCAAATCTTGGACCTCCCGCCGCTTCGTCTCGGGGAAACCTTCGGCTAGGCGGTGGATCTCCTCCACGCTCGCGGCCTCGCCCTGCGCGGTCTTCTGGGCCGTGTCGTACTGGTAGGAGACGAAGTAGGCCGAGAACCCGACGATAAGGCCGTACAAAACGTAAAGCGCCCCGAACATCACGGCGGTGTTGCTGTTGTGCGCCTCCCGCAGATCGAAGGAGACCAGCCGCCGCGCCACCAGGAACCCGGCGAACGCCAACACCGCGGAGAGGCCCACGATCAGGAAGCCCCAGAAGACCGTCTCCACCCTCTACCCCGCTCCTCCCGACGCCCACCGACACGGGAAAAGTACACGCCGCGAAGCCGCCGGGCAAACACGAATCCTCCGGCCTCGACCGTCTGTAACCAGGCTTGCTTACTGATTAGTTGTCGGTTAAGAGCACCTTTATTGCAAGAACGTCCCATTTTGTTACAATGGCGATCATCGGCACTTAGACCACGGAGAAGAAGGAGCGGGAGAGTTGCGAACCACGCTACAGCCCGGCCTGACGAATAGGCTGACGAAATACCTCAGGACCACCCAGCAGCTCATAGAAGAGGGCCGTGACGCGGTCAGCAGCAAGGAGTTGGGCGATTACACCGGCATAAACCCCGTGCAGGTGCGGAGGGACCTGAACGCCATAGGCTTCTCCGGTACGCGGGGCGTGGGCTACCAGGCCTACGACCTGGTCGAGGCTGTGAGGGACATCTTGGGTCTCAGGCAGACCTACAACATCGCGCTCGTGGGCGCGGGCAACCTTGGTAGCGCCATCGCGGCGAGCACCATACTGCCTAAAAGAGGGTTCGTAATCCACGACGTCTTCGACGCCGACACGGACAAGATCGGGCGCACCGTCGGCAACGTGGTGGTCAAGCACATCGACGAGCTAGCCAAGAGCGTGGCCGAGGCCGAGGAGATAATCGGCATCATAGCCACCCCCGCCTCCGCCGCCCAGCACGTCGCCGACCTGATGACCGAGGCCAACATCCGCGTCATCCTCAACTACACGGACGTCCTCCTCCACGTCCCCTCCCACGTGGACGTCCACCGCATCGACCCCACCGCACAGTTGATGCACACGCTGTACTACCTGACCCAGGCGGAGGGCCAGGAAGCTTCTTAGGAGCATTTCAGCCTGGCAGCACTTCAGCTTGTCAGCTTCTAGCGGTACCCGGCACCCGTCCGGGTACCGCTTCTTTTTGGATGGGAGTACGAAGTTCTTACGGAGCGGCGACCTTCGGGGACTTTCTCTGAAATGCTGACTAGCTGACCGGCTGACAAGCTCAAAAAAGAGAAGAGCCCGGAGCGCCTAGGGGTGATAGGTGGGGAAAGGGAAAGGAGGAGTGGCGCCCCGGGTTCTTTAATTGTGCCGGTTTAGTATCGCACCAACCGACTGGCAGGATATTAACCCGCTCGTCACACTTTGTAAAGGGCTTGGAACGGTGAATTTAGAAACTTTTCGTAAATATCTGCGATACGCACATAGCCGTTTACCAGGAACTTCCTTTATGCGCACGCTGTTCCTGTAACCCCCGGTGGTCCTTGTGATGTGATCTTTTATACGAGCGGAGCGGAATCGGGGGCCCGGTCCCGCGGCCGTTTGTACAAAGGGCCAACCGGCGAGGAGGGCCTGTGCGTCAGCGGCCTATGACTCTTCTTCGAGCAGCTTCTCGTAGTCGGCGGCGGAGAGGAGGTCGGCTTCGTCGGAGATCTGGAGTTTCAGGATCCAACCCTCGCCGTAGGGGTCTTCGTTGATCTTCTCCGGGCTGTCTTCGAGCGTCCCGTTGACCTCGACGACCTCGCCGCCGACGGGGGCGTACAGGTCGGAGACGGCCTTGACGCTCTCGACGGCCCCGAAGGAGTCGCCGGCTTCGAGCGTCGCGCCCTGTTCGGGCAGCTCGACGAAGACGACGTCGCCGAGCTCGTCCTGCGCGTGCTCGGTGATGCCCACGGTCGCCACGCCGTCTGTGATGCGGACCCACTCGTGGCTCTTCGTGTACTGAAGGTCCTCCGGTACGGCCATTCGGTCCCCTCCCTACTTCTTCTCTCGTTTGTAGAACGGCAGCGGCACGACCCGAGCCGGCACGGGCCTGTCGCGTATCACGACGTCGAAGGAATCTTCCACTCCCGGGGCGACCAGCGCAAGCCCTATCGCCTCGCCGAGCGTGGGGGATTGCGTCCCGCTCGTGACGGTGCCGACGGTCTCACCCCCCAGTGCCACCGGATGGTCGTGGCGCGCGATGCCCCGCCCCTCCACCTTGAAGCCGACGAGCTTCTTGCGGAGCCCCTCCTCCTTCTCCCGGCGCAACGCCTCCTGTCCCAGGAACTCCTGTTCTTTATCCAGGTGGACGGCGAACCCGATGCCCGCCTCAAGGGGGGTCGTCTCCTCGTCCAGCTCGTTGCCGTAGAGGCACATGCCAGCCTCCAGGCGCAAAGTGTCCCGAGCCCCGAGGCCTGCGGGCGTGGCGCCGGCTTCGACGAACCTGCGCCAAAGCGGGGCCGCGGCGTCGGGGCGGACGTAGAGTTCGAAGCCGTCCTCGCCCGTGTAGCCGGTGCGCGAGATCACGGCGTGGCGACCGTCAACCTCCCCCACCGCGTGCCGGTAATACTTCATGTCGGACAGGGACGACCCTGTGAAATTCTGCAGGATCTCTTCGGCCCGCGGCCCCTGCAGCGCGAGCAAGGCCCAGTCGTCTGATTCGTCCACGACTTCGACGTCCAGATCCCCCGTGTGCTCGCGGAAGTGGGCGACGTCTTTCTCGCGGTTTGCCGCGTTGACGACCACGAGAAAGTCGTCCGGGTTCTTGTATACGAGCACGTCGTCCACCGTGCCACCGCTCTCGTAACAGACGGCCGCGTAGCCGGCTTGACCTGCCTCGAGGCGCGACACGTCCCTGGTCACGAGCCGCTGGACGGCCCTCTCGGCGTCGGGTCCGCGGAAGACGACCTCGCCCATGTGGGAGACGTCGAAGAGGCCGGCGGCCATTCGGACTGCCTCGTGCTCGGCCTTCACGCCCTCGTACTGGACGGGCATCTCCCATCCGGCGAACGGGACGAGGCGGGCACCGGCCTTCTCGTGTTCGTCGTAGAGCGGCGTGCGTCTGAGGGTCCCGTCGGCCACCCTTACCACCGGGCCTTGAGCTGGCGGGCGGCGCGGGCCTCGTCGAGGCGCCGCGTGGGGGCGTGGGTGGGGGCCTCTTCCAGCTCTTCAGAGGTCGTCTCCGCCAGCTCCAGCATGGCGCCTATAAAGTCATCGAGGGTCTCCTTGGACTCGGTCTCCGTGGGCTCTATGAGCATGGCCTCTTTGACGACGAGGGGGAAGTAGATCGTGGGTGGGTGGTAGCCGTGGTCTATGAGCCCCTTGGCGATATCGAGCGCCTTCTTGCCCTTCGGGGGCTGAACCACGACCTCGTGCTTGCAGAGCTCGTCGTAAGGGATTTGGTAAGTCCCCCCGAGTCGCGCCCTCACGTAGTTCGCGTTCAAGACGGCCATGTCGGTCACGTCGCGCAGGTCTGGGCCGTGCATCTTGATGTAGTTCCACGCCCGGAGCATCTGCCCGAAGTTGCCGTGGAACCCCGCCACCCGCCCGATGCTCTGCGCGGGGCGGACGAAGGAGTAGGTCTCTCCGTCCTTCTCGACCGCGGGGTCGGGGCGGAAGGGGGCGAGGGTTTCGGAGCAGGCTATGGCGCCGCAGCCGGGGCCGCCGCCGCCGTGGGGGGTGGAGAACGTCTTGTGGAGGTTGAAGTGCATCACGTCGACGCCGGCCTCGGCGGGGCGCATCCGGCCGAGGTTCGCGTTCATGTTCGCGCCGTCCATGTAGAGAAAGGCTCCGGCTTCGTGGAGGAC
This sequence comes from Rubrobacter tropicus, assembly GCF_011492945.1. Taxonomy (NCBI): domain Bacteria; kingdom Bacillati; phylum Actinomycetota; class Rubrobacteria; order Rubrobacterales; family Rubrobacteraceae; genus Rubrobacter; species Rubrobacter tropicus. Next base: position 4,353,323 of record NZ_CP045119.1, read on the forward strand.
CTGGGCTATCTCCTTGATGTTTCTCTCGTAGACGCCGCACGTGTTCGGGTTCGTGATCATGAGCGCGGCCGTCGTCTCGTCCACCAGCTCCCGCAGCTCGTCGACGTCCACGCATCCGTGCTCGTCGAGCCCGATCTCCTTCGCCTTGAAGTCCGCCATCGAAGCCGTGGCCGGGTTCGTCCCGTGCGCCGTCGAGGGCACCAGAACGGTGGTCCTCCCGTGGTCCCCCGAATCCTCGAAGAACTTCTTGACCATCAGGATGCTCGTCAGCTCACCCTGCGCCCCGGCCAGTGGCTGCAGGGACACGGCCGGAAGCCCGGATACCTCAGCCAGAAAACCCTGCAGCTCGTGCATGACCTGTAGCGCCCCTTGCGCCTGCGCCTCCGGCTGGAGGGGGTGGAGCCCCGCGAAGCCGGGGTTGTTGGCGGCGACCTCGTTGGCGCGGGGGTTGTGCTTCATCGTGCAGGAGCCCAAAGGGTAGAAGTTCGTGTCTATGCCCCAGTTCTGGCGGGAGAGGTTCGTGTAGTGGCGCACGACGGTCGGCTCGTCCACCTCGGCCAGGCGCGGCTTCTCCTTGCGGAGCGCCGCTTTCGGAAGAATTTTTTCGAGGCTCGTTCCATCCACATCGTTTTTTGGAAGGGTGTAGCCCCTGCGGCCTTCGCGGCCTTTGGTCCGGATCAGGTTATCCACCATTCGCCACCACCCCCACGAAAGCGTCGAGCTCCTCTTTGGTCCTCTTCTCCGTAACCGCCACCAGCATTCCCCCGTCCCCGAGATCCAACCCGCCGACCATGCCGGCCTTAAGCAAAGCCTCGTTGGCCTTCTTTACATCAGGCAACTCAACCACGAACTCCCACAGGAAGGGGGCCTCCGGATACCGGAGCCTGAAGCCCGAAGCCTGAAGCCTCTCTGCCAGATAATGCGCCTTGGAGACGGACGACTCCGCCACCTCGCGCAATCCTTCCGGCCCCATGAGCGCCGTGTAGACGGTGGCGGCGAGCGCCGTTAGCGCCTGGTTGGTGCAGATGTTGGAGTTCGCCTTGGCCCTACGGATGTCCTGCTCGCGCCCGCGCAGGGTCAGGACGTAGGCGAGTTTGCCGTCCTTGTCCACGGTCTCGCCGCAGATGCGTCCCGGGAGCTGGCGGACGGACTTCTGGTCCGTCGCCATGTAGCCGGCGTAAGGGCCACCGAAGAGGAGCGGCATCCCGAGCGGCTGGGCCTCGCCGACCGCGACGTCGGCCCCGAGGTTGCCCGGCGCTTCGAGGACCGCGAGCGAGATCGGGTCGCAGACCGCCACGCACAACGCGCCGGCAGCGTGCGCCGCCCCGGAAGCTGCTTCTATATCTTCCACGACCCCGAAAAAGTTCGGGCTCTGCACGAAGACGCCGGAGACGCCGTCCGGCACTTCCGAGAAGTCCGTGGTTCCGTCCTCGAAAGGCAGCTCGACGACCTCGACGCGGTATGTCTCTATGACCTCGCGGTAGCGGGGGTTCAGGCCGGCCGAGACAGCCACTCTTGGATCACGTTTAGTCAGGCGGGCGGTCATGAGGGCGGCTTCGGCGACGGCGTTTGCGCCGTCGTAGACCGAGGCGTTCGAGACTTCCAGGCCCGTCAACTCAGAAACAATGGACTGGAACTCGAAGATGGACTGGAGGGTGCCCTGGCTGATCTCCGGCTGGTACGGCGTGTAGGAGGTCAAAAACTCTCCGCGCGAGATAACGGCGCCGACCGTGGAAGGCACGATCCTATCGTAGGCGCCCGCGCCGAGGAAGATCGGGAGCCCGGTATCGTTCTCTTTCGCCAGCCGGTCCACGTCCCTGAGCGCCTCGTACTCCGAGAGCGCCGGCGGGAGGTCCAGCTCCCCCTGGAACTTTGGAGAGACGTCGGCGAAAAGGTCGTCGAGCGTCTCGACGCCGATGGCGTCCAGCATCTCCCGTACGTCGTCGTCGGTGTGCGGTGTAAACCTCGCCACGCGGCATTACCCCCTGTTTCGGGTGAGCGTCCTATTTTCCGCCCTGTCCCAAACCTGAGAGTATTACCCCGTCGGCGTCGATCCAGTAGATCGAACTCTCCAGGACGCCCTCGGGTCCGCGGTCCTTCTGCCTGAGAGATTCGAGCCGCTCTCGCGGCCCTTTCACCTTCGGCGGTCGCTGCGGGGACTCCCCCATCCCCCGCGACTCTCTCCCGCGGCCCTCACCGGGCAAAGTAAAGTTAGCATAAGTAGGGCGACGCGGCTTGTGGAGCAGGATACAAAAGTTGCTCCGGACATCTTCATGGCTTAGGTGTAGTTCTCGGCTGTGAGCTTGACCTCATCCCTCGCAGCGAAGTGATCCTGGATGTACTTCTCTCCCTCGTCGCAGAACAGGGTTACTACGTGCACTATCTCCGGGTGGCTCTCCCTGACCTTCCTGGCGGCTATGAGGTTGGCTCCGCTTGAGGGGCCGACGAAGAGGCCGTGGTGCTTCGCGAGGCGGCGCATCTCCCCGACTGCCTCCTCGGAGTCGACGGCGAGGGTGTCGTTTACGAGCTTCTGGTGGCGCTGGAAGATGCCTGGGACGAAGCCGTCGGCTATGCCCTCTATGAGATGCTCGCCGACCTCGCCGCAGAGGATGGTGGAGGACTCGGAGGGCTCCATCGCGAAGAGCCGGACGTCGGGGTTTACTTCCCTAAAAGCCTGGCCGACGCCGACGAGGGTGCCGCCGGTGCCGACGCCCATTACGAGGGCGTCAGGGACCACGCCTTCGGGGAGCTGGTCCAGGATCTCCGGCCCGAGCCAGGTCCGATTCTCCTCGACGTTCCACTCGCTCTCGAACTGAGAAGGGCAAAAATAGCCCGGTTCATTGCCGAGTTCTTTCGCTTTGGCCAATGCTTCGTCGACGTGGAAGTGGCCTATCTCCATCACTTCGGCCCCGAAGGCGCGGCTTATGGCGACGCGCTCGCCGCTCATCCCCTCGGGCATGACGACGAGCATCCTGTAGCCCTTGACGGCGGCGACCATCGAGAGGGCGTTGCCGGTGTTGCCGCTCGTTGCTTCCACGATGGTGTCGCCGTGTTTGAGGAGTCCCTCGTCTTCGGCGCGTTCGATCATGTACTTCGCTATGCGCGCTTTCACGGACCCCGAGGGGTTCAGGTACTCGAGCTTGCAGTAGACGCCGTCGATCTCCAGCATCGGCGTGTCGCCGATGGCGTCGAGGATGCTGTTGGACAGTCCGCTCTTCATGGCAACCCCCTTACTCGGGCGTAACGTATGCCCCGGAGAGGCCGCCGTCGACCAGGAAGGTCGAGGCGGTCATGTACGAGGACTCGTCGGAGGCGAGGAAGAGGGCGGCGTTGGCGATCTCGACGGCCTCCGCGAAACGGCCCATCGGCAGGTGGACGAGCCGCCTGGCGGCCCTCTCCGGGTCCTTGGCGAATAGCTCCTGCAACAGCGGCGTGTTGACGGGGCCGGGGCACAGCGCGTTCACCCTCACGCCCTGGCGGGCGAACTGGACGCCGAGCTCGCGGCTCATGGCGAGAACGCCGCCCTTGGACGCGGTGTAGGAGATCTGGGACGTCGCGGCCCCCATAACGGCCACGAAAGACGCCGTGTTCACGACGGAACCCCCGCCCCGCTCCAGCAGGTGCGGTATCCCGTGTTTGCAGCAGAGGTAGACGGACCTCAGGTTCACGTTCTGTACCCTGTCCCAGGCCTCCATCTCGGTCTCGAGGATCGAGCCGTCGTCCGGCGGGGAGATGCCCGCGTTGTTGAAGAGCACGTCGATGCCGCCGAAATGTTCCGACGCCTCCCCGTACATCCTCCGCACGTCGTCGGGGTCCGTGACGTTCGCGCGGACGTAGAGGCCGCCCACCTCCTCGGCGGCCTGTTTGCCCGGCTCGTCTGCGAGGTCGGCGACGACGACCTTCGCGCCTTCTTCGGCGAAGCGGCGGGCCGTCTCGCGGCCGATGCCGCTGGCCGCACCCGTGATGACCGCCACCTTGCCTTCGAGGCGTCCCGGCATCCTAGCCCTCCTCCGTCGAGATGTAGACGTTCTTGAGTTCGGTGTAGTGGTCGAGGGCGTGCGGTCCGAGTTCGCGGCCGACGCCCGACTGCTTGAAGCCTCCGAACGGGGTCGCGACCCTGACGGAGGTGTTCGAGTTTATGGAGAGGACACCCGTGTCGATGCGCCTCGCGACGCGCAGGGCCTTAGCGCCGTTCTGGGTCCAGATCGAGCCGGAGAGGCCGTAGGGGGTGTCGTTCGCCTGCCGGACGGCGTCGTCCTCGTCTTCGAACGGGATCACGGCGACCACGGGGCCGAAGATCTCCTCCCGCGCGGCTTTGTCGTCGTTGGAGACCGGCGCGAGCACGGTCGGCGGGAACCAGAAACCCGAGCTTTCGGGGGCTTCGCCTTTAAAAGCCACGGGCGCGTCTTCGGGCACGTAGGCCGCTACCCTCTCTCGGTGATCGGCGGAGATGAGCGGGCCCATCTCCGTCGCCTCGTCCAGCGGGTCGCCGACGCGCAGGGCTTCCACGGCGGGCTTCATCCTGTCCAGGAACTCGTCGAAGACGTCTTTTTGGACGAGGATGCGGGATCTCGCGCAGCAGTCTTGACCTGCGTTGCCGAAGACGGCCATCGGGGCGCTTGCGGCCGCCTTTTCGAGGTCGGCGTCGGCGAAGACTACGTTGGCGGACTTGCCGCCGAGTTCCAGGGTTACGCGCTTGATGGTGCCGGCGGCGCCGGCCATGATGCCGCGGCCCACGGCCGTCGAGCCCGTGAACGCGACCTTCGCCACGTCCTCGTGCTCGACGAGCCTCTGCCCCACCACGCTGCCGGGTCCGACGAGGACGTTGACGACGCCCTCGGGTATGCCGGCCTCGCGCGCTATGCGCCCGAACTCCAGCGCCGTGAGGGGGGTAAGCTCGGCAGGCTTCAGGACGATGGTGTTACCGGCGGCCAGGGCGGGCGCCATCTTCCAGCTCGCGATGGTGAGCGGGAAGTTCCAGGGCACGATCAGGCCGACGACGCCCAAGGGCTCCCGGAAGGTGACGTCAACGCCCCCGGAGACCGGGATGGTGTCGCCAAGTATCCTCTCGGGCATCCCGGCGTAGTAGTGGAAGGTGTCGGCCACCATGCCCATCTCGCCGCGGGCGTCGTTTATGGGCTTGCCCGTGTCTCTCGATTCGAGCTGCGCCAGGTTCTCCCTTTCGGCCTCGAGCGCGCCGGCGAGGCGGCGCAGGAGACGCGAACGGTCGGCGGGCGCTACGTCGCGCCACGCCGGGAAGGCCTTCTTGGCGCGGGCGACGGCGGCGTCGGCGTCCTCGGCCGTGGCGGGTTCGAGGCGTTCGACGACCTCTTCGGTGGCGGGGTTCAGGATCTCCAACAACTACGATACCTCCGAGACTAATGCTCTTATAAGTTGGCTCTTCTCGTCTTCTTCCGGGTGCCAGAGCACGCCGAGCACGAACGGGCAGGACGGATCCTCGATGGCCTCGACGGCCTCGTCCTCGGAGCGCCCCGTGACTACCAGCCCCTCCCCCACATCCTTTATCCCCTGGTGGTGGTGGGACTTTACGGGCGTCCTCTCCGAACCCACGGCGCGGGCGGCGAGGGATCCTGCCTCCAGCACGACTTCGTGGTCGGCGAAGGTGCCCGGGGTGTGGCGGTGCTCCTCGTGGCCGAGCACGTCGGGGAGGTGCTGCTCGAGGCCGCCGCCGTAGGCGACGTTCAAAACGTGCATCCCGCGGCAGATGCCGAGGACCGGCATCCTTCGGCCTATGGCAGCCCGGACCAGCGCGAGCTCGTAGGCATCGCGCTCCTGCTGGACGGGTCCGGTTTCGGGGTGCGGCTCCTGGCCGTAGAGGTCGGGGTCGAGGTCGCCTGCGCCGCCGGTCAGGATCAGGGCGTCGAGGAGATCGAGGAGGCCGTCCGGCTCCCCCGCGTCCTCCTCGTCGGGCGGGAGCAGGACGGGCCTGCCCCCGGCCCGCTGAACGGCGTACACGTAGTTGGCCGGGCTGAGGAAGGCCGGCATCGCCTTCCACGCCCCGTAGCTGACGGTCTCCGTCGCGGCGGTGATGCCGACCGTGGGCCTCCCGCTCACAGGCGCTCGAAGGTCCGGTAGCGTTCCCAGTCGGTGACCGCAGCCTCGAAGGCCTCTATCTCGACCTTCGCCGCGTTCAGGTAGTGCTCGACCACCTCGTCCCCGAAAGCGTCCCTCGCCACCTCGCTCGCCGCGAAGAGCTCGCGGGCGGCGCCCAGGCTCGTCGGTACGTGGGGCTTGTCCGTCTCGTAGGCGTTGCCGGCGAACTCGTCTTCGAGGGGGAGTTCGTTGTCTATCCCGTGCAGGCCGGCGGCGATCATGGCCGAGATGGCCAGGTACGGGTTGACGTCCCCACCCGGGATTCGGTTCTCCACCCTCAAAGAGGGTCCGTGTCCGACCACCCGCAAGCTACACGTGCGGTTGTCCCGGCCCCAGGCGACGGCCGTCGGCGCGAACGAGCCCTTGGCGTAGCGCTTGTACGAGTTGATGTTCGGGGCGAAGAGGGGCATGAGCTCGCGCAGGCAGGCGACCTGCCCGGCCAGGAAGCGCTCGAAGGTCTCGCTGAACCCGTGGGCGTTGGCGAAGACGGGGGTCCCGTCCTCGCTGCGCAGGGACAGGTGGATGTGGCAGGAGTTGCCCTCGCGTTCGTCGAACTTGGGCATGAAGGTGATCGAGCATCCCTCCTGGGAGGCGATCTCCTTGGCGCCGTTCTTGTAGATCGCGTGCCCGTCCGCGGTTGCGAGGGCGCGGTCGAACTTGAAGTTGATCTCGTGCTGCCCGAAGTTGCACTCGCCCTTCGCGTCCTCGACCGCGAGCCCGGCCTCGGCCATCGTGTTCCGTATCCGGCGCAGCAACGGCTCTATCCTGGCAGTACCTAGCAGCGAGTAGTCCACGTTGTAGAGGTTGGCCGGATCTAAGTCCTTGTACCCTCTTCTCCAGGCTTCCTCGTAGGAGTCTTTGAAGACTATGAACTCGAGTTCGGTCCCCACGAAGGCTTCGAGGCCGCGTTCGGCGAGGCGTTGGAGCTGGCGTTTGAGGATCTGGCGCGGCGAGGCCGCGACGGGGCTCCCGTCCTCCCAGACGAGGTCGCACGTCACCATCGCCGTCCCCTCCTGCCAGGGCACGAGCCGCAAGGTCTCCATGTCGGGCTTGAAGACGAAGTCCCCGTAGCCCTTCTCCCAGGAGCTCATCGCGTAGCCCCCGACGGTGTTCATCTCCACGTCCACGGCGAGCAGGTAGTTGCACCCTTCCGCGTCGTGCTCGACGACCTCGTCCAAAAAGTGCGTGGCCGTCAGGCGCTTGCCCTGGAGGCGGCCCTGCATGTCCGTCATCGCTATAAGGACGGTGTCTATCCGCCCGGCCTCGACCTCGGACCTCAACGTTTCGAGGTCGAGGCGGCCCTTTGGTTTCGTCTCCATGGTCTCCCTTCTAGCTTCCGGCCAGTTCGGCCTCGGCCTGCTCGATCGTCGCGAACTCCTCCTCCGGGGCCTGGGCGACCAGGTGGTGGCGGCTGTAGACCAGGAAGTAGACGATAAAGAGCGCGTAGACGCCGAGCATTATGAGGGCCGCGTTGCGGTCCACGATAAAGGTCGCCACCACGGCCGCGAGCGCCAGCACGAGCGCGATGCCGGAGGTAACGGTCCCTCCGGGCGTCCGGTAGGGCCGCTCCAGGTCTGGCTCGCGGCGGCGGAGAACGATGTGCGAGAGCATCATGAGAGCGTAGCTCACCGTGGCCCCGAAGACGGCGATGTTGATGAGCGTGGCGCCGTTGACGGTGAGGGCGAGCAAAAAGCCGATGATGCCGGGCACGATGAGGGCGACCCACGGGGTCCTGCGCGAACCGGTCAGGGAGAGCACCTTCGGCAGATAGCCGGCGCGGGAGAGGGCGAACATCTGGCGCGAGTAGGCGAAGATGATGGAGAAGAAAGAGGCCACGAGGCCGGCGAGCCCCGCGATGTTGACGATGGCCCCGAGCGCGGTGGTGCCGCCGTAGGCCTCCTCCATCGCCAGGGGCAGCACGGAGGGCGCAGCCAGCATCTCGTCGGTCGTGAAAGCCGCGGAGCCCGCGCCGCCGGGCCCGAAGAAGAGGACGAGCACCGCGAACAGGAGCAGCGCCGCCATGCCGCCGATGAGCCCCTTTGGCATATCCGTCGATGGGTCCCTCGTCTCCTCGGCGGCGAGGGGGACGCCCTCGATGGCGAGGAAGAACCAGATCGCAAACGGGAAAGCCGCCCATATCCCCACGAACCCGAGCGGCAAGAACGAACTGGCCCCCGCGGCGTTCGTCGCCTCTATCGTGAACAGGTTGGAGACCTCGAACTGCGGGATCATGCCGACGATGAACACCGCGAGCGCCACGACGGCGACGACGGTGATGCCGAACATGAGCTTGAGCGCCTCCCCGACGCCGTAGAGGTGTATCCCCACGAAGACCACGTAACAGCCGAGGTAGACTACCCAACCCCCAACCCCGACGAGCGTGTCCATGTACCCGCCGATGAACGTCGCGATGGCCGCCGGCGCGACGGCGTACTCGATCAGAATGGCCGTCCCCGTCGCGAACCCGCCCAGCGGCCCCAGCGCCCGCCGGGCGAACCCGTATCCTCCCCCGGCCGTCGGTATGGTGGAAGACAACTCGGCCAGCGAGAACACCATCGTGATGTACATCGTCGCCATCAGCAACGTCGCGATTAGCAGCCCCCCCCACCCGCCCTCGGAGAGCCCGAAGTGCCAGCCCGCGAAGTCGCCCGAGATGACGTAAGCCACCCCGAGCCCCGCGAGCAACACCCATCCGGCGGCCCCCCGCTGCAACTGCCGCTGCTCCATGTACTCGGCACCGACGTTCTCGTACTCGATCCCCTGACGGGACCTGCGATCCTGCTCGCTCACCCCTGAACTCCTCTCCCGCCCGCTCACCTAGCACCCTGGCACGATGCTCACAAAAGCATCATAATTAATACCAATTCGTCATACAAGGGGGCGGGAGGTTCCGGCATCGGTCCAGGGGCGGGAAACGCGGAGAAAAGGACGCCGCTCTACAGGCAGGTGGAGCGGCGGATAGAGGATCTGCTGCTCAGGGGCCGGTACAAGGCCGGGGACCGCATACCTCCCGAGGCGGAGCTGGTCGGTTCCCTCGGCGTCTCGCGGGTCACGGTGCGGGCGGGGCTGGCGCGGCTCGTGGACCGCGGCGTGCTCGACCGTCGCCAGGGGAGCGGGACCTTTCTCGTAAACCCTCCGGGCGGGGCGCGGCTCAGGTCGGGACTGGAGAAGCTGGAGACCTACACCGTCCACGCCGAGCGGCTCGGGGTCAGGCTCTCCAGCCGGGATCTTGGCATAACGGTCGCGAAGGCCGGGCTGGAGGAAGCGGAAGCCCTTGAAGTTGAGAGAGGCAAGCCGCTGGTCCGGGTCTCGCGCGTCCTGCTCATGGAGAACAGCCCGGCCGCCTGGATGGTGGACCTCGTGCCCGAGAGCGTCATCAGCGCAGACCAGGTGCGCGAGCACTTCCGCCCCGACGCCATGCTGCTCGACCTCCTAGTCTCGGAAGGCGTCCCCGTGGGTTCCTCCCAGATGTCCATAGAGGCGGTCATGGTCGCCCCGGAAGACCCAATCGGCACGAAGCTACAACTGGAGTCGCCCTCCGCCGCCCTCTCCCTAGTCCAGACCATGTACCTCACCGACGGCCGCCCCGTCCAGCGCTCCCACGACACGTTCCTGCCGGGAAAGCTCAACCTGCACGTCGTAAGAGAGCTCTTCGAGGTTCGCAAGCTGGCGTAGCCAGCTTGCGAGCCCGCTCCGGCTTCGCCTCCGCTTGTCAGCCTGGCGCTTCGCGCCTAGTCAGCACGCTGCCTTCGGTCGCTTTCAGCAAGCCTCCTTCGGAGGCTATCAGCTACAGTCGTCTCGAAGCGTTTCCCCTCTCGACACCCGAACCGCCGCGTGTGGCGCTGCCCGGACGCACCCCGCGCGGCTAAAAGCTGACAAGCTGAAAGCGAGGCCTGCTCGTAGCAGGCCGATGCGTGCCGAAAGCGCAGGCGAAGCCGGAGCGGGCTGGCCAGCTTTACTGCATCATCTCCCCCACCTTCATCGTTCCGCGCTGGACCAGCTCTATTTTGTAGCCGTCGGGGTCCTCTATGAAGGCTATGCGGTAGTCGTTGCCGTCGGCGGTCAGGGTCTTGGGTTCGAGGGTTACCGTTACGCCTTGGCCCTTCAGGTTCTCTACCGTACCTTCCAGGTCGTCCACCGTGAAGGCGACGTGGGCGTAGCCGCTGCCCTTGTCGTAGGGTTCGGTCTGGTCGTGGTTGTGGGTGAGCTCCAGCATCGGGGAGGACGGGTCCTCTTCCAGGGCGAAGAAGTGGTTGGTCGCGGAGCCGAGGTCCATCTCGCCGACCTTCTTCATGCCGAGCTTGTTCACGTAGAAGTCCTCGCTCCTTGCCGGGTCGAGGATGCGGTAGCAGGTGTGGATGAAGGTGGCGGCCATAGGGGCTCCTCTCTCGCTGTGCCGGGTCTATCCCGCGCAGGGTAGCATCCTCGTCGGCGGCGGGCGACCGGGCGGGGCTGCGGCTGTAGACTGTACCGTTAGAGGTTTCGGAGAACGGGAGGGGCGAGCGGTGGGTGAGATCGGCTTCGAAGACTTCCAGAAGGTGGACATAAGGGTCGGGAAGGTGGTTGGGGCAGAACCCTTTCCGGAGGCGAGAAAGCCGTCCGTCAAGCTCACCGTGGACTTCGGGCCGGAGGTCGGGGAGCGGCGGACCAGCGCCCAGCTTACTGCCCACTACGAACCGGAAGGCTTGATCGGCAAGCAGGTGGTCGCGGTCGTCAACTTCACGTCGAAGAGGATCGCCGGTTTCAAGAGCGAGGTCCTCGTCCTCGGCGTCCCCGACGAAAACGGCGAGGTAGTCCTCCTCTCACCGGACAAAGAAGTCCCGGAAGGTGGGAGGATGTTCTGAGCCGGACCTCCGACGGAGCAGGCTGAAGGCGTGGAGAGGTTCAATCCGCCGCCGGCCGAGGGCGTCAGGCTCCATTGGTCCGAGGCTCCCAGGCACGTGCGCGAGGCCGTCGAGGCGTGGTTGGGCGGCAGGATCGTCGCGGCGACGTCCTCGCCGGGCGGCTTCTCTCCCGGCGTCGCGGCGCGACTGCGGACCTCGGACGGGCGCCGAGTCTTCGTGAAGGCCGCAGGCCCCGAACCAAACCCGGATACCCCCGCCGCGCACCGCCGGGAGGCCGAGGTTGTCGCCGCGCTTCCGCCCGGTGTTCCCGCTCCCCGGCTGCTCTGGTCCCACGACGAAGGCGAGGAGGGTTGGATAGTGCTGGCCTTCGAGGACGTGGAGGGACGGAATCCCGCGGAGCCCTGGCGGCCCGAAGAGTTGGACAGGGTTCTCCACACCCTCGCGGTCCTGGCCGACGTTCTCGACCCGTCGCCGCTGCCGGACGGCACGGTCGAGGGCGCGGGTGGGTGGTCCGTCGTGGCCGGCCGGCACTGGGAGAAGCTCTCGCGGGAAAGTCCGGCCCGACTCGACGAGTGGTCGGTCCGTCACCTGGACGAACTCGCGGGGCTAGAAGCGGATGCCCCCGAAGCCGCGACGGGGAGCTCGTTGCTCCACCTCGACCTGCGGGCGGATAATCTGCTGCTCACGCCACACCGGGTCGTGGTCGTAGACTGGCCCCACGCCCGCGTGGGGGCGCCCTGGGTAGACCTGGCCTTCTTCGCCCCGAGCGTCGCCATGCAGGGCGGCCCGACGCCGGATGAGCTTTTCTCCCGGTATCCCCGCGCCTTTCAGGCCGACGAGGACGCTATCGTGGCTGTCGTGGCCGCCATAACCGGCTTCTTCATCAGAGAAGGACTCCAGCCCCCACCTCCGGGGCTTCCCACCCTGCGGGCTTTCCAGCTAGCTCAGGGAGAGGCGGCGAGAAGCTGGCTGGCCAGCAAAACCGGGTGGAAGTAAGGAGGGCGGCGGGAAACCCGAGTCTCCCGCATAGCGTAGTATCCGTTGTAACGAAACCAGGAAGGGAGGAGCGCCCATGAGCGAGACGAACCTGGAGCAGTTCAGGGAGGTAACGCCGGCCGGGAGGCTGACGCTGCAGAACTCGGCGATGCTCAAGGTCAGTTTGCAGAACGACCAGATCCAGGCAAAGTTGGGCTCGATGGTCGCCTACCAGGGCGACGTCCGCTTCGAGCACAAGGGCGGCGGCCTCGGCCGGTTCTTCAAGAAGGCGATGACGGGCGAGGGAACCCAGCTCATGACCGTAACGGGCACGGGCGAGGTCTTCCTGGCGCACGACAAGCGCAAGGTAATGGTTCTCGAACTCGACAACGACCGCATGACCGTCAACGGCGACAACATCCTCGCCTTCGAGCCCGGCATCGACTGGGACATAAGGCGCGTCGAAGGCGCTGGCCGCCTGGCCGGCGGCATGTTCAACGTAGTACTCGAAGGCACGGGCAAGGTCGCCGTGACCTCCGACGGCGAGCCCGTCCTGCTGGATACCTCCACCCCGACGTTCGCGGACCCCGATTCGGCGATAGCCTGGAGCGGGGGCGTCAGGACGAGCGTCAAGAGCGACGTGTCGTTCAAGACTTTCATAGGTAAGGGGAGCGGGGAGACGTTCCAGATCGGCTTCGACGGGCCCGGTTGGGTCCTGATCCAACCGTCCGAAGGGCCGACGATCCCGGAACACTCCCACGGCGGCCAGGGCGGTGGCGGCATGGGCTCGTTTTTCGAGGACTGACCGCAGGACCGGTGCGCGTCTTTCACTTCGACCCGCGGATCTCGGGGCGGGATCTCTCAGCCTATGGTAGTTCGGGCGTCTTCTTCTCCGTCCTGGCTGCGTCCGAGGGAGAGGCACAACTGGCCTGCCTGCGCCTTCGGCCGGGCGGCGCGGTCGGGCGGCATCCGGCCTCCGTGCCACAGCTCTTCGTGGTGGTCGAAGGGGGTGGGTGAGCACGGACGCGGACGAGCTTCGGGTGGAGGCTGGTCAGGCGGTGCTGTGGGGGGTTGGAGAGCAGCACGGGTCGAGGGCCGGCCCGCATGGCATGACCGTCCTCGTGCTTGAGGGCGAGGGTGTGCGGGAGGCCGCCCCGACTACGTGAACTGAATAATCCCCGCAAGACCGGCGACGCCGACAGCCGCGAAGACCAGGCCGCCGACTGCGAGGCCCGCGGCCACGAACCCGAGCAGGCGGGCGTCCTTGCCGATTTGTGCCCCTAGCGCCTCCTCCGAACGATAACTGACGACGAAACGCTTCTCCTCGTCGCCGGCGGGGGCGCCGATGGAGCCGTCCTCGCCCACCGCTCCGAGGACGTAAACCGGTGCGTCGACGGGGAGGACGCTCTCGGCGTATCGGAAGCCGATCGTGCGCTCGCCTCCGCCCAGGTTTATCGTGGCGCCGGCGATGGTGACCGAGGCCCCGTCGGTGTGGCGCTCGAAGCGGTCCATCACTTCCCTCGCGTCTATCTCGGCGCCTTCGGCGTCGACGGCGACGCGGCCTGTTGCGTCCTCGACGTGGAACGGGGCGAACCGCTCGCTGTGGGAGATCGTCTCAGAGCGTCTATCAGAACCGACGTCGTTGTCGTCGTCGCGGTCTTGCCTGATGTACTCCCGGATCACGCGCGACGAGTAGTAGGCGCACGCCTCCCCCGCCATCTCGCTCTCAAGCGGCGCCTCGCACCGCAGCGTTCCCTTCACCTCGACGGGGCTCCCCGGCGCGAGCGAGGCCACGTCCGCGGCGCCCGAGGTCTCGACCGCGGCCATGGCCGAAGCCTTCCCTTTCGTCCTGCCCCGAAAGAAGAGCACGACGCCCGCGGCCACCCAGAGCGCCACGCCAACCAGCAAGAAGATCACAGCCGCAACCATCAGAGCCTCCTGATCCCATCCGAACTCATCCTCCGACGAGAGTGTAAGAAGCCCGGACCCGGCCGCGCATCATCCTTTTGCGGGATTTCGGGAGGTGCTAGCCCACGACGAGGTTGACGAGCCGGCCCGGCACGTAGACGGCCTTGCGGAGCTCCTTGCCCTCGACGTGCGGGCGGACCTTCTCGCTCGCGAGGGCCCGCTCTTTGGCCGATTCCTCGGAGATGTCTGCCGGCACGGCGACGCGGTCGCGCAGCTTGCCGTTGACCTGGACGACGAGCGTGATCTCCTCCTCCGCGATGAGCGCTTCGTCGTAGCCGGGCCAGGCCTGCTCGTGGACGGAGTACGTCTCCCCTATCGCGGACCACATCTCCTCGGCGTGGTGCGGCGCGAGCGGCGCGAGGAGGAGCGCGAACGAGCGGAGCGCGTCCTTCCACTCGTCTTCGCCGACCCCGCCGCGCACCGCGAGCAGGTAGTTCGTGTGCTCCATAAGCGCTGCCAGAGCCGTGTTGAACCGGAACCCTTCGAGGTCCTCCGTTACCTTCTTGACGGTCCTGTTAGTCCTGCGCGTGATCTCCGCCGGGTCGGCCTCGGCGTCGGAACTCCCCCCGTTGGCGAGCGAGAGGGCGCGGCGCAAGAAGCGCGAGATGCCCTCGATGCCGCGCCCGTCCCAGGGCCCGCCCTGGCCCCACGGCCCTATGAACATGAGGAAGCAGCGCAGCGCGTCGGAGCCGTAGCGGTCGACGAAGTCCTGCGGGTTGATGACGTTGCCCCGGCTCTTGCTCATCTTCTCCCCGTCCTCCCCGAGGATGTGGCCCTGGTTGTGGAGCCTGAGCATCGGCTCGTCGAAGTCCACGAGCCCCATGTCGCGCATGACCTTCGTCCAGAAGCGGGTGTAGAGCAGGTGCATCACCGCGTGCTCTATCCCCCCGGTGTACTGGTCGACCGGGAGCCACTTCGCCCCACGCTCCGGGTCGAAAGGCCCCTGGTCGTAGTGGGGGGAGAGGTAACGGTACTGGTACCAGGACGAGTCGACGAACGTGTCCATCGTGTCCGTCTCTCGCGTGGCCGGGCCGCCGCAAGTTGGGCACTCCGTGTTGTAGAAGTCCGGGTCGCGCTTGAGCGGCGACTCGCCCGTCGGGATGAACTCCGCGTCCTCGGGCAGCCGGACCGGGAGGTCCTCTTCGGGGACCGGGACGGCGCCGTGCTCCGGGCAGTAGATTATCGGGATCGGAGTACCCCAGTACCGTTGACGCGAGATCAACCAGTCGCGCAGTCGGTACGTTACGGCGCGGCGGCCGGTACCCTCGCTCTCGAGGTGCGAGATCATGCGCTCCTTGGCCTCTTCGACCCCGAGGCCGTCCAGGAAACCGCTGTTGATGGCCTGCCCTTCGCCGGTGTACGCCTTGCCGTCGAAGTCCTCGGGAGGTTCCACCGTCCGTACTATCGGGAGGTCGTACTTCTCGGCGAACTCCCAGTCTCGCTCGTCCTGTCCGGGGACCGCCATGATGGCTCCGGTGCCGTAGCCCATCAGGACGTAGTCGGCGGCGTAGACGGGGATCTTCTCCCCGTTCGCCGGGTTGATGGCGTGCGCCCCGGTAAAGACGCCCGTCTTCTCGCGCGTGACGTCGGTGCGGTCGATCTCGCTCATCCTGGCGGCCTTCTCGACGTAGGCGCGGACCTCGTCCTCGCGCTCGGGCGTCGTGATCTTCTCGACGGCCGGGTGCTCCGGGCTCATCACGAAGAACGTGGCCCCGAAGAGCGTGTCCGGCCTGGTCGTGAAGACCTCGAGCGGGCCGTAGCCTTCTATTTCGAACACTATCTCGGCCCCCTCGGAGCGGCCGATCCAGTTCCGCTGGAGCGTCTCCACACGCTCGGGCCACTCTATCTTCGAGAAATCGAGAAGCTCGTCGGCGTACCGGGTGATCCCAAAGAGCCACTGCGCCAGGTTCTTCTTGATGACGGGCGTCCCGCACCGCTCGCACCTGCGGTCGGGCCCGACGACCTGCTCCCGCGCGAGCGTCGTGTTGTCCTTCGGACACCAGTCGACGGGCGCCTCTTTTCTGTACGCCAGCCCCTTTTCGAAGAACTTGAGGAAGAACCACTGGTTCCAGCGGTAATACTCAGGGTCGCACGTAACAACCTCGGAGTCGAAGTCGAACATCGCCCCCATCTGGCGGAGCTGCCCGCGCATGTTCTCTATGTTGGACATGGTCCACTTGTAGGGGTGGATGCCCCGGTTTATGGCGGCGTTCTCGGCCGGAAGCCCGAAGGCGTCGAAGCCTATGGGGAAGAAGACCCGGTACCCGTTCATCCGCTTGAACCGCGCCCGCGTGTCGGAGGGCGTCATCGGATACCAGTGGCCCACGTGCAGGTCCCCGCTCGGGTAAGGAAGCATGGTGAGGGCGTAGTGCTTTGGCTTGGACGTATCCTCATCCGTCTTGTAGAGGCCCGTCTCGGCCCACCGCTCCTGCCAGCGGCGTTCGAGGGCGGTCGGGTCGTAGGTTTTCCTCGGTTTCGTCTCGCTCACGAGAGACTCCTTCTGGAATTATCGGCGGTTCGGGAGAAAAAAGGCGCGGAAGACTATAGTCGGGGACCGGAGTTTCGGACCTTGTAAGCCTCGGCGTTCATGCGCCTAATATAACACCTGCCGACTACGCGATAAAGAAGGCAAGCACCGCGGCGACCAGCGTACAAACCACGTTGGTCGCCTCGTTGCCGACCCACGAGAGCCGCGCCCCGACGAGGCTGTCCGCGACGGTCCCGAGAAAAGCCGCGACCGCCACGAGCACCGCGACGGCCCCGCCCGCGACGAGGCCAAGGAGCAGCCCGAGTCCCGCCGTCGTTCCCGCGGCGAGGACCCCGGCCAGCGTACCGGACAGGGAGACGGCCCCGTCGGTGCCGGAGGGGACTTTTCTCATGCTGGTCAGGAGCCGCGGGGCGTGCCGCGACAACTGCCCGACCTCGGACTCGGCCGTGTCGGCGAGGGCGGCCCCGACGGCGGCCACGTAGGCCGCCGAGATCGCGTCGGAGGGCTCGAGCGCGTAGAGCACAGCGCACAGCACGGGCACGCCGGCGTTCGCCAGGGCGTTGCGGGCGCCCCGCCGGCCGCCGTGCTCCTGGGCCGTGTCCGACCGGCGCTTGCGGTCATAGCCGAGCCTGGTGAGGGCCGATCCACCGGCCACGAAGAGGACGAGGATCGCGAAACCGGACGGTCCGAGGCAGGCGTAGATCGGGGCTCCGACGAGTACGCCCCCGACCACCCCGCCCAAACTCACCATGCCGAGCCCGTACGCCAGGGCGGCGAAAGCCACCGTAACGGGCAGCGCGAGAAGCACCTGGGAGGACAAGCCCGCCCTAGATGACCCTGAGCCGTTCGAGCAGCCGGCGGGCGTAGCGCTCGCACTCCAGCGGGGAGGCGTGCAGGAGGGCCGGCTCGACCATACCGGCCTTCACGCCCGCGTCGGTCAGTCGACCGACGCCCTGGTAGAGGAGAGAACCCGCCAGGGGACTCGGCCGATCCGGTACGGCGACTACCAGCCCGTAGAGCACCCCTTCCGGTCCCCCAACGGCGCCGACCGCGTCGACCGCGTCGGGGCGGTCCTGCCCCACGGCGAAGATGTGGACGGGCGGCCCCTGGAGGCCTGCCGGTATCCCCTCCCGCAGGCTCTCCCAGACCGCAGTCGTCTTCGTGAACCCGGCTTCGAGGGCGGCCCTGTGCAACCCCGACCACACGTCGCCGGCCACCTTCCGGGCGAGCGGGCTCTCGTAGTCCACGGATATGCCAACCGTCGCCTCCGACCCACCCCTGATGTAGGGACGGGCGCCTACGGCCCCTCCCCCGCCCTGCGCTTCTCGAGACGCCTCTTGAAGACGTCGATCTCCTTCGCCGTCTGCAGGTCGCCGTTCGCCTCGGCCACCTTTCGCCCCTCGTCGAACACTCGCCGGGCCTCATCGTCCTCTCCGAGCTCGAAATGCGCCCGGCCCAAAGTCCTGTACGCGACCGAGTAGTCCGGCTTGTACTCCACCGCGCGCCTCAAGTAATCCCGCGCCTCGGCGTAGCGTCCCTCCTTGAAAAGCTCGTTGCCCAAAGAGTAGAGGACCATGGGGTTCCTCTCGTCCCTCTGCAAGAGTTTGCGGAACATCTCAGAGCGCGGGCTCTCCATGTGTCGCTCCTTCCTTCAGCTCGTCAGCATTTCAGCTTTGGGTTTTGGCTGACCGGCTGAAAGCGGAGGCCGAAGGCCGCAGCGTACTGACGGGCTGACCAGTTCTAGCGGATCGCTCTGCGAACCGCTAGACGTATGGCGGTATCGTCTCGTCTTTTGCCAGTCGTCTGTAGCCCTCTGCCACGGCGAAGACCTTCTTTACGTACCAGTCGGCGTGATTATAGGAGTAGAGGGCCGCGTACCAGTCGCGTGGCGCCCCGCCCTCCTTCAAGTAGCCGGCCGCCGCGGGTATGGCGTCCCTGGGGTCCATGATGTTGGCCTTTCCGTCGCCGTTGCCGTCGACGCCGGACGCAGCCCACGTCGATGGCAGGAACTGCATCGGGCCCATCGCCCCTGCGGTGGAGGGGCCCATGTTCTGCCCGTGGTTTGACTCCACCTGCCCGATGGCGGCCAGCACGTACCAGTCTTCCCCGAACCCGTACTTCCGGGCAGACTCCTTGTAGAGCTTTATGTATTCCTTTTTGGGGATCGGGCCGACGGGCCTCGCGACTATGTCGTCGCGGGCGACGCCGAGCTGGTATCCCCTGCCGGTCGTACCCCCGCCGCTGGCGGCCCGGCTCTTCAGGATTCGGGCCCTCTCGGCCGCCTCAAGCTCCTGAAGCCGCGCCGCGGACCTCTCCCGCTCGGCCCTCAGCCCGGCTATGGAGTCGTCCAGAGCCGCCTCCTGGCGCCGCAGCTCCTCCGCGGTCGCCTCTTCCTCCTCGACGGCGCCCTCGTAGGCGTTCTCTTTCTCGGAGATCTGGCGCAGCAGGTTCCTGAGCCTGTCCCTGGACTCTTCGTAGGCCTGGAGATCCCGCCTGCCATCGGTCAACACCCTGGCCACCCCGACGTCCAGGCTTCCCCCGACCCCCCGGCCGGAACCGAGCCAGCCGTCGATCAGGGCCCCTAGCCCCTCCAGGTTCCGCCCCTGGTAGGCCGCGCGGGCCCGCTCTTCGTACCGCGCCTTTGACTCGCGGTAGGACTCTTTCTGGGCGGCTATCTTCCGTTCCAGCTCCCGTGTCTGATCCGCGAGCTCTCCGACCCTGGCCCTGGCCCCGTCGGCGCGGGTCTGGGTCTCCTCAAGGTCCCTTCCGACCGAGGAGATCTTCTCGATCCTGTCCCGCAACGCCGCGTCCTGCTCGTCGATCTTCTTCTCGAGGGTCGGGATCTCGACTTTCGGCGCCCCGGTCTCGGAATTCGCGTACTGGTCCCCCGAAACCTCTTGCGCCCCGGCGAGTCCGGCCCAGACGACCACGATACCCCCCATCGAAACCAGCCAGACCGCCACCCAACGCCCCAAGGATCCTCCCGACGTTCACATAAAGAGCGAGTCGCCGACAGTGTATATCACCCCACCCCAACGCGATATACGTGAGACGATGGATTATAGATACATTTGATACTACAACAATATAAACCTTGTGGTGAAAGCGGCGGGTTTGTCTGGTGGTGCTAAGGTGCCTTGCCGGCGGTGAGTAGGTCTACGAGCGCTTCTAGTTGTTCCTGGTCGGTGAACCGGATCTCGACTTTCCCCCCGCGCCGGAACGATTTCACCCTGACGGGCAGTTCTATTGCCTCGCGGATGACGCGGGAGGCTTCGTTGAAGGCGGCGGGCGTCTGGGTAGCCGGGCGCGCTCCTGTTGGTGCGCTTTCGGGTGCCACGTTCGCCTGCTCCCGCACCAGCTCCTCCGTCTGCCTGACGGAGAGCTTCTCGTCGTTGACGCGCCGGGCCAACCGGACCATCTGATCTTCGGCTTGGAGTCCCAACAGGGCGCGGGCGTGTCCTTCGGAGAGTTGGCCCTGCCCGAGCATCTCCCGTATCGAAGCGGGGAGTTGCGCGAGGCGCAGGGTGTTGGTCACGGCGGCCCGGCTCTTGCCGAGCCGGCGGGCGAGCTGGTCCTTCGTGAGCCCGAACCCTTCCATGAGCGCCTGGTAGGCCGCGGCCGTCTCCAGCGGGCTCAGGTTCTCCCGCTGCAGGTTCTCCACGAGCGCGAGCTCCATGGACTCGTTGTCCCCGGCCTGCCTTATAAGGACCGGCACGCGGTCGAGACCCGCCTCCTTGGCGGCCCTCAGCCTCCTCTCCCCCGCTATGAGCTCGAAGCCGCCCGTCGTCGAACGGACCACGAGGGGTTGCAGCACGCCAACCTCGCGGATGGATGAGGCGAGCTCCTCGATCCCGGCCCTCGGGAACGTCTGCCTGGGTTGGCGGGCGTTGGGGCGGATCGCCGATACGGGCAACTCCTCGAATTTCAGCCCCCCGACGCCTTCTCCCGTCGCGATGAGCGCGGACAGCCCCCGCCCCAGTCCCCGCTTACCGACGACCGATCACCTCCTCGGCGACCGCCTCGTATGCCTCGGCCCCCGTGCTTCTGGGCGCGTAGAGCGCTATCGGCAACCCGAAGCTCGGCGCCTCGCTGAGCCGCACGTTTCTCGGCACTATGGTGTGGAAGACCCGATCCCCGAAAAACGAGCGCACCTCTTCGGCCACCTGCCTGGAGAGGTTCGTGCGAGGGTCGTACATCGTCAGCAACACCCCGCCGACCCTCAGCGTCGGGTTTAGTTCTTCCCGCACCATCCGGATGCTCTGCATGAGCTGTGTCACGCCCTCGAGCGCATAGTACTCGCACTGCATGGGGATGAGCACCTCGTCGGCCGCGGTGAGGGCGTTGAGCGTCAGGAGGTCCAATGAAGGCGGGCAATCGAGCAATACCCGATCATAAGCCTCATCGGGAAGCTTCTCCAATGCCCGCTTTAGCTTGAATTCTCTTGCCAGGGAGGAGACCAACTCGACTTCGGCCCCGACGAGGTTGATGGTGGCGGGCGCCACGTGTAATCCGGGGACGCCTGTTTCGAGCGCAACATCCTGAAGCGCTCGCCCCTCCAGAAGTACGTCGTACATGCATCCGCCGGAATCCGGCGACACCGATACTCCAAGGCCGCTCGTGGCGTTTCCCTGGGGGTCCATGTCCACGACCAGGATCTTCTCGCCTTTGTCCGCGAGGTAGGCCGCCAGGTTGATGGCGGTCGTGCTCTTGCCCACCCCGCCTTTCTGGTTCACGATGGCTACGACTGTCTTCACCGTTGGCATCTTAGCACGGCACCCGAACTCTTACCCTAAGCCCGACC
The DNA here is from genome assembly GCF_011492945.1 of Rubrobacter tropicus. NCBI lineage: Bacteria > Bacillati > Actinomycetota > Rubrobacteria > Rubrobacterales > Rubrobacteraceae > Rubrobacter > Rubrobacter tropicus. The sequence continues at coordinate 4,374,513 of NZ_CP045119.1, forward strand.
GAGCGGTTTCTTGGCCGGCGTACCCACCCGGCGGGGATAGGCATCGGGTGTCTCTTCCACTTTCTTCAACACGATCAATCGCCGCGTCTTCTGCTCTAACTCGGCCAGGATAGGAACCTCAATGGTCTGCAGCACGATCCCTCCTAGCAACCGGGCCGCACGTTCTCCTTCTTCGTATTCCTCGTCCGACATCTGACCTTTCATCGAGACCACGTGTCCTCCCATCTCCAACAACGGAAGGCAATACTCGGCGAGTACTGGAAGCTTCGCCACGGCCCGCACGGTACAAACGTCTTGCGTGGCCCGTCGTAATGGGTCGTGTCCCACGCTCTCCACCCGCTCGTTTACGACCTCGACGTTCGAGAGACCGAGCTTTTCGGCTGTGTGCCGCAAGAACGTGGCCTTTTTGCCGGTGGACTCCAGGAGCGTGAATTTGACATCGGGTAGCGCTACCGCCAGGGGTACGGCGGGTAGCCCGCCACCGGAGCCCACATCAGCTACTCTGGTCGCACTCTTCATCCCGGGAAAGAGCAGGCAGCTCATTGAATCGAGCACGTGTTCGAGGAATATCCGGTCGAGTTCACGAGTCCCTATCACGTTCGCCGCGTCGTACGAACCGAGCAGCCCTGCGAACTCGTACAAACGCATCTCGGTACCCGCGGGCAGATCAATGCCCCATGCGATCAGTTGCTTGCCAAAAGTCTCCACAGCGCTCATGCGGGCGTTTCACGTGAAACGTCGGGACGCGACAAAAGTTTGCCAAAACCAACTTTTGTCGCGCAGGGAGTTTGGCACGGAGCGAGAGCGGGGCGTTTCACGTGAAACAACAGAGACAGTGATCAGACGGGGGAGACGCGGACCCTTCGACTATCGCCGGTGCCCTCGCTCTCCGTGGTCACCCCGGGGTTATCTCGCAGGAAGAGGTGAACGACCCTTCTCTCCGAGGGGTTCATCGGCGGCAGTTCGACGGTCCTATCTTCCCGCATCGCCTTGCGAGCGGTCCTGTGGGCCATACCTTGCAGGGCCTCGACGCGCCGCTGCCTGTACCCTTCGGCGTCGAGGACGATCCTGGCGCGTGAGGACCTGTTGTTGTTGACACCAGCGTTGACCAGGTACTGAAGGGCGTCGATGGTTTCGCCCTTCTGGCCGATAAACAGCGCCGTGTTGTCCGGCGCCACGTCGACCGCGACGTACCCACCCGCATCGTAGACGTCCACGCGGGCCTCGAATCCCATGGCCTCCAGCAACGAGACGACCAGTTCTTCGGTGCTGTCGATCAACTCCTGCGGCACCTTCTCAGGTGCCGCACCTTCCTGCTCGCCAAAGATCTCCGCGAGCCCCGGCCCGGTAGTCGCTTCCTCTGGCGCAGCGGCCGGATCTTCGACCGTTTCCTCAGGTGCCGTTTCGGTTGAATCCGGGAAGACAGTGGGTCCGAGATCCGGCTCATCTACGCCCGCGTCCCGCGCAGGCGTATCCACCTCGATCCGGGCGTCCCTCGCTCCGATGCCCAGAAATCCGGAGTTGCCGGAGTCGACTACCCGGTACGAAACGTCTTCCTCGTTCACGCCGAGATCCTGCGCCGCGCGGGCGACGGCCTCCTCGACGGTGGCAGCGTAGAATTCTCTTCTTTCAGTCATTTCTTTTTCTTTCTCCGCTTCCGTTTCGCGACCTTTGCAGCACGCGCCATCGCGTCCTCGTTACTGCCGTTCTGTGACTGTCCGTTCCGATCCGCGTCCGGTTTCGAGTGGACATCCGCGGAGGTCGACTGTGCGGTCGGTTTGCCGGGAGCTTTGCCGTCCGCGGCGGGCCGACGTCCCGGCCCGTGATGGTAGATGGCGTAGTTCTGGACGAGGGTAACCAAGTTGGAGGTGATCCAGTAAACGAAAAGCCCGGCCGGGAACGAGAGAAGAAAAGCCGTAAATCCCACGGGCAAGAGGCGCATCAGCCAACGCTGCTGCGGGTCCACGTTCTTGAGCGTGATCTCGGTGGCGGCCAACATCGTGATGGCCGAGAGGATCGGAAGGATGTATGTGGGATCGCTCTGGGAGAGGTCCTTGAACCACAAGATACCGCCGTCCACAAAGCTCGGGTACTTCGGCTCCGTGCGGCCGGGCGTGCCGCCAAAAAGCCTGATAACGTAAAAGATGCCGATAAAGATCGGCATCTGGATGAGGATAGGGAGGCAGCCGCCGAGCGGGTTTACCCCGCGGTCCTGATAGAGCTTGGCCATCTCCTCCCGCTGCTTCTGCGGGTTATTCTGGTACTGGGCGCGCACCTTGTCCATGTCGGGCTTCAAGTCTTGCACGGCCCTCATGCTTTTCACTTGCTTGACCGTAAGAGGGAACAGAAGCCCTCTCACGACGATCGTGAGCATCGCGATGCTCAACCACCACGGCGCCCCAACGGTCTGGTGGAAGAAGAGCAGTACCTGGCCGAGAATGCTGACGACCGGGCTAAAGAGGTTCTGGAAAAAATCTGCTATGGCGTTGATCATGCTCTGCAAATCACCTTACCGGAACGGCCAGCGCGCGCCCGCTGTAGGAGAACACGATGGGGGACAGATGGACCACTCCACCTACCACTCTGGACAGGCCGGTACTATTCCCCGACGGCATGGTCTCTGACTTTCAGCTTCGCGAGCGCTTTCGAGAACTCCTCCCGGAGTTCCACGAAGGTGGCCTCCCTGGCCGGCGGCCGGGCCGAGACTACCAGATCAAGGGCGCTGCCGGCCTCAGGGGAGAGGCTGGCAAATATCTCACGCAGCCTGCGACGCAGGGTGTTGCGGACCACGGCGTTACCGACCTTCTTCGAAACGGACAGGCCCAGACGCAGGGTTCCCAATTCGTTGGGAAAAGCGTGGACGGAGAAGAGCTTCCCCCTATAGGCCGTGCCCTGCCTGTAAACCTTCTCGAACTCCGAAGAATCCGTAAGGCGCATGCGCTTGCTTCGCGGCACCCGTCAGACTGCCAGGCGCTTCCGCCCCCGGCGACGGCGGGCCGCTATGACCCTCCTGCCCCCGACGGAGCTCATGCGCTTGCGAAAACCATGGGTCTTCGCCCTCTTGCGGCGATTTGGCTGGTACGTGCGCTTCATCAGACTCCTCTACAGGCGGTTTTAAGATGTACAAGGGATCTAAAGCAGTATATCCGAAGCCCCTAAGGCCATCCAGCTATCCAAGCCCTCCGAAGAATCCGACCAAGAAGGCGACCGTCCACCGTTTTTTCAAGGAAAATCCTGCAAAAGGGCGTTTATCTCCCAAATATCGTGTGGCACACAGTAGCCAAAGTTCGGCCAAAACAGCGCGGTCTGAGGCTTTACTTTAGTTCGATGCACGGCTTTTTCACAACTTTATCCACAGGCTGTGGATAAAGTTGTGGATAAACATGTGAATTGCCTGCAAAAACAGATTTCTCGGCCGTCTGCTGTAGCGTTGGATCGAGGGGTGGGTTACATTCCGTTGCGGGGATGATGCGCGCACAGAGCACACGGATGGACACGGACCGGGCGGAGATAAGCGTCCGCATAGCCGTGTACCCGGCGGGCTCGGACCCCGAGATCACCGAGATAGCCGGTGCGGACCCGCGTTCCGCGACGGCAAAGTTCACGAGAACCGTGATGGGCAAAGTGCGGGAGCTCGGCGGCGAGGTTCCGGAAGAGGCGGTACGAGAAGTGGTCGAGAACCTGATACACGCCGAATACCGGGGCGTCGTGATCTCCGTTCTCGACGACGGCAACGTGGTGCGCGTCTCGGATAGAGGTCCGGGAATACAGAACAAGGAGCGGGCGGTGGAGTTCGGTTTCACCGGGGCCTCGTCCGCGGCGCTCGAAGAGATAAGGGGCGTCGGGGCGGGGCTCGGTATGGCCCGAACGGCGGCGGAGAAGGCGGGCGGCGCTCTGGCCGTCGAAGACAACATAGGCGGCGGGACGGTCGTGACGATCTCGATGGTAGATACGCCGCGGGCGGTTCGGGAAGAAGTTCCGGCGGCGCGTCCGGCGGCACCCAGGTATCCGGGCGGCGTTCCCAGGATGAACATCTCGGAGAGGCAGCAGAAAGTGCTCATCACGGTATTGGAGTGCGGCGAGGTCGGGCCATCGACGGTGGCGGACAGGCTGGAGATCTCTGTCAGCACCGCGTACCGGGACCTTTCGGTGCTCGAGGAGCACGGGCTGGTCCAGGCGCACGAGTCCGGCAAGCGTCTCATCTCACCACTCGGCGAGGACGTAGTAGAGGCCATAGTCAGCGCCTGGGTAAAGTAGCCC